>NZ_JAFBIV010000009.1 GCF_021531915.1 Oscillibacter valericigenes | reverse complement strand
GGGTGCGGGGCCGCCGCCCATACCGGGTCCGCCCGGACCTTTTGGCGGTCTGGGGGGCTTGGGCGGCTTTCTCCGCCGGGGCCGGCCCCAGAAGATGGGATAATACCGCCGGGTGGGGATGCCCATGCCGGGCATCATGTACCGCCTGCGGTAGCGGTTATAGCGCATCCGGTCCAGGATGACCCAAATCACCAGCAGCACCAGCAGGATCAGGATCAGGCGGCCGAACACGGCACCCGCCGTGGGGGCCAGATTGCCCGTGGTCTGGGTGTAGTAGCCGTCTCCGGCGGAATAGGTCTCCCGGACGGCGGGGATGTAGTTTTCCTTGATGGTGACGTTGTAGAAGTCCGCGAACCAGTCGATGTAGGCGTCGAAGGTCCTTTTCACGCCGGCGTCGTAATCTCCGGCGGCAAAGTCGTCCTCCATGTAATGGTACAGCAGGCTGGTGAGTTCCTGGCCGTATTTGTACAGGCCGTCGCCGCCGGAGACGCCGTAGTCACCCTTCAGGCCGTTCTGGGCGATGTCCTCCAGCGCCAGAACGATCACCAGGCCGTTGTCCCGCTCCGCGGAGCCCACGCCGTACCGGTTGCCCAGGTCCGCGGCGTACTGGACGATGTCTGTCCCGCCGGTGGAATCCACTGTCACCACCATGATCTGGGCGCCGGTCTGGGCAAAGAGGGAGGTGTTCATGGCGTCGATGTGCTGCATGGTCTTGTCCGACAGCACCCCGGCGTGGTCATAGGTGTACGTATAAGTGCCCACCACAGCGGTGGAGGGGGCACTGGTGTCCGCCGGCTTCCGGGCCTGGCCCAGCAGCACGCCGGCCACGATAGCCAGTACCATGACGGCCGCCGCCACAGAGCGCTTTTCAAAAAATTTCATAGGCATGATTCCTCAAATCCACGAGGTTTTTCCGGCTCCTCTGCCGGAGAGGAGCCGGGGGAGCCTGCTCCCCCTTTAATTACGCAGCTCCAGCAGCTTCTGCTTCAGCTGACCCTCGATCTTGCCCAGCTCCACCTCGGCGGCCTGGCGCTTCTGGGCGCCCTCCCGCTGGATGTTCAGCACCTCGTCCAGGGTGTCGATCAGCTGCTGGTTGGTGTGCTGCAGGGTCTCGATATCCACGATGCTGCGCTCCGCCTCCTTGGCGGTCTCGATGGTGCCCATTTTCAGCATGTCGGCGTTCTTCTTCAGCAGGTCATTGGTCATCTCGGTGACGGCGCTCTGAGCGGCGGTGGCCTGGCGGCTGTGCTCCATGCCTAGGGCCAGCACCATCTGGCTCTTCCACAGGGGGATGGTGTTCACCAGGGAGGACTGGATCTTCTCCACCATCAGGGTGTCGTTGTTCTGCAGCAGGCGGGTCTGGGGGCCCATCTGAATGGAGATCATGCGGGTCAGCTCCAGGTCGTGGAGCTTCTTCTCAAAGCGCTCGCACATCTGGGCCGTGTCGTTGTACCGCTGGGCGTCCTCCTGGGCGCCGGTCTGCTCGGCCCGGGCCTTCAGGGCGGGCAGCTCGTTGGTCCGCACATCCTCCAGCTTCTTCTTGCCGGCCAGGATGTACATGGTCAGCTCCTTATAGTACTTCAGGTTCAGCTCATACATCTGGTCGAACATGGCCACGTCCTTCAGCAGGGTGACCTGATGCTGCTCCAGCTCCCGGGCGATCTTGTCCACGTTGGCCTCCACCTTGGAGTACTGGGCCTTCATGGTCTCCAGCTTATTCCCGGCCTTCTTGAACATGCCGAAGAGGCCCTTCTTCTCCTCTTCCTGGCCGAAGCCCTTCAGCTCCACTACCAGCTCAGAGAGGGACTTGCCCACCTCGCCCAGGTCCTTGGACCGAACAGAGGCCAAGGCGTTTTCGGAAAAGCCCGCCACGTTTTTCTGCGCGGCGGCGCCGTACTGCAAAATCAGGTTGGAGTCCATGATGTTGATTTTCTTGGAGAAGTCCTCCACCACCTGCTTTTCCGCCTCGGACAGCATGCTGTCATCCAGCTTGGCAGGGACGATATCCGCTGCCGGGGGCTCCGCAACGGCGGGGGTAGCGGGGGTCACCACCTCGGCGTCCAGGGTCAGGACAGGGGCGGCCTCCGCGGCCTGGGGGTCCAGGGTCAGCTCGGGCATCATGTTGTTCTCGCTCATTCGTTTCTCCTCCATATCATTCGACATTTTCCCGTATTACAGTTCCAGCTTGATATCCGTGCCGTCCTTGGCTGTGGGGCCGGCCTTCATCTGGTCGCCCGCCAGGCCCTCCCGGGCCATCATGGTCTCCAGCACGGTGATGTCCGTGGAGATGTCCAGGGCCTCGGCGCCGTACAGGCTGTCCAGCTGCTTTTCAAAGGCCGCCACCACCGTGCGCATCATGCCCTCCACCTTGGCCAGGGTGGAGTCGATGTTCTCGCCGGAGACGCCGGTGCCGCTCATGCGGTCATAGCTGTTCAGCAGCTTCAGGGTGGTGGGCAGGTAGTAGTCCATGAACCGCCGGATCTGAGGCAGCTTCTTGGGATCCCGCTTCACCTCGTCGAAAATCTTCTGGCACACCTGCTCCAGCCGCACGATGTCGGCGGAGATGCCCGGGTCGGCGATGTTGTCGTCCAGGCGCTTCATCTCCTGAATGGCCAGACGGCCGTCCTTCAGCATCTTGTCCAGCCCGGGGTTGCCGGTGGACTCCTCCTTGGGCTTTTCCTCAGCCTTGGGGGCCGCCTGCTCCGTGTCGCCGATGGTCCCGGCGTTTTTGCAGAGGGCGCTGGTCAGGGCAAACACCCCCACGGACGCCGCCGCCACCAGCACATAGTGCAGCGGCGCATACAGGGGCAGCAGCAGGCCGCACACCAGCCACACCACCGCCACGGCGTAAAAGGGCGCCACGGGTTTTCGGACACTCGTTTCCATCCGCAGACCTCCTTTGTCTCAATAGGGATATTATACCTCTGGGGAGCGCACACGGTCAAGGTATGACAGTTGTAAAATAGATGTGAACAAGGAGGGCCGTTTTGGCCCTCCTTGCCTTAAATCCCATATGTGCCGGTGAGCGGGTCCCGCCACAGGGCGATGCGGACCGGGCGGAAGGTGCACCAGACGAAGCAGAAGGCCAGGGCCCACAGCACGATGAGCCCCAGCACCTGCTGCCAGGGGGCCGACAGGCGGTTCCGGCGCAGCAAATAGAAATCCAGCAAAAACGCCCCCAGAGCCGCCAGGAAAAACACCGCGATATTGGCCCAGTCCCGCATCTGTCCCCAGACGCCGGTGTAGGTATAATACAGCACCGGGATCAGCGCCAGCCCCGTCACGATGCTGACGGCCCGCACCGCCAGGAAGTTGGGATAGTTCTTCCCCAGCACGCACGCCTGGACCACGGAGAACAGGAACATGGGGACGAACAGCAGCTTCATGTGCTCCCAGGTGGACTCGTTCACCGCCGAGACCACCGCCGCAGCCAGGCTGCCGCCGCTCCACTCGTAGGCAAAATGCAGCAGAGAGCCCATGGCCGAGGTGAACAGGAACCCCGCCAGCTCCCAGAAAAACAACCGCTTGCGCATGCCAGCCTCCCGACAAAAAAGACTGCGGCCGGAGCCGCAGTCTCATTGTATGCGCCTTTGGAAGGTTTATGCGTCCAGCAGGTCACCGTATTTTCCCAGTACCGCCTGCAGGTCCTCCCGGGTCCAGGCCCCGGTCTCCTTGGTGCGGTCCAGGTTCTTCTCCAGCAGGCGGCTCAGCTCCCGGGCTTCCTCCTCCGTCAGATCATCCATGGCGGCGGGCAGCCTGGAAAGCTCCGCCCTGGGCAGGGCCAGCAGGTAGTAGGGTATCCTCCAGTCGTGGGTCTCCCCCTCTGTCAATTGAAAAATTTCCACCAGCCGGGCTGCCGTGGCCTTCTCGTACGCCACGGGCGGGTCCACGAAATAGCCGCCGGTACCCCGGTCCCGGATGGCCCAGTCGCCGTCCTGGTTTTTCACCACACAGACCTGGCTGCCATAACCGCAGTAGCCCTGGCTGTCCGGCTGGTCCAGGCCCGCGCCGGCCTGCCAGTAAGCGGCCTCGCCGCCCTTCGGCTCCTTCAGCTTGATCCGCAGGCCCATGTTGCAGCAGAACTGCTGAGGCTCGCCCAGATAGACGTCGTACACCTCGGTTTTTCCCGCCCTGGCATCCAGGGGTCTCCAGTCCACCCAGGCCGGGGCAGTGCGGTAGTTCTCCGCCACCTGCTCCGCCAGGTCCTCTGCCGCCTCCGCCGGGGACAGGGCGCCGTCCGCCGTGACGGCCCACACCTGATGGCTCACGGCGTCCCGGGCGATCATCTCCAGATTGCCGTACAGCTTCCCCGCATAAGGCTCCTGCCCCTCCTTGGGGTTCACCGCCTGATAATAGGAAGTCTTTCCGTCCTGCTCCAGGGTCACCAGGTCACTTTCGGAGCAGCAGCGGATGGTGGCCTTGCCGTCCCGGGAAGCCACGGTCAGCAGGTACCCCCGGTCCTTGGAATCCAGCAGGGCTTTCCAATCTTCCTCCGTGGCGATAGACCAGGTGTAGTCCGCGAAGGCGTGCTGTCGCCCCGCCACGTTGCCGTCGTTCTCGCCCCTGACGATGTCAAAGGCCGTTTCGGTGCCGTCCGGCTCCTCCACCGTGACCCGGAAGGTCTCGGCATCCGCAATGGTCTGATACAGCCCGGCGGCCTCCGCCGCCAGCCGCTCGCTCTCGGTCTGCTGGGACTCCGGCGTTTTCGTATTCTCCTGTTCCGGCTGCTTCCGGGCGCACCCGGTCAGCAGCAGCGTCATCATCAAAAGCAGCGCCCATGCGCGTTTCATGGCGATATCCTCCTTTTTCTTGGTGGCATCAGATTATCACGATTTTGGGAGGAATTCCTGACGAAACCGCTACAAATGATGACAGTTCAGGAGCGAATGATGACGAAACGGAAACAAAAGTCCCGGGCGGCAAAAGCCGTCCGGGACTTGGAACCTATGCAAAAATCACCTGCACCAGCAGCATGTACAGCGCCGTGCCTCCCGCGATGGAGAGGAGCACATTGCTCTTCCAGCGATGCAACAGCACCACCGCCAGGATCGCCAGCAGCTCCGGTGCGCCGTGGGGCGGGGCGGTCCAGGAGACGCCCTTCAGACAGTAGACCACCAGCAGGCCCATGGTGGCGGCGGGCAGCACCCGGCCCAGATAGAGCACCCAGACGGGCGGCTCTTTCTTCTCCGGGAACAGCCAGAAGGGCAGCCAGCGGGTGAGCTGGGTCCCGGCGGCCACCGCCAGGATCATGACCAGGGTTTGAAGCGGTGTCAGGTACATAGCTTCTTCCTCCCTCCCAGCAGCACCGCCAGGATCAATGCCATGGCGGCGATGACCATGTTGTTGGGTCCGAACACCGCCAGGCTCACAGCGGCGCAAGCCAGACCGATGACGCCGGCGGCCCGGTTCTCTTTCTTCTTCCACTGCTCCAGGAACAGCACCACGAACAGGGCCGTCAGGGCGAAGTCCAGACCGGTGGTATCGAAGGTGAGGAAGCGGCCCAGCAGCCCACCCAGGGCCGTGGCGATGATCCAGTAGCTGTAATCCAGCAGGGATATCCAGAAGTAAAAGTCCTTCCGGGCCACGCCCTCCGGCGGCTCCAGGGTGGAGACCAGGGAAAAGGTCTCGTCGCTGAGGACATAGATCAGAAAGGGCCGGACCTTGCCCAGGCCCTTGTACTTGTCCAGCATGCTGAGGCCGTAAAAGATGTGGCGGGCGTTGACCATGATGGCCAGCAGGAAGGCCTGCAGGGGGTCGAAGGCCGTCACCAGCAGGGTGATGGCCACGTACTGCATGCTGCCGCCGAAGCCGATGGCGCTCATCAGCGCGGACCAGAACGGTCCGTAGCCGTTGGCCGCCATCAGCAGTCCGTAAGCCATGCCCAGGCAGGCATACCCGGTCAGCACCGGGATGGTGGCGGGGAAAGCGGCCCGCAGCGCCGCCCGCTGATTTGATTGTTCTTCCAGACGCACCATTGCGTTCTCCAATTTCCTATTGTTCTTATGGGTATTCGCAAGTATACCGCCGAATCTGCCGGCTGTCAAGACAAAGCCCGTGCCGGGCGGCACGGGCTTTGCAAATTACATCTTCTCCGGCGCGTCCACACCGATGAGCCTGAGGCCGTTTTTCAGCACCACCCGGGTATCGTCCGCCAGCTTCAATCTAGCCGCCTGGACGGCAGGCTCCTCGCCCTTGATGCGGCAGGCGTTGTAGAACCGGTGGAAGCAGCCCGCCAGCTCCTGCAGGTAGCGGTTGATATGGCTGGGGTCGTAGTCCCGGGCCGCCAGCTTGATCTCCTCGCAGAACTGGGCGATCTGCTTGATGAGGGCCTGCTCGGTCTCGCCCTTCAGAATAGACATGTCCACATCGGCCTGTGCGGGGACGGTGACGCCCTCCTCCGCCAGGGCCCGCAGCAGGGAGCAGATCCGGGCATGGGCGTATTCCACGTAGTAAATGGGGTTCTCGCTGTCCTCCCGGACGGCCAGGCCCAGGTCGAATTCCATCTGGGTGTCGGGCTTGGCGTTGAAGTACCACCGGGCGGCGTCCACGCTGACCTCGTCCAGCAGGTCGCTCAAAGAGATGGCCTTGCCGGTACGCTTGGACATCCGGACCAGCTCGCCGTCCCGCAGCAGCTTCACCAGCTGCATCAGCACGATGTCCAGCTTCTCGCTGCCGTTCAGGTCCAGGGCGTCCAGTGCGCCCTTCAGACGGGCCACATGGCCGTGGTGGTCCGCGCCCCAGATGTTGATGACCTTGTCAAAGCCCCGGACGGCAAACTTGTTGCGGTGGTAGGCGATATCGGCGGCGAAGTAGGTGTAGAAGCCGTTGGCCCGGCGCAGCACGTCGTCCTTCAGCTCCAGCTTCTCGATGTCCTTCTCCTTCTTGCCGGCCTTCAGCAGGTTCTCCCGCATGATCTCGGCAGTCTTGAGCCACAGGGCGCCGTCCTTTTCATAGGTCCAGCCCTTCTCGGTGAGCATATCCACGGTCTCGGCCACATACCCGCTCTCGTGGAGGGTGGACTCGTAGAACCAGTTGTCGTACTCGATCTTGTAGCGCTGCAGGTCGGTCTTCATCTTGGGCAGGTTCACGGAAAGGCCGAACTGGGCCAGGGTCTCCTGCCGCTCCGTCTCAGACACGTTCAGCAGCTTGTCGCCGTTCTGGTCGTAATAGGCCTGGGCCAGCTCCCTGATGTCGCCGCCCTGGTAGCCATCCTCGGGGAAGGGCACGTTCTCCTCGCCCTGGATGATCTGCAGATACCGGGCCTCGATGGAGTGGGCAAACTTGTCGATCTGGTGGCCGGCGTCGTTGACGTAGAACTCCCGGGTCACATCGGCGCCGCAGGCAGTCAGCACGGAGGCCAGGGTGTCACCCAGCACGCCGCCCCGGGCGTTGCCCATGTGCATGGGACCGGTGGGGTTGGCGGAGACGAACTCCACCATATACTTCTTGCCCTTCAGGCCGTCGTTGGTGCCATAGTCCGCGCCCTCGGCCTCCACGGCGGCGCAGACGCCCTCATACCAGCTGTCCCCCAGCCGGAAGTTCAGGAAGCCGGGGCCCGCGATCTCCGCGGAGGTGAAGTAGGTGCCCTCCAGGTCCATGTGGTCCAGCAGGGTCTGGGCAATGTTCCGGGGGGGCTGCCGCAGGGCCTTGGAGGCCGCCAGCGCAAACGTGGTGGTGAAGTCGCCGTTGGCGGTGTCCTTGGGGATCTCCACGGGAGCGGTCTTGACCTCTGCCTGAGGCAGGGTGCCGTCCGCGACGGCGGCCTGGTAGGCGTTCATGGCCAGGGTAGCCACCTGGTCCTTTGCGTTCTGGATCATATTGATCATATCGTCATAACCTCTTCTGTTAAAATGATTTCATGGGCGGGCGGCTGATAGCCGCCCCTACGGGTTCTCTATTGCAGAGGCGGATGGCATCCGCCCGGATTTCAGTTCTTTCGTTTCACCCGGATCTTGAAGCAGTTCCGCCCGGTGGTCGTATGCTTTCCCATGCGGCGAGCCGCATGGGAGCCCTTGATTGAACATCCTCGGCAGGCAAAGCCTGCCTGCGGCAAGATTTTAGCCTTCGCCAAAATGCTTGGACGCGCTATAGCGCGGAGTATCCCAGCAGTTACTGCTTTCGTTTGACCCGAATCTTGAAGCAGTTCCGCCCGGTGGTCGTATGCTCCACGGCGATGGAATACTTGATGTCCATAACGCCGCCCCGCTCGCTGAGATTGTGGCGGAGACGGCTGGTCTGGATATCCACCGTCAGTTCCCCGAAGGGGGTCTCGTACAGGGAGGTGTGCTGCCGTCCCTCCTCAAAGACCATCTGGGAATTCACCTTGCCCGTCCGGGTCAGGGTCACCCGGGGGCCGTTGACCTCGAAGGTCGTGGCGGTCCCCTCCATGCCGGTCAGCTCCGTCTCCTGGTATTCCAGCAGGATACGGCCGTCCTCCAGCAGCTCCATGGTCCCCGCCGTCAGCAGCTCCGTGCCGTCCGGGTCCACGTCGTCGAAATACTGCTCGCCCCGGATGGACAGCATCACGGGCAGCACGTTCGGTTCCATATTGTTCTCAATACCGGTCAATGTCGATCCTCCGTGCCACGTGGCGAATGTCCTCCTGCAAAAATACCGACGCGATGCGTTCAAAATCCTCCGGCTGGTCGCTGACATAGAACTCCGCCTCGCCCTGGCGGGTCTCCTCGGCCCGGAGGCCATTGGCCTTCAGCAGCCGTTTCAGTTCAAAGGCGGATTCCTCCCCGGCGGAGACCAGGGTCACCTCGGGTCCCATGACGTCGGCGATGACCTCCGTCAGCAGGGGATAGTGGGTGCAGCCCAGGATCAGGGTATCGATGCCGGTGGCCTTCAGGGGCTCCAGGTACTCCCGGGCCACCGTTTCGATGACCACATCCCCCCGCCGGAACCGGCCGTTCTCCACCAGAGGGACGAACAGGGGACAGGGCTTTCCGATGACCTCCACTTCGGGGTCCAACCGCCGCAGGACGGCCTCGTAGGCGCCGGAACGGATGGAGGCCAGGGTGGCGATGATGCCCACTTTTTTGGTTTTCGTCACCAGCAGCGCCCGGCGGCAGGTGGGCTCCACCACGCCCACGATGGGCAGGGTGTTTTCTGCCTGCAAGGTATCCAGAGACGTGGTGGTGACGGTGCCGCAGGCTATCAGGATGGCCTTCAGGTCGAAGGATTTCAGAAACCGGACATCCTGCCGCGCATATTTTAGAATGGTCTCCCGGGAACGCCCGCCGTAGGGCACCCGGGCGGTGTCGCCGAAGTAGATCAGATTTTCCTCCGGCAGGATCTGCCGCAGGGAGCGCACCGCCGTCAGGCCGCCCAGGCCTGAGTCGAATACGCCGATGGGCCGCATGTCCATAGCTTTCATACCTCTCATCATTGCATCGTGACTATTTATTATACTATGCTGTAAGGTTTGCCGCAAGACAGATTTTAGTCTTTTTGCCCTGTTTTTTATGTGGAATTTTATGTGCCGCTTTGCTATAATAGCGTTATATCACAGTCTGGGAGGTGTTTGCCCATGAAAATCGAACTGACGGAGCAGCAGTACCGCTATCTGCTGGATCTGGTGTACATAGGAAACTGGGTGATAAACTCCACCCGCGAGGACGACCGCATCAAGGAGTACGACCAGGTGGAGAGCCTGGTGTTCTCCCACTGCCTCCGGCACAAAATGAGCAAGCTGGTGGAGCTGTACCAGGGGGAGCTGATTCCCTCCCGGGCCTTCGCCGACGGCGGCATCCACGAGGCCATTGAGAATTACGAGGATATCGTGTTTTATGAAATTCTGGCGGAGGAGCTGGCCCTGAAGGATATGGACGGCGAGCCCCTGACCCGGGAGAACTATTCCGCCCTCATGGAGCGGATCGACGCCTATATGGCGGAGTTCAGCCAGCACGGGACCGATAATATCAGCGTGGATTTAGACGAATAAAACTTACTGAAAGAGGGGACGTTGTCCCCCCTTTGCCCGCAAGGGGCACGCCGCATCCGTAAAGCAGCAAAGCTGCTAACGGCTGCGCAGTAGATTCCCCCCCCACCTCGTCAGAACAAACTGCGCTGTATTCGCTGCCGCCTTCGGCGAAAGCTCACGTCGCTCTGTTTGTTCTTCCTCTCCCCATCGAACCCGCTTCGCTGGGCTTCGGCGGGGCCCCCTTGTCGGTCACTGGTGAACGCCGCCCCCAGGCGGCTAAGTCGATGTATTTTCGCCACGTACGTGCCGCGGCGAAAATGATTTGAAAGTACATGATTCATCAATTTATATTACATAAGGAGATATGCACATGTCCGAAATGTCAAAGGTTTATTTCGCGGATTTCCGCTGCCCCAGCTGGCGGGAGAACCTGCCCCAGAAGCTGGCCCGCCTGATTATGACTGCCGGCTTCGGCGACATGGACCTGGAGGGCAAGTATGTCGCCATCAAGATGCACTTCGGGGAACCGGGCAACATGGCCTATCTGCGGCCCAACTGGGCCAAGGTGGTGGTGGACCTGGTGAAGGCTCAGGGCGGCAAGCCCTTCCTAACGGACTGCAACACCCTCTATATCGGCGGCCGCAAAAACGCCCTGGACCACATCGAGTCCGCCTACGTCAACGGCTTCACCCCCTACTCCACCGGCTGCCACATCATCATCGCCGACGGCCTCAAGGGCAACGACGAGGTGGAAGTCCCCGTAGAGGGCGGCGAATACGTGAAGGCCGCCAAGATCGGCCGGGCCGTCATGGACGCGGACGTGTTCATCTCCCTGACCCACTTCAAGGGCCATGAACAGGCCGGCATGGGCGGCGCCCTGAAGAACATCGGTATGGGCTGCGGCTCCCGGGCGGGCAAGATGGAGCAGCACAACTCCGGCAAGCCCTTCGTCAAGCAGAAGAAATGCATCGGCTGCCGTGCCTGCGCCAAGATCTGCGCCCACGGCGCCCCCCAGTTCGGCGCCGACGGCAAGGCCACCATCGACACCGACAAGTGCGTGGGCTGCGCCCGGTGCCTGGCGGTCTGTCCCAAGGACGCTATCCAGTGCATGTACGACGAAGCCCCCGAGATCCTCAACAAGAAGATCGCCGAGTACACCAAGGCGGTGGTGGACGGCCGTCCCTGCTTCCACATCTCCCTGGTGATGGACATTTCCCCCAACTGCGACTGCCACGGGGAGAACGATGTGCCCATCGCCCCCAACGTGGGCATGTTCGCCTCCTTCGACCCCGTGGCCCTGGACCAGGCCTGCGCCGACGCCGTGCTGGCCCAGCCCGCTATGCCGAACTCCGTGCTGTTTGACAAGGAGTGCGCCTGCAACGAGGGCGATCTGTTCAAGCGGGCCCATCCGGACACCGCCTGGGAGACCTGCCTGGAGCACGCCGAGAAGATCGGCCTGGGCACCCGGGCCTATGAGCTGGTCAAGATCTGATTACCCATATAAATCGAAGGACTTCCGCCGACATCGGCGGAAGTCCTTTTCTGTTTCTGTTCCGATCAGGCGAACAGGGCGTTGAAGCTGTTCACCACGTCGTCCGCACCCTCGCTGAGGGCGATCAGCATGACGTAATTGCCGTTGGAGACGATGCGTGAGCCGTTCTTCCAGCCCTCGATGGTCTGGGGATACCAGGCGCCGCCGGGATTCTGGTCGTCACCCACCTGGTAGTTGATGCGGGCCTGGAAGATGTCCTTCACCGCCTGGACATCGGCGCTGTTCTGCACCTCCACCAGGGCGATCTCGCCCACGGCGGCGGAGATCATAGCGGTGTACACGACGCACTGGTTGGTCTTGATGTCGGTCAGGCCGGGGTAGAAGGCGTCCAGAATTTCACCCTCCGCCTGCATCATGGCGGGCACGTTGCCGCCGCTGAACACAGACTCATAGAAGGCGGTCAGGTCCACGCTGGGAGCGGGCTTGCTCTGAGCATCCTCCGCAGGATTCTGCGCGGGCTTCTCGGCAGGAGCAGTGGGGTTCTCAGCGGGTTTTTCGGCAGGCTTGCTCTCAGGCTTCTGTTCGGGCTTCTCCGGCTTCTGTTCAGGCTGGACAGGCTGCTCCACCTCGGGCTCCTCAACAGGCTCCTCCGGCTGGGCGTCCTCCGCAGGCTCCTCAATGGGCTCCTCCGGCTGTTCGGCAGGCTCCTCCACCTGGGGCTTCTCCGGCTCCTTCTCCTCTTCCTTCTTGCCGCCGCAGGCGGTCAGGGCCAGCACCAGCGCCAGGGCCAGCAGCAGGGAAAGCAGTCTCTTGTTCATGGGTATGTTCTCCTTTTTTTCATCACAATTTTCCGGCGCCGCAGAGCGCCTGTCGGTTTCCTTCTGTCAGACGGGACAGTCTGCAAAAAAGTTCCCGGTTTTCAAAAATATTTTCATGTTTTCAGGAAAGTCCACAGGCAGGCAAGGTCCCCCCTTGTCTGCCGTTGACTTTGCATGAAACATCCGCTACAATCAAACCATATCATATCACGGCTGTCTGGGGGTGAAAACCCCCTCTTTTGTCGTTTTTACTCTCAATCCCCGGAGGCATCTGTTTATGAAGCGTTCCCTCAGAGATATGTTCGTCATCGGTTTCGCCCTGTTCTCCATGTTTTTTGGCGCAGGAAATGTGATCTTTCCGCCCTATCTGGGGCTCAGCTGCGGAAAGCAGTGGTTCCTGGGCTTCGTCTGCTACTACCTGGCCGACATCGGCCTGGCTCTGGCAGCGCTCTTCGCCGTGCTCCGCAGCGGCAGCCCGGAACACATGACCCGCCGCATCGGCAAGGTTCCCTCCACCCTGCTGATGAGTGCCATCATCCTGTGTATCGGCCCCATGCTGGCCATCCCCCGGACGGCGGCCACCACCTATGAAATGTCCCTGGCGCCCCTGGTCTCCGGCTTCAGCCCGGTTCTCTTTTCCCTTTTGTTTTTCGCGGTGATCCTGCTGCTGTGCCTGCGGGAGTCCGCCGTGGTGGACATTGTGGGAAAGGTGCTGACCCCGGTGCTGCTGATCGGGCTGCTGGTGCTGATCGTCAAGGGCGTGGCGGACCCCATCGGCCCGGTGCCTGATCGGGTGCCGGTGGACAACGTCCCCGTCACCGGCATTGAGGCGGGCTATCAGACCATGGATGTTCTGGCCGCCGCGGTCTTCGGTATCATCATTCTGAAAAGCGCCCGGGACAAGGGCTACACGGACCCCAAGGACCAGGCTCGGGTGGTGGCGGGCGCCGGACTGGTGGCAGGAGCGGCCCTGCTGGTGGTCTATCTGGGCCTCACCTATCTGGGTGTCACCACCTCCCGGTTCTTCGACCTGTCGGTGCTGCGGACCTTCCTGGTGGTTTCCATCGTGCGGAACCTCATGGGGAACGCGGGCATCGTCCTGTTCTCTATCGTGGTTGCCCTGGCCTGCGTCACCACCGCCGTAGCCTTGGTCAGCTCCGCCGCCTCCTACTTCTCCAAGCTCTCCGGCGGCAGGCTGCGGTACACCTGGCTGGTCATCGCCATCTGCCTGTTCAGCGCAGCAGCGGCCAATCTGGGGCTGGACCAGATCGTCTCCATCGCCGCCCCCATTCTCAGCATCGTCTATCCCCCCACCCTGGTGCTGATCTGCCTGTCCTTCTTTGACCGGCGCATCCAGAGCGACTGGGTGTTCCGCATGGCCGCCCTGGGCGCCCTGGTGTTCAGCTTGCTGGAAACCGCCGCCTCCTTTGGCCTGGACATGCCGTTCCTGGCCCGGATGCCCCTGGCCTCCCTGGGCTTCGGGTGGGTGGTCCCGGCGGCGGCCTGCGGCGTTTTAGGCGCCTTGATCGGCCGTTCCAGACCCGCCAAAACCTGATAAAAAGCCGTCCGGATGACCGGACGGCTTTTGTTTTCATCGGATGGCAGCGATGATGCGCTCCATCAGCGCCACCCGGCGGAAGGGCGTCATGAGGTACACGCCGTCGGTGTACGGGGCGATCTCTGACGCGATGCGGGCAGAGATGGTCACCGCCAGGTCCTCCGCGGCGGCCCGGTCCAGTCCCTGGTACAGGGCCACGATCTCGTCGCACACCCGCATGCCGGCGATCTCGTTGTTGAGGAAGCAGGCGTTTTTGTGGCTGACCACCGGGAAAATACCACCCAGAATTTTCCCATGCAGGATCTCCCGGGCCAGCTTCAGATTCTCCAGCGCCTCCGCCGACAGCACCGGCTGGGTCAGGAAGCCGGAGACGCCGTTTTCTTCCTTCTCCTGTGCCATTTGCAGCTGCCGGGCAAAGTTCCGGGCATTGACATTCAGGGCCCCGTAGATGCGGAAGGGCGTCCGCAGGGTGGTTTCGTTGAGGCCGCTGACATACCGGGCCAGCTTCCGGGAGTTGAAGTTGAAGACGCTCTTCACCTCGTCCCGGTCCTCCGTGGGGATGGGGTCCCCCGTCACCAGGAGCACGTTGTGGACCCCCTCCATGGACAGGCCCAACAGCAGCGCCTTGGTGGCGTTCAGGTTTCGGTCCCGGCAGGTCATGTGGGGCAGAGGCTCCACCCCCAGTTCCCGCTTGAGCTTGCAGGCCAGCAGGCTGCTGTCCGCCCGGGGGCGGCCGATGGGACAGTCGGCGATGGTGACGGCGTCGGCTCCTGCGCTCTGCAGGGCCCGCACCCCCTCCAGGAAGGGGGCAATGTCGTCGTCCACCGGCGGGTCCAGCTCCACGGCGATGACCCGTTGGCCCCGCTCCAGCTTCTCCCACAGGGAGTTGGCCGAGACGGGCGCCGCCTCCCGGGGCGCTTCCGCCGGGGCCGCTGTCAGCGGGGGCAGGGGCTTTTCCAAAATCTCCGCCGTCCGAGCCATGTGTGCCGGGGTGGTGCCGCAGCAGCCGCCCACGATGGCGGCCCCCGCCCGGACGATCCGGGCCATCTGCTCCGCGAAGTAGCCGGGCTGGCCCTGGAACACCGTGCGGCGGCCCAGCACCGTGGGATAGCCGGCGTTGGGCATCACCGACAGCCGGGTGTCCCCCAGGTCCAGGGTCTGGATGTACTTTAAAAGATGGCTGGGGCCGGACACGCAGTTGAAGCCCACGGCGTCCACGCCCTCCAGCGCCGCCGTGCGGCGGAACAGGTCCCGGCCCTGCAGGCCCGCTCGGGTCACGCCGTCATAGCCCACGGCGAAGGACACGATCAGGAAGGCCTCCGGGCACTTCTCTTTTAAGTACCGGGCCAGTTCCGGAATGCCCTCGTCGGTGGCCAGGGTCTCCGCCAAGAAGCAGGTGATCCCCTGGTCCAGGAACCAGTCCGCCTGTTGGAGGTACACCTCCGCCGCTTTCCGCTCGCCGCCCTCCGGGGCAGGACCCAGGTCGGCGAACACGTAGGCGCCGAAGGGCTCCGCCGCCTCTTTGGCCAGGCGGCAGGCTGCCCGCAGAAGCTCCTCCGCCTGGGCCTCCTCCCCCGCCGCCAGGTCGGCGCCCAGGGAGAAGGTGTTGGTCTTGATGGCCCGGCACCCGGCCTCCAGATAGGCCCGGTGGATGGCCCTGATCTCCTCCGGGCGGGTCAGGTTGGCCCGCTCGCACCGCTCTCCGGCCCGGCCGGGCTGTGCGGCGAACCAGGTGCCCATGGCACCGTCAAACAGCAGGGGCTTCCCCTGCGCCAAGTAACTGCGAATCTCCATCATCCCAGGACCTTTCTGGCAATTTCCACCGACTGGCGGGCGTCCGCCGCGTAGTGGTCTGCGCCCACCTGTTTGGCGTATTCCGGCGTCACCACGGCGCCGCCCACAAAGACCACCGGGGGCTGTTCCAGGGTCTGCAGCAGCCTGACGGTTTTCTCCATGGCAGGCAGGGTGGTGGTCATCAGGGCAGACAGGCCCACCAGCCGCACGCCCTGCTCCCGGACTGTGTTCAGCACCGTCTCCGGCGGCACATCACGGCCCAGGTCCACCACCTCGTAGCCGTAGTTTTCCAGCACGGTCTTGACGATGTTCTTGCCGATGTCGTGGATGTCCCCCTGGACCGTGGCCACCACCAGCTTGCCCTTCTTCACCGGGGCGCCGCCCTTGGCAGCGATGGAGGTGCGGATGACCTCGAACACCGCCTGGGCCGCCTGGGCAGCGCTGAGCAGCTGGGGCAGGAACACCTTGCCCCGCTCATAGTCCTCGCCCACCCGGTCCAGGGCGGGGATCAGGTGGTTTTCCACCAGGGACAGCTCACTCTCTGTTTGCAGGGCCTCCGCCGCCAGACGGCCCGCATCGGCCTTCAGGCCCCGGAGGATGGCGTCGTCCAGGGTCATGTCGCTGTTTCCTGATATGACGGGCTTGGCCGCGGGGGTCTCCCCGGCGAACCGGGCCACATAGTCCCGGCAGCTTTCGTCCTCGCCGGACAGCACTTTGTAAGCCGCCACGGCGTCCATCATCTCTTTCTGGTTGGGGTTGATGATGGGCAGGGTCAGCCCCGCGCCCATGGCCTGGATCAGGAAATTCCGGGTCACCAGGGCCCGGTTGGGCAGGCCGAAGGAGATGTTGGACACCCCCAGCACCACCTGCAATCCCAGCTCTTCCCGGACCATCCGCACCGCTTTCAGGGTCTCCCGGGCCTGCTCCTGCTGGGCGGAGACCGTCAGGGTCAGGCAGTCGATCCACACATCTTCTTTGGGGATGCCGTAGGACAGGGCCGCCGTCAGGATACGGCGAGCAATGGCTACCCGCTCTTCGGCGGTCCGGGGGATGCCGCCCTTGTCCAGGGTCAGACCCACCACCGCCGCGCCGTACTTCTTCACGATAGGCAGCACCCGGTCCAGGACCTCCGGCTCCCCGTTGACAGAGTTCACCGCCGCCTTGCCGTTGTAGACCCGCAGGCCCGCCTCCAGGGCGTCGGGGTTGGAGGAATCCAGCTGCAGGGGCAGGGACACGGCGCTCTGCAGCTTCTTGACGACTTTCGGCAGCATGGTCACCTCGTCCACGCCGGGGTAGCCCACGTTCACGTCCAGGATGTCCGCCCCGGCGTCCTCCTGCTGGACGGCCACGTCCAGGATGTAGTCCAGGTCCTCCTCCAGCAGCGCCTGCTGGAACCGCTTCTTGCCGGTGGGGTTGATGCGCTCGCCGATGACCCGCACGCCGGTCAGGGGCGTGGGCGTCACCGCCGAGCAGACGAAGCTCTCCTTCCGGTACCGGCGCCGACCGGGCTGCTTCCCCGCCAGGGCGGCGGACAGGGCCCGGATATAGTCTGGGGACGTGCCGCAGCACCCGCCCATGATGGACACACCTGCCTCCACGCAGGGCAGCAGCGCCCGGGCAAATTCCTCCGGCCCCATGTCATAGTGTCCGTCCACCGGGTCCGGCAATCCCGCGTTGGGCTTGGCCACCACCGGCAGGCGGGTGTGTTCGCAGAGCTCTTTCAGCAGCAGAGCCAGCTTGTCCGGCCCCAGAGAGCAGTTCAGGCCGATGGCGTCGGCCCCCAGGCCCTCCAACGTGTGGGCCATGGAGGCCACGGTGCAGCCGGTGAAGGTGCGGCCATCGGCCTCGAAGGACATGGTCACCAGCACAGGCAGGCCGGTGGCTTCCTTGGCCGCCAGCAGGGCGGCCTTGGTCTCGTACAGGTCCGTCATGGTCTCAATGGCAATGAGGTCGGCCCCTGCCTGGGCGCCGGCCTCCATCATCTCCCGGAACAGCTCATAGGCCCGCTCAAAGGTCAACGTCCCCATGGGCTCCAGCAGCTCTCCCAGGGGGCCCACATCCAGGGCCACCAGGGTTCCGGTGCCCGCCACGGCCTCCTTGGCGACAGTGATGGCCGCCCGGACCACCTCCGCCACGGCGTGTCCGGTCTTTGCCAGCTTCAGGCCGTTGGCGCCGAAGGTGTTGGCGTACACCACCCGGCTGCCGGCGGCCACGTATTCCCGGTAGACGGAGGCCAGCAGTTCCGGCTCCGTCAGATTCAGCAGCTCCGGCTGGCCGCCGGGGGGCAGCCCCCGCTGCTGCAGGACCGTGCCCATGGCACCATCCAGCATCAAAATCCCATGTTGGAAGATCTCAGTTCCCACAGCGTGTTCCTCCCTTGCGAAGCGTACAGGTCTCTCTCATGGCGCAGTAAGCGCAGCCCCGGATGCGGGCCATCTGGGGCCGGTCCGAAATGCCGATCAGGGCGGTGACGGACTTGGAGGGGTTCATCAAACACCGTTCCGACACATGGACCCCCAGCCGCCGCCCCAGGTCCAGAGCCCCGCAGATGGCGGGCTGAAGGCTCAGGGGCAGATCCCCGTAGCCAGGGCTGAACCGGTCCGTCAGATACTGACCGGGAAAGCGGGCGGCGATCTCCCGCTCCGCCTCATCGCAGCCGGCCTCCACCCAGGCGCTGCCGCAGGCGTCCAGAAGGACCGCCTTGGCCATGTCCCGGGCCTGTTCCGCCCGCAGCATACTCTCAAATTCCACTCCCAGGGTACAGCCCAGCAGGACCACCCGGCCGCAGTCTGACAGCATGGTTTGGGCGTCCTTTCCCGGCAGAGTGAGGTCCGCCTCCGGCAGGCGCAGGACACCGTCCTTACGTTCCAGGGAGAAGACCCGGTAGGTGTACCGGGGCCGCAGCCGCGCCGTCAGGCGGCGGGCCGTGTCTTCGGCTTCCCGCCGCAGCTCCGGCGGCGCCTGACGCCCTGCGCCCAGATAGCGCAGAGCTTCGTCGATATTCAGCTCCATGGTCCGCTCCCTTTTTTACAAGATAGTTCCATAATACTGTTTTTTTGCAAAAAAGTACAGTCGCAATTTTGTGGATTTTTTAAATACCAAATTAGTAGGTTTTTCCGAAAGTACCAAACCCAAGAACCGCAAGTGCTCAATACCATAGATTACTAATAGCACATAAATGGGAAGAGGACATAATTCCGGCCCATAACAAAAGGCTTTATGCTGCGCTCAGCACGGTTGTTGCTCAGTTCCAGTCTGCCGTCTTCCAGATAGCGTACCAGGTACGGCCACTGCTCCAGCAGGTAATACAATGCCTTTCCAAGAGCAGATTTCGGTGCCGTTTTGGAGATCGTCTCATTTGCCCATGCCAACAGAGCGTCCAGAACCGGTTTCTCCTGTTCCAGGCGCTTAGCATATCGTTCTTCTGGTGTCAGTTCTGCGAAAGACTCCTCCAGTTGGAATAGGATTTATGACCACACCGGTCCTGAGACTTTACGGAAAGCCATTCAAACAGCAAAAGAAGGTGCCTCGTAAATGCACCTTCTTTTTTATTGCCCACGCTCTCTATTGAGGCATTTTTTCGCAAAAGTGTCGTATTTTTGTCGTATTTTCCTGTTTTCCCTTATTCCCAGCAAAATCAAAAAACTCCCAAAGCCTTGCGGCTCTAGGAGTTTAAGTGGTGGACGATACAGGACTCGAATTCAAAAAACACCGTGTTAAGTAGTCCCTTCTAGTACCAAAGTCTTTTATTTGCAACGGTTTGCGGACTTTCCATGTTTTATCTTGTCCCATGTAATACCAGGTAATATTAGGTACTTAAGGGAGAAAATAAGGGAGAAAATGAAAAGGATCGAGTGAAACTCTTATGTGTTAAGCAGAACGTACCACGCAATCTGAACATTTATCGTCAAGCAAATATTATCCCTGCTGTCAAAGAGGAAAAAATCCTTATGGCAGCAGGGATTTTTTGCGTTTTGCAGGTGTTGCCAACCAAAAAGCTGCTTTTGTTATGAGATACAGGTTGAGGTTGCAGATTGTATAAGAAGAATTGCTTTGAACACAAGCGCGCTTTGCATTATCATGATTACAAGAATTTAAAGCAACCAGGTTTACATGCAGTCATTAAGTGCGAATTAGATTGAAGTTGAAGTTCCCAAAAAATGGATTCGAGTCAATCCTCCCAGAAAACTGAGTGAACAAACTCGACTTGAGCTGAAAGAACGGATGTTAGCCCTGCGGGAAAGTCAAGGTCAAAATACCGAGGAAGGAGGAAAAAACATATGAAATACACATGCTATGATTAGTTACCGCTCGTATTGTCTGTGGCTGATATATCCGACATTCTACATATAGGCAGAAACACAGCCTACGACCTCATACACTGTGGACAAATCAGAAGTGTCCGCATCGGACATCAAATTCGAGTTCCGAAAGATGCGCTGCTGCAATTTTTGCATGTGGCTGATAATTGACCAAATGCCATTCAGGGCGTATCATATTTTTGTGGTACGTTCTGCGTGGCGGAAGGAGGTTATTTATGCCACGCAAAAATACAATGAGCCGTGCCGCTAACGGCAATGGTTCAATAAGAAAGAAGACGCAAATTAAAAATGGAAAAACCTATACCTGGTGGGAAGGTCGTATCACCACTGAGCGTGATCCCGGCACTGGGAAACAAATACAACGATCAGTGAGTGGAAAAACGCAAAAAGAAGTCGCACAAAAACTCAGGGAAATATCAGTTGAGATTGACAAAAGGACCTATTTAGCCCCTACAAAGCTGACTGTCAAGGACTGGCTGGACACTTGGGTAAAGGAATACTTGGAGGATATAAAACCATCCACCAAGTATCTGTATACAAGGAATATGGAAATGTACATCATCCCTAACTTAGGGTCTGTCAAGCTGGACGCTCTGACCTCCCCCATGGTTCAGGCTCTCTATAACCGTCTGCACAAACCTGACAAAAAGGATGTCAAGCCACTATCAGCCAAGACTATCCGAAGCCTCCACGGAGTGCTTCACAAAGCGCTACAGCAAGCAGTACTGAATGGATATATTCGAGTGAACCCAACAGACGCCTGCAAGCCACCCCGTGTAGTAAAAAAGGAAATTCAGCCACTTGATGAAACTCAGGTTTCCGAATTTCTAAAAGCCATTCAAGGCCATCCCCACGAATACCTGTATAAAATTACGTTGTTTTCTGGGATGCGTGAGGGGGAAGTACTTGGCCTCACATGGGACTGTGTAGACCTAGAGCATGGAACGCTCCTTATTAAGCAGCAACTTCGCCGGGAACAGCAAAAGGGCGGCAAGTACTATTTCTCACCGCCCAAAAACAATAAAAGCCGGGTTCTCTCCCTGGCCCCATCTGTTGTTCAGTTGTTTCGCTTGCAGAAAATACGGCGATTATTACCTGCCTGATTTAGCTGTGCCAGAGGAAGAACCAGCAACCTACGGGCACTTTGGCCGTATGAGGCTGAAATATCTGAAGGAACATCGTAGAGGGACTTACATCTCACTTCTGACCTCTGGGCAGTTGATACAGCATCTCAACGAAATCGACCGGGAGGCCAACGAGATGCTGGAGCTTTTGATGAAGCAGATGGCACAGGAGCAAGGGGTTACGGAGCAGCTGAAAGCGGAGAACCAGATGGCATGGGTAGGTGCGATGAATAGTATTCGCGCTGCAGCAGAGGAAATCGTGCGCTCTGAACGAATTCAACTTTGAAACTCCCGTTAAAAATGGTTGCTAATGTGTAGTTAGTAAATATGATGTAGATTTATTCGTTCAGAATGAAACAGATATACCACAAGATTTCCCAGAAATCTTGTGGTATATCTGTCTTTATTGCAAAATAGTTCTCAAATATGCAGAAAAAGTGCAGTTTTGCATCCTATACAGGAGGGAATGTCAACGTAAAAATGCTGCCTTTTCCCAGTTCGCTGTCAAGTTCTATACAGGCGCCCAGATAGGCCGCGCCGTGCTTCACGATAGAAAGTCCCAGACCTGTCCCGCCGCCGGAATGGCTCTTATCCACCCGGTAGAACCGCTCGAACACCCGCTCCCGCAGCTCCGGGGGGATGCCGATGCCCGTGTCCGCCACCGTCACTCGCTCCCCCTCCGGCGTGGAGGTCAAGGTGACCCACACACTGCCGCCAGGCTTGTTGTACGCGATGGCGTTATCACAGAGATTGTAGATGATCTCCTCTATAATCTGGGGAACGCCCCGGACGGGGCCGACGCTGCCCTCCACCGTCATGGTGACCCGCTGTTTCTCTGCGGCAGGCGCTAATTGGCGCAGAACTTCTTCCGCCATAGCGTGAAGATCCACCATCTCCCACGGGGCTGCGGTGTCGCCCTCATCCAGGCGGGAGAGCTTGATGATGTCGTTCACCAAGCCGATAAGGCGCTGGGCTTCCCGGCGAATGTTGCCCGCGAAGTGGGGGATGTCCTCCGGCTTCACCATGCCGTTTTCCAGAATCTCCGCCGTGCCCAGGATGGCCGTCAAGGGCGTTTTCAGTTCGTGGGACACATTGGCGGTGAACTCACGCCGTAGGGCCTCCCGCCGCTCCTTCTCCGTCACATCCAATACGATGAGCACCGCGCCGGTGACGGCGCCGTCCTGCTCCACCGGGTTGGCAAGCACCCGGCAGCAGGTGTCCTCCCTCTCCAGCAGCTCTTCCCTGCGGCGGCCCGCCAGGGCCTCCTCCACGCAGCGGCGGAAGCCCGGCTCCCGGTTCAGGGCCAGGACGCTGTTCTCCTCCACCGGGGTCAGGGCGTCCAGCAGCCGCAGAGCGGCGGCGTTATAGGACAGCACCCGGGTTTCCCGGTCAATGATGAGCAGGCCCTCGCTCATATTCTCCGTGATGGCGGCGAATTCCTCCCGGCTGCGGCGCAGGTCCTCCATCTGGCGGCTGATCTGCCGCTTCTGGCTGCGGAGCTTGCCCACCAGGGGCGCCAGCTCCTCATAGCCAATCTCCTCACCGGGGTCGTTCAGATCCATAGCGTTGATGGGCTCCACCAGCTGTCGGGCCAGGCGGCCTGCCAGCCACAGCGCCAGGCAGAAGGCCAACACCATCACCAGCGCCACAGGCTGCAGCGCCTGAAGCACCAGCATCCACACGGAATACTGAGTATCCGACACCCGTAGCACAGAGCCGTCGGACAGCCGCAGGGCGTAGTACAGCGTCTTTTGAGCTAATGTATCCGAATACCGGGCGGCGTGGCCCTTGCCCAGCAGCAGCGCCTCGTGGACCTCCGGGCGGTCGGCGTGGTTCTCCATCCGGGTGGAATCCTCCCGGTTGTCCCAGAGGACGGCGCCGTCGGCGCCCACCCAAGTGACCCGGCAGTCGTTGGGGAAGCCGTCCTCTAGGTACTCCACGCCCTCATGCTCGACACCCAGGGCGATGTAAGCGGTGCGGCTGGAAAGCTCGTCCAGGACCCGATCCTGAAAATAGCCGTGGAGTACGCCCACGATGAGTACCAGACTTGCCAGCAGCACCGTCAGCGCCACCGTCAGGATAGCGCGGAAGATCCGTTTTGTCATAGGCCGTCCTCAGCTTTCCCGGCTGATCTTGTAGCCGTAGCCCCGGACGGTCTCGATGTAGGCCCCCGCCTCCCCCAGCTTCTGCCGGAGGGTGCGGACGTGAACGTCCACTGTCCGGCTCTCGCCGGTGAAGGCGTAGCCCCACACGTCCTCGATGAGCCTCTCCCGGGAGAGCACCTGCCCCCTGTTTTTCAGCAGCAGGCACAGCACCTCGAACTCCTTCTGGGTCAGCGCGACCTCCTGACTGTTCACCGTGACAATGTGGCGGATCTGATCCACGGTCAGCACGCCGCAGTGGTAGGTATCTGCATCCCGCTCCGTCCGGCGCAGCAGCGCCCGGATACGGGAGAGCAGCTCCATCATGCCGAAGGGCTTTGCCAGGTAGTCGTCCGCCCCGGCGTCCAGGCCCAGGACCTTGTCGTACTCCGTGCCCTTGGCCGTCAGCATGATGACCGGCAGCCGGCAGGTCCTGGCGGAGGAGCGGAGGGTCTTCAGCACAGAGATGCCGTCCTCTTCCGGCAGCATGATATCCAGCAGTACCAGGGAGGGGATACGCTCTGCCACGGCCTTCCAGAACGCGGAGGGGCGTTCGAAGCCGCGGGCCTCCATGCCCTGGCTTTGCAGGGTGTAGAGAACCAAGTCCCGGATGCTGTCGTCGTCTTCCAGTAAGTAGATCATAGTTGCCTCCTATGTAGGTCCGCCCGCAGGCGGGCCAGCACGCCTTAAATGAGCTGCTGCTCGTTGATCATCAGCTTGAACTGCAGTCCCAGCTTCTCCGCCGCCTTCCGGCAGAGGATCATACGGCCCATGAAAATCTCAAAATAGTCCATGACGGAGCCGTACTTTGTATCCACCGACAGCTTCAGCTTGATGAGCGTATGCTCCTCGTTGATCTTCAGCTGGGACTTTTTCACCGAGTAGTTCACCCGGTCATGGATGTCGAAGGTGGCGGGGTCCTGGTTGCGGACACGACTGCGGCGGACGTCGGACTTGTCCGCCAGGATCAGCGCCGCCGCCACGGCGTTTACCGGCTGGCCGGTACCCTCGTCGTGGTTGCCGATGGCGGTGACAATGGTGGCGATCTCCTCCGGGTCGCAGTTCAGGTTGTCCAGAATACGGAACGCCATCACCGCGCCGGACTGGGAGTGGTCCACCCGGTTCACCAGGTTGCCGATGTCGTGGAGAAACGCGGCGATGCGTGTAAGCTCCACCGTCCGGGCGGGGTAGCCCAGGGTCTCCAGAATGTAGGCGGCGTTCTCCGCCACCATGGTGACGTGGGCGAAGCTGTGCTCCGTGAAGCCCAGAGCGATGAGGGATTCGTCCGCCCGCTGGATATAGGTGCGGATGGCGGCGTTGTTTTTCACATCTTCAAAGGTCAGCAATGCCGGTCTCTCCTTTCGGCGGGAGCGGCATCGCCGACTCCCTTTAATTATTTGAAGGGTGTATACCTGTAATGGAATATTCCACCCATTCCGCCACATTGGTGGCGTGGTCACCGATGCGTTCCAGGTACTTGGCGACCATCAGTAGATCAAGACCCTGCTGGCCCCAGGCGGCATCGGCGGCGATCATGTCGATCAATTCCCGCTTGACCTGCTCGAACAGTGCGTCCACCCGGTCGTCGGCGGCGCAGACGGCACGGGCCAGCTCCAGATCCTTCTTCACGAAGGAATCCACGCTGTCGGTCACCATGCCGATGACCGCCCGGGTCATGTCCGCGATGTGCAGCACGCCGGAGCCGTCCGGCACCCGGACGTAGGAGACCAGCTCCGCGATGTCCGCCGCCTGGTCGCCGATGCGCTCCAGGTCGGAGATCATTTTCAGGGCAGCGGAGATCTCCCGCAGGTCCCGGGCCACCGGCTGTTGTTGCAGCAGGAGCTTCAAGCACAGGTTTTCCACCTCCCGCTCCCGGCGGTCCAAGTCCCGCTCCGCCTCCAGGGCGGCGGGCACCAGAAAATCGTTACCCTTCAGCAGGGCCTCCGCCGCGGCGGAAATGGCGTCCTCGCAGGCGGCGCCCATCTGGATCAGCTCCACATGGAGCCGCTGCAGCTGCTCGTCAAATTTGTTTCGCATATCAGCATCCTCCTTATCCAAACCGGCCTGTGATGTAGTCTTCCGTGCGCTTGTCGGTGGGGTTGGAGAACAGATGCTCCGTCTTGCCGAACTCCACCAGCTCTCCCAGCAGGAAGAAGGCCGTGTTATCTGAGATACGGGCGGCTTGCTGCATATTGTGCGTCACCATAATGACAGTATACTTGCTTTTCAGCTCCGCCGCAAGGTCTTCAATCTTGGAAGTGGAAATGGGGTCCAGAGCGCTGGTGGACTCGTCCATCAGCAGCACCTCCGGCTCCACCGCCAGGGCACGGGCGATGCACAGCCGCTGCTGCTGGCCGCCGGAGAGTCCCAGGGCGCTCCTTTTCAGGCGGTCCTTCACCTCGTCCCAGATGGCCGCGGCGCGGAGGGATTTCTCCACGATCTCGTCCAGCTCCACCTTGGAGCGGACGCCGTGGGTCCGGGGGCCGTAGGCCACGTTGTCATAGATGCTCATGGGGAAGGGATTGGCCTTCTGGAACACCATGCCGATCTGCTTGCGCAGCCAGGTGGGGTCCACACCGCTGTCATAGATGTTCTGCCCCCGGAAATCTACCTCGCCGGTGATCTTTACGGAGGGGATCAGGTCGTTCATGCGGTTCAGCGTCCGCAGAAAGGTGGACTTGCCGCAGCCGGAGGGGCCAATGAAGGCCGTGATCTCATGCTCCGGGATGTCCACGTTCACACTGTGGAGGGCATGGTTCTGACCGTACCACAGGTTCAGGTCTTTTGCCTGCAAAATCGTTGCCATATCATTCTCCCTTTTTCAGTTTCTTCCCCGCGTAGTTCGCGGACAGGTTGATGAGGAAGGTCAGCACCATCAAAATCGCGGCGATGGCGAAGGCCACGCCGGTCTCGCCCCGCTCATTGGCATAGACGTACAGCGCCACCGTCAGCGTGGCGGAGGAGGACTGGAGGGCGGTGAAGAAGTCGTTCAAAATCAGGCCGAAGCCTGCGGTGAACAGCAGCGCCGCGCTCTCGCCCACGATGCGGCCCACCGCCAGAATGCAGCCGGTGACGATGCCGTCGATGGCGTTGGGCAGCACCACGGTGCGGACCATGTGCCACTTCCCCGCCCCCAGGCCCAACGCGCCCTCCCGGTAGGACTGGGGGACGGTCTTGAGGCTCTCCTGGGTGGTGCGGACGATGGTGGGCAGGATCATGATGACCAGGGTCAGTCCGCCCGCCAGGATGCCCGGCGCAAGGCCCAGCTTCTGGACGAAGAACAGCATACCCACCAGGCCAAAAATGATGGAGGGGATGCCCGTCAGCGTCTCGGTGGCAAACTCGATGACCTCCACCACCTTATGGTTGGACGCGTACTCCGTCAGGTAGATGGCGGCGCCCACGCCCAGGGGCAGGACGATGAGCATGGCCACAAAGATGATATAGAGGGTATTGAGGATATTGGGCAGGATGCCGATGGTGTCCTTGATATAGCTGGTCTGGGTGGTCAGCAGCTCCCAAGTGATGTTGCCGAGACCCCGGTAGAAGATATAACCGATGAGGAACACCAGCAGGGCGCACGTGACGCCCGCGCAGAGCCACAGCAGGGCCCGCAGGCCCTTATCATAGACCTGGCGGCGGGGGGATAGCTTCTGTTCCACGGCTCAGTCCTCCTTCTTGTTCTTGATAAACACGTTCAGCAGCACATTGATGAGCATGATGAACAAAAACAGCACCAGGCCGATGGAGTACAGGGCATTGCGCTGGAGGCTGCCGTAGGCGGCATAGCTCATCTCCGAGGCGATGGCGGTGGTGAGGAAGCGGACGGAGGTGAACAGCCCCGGCATATTCGCCACGTTGCCCGCCACCATGATGATGGCCATGGCCTCGCCGATGGCCCGGCCCACGCCCAGGACGACGGCTGTCGCCACACCGCTACTGGCGGCGGGCAGGGACACCCGGAAATACGTTTCAATTTCCGTGGCGCCCAGGGCCAGGGACGCTTCCTCATACTCCCGGGGCACGGCCCGGAGGGCGGTCTCGGAGACGTTGACGATGGAGGGCAAGATCATAATGGCCAGCACGATGATGGCCGCCAGCAAACAGGCGCCGGAGCTGAGGCCGAACAAATTCCGGATGGCGGGCACCAGCACGATCATGCCAACCAAGCCGTAGACCACGGAGGGGATGCCCGCCAGCAGTTCCACGGCGGACTTGATGACCCGGGCGGCCTTGGGCGGCGCCACCTTCGCCAGGAACATGGCGGTCATCAGGCCGATGGGCACACCCAGGACCACCGCCCCGGCGGTGCCGTAGACAGAGGTCAGGATAAAAGGCAGGATGCCGAAGGAAGGCTCCACCGTGGTGGCGGTGGGGGCCCAGGTCTTGCCGAACAGAAAGTCCACCAGGCCGATCTCCCGGATGGCAGGCAGGCCGGAGACGATGAGGTAGATGCTGATGAACAGCACGAAGGCAACCGCCACCACGCCGCACAGCAAAAACAGCAGGTGGAAGAACCACTCCATGGCCTCCCGGCTGTTCCGCTTCTGTCCGGTTCCGCCGCCCCGTTTCTTTTCCGCTGTCCGCTGCCGGGCGGGCATCCGCAGTGCGTTTTCCATTTCCATGTTTGAAACTCCTTCCAGTGACGGGAACGGCCCTCACCCTGTTTTTGAGGGTGAGGGCGTTCCCAAGAGGGGGTGGGATGTTTGAGGAATGATTCAGGCCACGGGCACGGCGCCGGCGGCACGGATCAGGTCATTTGCGGCGGAGGAGGTGGCGAAGTCGAAGAAGGCCTGAGCCTGGGCGCTGAGGGCCACGCCGTCCTTGGTGACGAAGACGAAGGGACGCTGAATGGCATAGCTGCCGTCCAGGACGGTGTCCTCGGTGCACTCCACGCCACCCACGGTGACGGCCTTGACGGTGTCCTTCAGGGCGGACAGGGAGGCATAGCCGATGGCGTTGGGGTTGCCGGCCACAGCCTCGATAACGGCGCCGGTGGAGGTCAGCTCCTGATCCATCTTGCATGCGTCCTTGGTCTCGGTGATGGACTCGAAGCCGTCCCGGGTGCCGGAACCGGCCTCACGGCCGATGCAGGAGATGGTGCCGGCGTCGCCGCCCAGCTCGCTCCAGTCGGTGATCTCGCCGGTGAAGATCTTGGCGATCTGCTCCACGGTCAGGTCAGCGACCTTGTTGGCGGGGTTCACGATGACGGCGATGCCGTCCAGAGCCACGGTGGTGCCCACCAGGCCGGAGGCCTTCTCCTCGTCCTTCAGGCCGCGGGAGGACAGGCCGATGTCGGCGCTGCCATTGGAAGTAGCCTCGATGCCGGCGCCGGAGCCGGTAGCGTCATAGGTGATGGAGACGCCGCTGTTGTCGGACATGAACTGCTCGCTCAGAGCGCCGATGACCTTCTCCATGGAGGTGGAGCCGTTGGTAGCGACGGCGCCGGACAGGGCGGCAGGCTCTTCCGCTGGGGCGGGCTGTTCGGTCTGAACAGGCTGCTCAGTCTGGGCGGGGGTCTCCTGCTTGCCGCCGCAGGCGGCCAGCAGGCTCAGAGCCATGGTCAGGGTCAGCAGAATGGCAAATACTTTTTTCATCACAATGATTCTCCTTTTTTCATATGTCTGTTGCTTCATGCCACGGGATTAGTATAAGCAGCCCGGCGTAAAATCCGTCACCATGCCTATGTTAATCCTGCGTTAAATTGCTGCAATACATGAACAATCACTTCAAAAGTGCAACTGCAAATAGATAAGCAAGGCTGTATTTGGCATAATGCCTTGGGACAGCCCTGCTTATTTATCGTTGATATTCCCTTTGATTTGGTAGAAATTTCTCCAATTCCTCCCGTGGGATTTTGCCCAGCAGATGTTCCAGACGCCTGTACCGCCGTTCCAGTTCAGAAATCTTCAGACGCTGTTCAAAGCTGCGATTGCGTTCTTCATTCAATGCACTTCGAAGATCTTCATTGATTCCTTTCTGAAAGTTCTTATCCTGCCGTTCGCGGGTAATAGCGTCTTTCATGCGGCCGTTTTTCCTTGGAATGGCGGGCAATTATGCAATAATGGAAATATGCGTTTGTAGGAATAACTCCAATGTCAGATCTCTCTGCCAACCTTATTGCCATCTGCCACTGCGTGCATGATGTTGCCGGGACTCTTCTTGGCATCGCCGATCAAGTAGACATCCTTCCCACAATCCTGCAGGTCGGTATACAAACTATTGTTCTCGACAAAGCCTGCAGCAAGCACGACTGTATCTGCCGGTATCTCTTCCGACAAGCCGTCTTTTTCAATGACGACGGACTTTTCCTTGATCTCCTTGACTGCGCTGGAAAGATGAATATCCGCCTTGTAGTAGTTGAGCAGGTCCTCCAGCATCAGAACCACAGCGGCAGACACAGGCTCTGTACCACCCGCGATGAGCCCGCCAAGGAATTCAACGACAGAGACCTTTCTACCCGCTCTCAGGAACTCATAGGCAACCTCGCAACCCACCTGGCCGCCGCCAACAACAACGACATTGTCTCCGATCTCAGCGTTGCCCAGCAGTGCATCCACAGCGGTAGTCACGTTTGCGTTCTTGACTCCGGGGATATTCGGGATTTTGGCAGACGCGCCGGTAGATATGACAACCGCGTCAGCATCCAGTTTCTTGATATCCTCTGCGGTCAGATTCTGATTCAGTTCGACTTTCACACCGGACTCCTGAATCTCCTTTTCAAACCACGTCAGCAGTCTTCTCGAAGCAGCCTTGTACAACGAGGCTACCCGTTCCGTGCAGAAGCACGGCTGGCTGCCGGGACTGTTCCGGGGCATCATTCAAAAGGCAAAGGAAATCCTGATGGGATTGATCCGGGAGACGGAAATCCCGCCTAAGCCTACGCTGTCCGTTGACATGGCGGAGTACCGCAAGATGCAGAAACTGATGGTCAAGGTCCAGGACGAAGCCAGGGCGGTCAAGCAGCTCATGCACGGGGAACTTCCCAAGCTGGAGAAGCAGCTTGCAGAGGCGACCGGGCTGTTCAAGGGCAAGGAACGCAAGGCCCTGCAGGAAAAGATTACAGGTATACAGCAAGAGATCGACCGTCGGATGGACCGGTTGCCCGGTATCCTGAAAGAGGACGGCTATCCAGACGTGCAGGCGTTCAAACGGCTGTATGACGACGCCACGAGCCTTGTGGAGCAGTACAACCGCGATCTGGCCGCATGGGAGCGGCAAGTCCACGGAGGGCAGCAGCCCCCGCCGGCACCGCCTGAAAAGGAGAGCATCCACAAGAAACTCCGGGACATGGAGGCGGAGACCAAGCGGAGGAACGATGCAAGGCGGCAGCAGACCCGACATCGCAGCCATGATTATGACAGAGGACGCTAAGACAGAAAAATACACCGCAGGAAGGCCCCTGCGGTGCGTACATAGAAACTGCCCTGCAAGCCTCAAACTTGCAGGGCATAGGCAGAAACACAGCCTATGACCTCATACACTGTGGACAAATCAGAAGTGTCCGCATCGGACATCAAATTCGAGTTCCGAAAGATGCGCTGCTGCAATTTTTGCATGTGGCTGATAATTGACCAAATGCCATTCAGGGCGTATCATATTTTTGTGGTACGTTCTGCGTGGCGGAAGGAGGTTATTTATGCCACGCAAAAATACAATGGGCCGTGCCGCTAACGGCAATGGTTCAATAAGAAAGAAGACCCAAATTAAAAATGGAAAAACCTATACCTGGTGGGAAGGTCGTATCACCACTGAGCGTGATCCCGGCACTGGGAAACAAATACAACGATCAGTGAGTGGAAAAACGCAAAAAGAAGTCGCACAAAAACTCAGGGAAATATCAGTTGAGATTGACAAAAGGACCTATTTAGCCCCTACAAAGCTGACTGTCAAGGACTGGCTGGACACTTGGGTAAAGGAATACTTGGAGGATATAAAACCATCCACCAAGTATCTGTATACAAGGAATATGGAAATGTACATCATCCCTAACTTAGGGTCTGTCAAGCTGGACGCTCTGACCTCCCCCATGGTTCAGGCTCTCTATAACCGTCTGCACAAACCTGACAAAAAGGATGTCAAGCCACTATCAGCCAAGACTATCCGAAGCCTCCACGGAGTGCTTCACAAAGCGCTACAGCAAGCAGTACTGAATGGATATATTCGAGTGAACCCAACAGACGCCTGCAAGCCACCCCGTGTAGTAAAAAAGGAAATTCAGCCACTTGATGAAACTCAGGTTTCCGAATTTCTAAAAGCCATTCAAGGCCATCCCCACGAATACCTGTATAAAATTACGTTGTTTTCTGGGATGCGTGAGGGGGAAGTACTTGGCCTCACATGGGACTGTGTAGACCTAGAGCATGGAACGCTCCTTATCAAGCAGCAACTTCGCCGGGAACAGCAAAAGGGCGGCAAGTACTATTTCTCACCGCCCAAAAACAATAAAAGCCGGGTTCTCTCCCTGGCCCCGTCTGTTGTTCAGTTGTTTCGCTTGCAGAAGCTAAAGCAGAATGGGATGCGCCTAGAAGCCGGGAACAGCTGGGAGGAAAACAACCTGATTTTCTCCAACCAGACCGGAGGCTTTCTTTCCTACCGCACTGTCTATGATTGCTTTAAGCGAATTGTAGACAAGATCGGCTCTCCCTCTACCCGATTTCACGATTTACGCCACACCTACGCTGTTCTGGCAATCAAAAGCGGAGATGACATCAAGACTGTTCAAGAGAATTTGGGCCATGCTACCGCCGCTTTCACACTCGATGTCTATGGACATGTGACTGCTCAAATGCGAAGGGACAGTGCTGACCGTATGGAACAAGTCATCAAGAGTGTTTCGGCTGGATAATTGAAATAAGGGAGAAAATAAGGGAGAAAAGTCAAACAGGCAGCAAAAAACCTCCCAAAGCCTTGCGGCTCTAGGAGGTTATCTGGTGGACGATACAGGACTCGAACCTGTGACCCCCTGCACGTCAAGCAGGTGCTCTAGCCAGCTGAGCTAATCGTCCGAAGCGGAACAAATATAGAATACACGGCCCGACCCGATTTGTCAACACTTTTCTTGCGCTTTTTGAAAAAATTTGATATACTGCATCCAACAGCTCACAAGGAGGTCTGGAATATGCGGAAGATCGCGCTGGTGACCGGTGCATCCCGGGGCATTGGCCGGGGCATCGCCCTGCAATTGGCCCGGGAAGGCTGGGATGTCTGCGTCAACTACATCCAACAGCGGGAATCTGCGGAAGCCGTGGCGGCCCAGATCCGCTCCATCGGCCAGAACGCCATGGCGTATCAGGCCGACGTGGCCGACGGCGAAGCCGTAAGCGCAATGGTCCACGCCGCGGAGGCGCAGCTGGGTCCGGTCACTCTGGCGGTGAATAACGCCGGCATCTCCGGGCAGGGCCTGTTTCAGGACACCTCCGACGAGATGTGGGACCGCCACATGGCCGTCAACCTGGGCGGCGCCCGCAACGTCATCCGGGCGGTGCTGCCCCACATGCTCTCCGAAAAGTCCGGCTGCATCGTCAACATCTCCTCCATCTGGGGCCTGCGGGGCGCCAGCTGCGAGGTTACCTACGCCTGTTCCAAGGCCGCCGTCATCGGCCTGACCCGGTCTCTGGCCCTGGAGCTGGCCCCCTCCGGCATCCGGGTGAACTGCGTGGCCCCCGGCTGCATCGACACGGACATGGTGAAGGTCCTGGGGGACGAGACCCGCTCCATGCTCATTGAGGAGACCCCCCTGGGTCGCCTGGGCACCCCGGAGGACATCGCCCACGCGGTGGCCTTCTTTGCCTCGGACAAGGCCTCCTTCCTGACAGGCCAGGTCCTCACCGCCGACGGCGGCTTCATTGTCTGATGGATCAAATGGAAGAGCGCGGACTTTCGTCCGCGCTCTTTTTTACGCCTTTCCGGGCAGAGGCAGGGCATGCATGATGACACGGCCGAAGCACACCAGCCCCCGGCTGCTGCCCGGCAGCAGCACGATGTCCGCGTCGGCCCGGGCCCGGTTCAGGGAGAACAGGTACACCACCCCCGCCGGGTCCTTATAATACTGCTTGCAGAACATATCCCCGTCCACCCAGAAGATGCCCACATCCCCCGGCCCCAGAGGGTCCCGGTTCACGTAGGCCACGGAACCGTCGGGAATATAAGGTGCCATGGAATCCCCCTGGATGCGGACCGCGAACTCCGCCGCCTGGGGGACATCTTCTGTCACGGGGATGCTGTCGAAGTCCTCGCCGAACACCGGGGCCGCGTAGCCCGCCGCCGCGGGACTGCGGTACAGGGGGATCACCCGGGGCTCCCGGCCGGAGCGGCTCTCCTCCACCTCATCCCGGTAGGCGCACAGGGCGTCCACCACGGAGCGGACCGTCTCTTTCCCCCTGGGGGACAGGCCCCGGTAGCCTTCCAGCAGCTGCTGCTCGCTGTGGGTCGGCACCCGGCCGCCCTCCCGGAAGCTGTCCCGGAAAAGGGTGTTGGGATCGGTCTCCAGGCAGTCAAACAGACGGAGCATGACCTCCTCCTTGGGGAAGCTGATGCCCGCCTCGTAATTGCCCACGGTGGATTGGGACACCCCCAGCAGCTTCGCCAGGGCGGCCTGCGAAAGGCCCAGCGCTTCCCGTTGTTCCTGGATCCGCTTTCCAAGGCTCATGGTCATTCCTCCCTGCGTCGTTTTTCTTTATCATATGCGATTTTTTTGGTTATGTCAAATTATTTTAACAAGTTTCTTGTTAAACCCCTTGACTCAATCGAACATATGTGCTATATTTTCAATTGCAAACAAGATTCTTGTTATTTTGTACTTATATAACAAGTTTCTTGTTTGTTGCCGTACCGAGCAGAGCCCCGCTCCCCTTCGAATCCACCAAACAAAAAAATACCGACCACCCTGATGGGTGATCGGTATTGGTGGGGGAAGGTGGATTCGAACCACCGAAGTCAGTGACAACAGATTTACAGTCTGCCCCATTTGGCCGCTCTGGAATTCCCCCATATGAACTTTGGAGCTGGTGGACGGATTCGAACCCCCGACCTGCTGATTACAAATCAGCTGCTCTACCGGCTGAGCTACACCAGCAAGTACATTTCCAACAGCAGGATTTATCTTACCAGAGGAAAACGTTTTTGTCAACAGCTTTTTTCATCTTTTTTATTTTTAAAGGAGGGACCCCTTTGTACCATGTTCACCGCCGTCCCGGACGGCAAACCACCCTGCGCTGCACCCTGTGCGGCCGCGAGATCACCACCGGAGAGGAATACTGGGCCTGCAACGGCAGCCGCATCTGCGCGGGCTGTCTGCCGGAATTTGCCCGCCAGGAGCTGGCCCCCTGCCATGAGACCCGGGGAAAGGAGGCTGGCCTATGACCCTTCTGGAAATGTCCGCCTATTACGCCGACAGCGCCGCCCTGATCCGCACCCGCATAGCGGAGCTGCGGGCCGCGGAGCGGGCGGAGACCGACCCGGACGCCGCCCGGCGCCTGCGGCTCCGGATCGAGACGCTGCGCCCCCTGCTGCGGGAGACCCGGGAGCTGGCGGTGCTGACCGCCCGATACTATGACAGGAGTTATCACAAGCATGAGAAATATACCCTTTGATACCCGCAGCAGCGAATGGATCGGCGACATGACCGTCTGGCTCCGGGAGAACAGCGAGGACAACCAGCTCCAGCTGGAGCGGCTGCGCCGCAACCTCCGTCTGGCCAGGGAGCAGGAGCTGACCCCCTGCCAGCAGCAGGTGCTGGAGCTCCGCTATGAGCGGAACATGTCCGTCACCCAGATCGCCCGGCATCTGGGCGTCAATGCCTCCACCGTCTCCCGGACCCTGCGGCGGGCCCAGGAGCGGCTGCGGCGGTATTTGCAGTACACCTTATAATTTCTCTTGAGCTTTTCTCCGGAAGCCCGTATAATCGAAAGCAGAAGGGCATCCTAATACCTGACAGGAGGAAGCGTTTCATGCTGTACAACACACTGCACAACCGATGGCTTCGTCTGGTGGCTGCCGTGGCGGGCGAGTTCATTGCCGCCGCCGCCATGAATCTCTTTATCGTCCCCCTGCATCTGTACTCCGGCGGCGTCATGGGCGTCTGCCAGCTGATCCGGACCCTGCTGCAGGACTATGCCGGGCTCAGCTTCGGTGCCCACGATATCGCCGGCATCCTCTATTTCCTGGTGAACATCCCCATTCTGATCCTTGCCTACCTGAACCTGGGGCGGGGACTGGCGGCGCGAACCATCATCTGCACCTTGTCCTATTCCTTCTTTTACAGCATCATTCCCGTCCCCTCTGCCCCCATTCTGGAGGACTACCTCACCGCCTGCCTGCTGGGCGGCATCCTCACCGGCATCGGCAGCGGCATCGTTCTCACCTGCGGCTGCAGCGGCGGCGGGCTGGACGTGGTAGGCCTGTGCCTCAGCAAACGGGGCAGCGGTTTCACCGTGGGAAAGTTCTCCCTGACCTTCAACATCTTCCTGTACACCGCCTGTCTGATCCTCTTTGACCCGGCGGTGGCCATCTACTCCGTGATCTACAATTTCTTCACCGTCATGGTGCTGGACCGGATGCACCAGCAAAACGTGAACGTGCAGGCCCTGATCTTCACCCACGGTGACGAGCACAAGCTGGGCCAGTACGTCATGGAGAAGCTGGGCCGGGGCGTCACCTACTGGAGCGGCACCGGCGCCTACACCGGCGAGGGCGTTCACGTGCTGTGCGTGTGCCTTTCCAAGTACGAGATTGAAGAGATGCTCCACGCCGTCCACACCATCGACCCCAACGCCTTCTTCACCGTGCAGGAGGGCGTCCGGGTGTACGGCAATTTCCGCAGAAAGCTGGACTGATCCCATGAACACGAAAGAATCCATCGCCGTCCTGGCGGGCACCCCCGTGGACACCCAAATGGGGGTGGAGGTGCTGGGCGGGGCCGGATTGACCGGTCTCCCCTTTCCTCTGGCAGAGGACCCCCGGCATCAGACGGCCTTTCAGATCTCCTCCGACGTTGAAAAGCAGGCAAAAGTCCGTTCCGTTCTGCAGACCGCCATGGACCGTGGCTGTCGGAAAGCCTTCGTATACTGCAACTCCCTGTCCTCCGCCGTGGACTTTGAGCCGCTGGCAGCGGAGACGGGCATGCGGATCGTGACGCCTCTGGAGGTCTATCGCTCCCTGGCGGGGCAGTATCGCCGCCTGGGATTCATAGCCGCAAACGCCCAGGGGCTGGCGGGCATTGAGCGAACGCTGTACGGCGCCAATCCGGACCTGGAGCTGCTGGGTGCCTGCCTGCTGCCGGCGGTGCTGTCCATCGAGGCTGGCATGGACCCGGCGGAGCTGGTGGCCCGCCACCGGCTGGCGGAGCTGGCCAGCTGGTTCCGGCAGTGCGGCATGGAGGCCCTGCTGCTGGGCTGCACCCACTTTCCCTACTTCAAGGAAGCCCTGGCCACCCGGACAGAGCTTCCCCTTCTGGACCCGGCGGTGGAAATGGTCCGGCGCATCCTTACATAAAAGCATAAGGGCAGGGAGTGTCGATGACACGCCCTGCCCTTTTCTATGCTGAGGACCTTCTCCTCCTAATGAAAAAAACAGGACATCCAAACCGGATGTCCTGAAACTCAGGGCTCCCGCCGGAACCCATCTTCCCGCCCTTCGCAAGGAAAGGGGTGTGTGCGGGGAAAACCTTTGCGGATCACACCGTTGCGGCATTACGATTTGCGGCCCTTAAAACAGGCCGCAAATCGTGCCGCTGTCTCGAAACAGTCTCGCTTCATCCGCCGCCGGCGGCGCTTCGCCTGTTTCCCCTGCGCGATTTGAATCAACCCGCCGCAGCGGCCCATTTTGCCTTGGCAAAATGGGAAAGTTCCAAATAAGAATCCCCATCCTTTCGGATGGAAAACATCAGGGCTCCCGCCGGAACCCAGCGCAGCGGTTCCGGTGGGAAAGCGAAGAAAAAGTCTGTTCGGCGCATGAAAAAAGTCTTAAGGCTTTTTTCATCGCCTTAAGACTTTTTCTGAGCTGGAGCGGGCTACGAGGCTCGAACTCGCTTCCCGGCATCCCACGAACCGCCTGCGGCGATTCGCGGGAACCCTGCCCTACCTCTGATTGAATATGCGCTTCGCGCATAGAGGTGGAGGCAGCGAGTTCTCTCCCTCTAACGAAAAAACAGGACATCCAAACCGGATGTCCTGTTTCAGTTGGAGCGGGCTACGAGGCTCGAACTCGCTACCTCCACCTTGGCAAGGTGGCGCTCTACCAGATGAGCTAAGCCCGCGGAACAGGGTTTATTTTAGCAGGCGTTTCGCTCTTTGTCAAGCATTTTCTTTGAAAATTTCAATTTTCTTTGCTGGGCGTCTCCGGTGTCTCCTCCGGAGGTGTTTCCCCCTCCGCCTCCGGGTCATCTTCCCCGGTCTCCGGGGTCTCCTCCACAAGTGCCTCCGGCGGGTCCAGCAGGAATTCCAGCAGGCCCACCGGCCCCTGGGTGGGATAATAATTCACCACCCACATGGGGGTCTCCGTCAATTCCCGTTCCTCCCGGAGCTGCAGGATAGCGCTCTCCACTTTTTCCCGACCATCCGCGCCCCAATAGCCGATGCGAACCGCCAGCTCCGTTTTTCCGGCCTCCAGAGCGGATTCCAGCAGGCTGGACACCGCCTCCGGGCTGGTGGCATTCACCACCGCCTGCAGTTGCTCCGCCGTGCGGCGGTAGCCGATCTGCAGCGACACCTCATAGTAGCTCCGCTGGGCCTGGGCCGAGGAGGTGATATACGCCACCGCGTAGGCTCCCAGAGGTGTCTCCTGCTGGATCTCCACCGTGGCCCGTTCCAGAATGTCCGCCACGGTCAGGTCATCCTTGAAGTTATACAGGCGCAGCGTGGCCTGCTCCGCGTGCTGGCCGATCAGGATCAGCAGGTCGTTGACGATGTCCTGATAATTCTCCGCCCGCAGGGTATCTGTTGTCTCGCTCTCCCAGAACTTGCTGCTGTGAGGCTCTGAGGTGCTGTACTCCCGCTCCAGCAGAGGGGCGCACCCTGTCAGCAGGCAGAGGGCCAGCAGCAACATCGCCAAACACCGTTTCTTCACAGGACGCGCCTCCTCTCTTTCGCAGATATCAATAGCCCAGGTCCCGGTCGATCAGCACGATCTCCGTCTCCATGCCGATCATGGGTCCCCACAGGACCGTCAGCGCCCGGCAAATGCGGTCCGGGCTCTTACAGTCATAGCAGTGGTCCCCCTGGACACAGGGGGTCTTCATCTGCTTGCGCTGTGCGTTCTTCGGTGCCGCGGTGTTGCGGGCCCGGAACAGGGCCTCGTCATAGGTGGGGGCGATCTTGTTGCGGCCTGCCACCAGATACACCTTTTCGTGGCCGTACAGGGTGGATGCCACCCGGTTGCCGATGCCGTCGATGTTGATGACCTCGCCGGTCTCCGCCAGGCCGTTGACGGAGGTCACATAGACCTGGGCCTCTGCCGCCTCCGGTCCCAAGGGGAAGCCGTGGAGGTGGGAGTAGACCTGATTGTGGGTCCGCAGGCGCTCCCAGAGGTCCATGGCCTCTAACGTCATGGAGCCGCCGAAGCCCACGGTCCTGCCGTCGAGGTTGGCGTCCAGATAGTCCGCCGCCGCTTCCGCTGTTTCAAACACGCTGACGGTGAACCCCCGCTGCCGCAGGGCCTCCGCCGTCCGTTCCAGACTGGTCATAAGCCGTTCCTTCCTCACATGCCCAGGTCTTCATCCACCAGGATGACTTCCGTCTCCATACCCATCATGGGACCCCACAGGACCACCAGGCCCCGGCAGATGCGCTCCGGGCTCTTGCAGTCGTAGCAGCGGTCACCCTTGACGGCGCAGGGGGTCTTGCGGCCCAGCCGCTGGGCGTTTTTGGGGCTGGCAATGTTCCGGGCCCGCCACAGGGCCTCGTCATAGGTAGGGGCCAGCTTGTTGCGGCCGATGACCAGATACACCTTCTCGTGGCCGTACAGGGTGGAGGCCACCCGGTTGCCGCTGCCGTCGATGTTGATGATCTCGCCGGTCTCCGCCAGGCCGTTGGCGGAGCTGAGATATACCTGGGTCCCCATGGCGGCCTTCCGCTCCTCCTGGCCGTTCACCCAGTGCCAGTGGACCTCATTGTGGCTGCCCAGCAGCTCATACAGGCCCATGTCCTTCAGCGTCACGGAGCCGCCGAATCCCACGGTCTTGCCGTCAATGGCCTCATTCAGGTAGGCGGCCGCCTCTGCCGCCGTTGCAAAGGTCCGGACGGAAAAGCCCCGGGTCTCCAGATTCTGTTTCACGGTATCAAACATCTTAGATCGTCTCCTTTCAGTAATTGCTGTATCCTTCTCCGGGATGGGCGGTGCCTTCTCAGTCCAGCAGGCCCAGCTGCTGCTCCTCGGAGTCCTCCTGCCGCAGCAGGGCGCCGGCGGCAGGGACCGCCCGGACCCGGTAGCGGCTCTGGTTTGCGATGGAGGTCTCCTCCAGGGGCTTCACCGCCTCCAGATGGTACTTAGGCTTCATGTGCATCACCGCCACGCCCTGGGTGGTGCGGGTGGTCTTGGGAGCCAGCAGGGCGGTGTGGAAGATCAGGCAGCGGGGCTCATTGGAGTACACCGCCAGCTCGCAGTCCTGATCGATGCGGCGGATGGCCGCCAGGGGCGACTTGTCGGAATAGGCGCCGGTGAGCTTGCGGCGGTTGGAAGTGGTCTTGTAGGCCGTCAGGTCCACCCGGGCCGCCTTGCCGTTTTCGAAGAAGAACAGCAGGGCCCCGGCGTAATCCGGTCCCGGCAGCACGGCGTAGACCGGCGTCTCTCCCGGGTCCATGCCCAGCTTGGCGGGCAGGTAGTCGCCAAGGACGCTGGCCTTGGTGTCGTCGAACTCGGAAAGGCGGGTCTTGTACACCTGACACTTGTCGGTGAAGAACATGATCTCGGCATTGGAGGTGGTCTCGAAGGACTGGCGCAGGCCGTCCCCCTCCTTGTACTTCTGTTCGCCGCTCATGCGGAGAGACAGGGGCGTGATCTTCTTGAAATAGCCCTCCCGGGACAGGAAGATGTTCACCGGGTATTCCTCCACAGATTCCTCTTCCGCATAAACTTCGATCTCATGGCCGTAGACGATGGAGGTCCGGCGGGGCTCGCCATACTTTTTGGCGGCCTCGTTCAGCTCTTCCACGATGATCTTCTTCACCCGCTTGGGGTTCGACAGGGTGTCCTCCAGGTCGTCGATCTCGTCCCGCAGGGCGTCGGTCTCCCGGGTGCGCTTGAGGATATACTCCTTGTTGATGTTGCGCAGCTTGATCTCCGCCACAAACTCCGCCTGGACCTGGTCGATGCCGAAGCCGATCATCAGGTTGGGGATGACCTCGGCCTCCTCCTCCGTCTCCCGGATGATCTTGATGGCCTTGTCAATGTCCAGCAGGATGCGCTTCAGGCCCTTGAGCAGGTGCAGCTTGTCCCGCTTCTTTTTCAGCACGAAGTAAATGCGGCGGCGGACGGATTCCGTGCGCCAGGCGGTCCACTCCTCCAAAATCTGCCGGACGCCCAGCACCTGGGGGCTGCCGGCGATGAGCACGTTGAAGTTGCAGGCGAAGGAGTCCTCCAGGGTGGTGGATTTGAAGAGCTTGGCCATCAGCTTGTCGGGGTCCACGCCACGCTTCAGGTCGATGGTCAGCTTCAGGCCGGAGAGGTCCGTCTCGTCCCGCATGTCGGCGATCTCCTTGGCCTTGCCCGCCTTGATCAGCTCCGCCACCTTGTCCAGAATGGCCTCCACGGTGGTGGAGTAGGGAATTTCATAAATTTCAATGAGATTTTCCGCCTTCACATAGCGGTACTTGGCCCGGACTTTTACACTGCCCCGGCCGGTCTCGTAAATTTCACGCAGGGCATTGGGGTCGCAGATCAGCTCGCCGCCGGTGGGGAAATCCGGGGCCAGCAGGGTCTCGGTCAGGTCGCAGTCCGGATTTTTCAGGTAGGCCACCGTGGTATCGCAGACCTCTTTCAGGTTGAAGCCGCAGAACTGGGAGGCCATGCCCACGGCGATGCCGCTGTTGGCGGACACCAGGATGTTGGGGAAGGTGGTGGGCAGCAGGGCCGGCTCCTTCATGGTGTTGTCGTAGTTGTCCACAAAGTCCACGGTGTCGCTGTCGATGTCCCGGAACAGCTCCGCGCAGATGGGGGTCAGCTTGGCCTCGGTGTACCGGGGAGCGGCGCAGGACATATCCCGGGAGTAGCTTTTGCCGAAGTTGCCCTTGGAGTCCACGAAAGGTGTCAGCAATGCGCCGTAGCCACGGGACAGGCGCACCATGGTGTCGTAAATGGCGGCGTCGCCGTGGGGGTTCAATCGCATGGTCTGGCCCACGATGTTGGCGGATTTCGTCCGGGCGCCGGTCATGAGGCCCATCTTGTACATGGTGTACAGGAGCTTCCGGTGAGAGGGCTTGAAGCCGTCGATCTCCGGGATGGCCCGGGAGACGATGACGCTCATGGCGTAGGGCATGTAGTTGGTCTCCAGGGTGTCGGTGATGGGCTGCTCCACCACCGCCGCGTGGAGTCCCAGCACGTTGGCGGGGACAGCGGCCTTTTTCGCCTGCGTTTTCTCGTTTTTCTTCATACCATACCTCAAAAGCGGCGGCCGGAATACGCTGCCGGGGCCGCCCGTTTTCCATTGCACAATTTCATAAAGGTATCATACCATTTTTCTCTGGAAAAGGCAACCGAAGCCGGTCACCAAAGCATTTCTTCTATTGACAATCTTTTCACAAATAACTATAATTCATTTCAGACTGACCTACTGGGGAAAGGAGATGGGGCGGATATGCTGACGGTACGAAATCTCTCCCACGACCCCTTTTACAACCAGGCCTTCGAGGAATTCGTCTTTGAGACCTTCCGGGAGGATGATGTGTTCCTCCTGTGGCAGAACAGCCCCGCCGTCATCGTGGGCAGCTATCAGAACATCTGCCGGGAGGTCCATGTGGAGACCCTGCGGCGGCTGGGCATCCCCGTCGTCCGCCGCATGAGCGGCGGCGGCACGGTGTACCACGACCTGGGCAATGTGAATTATACCTACATCACCCGCCAGGACGGTCTGGTGGACTACGACCGCTGTCTCGGGCCCGTCATCGGGGCCCTGAACGATATCGGCGTTCCCGCCCGGAAGAACCGGACCTGCGACATCGCCATCGGGGAGCAGAAGATCTCCGGCAGCGCCCAGCGGGCCGCCGGGGGGCGGCTCCTGCACCACGGGACCCTGCTGTTCCAGTCGGACCTGGCGGTGCTGGACCGGATCACCACCCACCACAAAAACGACTGCTTCCAGTCCAAGGGAACGGTCTCGGCCATCTGCCCCGTGACCAACATCGCCGACCACCTGTCCGCCCCCATGACCCTGGAGGAATTCGGGACCCGGCTGCTGGACCGGATGGTGCCTCCCGGCTGCCCCCGGCTGACCCTGACGCCGGAACAGGTGGCGGCGGTCTGCCGCCTGCGGGACGAGAAGTACCGCTCCTGGGAGTGGACCTGGGGCAAGACCCCGGCCTTTACATACGAAAAATCCGGCAGCTTTGCCGGGGTGCCCATCCGGGTGGCCTATCAGGCCAAGCGCGGCATCGTGTCCAACGCTGAAATCGACTGCGCAGCCCTGGACGGCGCCCAGGCCGCCCGACTGCTGAACGGCTCCCGGCTGGACCCGGAGGGCTTTGACAAAATCTGCCGAGTCCTTGTGGGAGACCAGGCGGAAGAACTGATGGACTGGCTGCTGTAAACCACAGCGGCTTTCCTGATACAGATACCCGCGTCAAACGCGGAGAAGGGATGAATCACCAATGGAAAAAGAACTGACCATGCCCAAGCTGCGTCCCGAGATGGAAAACGGCGTCCTGTGCGCCTGGCTGAAGGAGGAGGGCGACACCGTCACCGCCGGCGAGCCCCTGTTTGAGATCGAGACCGACAAGGTGGTCAACCAGATCGAGGCCACGGAGAGCGGCGTGCTGAAAAAGCAGCTCTTCGAGGAGGGCGACACGGTGAACGTGGAGACCCCGGTGGCCATTCTGGAGACCAAGTGAGGCAGCCCCATGGAAAAGAAGCCTGAATGGCTGAAGGTCCGGTACAATCAGGACGCCGTCAACGAGGTGGCGGAGATGATGCGGGACCTGAAGCTGAACACCGTCTGTAAGGAGGCCAACTGCCCCAACCTGGGGGAGTGCTACCGCAAGCACACCTCCACCTTTATGATTTTAGGCAGCATCTGCACCCGGAACTGCCGGTTCTGCAACGTCACCACCGGCCATCCCCTGCCCCCGGACCCGGAGGAGCCCATGAATGTGGCAAAAGCCGCCAAAAAGCTGGGCCTGCGCCATGTCGTTTTGACCTGCTCCACCCGGGACGACCTGCCTGACGGCGGCGCGGAGCAATTCGCCAAGTGCGTTCAGGCCATCCGGGAAGTCTGCCCCGGCACCACCGTGGAGACCCTGATCTCCGACATGAAGGGCAACACCGACGCCCTGGACATCGTCATCGCCGCCCACCCGGAGGTGCTGAACCACAACGTGGAAACCGTCAAGGAGCTCCAGTCCGCCGTGCGGCCCCAGGCCCGGTACCAGCGGTCCCTGGATGTGCTGCGCTACTGCAAGCAGAAGGACCCCACCCTGCTGACCAAAACCGGCTTCATGGTGGGCCTTGGCGAGACAGAGGATCAGATCAGCGCCCTGATGGACGACATTCTGGACACCGGCTGCGACATTCTGACCATCGGCCAGTACCTGCAGCCCTCTCCCCAGCACTATCCCCTGGCCCGGTACGCCACGCCGGAGGATTTCGCCCGCTACAAGGAAATGGCCCTGGCCAAGGGCTTCCGCCATGTGGCCTCCGCACCCCTGGCCCGCAGCTCCTACAAGGCGTGGGAGGTTCTGGAGGACGTCCATGATCTATATTGAGACCGGCTCCTCCGACGTTTACTACAACTTCGGCGTGGAGACCTACTTCACCCTGGAAAAGCGGCTGCCGGACACCGTGTTTCTCTTCTGGCGGACCACCCCGACCCTGATGGTGGGCAAGTACCAGAACGTGCTGGAGGAGATCAACAAGCCCTACGCCGATGAACACGGCATCCACATCGTCCGGCGCATGAGCGGCGGCGGCACCATCTACACGGACCTGGGCGGCTGGCAGTTCTCCTTCATCCAGCACAAGGAGGCCGGGGAGATCGAGTTCCAGCAGTACATCGCCCCGGTCATCGGCGCCCTGGCGGAGCTGGGGGTCCGCGCGGAGTTCAACGGCCGCAACGACCTGACCATCGGGGGCAAGAAATTCTCCGGCAACGCCCAGTACCGGCTGGGGGACTGCATCGTCCACCACGGCTCCCTGCTGTTCGACACGGACACCCGCCAGATGGTGGAGTCCACCACCGTGGACAGCTATAAAATTCTCTCCAAGAGCATCAAGTCCGTCCGGGACCGGGTCACCAACATCGCCGAGCACCTGCCCGCCCCCATGGACGCGGAGACCTTCAAGGAATGCATGGTCCGGCACATCATGGGCGGCAGCGACGCCGTCTATACTATCACCCCGGATGACGACCAGTGCATCCGGGAGATCGCTGCGGAGAAATTCAACAACTGGGAGCGCATCTACGGTGCCGACCCCAAGTTCAACATTGAGCGCACCGGCCGGCTGGCCGGCGGCAAAATGCAGTTCAAGATCGACGTGCAGAAGGGCGTCATCCAAAGCGCCGCCGTCTACGGCGACTTCTTCTCCACCCTGGACGCAGAGACCATCTGCGCCGCCCTGGTGGGCTGCCGCTATGAGCGCTCCGCCGTGCTGGATGCCCTGCAAGCCCACGGCATCGACGGCGCGGTCTACCGCATCTCCGCCCGGGAGATGGCCGAGGTCATCGCGGATTGAAACAAGCCAAATTACAAAAACGCACCGGAACGATTCCGGTGCGTTTTACTGTATGGATGCGGTTCAGTTGGCCCTTTCGGCGCCCTTGCGGTACATGTACCAGTACCCGCCGCCCAGGATGACGGCGCCGCCGATGATGTTGCCAATGGTCACCGGCAGCAGGTTCCGGATAAAGATATCCGCAGCGGAGAGGTCCGCTCCCGCCAGGACGCCCGCCGTCAGGTAGTACATGTTGGCCACGCTGTGCTCATAGCCCGCCATGACGAAGGCCGCCACCGGGAAAAAGAGGGACACCACCTTGCCGCCGGCATCTGTGGCCGCGGCGGCCATCAGCACCCCCAGGCACACCAGGATGTTGCACAGAATGCCTCGGAAAATGGCCTGCTCCACGGGCATGATCTTGCCCATGGCGGCGTTTACCAGGAACTCCTCTTTCCCGGCGAACACACCGCCCCACACCGCCATGGCGGCCACCGCCGCCGCGCCGATGAAATTGCCCACATACACCACGCACCAGTTCCGCAGCATGGCGGGCACTGTGATGCGCCGGTCCAGCAGAGCGATGGACATGAGGCAGTTGCCGGTGAACAGTTCTGTGCCCGTCAGCACCACCATAGCAAGGCCCGCCGGGAACACGCACCCGGCGATGAGCCGCCGCAGGGACAGGTTTTCCACCAGCATGGAGCCCCAGGTGGAGGCCACCCCCGCCAAAGCGATGAAGGCCCCTGCCAGGACCGCCATCACCAGCATTTTATCCAGCGGCAGAGCGGCCTTCCGCTCCCCCACGGCCAGAAAATTCCCGCAGACCTCCGCCGGAGACACATACCGTTTTTCCATGACCTGTTCCTCTCTCTGTCTTTACGAAATATCTGCCATTTCAAGATACTTATACCCGTTTTCGGCAATATGGTCCTTTCTCCCCTGCAGGTTGTCCCCCAGCAGCAGGTCGAAGACCTGGGCCGTCCGCTCCACGTCCTCCGGCATGACCCGGATGAGGCGGCGGGTCTCCGGGTTCATGGTGGTGAGCCACATCATGTCCGGGTCGTTCTCGCCCAGGCCCTTGGAGCGGTCGATCTTGTATTTCTTCCCCTCCAGCCCCTTGACGATGTCGTTCTTTTCCTTGTCGGAATAGGCGAACCAGGTCTTGTCACCGCAGTTGATCTCAAACAGGGGTGTCTCGGCGATATAGACGTAGCCCTCCCGGATGAGGGTGGGAGTCAGGCGGTACAGCATGGTCAAAATCAGGGTCCGGATCTGGAAGCCGTCCACGTCGCCATCGGTGCAGATGACGATCTTGCTCCACCGCAGGTTGCTCAGGTCGAAGGAAGCCATATCCTTGACATGCTTGTTCTGGACCTCCACGCCGCAGCCCAGGACCTTGATGAGGTCCGTGATGATCTCGCTTTTGAAGATGCGGGCGTAGTCCGCCTTCAGGCAGTTCAGGATCTTGCCGCGAACCGGCATGATGCCCTGATACTCCGCGTCCCGGCTCAGCTTGACGCTGCCCAGAGCGGAGTCGCCCTCCACGATATAAATTTCCCGCTTCTCCGGGTCCTTGGACCGGCAGTCCACGAACTTCTGGACCCGGTTGGCGATGTCGATGCTGCCGGAGAGCTTCTTCTTGATGTTCAGCCGCTGCTTCTCCGCGCTCTCCCGGCTGCGCTTGTTGATGAGCACCTGCTCAGCGATCTTCTCCGCGTCGAAGTGGTTCTCAATAAAGTAAATTTCCAGGTTGGTCCGCAGGAACTCCGTCATGGCCTCCTGGACGAACTTGTTGGTAATGGCCTTTTTCGTCTGGTTCTCGTAGCTGGTCTGGGTGGAGAAGTTGTTGCTGACCAGAACGATGCAGTCCTCGATGTCCGCCCAGGTGATCTTGCTCTCGTTCTTCTGGTACTTGTTCTGGTCCCGCAGGTACTTGTCCACCGCGGAGACGAAGGCCGATTTGGTGGCCTTTTCCGGGCTGCCGCCGTGCTCCAGCCAGCTGGAGTTGTGGTAGTGCTCAATGACGTTGACCTTGTTGGAGAAGCAGCAGGCCACGCTGAGCTTCACCTTGTACTCCGGCTTGTCCGCCCGGTCCCGGCCCTTCTTCTCCGCCTGCCAGAACACGGGAGAGGTGAGACTCCCCTCGCCTGCCAGCTCCGTCACATAGTCCGTGATGCCGTTTTCGTACAGGAACTCCGTCTCCTCGAACTTCCCCGGCTCGGTCTCGTTGCGGAAGCGGAAGGTGATGCCCTCATTGACCACCGCCTGCCGCTTCATCACGTCCGTGAAGTACTCGGCGGGGATGGCAATGTCCGTGAACACGTCCAGGTCGGGCAGCCACCGGGTGCGGGTGCCGGTCTTGCGGCTCTGATTCCTGGGCAGGGGCGATTTGTTCAGCTCCCCCACGATCTCGCCCCGCTCAAAGTGGAGCGTATACTCCTGGCCGTCCCGCCAGACGGTGACATCCATGTAGCGGGAGGCGTACTGGGTGGCGCAGGCGCCCAGGCCGTTGAGGCCCAGAGAATACTCGTAGTTGTCACCGGACAGGTTGTCGTACTTGCCGCCGGCGTACAGCTCGCAGTACACCAGCTCCCAGTTGTACCGCTGCTCCTTTTCGTTCCAGTCCACCGGGCAGCCCCGGCCCATGTCCTCCACCTGGATGGACCGGTCCAGGAACCGGGTGACGGTGATGGTCTTGCCGTGGCCCTCCCGGGCCTCGTCGATGGAGTTGGAGAGAATTTCAAAGACCGCGTGCTCGCAGCCGTCCAGGCCGTCGGAGCCGAAAATGACGCCGGGCCGTTTCCGGACCCGGTCCGCGCCTTTCAGGGACGAAATACTCTCGTTGCCGTAATCCTGCTTTTTTGCTGCCATAGTTCCTCCGAAGGGGCGAAACCGCCCAATTTTTCAATATGTGGTATTGTATCACAAGAACCCCACAGGTTCAAGGGGTGCCACTCAACCGGCGGTTTGTTGCTTTTGGCGGAAATCTCCGCTATCTTAGAAGAATAAGGAGGGATGACCCATGGACCCCACAAAGACCGGCGCCCTGATCCGGGCGCTGCGGAAGGAACGGAACATGACCCAGAAGGACCTGGCGGAGCGGCTGCACATCACGGACCGGGCCGTCAGCAAATGGGAGCGGGGATTGTGCGCGCCGGACATCTCCCTGCTGGAGCCTTTGGCGGATATTCTGGGCATCTCCATCCTGGAGCTGATCCAGGGGGAACGGAGCAGCCAGCCGGAGACGCCCGGCCAGACGGAGGCCCACACCCGGCAGGTGCTGGATTACTCCAAAGGAGCGCTGGCCCACAAGCTGCGCTCCGCCCGGAAGCGGTATCTGGGCCTGCTGGCGGCCTGCCTGCTGGGGATGGGGCTGCTCTGCGGGATGCTCCTGTGGAAAAGCGGCGTCCTGTTCGTCACGGACAGGAGCGTGTCTCCCGACGGGCAGACCAGCGTCACGGTGTACCGCAAATCCTTCGATCTGGGCGGCTTTTCCGACTTCTCCCTGAAAGACGCCGCCTCCCTGCGCATCACGGGCAGCAACGGCGCGAAGACCTACATTACCTACGGCGACTGCACATACGGGGGTCTGTGGTGGGCGCCGGACAGCTCCAAATACGTCATTGCTCTCCAATATGATGATGGCACCTACCTGGCCCTGTCCTGGCTGGACCGGCATTCAGAGAGCAACCTGAATGCCTACCTCTCCATGGGCGTGGAAGCCACGGAGCTGCGGAAAGACCGCCATGTGGACGAGACCGGGTTCCCCGAAATTGAATACCAGTTCCTGCAGTGGGGGCTGGACAGTGCCTCCATGCTGATCTACTATGCCTTTGAGGACAGCGGCGGCGGGCTGCACGATGGATATTTCTGGTACAACTGCGAAAGCGGCGCCGTGGACGCCATTCTGGAGCTGAATTGAACAACCGAATGGGCGGGAAGCGAAGATGCTTTCCCGCCTTTTCCCGTTTCAAAAACCGGTTCTTCCCGAAAATGTTGTTGCGTAATGTTACCCATAACCGGACTGTCACCTTCACAAACAGTTCATAATCAAGGGTTTTTCACATTCTCCACAGAGTTTTCCACACCGTTATGTCAACTCCGGAATTTACGAAAAAATCACGCACATTTTCCCGGTTTTCTTCCGCCGCCGTTTTTCGACACCATTCTCTCTCACCGTGAGAATTTCGACTTTTTTCCCGCAATTTCGCTTTTTTGTTGCAGGCGCAACAGTTATCAGGGACAAACTCTGCTATGCTGTCATCAGAAAGCAACCAGGAACGGGATACATCCCGACTGATGAAAGGAGACCTCCCATGATGAAATTTTATATCTGCAAGCACTGCGGCAATATCGTGACCAAGCTGACCTCCACCGGCGTTCCCCTGAAGTGCTGCGGCGAGGACATGGTCCTGCTGGAAGCCGGCGTCACCGAAGCCGCCGTGGAGAAACACGTGCCCGCCGTCACGGTGGAGGGCGGACTGGTGAAGGTGTCCGTGGGCTCCGTGGCCCATCCCATGACCGCCGAGCACTACATCCCCTGGGTGGCCCTGGAGACCGAGAAGGGCGCCTTCATCCAGTGGCCGCAGCCCGGCGAGGCCCCCGAGGTGGTCTTTGCCCTGGCAGAGGGCCAGACGGCCAAGGCCGTCTATGCCTGGTGCAATCTCCACGGCCTTTGGAAGGCAGAGCTGTAACGCGCGTATACCCATGCCCGCCGGACACCCGGCGGGTGTTTTTTCGTTCCGCAACGGCTGGTTGCGGCAATGCCAGCCCCCGCTGGTTGCGCGCAACCGGTCGTTCTGGTATCATGGAGCCAGCAAAGGAGGGGACATCCATGACATTTCACGAACACCTGGCCCGGCGGCGGAAGGCCCTGGGCCTGAGCCAGGAGGAGCTGGCGGCGAAGATCGGCGTCTCCCGGCAGGCCGTCAGTAAGTGGGAGACCGGGGACGTTGTCCCGGATCTGAACCGGCTGCTGGCCCTGGCAGAGGCCCTGGACACTTCCCTGGACGCCCTCTGCGGCCGGGAAACAGCGGAGTCGGCGGCAGCCGCCCCCGGGGAGCCGGATGTCCCGCCGAAAAAGCACCCCTGGCTGCTGCCCGCCCTCTGCGGCTTCCTGGCAGCCTGCCTGCTGGCGGGCGGGCTGTGGGCCTGGACATGGCGGAACGTGGTCCCGGCGGAGACGGCGCAGGCGGTAAGCACCCTGCCGGACACCTTTACCGTCTCCGGGGTGAGATTTTCCAGCGTGTCCGATGACACGGTGGCCTACCAATTCACCCCCAGCGTCTCAGGAGATGCCTATATCTATCAAATTACCTTCACGGACCCGGAGGGGAAATCCGCCGTCTTTGACGTACCATGCAGCGGCGGCGTCTGTACCGGGACCGCCGCATTGGAGAGCGGATGGCTCGGCTATGCCGTCACGGTCTCCGTCAGCGATGGCACCGGCAGCCGCAGTGCGGCGGTGGCAAAGAACCTGAATTTCTCTGCAGGCAGCGCCAGTTGGTTCCCGCTAACAGAATAAAGGAGCGCATGCTAAAAGGGCAGCCAAACGGCTGTCCTTTTCTCATGGCTTCCATATAAATTCCTGGACCGGGCTTCCGAATTCCTCGGTCAGCCTTCCCTCCGCAAAGCCCAGCCGCTTGTAAAAGGCCCGGGCCGCCACACCCTCCGGCACACCCTCCCGGTAGGTGGTGACCGTCACCTCTTTGGCGGGGTCCAGGAAGGTGCGCATACAGGCCACCATGCGCTCCCCGATGTGCTGCCTGCGGCAGGCATCGTCCACCGCCAGAAAGCAAAGCACCGCGGGCTCTCTGGAAAACAGCAGAGCGCCCACGACCCGGCCCTCCCGCTTGGCGCAGATGGCAGCGTCTCTGCTCATAAAGTCCAGCACCGTTTTCCGGTGCTCCTCCAGGGCCTCCCGGGTCTCCAGTCCGGGAAAGCTGTCCCGGACCTACTTCACCAAGTCCATCCAGCCTTCAATGTCGCAGGCTTTTGCCAGTTCCACGTTTCCCATATCCGCTTCCCCTTTCCATCATTCCGAAACATGCAGCACCGCTTCCAGGGCGATGCCCAGGCCCGTCTCCAGAGAGGCGGCCTCGATCCACTCCTGCCGGGTGTGGGCCCCGCCGCCGTCGCACAGGCCGAAGCTCACCGCCGGGATGCCCAGGGACAGGGGGATGTTGCAGTCCGTGGAGGCGGGCTCCACCACGATGTCCCCGGCCGTGTGCTTTTTCAGCAGGACTTCGCTCCAGTCGGACAGGGCCTGCTGGGCCACCGGGTCCACCCCCTCCCCGCAGGGGCGGACGCCCAGGGACTCCACTTCGATCTCCGCGCCCCTGGCCCGGAAATCCTCCACCACGGCCCGGAAGGCTTCCTCCATGCCCCGCAGGCCCGCCGCCTCGTCGGAGCGGTACTCGTAGAGCATGGAGGCCTCCTGGGCGATGGTGTTGACGGAAGTGCCGCCCTGAATGGCCCCCACATTATAAGTCGTGACCGTTCCCTCCGGCCCCCAGTGGGGGCGGACGGTGTACAGCGTCCCGATCAGCTCCGCGAGCTGGGCAATGGCGTTGGGTGCGCCGAAATCCCGGAAGCTGTGGCCGCCCCGGGTCCGGACCGTCACCCGGTACCGGGCGGAGCCCACCGCCTTGTTCCACAGGCGGTTATAGTAGCCGTCGAAGGAGATCATCCGGGCCACCCGGCCCCGGTAGTCCGCTATCAGCTGGCGGCAGCCCCGCAGATTGCCCAGGCCCTCCTCCCCGCTGTTGGCGGCGATGACCAGGCCGTGCTTGGGGGAAATCCCCTGCTCCAGCAGGAACCGGGCCGCCACCAGCAACTCCGCCAGGTTGGCGGTGTCGTCCCCCACGCCGGGACACAGCAGCCGTCCGCCCTTCCGGCGGACCTCCATGGGCGCCGTATCGGGGAACACGGTGTCCGTGTGGGCCATGAGCACCGTCAGGGCGTCGCTGCCGGCGGCGTTCAGCTCCAGCACCATGTTGTCCGCGCTGTCGATACGGACGTTCTGCGCGCCGTACCGCTCCAGCCAGGATTTGCAGAACTCCGCCCTGGCCCGCTCCTTCCCGAACGGGGCCGGGATGCGGCACAGGACCTCCGTCAACTGCCGCGCTTCCTCGGCGTGGGCCGCCGCGTAGGCTTTGATCTGCTCCATCTCCATGGAAAACCACTCCTTTTCAAAAACCGGACAAGGCGCAGCCCTGTCCGGTCTTTTCCTTAAAACATATCAGCCGCCTTGACCACCTGGATGATCTCCGCGATCTCCTCCGGGGTCTTGGTGAGGGCAAACCGCACGTGGCCCTCCCCCAGGGTGCCGAAGGCGGAGCCGGGGGTGCACAGCACGCCGGTCTTTTCCAGCAGATCGAAGCAGAACTCCGCGCTGGTGGCGTAGCCCTCCGGAATGGGGGCCCAGACGAACATGCTGCCCTGGCTGTCCGGCACGTTCCAGCCGATGGACCGGAAGCCGCCGCAGAGGGCGTCCCGCCGGGCCTGATAGGCCAACCGCTGTTCCTCCACCCCCTCCTGTGGGCCGTTGAGGGCGGCGATGGCCGCCTTCTGCACCGGCAGGAAGATGCCGTAGTCGATCTGGGACCGGAGGGTCCGGTACTTCTGGATGATCTCCCGGTTGCCCAGCACGAAGGAGATGCGGGCGCCGGTGAGGTTATAGGTCTTGGACAGGGAGTTGTACTCCACGCCCACCTCCATGGCCCCGGGGACCGACAGGAAGGACATGCTCTCATGGTCGTCGAAGATGATCTTGGAGTAGGCGTTGTCGTGGATAATGATGATATGGTACTTCTTGGCGAAGGCGATGAGCTTGTCGTAGAAGGACCGGGGCGCCGCCACGCACACAGGGTTGGCGGGGTAGGACACCACCATCATCTTGGCCTTCCGGGCCAGTTCCGGGTCGATGGCGTCCAGGTCCGGCAGATAACCATTCTCCGGCCGCAGCTCGTAATACTCGATTTTCGCGCCGCAGAGCATGGGGCCCATCTCAAAGATGGGGTAGCCGGGGTTGGGCACCAGCACCACGTCGCCGGGGTCGCAGATAGCCAGGCCGATGTGGGTCAGACCCTCCTGAGAGCCGTAGACGGACATGATCTGGTCCTGCTCCAGCTCCACGCCGTAGCAGGTGCGGTACCAGTTCTGCACAGCCTCCAGCAGCTCGGGCAGCTCTGTCAGGGCGTACTTGTAGTTCTCCGGGTCCCCGGCGGCGTCACACAGGGCCTGCATCACATGGGGCGCAGGCTGGAAGTCCGGGGTGCCGATGGACAGGTTGTACACCTTCCGGCCCGTGGCCTCCACCTCCCGGCGCTTCTGGTCCAGCACGCCGAAAATACCGGCCTGGAACTGGTCCATCCGGCTGGCAAATTGAAATTCCATGGAAATCCCTCCGATGTTGATTGACAGTTGAAAAATATTATACTCCAAAAACTTCCGCCTGCCAAGCCGGAGGTTCCATTTCTTTTGACAAAAATGCCCCACAACCGCGGTTTTCGCGGCTGTGGGGCAGGTCTTATCCACCCAGCAGCATCAGGATCACGCCGTAAATGGCCGACGCCAGCGTGCCGAACACGATGACCGGGCCTGCTACCGTGAACATCTTGGCCGCCATGCCGGTGACGAAGCCCTCTGGTTGTGTTAAGATAGACATACACTTTTCTCTGAGAAATTACGGCAGCCCACTTTTCAGTGGGCCGCCTTTGCATCGGGATACTGTTTGGACCAAACAATCATATTCACTCCCGATTGACACAATTATACCTATGAATGGGGTGCGCGGTTAAATCAATTCTCGTCAGGAAAGTTGATCTTTATCGCCATGTCCCCTACTCTGACGCAATATGGGTTTTTGACTTGACGCAGATAGCTAAACCATCTGTCAATGGGTGGCAGTTCCTCATCGATTTTGATCGTCCGAATATCAACAAGTTGAGATTTATCTACGGTTCTGATATCGACCTTCCGCATGGCCTCCCATTGCTCTGGTGTGATATTTCGCAGATCATCCGGAATATCTTTCATACGATATGGCGGCACCGGCTCAAACGATCTCCCATGAAGCAGCGGAATATTATCTCTGATTCTATCCAGATAGTATTCCAGCCTCTCCCGGTCACCTTCCCAAAAATCCGAAAAGAGTATTTCTTCCAGCTGGTTCTGAATAGCGACCAACTGAGGACTGAGTTGAGCAGCTTTCTGGGTCGGGCATAGCAAATGAAGCCGCTTATCTTTCCGTCTTCGTCGCCGCTCAGCGTAGCCTAATTCCAAAAGTTTACTGGACACTTTTGAGACGGCACTCTTCCCTACGCCAAGCTCACCGGCAAGTTCACTTTGTGATATCTTATGGGCATCTAACAGAACCATAATTGCGGATGCCTGAAGTCCAGTCAATCCCAATTGCGCGTATTGCTTCTCAAGCCATGTGTCTATGCTTCTGTATATAGCGATATTCTTTTGCATCTATGTTCTCCTGTATGTTTGTTGAACATGGTGAGTTATTCTTCCATAGGAGAGGCCATACATTCTGCACAATATCACTTAATCATGTCTATCCCTCTCTGCAGGATTTCGCGATCGATGGCACCGGTGGCCTGAGCAATTCCATACCCCTCTGCATCAATGAACAGCGTTGTCGGGAGCGAATACACACCATAGGTCGTGGCCGCATTGGAATCCAGGTCATAGAACACTGGGAACGAGTAACCTTTATCCTCGATAAACGCTGACGCCTTTTCAAAGGACTCCCGAGAACTGGTGGTCATATTCACCATAAGAAAATGTATCTCATCTCCCAACTCTGCATAGGCCTCATCAAAGTCCGGCATTTCGCTCTGGCAGGGGCCGCACCAACTGGCCCAGAAATTCAGGATGACGGGTTTCCCGATGAAGTCCGACAGATGTACCTCATTCCCCTCCAAATCATACACGGTGAAATCCGGCGCAAGCACTTTTTCCGGTTCAGATTCCCCGGAACCAGCTGAATTATCAGATACGGGTTCTGACGCCTGCGGAGCCTGCTCTGCCAGCTGCTCGGGAGCCAAATTCTCGCCCAAACGGTTGTAAAGCACACTGGCGCCGCCCAGCACCAAGACAAAGGCAAGGAGAATCATTAGAACTGTTTTCTTGCTTTTCATAGTACCTCCTTAGCTGAGCAGACTCAGAAGCCGCCCAAGAGTCCCGGTGGCCATCAGGATCCCTACCAGCACCAGAAAAACGCCGCAGACAAGGTTAATGGCCCGGTAGTGACCTTTGATCCAGTTGAAAGCCGACTTCAGATAGTCGATCAGCACGGCGCTGAGAAGGAAAGGAATTCCCAGCCCCAAAGAATAGGCAAGGAGCATCAACATTCCTTCTGCCACATGCCCCTGCTGAGAGGCCAGCATCAGCGCAGAGCCCAGGAAGGCTCCTACGCAAGGCGTCCAGCCCAGGGAAAAGATCACGCCAAAGAGCAATGCTGAAAAGAAATTCATATTTCCGGTATCCACAGACCGGCTGCTGCCCTTAAACAGATTCAGCTGAAAAACGCCCAAGAAGTTCAGCCCAAAGAAAATCACCACCAAGCCGGAAATAATATTCACTGCGGTTTGATATTCCCGAAGGAAGCCGCCAACGGTGCCTGCCAGAGCGCCCATGGTCACAAAAACAGCGGTAAAACCAGCCACAAAGCCAACGGCGCCCGCAAGTGTCTTTCCTATGCTGCGCTCTCCACCGCCTGCGAAGTAAGAGATGTATATAGGCAGCATGGGCAGCAGACAGGGAGAGATGAACGTGATGATGCCTTCCAGGAAGGATATTACATATTGCATCCGTTCTCACATTCCTTTCCGAAAACGCCGGACAGCAGCCAGCCAACCAAGCCCATATACGCCATCGTGATGAATGGGTTAGCAGTCAGTGGGCAGGCTCCGGTGGAGCATCCGACAAAGCAATAATATGAGAGGCCAATCAATGCGCCACCTGCGGTAAAAAGAGCTGGCTTCAGCCACTTTTTTCCTTTTTTCATCTCACATTCCTCCTGCCAAATATTCTTCTGCATAGTGCACAGCGGTTGCTCCATCGGCCACGGCGGTCACAACCTGCCGTAATGCCTTTGTACGGACATCACCCACAGCGAATACGCCGGGAATGTTGGTGCGGGTACTCTCATCTGCAATGATATAACCCGCTGGATCAACCTTAACCTGATCTTTCACCAATTCGCTGGAAGGTTTCCTTCCAATGCTGACAAACACACCATCACAGGCCAGAGTGGTCTTCTCTCCGGTTTTCACATTCCGCAGTCGGATGCCGATCACCTTTTCGTCGTGAAGCAGCTCAATAATCTCGCTGTCCCATCGGAATTCCACATTCTCCGCTTTCATCAACGGTTCATGGTAGATCTTAGTTGCCCGCAAGGTATCTCTGCGATGAACAACAATTACCTTTTTGCAAATGCGGGAGAGAATCAGAGCGTCTGCCGCAGCGGTATTCCCACCGCCTGCGATGACCACAGTTTTGTTCTTGTAGAACATTCCGTCACAAGCCGCACAGTAGTTGACGCCTTTGCCAATCAGTTCTTGCTCGCTCTCAACCCCCAGTTCTCTCGGGCCGGCACCGGTTGCCAACACGATTGTTCTGGCAAACAAGGGGCCTTCACTGGTCGCCGCTTTCTTCACAGTACCGGACAGGTCAAGTGACAGCACCTCGGTAAGCTTTGTCTCTACGCCGAACCGCTCTGTTCCACGCTTCATTTTCTCTCCCAGAGAAAAGCCGTCGATGCCATCCTCAAAGCCGGGATAGTTGTCGATCTGCTCGGTCAAAGCCATCTGCCCGCCGGCAGACAGTTTCTCCAAAACCACCGTGTCCAATCCGGCTCTGGCAGCATAAAGTGCTGCGGTATAGCCACCGGGTCCACCGCCCACCACGATCATATCATAGATATGTTTCGTAACATTCGCCTCCTGCTCCCGGTGCTGCAAGGTTTCCTCAATGAAAGCCACCAGCTGTGCCCTGGATTCCGGGGCTACGATAGAGCCAAGAACCTGTCCGTTCTGATAGATCAGCAAAGTGGGGACAACTTCGATCTTCTCGGACTGAGCTAATTCCGGCTCGTCATCAATGTTGACCGCACCAAACACCAACGTATCCTGGTACTCCTCCGCCACACTCTCCAATGCTGGAGCCAGACGGCGGCAATATACACACCAAGGGGCTGAGAATTCAACCATAACAGGCTGCTCCGCCTGTGTGAACTTCCGGTAGCCTTCTGCATTCATATTCAAAATCGACATCACTCATCGCTCCTTTTGCTTTTATTATGATCAGTATACCACAAATGACCGATGCTTCCGTGACGATATCACAAAAAGGCAGCTCCGCTGCGTGAAGCCGCCATCTCTGGCGGGATTATTCTGTCGATTCAGCATAATGCGTCCGTCCCGATGTTTTTCACAATTTCCGGGTAGGCTATACTACCACAGATATCCGGAAGGGTCAGTGCCAGAGCGGACTTCCACTGTTGGCCTCAAATATTTCATTCAACCTCCAGAACTCGATCAAGGAAGATAAAACTCACATTTGTATGCCGCATAATTCCTCCATTAGAATAATCGCCTGCCGAAACAGCGGCAGGCGATTATCTCAGTGTTTTAGATCTCGGTCATCCACAGACCGTGGAGGTTGCAGTATGCGTAAACAGCCACTGCCTTGTCATCTCCCAGGGAGAAGGTGACATTGGGGTCATCGCCGGGCTTCAGGGTCTTGCGCTGACCGCCACGCTCCGTCTGAACATAGACCCACTCGATGAAGTGCTCAGGAGCCATGGGATGGTTCACAGCGCCCACATTGACGTTGATCGCGCCATCTTCCACAGCGACCACAGGCAGATGCTTTTCACCGCTGGCCTCCACAGTGTTGGGCTCCAGAGCCTCCATTTTCTGGCCGCAGCACATCATAGGCACGCCGGAGTCATGGATCACGCCCACCAAATTGCTGCAGTGACGGCAGATGTAAAACTTTGCGCTCATCAATAACTCCCCCTTAATAGTTTTCCGCGCGCACCTCGAAGAATGCCTGGGGATGCTTGCAGACAGGGCAAACCTCGGGAGCTTTGGTGCCAACGACCAGGTGGCCGCAGTTACGGCACTCCCACATAGTAACGCCGCTCTTCTCAAAGACGGCCATGGCCTCCACGTTGCTCAGCAGCTTGCGGTAGCGCTCCTCATGGACCTTCTCAATGGCAGCAACGCCACGGAACTGCTCGGCCAGCTCATGGAAGCCTTCCTCGTCGGCCTCACGGGCCATGCGGTCATACATATCCGTCCACTCGGCATTCTCGCCCTCAGCGGCATGGAGCAGGTTCTCGGCAGTATCGCCCAGCTCGCCCAGAGCCTTGAACCACAGCTTGGCGTGTTCCTTCTCGTTCTCAGCGGTGTGCAGGAACAGCGCGGCGATCTGCTCGTAGCCGGCCTTCTTGGCGACGGAGGCGAAGTAGGTGTACTTGTTCCGGGCCTGACTCTCACCGGCAAAGGCTTCCCACAGGTTCTTCTCCGTCTTGGTACCGGCATAGGGGTTCTTCGCAGGGGCGGCCTCTTCGATCTTCACAAACTTGTCGGCGGGCTGCTTGCAGACAGGGCACTTGAAATCAGGGGTCATGGGGCCTTCATGAATGTAACCGCAGACGCTGCATTTCCACTTTTCCATGCTTGTTTCCTCCGTTTTTTCATTGAATTGAATGGTATGTAACAGGGATTCCACCACATCCGCCGGGATGCCGGGATATGCTTTGATGCTTTCCAGGAACGCCTTAGTGTTGCTGCTCTGGGGAAGCATGAAGCCCGCTTCACGGCACAGGTCCTCTGCCATCAGCCGGGAGGATTTTTCCACAGCCACGCTCAGGGCATCCGGCAACTGAGAAGCAATGCTCTCGGCTTGCGCCTTGCTCTGTACCAGACCCCGCAGGGCTTCTACAACTTTCTCCTCCTTGGGCTGCTGCACAGGAAGGGTCTTGGGAACCATAGAAATGGCAGAGGATGGACAGGCTTCGGCACAGGCGCCGCATCCGATGCACTTTTCCGGGTCAATGACGCTGTTCTCCGTATCCGTGGCCCCAGTGGGACAGACGTAAAGACACAGACAGTCCTTGGTGCATAAACGAAGATTTCTCACCGCGTATTTTTCAGCCATCATCAAGCCCTCCCTTCCACTTTTTCAAATTTCCAGCTGGGCACCTTGCAGACCGGGCACAGTTCCGGAGCCGCGTTGCCCACATAGACAAAGCCGCAGACCGTGCAGACCCAGACACCGGTATTTTCCAGCATCTTGTCCCCTTCGCTTTCATAGCGGGTCAACAGGGATTGGAGCATCCGGGTGACTTTTTCACTCCAGACCTGGCACCGCAGGGCGCCCCGATCCGGCTTCTCGGCGGATACTGCGTTGCCATAGGGATAGCCAACCGAGAGGTCATGTTCAATCAGTTCCAGCAGTTTTTTGACGCTGGGCTCTTGCACCGGTTCCGCCTTGGACTGGAAGAACTCTGCCAGCTTCCGAAAATCTTCCGCCTGCTGGGGCAGATATTGCTTTTCACAGCCTCTTGCCAGGTTGGAGCAGATGATGCTCATTTCCATGGCGGACAGTTCTTTCTCCACATGGGGCTTGTCCAGCGCAGCAGCAGGCTTGGCCTGCTCGATTTTCTCCCGGAATTGGGATTTATCTGCACCGCACAGGGGACACTTCCAATCGACAGGAAGATCTTCCCACTTGCCACCGGCAGCTTCGTCATAAACATAGCCGCAAATACTGCAAACATATTGCTTCATAGGGTTCACCGCCTCCTTTAGCCATATTTTATCAAATCACGGCACAAATACCGTGACTTTGTCACTTATTTCAACCGCAGGAGTGATGGCCGCAGCCATGATCACCGCAGTTGCCCTCGTGGTGGTGCTCTCCGTGGTGGCTGCACATCACATTGGGGTTATAGGCCAGCGTTCCGGCAGCCAGCGCCTCTGCCGCCTGGTCCGCGTCGCCGGATACACCGCCATACAGCTGGATGCCTGCCGCTGCCAGCGCCGCCTGAGCGCCGCCGCCGATGCCGCCGCAGATCAGTGCGTCCACATGCAGCGCGCTCAGAACACCTGCAAGTGCGCCGTGGCCGCTGCCGTTGGTATCCACCACCTCGGCGGACATGATTTTGCCGTTTTCCACATCGTAGACCTTGAACTGCTCCGTGTGGCCGAAGTGCTGAAAAATTTCTCCGTTTTCGTAAGTGACCGCAATCCTCATGATGTGTTCTCCTTTTGGTTTTTCATATAGTTGATTGAATTTTTGTTTATAGCAGTTGCTGCATCCGCAGGCCCGGTTGCCCCCGTTGCAGAGCTGATAGTCTCCGCCCTCGATCCGCAGAGGAAGGCCGTCCACCAGCACATCCGCCAGTTTCTTACGGGCACTGGCGTAGATCTGCTGCACGGTGGTGCGGGCAACCTGCATGAAATCGCCGCACTGTTCCTGGGAGAGTCCCTCTTTGTCGATGAGGCGGATGGTCTCGTACTCATCCACCGTCAGGATGACGGCCTGTTCTCTGTCTTTGAGGTCTTCCGGCAAAAATGTCAGCGTCCGGGGGTAATCACACACGCGCCTGCATTTCTTTGGCCTTGGCACAGGGTATGCCTCCTTTCTTCACGTTGCTTTATAAAGAAAGTATAGGCCCATTTACGGCATATGTCAATTATCATAATTGACATATGCCGTAAACAGCTTTATACTGGGTGTGACTGAAGCAGAGGGGGTGTACCATGGAGTTTCAAGATTATTTTCCTGTTTGGGAGAAATTGACTTCCGTACAGCAGCAGCAACTCAAAGGCAATGCGGTCAGCCGCACTGTAAAGAAGGGGGCCGTTCTTCATAACGGAAACCTGGATTGTACGGGTCTGCTTCTGATCCGGCATGGTCAGCTTCGCGCCTACATCCTCTCCGACGAGGGACGAGAGATCACCCTCTACCGCCTGTTTGACCGGGATATCTGCCTGTTCTCCGCCTCCTGCATGATGCGGTCCATTCAATTTGAAATGATGATCAAGGCGGAAAAGGACACGGAGCTGTGGATCGTCCCTGCAGAAATATATCAAAGCATCATGCAGGAATCCGCCCCGGTATCCAATTTTACCAATGAGATCATGGCCACCCGCTTCTCCGAGGTCATGTGGCTCATGGAGCAGATCATGTGGAAGAGCTTTGACAAGCGGCTGGCCGCGTTTTTGCTGGAAGAAAGCACGCTGGAAGAAACGCAGGTCCTCAAAATTACCCACGAGACCATTGCCAACCATCTGGGAACTGCCCGGGAGGTAGTCACCCGGATGCTGCGGTATTTCCAGAGCGAGGGCATGGTGAAGCTGGCCCGGGGAACTGTGGAGATCACGGATGGGGCCGCATTGGAGGAACTGCAACATGCGTAAGCCGCTGCCGATGCTCTCTCAACTCTTTTTCAGTTTTATGAAAGTAGGGCTGTTTACCTTTGGCGGCGGATACGCCATGATCTCCGTGATCACCGATACCTGCGTGGAGAAAAAGCGGTGGCTAACACAGGATGAGATGATGGACCTCACCGTATTGGCGGAATCCACGCCCGGCCCCATCGCCATCAACTGCGCCACTTATGTGGGCTACAAGATGGCAGACATGACGGGTGCCGTGCTGGCGACCCTGGGTATCGTGCTCCCTTCTTTTGTGATCCTCTATCTCATCTCCATGTTCCTGGAGCACTTTCTGGAATATCAGGTGATTGCTGCAGCATGCAGGGGCATCAAAGTGGGCGTAAGCCTGCTGATTTTAGATGCTAGGGCAACGATGCTGAAGAAGATGAAGAAAAAGCCGCAGCCGCGTATCATCGCAGGATGCGCCTTTGTCATCATGCTGCTTGGCAACCTCTTCTCCTTGCGGATCTCCTCTGTCGCTTTGATGCTGGCAGCAGGGATCATCAGCCTGTCCGTTTTTGCCGCAAAAAGCGCACCGGCGCAGAGAGGCGGTGCCGGGCAATGATCTATCTGGAACTGCTTCTGGGCTTTTTGAAGGTGGGCTGCTTTACCTTCGGCGGTGCATACAGCGCCATCCCCCTCATCCGGGATGTGGTGCTGTCCTGCGGCTGGCTCAGCGACGAGGAGTTGAGCTATATGATCGCCGTCAGCGAAAGCACACCCGGCCCCATCATGGTGAATCTCGCCACGTATGTGGGCAGCAGTCAGGCTGGCTTTGGGGGCGCAGTCCTCGCCACGCTGGCAGTAGTACTGCCGTCCTTCTTCGTGATCCTACTGGTCATGAACCTGCTCAGGGGTATCCTGAAAGGCAAGTATGCACAGGCTGTTCTGCAGGGATTGAAGCCCTGTATGATCGGCATTATCCTGGCCACCGGCGTCTATATGACGCTGCACAACTGCTTTCCTCTGGTGCAAGGTGCCAAAGCGGACTTGCGGGCACTGCTGATCGTGGTGGTATTGGCTGCCTGTATGGCGATGTATCGTACTCTCAAAAAGAAAAAACTCTCGCCCATCCTGCTGATCATCGCCTCGGCTATGCTTGGGATTCTCATTTACTAAAGAATAACCCCTTCTCATGTTCCTGTGGAATCTGAGAAGGGGTTATTGTTATTTGTCCATACCGCAGGCAGTGGCCGATTCAATGAGGCAGCGGTCGTTCATTACCGCGTCGTAGAACCGGAAGCCGCCGGAGAAGTTATAGCAGTCAAAGCCATTTCCGGCCAGGATACGGCAAGCAATGTAGCTGCGCAGGCCGCTCTGGCAGATGACGTACACCGGCTTGGACTTGTCCAGCTCACCCAGCCGCTCCCGCAGTTCATCCACAGGGATGTTGGTAAAGCCGTCGATGTGTCCGTGGGCAAATTCCTCCACCGTGCGGGTATCCAGCAGCGTTACGCTGCCGTCCCGGGGGAGCGTGTCCGCGTCTGCCAGATGCCACTGCTTCAGGACGCCGTTTGCAATGTTTTCGATCATAAAGCCCGCCATATTCACCGGGTCCTTGGCGGAGGAATAGGGCGGCGCGTAGGCCAGGTCCAGGTCTTTCAGTTCCGTGGCCTTCATCCCGGCCCGGATGGCGGTGGCCAGCACATCGATGCGCTTGTCTACGCCCTCATAGCCCACGATCTGGGCGCCCAGCAGGCGGTAGGTCTCCTTTTCAAAGACTACCTTCATGGTCATGACCTTGCCGCCGGGGTAGTAGCCCGCATGGCTCATGGGGGAGAGGACAACGGTGTCCACGTCCAGCCCAGCCTTTTTTGCGTTGGTTTCGTTGACACCGGTGGAAGCCGCTGTCATATCAAAGACCTTGATGACGCTGCTGCCCTGGCTGCCCATATAATGGCTGTCGCCGCCGCAGATGTTGTCCGCCGCGATACGGCCCTGCTTGTTGGCGGGGCCTGCCAGGGAGAGCAGAACATCCTGTCCGGTGACGAAATGCTTCACCTGCACCGCGTCGCCCACGGCATAGATGTCGGGAACGGAAGTCTCCATCCGGTCGTTGACCACGATGCTGCCCTTGATGCCCAGCTCCAGTCCAGCTTCTTGAGCGAGGTGGGTGTCCGGAGAAACGCCGATGGCCAGCACCACCATGTCGGCATGGAGGGGAGCTTCGTCCTTCAGCAGCACATCCACGCCACCGTTCTTTTCCTCGAAGCCCTCCACCGTGTGACCCAGAGCCAGCTTCACGCCATGGCGGCGCATTTCACTGTGGATAAAGGACGCTATGTCCGGGTCAAAGGGGTTCATCAGCTGCTTGGGCCGCTGGACGATGGTGACCTCCATCCCCAGTTCCCGCAGATTCTCCGCCAGCTCCAGGCTAATGAAGCCGCCGCCCGCCAATACGGCGGACCTGGGACGGTTCCGGTCAATGTACTCCTTGATGCGGAAGGTGTCCTCCACGGTGCGCAGGGTGAACAGCTTGTCCAATCCCACGCCGGGGAGCCGGGGCTGGGTGGGCTTGGCTCCGGGAGAGAGGATCAGCTTGTCGTAGCTTTCCTCGAACGCATCTCCGGTTTCCAGATTTGTCACGGAGACCGTCTTTTTGTCGGGGTGGATGGCAGTGACCTCGTGGCGTACCTTCATGTTGACCCGGAAGCGGGAGAAGAAGCTCTCCGGCGTTTGGAGGGTCAGCTCCTCGGGGTTCTCAATGACTCCGCCAATGTAATAGGGCAGACCGCAGTTGGCGTAGGAGATGAACCCGGACCGCTCAAACACCACGATCTCCGCCTGCTCCTCCAATCTGCGGATGCGGGCCGCAGCAGTAGCGCCGCCTGCCACGCCGCCTACGATGACAACTTTCATATTATCGTTCCACCTTTCCTGCATAAGCGGCGATGCCGCCGATATTTTTGACGTTGGTGTATCCCATGCGCCGGAGCGCGCTGACTGCCTGACTGCTTCTGGCTCCGCTGTGGCAGTAGACAAACACGGGCGTATCTTGATTATTGACGAAGCCGGTCACCTTGTCAAGGGACTGAAGCGGCACATTCTTGCTGCCGGGGATATGTCCTTCCCGGTACTCTTCCAGCGTGCGGACATCCAGAAGAACAGCGCCGGGCGTGGCCTGATACTCTTTTACACCCTGACTGATGTCGGGTCCTTTCAGGAAATCGAAGAATCCCATACCTGAGCCTCCTCACAGCATGGCCAGAATTTGCGCCTTGGGCCGTGCGCCCACTATTTGATTGACGACTTTGCCGCCCTTCATTACCGCCAGGGTTGGGATGCTCATAACGCCGAACTGTGCGGCCAGTTCCGGCTGCTCGTCCACATTGACCTTGCCTACTTTGATGTCGCCGCGCTCGGCTGCGATCTCATCCACAATGGGACTGACCATCCGGCAGGGGCCGCACCAGGGCGCCCAGAAGTCCAGCAGGACGGGTTTCTCAGAATTCAGAACTTTATTCTGAAAATTATTCTTGTTGATATGGATAACAGACATATGCAAGTCCTCCTATGATCTCTTGTTTGATGACTCCATGATAACCGGGATTTCATACAAGTTCCGTGATATTGTCACAAAGCGCCGCTGACGGTCTCTCCCGTCCAGTCATTGATGCCGCCGAACTCGACGATGTTGGTATAACCCAGCTTTACCAGCTTTTCGGACGCCTGCTTGCTGCGGTTGCCGCTGCGGCAGTATACCAGGATCAGCTGCTCCTTGTCTGGCAGCTCCGGGATGTCTTCAGTGCCGATGGTCTCGTTGGGGATATTGATGGCGCCGGGGATATGCTTCTCGCTGAATTCCTCCGCAGTCCGGACGTCCAGAATGAGATAGCCGCTCTCCTCCTCCATCATGGCGGCGGCTTCTTCTGCGTTGATCTGACGGTAGGTGCTCTCCTCCGACTGCGCTCCGCATCCGGCCAAAAGCAGCAGGGCCATCAAAAAGGGTATGATTTTCTTCATGGTCATTCCTCCGTGTTTTGAAAACAAGGCGGCTGCGTGTCAGCCGCCTTGTTTGTTTTTAGGTTCTTGCCATACCATCCACACTCAGCACCACGCCTGTAATATAGGATGCTTCATCAGAGGCCAGGAACACAAATGCATTTGCAATGTCCTCCGGCTGGCCCAGACGGCGCAGGGGGATCTGCTTGATCATCGGCTCGATGACTTCCTTGGGAACAGCCTTCATCATGTCGGTCTCCGTGATGCCGGGAGCCACCGCGTTGACCCGAATGCCCTTGGGACCAAGCTCACGGGCCAGGGATACTGTCAAGCCGTTGACTGCGAACTTGGACGCGGGATAGGCGAAGCCACTGGGTTGGCCGGAAATACTGACCATAGAGGATGTGGAGAGAATAACGCCCTCGCCCCGCGCCACCATGCACTCACTGGCTGCCCGTGTGGCGTTGAACACGCCTTTCACATTCAGATTCATAACCTTATCGAAGGTCTCCTCGGTATATTCGGTAAAAGGGGTGCTTTCAGACACGCCGGCATTGTTCACCAGAATATCCACGCAACCATACCTTTCAGTGGCTTCACGGAACGCATTACGGACAGATTCCAGACTGGACAGATCAGGGCTGATCCCCGCGACGGTTGCCTCCGGATATTTTTCTTGCAGCTGTGCAACAGCCTTATCAGCCGATGCCTGAGAACTTGCAGTCAGGATGACGGTAGCGCCTTCCTTCAGAAATTTGTCCGCAGTAGCAAACCCGATGCCCCGGCTGCCGCCGGTGATAATCGCAACCTTATCTTTCAGTCTCATATTCAGACCGCCTTTCTTTTTGTTTATGGCCGTATCTTAACAGATTCTGTGTGGTCGTTCCGTGATAATATCACATTTTATCGATCATCCCTTGCAGGCAGATGATTTCATACAAGCACCTTAGTCAAACTGGAATAAGCATCTATATAAAGGTTTCCAAGGAAACTTTCTCCCCCATTTCATGGAGTTCAAGAGCCTTTTCGCTTCTGTTTGGCCTTACGAGTTACAATAGACATACAAAAAATGCCCACTTCGTCGATTACGAAGTGGGCAAAATTGTTCTAAAAGCTCTGCAATAACATGAGAATCACGCCGTAGATCGCGCTGGCCAGCGTGCCGAACACGATGACGGGTCCTGCTACCGTGAACATCTTGGCCGCCATGCCGGTGACGAAGCCCTCGCTTTTGAAGTCGATGGCCGGGGACACCACGGCGTTGGCAAAGCCCGTGATGGGCACCAGAGTCCCGGCGCCGCCGAAGCGGGCCAGCTTGCTGTACAGGTTGAAGCCCGTCAGCAGGGCCGACAGCAGCACCAGGGTACAGGAGGTGGCGGTGCCGGCGTCCTCCTCGTTCAGTCCCGCGGCGCTCCAGCCGTTCTGGATGGCCTGGCCCACCACGCAGATCAGCCCGCCGATGATGAAGGCCAGGACCACGTCCTTTAGGATGGGGGACTTTTGGGATTTCTCCTTCACGTACTGTTGGTATTCCTTGGGGGTCATATCCATGGAAACACTTCCTTTCCCATCCAGTATGTCCCCCCGCATTTCAAAATATGTATTTCTTGAAAAGGCAGGCCAAAGGCGGTACACTATACCCAGCACGATTTGGGAGGAAACACCTATGAAAACCGCCGCCAAGCCCCTGGGCCTGTATGTCCATATTCCCTTCTGCAAGCAGAAGTGCGCCTACTGCGACTTCTATTCCCTCTCCGGGAACGAGGGGCTCATGGACGACTACACCGACGCTCTCTGCGCCCACCTGACGGAGACGGCCCCCTTTGCCGCCGGGCACACCGTGGACACCGTCTACTTCGGCGGCGGCACCCCCAGCTATCTGGGAGAGAAGCGGCTGGTCCAGATCTTGAAAACCATCCTGAAAAAATACCGGGTGGACCGGCACGCCGAGATCACCCTGGAGGCCAACCCGGACTCCGCCGGGGATCAAAAGGCCCTGAAGGCCCTGCGGAAAGCGGGCTTCAACCGCGTCTCTCTGGGGATGCAGTCCGCCTGCGATGAAGAACTGCGGGAAATTGGCCGGGTCCACACCATGGACCAGGTCCGCGCCGCCGTGGAGGCCGCCCGGAAGGCGGGCTTTGACAACCTGTCCCTGGACCTGATCTACGGCCTGCCCCACCAGACCCAGGACCGCTGGGCCGCCAATCTGGCCGCCGCCGTGGACCTGGCCCCGGACCATCTCAGCTGCTATGGATTGAAGGTGGAGGAAGGGACGCCCCTTTACACCCGCCGGGACGATGCCGGTCTGCCGGGGGATGACGAGCAGGCCGATATGTATCTCTACACCGTGGACTACCTCCGGCGATTCGGCTATTTCCAGTACGAGATCTCCAATTTTGCCCGCACCGGGCGGGAATCCCGGCACAACCTGAAATACTGGACCCTGGGAGAGTACGCCGGCTTCGGCCCCGGCGCCCACTCGGACTTCGGCGATGTCCGCTACGCCTATGAAAAGGACCTGGCGGGCTACATCCGGGGCGTCCGGGAGGGGACCCCCATGCTGTCGGAAAACGACCGCATCCCGCCCATGGACCGGGACACGGAATGGCTGATGCTGGGGCTGCGGACCGTCCGGGGCCTGGACCCCAAGGTCTTCGAGCAGCGGTTCCGCCGCCGCTTCTCCATGTTCCTGCCCTTCCTGACCCAATGCGAACAGGCGGGCTACGCCGTTTATGAGGAGGACCGCTGGCACCTGACGCCCAAGGGCTTTCTGGTGTCCAACCAGATCATCGGCGGGATGCTGGACGTGCTGGCGGAGGACAAGCGCCGCCGGACAGAGGCCGCCGCCCGGGGGGACTTCCGGGTCCGGCTGGACTGAACCGCACACCGTAAAGGAGGAAATTCCATCATGTATACCTGCGCCCACTGCACCGTCAAAGCCTGCCGCCAGGAGCACCCGGACCAGCTGCCCCAGAACTGTCCCATGGGGCTCCATCCGGACACCATGGACACTCCCCAGCCGGAGTATTTCCTGCCGGAGAACCATGAATTTTACGTCAAATGCTCCGAGATCGAGGCCGAGGGCTACGGCCAGTGGCCCCGCATCCGGGAGATCGTGGAGCTGTGCCACGCCATGGGCTACAAAAAAATCGGCCTGGCCTTCTGCGGCGGGCTCCACAAGGAGGCCCGGACCGCCGCCGATATTCTTCGGAAAAACGGCCTGGAGGTGGTCTCCGTCATGTGCAAGACGGGCCACGTACCCAAGCCCGCCGTGGGCATTGAAAAGCAGGTCCGGGGCCCCGGCGCCTTTGAGCCTATGTGCAACCCCATCCTGCAGGCCAAGCTGCTGAACGAGGCGCAAACGGAGCTGAATGTGGTCTTCGGCCTCTGCGTGGGCCACGACAGCATGTTCTACAAATACTCCGACGCCCTGGTGACCACCCTGGTGGTGAAGGACCGGGCCCTGGCCCACAACCCCATAGGGGCCATCCACTGCGCCGACGGCTATATGAAGCCCCGGCTGTTCCCCTATGCCGGGGACTCTGAATGAAAAACCCGCTCCGCCCTTCGGTAAAGGCGGAGCGGGTTTTCTCTGTCGTTCAGTCTGTTCCCTGTTTTGTGCGGGATCGCCCTTCCGGGCGGCAGCGCTTACTTTCTACCGATGTAGACCAGCTGGGTGCAGCGCTGGATGCCGGTTTTCTCCACCCGGGCCTGGATCTCCCTGGCCTCGGCCATGAGGGCGTCGAAGTCGGGATGACCCGCGGCCTTTTTCTCCACGGCGGCGGTGAGTTTGGGGGTCTTCTCCGCCAGCTTCCGGTCCATCTTCTCCTCCTCCAGCATCTCCAGCACCTGCACGTCCTTCAGGTGCAGGCGATCCAGGATGGCCAGGATCTCGTCCTTTTTCCAGGTGGGACGCTGGAAGCCGCCGGAGATCATGTCCAGCTTAGCCTCCAGAGTGTGCTGGGCAAAGTGGGTCTGCTGGGCCTCGTTCTGGTTGTCGGAGAACATCTCGTTGATCAGCAGGGTGCCGCCGGGACGCAGCACCCGCACCAGCTCGTCCAGCACGGCGTCGTAGTTCTCGATGTGGTGCAGGGTGTTGGAGATGGCGGCCAGTTCCACGGAGCCATCCGCGAAATCCAGATGGGCGCCGTCGCCCACCTGGAACTCCACGCCCTTGCCGGCGGACTTCTCTTTGGCCTGCTCCACGGTGGCGGCGTCGCAGTCGATGCCGATGACGCGGGAGCCCTCCGGCATGGCCTCCACCAGGGTGAAGGCGAACTCGCCGAAACGGGTACCCACGTCCAGGGCGATGCCGGGCTTTACATGGGACAGGTATTCCTTCAAATGCAGCATTAGCTCTTCTTGACGGTCTTCTCTTCGTTAGACATAATTTTCCTCCCTCTTTTTCCTGTTGTTGTAATTGCATTCCGTCCATAAAACCGCTTCGGCAGGTATTTCCTGAATTTTGTGTAGCAAACACGCCCGATGTATGCTATACTTTAAAAAATGTTCCCTTATTGCGGCAGTATTTCAGGAATGTTGAATCCATTTCGCATCTCATGTATTGCAAAACCATATACCTTGACGGGAATACTATATCTTGTGGTGCGCGATCAGCAGACGGGTATATTTTTGTCGAACTGCCTCGTTATTCTTTCAAAAATACATCGTCTTTATGAATTTTGACATTTTTCACATTTGCAGCAGACACGAACTGGAATCTTTACGGTAATAGTATCACAGTTGTCTGTTCCTCTCAAATACATTTTTCTTCAATTCCCCCCTGTTTTGACATATGTTTTTTATATGAACTTTTATTTCCAAAAGTGAGGTGGCCCGCAAATGACATTCAAGCAGTTGGAATATTTCCTGGAAATCGCCCGGATGGGCAGCGTCAGCAAGGCCGCACAGATGCTGAATATCTCCCAGCCGCCCCTGAGCATGCAGCTAAAAGCGCTGGAGGATGAATTGGAGGTCCCCCTGTTCAATCGCACCAAGCGGGGACTGGAGATCACGCCGGAGGGCCTGCTGCTGCAGGAGCGGGCAAAGGTCATCATGGCGTTCCTGAAGGAGACCACCCACGACCTTCACAAATTTTCCGACACAAAGGAGTGCACCCTGCGGATCGGCTCCATCGGCTCCATCAACAACCGGCTGCTGCCGGGCATCATCGCCCGCTTCTGCCGGGACTACCCCTATGTCAACTTTCAGGTCCGGGAGGGCCGCACGGACACCGTCCTGAAGGACCTGCAGGAGGGTGTGATCGAGCTGGGCTTTGTACGGGAACCCTTCAACCTGTCCACTTTCCGGTCCATTCCCATCCACCATCCCGCTTTGAAGGAGGGGGAGAACGATTATTTTGCCGCCATCGCCCTGCCCCAGTTCTTCAACGGCTATTACGAGAGTGAAAACGACAGCGACATCATCCCTCTGGGGGACCTGCAGGGCAAGCCCCTGGTCATTCATCAGCGTTACCGGGAGATGCTGGTGAGCCTCTGCCGCAAGCAGGGCTTTACCCCCCACATCATCTGTGAAAACGGCGAGATCCAGTCCTCCCTCAGCTGGGCCCAGGCGGGCATCGGCATCGCCATTGCCCCCTTCACCTCCGCCTCGCTGAACACCGACCCCCGGCTGGTCATCCGGCGGCTGGACACCATCTCCATCGTTCCCCAGGTCTGCCTGGTCTGGAACCCTGCTTCCCAGCTCTCCCCGGAGGCCCGTGCGTTTATACAGATGCTGTAAGACCGCTATCACCATATGCGCCCGCAGGGCCGGATATGCCCGAAAGAAAACCCATCGCCTGCCGTCAGCAGGCGATGGGTCGTTTCATCTCTTATTCTCTTTTTAATCCGGCTTCTTGCGGAAGGTATCCACGATCCGCTGGAATTCTCCCGTGATCTTCCCGTAGTTTTCCTTTCGGTGGGGCAGCGTGCAGGCGCTGCAGTCTTTCACGCCGTTTTCCAAAATCCGAAAGCCGCCGCCGCAGTCCTCTCCCAGGGCGTACAGGGGGCAGTAGCAGAACAGGCAGTTGAATTCCTCCGGGTCCACCCCCTTATGGCAGGGAAAATACTCGCACTCCCGATTGCTGAAAAAGGAAAAATGCTTTCCCACCCAGTAGGGTCTCTTCTCTTCGCTCATGGCACACACCCCCATTACGGTTCCGCCGGGATCGCCCCGGCAGTTTCACACAATATAACACATTCTCCGCTGGTTGTAAACGGGCCTCGTTTGCCCACGGAACCCAAAAAGAGCGGACCGCTTTCGCGGTCCGCTCTTTTATAGGTTTATGCCAGAGACACAGACGCCGGGAGATCAGGCCTCGTACATGGCCTTCAGCTTCAGCAGGTGCTGATAGCGGGCCATGGCCTCGGTCTCGTTCTCCTTGAACAGACGGTCGGCGCGCTCGGGGAACTCGCGGGTCAGACGGCTGTAACGGGCCTCGTTCATCAGGAACTCCTGATAGCCGCCCTTGGGTTCCTTGGAGTCCATGGTGAACTTGGCGCCCTCGGCAGCGGGGTTGAACCGGAACAGGTTCCAGTAGCCGCACTCCACAGCCTTCTTCATCTCCTGCTGGCAGTTCATCATGCCGCCCTTGATGCTGTGCATCTCGCAGGGAGAATAGGCGATGATCAGGGAGGGACCGTGATAGGCCTCGGCCTCCTGGATGGCCTTCAGGGTCTGAGCGGGGTTGGCGCCCATGGCGATCTGAGCCACATAGACGTAGCCGTAGCTCATAGCGATCTCAGCCAGAGACTTCTTCTTGGTCTCCTTACCGGCAGCGGCGAACTGAGCCACCTGGCCGATGTTGGAGGACTTGGAAGCCTGACCGCCGGTGTTGGAGTAGACCTCGGTATCGAAGACGAAGACGTTGACGTCCTTGCCGGAAGCCAGGACATGGTCCACGCCGCCGAAGCCGATATCATAGGCCCAGCCGTCGCCGCCGAAGATCCAGACGGACTTCTTGGCCAGGTATTCCTTCTTGGAGAGGATGTCCTTGCAGGTGGGGCAGCCAGCGGCGGCGCCCTGCTCCAGGACAGCGATCAGAGCCTCGGTGGCGGGGCCGTTGGCGGCGCCGTCGTCCTTGGTGTCCAGATAGGCCTGGACAGCAGCCTTGGCGTCAGCGTGGGTGGCGTCGTCGGCAGCCATGGCGGCCAGCTTGTCGATCAGGCTGTTGCGGATGGCGTCCTGACCCAGGAACATGCCCAGGCCGTGCTCGGCGTTATCCTCGAACAGGGAGTTGGACCAGGCGGGACCGTGGCCGGCCTTGTTGGTGCAGTAGGGAGAAGTAGCAGCGGGGCCGCCCCAGATGGAGGAGCAGCCGGTGGCGTTGGAGATGTACATCCGGTCACCGAACAGCTGGGTGATCAGACGGGCATAGCTGGTCTCGGCGCAGCCGGCGCAGGAGCCGGAGAACTCCAGCATGGGCTGCTTGAACTGGCTGCCCTTGACGGTGTTGTCCTGCATGTCCTTCTTCTCGGCAACGTCAGCCACGCAGTAGTTGAACACATCCTGCTGAGCGGCTTCCTGCTCCTGAGCGACCATGGTCAGAGCGTTGACGGGGCAGACACCCACGCAGACGCCGCAGCCCATGCAGTCCAGAGGAGACACGGCCATGGTGTACTTGTAAACGCCCTTGCCCTTGCCGGCCTTGACGTCCACGATCTTGGCGGCGGCGGGGGCAGCAGCAGCCTCAGCCTCGGTCAGAGCGAAGGGACGGATGGTGGCGTGGGGGCAGACATAAGCGCAGTTGTTGCACTGGATGCACTTGGTGGCGTCCCAGGTGGGAACAGAGACGGCAACGCCGCGCTTCTCATAAGCGGCAGCGCCCAGCTCGAACTGGCCGTCCACGTGCTTGGTGAAGGCGGACACGGGCAGGCTGTCGCCGTCCATGCGGCCCACGGGGTTCAGGATGGTCTTGACCTGCTCCACCAGCTCAGCCTTGCCGGCCAGCTTCACGTCCTCGGTCACGTCCTGAGCGTTGGCCCAGTCGGCGGGAACCTCGAACTTCTTGTAGGCGGTGGCGCCGGCGTCGATGGCCTTGTGGTTCATCTCGACCACGTCCATGCCCTTCTTGGAGTAGGACTTGGTGGCAGCGTCCTTCATGTACTGGATGGCCTCGGACTCAGGCATGACCTTGGCCAGGGAGAAGAAGGCGGACTGCAGGATGGTGTTGGTGCGCTTGCCCATGCCGATTTCCTTGGCCAGGTCGATGGCGTTGATGGTGTAGACCTGGATGTTGTTGTTGGCGATGTAGCGCTTGGAAGCGGCGTCCAGCTTCTCAGCCAGCTCGGCGTCGTCCCACTGGCAGTTGATCAGGAAGGTGCCGCCGGGCTTCACGTCGCGGACGATGGGGAAGCCCTTGGTGATGTAGGCGGGCACGTGGCAGGCCACGAAGTCAGCCTTATTGATGTAGTAAGAAGACTTGATGGGCTTGTCGCCGAAGCGCAGGTGGCTGATGGTCACGCCGCCGGTCTTCTTGGAGTCATACTGGAAGTAGGCCTGGATGTACTTGTCGGTGTGGTCGCCGATGATCTTGGTGGAGTTCTTGTTGGCGCCAACGGTGCCGTCGCCGCCCAGACCCCAGAACTTGCAGGCGATGGTGCCGGCAGGAGCCACGCCGGGAGCGGGCTTCTCTTCCAGAGACAGGTTGGTCACGTCGTCCACGATGCCGATGGTGAACTGACGCTTCATGTCGTCCTTCTTCAGCTCGTCATAGACAGCGAACACGCTGCGGGGAGGAGTATCCTTGCTGCCCAGACCGTAACGGCCGCCGATGACCTTGATGTCGGTCTTGCCGGCGTTGGCCAGAGCGGTGACAACGTCCATGTACAGGGGCTCGCCCAGGGAGCCGGGCTCCTTGGTGCGGTCCAGTACGGCGATCTTCTTGCAGGTTGCGGGGATGGCAGCCAGCAGACGGTCGGCGGCGAAGGGACGATACAGGCGGACCTTGATCAGGCCGACCTTCTCACCCTGGGCCAGCTTGTAGTCGATGACTTCCTCGGCCACGTCGCAGATGGAGCCCATGGCGATGATGACGTGCTCGGCGTCGGGAGCACCGTAGTAGTTGAACAGCTTGTAATCAGTGCCCAGCTTGGCATTGATCTTGTCCATGTACTTCTCCACCACGGCGGGCAGGGCCTCGTAGTAGGGGTTGCAGGCCTCACGATGCTGGAAGAAGATATCGCCGTTCTCGTGAGAACCGCGCATGGAGGGACGCTCGGGGTTCAGGGAGTGCTTGCGGAACGCCTCGACAGCGTCCATGTCGCACATTTCCTTCAGGTCCTCGTAATCCCACACGGCGACCTTCTGGATCTCGTGAGAGGTACGGAAACCGTCGAAGAAGTTGATGAAGGGGACACGGCCCTCGATGGTGGCCAGATGGGCCACGGGACTCAGGTCCATGACCTCCTGCACGCTGCCCTCGCACAGCATGGCGAAGCCGGTCTGACGGCAGGCCATGACGTCGGAGTGGTCACCGAAGATGTTCAGGGCGTGGGTGGAGACGGTACGGGCGGAAACATGGAACACGCAGGGCAGCAGCTCGCCGGCGATCTTGTACATGTTGGGGATCATCAGCAGCAGGCCCTGGGAAGCCGTGTAGGTGCTGGTCATAGCACCGGCGGCCAGGGAGCCGTGGACGGTACCGGAAGCGCCGGCCTCGGACTGCATCTCGCAGACCTTGACGGTGGTACCAAAGATGTTCTTCTGGCCAGCGGCGGACCACTGGTCGACCAAGTCTGCCATGGGAGAGGACGGGGTGATCGGGAAGATACCCGCCACTTCGGTAAATGCGTAGCTGACGTATGCAGCGGCATTGTTACCGTCCATGGACTTGAACTTTCTTGCCATAAACTCTTACCTCCTATAAATCGCTGCCCCACGGCAGCAAGCTTACCAAAACACGAAACTCGGACTCTCTCCCCCGAATTCTCATGCGTCCCAATTATATCACGCGGAATTCCGCCTGTAAACCTGCGCTTTGTTATTTTTTGCACAAAAATTTTCTTTTTCTGCGGAAGAGACAAAATCCGATTTCTTTCTTTGGGTAATTTCCCCCGGCAGGGTTCCCTTTTTCGTCAAAACGTGATATTCTCTATGAAATACAGATCCTTTTTTCTCTTTTTTTCGCAATATCTTTTCCATATGCTCCGGCGCCGAAGGGCAGCCGGACAAGTATATGCAGGAGGCGGCAGTTTTATGGTAGTGACAGTGCGTTCCCTGGGGCTCAGCGGCATCACCGGCTACGAGGTCAGCGCGGAGTGCTTTCTCTCCGGCGGCCTGCCGGCCTTTGACGTGGTGGGTCTGCCGGACGCCGCCGTGCGGGAGGCCCGGGAGCGGGTCCGGGCGGCGGTGAAGAACTGCGGGGCCAAGTTCCCCGTCAGCCGCATCACCGTGAATCTGGCTCCCGCCGGACAGAAAAAAGCTGGCACGGTCTATGACCTGCCCATCTTCGTGGGTATCCTGGCGGCCTCCGAGGCGGTGCCGCCCCTGCCCGCCGACGCCGCCTTCCTCGGAGAGCTGTCCCTCACCGGCGCCCTGCGGGGCGTCTCCGGCGTGCTGCCCATGGCTATGGCGGCCAGACGGGCGGGCATTCGCCAGCTGTTCGTTCCGGCGGAGAACGCCGCCGAAGCCACCCTGGCGGGCGGCCTGACGGTCTACGGCGTGCCGGACGTGCATAGCCTGGTATCCCACCTCCGGGGTGAAGTCCCCCTGTCCCCCGCTGCCGTCTGGGAGCCGGAGGAGGATGACAGTCCCCTGCCGGACCTGCGGGACGTCATGGGCCAGGAAAACGTGAAGCGGGCGCTGGAGATCGCCGCCGCCGGCGGCCACAACCTGCTGCTCATCGGCTCCCCCGGCGCGGGCAAGTCCATGCTGGCCAAGCGACTGCCCTCCATCCTGCCGGACATGAGCCGCGCCGAGGCGCTGGAGGCCTCCGGCATCTGGTCCGTGGCGGGCATGGCGGACCCCAGACACCCCCTGCTGACCCGCCGCCCTTTCCGCAGTCCCCACCACACCGCCTCAGCCACAGCTCTGGCTGGCGGCGGTCCCGCCATGCGGCCCGGAGAAATTTCTCTGGCCCACAACGGCGTGTTGTTCCTGGATGAGCTGCCGGAATTCCACCGGGACGTGCTGGAGGCCATGCGCCAGCCTTTGGAGGACGGCGAGGTGACGGTGGCCCGGGCCGGCGGCACCTTGCACCTGCCCGCCCGGTTCCAGCTGGTGTGCGCCATGAACCCCTGCCGCTGCGGCTGGCGGGGCCACCCCTCCGGCAAGTGCACCTGCTCCGACCGGGAGGTGGAGAAGTACGTGGAGAAGATCTCCGGTCCCCTGCTGGACCGCATCGACCTCCATGTGAACGTCCCCTCGGTGGAGTACGAGGCCATGCGCCGGAAAGAAATCCCGGAGTCCTCCGCCGACGTGAAAAAGAGAGTGGACGCTGCCCGGGCCATCCAGACCCGGCGGTTCGCCGGCACCGGCACCGCCTGCAACGCCCACATGACTCCCGCCCAGATCGGGGAATTTTGCCGTCTGGACACCGCCGGGGAGGCCCTGATGAAAAGCGCCTTCGCCCGCATGGGCCTGACGGCCCGGTCCCACGACCGCATCCTGCGGGTGGCCCGCACCATCGCGGACCTGGACGGCGAAGAAGCCATCGGCGCCGCCCATCTTGCGGAAGCCATCCAATACCGCAACACGGATATATTAAAGGGCTAATACCCCTATTCCTCAGGAGGAGTTTTCATGCACGTCTATACCACAGGCCAGTGGGTCCTGCTGTTTTTCTTCTACTGCTTCTGCGGCTGGGTGTGGGAGAGCTGCTACGTCTCCCTCTGCCAGCGCCACTGGGTAAACCGGGGCTTCCTCCACGGTCCCCTGCTGCCCATCTACGGCTCCGGCGCCATCATCATCCTCTTCGTCACCCTGCCGGCGGCGGGGAACCTGGCTCTGGTGTGGCTGCTGGGCATGCTGGCCGCCACGGCGCTGGAATACGTCACCGGCGCCGTCATGGAACGGATATTCAAGGTCCGCTACTGGGACTACTCCAAGAAGAAGTTCAATCTGGACGGCCACATCTGCCTTTCCAGCTCCATCGCCTGGGGCTTCTTCTCCATCCTGCTGGTGCGGTTCATCCACCCGCCCATCGCCCGGCTGCTGGCGGATGTGCCCGCCTGGCTGGTGGACCCCCTGGCCCTGGCGCTGACCGCCGCTTTCACCGTGGACGTGGTCCGGTCCGTCCAGGCCGCTCTGGACCTGCGGGATATGTTGACCCGGCTGACGGAGGAAAACGAGGACCTGCGGCGCCTTGCCAGGCGGGCCGAGGTGGCCGCCGCCTTCGCGGAGGACGACCTGCGCCGATTCCGGGAAAAGACGGCGCTGGAAAAGCGGCTGCTGCAGAGCCGGGTGGAGGCGGAGCTGGCCGAACAGCGCCAGGCCCGGGAGGAGCGGTCCGAACGCCGTCAGGAGCGGCTTGAGGATCGTCTCCGCCGCCGCGCCGCTGTGAAGCTGGACATTCTGGACACCATCGCCGACGCCCTGGAGACCTGCCGGGACCACCTGGAGGACCTGCCGGACATGACGGCGGAGCGGCTGGCCGAGCGCCGGGAGGACCTGAACGACGCCATCGAAAAGGTCCGGGAGCGCAAGCACGCCGTCCGGGAGCGCACCGCCAGGACCTACCACCGGTCCCTGCGCATCCTGCGGGCCCACCCCTCCGCCATCGCCAGGGGTTTCGAGGAGGCCATGGACGCCCTGCGGAAGCTGGACGACCGCAAATAACAGCGAAAGCCGCACCAAAAGGCGCGGCTTTTCGTCTGCATTTATTTTGCCGGTTCCACCCGCAGGATGGTCCCGGTGAAGGGGTCGATCTCCGACAGCTCCCCGGTGTAGGTCACCGTCACGCTGTCCCCCACGCTGACATCCGCCAGCCCCTCAGGCTTCTTCTCGAAGTTCAGGGCGTAGCTGACGCCGTCCTTGTCCGTCACCACGAACATGAAGTCCTTCACCTCGTCCAGGGTTCCGGTCAGGGTCTTTTCCTCCGCCGTCTCGGTCTTTTTTCCGCCGCAGCCGACGCAGGCCAGCAGCAGCACCGCCGCCAGCAGGCACGCAAATATCCGTTTCATCTGATTTTCCTCATTTCCGCAAGGTCTCATATACTTCCGCCGGGATGGCGAACTCCGGCATCCCCATGGAGCCGGGGACCACGGTGTACTCGTCGAACACCAGCACCAGCTCCCCGCTCTCATTGAAATAGAAGTTCTGGTCCGGGCCGATCTCCGTCAGCTCCTCCGGGAAATAGGAGGCACCGGAGTCCGCGGCCATCCGCTCCTCCATCTGACGCCGCACCTCCCGGGTGAGAACGGCGGACCAGTCCGCGTCCTCCCGGAACAGGTCTTTCAGCGTCACCACCTGGTCGGTTGCCTTGTCGATGTGGTAGAAGCGGCTGAACTGGTAACCGCTGGCCTGGGTCTCCACAGCGTCCACCCGGAGGGTGAACCAGGTGTCACTGTCCGTCACCACGGAGTTGGTGACCGTCAGGTCCCCGTAACTCTCCCCCATGTCGGCGCAGAGCTGTTGGAACTGCTCCATGAGCCGGTCGGTCCAGGTCTGCACCTGGTCGTTCACCACCTGGGCGGCCTGGCTCCCCGCCAGCTCCGGCACGGACACATCCGCGCTGTGGAAGCCGTCGTCGTAGACGTAGTTCCGGAAGGTCACCACCCGCACGATGGCCCCCAGCACCGGCACATCCTCCAGTGCGGCGGCCGCCGCCGGGGACACGTTGGGCACCGCGATGCACAGTGCCAGGGCCGCCGCGGCCCAGGCCGTCCAGCGGTAGGGGCTCCGCTTCCGGGGCCTGGTCTCCTCCAGGGCGGCGCAGGTCTGAAAGACCCGTCCGGCATAATCCTCCGGCAGAGGGAAGGGCTCTTCCTTCGCCCGTCGTCTCAGCATCTCATCAAACTGATCCATGTTGCACCTCATTTCTCTTCCAGCAGAAGGCGCAGCCGCGCCCGTCCCCGGGACAGCCGCGTTTTCACCGCCGCCTCGCTGATCCCCAGCACCTGCCCGATCTCCCGCACGGAAAGCCCCTCGTAGTAGAACAGGGTGACGGTCACCCGCAGGTCGTCGCTCAGGGACAGGACCGCCTGCCACAGGGTCATCCGCTGGTCGTGGTCCAGGCCCTCCGACGACAGCCGGTCCGACACTTCGTCCAGGTCCACGGTAGGCCGCCGCTTGCGGCAGAGATCATAGCACTTGTTGGTCAGGATCCGCAGGATCCACGGCTTGAACCGCTGGACATCCCGCAGGGAATCCCGGCTGGCGAAGGCCGTGCAGATAGCCTCCTGCACCGCGTCCTCGGCGTCCTGGTCCTGCCGGAGGATGGCCTTGGCCGTGCGGAACATGGTCTCCTGGCAGGCGATGACCTGGGTGCAGAAGGCCTCCTTATCCAAAACTTCCTGTGGTTTGAACATCCAGTGGTCTGCTCCTTCCTTGAAAAGGGGGACGCGACGACGAATCATCGCATCCCCGAATGACCGGTCATATAAATAGATGCTCCCGGGCGTCAAAAGGTGACAGCCTTTCGAAAAAAATCAGCGGATGAAGTTGGTCATGGCCCGGTGGCCCCGCTCCGGCACGGGCACCTTGCTCTCCGCCAGGACCTTCACCATCCAGGCCATGTTGCGGCCCAGCTGAGCGGCCACGTCCAGGCCCTCGGTGTCGCCCATCACCTCACCGGGGTCGGCGCCGTGGGCCGCGCCCCAGTAGTCGGAGGTCACCAGCACCATCTCCATGCAGTCCATGGTGGCCAGCAGCTGGTGATAGGTCTCGCTGCCGCCACTGCGCCGCAGGGTGCACAGGGCGCCGCCCACCTTGTGGTGGAACTGGTTCACGCCGCAGCCCGCGGCCAGCATCATGCGGTCCAGCACGCACTTCATATTGCCGGCGATGCCCGCGTGGTACACTGGGGAGGCCAGCAGGATGCCGTCGGCCTCGCAGCAGGCGGCGATGATGTCATTGACGCCGTCGTCCTTCATGACGCAGCGGAGGCTGCCGGTGTCCAGGCAGTTGTAGCAGGCCATGCAGGGGCGGACGTTGGCGCCGGGCTGCAGCACCTCAAATTCCACACCGGCGGCCTCCACCTCCTTGCGGACCACCTCCAGCAGCTGCGCCAGGTTGCCGTTCTTCCGGGGACTGCCGTTGATCGCGACGATTTTCATAAATGGACCCTCCTGATGATGTAATTGGATGTTTTCCAGATGATTATACCGTATCCGCCGGGGCTTGGCAACCAAGAAAAGCCGTATCCGAAAACATCGGATACGGCTCAGCTTGTCGAAAAAGTCTTTTCGACAAGCTGCCGCAAGTTTTTCTGAACTTTTCAAGTTCAGAAAAACTTATGATTAAAAACGAAAGACACCCCTCCTGGGTTTCTTTCGTAACTATCTTCCTTCCCGTCGCGCAAGATTTTCGGGTTTATCGACAGACTAAGCCGCATCCGGAATACCGGATGCGGCTTTGCAACATTAAAACAGTTTTTTCAGAGCGTCCACGGCGCCGGAGACCTTGTCCACGGAGATCTTGGCCTGCACACCCTTGACCACCTTGTCGATCACGTCGTCAGGCAGGTCCACGCCCAGCAGCTTCTCCACCGCCTTCACGGGGTCCTTTTTGAACTGGGCCTGCAGGGCGGTGTCCTTCATGATCTTCTCGGCCAGCTCTTCGATCTTTTCCTTGATATCCGTCACAGTCCGGCCCTCACACTTCCTCCACAGGAGCGTCCACCGCGTTCTTCTTCACGGACTCGATGCCGTTGACGCAGCTGGCCTTGGCCTTGTAGCCCTCGCTGACGGCGACGATCTGGCCGTTGGTGGCCTTCAGGCGGAAGCGGAACTCCCCGGCCTTGTCGGTGTACATCTCGAACTTGGGGTGCTTTTCGGCGGCGAAGCCCTCCACCGTCTGGTCCTCCACAGCGGCCACCGGCGCGTTCTTCTGCACGCTGGCGATGCCCTTGCGGCAGGACTCCTCGGAGGAGTAGACCTCAGAGGTGGCAATGACCTCGCCGTTGCCGGCCTTCAGGTCGAACTTGATACCCGTGTTGGTCTTGCGGATCACGAATTTACCCATGCCATGTACCTCCTATATAATGGATGATGGCACCATGTTACACGAACCACACCGCGATTGCAACAGATTTTTTGGCATTTTTGTCCAGATTTGTCGATTTAGGGAGATCAATTCTGCTCCAGGGCAGCCAGCAGCTCCCGGCGAAGATCATCGCCCCTGGTCCGTCCCCAATGGTCCAGCAGCAGAACGCGGTCCCGTTTGCCCTCCGGGTCAGACGCATCCCTCTGCTTAAACCAGGTCAGTTCCCCTCCAAACTGGCAGCTCCGCTCCCCTGTCCCCCGGATCATCATGTCATCATATAAAATCCGGTAGGTGTCGGACACATAGGACTGGACCCCTGTGCTGCCAAAGAGGGCGGTCCAGTGCAGGTGGTAGGTATGCCGTGCCAGCACCTCCGCCAGGGCCTCCATCTCAGGCGTTCCCGGCTCCGCCGTCAGTTCCGTATTTTCCCCATCATACCGTTGGATACGCAGCTCCACCGGTGCGGAGGTATCCACCAGTTTCGCCAGGGGCCGGGGAAACAGCAGCCAGATGACCGTCCCCACAACTGCCGCCAGTAAAATCACCAGCACAGCCCAAAACCAACTATCTTTTCGTTTTTCCTTCATCATCAAATCCCCCGCAAATCAAAATCCGGGGTGTACTCCTCCCTGGCCGAGGTCCGTTCCTGGGTGTAGCCGTCGGTGATGCCGCAATTCTCCATATATTCTGCCGCCGCCCGGTACTCCGCCCGGGTCACATGGCGGCTCAGGTTCCCCGTCGCTCCCGGCTGGGGGGTGTACTGGCTCATGAGGGAGAACAGCACGTCGCCAGGCTTGAACGTTTCCGCCACCCAGTCGATCACCCGCCGGGTGTTTTCCAGCTCTCCCGGCAGAATCAGGTGCCGGATGAGGACGCCCTTTTTCAGCAGGCCGCCCTCCATTTGATAAGGCCCCGTCTGGCGGAACATCTCCAGAATGGCCTGACTGGCCCATTCAAAATAGTCCTCCGCCGCCGAGTATTTTTTCGCAGGCCCTGGCAGGGCGTATTTCAGGTCCGGCAGGTACACCTGGGCCTTGCCCTCCAGCAGCCGTAAAGTATCGGGCTTTTCATACCCGCCGCAGTTCCACACCACCGGCACCGGCCAGGGCTCGTCCCCCAGGGCTTCCAGAATGACGGGTGTAAAGTGGGTGGGGGTGACCAGGTCCAGACAGGCGGCCCCCTGGGCGATCAGCTCCCGGAAAATCTCCCGCAGGCGCTGCGCTGTGATGGGCCTGCCCACCTCCCCCTGGGAGATGGGGCCGTTCTGGCAGAAGCAGCACCGGAGATTGCAGCCGGAGAAAAACACGGTCCCGGCCCCGTGGTCCCCCACGAGACACGGCTCCTCCCACTGGTGCAGCATCGCCTTGGCGGCCACCGGCAGGCTGGGCTGGCGGCACACGCCGCCCCGTTTTGTTTCCGTTCGTTCCGCCCCGCAGTTCCGGGGACACAAATTGCAGATCATAGCTTCCCCACATCGAAGTCCGGGCCCAGGTTGCCCTCCCGCCAGTGCTTGCGGCACAGGCCGATGTACTGGTCGTTGGCCCCCAGCACCACCTGCGCGCCCTCCTTGAGGACCTTTCCGGTGCTGTCAAACCGGGCGTTGAACATGGCCTTCTTGCCGCACCAGCAAATGGTCTTCACCTCTTCCAGCTTGTCCGCCATCACCAGCAACGCCTCGCTGCCGGGGAACAGGTCCCCCTTGAAGTCCGCCCGCAGGCCGTAGCAGATGACGGGGATGCCCAGGTCGTCCACGATGTACACCAGGTACATGACCTCCTCTTTCGTCAGGAACTGGGCCTCGTCCACGATGATGCAGGCGTTCTGCTGCAATTCCATAATGGTGAGCTGGCGCATCTCGTCGAAGTAGATGCAGGGGTATTTCAGCCCGATGCGGGAGACCACCATGTGGTCGCCGTCCCGGGTGTCCAGCCGGGGTTTTACCAATAGGGTCTGCTGGCCCCGCTCCTCGTAGTTGAACCGAGCCATCAGGGCGTTGGCGGTTTTGCTGGAGCCCATGGCTCCGTATTTGAAATAGAGTTGTGCCATCAGTCAGTGCTCTCCCTCTCTCTGTTTTGCCTGCTCCGCGTATCCGCGAAGCTCGTCTATGTATTCCTGCTGGGTCCGGCTCTCCGGAGTGTCTGGCGCATCCGGCAGGTCCGCCGCCAGCTTGCGGCAGGCCGGGCAATACCACGCCAGCTTATACCGGTTCCAGAAGGTGCCGTCCGTGTCCAGCCTTTCGGCTTCCAGATTGCCGAATAACACTTCGGGCCGCTCCTTATGCCAGTATACCCCATCCCGTCCGCCGTTCAAATATGCAGGCTCCATCTCCTTGCCGCACCAGGGGCAGGTCATGGGCGGCAGCGGCTGCTCCTTCCGGGCCTTCTCCTCTTTCCGAGCCTCGTTCCAGTCCTGGAACTGGTCCAAGAGGCCGGGGCCTTTCTCCTCTTCCTTCACCGGCACAGAGCGCCGCTGTTTGGCAGGGTCGATATCCCAGGGGTCCTCGCTTTTCTTCCAGAACGCCATGGTCAGTCCTCCTCGTCCCGGGCCTGCCGGACGTGGCCCTCAAAGGTCTCTCCCGTCCGCCCCGGAACGAAGGAAATGGGTTCTGGGGTCTCCCTTCCGTGGTAGTAGCACCACAGCCACCGCAGGCACCACGCCAGCTTCCGCACCAGCAGCAACAGCAGGACGACCAGTAAAATATTAAGGAGCTTCATCCTCGTCCACTTCCTCGTAGTCCACGGTGTACACCGGGCCGTCAAACTCCGGTTCCTTTGGCTGTTCCTGCCGGGGCTGCTCCGCAGAGGTGCCCTTGCTCCGGCGGTACAGCACCACGATCACCACGATGATGACAATGGGCACCGCCAGCCGCAGGGCCAGCATCACAAGGCTGAACAGCACCCGGAAAATGCCCAGGGGCAGTCCAAGCAACCATCCCATAGAACTTCTCCTTTCGTGCATCAGTCACAGACCCAGCCCACGGAGGGCGGGTATGTCTTCCTCTGAAATCTGGGGTCCACGCCCCAAGCGGCGGCAATGTCCAGGACATCCTCCTCGCCAGGAAACCAGCCGCTCTCCCGGTCCGCTCTGGGGAAGCGTTCAAAGCCCAAGGCCAGTTCCTCCGGAGTCAGGTCTCCTTCGTCCCTCACTACTCCGGCATCCTGGCAGTTATAATTCCGGACCACTTTCCCGTCTACGTATTTTGTCCAATAATGGTAGTCCGATATGCGGTGAGTCCCAAAGAGCAGCACCTCCGGGAAGCTGTCCACCAAGCGTTCCGTTCTTCCCGGCACGTCCTCCAGGTCCTCCGCCCAGAGGCCCACTGCCAGCACATAGCCGTCCAGGGCCGGGGACACGAACACCCGGCCCTGATATCCCGCATGGGCAAGACCGGTGGTCCAGTTGGCGGGCTTTGGGTCCCGGAGGTCCAAGGCCTCCATCAGCCGGCAGGGGGCTTCACACTTCGCCGCCAGCCACCCCATTTTATATCCAAAGGGCACCGGGCCGTCGGGAGTATCGTCCAGAGGCGTCAAAGCCACCTCCGGAATGTGGGGCAGCACCGCCCCATCGTCAGCCCTGTACTGCTTTTCCGCCGTCTCCCGCCCCCACTTCACCAGCCAGCGCCACATCAGCACCAGCAGCACCGCCAGGATCAGGAGCAGTGCCATATCGAAAAGCCGATTATCTGTCATTTCTGCTCTCCCAATTGTTCCCTCGCTTCTGCGTAGTAGCGGGCGAAGGCCGAGGGGACGGCGTGGGCCTCCAGGCCTGCCGGGTCCACCCATTCCCATTCTTCGGGGCCGTCCCCGGCCACCTCCAATGTATACCCCGTCATGTGCCACTCCACATGGGTGAAGATGTGTTTCGCCGTCAGCTTGTTCTTCCACTGCTTCGGCTCCAGCCCCCAGGCAGTCACCTGGGCCGGGGCGGCTTTCTCGTCCAAAGCCCCCTCCACGTTGGGGAACTCCCACAGTCCCGCCAGCAGGCCGGTGTCCGGGCGGCGGCACAGGGCCACCCGGCCCTCCCGCAGCAGCAAAAATACCGTCTTTTCTTCGATCTTCCGGGCCTTTTTGGGCTTCTTCACCGGCAGGCTCTCCGCCGTGCCGCGGATGCGGCCCAGGCACAGCTCCCGCACCGGGCACACCTCACATTTGGGCGACCCGTTGGGCACGCAGACCGTGGCCCCCAGCTCCATGGTGGCCTGACAGAAAATGCGGATATCCGCTTCCCCGGTGGGCATGACGGCCTGCACCTGCTCCCGGATAGCTTTCTTGGTTTTCGGGTCCAGAATATCGTCGTGGCAGTCGGTGACGCGGGTCACCACCCGCAGGACGTTGCCGTCCACCGCCGCTTCCCGCCGCCCGAAGGCCGCCGCGGCGATGGCGCTGGCGGTATAGTCCCCGATGCCGGGCAGCTTCAACAATCCGTCGTAGGTATCCGGGAAACCGCCCATCTCCACCACGGCTTTCGCCGCCTTCTGCAGATTCCGGGCACGGCTGTAATAGCCCAGGCCCTCCCACAGCTTCATCAGCCGCTCCTCCGGGGCGTTTGCCAAAGCCTCCACCGAGGGGAAGGCTTCCAGAAACCGGGCGTAATAGCCCAACACCGCCGCCACACGGGTCTGCTGCAGCATGATCTCCGACACCCAGATGCGGTAGGGGTCCCGGGTGTGCCGCCAGGGCAGGTCCCGGGCGTTGGCCCGGTACCAGGCCAGCAGCGGCGGCGTGAAGGCCGCCGGCAGCTTTTCAGTTGTCAAATCCAAGTCATTCATGGTATCATCATACCACAGGTCCGGGGGCTTTCCCACCCCCGCCGAAAAAATTTTGAAAAACGCTTGACTTTCCCCCTTCTGGAAGGTGTACGCTGACAGCAGAAACGAGGTGAGCGGCTTGAAGATCAACGAGGTGGAGGCCCTGGTGGGCATCACCAAAAAGAACATCCGCTTTTACGAGGCCGAGGGCCTTCTGACCCCCCGCCGCAACAGCGACAACGGCTACCGGGACTACGGCGAGGCCGAGGTGGACGCCCTGCGGCGCATCAAGCTGCTGCGGAAGCTGGGCTTCCCTCTGGAGGAGATCCGCCAGATGCAGACCGGCAGTCGCACCGTGGGGGACGGCATGCGCCGCCACCTGGTGACCCTGGAGCGGGAGCAGGAGAACCTGCGCTCCGCCGCCCAGCTGTGCGCGGGACTGACGGACTGCGCCGAAAAGCTGGAAGCTCTGGACGCCCAGTCGCTGCTGGAGCGGATGGAGCAGATGGAACAGGAGGGAACAACATTCATGGATAAACAGAAGCTGGATATGAAGCGGCGGTATGTGGCCCCGGTGGTGGCCGCCATCGTCATGGCCATTCTGATGGCGGGGCTCATCTGGCTCTTTTTGTGGGCCTTTGAGACGGACCCGGCCGGCGCGCCGCCCCTGCCGCTGCTGGCGCTGTTCATCGCCATCCCCGGCGTGGTGATCCTGGGCGTGGTCATCGCCCTGGTGCAGCGGCTGCGGGAGATCGGCAAGGGGGATGAAGATGCCGTCAAAAAATACTGAGTTTATCCGGGCCGCCCGGCGGCAGGCCGTCCTGTCGGCCCTGGTCAGCGGCGGATGGCTGGTATTCACCGCTGTTGTACTGCTGCTGGCCCGGTGGATGTGGTGCCCGGAGGGGGCGCTGTCCACGGTGCTGCTGGTGCTGGCCCTTGTGGAGCTGTGTTGTCTGGTACCGCTGGCCCTGAGCCTGCGGAGCCGTTTGAAAGAAATTCAAGGAGGAGAAGAATATGAAGCTCGTCAGTATTGAGACCATCCCCGGTCAGGCCTTTGAGGCCCTGGATGTGGTGAAGGGGACCGTGGTGTACAGCAAAAACTTCGGCCGTGATTTCATGGCCGGCATGAAGACCCTGGTGGGCGGCGAGATCGTGGGCTACACGGAGATGCTCAACGAAGCCCGGGCCATCGCCACCAAGCGGATGGTAGAGGCCGCCGAGGCCCTGGGGGCCGACGCCGTGGTGGGGATGCGGTACGCTTCCTCCTCCGTCATGCAGGGCGCCGCCGAGGTGGTGGCCTACGGCACCGCCGTCAAGTTCGTATGACGCGGGTCACCTTTCTGGACCACAGCGGCTTCCTGGTGGAGCTGCCGTCCGTGACGCTGCTGTTTGACTGGTGGAAAGGGGAACTCCCGGCTTTGCGGCCGGGGGTCCCCCTTCTGGTCTTTTCCAGCCACCGCCACGAGGACCACTTCAAGCCGGAAATATTCGCCCTGGACGCCGACGCCTTCCTGCTGGGCAGCGACATCCGCCTGACACCCCGGAATCTGGAAAAATGGGGACTGACCGAAGAGACCGCCGCCCGGTGCGTCCGTACGGGGAAGCACGACACCCTCTCCCCCCTGCCGGGCGTGACGGTGGAGACCTTTCCCTCCACCGACGAGGGAGTGGCGTTCCTGGTGACGGCAGACGGGCAGGCCGTCTTTCATGCCGGGGATTTGAACTGGTGGCACTGGGAGGGTGAAGATCCCGGCTGGAACCGGAACATGGAGGTCAATTTCAAGCGGTACACGGAGCCCCTCCGGGGACGGCGCATGGACATCGCCATGCTGCCTCTGGACCCCCGGCTGGGAGCGGACGGCTTCCGGGGCCCGAAGCACTTTCTGGAGCTGGCAGACATCCGCCGCTTCCTGCCCATGCACCAGTGGGGCGATTTCGGCTTTACAAAGAAGTTTTTGTCGTGCTATACTACATTCAAACGTCAAACTGTGTGCGTTAACAGAACAGAGCAAATCTTTACATTTGAGGAGGACGATGTATGAAAATCGACGGCAACGAGCTGGCCATCCGGCAGAACGACCTGGACCGGGAGGGCCATCGCAAGGAGGCCATGGCCATCAAGAAGGAATTCCTGAAGCAGGTCCGGGAGAGTGGTGACCACTGCCCCTGCAAGGAGGCCTGTCCTCACCATGGCAATTGCTTTGAGTGCGTGACGCTGCACCGGGGCCACCGGGACCATCTGCCCATGTGCATGTGGGACATGGTGAACGAGCGGCTGCATAAGCTGTCCCTCATGACGGAGGGGACGCTTCATGCCTATGAGGAGGCGCACAAGTAAAGCCTGTCCGCCCATCGCCTCCCTTCCACAGGAACGGGGGGCGCCGCTTTGCGGCGCGGGAATCGCGCCCCTGCCGGGGCGCACGGGGGATGAACCCCCCATTTCTCTTTGTCTTGACAAAGAGAAACGGGCCGTTCACGGTCCAAAGAGAAACCGCTTGGGCGGATCAACTTGACATCTTTGTGTCAAGTTGACCGCAATACGGGGGTCGTCGTGGCCGGTGCCCATGTAACTTGATAGTCTCCTACCGGGTGCGCTATACCCTGGCGGAACAGGGAATTGCTTCCCCGCATTTGGGAGTACTGGCTTGCTTTCGGGGTGGTCAACGAATGGAATTGCTTCTCTTTCCGCTGCCGCTCCCCACTCCCGGGAGGGGAATCCAAAGGGGAGGGGCTGCGGCCCCTCCCCTTTGTGTCGTTAGGGGGTGTGGGGGCGGAATCGAAA
>NZ_JAFBIV010000008.1 GCF_021531915.1 Oscillibacter valericigenes | reverse complement strand
ATTCAGATGGTCGTGCCCCAGGACCTCCTGGACCGCCCGGACATCCACACCGTTCTGCAGCATCAGCGTGGCAGCGGTATGCCGCAGCTTGTGGGAAGAATATTGGGTACTGTCGATGCCAGCTTCGCCCAGGCGTTTTTTCACCATGGCGTGAACCATGGAGCGGCTGATGCGCTCGTTCCGGGAGGACAAAAACAGGGCGTTTGCGTCCCGGCCCTGGATGGGCCGCCGCACTGCCAGCCAGCGGTCCAGGGCGTCCTTGCAGGCGTCATTTAAGTAGATGATGCGGACTTTATTGCCTTTGCCCAGGACCCGCAGGGCATCGGCCTGGATATCGCTGAGATTCAGGCCCACCAACTCGGAAATTCGCAGACCGCAATTCAGGAACAGCGTCAGAATACAGTAGTCCCGCTCCTGGTTTTTTCCATCTACAGCATCTAAAAGCTGCATACTTTCGTCTAAAGTCAGGTATTTTGGTAATGTTTTCTTCAATTTCGGAGAATCAATATCTTTGACAGGATTTTCACGAAGTAGGTGCATCTTGTTGGTCAGGTAATTGTAGAACGACCGGATGGTGGCGATTTTTCGGGCCCGGGAGGCGGCGTTGAGACCGTAGTCGGAATTGGGGCTGTTCGGGTAGCGGATGCGGTCCCGGCTGAGATAGGTCATGTAGCCGTAGATGTCCGTCAGGGTCACTGATGCCACAAAATCCAGATCCACGTCCATGATGTCGATTTCATCCAAAGTCTTGTCAGAAAGCGCCGGATCACGAATCTGCTTCATGTAGCGAAAGAAATTCCGCAGGTCCAGGTAATATTCGTCGACTGTGCGCCTGGAGTGCGCTTTGACAGTTTCATGGTACGATAAGAAATCCCGCAGAATCTGCGGCGCTTCGGTACGGTAATCAGCCATAGCGGATGGGAACCACGGGAATGAGCAACGGATCAGTTGAGTCTGGCAGAATCACTGGAAACCGGCCAAAAGCGGTCCGGAAGCGGTTCTGCTGAGAATACCTGGTTTAGCTCTCCCCTAAATTGAACAAAATTATCATTTTGTTCAATTATATGTATGGTCCCAAAACCTCCTCTCGGTTTAATTGACAAAGTGAACTTCAGGTTTTAGCCTCTTTTTTTGTACCTGCCCCTGCTGTTCACCTTGTCAAAAATGTTGTTCCACTTCGTGTGCCATGGTAGGATAAAGTTGGTCACATTCTGCGGAAAGCAGGTACTTATAAGTCGCTTTGGATTATCTGAACGAACTGCTATTGAAGCTGGAATCTATCGTAGAGCGTCTTTTTCCCAAATCGCAAAAGAAATCGGAACGACTGCAAGATCTGTTTCAGAAGAAATTCGGCGCAACCGAACCTTGTCTCCCGCACCAAAGTTCAACGGTAAAGATTGTAGATTTGCTGCAGAATGTACGAGACAATGTGTTTGCGGAGATTATTTCTGTAGACGTGAGTGCGTTTTTTGCAGGAAAATCGACTGTAGAACTCTTTGTTCAGCTTATTCCCCGCTCTCCTGTAAGCGTATTGAATCGCCTCCATATGTTTGCAATGTTTGTCAGCTTCGAAGAGGCTGTGCCTGTGATCGTGCCTACTATGTTGCCACACAGGCACATGCTGTTGCTATGAGGCGATATTCAGCGTCTCGCAGCAAACCACAAACACACGGAGACGAACTGGTATCCCTGGACAAGTTGGTGGCTCCCCTAATCAAGAAAGGCCAGCCGTTGACACACATTTATGCTGCACACAGAGATCAAATCCCGGTATCAGAACGGACGCTGTATCGGTATATCGATGCAGGCATGTTAGAAGTTGGAAACCTGGATCTACGCCGGAAAGTTTCTTATCGTCAAAGAAGAAAACAGAAAAAAGCCGTCGAAACAATTACAAACAAGAAATTCCGTGAAACCAGGACATATGAAGACTTTTTAGCCTATTTAAAGAAGCATCCCGATACAAATTATGTTGAGATGGATACCGTTCTTGGAACGCAAGGAAAAGGAAAAAGAATGCTTACTATGCTGTTCGTACAACAGAGTTTGATGCTGATTTTCCTTATGCGCGATGGCAAGGCTAATTCCGTGGTGGAGCATTTCGATTGGTTGACCAGTGCGTTGGGGCTTAAAACCTTTCGCAAACTCTTTCCTGTGATTCTGACAGACAATGGCAGTGAATTCAAGTATACCCTTGAGCTGGAACATACAATAGACGGTGCCAAGCGAACCAGGATCTTTTATTGTGATCCGCAAGCATCCTGGCAGAAAGCACATATAGAAAAGAACCACGAGTATATTCGATATGTGATTCCCAAGGGAAAGAGCTTAGACCCATATACGCAGGAAGATTTTACGATTCTTGCCAACCACATTAACAACACCAAGAGGTTCCAGTACAATGGTAAGGCGCCAATTGAACTGGCGACTTCTGAGGAATTTCGTGATCTCTTCCAGGTGACAGGAATTCAACCTATCCCAGCAGATGATGTTATGCTGAAACCTCGCTTGCTTAAACCTTAAGGCTCCTTAACAAAACCTTGGTCGTGGATGGAGCCGAAGGATCTATCCGCGAGCGAGGTTGTTATATTCGTTTAACTGCATAAAACCATCATTTAAGCAGACTGTGACCGCCATACGCTGCAGTGGCGGGGTGAAGTTCACTTTGACAACGAGCGACTTCATCCGGTCTGCTTTATCATGGCCAAAATTGGAGATAGCTGCATAAAATGTAGCCATATTTGATGCATTCCGGTCACTTTATGCCCCAGAAACGCATTTTAAGGGGCTTCTGCAGAAATTCATTCTTGTGATGATAAATACACCGGAAGTTCACTTTTACATTCAAGGAAACCTCCTCTCCCTGGGTTATAAAATGCGGCACGCCGGGTCAAGCTATCCATATCAGCAACATCCGCCCAAAAATCAATCAGGAATGGATGATCGACATGAGCTTGATCCCGTGCACCAGCAAATGTGTCTATCAATCAGATGGTATCTGCACACTGGACAACGCCGCAGCAGCCGGACTTCCGTCCCTGGGCGGCGCTTGTATCCATTTCATTCCCGCGGACGCAGCGCGGCTCGGATCGCCTCACCGATATTGCGCACCGGGATCAGCTGCAGCCCCTGAGGCGCGTGGAGACTTTCCGCCCGATGGGCCGGCACCAGACAAGTCCGGAACCCCAGACGATGGACCTCGCTGATCCGCTGGGCCAGCTGGTTGACGGTCCGCAACTCCCCTGTCAGGCCCACTTCCCCAATGGCCACCAGGTCCCCTGGAATGGGCCTGTCCAGGTAACTGGAGGCCAGGGCCACCACCGCCGCCAGATCGGCGGCAGGCTCGTCCAATGTCAGTCCACCAATGATATTCAGATAGGCGTCGCAGGCGGACACCTTCAGTCCGCCCCGCTTTTCAAGCACCGCCAGTAGCATGGCTGCCCGGTTGTAATCAAAGCCGTTACTGGTCCGCCGGGGATTGCCTGCCGCGGAGGTCACCACCAGCGCCTGGATCTCCGCCAGCACAGGGCGCATGCCCTCCATGACACAGGTAACGCAGGTGCCCGGTGCGTCGTCCGGGCGGCCGGACAGCAGCATCTCCGAAGGGTTCTCCACCTCCGCCAGGCCCTCGTCCCGCATTTCGAATACGCCGATCTCATTGGTGGCACCGAAGCGGTTCTTGGCCGCCCTCAGAATGCGGTAACTGGTGTGGCGGTCACCCTCAAAGTACAGCACGCAGTCCACCATGTGCTCCAGCACCTTGGGACCGGCGATGGAGCCCTCTTTGTTGACGTGGCCGATGACGAATACTGTGATTCCTTGGCCCTTGGCCAGCTGCATGAGCGCCATGGTGCAGTCCTTCACCTGGCTGACGCTGCCCGCCGGAGATTCCAGCGCCTCGTTGTACAGCGTCTGGATGGAGTCCACGATCAGCACATCCGGCTGTTCCAGAGCCACGGATTCCATCACGTCTCCCAGGCTGGTCTCCGAGATTACCAAAAGGTCGCTGCTTTCCACACGTAAACGTTTAGCACGCAATTTCAGCTGATGTTCAGATTCCTCGCCGGATACATACAAAACCTTGTAAAATTCGCACAATTTGCTGCAGATCTGCAGCATCAGGGTGGATTTTCCGATGCCGGGAGCACCGCCCACTAGCACCAGGGAGCCTTTCACGGCTCCCCCGCCCAGCACCCGGTCCAGCTCCCCCATGCCGGTGGGAAACCGGATCTCCTCGTCTGCCCGCAGGTCCGTCACCGGGCAGGCGCGGCGGGCGGATATTCCCGCTCTGGTGGCCTTTCCCCCGCTTTTCGCGGTGGCCTTGGGCAGCTCCGGCTGCTCCACGATGGTGTTCCATGCGCCGCAGGCGGGGCACTTCCCCGCCCATTTCGGCGTCTCATTGCCGCACTCCGTGCAGTAAAACATGGTTTTTGCCTTCATGGTACTTCCTCTCCGGCCAGGCAGCGCAGGTATCCGGTGGCAATGGCTGCGGCCAGCTTCAATTGATAGGACGGCTCCTGGAGCCTGGCGGTCTCCGTGCTGTTGGACAAGAATCCACACTCCACCAGAATGGCTGGGACCGTCACATGGTTCATCAGATAAATGGTAGCGGGGATTTTTCTGGGCAGCTTCTCGTTGCCCGTGTTGATGGCAGTATTCAGGGCATCCTGCACCACACCTGCTAAGGTCTCGGCCCCCTCGCCAGTGTTCCAAAACACCTGGGCGCCGTGGGTCACTCGGGAGGACGGCAGGCTGTTCTGGTGGATACTCAGAAGCACCGCTCCCTCCGTGGCATTCACAATTTCCACGCGGTGATGGATGTCAGACACCTTGCGGGCTCGCATGGTGTCCCCTTCCGTATGGACAGAGACATCCTCCGTCCGGATCAGCAGAGTCCGCTGGCCCGCAAAGCGCAGCAGGTCGCTGAGCCGATGGGAGACAGCCAAGTTGATCTGGCTCTCCATCACGCCGTCCGGTGAGACGGCACCGCCATCCTCGCCGCCGTGGCCCGGGTCAATCACCACGGTCACCGCATCCGCACCCTGCGCCGCAAAGGCCGGAACGCAGGCAGGACGCAAGCCCGCGTAGAGGACGGCGGCCAGGCCCGTCACACAGCAGAAGACCAGCAAGCTCCCCAAAAGAAATCGTTTATGAATCAGGACGATCACAGACAACACCCCCATGGAGCCTATGTCTGACGGCTTATCCCACATACCAGATTATAACGGTTCCCCGCTGCGAAATCAAGGGCAGGCTCCTCTTCCCCACCTGCCGCATAGGATGGGTTGGGCCCGCGCCTGTTTGCCGCGGGCTACGCTCTCCAAGGAGGAATCCATTGCCTATGGAAAAGCCGATGGATAAACCGGCAGAATCGCCGATGGAAAAGCCTACCGAACGACCTAACCGGCCTGCCGCCGGCAGCTGCGGCGTCGACAAGGGCTCTCTGCCCGGTCCCTGCGCTTCGCTGGCGTTCCCCTTCGTTCCCATGCAGGAGCCCAATCCCGTCCGGTATAGCCGCATGGAGGCCCTGCAGACCGGTACCCTCTTCCCCGGTCTGGACCTGCCCTTCAAGGCGGCCATCCAGGCCAAGACAAAGATGGCCAATACGGCTCTGGCAGAGCTGATGGCCCTGGACTTTGCCGTGGACGAACTGGGGTTATATCTGACCACTCATCCTGAAGACCAAGAGGTCCTGCAGCTCTACTGGACCTATATCAAGCTGGCCAAGGAGGGCCGGGAGAAGTTCCAGAAGATGTACGGCCCCCTGCTGCAGACAGACCTGACGCCCGAGGAGGGCTACGTCTGGCTGAAGGACCCCTGGCCCTGGGAGGAAGGAGGTAACACCTGATGTTTGTCTATGAGAAAAAGCTGCAATATCCGGTGAAGATCAAGAATACCAACCCCAAGCTGGCTGCCGTGATCATCAGTCAGTATGGCGGCCCGGATGGCGAATTGGGAGCCTCCCTGCGGTATCTGAGCCAGCGGTACTCCATGCCTTACCCGGAGCTGAAGGGCTTGCTGACCGATATCGGGACGGAGGAACTGGGGCACCTGGAGATGATCGGCACTATTGTCCACCAGCTGACGCGAGACCTTTCGGAAGATCAGATTAAGACCGCGGGGTTCGATACCTACTTCGTGGACCGCACCGCAGGAGTCTACCCCACTGCAGCCTCCGGTTTCCCCTGGAGCGCCGCCAGCATGGCGGTGAAGGGGGACCTGATCGCCGACCTGACAGAGGACCTTGCTGCTGATGCTGCGATCGTATAAGGACAACATTGATTATTGCCCGGCTGGTTTCCGCGCAGACCGATATCAAGGAGTCTAAGTAAGACTTCCCTATTTTCTCTTGTAGTGGTATAATGAAAAGTGTATGCTCGTGTGGGTATATTCCGTCGTAGTTCCCCTTTTTCTCTTGTAGTGGTATAATCCTCCAACGCCTTGACCGCCATATCCAGTGGTCGTAGTTCCCCTTTTTCTCTTGTAGTGGTATAATGCCTGTTGGTTGACCTTAGACACCGCATACGTCGTAGTTCCCCTTTTTCTCTTGTAGTGGTATAATTTAAGTTCGTCCAAAGAACCCGGACAGTCGGTCGTAGTTCCCCTTTTTCTCTTGTAGTGGTATAATGGCAAACCGCAGTGTGCGGTCAGGTGCATCGTCGTAGTTCCCCTTTTTCTCTTGTAGTGGTATAATAGTGGAACGATTCCAGAAAGCCCCTTATGGGTCGTAGTTCCCCTTTTTCTCTTGTAGTGGTATAATAGGCGAAAATGGGAAACAAAAAATTGCCACTTTTTCCTTGCGCTTTATCCGGAAATACCAAGAAAACAGGAAAAAGCAGAACGATTTCCTTGCGAAATCGTTCTGCTTTTTTCAAAAAATCATGAGCTGCTCAAATTGCTGCGGCTTGTCATATGGCGTCGGCTTACCAACTAGCAATTCGATTGCGTTGTATTGCTTCTCTGTGATTACCAGCATCCGCACAGATCCCGTGGGCGGCAAAGCCAGCTGGATTCGTCTTCTGTGGGCTTCCACAGAATCACGCCCGTTACAAACCCGTGCATAAACAGAATACTGTACCATATGGTACCCGTCCTCTACAAGGAACTTACGAAATTGCGCGGCGCTTCGGCGCTGTGCTTTTGTTTTGACTGGCAGATCAAACATCACCAGTATTCTCATAAGCCTATTCATATCGGTGCAGCTCCAGCGGAATCAGGTGCGGCAATTCCAGTTTTGCATCTTCATCCACGATGGAGTTTGCTAATGCCACCGAGGCGCGACCGATGGCGGTCATAATCCTGTACCGCTTTCCCGCCTGCTGAACCATGTGATTTGTCAGATTGAACAGGCCCGCTTTTTGCTCCGCTGTCAGCACATCATCGTCCTCACAGAAATTAGTTGCCACATAGAGATCAACGACCGGGCGGAATGGTTCTATCAAGTCATCCGCAAGATTAAACTGATTCAATTCATTGCGATGATGGATGCCAATACAAGGTTCCAGCCCATGGATTACCAGATTCCGTGCGATTCCACCCCGCAGAATGGCATAACCATAATTCAGTGCAGCATTGCGGGGATCGTCAGAGCCTCTGGAAAAGCCCCGGCCAAACAATGCCGGGAAATAAATCGCAGCAGCCGCAGCCTCACGATTATCATGGTCATTGGAAAGGACACTGTGCGCCATCTGATATAATTTTTCACATTCTTCGTGGTGCATGAGTTCCAGACACTTTGCCTGGTTTTGCAGCTTCCGGATCACGATCTGCTGCCAGAGTTTTTTTGTAGAGGTTTTCCAATTTCGCACTGCGCCATCAACAGCTTTCTCTGGCGGCAATACTGGTTGATGGGTAATATCTGGCAGCTCGGCAGATGCCTGTCATCGCAAAGGAAAACTGTGATACCGTGCCCCGCCAAAGATGCAACAGCGTACGACGTCAGTGTTACCTGACGGGATTCGATGAGAATAGCGGAGATATCTTCCAGCGGTACCATGTACTTCTCCGCCTGTTCAATGACCAACTGTTCGCGCTGTACACTGACTCGTGCGGGATTTGCCAAAAAGATATTCCGATATTCCATTTCAGCCCTCCTTTGTAAACGGGATCCGTTTTTCAGGGAGATTTACTTTATGATAATTGCCCAGGACATCCACCTGATACTTCTCAATGGATTGCAGTGTCTTGATGCCGATGCCTCGGCTCTCGTACCTCCGATCATGCGTAGAGATGGAAATTGCCCCCGTAGATATATCCCCTCCCCGATAGTAATACAGTCCATCCTGCCGGCTGATTTCACTTTCTCCCGTGCCGCCCTTTGCCAGCTTCAGTTTTATGCCCTTTCGGCTTCGAATGCGTATCAGGTCTCCGGGATAAAGGGAGAAAATAAAATGCTGACCCGACATCTCTTTCCACTGGTCGTAGGGCTTGTGCGCTACAACGGCTTTACTGGGCAGCATTGCTTTCTTGGTATCCGCCACATAAACCGGTATGAAGTAGTATCCGTCATCCGGTACCTGGAACACATCAATACGGACTGTGTTGCCATTGGCTGCAACGCCTTCTCGAACCAGAAGGTTCAGCGTGGACTTCTCGAAAATTTTTACCTTATTCACGCGGGGGCCGGGCGTTCCATCCCGCTTCGGTTTGTAAAACGGCTCCGCAAACGCTTTCTTTCCATCGCCACCGAATTCTTTCAGCCGTGTCAGCAGCGCATCATACAGCAGCGTATCGCTCTGCGGATTGTAGTAGCCCTCAATTTCGCCAAATTTATTGAGCTTCAGATCTGCCAGCGCTGTTTTTGTCACTGTATATCCATCGCCCATTTTTTTGCTGCGGATGGTCTCGGCGTGTGCCGAACCAGTAACCTTATGATTTGGCATTCGGGAGACAAAAACCGGTCTGATCTCCTCATTGCTCTCGTAGGTGTTCAGCTTCAAGAGATCAATGGCGTGCCGGGGATTCACCGGGTCCAGACGCGCCTCCAGTTCCTGGCGGAAATGCGGCCAGGGCTGAGGAAACTGCGGGCAGCGCCTGGTATCACAGTTTTCCCGTTCCACCAGTTCCCCGGTAGATACATCTACATATACTCCGGGAGTTTTTTCCAGAGATTCCCTCTGCCGGTTGTATACGGTCAGCTGCTGTATCATTCCTGGGCTGGTAGATGCCACCACCGCCGCGTCCAGGCAGTGATGCAGGTCTCCGTCCTCCCGAATCTTCTGAATGCCCCAGCGTCCCCGAAGCATGGAAGTGACAGCACCGTTGACTGGCTGCACAGGACTCTTTTCATAGCGGGACTCGGCAAAGAGCATATGATCCCGCAGAAGATGGTAAACCGCCCTGGTAATATACTGGGTATCTTTGAGATTTCGCTCAATAAAGCCCTGGCTTTCTTCGTCGGTAAGTCCTTTTCTCAACAATTTCTGCCGCTTCCGGTAGCTGCGGATCAGATTTTCTGTCCGGACTTCGTAGCTATGCCAGCGATCTTCGTCCTGCCCGAAATATTCATATGGGATCCGGTTTCCCTTCTGGCGGTTTTCACTGGCCAGTACCAAGACTTTATTCTGATAACTGTCATCAAAACAGCGGCTGTATGGGATGATATGATCCACATCCGCATAACCCGGTTCAAACAGCCGGGAGATATCCAGATTTTTTCCCGAATACAGGCAGACGCCGTCCTGCTCCTTGAAAAGGCGGAACTTTACAATATCCAGGCCTGTGGCATGGTCACCTTTGTATTCCGCGATTTGCTCCTTGGCCCGTTCATTCGCAGCCCGATTCTCCTCCTGACGCTTCTCCATTTTACGGCGTTCATCAAAGCTGCGGCTCATTTCACGCGCAAGTTCAACGCGGATCACATCCGGCGGCCCGTAGGTCCGTACCACCGCATTGACTACTTTAATGGTCTGCGACACAGCTCGCCGCACCACTGGGTTGGTAATCTCCTCAATATCACTGAGAGACAATCGGTTTTTCCGCCCTTCCGACTGTCTGCCGCGGTGGTCGCCGTAAATGGAGGAACAGGCCTCATCATATCGCTGCCCGCATTCCAAAAGAGGAATCAATCTCTCCATGGCCTTTATGGAAAGATTTCCAAATTTACTGAAAGACAGCGGCAATAGTTCCTGGTCAAACATTTCAGGAATATTTGCCTTCCTCAGTGCGTCTATTCGGTTAGCGTCGCTTTTATAGAGCGTCAGGATGGACCCAATCTCATTAAGCTGCTGTATACTCAGCGTCTGTATGGCATTTTTGCTGACCTTGTTCAGCGCGGTCCGCAGTTTGTGGTAGGACTGCATCTGAGGCCACTTTTTCTTTTCTGCCTCCTCCTGACTTCTATCACCATAGGAGAGATCGTTGAAATAGGTATTTTCATCCAGCGCCAATTTTTTGCGGATCTGTCCGTAATTCAGAGAGGGTGACTGCATGGCCGCAGCAATCAGAAGTTCCCGCTGGGACTGATCCAAGGGGTGGGACGGAAGCCCTTTTCCGGTCAATCTCATATGGTTCAGGTCCTGCAACAGCTTAAAATATTCAAAAGTATAGGTTGCCTTGGCAGCCCGTGGCTCTGCCGTTTCAAATGTACAGCTGCCAACTTTTTCAGCAACGCCACCACGGAAAGGACTGTTTCCTCCCGGCCCTTCATCAAAACTGCGCTGACTCTCAAAAATAGAGAGATACACATGCTCCAACGTCTCTGACATCCATGCACTGCCAAGGCGTCGTTGAGCTGCAAAAATTTGATGGATTTCATCTACCACCGAAATACGATCCACTGTAAACCGATAGTCGTCTGCCTTGTTTCGGGTCTGTTGATACCGGGTCCCATCGGAATTTGTCTGCCAGAACCTTTGGTCCCGATACATCATCTCGCCCACTGTGCGGTAGCCATTCTTCATCATACAGTCCTGGTTTTCTTTGATGGCTGCTTTTACAAGGCCGTCCTCTTTGTTCGATGCTGCTTCTGCCGTGCTGTTGGACTTGTATCCCCGGCGCTGCGCCAGATGAATCAGCACCCTTACGATTTCCTCTTTCGTTAACAGGCGGTCCAAGGCTTCTGCCCGAAGCTGATATGGAGTGACGGTAAAGCCGCCCCTTTCGTAAAATTCTTTGATTTCCTGACACGTCATGATGTTTGTTTGCTCGAGCAAATATTTGATCCGTTCCAGCCGATGACGATGACGACGCAGACGTCTCCGGGTACTTCGGGCATCCCGACGGGGCGCAGCCAGACTCTCCCCCGTCTTTGGTTGTTCTGCCTTGTCAAAAATACGGACCCCGAGATCCCAAATGCGGATTGGTTCTCCATTCAAGTTATTTTGGAGGACTGCCCAACCGACGGAACCAATTCCGATATCCAACCCCAATGCGTAATGAGATTCCGACATTTGAGAGAACTCCTTTCTCAGATACGAAGACACCCCAGCCGATAAGGCTGGGGTGTCGCTTCGAGGTGTTCTACCTTATCGTAGTAACACGATTTTCCCTTGTAGTGGTATAAGGGTAATTAAAATATATCATAGCATACAAAAAATGTCAATGCAAAGGCCCAGGAAATCTTTGTTTGCACAAATTGTGACTCTTATCTGTGCCAATAGGGTCTACCCTATTGGCACGTTTTTAAAAGCTGGCAGCAGATGCTGCAATCGTGTAAGGACAACATTGATTATTGCCCGTCTAGCTGCCGCTCAGGCCGCTATCAAAAATCCGAGGAATTGGAACATAGGCAATGATGATCCCGCCCCGGTTCACATTTCGAATCGGGGCGTTTTTTGCTTTTCAGAGATCTTCCAGATAGTTCCTGCGCTTAGGAGTACATTGTGCCGTTTTTCAGGTAGTTCTTCGACATTTGCTAAATCCCCCGGAATCCCTGTTATTTCAATGGATTCCGGGGGATTGCTTTTTAAATAGTGTTATCCGCTTTGAAGTAAGTTTAGAGTAAATTCCGACTTCTGTATGCAAAAATGTTGGCACTACACAAATTTCTTATATGCACTATATCAGCTTATGGTGTGACCTCATCCAGTTCAAGAGGATATCCTTGAATCATTTTGTTAAAGCCGTCACGGATGAATTCTTCTTTTACGGATTGGATAAAACGAGTATCCGACACAAGGCGATACAAGGTTACTGCTAGGCCACCGATGTCCAAATATCGTATACTATTTTGTCCTAAGCTCTGAGTAACAGCAACCCCAATGACATTGCTGGCAGATGCAATCATATTAGAATAAAGAAGGACTTTCCGTGTTTTTACCTTATGTAAATCCAACTGCATATGGCTTGTAGTTTTGTGAGTTAGGATATTTCTGTAAGATGTAACATGCAGAAGTTCAGTAGAGTTGTCATCTTGCAGATAAAAACACATCCCATGTAGCATCATAATGAGCATATTGATTGCTTGCGCCATAACAGCCTGTTTGGCCACGTCAATTGCATTTCCTGCATCAATCCCATATTCCGCCAATTTGCTTGCTAATTCTGGTGACAAACGACTTATAGCTGGAAAAGGAAGACTCAGTGTAGATGCAACATCTGATCGTAAGTGTACGTATTCTTTTACTAAAGACGTTGCTACAATAATCTTCCCATCAATTCCTTGATTGAGCAGTTTGTCAAATGTGTAGGAAAACACTTTTGAGGTATCAGCTTTACTGGATATAGTATCCACCTGTGCATACTTCTCGGGATTTCGTGTTCCTTTTAGCCCCGTTTTGACATGGTAAGAAGCTAAATCCCATGTCGTGAGTGTACTTGTTGCAATATTTGCAGTACCGAAAACAAAACCGAGTATAGGGTCGTGACCCAATGTCACATATCGATGATTCCCTCCTTTTAAAGGTTGTATCTTTCTTAGCCTTAATGATTCGGACCTGTTGGTTGCATCAAAAGGAACCGGACTTTCACATATTTCCAAAAGACTTGGATTATACAATTTGTGAGAACGATTAGAATGTTCTTTTTTGTCTCCCTTAACTACTTTTGCTGCAGTTTGGTCATCTACTCTTTGGGTAAACGGCGTTAAAAAATACTGTCTTATGCATTGTAACGCCGTAGCAAAAAACAAAAAAGCGAAATCTTTTTTATCTAATCCGGTTTGTAGCTCAAATTCCCGATCAAGGTCATCCATGATTTTTCTGGAATTATGAGCAACATCAGCAACGCGGTTGCCCTCATTCGCAATAATCTGCATATTGTTTAGGACAGAATCACTATGGGACATGAGTTCTTTACTTCGCGCTCTAAGTTCGTCAAGATCCATATTAGCTCACCCCCAGTTTCTTTAGTTCGTTACAGTCTGCTTGAAGTTGCTGAACTTTGGCTACATTCTCAGTATTGTTCGCTGCTGTTAAAGCGGTAATGTATTCCTCATATTCTCTGATTAGATTTTTCAATCCATCAATATCTTTTTGGGCAAGTGTTGTTTGATTTTTGAAGATTTCTGCCTGGTTCCGGAGTTTTGCTTCATATTCATCTGAAGCCGCTTCATATCCTGCCTGCATTCCGACAACACGGTATTTGGCACGGGTATCTGCCTCCAAAGCACAGAAATGTTTGACGGCTGCCCAACCTATTGCTTCTGTAATTCCAGCAGCTGTAGCAGTATTAATGGCGTTGCCCAAGCCAGGAATCCAACCGAGAAGAACTTGAGATACTCCCCGTCCAACTACAGCGGCTCCCAGCGAAGTAATAATTCCCTTTGCCATTCCTTCTGTAACGCGGATTCCAAATACAGCACCCAAAGAAGTAATCATAGCGATTTGAATAGGAGTAATAACAGCCGTATCTATGACAGGAAGTTGAGCAAAGCCAGTACCTATGCCACCAGCAGCTACTGATGCACCATGAATAATAGCATTGCAAGATTTCTGCTGCTCTTCTGTTAGCCCAGATTCAAAAACCGTTCCGGAGTTTCTATGTCCACCGGTGGAATTCCATGTCTTATCGGCACATTGGAGGCAATCGATTATGTTAGCTAATGCGTTCTTCCTAAAGCAAGTCGTATCAGATAATTGAAGAACCTTTCCATCTGTAAGAAAGAATTTAATCCTTGCCTTAAATTGGTCTTCTTTGCTTTTTTTATCTGCAATTACTTGGATAAAATCTATATCTGCATAGTTGAAATAGATAGCTTTTTCCATCATTTCTCGGAAATATACTCCATGAAGAGAAAAAACTATTCCGTTTTTTAAACTCCCCATGAGTGTTGTATCCATAAAGCAAAAGACTTCTTCTGTGTTGATTCGTTCATCAAAATTTTTAACGATTTTAATTCTTTTCTTATCTGTGATAGATTGATAATATACCAGATTATATATAGCTAGACGGTCTTGGTTTTCAAGTAAGTGTGCAAAGATTGTAAGCTTGTCGGATAGCTTGCACGCATGAGCAGGCTTACAGAGCAAAGATTGATTCGAAGTAGCCAACAGGTTAAGCCACCATTCAGCATTTTCATTTCCATTTTGTTTTGATTTCTCAAACCACCTTCTTGCTTCAGCCCAGTCTTGTGAAACTCCATTTCCAAAGTAGTAGCACTTTCCAACCCAACATTGAGCCACAGAGTTTTCCTGTTCTGCAGACTTACTGAACCAGCCAAAAGCCAGGATATCATCCTTTGGCACAATGTCACCAAAATAATAAAGCTTGCCCAGTTGACATTGGGCCGGGGCAAACTCTTGCTCTGCAGCTCTCTGAAACCACTTAATTGATATCTCAGGATTTTTTTCTACACCATATCCGTTTTTATAGCATATCGCCAGATTAAATTGCGCGAGGGGATCTTCCTGTTCTGCACCTTTTTGCAACCAATTTACAGCTTGTGCATCGTCCACCTCAGCACCACAACCATATAGATAACAATTGCCTAAAAATCCTTGTGCGTGAGCATTTCCCTGCTCTGCACCTTTTTGAAACCAAGTGACCGCTTGTGCTTTATCTACTGCCACGCCATATCCGTAGTAGTAGCATTCGCCCAATAAGCATTGCGCATCGGCATGGCCTTGTTCTGCCGCTTTCCGAAACCAAGCAATTGCTTGCCCATTATCTTCTACTGTACCACGTCCGTAGTAATAGCATTCACCAAGGAAATATTGTGCGCCTGCATTGCCTTGCTCTGCTGCCATTTGAAATAGGGCAATTGCTTTCGGCTCATCTTCTACCACACCATTTCCGTAGTAATAGCACTCTCCAAGAGAACATTGTGCATCTATGTTTCCTTGCTCCGCTGCTTTTTGGAACCAGTTAACCGCCAGTTTATAGTTTTGCTCAACGCCAATTCCTTCATAATAGCAGTTGCCAAGGGAATTCTGAGCATCATCATTTCCTTGCGCTGACGATTGCTGAAACAACGCAATTGCTTGAAGCTTATCTTCTTTAACGCCATTTCCAAGCAGATAGCATACTCCTAATAAGTACTGCGCTCCTGCATGATTCTGTTGGGCTGCTTTTGAAAACAAGTCAACTGCGTGCCTGTAATTCTGTTCAACACCAAAACCATTGTAATAACACACCCCAAGCAGGTACTGTGCATCTGCATATCCCTCCTGGACCGCTTTTTGGAACCAAATTACAGCTTGCTTCTCATCTTCGTTTACACCTCGGCCATTTAAGTAGCAACGCCCCAAATTGCACATCGCTTTTACATGTCCTTGAGCCGCAGCAGCTGAGAACCATTTAAACGCTGCAGCAGGGTTTTCATCTACCCATTCACCCCTATCATAACGAACGCCAAGGCGATTTTGCGCTTCTGCATAACCCTTCCGTGCAGCACAGTCAAACCATCTAACCGCCTTTTCCAAATCTTTTTCAATGCCATTTTCGCCGTTATAGTAACAGATTCCCAAATGGCACTGAGCCTCTGGGTCACCTGCTTCCGCTCTCTGGAACCATTCAGATATTGGAATATCGGGGTTGTTAAATTGCTGCTGAGCAGTACTAACATTCTCAGAACCATTCATTGTATGTCTCCTCCATCATAGTAATATATTTCCCTTGACTTCTAATCCACATATCAATGCCCTTGCCGAACACTTCGGCTTTGACGATCCAGCCGTCTTCGGTCTGCTCCACGATTTTTGCTGTGGGCAAACGGTCCAACACCGCCTCTATGGATGGGCCGGTATACTTAAAGCGGATCTTTTGCAGTTTGCCGCCATACATGAACTGTACCCGCTTACGGAACTCACCCTCCTGAAATCGCTCCTGATATGGCACTTGAAAATGCTCGCCCGTAATGTGAAATTCCTTGATGCGATCTACCCGGTAAATCGTGGGAAACAGATCGTCCGGGTTCTCAAACTCCGCTGCCCGGTCAATGTCACGGATAAAAGCTACCAGATAAAAATAATACTCAGAGAACATCAGGCCCACCGGTTCAATCGTCCGTTGGACAGTTTCTCCACCCTTAAGCTTCTCATAGGTAATCTCTGTCACAAGATGCTTCTGAATTGCTTCTCCAAGCTCCCAGAGGCCATCCAACAAGCGTTTTCCGTGGTGCGGCTCAATGTAGAGATGCTTTTCATTTGCTAGCAAATCTACGACAGCTCGACGCTGCTCTGCTGGGACACAGCAGTTTACCAGCTTATCCAGAATGGGCAACATTTCATCCCGATGCATAGAGCGGCTCTCCAGCAGGATTTTGCACACCGCTAGCACCTCACTGTTGCTGAGATGGGCGTTATCCCGTTCAATCAGTCGGTAGACCTTCTGCCGTGCATCATAAACAATCTCCCCTGGAGGGGTCTGATTTGCAAAAAAACAGCGCAAGTCCTCAATGTCCCGTTGAAGACTGCGCTCATTGACGCCAAAGCGGTCAGCGGCAGCCTTCTTCTGTATTCCAACACCCTTGATGAAGTCTTGATACAGGTATAGCAACCTCGCACTTTTCTCAATTTCCATATGTATATCCTCCTGTCTGCAAGCAAATGACGTTACATAGACAGGTTTGTCCCTTAAAAAATAGGGATTCCTGTCGATAGTATACCCTAATAGTTCTAAATACACAACCCTTATAGTTCCTGCATTGGGGATGATAAATATATTGTACGCAAACAGATAGACGTATTCTGTCTATCTGCTTAAACTCTAAAAGTTTCTCTCCTTTCCCCTTAAAAGTTCACATCATTGAACCCTGGAAGTTTATTTATAGGGACAACCTGCGGCGTTAAACTGTTTTTATTATCACCACAGGAGGTTCCCTTATGGATTGGAGAGCGATTGGTAAGAGAATCCGACAGCATCGAGAGTTTATGGGTCTTACCCGTGAACAGTTTGCGGAGCAAATCGACGTAACTCCAAAATTCTGCTCAGATATTGAAGCTGGTGTTAAGGGAATGTCCGTTCCCACGCTCTGCCGGATTGCCAAAGTACTCCGACTGTCCACCGATTACATCCTTTGGGGCAAGGATGACCAGGATAATCCAGATTCCGTTATGATGGTGCTGGAAAATTGCTCTGAGCGAGAACGCACATATGCTGAGCAGCTACTGAAAACCTTTGTAGCTGCAATGAATAGTAACGATCATTTGGTTTGACTTATAGAAAAAGCGGAGTGAATGTCACTCCGCTTTTTTACTATACTCGCGCATGTGAGAAGCATAACCATACTGATCTCCACCAATTTTAGCCGCTGTTTCAAACCATTTCTCCGCCTCTTCCCCTCCATGTGCAGTGTAATAAAGGTTTACCATCTCCAGGGAATAGTTGTCCCGGTGCATAGCTGCCTTGCGATACCAACGAATGGCCTCCTCCACATTTCGTTTTGTTCCATGGCCGTAGTAATAGCAGTTTCCAAGCATTCTTTGCGCACGGACGTCATATGCCGCTGCGTCTTCATATGCCTCAAATGCCCTGATTTTATCTACCGGAACACCTAAACCAAAATAATAGAAGTCTCCGTACGTCTGTATCGTCAGTACTGCCTGGTAATATCGCTCAAATGCCTTTGATACGTCTCTTTCCACACCTATTCCAAAGTAATAGCAATCTGCAAGCATTTGTTCCGCAATACAATCACCATGTTTTGTTGCCTGATTATACCAGTAGACGGCTTTTTCAAAATCAACTTCCACGCCAGCCCCATAAAAATAACAGTTTCCAAGCATTTGCTGGGCATGGTCATCTCCTATAAATTGATTGGCTGCTTTTTGATACCACCGAACAGCCTCTTCCCAGTTTTCCTTCACGCCGATTCCAAAATAATTGTAATCACCCAACCTGGATTGAGAAGAAGCAATAGTATCTGACTTTTGATACCAATGGAATGCTTTTGCTAAATCACGCTCAACACCATACCCCCAATAGTATCGCTCTGCCAAAGAGTGTTGAGCACCGTTTTCTCCCCGTTCCGCCGCTTTTAAAGTCCATTCAAACCCTTCCTCTGGGTCTTCACAGCAAAAGTCACCAAGAAGTTCCATAGCATTAGAATTGCCATGCTCTGCTGCAACTTTAAACCAACGATACATATTTTCCTCGTCCTCGAACATGTCATACAAGAATCCAATTTTTACTCCATAATTTGGATCTTTTTCCGTTACCAACTTAAAATATTCTTCCGCCTTATCAGGATTCTTTTCGAATAGTTCGCCCTCTTTATAACAACGTCCGGCCACATAAATAGCCTCAGTATAGCCAAGTTCCACTGCTTTTTCCAGCCATTCACGTGCAGCCTCCAGGTCTTGGTCTATAAAATCTTCAAGCGCACAATAGTACATTTCAAATAACCGATAATGCGCCTCCGCATTTCCTTGTGCAGCAGCCATCTTATAGTATTTCAAAATCAATTCTTTTGCTGTCTCATCACTGACATCAATGGGGCCATCATGTTCGCCCCGAAGATATTCATCATAGTAATCCGCAACCCTTACCTGTGCATCTGCGTCTCCAAGAGCAGCTAATCTGTAGTCTTCTGCGTTCATGGTTTACACTCCTTTTTCTTCTGTCCTGTAATGTATATTACTCCACCGCATGGACAGATTCTGTCTATCTGTAAAACTTATTGTTGCTTTATCCGGCGATAAAACGTAGATTTGCTCACGTGCAGCGTCCGCATGGCCTCTGCTGCTGTGATGGCACCGCTTCTCCACTTGGCTATGACCTGCTTAAACTCTGGGGATACGACGGGCTTTCGTCCCTTGTACTTTCCTTGCTCCTTCGCAATGGCGATGCCCTCCCGCTGGCGCTGCAGGATATACTCCCGTTCTAGCTCCGCCACGGCCCCGAACACGGTCAGCATGAACTTTCCGGTAGGCGTCGTGGTATCAATGGCCTCCTTCTTGCTGACGAACTCTACACCCTTTGCGGTCAGCTGCTCCACCAGCTCCAGCAGATCACGGGTGTTCCTGGCAAACCGACTGATGGACTCCACAATGACGGTATCACCCTTGCGAACGTACTCCATCATCTTCTGCAGTTCCGGGCGGTTGGTGTTCTTCCCGCTCATACGGTCGATATAAACCTCATCCACACCCAGGGCTTCCATGAGAGCTTCCTGGCGCATGGTATTCTGTTCCTGGGTACTGACACGAATGTATCCGATTTTCACGAAAAAGACTCCTTTCCAAACGAAATGTCCCATTAGGGTGACTTCCGCAGATGGCACGTGCCAAAATACGGAAACCGACCCTAATGGGACTCTTTTTACCTGTGCCGATAGGGTACACCCTAACGGTACACGTTACAGGTACGGCAGAACAAACAGCTCGCTGCCCACGTTCAGGAACATCTCCGGCATATCAAACCGCTCCATGAACGTTTTCACCTGTTGGTCAGTCAGGCCCGCAAAACGGTCACTGTCCGGCGGAGCAGTACAGAGAAAGAACGTCCCAGAGATGATATCATAGACATTTCCCACGTCATCCCGCAGCGCCCGGTTCAGCGGCAGATTCAGCAGTTTGCCCTCCTCGTTGCAAATCAGCGCCACAGGCTGGTCAAAGGGATAGACAGCCTGGATAGAACCACCCACTATCTTCTGCATGGATGCGAGGTCGGAGCAGATGTCCTGTACCATCGGCTTTTTCTTTGGCTCCACAACAATTACTCGCATGACCAATCCCCCTCACGCAATGACAAACCGCCGGGAGGTGCTGCTTCGGCTGAACTGGGCAAACAAATCTGCATGGGTCAGCTTGAAAGCCGCACTGTCAAAGCGGTTGGTGATAACAGTCTTCCAGGTGATGGTGTAGTCCTTCCCGGACAGCACATCCGTGTTCTTCGCCAGCATTTCTGCTTTCAGGGAATCTTCAATGGCGGTAATGGCCGACTTTACCTCTGCCTCCATGTTGCGCAGTTCCCGCAGTTCCTTCACCTTAGCGTCAATTTCGTAAATACTCATCAGTACATTGCCCCCTCGTACAAGAATTCTTCAATATCATCCGTGGAAAACCCGGACTCCAGCAGCCTGTCCACTGATTCCGGCGAGAACCCATAGCAGCAGGCCACAGATTTCAGTTCGTCCAGATACTCCTGCTCTGCTGTCCGGGCCTTACCAGTCCGCTTTACCTCTGATGTCCACATCGGCCAATATCCCCAATGCTGCGCGAGATGTGAAGTGTTGAACGATGCTGTTGCCTGCTGACCGGATGCGGTGATCCTCAAAATATCTCCACAACCCAGCTCGATACGCTCCGGCTTGCCGAGAGGCAGTCGTAGGAGATTCAACGCTCTTTTCAGAATGGTCTCTGTAGAAGCATACAGATACACACCATAGCGGGGATAGTGGTAAAGACAGAGGGGATTGTCTCCCTTCACGAAATAGAGGTTTTCCTGCTGATCCAGCACCGTGAATGTAAAAGTGCCCTCGACTTGCTCCGCCATGTATTTCAGGCTGGAGAAGTCGAGGGCTTTTTTCTGTTCGATCAGCTGTACCGCAATATAGCTGTCTGTTTCGATCTTGGTTTTCGGCAGTCGGTTGGTACGGCGCAGAAGCTGGTCGTTGTAGAGAATGCCGTTATGGGCCAAAGCAAACATCTCTCCAGCCGCATTTCCCAGGAACGGGTGATTGTTTCGGTTTCTGCTGGCCTTTCCCTGGGTAGTCATGCGGGTATGGCCCATGATGACTCTGCTATCCTCCGGAATACGGAAACGCAGCCTGTGGGCCTCCAGAGGGCGTTTATAGATGCTCAGGTGGGCATGGGTGCAGTAAGCGATCCCGGTGGCATCGGTTCCACGCTCCTCACATTCTGTTGCCAGCACAGAGAGAATGCGGGCCTTTTCTCTGGCACTGAACCGCCCGTAACAGTCGATCATTCCAAATAGGCAGCACATCAGACTTCCTCCTCGCTCTCCACCGGATCATTGACATACAGCCGCCGTTCCTTTAAGTACTGCACCAGCTCAGGCTGCGTACAGCCGGAGGCAAAGGTGGTCCAGGACATGGCCTTGACCTGGTCATCGGTCAAACAAATCGCCACATCACAGATCCGGTCAAGAAGCTGCAACGTGGCGATGAGGGTGTTGAATTTGAGGGTTCCACGGAAGATCCGGAATTCGATGGTATCTACATTGGTGAGGTTCACGCTGGTATAACGTCCGCCGTGGTAGCCCTTCTTGGCATGATCCAGCAGTTCTTTTGGCTGGTCCTTGTAGCCATAGCGGGTGGCCCAGCGTTCCAGCTGACGGGGTGTTCTGCGGCTGAATTTCAAAAGTTCCTCCCAGTTCTTCTCAAAGAAATAGAGGATGCGGGCGATCACCGCATCCTGGGCTTCCTCCGAGTCCCCAAAGGCATCCCGGTTCACATGGACATGGAGACCGCAGGTGTTGGCCTGATGGCTGGTATAACCCAGGCGGATTGCTTCCTGGAGGATTTTGCCCCAAGGCATTTCCTTCATGTGGTATTCCAGTGTCATGGGATGCGTCACCATCTCGAAGCCGTCATCCAAGGAACCGTCATGCTTGCAATAGAGGTTTTCCAGGCCGTTTCCATTGGCAATTTCCATGACCTTCCGTGCGCTGGCGTCATCCTCACCTGCTCCGTCGATCTCCAGCTCCACGCCGAAATAGCGAGAGCCATCGCCGCGGAACAACGGTTCTGGCTTGTAATAATAGTCTTCAATCATTTTATTCCGACGTGCATGGGTATGGCAGTCATAGCAGAGCGGATCATCTTCATCGTCATCCTCATAGTAGGCATCGTCCACATGGATGATACGCCCGCAGCGTTCACAGCTGGTATAATGCCGGTCATAGCAAGGCTGGCAGAGGGGCGTATTTTCATCCCCGGCATTGTCATCCCGATAAACACGCTCTCCGCAGCGGGAGCAAATCACGGTCTCCTCATTGGCACAGCGTTCGCAAAGTGCATCGTCACCCACCATGACGCGGTTCTCCAGCGGGTGTGTCTGACCACAGTGGCAGCAGATAAAGGTCTCAGTCATCATCGTCATTCCCCTTGATAAAATAGTCGATTGCCGCACATACCAGTGCGGCGGCGGCAGCCAGCAGGATTCCAAAAATGTCCTTGGAATCCAGGTTCAGTTTATCATTAGTTATCCCATCCCTTCTTTTCCCTTGCGGCAGTTACGCCAAAACAGTTTTGCGCAGCAGAACGCCTACGATTTCCGCTAAAACAGTGCGGATTAAGCGCAGCAAGCGGATCAGCATATGGTTTCGCTCCTTTCCTGATTTTGATAATTTCCGTCCAAATTTGCAGCTTACAGAGTTGAAATACAGCCATTTTCTCTGCAAAACAGGAAAAGAGCCAGAGACCGTAATCATCGAGAAATTGCGGTCTCTGGCTCTTTATCATGTTAATAATATACGGTCAAAGGGGACGGAATAACGCAAAATGGGATTAGAAGGGACAACAACTACGTAAGGCACGATGCCAATAATCTGAAGGGAGATTTTTATGATGAGATTTGATGAACGATATGATGAATTTGGCTATGAGCGTGAAGACGCTGACTACGAGGAACAGATCAACGAATTCCTGACGCCCCGGGAGGTTATGGAACTGCTGGCCATTGGGAAAAACACGTTCTACAAGATGGTCCAGTCCGGACAGCTGCCTGCCTTCCGGATCGGGCGGCAGTGGCGGGTCCGGCGGGATCGTCTGGAAGAACTCTGAGCTACTTCTCCTTCAGAGCATCCCGGCGGCGCGGAACCTTTTGAGCCTTCAATTGCTGCATGACCGTCTGCGCCGCTGCACTCAGCTCCGTAAGATCGGGCTTGACCTTGATTACACTGACCTTCGGTTTGGTATCCGAATAAGGATCTACGATCAATCGGTGATCGGGTCGCTGGTAGCCGCTTTTGCTGTGGTAGTCGGCAAGCAGCAGAAATCCTTTCTCTGCCAATCGTTTCTGAAAAACGCGCTGACTGGGCAAGTCCATCCGGCCTTGCTCTGTCGCCCAGTTCCGGAAGTCACCGTAGTAATCGGGATATGGCAGATAGAACAACTCTTTTGCTCCGTCATACCAGCCCGAGCAGTCGGCAGTACGGTTTGTTCGGAATAGGATCACCCGTCCCGCTTCCAATTCCTGAGATAAATAACCAAAAAAGAGCTCTTCATACGTCTTCTCCGATGCTTTTGAGCCTTCCTGCAAATACGCCTCCCACGGTTTTGGAAGCGAGATCCGGGCGTATTCCGAATGGGTTTTCCTGAATTTTTGGAACACGCAGAGGGCGATTTGCAGGTTGGCCCATGCCCTTTTTCGGGGATATTGCTTTCTGATGCTGCTGAAGTGGAAAAAATCATTTGTAAAGGAAGTATCGGCTGTCAGCCGGTACTTCTTTGCCTCCTCCCTGGCCCGTTTTGAAAAATCGGAGACCCACTTCAATGCCGCTTCTTTTTTGCGTGTATTACAACGCTGATCACCTGCATCTTTTTCAATAATTTCTTCCAGTTGATCGGTGTAAAGCTTGATTACATCGTTTAATTCGCTCCAGTTCCCTGCTGGACTGTCAGAAAGTCTGCGCAGTTTATTCGGTATCTCGGACTCTTTCTCTCCGGCAAATAATTGCCGCCAGCGTTGATAGAGCTTATGGGCCTGGCCCGCGATACAACCCAGGGCTTCCTGAACCTTTTCTTCCCGTCGCCATACATATTCCTCCCGGAACCAATCAACGAACGCGATCAGGACCCTTGGGAATACCTGCTGCATGGCCGGTGAGCAACACTGCGGGTCAAATGCATCGGAACTGAGACGGATCTCAAACTGGTTTTCTTCAAAGGCGGAATTTGTCAGCACGATACAGGCGTCCCGGAGCATTGCCCGGTTCCGGAATGCCTGTAAATTTTTAAACTCCTCATCCAGGATGACAACGCCATCATGTACCCTGCTCTGGAGCTGGCGAAGTCTTTTCTTCGCTTCCTTTTCGCCCGCTCTCTCCCCTTCTCCGTAGTCCACAAAAGCACCATAAAACAAATTAGCGAGGGCTTGGGAATGAGGGCCGTTGAGTGACAGGAATATCATTTCCTTCTGTCGTTTCATGACGCTGGAAAAAGAATCATTCACCGAAATTCTGGCAGGGTAATCCGGCAGAAACGGTTTGATGACGGAGAATATCCCATAGCACAAAAGAGGAACGGTGATCTCATAGGGAGCCACCGCCAATAAGTCTTCCAACCGGTTGGACTGGGATAAATCCCGCAGCAATGCGCTTCCGTAGCCGGAAGGCCGTGCCTCCGCGGAGCGGATACCGGACATGACCGGAATCCCGTTCAGCTCATACCAGCCAATATGCCAGGGAGCGGTCGCCATGTGGTTCAGCTTTTGCCGTTCTCCCTCGGGAATGAACTGCCACATAAACCGTTCCCGCAGCTGGGGAAACCCCAGATATCTGGAAAAGCCCTGGCAGAGTTTTCGCAGATCCCACCCCAACGGATGGCGCGGCACATCCCTGCCCACTACTTTCCCCTGCCAATCCACCAAAAGCTCCTGGGCAACAAGCTCCTGGTCCATATAGCCCTGATCATTGTAGGCCGGATGAAGGCCGGTTTGGGAGATGATGCAGTCCCAGAAAGCATCTCTTGTGATGATTTCCGCAATCCGCTGCGGGTTTTCTATCAGTTTGCTCTGAACCACTTTCTGAATCATTTTGCGGATGCTGCCGCTCCATTTCTTGAAATTTTTCTTTGCCTGTGCATCGCGTTTGATGATCGTCCGAAAGGAGATCGCGTCAGCTTCAGGGCTCGTTTGCTTCTCCCCTTGCTGCTCGATTTTCTTTTGGAAACGAATGTTCTGGCTGGCCATCCAGGATACATCAAGGACCGAGAACCGGAACCGCTTCGGATCAGGCAATTCATTCGGAACGAATACATAACGCAGAAAAAGCAGGTGAACTTCGATGCGTCCCTGATCAACCGGCGCCAGCGAACACCGGAAGCTCTGCTGAAAAAGCTTCTTCTGTGTGCGGTCATCCAGACGCGCATCCAGCACTGAATACAGCCGTTCCTGCTGCTCACAGATCAGATTGACGGCCTGTTCTCGATCCAGAAAAGTCCCCATATAGCCGCACCCCCTCATACACTAAATACCACTTCAATGAAAAGAAATCAATATTCTAACACTAAACTTTTGTTTCCAAGATTAAAAAAACAGCCTCCAGAAGATTCTTCTGGAGGCGTCTTTCTGACTCCGGGACAGGCACCTGAACCGCTCTTTGCCGTCGGTTTCCGCCTGTATGTTCCCCTGACCGAACACTGTTTTTATTTTTATATCGCTGCCAACAGCTCTATAGAAAAGAAATGCTTGCAGGCTGTCAGCCTCAGCTGCTCCGCTGTGCGAAGATCATTTTCCGGATCGTCCGAAATTTCTACGTAATATTATTTTAGTGTGATATTGCGACAGCAGCATCTATTTAAGTATATACATAAGGTTCCAATTATTTCAAGATGATTGGATGGATTTATCATGAATACAGACATGATACAGAAAAAATAGCGCTTACATAAATTACCATATATAAAACCGTTTTAAAAAAAATTTGTACCCCAACATGATGGTAATTTCATGAAAGGTCAGTGCGGAATTCTAAAAAAATAAACTGACCAACATTCTGAATAATGAGGTGTTTTTATGAACGTGCATACTTTTGAGATCTATGTGAACATTTCTCCCGAAGAGACCCGCGCATGCAGAAATGCATTCTACCTTTCTGCCGCCGGGCAAAATCATTATTGCTACAGAAATAAAACGACCGGTATTCTTTACTATAACCGCTGGTCTGAGCATGGGGTCCAGGTCTCGATCCAGAAGCCCACGAACAGTTATTGCAGAAAAATGCTCCTGCGCGTGAACCCCTCGAGGCTGCTGGGGAATATGGAAGCAGCAGCGCTATTCGCCCCGACAAGCAGCAATATGGAAGCTCTGGTACAGGCCCTGGATGCGATTGTCCAGGAAATTCCGATCAGCCAGACAATCCACGATTTCAAATTGAACCGCCTGGATTTATGTAAAAATACGCCTGTGACTAATGCTGTGCTCCTGGAGTACATCCGTTTGCTGGAAAAAGGAGCCTCTTGTACAGGTTGGAAGCCGGTTACTTACCCCGATCATCGCGCCAGCCATTCATTCCGGCGAGAAAATGATCGCTATCAAGTGACCGTCTATGACAAGCTCTATCAAATCAGCGATCAGCTCCTGTCTACATCCTGGGACTATCCCTTTTCGCTTCTGCGGCTGGAGGCATCCTTATTTTCACAAGGAATCGACCAGCAACTGCAACAGTTTTCTCTGGATAAGTACCGTTCCTGGTATCTCCTGATGGATGCTTTGTGCTGCCACGGCGAAGAAATTATGCTGCGGCTTTTTCAGCGGTTGGTACCTGATGCACCGTACTATACGCTGGCCAAGGCAAAGGAGCGGATCCTTTGGGATACCGACTTCTCTTCATCGAAAAAATGGAAACTCATTGAGTTCCTGGAAAAAATCAACCGGTACGCCAAAGTGGATACGAACAGCATTCTCCAATTTAAAAACGGCAAGAAGCGGCTCAAGCAGCTACGCAGCATCGGCATCAACCCTGTGACCATCGAGGCCAGAGCGGGCATTTCCTACCTCCCCTCTCTTCCCCAGTTGGTTTCAATTGGATTTGTTCCGCCTGCGGATGATCCCGCTGAGTAAATTTTCGTACCGGCAGAATCACCCGATAAAGGGCGCTTCATTTTACTTCTGCCCTGCCGGATACCAGCATAAATTTGAGTAAGGAGGAATTGATTTATGAATGACTCTGTTCTCTGCAAGAGCTATTTTAAAAGCGGTGAGACCTGCACAACCGTACAGGCTTATACAAGCGTCTGGATTCAGCTGATCAATCAGTTGGAACGCTCCAAGGCGATCCTGTCCGGCGCTCGATAAACTGAATATCGGTGCAATACATGACCCGCTTTCATCACAGCTTGAGCGTGATGAAAGCGGGTGTTTTTATAGATAGGAGGCAATCCGAATGGAAAAAGTTGCGATCTATTGCCGTCTGTCTGAAGAGGACCGCAATAAGAAATTCGAAACGGATGACAGCAACAGCATCCAGAATCAAAAGGCCATGCTTTTGGAATATTCCATTGAGCAAGGCTGGGAAGTATATAACATTTACAGTGATGATAATTACACAGGTTCCGACCGGAACCGCCCGGAATTTGTGCGTCTTTTAGAAGATGCCAAGGCCCGCAAGTTTGACATCATTCTATGCAAGAGCCAGTCCCGCTTCACCCGTGAGCTGGAGCTGGTGGAACGGTACATCAACGGCCTCTTCCCTATCTGGGGCATCCGCTTTGTCAGCCTGGTAGATAATGCGGATACGGCCAACAAGGGTAACAAAAAGTCCCGGCAGATCAACGGCCTGGTCAATGAGTGGTATCTGGAGGACATGTCGGAAAACATCCGCAGCGTCCTGACCAACCGGCGGAAAAACGGGTTTCATATCGGGGCATTCGCCCTCTATGGTTACAAAAAGGACCCCGACCAGAAGGGCCATCTCATCATTGATGAGGAGGCCGCAGCTGTGGTACGGGAGGTATTTACGCTCTTTTCCCAGGGCTACGGCAAAACGGCTATCGCCCGGATGCTCAACGACCGCGGCATTCCGAATCCTACAGAGTATAAGCGATTGCATGGTCTGCGCTATCAGCAGCCGAAACGGAAAAACAGCACGCTTTGGAAATACTCCGCCATCTCGGATATGCTGGTCAATGAGATCTATATCGGCAACATGGTCCAGGGCAAATATGGCAGCATTTCCTATAAAACCAAGCAGAATAAGCCCCGCCCCAAGGAAACGTGGTATCGTGTTGAGGGAACCCATGAGCCGATCATTGAACGTGACCTCTGGGATCGGGTGCAGGCGATGGTGGCATCCCGCGCCAAGCCGTTTGATGTGGGCAGCATTGGCCTTTTCGCCCGAAAAGTCCGATGCGCCAACTGCGGCTACACCATGCGTTCATCCAAGAATCGCGGGAGGCACTACCTGCAATGCTCCAACCGCCATGTGGCGAAGGACTCCTGCATCGGGGCCTTCATTCCCGTAGAGAAACTGGAGAAAATGGTGATTCAGGAGTTGAACGCCCTCTCCCGCACCTATCTGGATCAAGATGAACTGGAGCGCAATGTCCAATTCAGTCAGAACCTGGAGCAGCAAAAAGCAAATTGGATGGAATCCAAGGCCAAGCTCCAGAAGCAGCTTGAGGATAACCGGGCTTACCTGCGCACCCTGTATATGGATAAGGTCAAAGGCATCGTCAGCGAGGAGGATTACATCTCTATGGCGGACAGTTTTGCGGCAGACCGTGAGCGCATGGAACAGCAAATCAAGGAGGCGGACCAGCGGCTGGACGAGTTGGAGTCGCAGATGCTGGCCGGTGATCAGCGCAAGGAACTGATTCAGCGCTACACCAACGTGGAGCATCTGACCCGTGAGATGGTGGAAATCCTGATCGACTACATAAGTGTCGGGAAACGAATTCCCGGAACCCATGAGGTACCTATTGAGATTCACTGGAACTTCTGATACAGAAAGAAGGAAGCAAGCGAAAAAGCTTGCTTCCTTCTTTGCTTTCACGTGTCAGACTCCGCAGAGTTCCGCCGCATACAGCTTATCAAATTGCCCGGGACAACGAACGTCATACCGGATGCACAGGTTTTCAAAGACGCACTTCGTCAGTTCATAAAGCTCCTGAAGCTGATCGTCAAAAACAAGATTGCCGGATGAACTGGAATCTATCAGAGATGGAATATTCAGCGCATGACGCTGCATCAGGTAGCCGAATGGAATGGCCGCCAGCTTATCAATGGCGATATATGGGCGTATGAAAGATTTGCCGCAGCGCAGGAAAACCGCTTTCAGGAAACCTGCTGTGAACTCCTCTGATGTAAAGACAAAAGGTGTATCACTGCATGACAGTCCTTCAAGCTGTTCCACTGCCTCCTCCAGCGATATACCCTGCGCCAGCATTTCATCGGTGATGCCGGTCAATTTTGAAATCCCGTCCGGCAGCGGCTTTGATTGGCGAATATAAATCATTTGCGGCTGGCCGACAATTTTATCATTTGCCATATATACAAGGCGGATACAGATGATGCTGTCCTTCCAGACATCAACTCCAGTGGTTTCAAGGTCGATGAGATACCATCCGTCATTGAACATATTACTGCGCATTGCCACCCGGTTCTGCCAGCACGGAAGTGACGCTTCGCGCAATGTTTTGACTGCAAAACTTCTGTTTCGGTCAATTCGTTTATGGAGGTCGATTACCGAAAGATACTCTGGAACGGGGACTGTGTGCTGCTGCTCGCGGGTCAGATGGTCAGACAGCAGTATCACCGGAACCGGTTGGCCGTGATTGCACAGGTAGTCCTGATCGTAAATAAACTCCGCAAGAGTCTCCGCAACAAGATGCTTTGGATTCAGCACGATGCAGCGTGCCTGTCCTGTGATTCTTTTGATCTCGGATTCGTCGAGCTGCTCCGTGTCGTATGGGATAACGGGAAATGTGATCGGAAGCAGGACTTTCAATGTCTGAAGCTCTGTGCGCGTGAGGCCTATGGTATATACATCGTTTGTCACAGTCTCAGCTCCTCTCCGTCGTTTAAAAGCACGATCTTGCGATTCGGGCAGATATTCTGCATCTGCTGCGGAGCATCCGTGTGCATTGGAATCACCAGTTCCGGGTCCGCTTTGTCGAGCACAAGCCGAGTATCTTCCGGCGACGCATGGCCGCTGGTATGCAGCGTTTCCCATGTGCCGGTCAGCGCAAGAAACGCCGGGAGATTGCTGCCGGGTTTTGTTCGGTAGCCGTCCCACATGGAGTAGAGCAGAATACTTTGCGTCGGATCAAACTGCCGGATGATGGTTTCAAACTGCCGGTTTGCCCGGACGAACATCAGACCGCCGCGTTCCTGAAAACCAGCAGCGGGCTTGTATTGAAACCAAGTCAGCTTCGGCATTTCATAAAAGGAAGAATAACTCTTCCAATGGCTGGAAACAGTCTCTGCAAGGGTATACTGGTATTTGTCACAGATGCAATATTTCCCCCTTGGTACAGCCCTTGCAAAGGCAAAGATCCGGTCAAGATTGGTACTTGCGCATAAGACGAAGACGTATTTATATTTTTTCAAATAGTCCTTGATCTGCGTCTGTAAGTCCCACTCCCGTGGAACTGCACCGCCGGGCCGGGAAACCGTTGTTCCCTCCGTAATGACGGCATCTACCTTGCCCACCAGTTTGTCCAGTATCCTGGGCATTGCCTTGCCGCGAACACCATGCAGCCGGAAATCGCCGGTATAGAGGATGCGCTTTCCGTCTGTTTCCAGCAGGAACATATAGCTGTCGCAGGCGGAATGGTCGATAGAATAGGGCGTTATTCGAATATCGCCGACAGAGAAAGCTTCACCGGGCGAAAAGGTGCGGATGCTTTCCATACGGCGAAAAAGCGGTTCGTCTGTCCGGTTGCTGTGCTGTGCAGACAGGAGCATGATGTCCTTTGCCAACGCTCCGGCATAGAGCGGGATCTCTGGCCGGATGCGCGCCATCTGCCCGATATGGTCACCGTGATAGTGCGTGAACAGCACAGCATCACAGCGCCCGTTTGTATCCGTGACACCAGGGATATTCAGCGGTGCAGGAACAAAATCAGGATCAACCGACAACTCATCGCCCATGTCAATAAGGATGCGCGTTTTCTCCGTGGAAATTTCTGCGGCGATGCCGCCGATTTGATGCGTACCTCTGTAAATGCAGATTTTCAATCCCATTCACCGTCCCAAACCTCTCCGAACAGAGCAGAAATGCCGTGAAACAGCTTCCATTCTTTGATTGTCCGGTCATATTCAATCCACTCCCCCGCTGCCTGCAAAGCCGCAATATAGCGCTGCACACTGCGGATGGAAAGTTCCAGCTCGTCAGCCAGCTTCTGTGTTGTGATGCCGGGATGTTGGCGGATCATTGCCAGAATTTTCAGACTATTCACCAGCTTTTCGCTGTACTCGAAGGCTTTTTTGCTCCTGCTGTGAGCATTCAGCAACAGATATTTGAGTTTCTCTTCCACAGCCTCAAAGGAATCATAGCATTTGAAGAACTTTTGGAGGCTTTTAGGCGGCTTTGGCTCACCTAGCCAGATGACAGTATCGTTCGTATAGCTTTCGACTTCCGTGTAGTAATCAAAGATCATCCTGATGGAATCCTCATCCATGGCGGGCGCGTATACAATGATGGCAACGGCGCCGATCGCAATGACATCTGTCGGCGCGTCGGTATCAAACACTTCATAATTCCCCGCAGGACGGCTCTGCTCCACAAGAGCATTTTGTGCCTCGGTCAGGCCAAATGTGATAATACGCCGCTGCATGTTCATATACCGCTTCTCCCCTTCCCAATTTCGCTTTTTGCCACATCAAAATCAGTTCCGCAGACATCGCAGTGCATCCGATTATGAAGCTTCGCCCGCCGGTTTTGCTGGATTCGGATGATAAGTGCAATGGTCCAGAACGCAAGCCCCACAAGCAGTATGATCGGTGAGACGGCATAACCTGCGAACGAAAAGATCAGCCAGAGAACGAACCAAATGCCAAATTCCAGCTTCGGATAAGGCATCCAACGAACCCGATGGCTCCCGCAATTCGGGCAGGTCAAATCGTCGCCAGTCTGCATGGGCCCGTTTTGTGTAAATCTTTCTTCATCCATAAAACCGTCCTCCTGTTGTTTCTTTGCAGACAGTATAGCAAACCGCCGCGACAACAGGGTGGCAGCATCGGAAGAATCATTTTATTGAATTGAGGTAATTTGGGGCAGTCCGTTCTTTGGATTTGCCCGGTAAATATACTCCAATCTGATTTTATCCTCTGAATCTTTGAATGTTAACTCCTCACCGCCAAATGCAATGGATGTATTCGGCTCATTCGGCATCACAATGATGGCTTTTAGTCCCAGTGCCTTGGGTACACTTCCTCCGAAGCCAAAGAACTGCCACCAATCCCGCCCGCAATCACTTCTCAGCAATTCCCGCAAAAACGTTGCGTAAGCGATTGCCTGGCAAATGGCCTTTTCCGGCGGCTCGGAGGATTTATTCTCATCTTTTAATTCCAGAACAGCCAGCGTTGTACCTCGTCCGCGCCCCATTCTGGCTAAGATGTCAATTCCTCCGCCGTACTGGCAGGAATATTCAATTTTTTCTATCCCGTTTTTTGCACTGCTTGCACGAAGAGGTGTGGGCATTTGGAACCTTGCAGATGTACCCTTTATGGTGACTGGCTGAATATCCAACAATTCTTTCCCACCAGATCGTTTCTGCGCATAGTTTTGAAGCAATGCGCTCTCCATGTCGTGTTCCGGCTGTCCGGGAAGCAGCATCGGATTGGATTTCATACTTTTTTCCAATTCCGAATATAGCGCACGGAACTGTCTGGCCTGTTCGCTGTGCCAATCCATCTTTTTCTGCTTCACGCATTCCCGGAGCTGGTCAGCTATAGTACCCATTTTCGCAGATTCTAACGCTTTCAATATCGCCGGCACATTTTTTACATGAATGTCTACTTTCTTTTCCTCCTGATTGGAAACAGTGATCTCCGCGACACTTCTCCCATGAAACCGCAGCTCAAAATAAGTACTTCTGGAATTGCACTTCATCGCCATTGAGATACTCAGATACAGCTGAAAGGGAGCCGGAACGGAAAACTGCTTTTGTGCTGCCTGTAATTGTTTTGGTATTTCGGAAAGCTTTTTGATGTACTCCGCATAGCGGTCACGCCATTCAGGGTTTTGCGTGAGCAATTCCTGCACTTTTTGCATGGTGGCTTTATACTGCTCTCTTGTGTTCGCTGCGACGCTCATGGTAATACCTCCCCTATCATAGATTGAGATTTCAACTTGCATGGTCACAAATCGCCATTCAGAATTGACAAACAACCAAATTCAGGGTTATTATAACACAAAATCCGGCGTCCAGAAAGTCTTCCCAGCTCTGAGAGCAAAAATGTTGTCCTTACACGGTCGCAGCAGAACAGAAGGCCCGGGTCACCTATGACAACATCCTGCGCCTGAGCGATGATCCCGACGTCAACGACGTCATCAAGTTCCTTCGGGCCCGGGAGGTGGTCCACTTCCAACGCTTCGGCGAGGGCCTGCGGCTGGCGAAGGACCGCATGAACGAGAAGAACGTCTACTTCATCAACCCCAGCTTCGACAAATGACCGTTCTCAGCATGCTTGCGTCAAAAAGTCCCCGGGACGGCTGCCGTCCCGGGGACTGATCCTTTACAGGGTATCCAGATACGCCAGGACCTCCGCAGCGTTGGTGTCCGGCTTTACCTTAGGCAGCACCTGCCGGATGATACCCTCCTCGTCGATGAGGTAGGAGGTGCGCACCACGCCCATGGAGACCTTGCCGTAGAGCTTCTTCTCCTGCCACACGTCGTAGGCCTGGATGGCCTGCAATTCGGAGTCGGACAGCAGGATGAAGGGCAGCTCGAATTTGGCGGCGAATCTCTGGTGGGACGCCGTAGAATCCTTACTGATTCCGATGACCACCACGTCCTGCGCCCGGAAGCGGTTGTAGGCCTCCGCGAAGGCACAGGCCTGCCGGGTGCAGCCGGGGGTGTTGTCCCTGGGGTAAAAATACAGGACCACCTTCTTCCCCAGATAGTCCGTCAGACGGACGGGATTACCGTCCTTGTCCGGCAGGGTGAAGTCAGGCGCCTTCGTTCCAATGGCCAGCATGTTGTGTATCCTCCCTGATGAATGTATAGGTCTGTTCGTCAGAATCTTCCTGGGAAAAGTGGTACTGGAGCCGGTCAAAGTTCCGCATCTGCTCCGGGTCCTCCGCCCGGTTTTCCGCCAGATAGCGGACCATTTCTCCCCGGGCCATTTTGCACATGGTCCCCTTTTCGATGATCTTGCCGTTCTTCCGCTCACCGAACACGCAGGTGATGAACCGGGCGCCGGAGGGCAAATACCGGGACAGGCACTGGCTGTACTCCTTGGAAGCCAGATTCACCACGCAGTCCGTCTCTCCGAAGACCTCCGCCGCCAGGGTATCCTCCCAGAATTGATAGAGGTCCTTCCCCTTCGGCGTTTTCAGCTTGGCCTGCATCTCCAGCCGGTAGGGCCGTACGCCGTCGAAGGGCCGCAGCACTCCGTAAAACCCGGACAGGATACGCAAGTGCTCCTGCACGTAGGCCAGCTCCTCCCCGGTGAACACACCGGGGGCCATGTACTGGTACTGGATGCCCTCGTAGGCCAGGATGGCGGGGGTCAGTTGGCTCCGCAGGTCCATGTCCGCCAGCCGCTCCACGTTCAGCCGGGCAAGCTGGTCATTGCACTTCCAGAGGTCCTTCAACGTCTCCGGGGACATGGCCCGCAGCAGAGTCAGCAGCTCCTCCGTCCGGTCCAGGAACCGGGGCAGGTCCCGGACGGGCAGGCTGTCGGTGTCCATGTTCATTTTCTTGGCCGGGGAAATGATGATTCGCATGAAATGGCTCTCTCCTTCGGATGTTAGTCTCATTATAGCGGCCGCTGCGGGCAATGACAAGCCTGTTTTCCGGGGATGCACCCTGTAAATCTGCGAAAACGCGGAAATCCTGTTTGTACTTTCCCGCTATTCGTGATATACTGCATGGGAAGAACACACAAAGGAGAAACCCATCATGCATGATTTTGACGATATTGAGCTGTTTGAATGCCCCCGGTGCCACGGCCCCGGCCTGATCCAGGAGGAGAACGGCTGGTGCCTGTATGTGGAGTGCCTGGACTGCGGCTGCCACACGGCGGAGCTGCCCTTCCACAGTGAAGAAGAGCGGCAGTCCGTAGCCCGTCACCTGGCCACCACCTGGAACCTGGGAAAGGTCATCAGCCCCGCCATCGGCGACTGAACCAGCTGCACAAACAATCAGGGAGACATTCGGCCGAATGTCTCCCTGGTTTTTTATGTATGCTCCGCTGCCTTTTTCCGGCTGCGGTACCACTCTGCCAGCTCCGACTCCGGCATGGGCCGGGCGTAGTAGAAGCCCTGGATGCGGTCCGCGCCGCAGCGCAGCGCCAGTTCCGCCTGTTCCCTGCTCTCGATGCCCTCGGCCACTACCTGCTGTCCCAGCTTGTGGAAAAACGGGATGATGGTGTCGGCCATTAGCCGGGACCGTGGGTCGTTCGTCAGGCCCGCCATCAGGCTGCGGTCCAGCTTGACGGCCTCAAAGGGCAGGCCCAGCACACTGGAGAAGTTGGAATAGCCGGTGCCGAAGTCATCCAGCAGGAACTCCAGATGTCTGCGGCTCATCTTCTCCATGGTCTGCCGCGCAAGCTGACTGTTGTCGGCCAGCACCCGCTCCGTGATCTCCAGCTTCAGCCGCTCAGGCGCCACGCCGTATTTCCGCAGCATATCCTCGATCCGCTCTGTCAGGTCCTTCCGCAGGAACTGCTGCATGGACAGGTTGATGGACACGGTCTTCAGCTCCGGGACCGTGCCGCTGCCCAGCAGCCGGCACACGCCCTCCAGCACGATCCAGCTCAGGGCGTCGATCAGGCCGTTTTCCTCGGCCACGGGAATAAACTCCGCCGGAGAGATGGGCTGCCCCTGTTCGTCGGACAGCCGGATCAGGGCCTCCGCCGAATCGAAGCTGCCGGTGTCCCGGTGATAGACCGGCTGATACCACACCTGGAACCGGCCGTCCCGGACAGCCGCCTGCATGGTCCGGATCAGGTACTCCCGGCGCCGGTGCCTTTGGGCCGTTTCACCGTCGAACCGCACCAGCTCGCGCCCGTCCTCCTTGCCCAGACGGACACAGTACTCCAGATAGCTGATGATCTGCTCCGGGGTACAGTCCTGGCCGGAGTAGGTCAGTTCCGCCGCACAGAAAGGCACGGCCACATGGCTTTCTCCAAGGGGCCACTCCCGGCGCATGCAGGACAGGACCTGCTCCAGCCGCTCCTCCCTCTCCTTTTCATCGGAGCCGGGTATCAGAAGCAGAAACTCCACGCTGTTGTACCGGAAGATCCGGCCGCCGGCAGAAAACTGCTGCAGGGCACCGGCGACCTGAAAGAGGATGGCATCGCCGCTGCTGTGGCCATACACCTGGTTCACCCGGGCGAACTGCTTCAGTGCCACCAGGATGACCTGATAATTCTGCCGGCCAGCCATCCGGAGGGTCAGCTCCTCCATGAAGCTCCGCCGGTTGTTGATGCCGGTAAGAGGGTCCCGCTCAATGCGGCTGCTCTGGAAGCTGATGAAAATGATCAGATTCGCCAGGGCACTGATGGTCCCGTTCAGCAGCTGCTCGGGATAAGCCACCTGATAGAGCACCAGCAGCACCACGATGGGCGGCACCGTCCACATGATTCGGACCATGGCACGGCCCACGCTCTTGCGGTTGCGGAAGTAACAGACCAGTACCAGCCCGACCTCCAGCACAGGTGCCAGGAAGCCCGCCGCATTCAGAGGACCGCGGCAGTAATTACCCGCCTGGTCAAAATAGAAGATCACACCGCTGTACAGATTCCAGAGGATCAGCCCTGTATAGACGCCCAGCACCAGCCACAAAGCGAGCCTGGCTCGCTGGAGACAGCGCTTGTCATAGACGAATTCCAGCAGCCGCTGGAAAATATAATATGTAATGGCAGTGGACATCAGCACACTGACCAGAAAATAGGCGCTGTTCAGTGCCTTATTTACCTCTACCGAGACCCGTCCAATGTTTTCAATGGCATGGACGGAGGCAATGTTCAGCAGAATAGAGGCCACGGACAACAGCAAACAGTTCCAGAACAGGCGTCTGCGGGCAGAATGGACCTGCTTGCTGTCATAGAAAAACAGCATGATCACCACAATCAGGATCAACGCGAAATATTCGGAAAGCAAAGACCAACTGGTCATCCTGTTTCACCTCGAGCCTGTGAAGTACTACCTTTAGTATATATTACATTTTTTGAATATGCAAGCAGAATTTGTCTGCTTTTGTAATTTTTTGCCGTTTTTCTGTGAATCCGGGAGCGTCGTTTCTCTGTTTTATGCCATCTGCCGAAAAAAGTCCGGAAAGTACCGTCATTTCAGCGGTCTTTCCGGACTTTTTCAGATCAAAATACCGTTGCAGTGGTCGATCTCGTGCTGGATGATCTGGGCCGTCCAGCCGGTAAAGGTCTTCAGAATGGGACGGATCATGGGTTGTCCTCCTCCAGATTGGTCAGGGTCCACCGGCGCAGCACGTCCAGCTGCTCCGGGGTGTGGAACCAGTGCTCGCCATCTTCCATGACGGTCAGATCGGCGTGAAACCGGACGGCAAAGGCCTCAGCTGTGGAGCAGGGCGTCAGGTTGTCCAATCCGCCGTACAGCACGGCGGTAGGGCTGTCCCACCGGGTGATGGGGTGGTCCATGGCGTACTGCCGGTACCGCCAGGACAGGATCTCTCCGAAAGATGTTGCGATCTCTCCCCTGGCCTCCAGCTCCGCCTCCGTCACTCCGGCCCAGCCCATCATGGTGCGGATCAGCTCCGCCATGTCCAGGATGGGCGAAACAAACAGGCTGCGGACCGGCGGCGTTTTGGCAAAGGCCTGCATGGCGAACCAGGCGCCGATGCTGTTGGCCCGCAAGGCAATCTGTCCCCAGCGGCTCCGGGCGCAGGCCATCACCGCTTCCAGCTCCGGGACCACCTGCCAGGGCACCAGCTTCTCCGGTCCTCCCTGCCGCCGGCCGTGTTCCGGCATGTCAATGGATAACACTTGCCAGCCTTTGGGACAAACCAGTTCCGCGAAATCCAATCCCTCTTCCTTGTACCCCTGCTTGCCGTGGATAAACAGCCATACCCTGTCCGATGGTTCACCGTAGAGCACGGCGGGGAGATGGCCGATGGAAAACCGTTCTTCTTTCATAATGTCTCCTTTATAACAGGAAAAGGGGGAAACTCCCCCTTTTCACTCCAGCATCTTTGCAAATTCATCCTCCGTCAGAACGGGGATGTTCAGCTCCTGAGCCTTTTTCAGCTTGCTGCCGGCGGCCTCGCCTGCCACCACATAGGTGGTCTTCTTGCTGACGGAGCCCGCCGCCTTGCCGCCCCGCTCCTCAATGAGCCCCTGGGCGGTCTTGCGGTCAAAGCGGGTCAGCGTCCCGGTGAGGACAAAGGTCATCCCGGCGAAGCGGTCGTCCACCAGCTGCGCCGTGCTCTCCATATTGACCCCGGCGGCCTTCAGGCGGTCGATCAGGTCCCGGGACTGGGGCTGGGCCAGGTAGTCCACAATGCACTGGGCGGTAATGGCGCCCACGTCGTCGATCTCCGTCAGCTCCTCGGCAGTGGCCGCGTCCAGGGCGTCAAAGGTGCGGAAATGGGAGGCCAGCACCTTGGCGGCCTTTTCGCCCACCTGGCGGATGCCCAGGCCGTAGATCAGTTTGCTCAGGTCGTTGGCCTTGGACTTCTCAATGGCCCGGATCAGGTTCTCCGCGGATTTGGCGCCCATGCGGTCCAGCTTGGCGACCTCTGCGGCGTGAAGGCTGTAAAGGTCGGCGGCATTACGGATCAGGCCGCTGTCCACCAGCTGCTGCACCACGGCGGGGCCCAGGCCCTCGATGTCCATGGCATCCCGGCTGGCGAAGTGGGTGATGTTCCGCAGCAGCTGGGCCGGGCACTCGGCGCCAGTGCAGCGCAGGGCCGCGCCGTCCGGGTCCCGCACCGCCGGGGCGCCGCAGACCGGACAGACCTCCGGCAGCGTGTAGGGCTGGGCATCCTCAGGCCGCTGCTTCAGGTCCACCTCCACGATCTCCGGGATGATCTCCCCCGCCTTCTGGACGATGACGGTATCCCCGATGCGGATGTCCTTCTCGGTGATATAGTCCTGGTTGTGGAGGGTGGCATTGGTGACAGTGGTGCCCGCCAGACGGACCGGCGTCAGCACCGCCTTGGGGGTCAGCACGCCGGTGCGGCCCACCTGTACCACGATGTCCAGGACCTTGGCGGGCTTCTTCTCCGGAGGATACTTGAAGGCCACCGCCCACTTGGGGAATTTGGCGGTAGAGCCCAGAATCTCACGGTCTGACAGGGAATTAACCTTTACAACGGCACCGTCGATATCGAAGGGATACGCCATGCGCTCCTCATTGATGCGGTCGATCTCCGCCTGGACGGCGGCGGTGCCGGACAGGGTCTTGTGGGGGATGACCTTGAACCGCTGGGAGGCCAGATAGTCCAGGGTCTCTGCGTGGGACAGAAACTCCTTTCCCTCCGCCAGCTGCAGGTTGAACACCTGGATATCCAGCTTCCGCTCGGCACAGACCTTGGGGTCCAGCTGCCGCAGACTGCCGGCGGCGGCGTTGCGGGGATTGGCCATCAGGGGCTTCCCCTCCAGCTCCCGGCGTGCGTTGATCTCCTCGAACACCGCACGGGACATGTAGACCTCTCCCCGGACGATGAGCCGGGGCAGCTTCTCAGGCAACATCATGGGGATGGACCGGACGGTCTTCAGGTTCTCCGTCACGTCCTCCCCCACCCGGCCGTCGCCCCGGGTTGCGCCCCGGACGAACACGCCGTCCCGGTACTCCAGGGCCACAGAAAGGCCGTCCACCTTGGGCTCTACGGAGTATTCCACCATGGCCCCCAGGGCTTCGTCCATCTTTTCGCAGAACTCCGCCACCTCTTCGCCGTTGAACACGTCTTGCAGGCTCTCCAAAGGCACCTCATGGCTGTAAGGCTGGAAGCCCTCCAGAATCTTGCCGCCCACCCGCTGGGTGGGGGAATCGTGGGTGACCTCCTCGGGGTGCGCCGCCTCCAGTTCCTCCAGGCGGCGGTTCAGCCGGTCGTATTCATAATCCGGGATCACAGGGGCGTCTAGCACGTAATACAGGTAGCCCTGTTCGTTCAGGTAGTCCCGCAGATATTTCATTTCCTCATGGTAATCTTGGAATTCCATGGGGCGTTTCCTCCCTAGCTGTTGTTCAGGATATAGTCTTTCAGGTCTTCCTCGTAGGTATCCGGCGTGGTGCTGAAATAGGTGTACGTGTCCGGCACGGCTCCCACGATCACCGTCTCCGCCACGGTGACGGCGGTGGAGACCTTGGTGGCGGTGGTGAAGCCCGGCAGCAGGATGGCCACGCTGACCTCCACCTCCAGGATGATCTGGTGCTTGGTCTGGTTGATGCCCGCTGACTCAAACCGGTTGTTGAAGCGGGCGGTGGAGGATCCCACGGACTCCATCCGCACCCGGATGCGTGGCCCCCGGCCTGCCAGAAGGGCGGAGCCCGTCAGGGTGCCGATGGGGATGCTCAGTTCCCGAGCGGATACCTGGTCGATCTTGGCCAGGATGATGTCCAAAATCTGAGATTGCAGGCGGTTGAAGGCCGCCATGTTGCTGTGGACGGCGGTGATCTTCCCCTCGTTGTCCTTCTCCAGGGAGATCAGCCGCTCATAGCTGATATCGCCGTTCTGGATGGCCTCGTTCACCGCCTCGGAAATGATGCGGTTGACGGTGTTGGATACCCGGGTGGTGGCCAGGCTCTCCAGCAGGGGTCGCATCCGGGCGGTGGCCATCAGGGTCAGGGCCAGCAGAGATACCGTCACCACCAGCGCCAGTAGCCGAAACAGCATCCGCCGGTCCAGGTGGCGGCGGTAGTAAAAGAACCCGGGGCGCACAGGCCTCACCTCCTCCCGCTATCCTATGCGGAGAGGAGGTTGGCCTAGTCGAAGCCGCCCGTTACGGCAGCTGGTTCACGATGTCCTTGAACACCCGGCCCCGCTCCATGAAGTTAGCGAAACGGTCGAAGGAGGTGCTGGCGGGAGACAGGATCACCACGTCGCCCTCCACGGCCCGGCTGTCGGCAATGGCGACCGCCTCCTGGTAGTCCTGCACATCCATGATCTCCAGGCCGTTGTAGTTGTCCGCCTGTTCCACGGATTTGCGGATGACCCCCGCTGTGGCGCCGCAGAGCAGCAGCAGCTTTACATGGTCATTGACAACGGGACCCAGGTCATCGTAGGAGATGCCCTTGTCCTTGCCGCCTGCGATGAGGATGACCTTCTCTTTGAAGGAATTCAGTCCCGCGATGGTGCGGCTGGGGCTGGAGGCGATGGAGTCGTTGTACCACCGGACGCCCTTCCGGGTGCGGATCAGCTCGATGCGGTGCTCCACACCGCCGAACTCCCGGGCGAAGTCCCGGATGATCTCGTCGCTGACCATTCCGTCCACGGCGGCGATGGCCGCCAGGTAGTTTTCGATGTTGTGGACACCGGGGAGCTTGATGTCGGCGGTGGTCATGACCTGCCGCTCCCGACCGTCATGGCGGGCCACGATGGCGTCACCACGCAGAAACACACCGTCCTCCGGCTCCGTCTTGCGGGAGAACAGCCGCGCCCGGCCAATGGCCCGGCCCGCCTCCTCCGCCGTATAGATGTTGTCAGCGTTGAAAACCGCAATATCCTCAGGCCCTTGATGTGTAAAGATATTTTCCTTTGCATCAATATACTCCTGAAAGTCCTTGTGGACGTCCAGGTGATTGGGGGCCAGATTGGTGATGACGGCAATGTGGGGGCTGCGGGTCATGGTCATCAGCTGGAAACTGGACAGCTCCAGCACGGCGATGTCGTCAGGCTGCATGGACCCGGTCTCCGCCAGCAGCGGGTGGCCGATGTTGCCGCCCACGTGGACGGTCTTCCCGGCCCGCTTCAATAGCTCGGAAATAATGGTGGTGGTGGTCGTTTTACCGTCGCTGCCGGTGACAGCCACGATGGGACAGGGGCAGACCTCCAGAAAGACCTCCATCTCGCTGGTGAGAACGCTGCCCCGCGCCACGGCTTCGTTCAACTCTGGCAGGTCCGGCCGCATGCCGGGGGTGCGGAAGATCACGTCCTCTGTCAGGTCCTTCAGGTACTCCTCCCCCAGCCGCAGGCGGCAGCCCAGGGCCTCCAGCTGCTCGGCCACCACGCCCAGGGCCTCCCGGCTCTTTTTGTCGCAGGCTGTCACGGAAATGCCCCGGCTCAGCAGCAGCCGCAGCAGGGGCTGGTTGGAAACGCCGATGCCGATGACTGCCACGGTCTTGTCCTGCAGCGACGCCAGATATGCTTCAAAATTCATGGATCTTCGCTCCTTAGATACTCCGCCGTAAAGCGGAGGTTCTCATACATGGAAATTATACCGCGGTGGACCGGAAATTACAACGCCGCTCAAAAATTTCCCATCCACGCCTCCGGCTGCGACGCAAGGTCCTGCACGGTATTGAAAAGCAGCGAGGCGTGGTAGCCGTCGCAGACGCAGTGCTGGAAGTAGCCTGAGACAGGCAGCAGCGTCCGGCCGTCCCGCCGGAAATACTTGCCGAACAGCACCACCGGGAACAGCATGGGCGAGGTCATGGGGGTGTCGTAGCCCATGCCGGTCTGGGACAGCCAGGGCAGACAGGAGATGGGCGTGAAGCTGTCGGGCTTGTCCGGCTTGGTCTTGACGCCCTTCACATCCTTCCAGGTCTCCATATCCGCCGTGCAGTCCCGGTAAAACCTGACAAAGTCCTCAGAATACGCCGTCCAGATATCCGAAAAGGTGTGGTCATCTTCATGGAAAATGGTGTAGGAGGGATGGCAGACATCCCAGTACCCCAGATGGCCCTCCCTGTCCCGGGCCATGCGCAGCTCCCGCTGACGGTTCACGGCGGTGGAGATCACGTAGAGCATCACCGGATAGAACCGCAGCTCCCGACCGTGGACCTCCTCAAGCAGGCGGGTGATGTCAACCTCCGTGGTCAGGGTGTAGCCGGTGCGGACCAGGGTCTGGTAGTAGCGGTAATGGTCCCGGCGTTCCCATGTCTCCATGTCGATGAGATGAAATGCCGTAGTGCCCTCCTGTTTCCCGCCGGGGCGGAAACGATTTTCTTTCGCTATCATACCATATCCCGCCGCCTGTGACAAGGGCCGGCGTCTCTGCCAAAACCTCCCGTTGACAACGGGACATGGTTCCTGTAAAATAAGGACGCGAGGAAAACAGACGGTCGCGTGGCCAGGCCGAAAGGCCGGTCATGAGGAAAGTCCGGGCTCCACAGGGCAAGGATAACGGGTAACGCCCGCCGAAGGCGACTTCAGGAAAAGTGCAACAGAGATATACCGCCCGTGAGAGTTTCTCTCACGAGCAAGGGTGGAAAGGTGCGGTAAGAGCGCACCCGATGGCTGGAGACTGTCCATCGCTGTAAACTCTATCCGGAGCAACACCGGTATGGGAGCATACAGGCTGGCCCGGCCGCTCCCGGGGTGGCTTGAACGTGCCGGCAACGGTACGTCTAGATAGATGACTGTCTAATACAGAACCCGGCTTACAGTTTTGCTCGCAAGATATGACCCCGGCTGCGGAATACGCGGCCGGGGCTCATTTTATGCCTATTGATATCGGTACTGCTGCTCCGTGTACTGGTCAATGCAGCGGAGAAACAGCTCCTGGCTTCGGAATTCCAGCAGCTCACAGTCCTCCGTCTCATGGAAGGAGACCACACGGCGCCGGGTGTCAACCCAAAGGCACCACAGGAGGTCAGTATGTTCCGCTTCCTTCATCGCTTTACTGCTCCCAAATGCAGACCAGCTTCTCACAGACCGTCTCCGGCACGGTGTCACGCCAGGTCTCCGTGATCTCTCCGTCTACCATGTCATAGATGGTATAGGGCTTCTCCACCCAGCGGGTACGGGCCACCACCTCATTTTCCCCATCGCCGTCCCAGTCACAGATGACGGCATTCATGCAGTCCTCCACCAGCAGGACGGTCTCCTTGACCTCCTCTGGATAAGGCGAACCGCCATCCTGTACCTCGTTCAGCAGCCTCTTATCCAGGGGGACATCTGTGATCCAGAACCGGGCATCGCAGAGAAAGGCCCTGCCCCGGGACTCGCTGTATGGGTCCTGGTAGTAGTTCTCCGTGGTGTAAAATACCTCGGGATACCCGAACAGTGGTTCGCACTCCACCTCAAAACTCACGTCCATCATGCCGCCCAACGAGATCCCGCTCCGCTCACAGGCCGTCACCACGCCCTGCCGGGTCCAGCGGTTCCAGCGGAAGGACATCCGGTAGGTGTACTCATCCCCCCATTCATCGGCCAGCTGGACGGCGTCAAAATCCACATTCTCTCCGCACCTCAGCCGCAGCAGATGGTCATCGTTCCAGGGCTCCATGATGTAAAGATAGTTGACTCCATCCACGGTCTCCTTCAGCTGGACCACATGGCTATCATCCTCCCGGACAGACCGAACGGATACCGCGTACAGGACCATCAACCCTGTTATCGCTAGCAGTGCCAGTACGCCGGCCAGCCGGGACCAGCCTCGGCGTTTCTCCGTTTTCACGCTATCACTGGAAATGTTCAGCAACGCCTTCACCGGACTCTCCTCCCCGCTCTCCGTCTCCTGCCTGCGGCAGGTCATCAGCTCCTCCACCGTCAGTCCCAGGGCAGCCGCCAGGGGCTCCAGCAGGGTCACGTCAGGGTAGCTCAACCCCGTTTCCCTTAGTTAAAGATATTGTTGGGTATCTCAAGATGTGTCATTCGATTTTGCCGATAAAGCGGTAGAAGATTTCCACTTCCTGTTCCCGGCTTCCGTCCTCACTTTTGACCGCTTCATGGACAAGGATTTTTTCAATCAGCGTATTCAGAAGTTCAGCCGTCAATTCTGTGGGATTGACATACTGTTTCATCAGACCTATCCACTTTTCAGCGTCAACCGCTGTCTGGGCGGCGGTCTCCATCGCTTCGTGAAGCCGTTCAATTTTTACGTCCAATTCTCGCTGTTCGCCCTGATACTTTTCGGACAGCATATTGAAATTGTATTCTGTAATGCGTCCGGCAGACCAGTCCTCATACATTTTTGCAAACAGGGTGTCTACTTCTGCTTTGCGCTTTTCCGCCTTTTTCAGTTCGGCTGTCTGCCGCTTCCTTGCAGTATTGCGTTCCTTGTCGCTGGCGTTAAGTAGCCGTTTCAGAAGTTTGTCCCCATCCTGCTGTGCCAGCACAGACCAGTATTGCAGACGGGAAAGGACATAGGCGTAAAGCACATCATAGCGGATATAGTGCATGGAACACTGGTGCAATCCTTGCCCGTACTTGCTACAATGGTAGTGGGCATAGGGATTTTTGTTCTGGCTGTTCATACCATAGGCCAGCGACCAGCCGCAGTCCGCACATTTTACCAGCCCGGAAAATATCTGTGTTGTGCCGTTCTTCTGCCGTCTGCGCCTGTTGCAAATCTGCTCCTGTACTTGACGGAACACATCTTCGGAAATAATCGCTTCGTGGGTGTTCTCCACACGATACCATTCCTCTTTTGGCTTGCGTACTTTCTTCTTGTTTTTGAATGAAATGTTGGTCTGCTTATTGTGGACGCTGTGTCCGATATAGGTTTCCTCTTTCAGAATACTTTTCACCTGCGCTATCGTCCACGCATAGGCTTTTTCCTCCGGCGCTCCGGCATAGATATTTGCGAAAGTGCCGTATCTCTGGAAATTCAGCCAGCCGGGAGTAGGTACTTTTTCTTCGACCAAAATCCGTGTAATGCTGGCGGCTCCCCGGCCATGAACGGCAAGGTCAAAAATCTTTTCGATAATCCACCTTGTTTCCGGGTCAATCAGAAGATGGCCTTTCTTATCTGGGTCTTTGACATAGCCAAGCGGAGCATAGGCTCCATAGTGTGCGCCATTTGCGAACCGTGTCCGCATGGCCGCCTTTACCTTTTTGCTGGTCTGGCGGGCGTGCATTTCATTCAGAATGTTGAGGAATGGGGCAAGCTCATTCTCTCCGTTGATGGTGTCCACATTGTCATTGACAGCGATATAGCGGACGCCTTTGCTGGGAAAGTAGATTTCCGTGTACTGGCCGGTCAGAATGTAGTTTCTGCCTAAGCGGGATAAATCCTTCGTAACAACGCAGTTGATTTTCCCGTCCTCAATGTCATCAATCATTCTCTGAAAATCCGGCCTGTCAAAGTTCGTTCCAGACCATCCATCGTCGATATATTCATCTATGACATTCAGGCCATGCTCGGCGGCATATTGCCGGAGCATCATGCGTTGTGTCTGAATACTCCCGCTTTCTCCTTGCAGTTCATCGTCCCGGCTCAATCTCATATAAAGCGCCGTGTTGTAAATCGTAGTATTGTAAGGTTGTTTCACCGTAAAAATCCTCCTTCTAAAGAAACAACCCACGCTTACAATACTTTTGCTCTATGGCAATTATATCATAAGCGTGGGCGTGTTATCAATGATGGGCTATCAGGTTGAAGCGGCTTTTTCTGCGGTATGCCGCACCACATCTACAATCAGATCACCGAGGGGCTTCCCGCCTGCGGCGAAGTGTTCGGAGATTTTTATACGGTTGTTCCCACATACAAAATACTGCGTGCCGTTCTCTGCTTGTATAACCTGCCCTGTTCGGGGTGTAAAAATATCGCTTTCACTTTTTGCCATCCAGTGTCCTCCATATTCAGTTTTCAAGGTACAATGCCGCACAGAGGCGGCGAAAATTTCTGCTTATATCTATCACCTTTCCTTTACCGTGTGCCGCTGCTGACGTTTCAGTTCCGCCAGTATATCCGGCGGGATACGGTCAACCAGCCGCTGTAAATTGTCCAGTTCGCTTTTCAGCTTTGCCCGTTCCATCGTATCTTTCATCTTTCCTTTTTCGCTGGCCTTTGCCCTTGCTTCCAACTTCTCATTCTCCGCCAGCAGGTCATTGATTGTGACCTTGTACTTTTTCAACTGCCCGGAGAAATTCTCCATCTGCGGGAACCACTTTTTCAGCATGGAGAGGGCTTCCTCTTTTTTCTTTCCGGCGTTCAGCGGGTTAATGCCGTCCAGTGTGGCTTCAATGGCTCTTGCCTGCCGGGAGAGGGAAACCGCCTGTTTGAAAAGCCGGGTGGGGATATGCTTCCGGCCTGTCCTGCTGGCGCTCTCCCCACGCTCCAAGTCAGGATATTTCTCCACCATATAGGCGTGAAAATCGTCCTGCCACTTCGTCAGGTTTGCCCGGTTGCCGATAATTTCTTTGGCGCACAGGCGGTTGTCCTTTGTCAGCGGCACAAAGACCAAGTGCAGATGGGGCGTTTTTTCATCCATGTGTACCATAGCCGAAACGATGTTCTCCCGGCCCACCCGGTCAATGAGGAAGTCCGCCGCCCTCTGGAAGTAGGCCGCTATCTCCTTTGGGGACTTGCCCTTGAAAAACTCCGGGCTGGCGGTAATCAGCGTGTCCACAAACCGAGTGCTGTCCTTGCGGGTGCGGCATCTGGCCTGCTCGATGCGGCTCTGAATGAAATGGTAGTAGCGGCCATCCGGCTTGACGATGTGGAAATTGTACTTGCTCCGGCTGGTGTCAATGTCCGGGTTGCTGGCGTACTGCTCCTTTTTCCGTTCATGGTGGGCTTCCAGCGGCCCCGCCGGGTGGCCCTTGTGCTTCTCAAATCGCAAAATTGCGTGTTGTGCCATTGAACTCCTTTCCCCATTCCATTCCTTTCCGGCGGGTTTTCCCGCCGAAAATATCTCTGATAGGATTGGAATGGAATGAATGTAAATAGATGGTTTTAATCTCTGTATTTCTATATACCGTCAGATTTCCGTACTTCAAGAGGATTGATTTTCGTACTCGCCAAGTACGGTTTTCAGCCCTCCGGCGTACCATAACCGGATTTCTTGAAGTCGGTGTTTGGAACCGCTTCATAGGATTTCGGGTAAATGCGGTTGGGTTTTCCACAGCCCTGTTTCTGGATTTCCACCAGCCCCGCATACTGCAACTCCCGCAGGGTGTTGACCGCTTTCTGCCGCCCGCAGCGGAGCAAAGCGACCACCTCGCAGATGGGGTAGTACAGGTAGACCCGCCCGTACTCGTCCGCCCAGCCGTTCTTCCGGGACAACTCCGCCCGGCGCAGGACAAAGGCATACAGCACCTTCGCTTCGTTGCTCAAGGGCTGGAATGTGGGTGCTTCAAAAAGGAAATTGGGGAGCCGGGTGAAACTGAACGCCTTTTCCGGCTGGTGAATATAAATCGTGTTTGTCATAGCGTGTTTTGTGGACGGTTAGAGGCCCGTTTTCCGGGGCGAATGATAAATGATACCAGCCGCCCCGGTTGAGGGCTTGCGGAGCCTTGCAAATCAAGGCTTTTCCCGCTCTTAACTGTCCACAGCAGACCTCCTTTTCCGTTCACTTTCTGTTTTCTGCCGCCTGTGAACTCTGGCGGCGCAGTCCGGGCAGTATTTGCCCCGGTTGGACTTCGGGACGAACACACCGCCGCACTCCGCACAGCGTTTCAAGTCCCTGTCCCGGTAAATCTCCGCTTCCAGCGTCCTGTCCAGCGGCAAGACCGCCCAGCGGAACCACTTGCAGCAGACGGAGAACGAAATCATCTGCGGACAGGCGCAGGTGTCGCCATCGTCCAGCGCAAGGCAGTTTCCGTCCTCGCAGTTGCAGCACTCCCGGCGTATCAGGCCGCTGGCTCGTCTCTTCTGGGGCGGGGTTATGCGGTAGGGGGAGCCGTCCGGCCTGTGTTCCAGCGGCGGCAGGTGTTGATAGGGTCTTTTGCTCATGCGTCCCTCCGTTTTCTTTGGCGTGTTCTGTTTCCAAGGTGCTTGTCCATCGATGAACTATCCCAAGTCTACACCTTTTTGACCGCCTGTGCCGTATATCCAAGAGGTAGGAAATCAGCCTGAAAAACTCCCTATTTCCACGCTCTCGGATTTGTGATATAATCAAAAAAAGATAAAAGACAAATTCAGGTTTCTGGTCTTCTTGCACAAAATAAAGGAGGAGCTATTATGCAAATTGTTTATATTCCAAGCGAATCAATGTCTGTTCAAGGTAAAAAAGATGAAATCTATAAAAGATATGGGAAAGACTGGAATATTAGAGAACAGGGAGGAGGTAACGGAAATTGGTTGTTGACCAGAAAAAGTGATGTGCTTGTAGATGGAAAAAGTTATCGTACTTTTGTACTTGAACACTACGGTAAATCCAAGCTGACAGCGAAGCTTGTTGATAAATTTCGTGAAGATGTAGCAAATGGTAAAATAAAACTGTAAATGCCTATGCCGTTATGCTATGAGCATAGTACATAGCATAACGGCTTCTCTTTCGTTGAGCTAGCAAGGAGGGTGAATATGTCTTTATCCATACAAGAGCGATTAAAAGACCTACGTGTGGAGCGTGGCTTGACGCTGGGGCAGCTTGCGGAGCAGACCGGGCTTTCCAAGTCTGCGCTGGGCAGTTACGAAACGGAAGACTTCAAGGACATCAGCCACTATGCCCTTATCCGGCTGGCGAAGTTTTACGGTGTGACCGCTGATTATCTGCTGGGGCTGTCTGAAATGAAAAATCACCCAAACGCCGATCTTGCAGACCTGCGTTTGAGTGATGAAATGATTGACCTGCTGAAAAGCGGGAGGATAGACAATACCCTGCTGTGTGAGCTGGCGGCGCACCCGGATTTCCCCCGGCTGATGGCTGACCTTGAAATCTATGTGAACGGAACGGCACTGAAACAGGCGCAGGGTGCAAACGCCATAGTGGACACGATGAGCGCAACTGTTATAAAAAAGCATAATCCTGGCATGAGTGATACGCAGTTAAGACAGCTTATCACCGCCCATATTGATGAGGACGAGTTTTGCCGCTATGTGATACAACGGGACATAAACGGGATTGCCCTTGCTCTGCGGGAAACACACAAGGACGATTTTTTCAGCGTCCCAGAGGATAACCCGCTAAAAGAAATGCTGGAAACTGCTGGTGAAATCGTCAGCCAGGACAGCGACACGGAACAAGCGTACTTGGCGTTTATCTGCAAACGGCTCAAGCTGAATTTTAGGAAGCTGTCAGTAGAAGAACGGAAGTGGCTGAAAAAGATTGCGGAAAAATCCGACTTGCTGAAGAATCCAAAACCGCAGAGAGGACGAAGATAAAAAATGCCTGAACGGCGGTTCTGGTTTTTCAGAACCACCATCCAGGCATTTTGTTTAGTAATAGAAAAAGGTGCAGTTGATTATTGCGTATTGTCAATCTCTCTCAAACCGGGTAGTAAAAATACGGCAAGCGCAACGATGATAATGCCAATTCCGCAAATGACAAACCATTTCTCAACTCCCAGCCGCTCCGCCAGAGGCCCGGAAATGACAAGGCCAAACGGCATGGCGAGGGAAGCGGCGCTTGTCAGTAGAGAAAAAACTCTCCCCAGATATTCTGGTTTGACCGTTTCTTGAAAAATCGCATTTTGCACACCGTAAAATGGAGCGGAAATTCCCATAACAGTACAGCACACAACAAAGACAAGAAATGCGTCTGGCGGCAAAAGCCCGGAGAGCATATTGCTAACGCCCATCAGGAGAACGGAAAGACCGATGGTGTACCGCCGTTTCTTAAAACCGCCCCAAATGCTCAGAATGACTCCGCCAAGCAGCATACCAACCGCAAAAGCAATTTCAGCGGCAGAGGCATGGGCCGGTGTTCCTTTGAAGTATGACATACAGATGAGAGGAAAAAGCGTACTGATTGGCATATAAAAGAACATATAAATTACACCAATCCAGAGCAGAGCAAAGAGGCCCCTGTTTTGCTTTAATACCACATACCCCTCTTTCATATCCTGTAAAAACTGTTGTCTTTTCGTTTCTGGACATAGTTCAGGCGTTGGTATGGACGAAATCGCAACAGTCACACAGGCAAGGATTGCACCCACAATATCTAACAATATAATTGCATTAAGAGGCCAAACAGCATATAAAAACGCTGCGGCAGCTGGACTGATAATCGCACTTACTGCTTGCATGGTCTGCGTGTAACCAGCGCATTTTGTAAGTTCCTCTTTTGGCACAATCATAGGTGTTGCTGCGCTGAATGCTGGAGAATGAAAAGCAGTTCCCGCACTTCGGATTAACAGGACAACCATAATAGACCATACGGGCAATTCCATGTAAAACGCCACCAGCGCCAGAATACCGCCAGCGGCGGCAATTATCAAATCCGCACCAATCATTACGCTTTTACGGCTGTGCCGGTCAACAAAAGCACCTGCAAACGGGCCTAAACAGGCTTGCGGCAAAAATCCAATCAGTGTTGCCGCCGTCAATATGATTGCAGAATTAGTTTTCGCAACCAAATAAAAGATAATGGCCATTTGCAAAATACCGCTGCTAATAAAGGATATTGCTTGTCCGGCAAGAAGTGTAAAATAAGTTTTTCTCCATGAATTGTTGTTTTGGGTCATAATGCGAACCTCCTTTTTTATTGCATTGTTCCTTTGTTTCTGCAATAAAAAGCAGGCGTTGTCCCACAGAGAGGGCAGACGCCTGCATAACAACAAAGCACGAAAAAACACCACGATACAGTTCAAAGACTGCTCGTGTCAAACCTACGTGTTCCTTTGCATACGCACGCAAAAAAAGCCCACCATCATGTGGAAAGGTACTTCTACTTTTTATTGCTTATTAGCGTACACAAATTAACACACGTAAGCCTCCTCCCAATCTCAAACTGTCGCACAGTATAACACACATCCGATAGACTTGTCAACCATTTTTAACCTTGTTTTCCATCTTGTTTTTCCATCTCTTACGGGCAGTAGCAAAGCCAGGCGAGCCAGTCAACGGTCAAGATGAACGGCGCTTTCAGCGCCGCCGTTGACAGTCTCGCCCGTCTTTGCTAATGGGTAATCAAGGCGGGAAAGCCATTTTAGGGCTTTCCCGCCCATTTCAATTTTGGGAGAAGAAAGGCCCCAAAATGAACGAGTGCGGCCAAACACTTTTAGGGATTGGCCACCTTGTCCACCCATCCAGCGGGGCGGCGGGGAACGGTCAAGGCCGGGCGTCAGCCCATTCATTTCAGCCTTGACGGTTTCCTGCCGTCCTGCTACTTTTCCCGGAGTGTGGCCACACATCTGGTCACGGTGTCCAGAGCTTTGGGACTTTTTGTCCCATAGGCCGGGGGCGGAGGACGAGGGACGGGGGCTTTCATAATACGCCCTGTCTGCTGCTGAAATCAGCCCTTTGTTTCCGGCTTACCAGCCCCAAACAAAGCCCTGCTTTCCTGCCGCGTCAAATGCCCTTGCCCTCCCCGGCGGCAACGGTATTTTCAGGGCAACGCCGACAGAGCGTATAACATAATACGCCCTGTCTGCTGCTGAAATCAGCCCTTTGTTTCCGGCTTACCAGCCCCAAACAAAGCCCTGCTTTCCTGCCGCGTCAAATGCCCTTGCCCTCCCCGGCGGCAACGGTATTTTCAGGGCAACGCCGACAGAGCGTATAACACACTACACTTTGCTCCGCAAAGTCGTGTGCCAAATGGGGCGCTGCCCCCTTTGGAAACCCCCACAAGAAAAGGCGGTACGCTACCCCTCCACGGGGCGCATACCGCCTTTTCTTGTTATCCAGCCCTCCGGCTGTATCGGTTGAGCAAAAGTCCGCGTGGGATTGATGTGGTATCTTTAACTTTGGGAAACTCCCCGCTCCCACTTGCTGACAGCCTTGTCTGTCACATGGAGACGCGCCGCCAGGTCCTTTTGTGTCATGTTCCGTTCTTTTCGGCGCGCCCCGATAAAGGCGCCCAGCCGTTCCTTGTTCATGTGCTTCACCTCGCCTCTGACTGTACGCCGTTTCCCTGAAAAAGGCAACCGACCAGCGGTAGAATCCATCGTCATTCATCGAGGCATCTTACTTCCTGTCCTCATTCATTTGCTGAATATACTTCCGCAGTTCAGTGTCCATAGCTGGCACAGTCTGTTTGAATAAACTTTTTCGCACGATAACGCAGAAAGAGATTGAGGTTGTTCCGGTAACTCCTAATCGTTTTAGGGGTATACTTCCGAACCTCAATCTCTTTCAAAAATTCCTTTGCTGCCAACGTCAATTTCATACAGAAAACCTCCCTATGTTTGTCGCAACAGGGATGATAATGTATGTCGTCGTTGAACAGGAGCTGTAGGAAAACTTGTAACTTTTTTGATTCAATAAGTTGACAAAATTAACTGTATTTTTGCAATTATCGTAATCAGTCCATATTCTCCCAGTTGTGCCAGACGTTCTGCACGTCGTCGTTGTCCTCCAGCATGTCGATGAGCTTGGCCATGTTCTTCAGGTCGCCCTCGCCGCTGAGGTTGATGTAGTTCTGGGGCACCATCTCCACCTGGGCGCTGACGAAGGTGTAGCCCTTGGCCTCCAGGGCCTTGACCACGTCGTTGAAGGCGTCGGGATCGGTGGTGACCTCCAGGGCGGGACCGTCGGCCTCGAAGTCCTCGGCGCCGGCGTCCAGCGCGTCCATCATGACCACTTCCTCGTCCAGCTCGCCCTCCTCGTTGTCGATGACGATGACGCCCTTCTTGTCGAAGGACCAGGACACGCAGCCCTGGGCGCCCATGTTGCCGTTGCACTTGTCGAAAGCGTGACGGACCTCGGGAGCGGTACGCTGGCGGTTGTCGGTCAGGGCCTCCACGATGACGGCCACGCCGCCGGGGCCGTAGCCCTCGTAGGTGACGGCCTCGTAGTTCTCGGTGCTGCCGGCACCCAGGGCCTTGTCGATGGTGCGCTTGATGTTGTCGTTGGGCATGTTGACGGCCTTGGCCTTGGCAATGACGGTGGCCAGGCGGGAGTTGTTGTTGGGGTCGCCGGAGCCGCCGCCCTCTTTCACGGCCACGATGATCTCCTTGGCGATCTTGGTGAACGCGGCGGAACGCTTGGCGTCCTGGGCGCCCTTGGTCTTCTGAATATTATGCCATTTAGAATGTCCGGACATAGTACTATTTCTCCTTCAAATCAATCTTTTACAAGGTATTGGATCACTTCCCGGTGGGAAGCGGATTTTGTGACGGTCAGTTCCGGGAACCGCGCCGTTAAATAGGAAACCAGTGCTTCACAGACCGGGTCCTCCGTTGGGAAATGGCCCGCGTCGATGAGGTTGATGCCCTTCCCTTTCGCGTCCAGGAAGGTGTGGTAGGTCAGGTCGGAGGTGACGAAGGTATCGCATCCGGCTTGGATGGCGAAGTCCTCGTAGTCCCCGCAGGCGCCGCCGCCCACGGCCACCTTGCTGACCAGCTTTCCGGCGTCGGCAAAGCGGACGCCGTTGGCGTGCAGGGCCTTTTGGACGGACCGGGCGAAGTCCGCCAGCGCCATGGGCGTTGCCAGAGTGCCCACCCGGCACAGGCCCTCCGGGTCTCCCAGGGGCCCAGGGTCGATCAGCTCCAGCGCTTGCGCCAGGCGGTCGTTGACCCCTCCCTCCGCGATATCCAGGTTGGTATGCATACAGGCGGCGGATACGCCGCTGCGCAGCAGCTTCAGCAGCAGGTGGCCCTGGGGCGTGTCGCTGCGGACGGTCTGCACCGGCAGCCACTTGCAGTTCATGACGGGGTGATGGCTGACGATCAGCTGACAGCCCTTTTCCAGGGCCTCGTCGGCCACGGCTTCCGTGATGTCCAGCGCCACCAGGACCCGGGAAACTTCCGTATCCGGGTCCCCCAGCAGCTGGCCTACGTTGTCCCAGCTCATGGCCAGGTCTTTGGGCGCCAGGGCAAACAGCGCCTGTTCGATGTCACGGACAGTTGGCATGGCGCCACTCCTCTCTCATAGCCAGCAGCGCGGTGACGGTGTCCCGCAGCCCGTCGGCCTTCTCCCGGTCCTCCGGGCGCTCCGAGCGGTTCTTCCCCGCGATGGCGCCCATGAGCCGGATGATCTTTTCGATGATGTAGCGGTCCCCCAGCGGGTCATGCAGCAGTCTGGCGCCGCCCCACAGCTGGCCCTGGGCCAGGGTCATCTCCCCCGCCGTGACCTCCATCACCGGGTAGAGGGTGCCCCGGTCCCGCACCAGCGCCTCCCGGCGGATGGCGTAGCCGTGGTCCATCAGGAACAGCCGCAGCTCCTCCGCCTTGGTGTGGGGGGAGAGCAGCAGGGTGTGTTCCCCGTCCGCCGTCCAGGGTGCCGCCGCCAGAATGGAGGCGATGTTCTCCCCACCCATACCGGCAATGACGATGGTGTCGGCCTCCTCCGGGCGGATGCCCACCAGGCCGTCGCCCAGGCGGTAGTCGATGCCCTCGGCCCCGTAGGTCCGGCCGGTCTCCCTGGCCCGCTCCAGGGGCCCTTTCCGAAGATCGCTGGCAATGGCAGAGGTCACGCGGCCGTGGAGCGTCAGCCACACGGGCAGGTAGGCGTGGTCTGTGCCAACATCAGCGAACCTGGCGCCCCGGGGGACCCAATCGGCCAGCAGCTGCAGCCGGGGAGACAGTTCCAGTTGTCGCATGTTCGATCCTCCGGCAGTCGGTTTAAGGACGCATACGGGTTTGCCCCCGTATGCGTCCCATTGGTGCATTGGTCCCTTACTGGGCCTTGTTGGCCTCTTCGTTCACCAGGGCCAGCAGCTTGTCCACGTCCACGCCGTGGACCATGCAGGCCTCCTCCACGGTCTCACCGCGGGAAGAGGGGCAGCCCAGGCAGTGCATGCCGATGGACAGGAAGATGGGAGCGGTCTGGGGAGCGATATCCAGGATATCACCGATGATGGTATCTTTGGTAATGGTGATCATAGCAGTTTTCCTCCAGTTTAAAATTCAACGGTGGTATTATACGCTATTGTAAACGGAAATTCAATAGAAAATCAAAGAAAAGTATACATCTTGCGGAAAAGTGCCGTCCCTTCTCCCCCTCCGCGCGCAAAAAAGCGGCGCCCGCTTTCACGGACGCCGTTTTTCCTTTGCAAGAAACAAAACCGTAGATCAGTTTGTTATCTGCCCTCGCGCATCTTGGCGAAGCACTCGCTGCAGTAGACAGGACGGTCAGACTTGGGCTCGAAGGGAACCTTGGCCTCGCCGCCGCAGGCAGCGCAAACAGCGGTGAAATACTCACGGGGGCCGCGGGCGGCGTTCTTGCGAGCATCACGGCAGGCCTTGCAGCGCTGGGGCTCGTTCTGGAAGCCGCGCTCAGCGTAGAACTCCTGCTCACCGGCGGTGAACACGAACTCCTGGCCGCACTCTTTGCACACTAAAGTCTTGTCTTCGTACATGATTTTACCCTCTCTTTGAAAAGAAAAATATATTGCGTTCAGCCTTTGCTGAATTCGCCGGAAAGAAGTTGCTGTGCTACCTTGCGGCGGATCCGCTGCACAGCGTTGTCCACGGACTTTGGGGGCTTGCCTACCGTCTCGGCAATTTCCCTGCATGAAAGACCGTCTAAATAGTACCCCAAAATCTTCGCTTCAAATTCGGACAACTGTTTCCGGACACCGGTCAGGAGGGCTGCTGTGTGCTCCCGGTCGATCAGGTGATCTTCGGGATTTCGCTGCGCCAGATGCGAGGTGCCAGAGGTGTAAGAATGACTGTCAAATTCAGGAGTATCCAGAGAAACCGACTGATTGAGCGCCTGGTGCTTTTCACGGGCCGCGGCGCGGAGTACGGAATACAGCCGGTTGCGAATGCAGACTTCGGCAAACGTCCGGAACGTGGTCTCCTTGGACCCGTCGTATTCCCGGACGGCCTTGATGAGACCCACCATCCCCTCCTGGGTCAGGTCCTCACTGTCGCCGCCGGCCAGAAAGAACGGCCGGGCGCAGGTGCGGACCAGACGGTTGTACCGCGTCACCAGAGTCTCCTCCGCATCGCGGTTCCCGGAGGCCGCCAGACGGCAAAGCTCTTCGTCCGTCAGGTCCTCCAAAGGTATTGAGGTGTTCTCATGCCATTTGCACATATCTTATTATACCTGTCCAATGCTCAAAATGTCAAGCAAATTATCAAATTTTCGTGAAACAAAATCCGCGAATTTTAGTGAATTTGGAAAATCGCCGAAAATATCACAATGTCAGCTGATCCATGCCCCCCTCCGGCACGGCTCCGCCGGGGATGGCCCGGTGGAGATGCTGGTACGCTTTCTGGGTCACGCACCGTCCCCGGGGCGTCCGGGTCAGGAAGCCCAGCTGCATCAGGTACGGCTCGTACACATCCTCCAGGGTGACGGACTCCTCGCCGATGGTGGCCGCCAGGGTCTCCAGGCCCACGGGGCCTCCGTTGTAGTTGTCCATGATGGCGCCCAGCATCCGCCGGTCCACCGGGTCCAGACCCAGGTGGTCGATCTCCAGGGCGCACAGGGCCTGGTCCGCCACGTCCTTGGTGATGACGCCGTCAGCTTTCACCTGGGCAAAGTCCCGGACACGGCGCAGCATCCGGTTGGCGATTCTGGGGGTGCCCCGGCTGCGGCGGGCGATCTCATAGGAGCCCTCGGGGACGATGTCCACATTCAGGATGCCGGCGGACCGGGTGACGATCTTCGCCAGCTCCTCCGGGGTGTACAGCTCCAGCCGCAGGGTCACGCCGAAGCGGTCCCGCAGGGGCGCGGACAGCTGGCCCGCCCGGGTGGTGGCACCGATGAGGGTGAACTTGGGCAGGTCCAGCCGGATGGAGTTGGCGCTGGGACCTTTGCCTACGATGATGTCCAGGGCGTAGTCCTCCATGGCGGGGTAGAGAATCTCCTCCACGGAGCGGTTCAGCCGGTGGATCTCATCCACAAACAGAATGTCGCCCTCATTCAGGTTGGTCAGCAGGGCCGCCAGGTCGCCGGGCTTCTCAATGGCGGGGCCGGAGGTGATGCGGATGCCCGCCCCCATCTCCTGGGCGATGATGCCCGCCAGGGTGGTCTTGCCCAGGCCCGGAGGGCCGTGGAGCAGCACATGGTCCAGGGCCTCCTCTCTCCTTCTGGCGGCCTCGATGAAGATAGCCAGGTTGTCCTTGACCTTCTCCTGGCCGATGTACTCCGCCAGGGTCTTGGGCCGCAGGGAGCTCTCCTGGGCGTCCTCCGCCAGGAAGGTCTTGGCCACAATGGGCTCCTCGTAAATATCATTTCCAAAGTCGATGCTCATAGCTTCACTTCCCTGTTTGGGGTGTATTCGCCCGCAGGCGTCCTCACTTCACCATCTTTTTCAGGCTCTGGCGGATGATCTCCTCCAGCGGCAGGTTCTCCACGTCCACGCCCTTCAGGGCCATCTGGACCTCCTGGCTGGAGTAGCCCAGCACCGCCAGGGCCTGAGCGGCCTCCGTGGCCTTGCTGGCGAACAGCGGCGCCGCCGGAACGCCCTTGCCGCCGGAGAAGTCCAGGCCCCCCGCGGTCTCCCGGGCCATTTTGTCCTTCAGCTCCAGAATGATGCGCTGGGCGATCTTCTTGCCGATGCCCGGCGCCGCCGTCAGGGCCTTGGCGTCCTCTGTGACCACGGCCATGGCCAGAGCCTCCGGCGTGGCGGAGGACAGGATGGCCAGGGCCGCCTTGGGTCCCACGCCGCTGACGCCGATCAGCATGCGGAAGCTGTTCAGCTCGTTCTGGGCGGCGAAGCCGTACAGCTCGAAGATGCCCTCCCCCACGTTCAGATGGGTATACAGCTTTCCCCGCTGGCCCTTTTTCAGAGCCGCCAGGGTGTTGTTGGTGGTTTTGCAGGCGTAGCCCACCCCGCCGCAGTCGATGACCGCCAGACCGGGTAAGATCTCCGCCACGGTGCCGTCCAGATAGTAAAACATAGCGCTCTCCTTATACCGTCTCTTTCACATTCCCCGTCTGGGGAAGCCGTGAAGTAAAACTCCTTGCATGACACAGGGCCAGAGCCAGTGCGTCCGCCGCATCGTCTGGCCTGGGGACGCTTTTCAGCTTCAGCAGCCGCTTGGTCATGTCCATGACCTGATGCTTCTCCGCCTTGCCGTAGCCCGTCACCGCCAGCTTCACCTGGGAGGGGGTGTACTCGTACAGGGGGATGCCGCACTTCTCGGCGGCGTACAGGATGACGCCCCGGCCGTGGGCCACGGCGATGCCGGTGGTGATGTTGGTGTTGAAGAACAGCTCCTCGATGGAGATCACGTCCGGCTTCAGCTGGCCGATCAGGTCCTCCATATCGGTGCCGATCTGGTACAGCCGCCGGGACAGCGGCAGGCCCGCCGGAGTGGTGATGGCCCCATAGGTCACCATGTGAACTTGTCCCCGGTCCGCCTCCACCAGGCCGAAGCCAATGGTGGCAAAGCCCGGGTCGATGCCCAAGATGCGCATAGGCCGCCCCTTCCCTGTTGAATCACAGTCAGTATAGCAGACTTCCCGCCTTTGCGCAACCGAAAAGAACAAATGTGCGAGAAAAAGACGCCCGCGCTGGGCGGGCGTCTCTGCTCTCATTTCAGCAACTCGTAGCCGTGGACGGCCAGGGCCGCCTGGATGTCGGCGATGTGCTGGTGGTTCCGGGTCTCCAGCACCAGATTGACCATGCAGGCGTTCACGTCGGAGTCCTGGTCCTCCCGGGCGTGGTTGATGGTCATGACGTTGGCACCGGTCTCGGAGATGATGCTCAGCATCCGCAGCAGGTGGCCCGGCTGGTCCACCACCTTGGTGGTGATCTCCATGATGCGGCCGGACTTGCTGAGGCCCTTGGTGATGACCCGGGACAAGGTGGTCACGTCCACATTGCCGCCGGACACCAGACAGACCGTCTTCTTTTCGGACACGTCCACCTTGTTGAACAGAACCGCCGCGATGGGGGTGGCCCCGGCGCCCTCCGCTACGATCTTCTGGTCCTCCATCAGGGCCAGGATGCCGGTGGCGATCTCGTCATCCCGGACGGTGACGATCTCGTCCACGTACTTTTGGCACAGTGCAAAGGTCAGGTCCCCGGGCCGTTTCACGGCGATGCCGTCGGCGATGGTGGAGACACCGGGCAGCTCCACCGGCTCCCCGGCGTTTTGGGAGGTCAGCATGGAGGCGGCGCCCTCCGCCTGGACGCCGATGATCCGGCAGCTGGGGCGGATGCTCTTCACCGCGCAGGCCACGCCGGAGATCAGTCCGCCGCCGCCGATGGGCACGATGATCTGCTCCACCTCCGGCAGCTGCTCCAAAATCTCCAGGCCGATGGTCCCCTGCCCCGCGATGACGGCGGGGTCGTTGAAGGGATGGGCGAAGGTGTAGCCCTTCTCCTCCGCCAGACGGGCGGCCTCCCTGGCCGCGTCATCGTAGACACCGGGCACCAGCACCACCTCAGCGCCGTAGTTCCGGGTGGCCTCGATCTTGCTGATGGGCGCGCCGGCGGGCATGCAGATGACGGACTTCATCCCCAGCCTTGTGGCGGACAGGGCGATGCCCTGGGCGTGGTTGCCGGCGGAGCAGGCGATGACGCCCCGCTCCCGCTCCTGGGGAGACAGGCTCCGCAGCTTGTTGTAGGCACCCCGCAGCTTGAAGGCACCGGTGAGCTGTAAATTCTCGCATTTGATGTACACATTCTTCCCCAGCGCCTTGGCGGGGTTCAGGGGCGTGACCCGTGCGACGCCCCGCAGGGCGTTCTGGGCCTCCCAGATGGTTTCCAGAGTGACCATGTTCCATCCTCCTCGGATTTTCATATTCCTATCATAACCGAGCTGGAAAAAAATGCAATCTGCAAATAGCACAATGTTTTCTTCTGAAAAACGATATTTCTTACAATTGTATTTATACTGGAGACAACCGCGCTTCCATGGTGCAAAAAGAGGCGCCCGCCGGGATGGCGGACGCCCTTGGTGGTCATTTGATGGGGATGGTGATGGGGATGGTCTCAGCGGTGGTGCGGGAATAGGTGGGCTGCAGCCAGACCACGTCCTCCTGATACCCCGGCAGGGGCAGCATCTCCTCGAAGTACCCGCTGCCGTCGGTGGTGGTGCCCCGGCGGTTGGCCTCGTACGGGTTCCCCGCCTCGTCATAGAAGGTGGCGTACCAGACCTGATAGCTGTGGTTTTCCTCCCGCTGCTGTACCCGGAAGGTCAGGAGCCAGCCGCCGTCCCGCTTTTCGGCGCTTTGGAAGGCAACGCCCTCCGGCAGCCGCTCCGCCGTCCGGTGCGCCAGGTCCACCCGGACAGTCTCCATGTCCTTGTCCAGCCACTCCGCCCCGGTGATGTGGAGGATCAGGTGTTCGCTGTGGGCGAAATAGGGGCTCTCCAGCCGGAAGGAAACGTAGGCGGGAGAATCCTCGTCTCCGGTGGCGCTGACGCCGTTGGAGATGGGCTCAAACCGCTCTCCGTCCTCGTTCTCCAGATAGAACGCCAGACTTTTCAGCCAGGCGGTGTTGGACGGGTCATCGGCCACGTTCACCCGAACGTGGGTGGGATAGACCTCCACCTCCGTCACCGTCAGGGACTGGCCGTCCATGTCAAAGGTCCGGTTGACGGGGATCAGCTCCCCCTTGGCGGTGAACTGGGGGTCGAACGCCAGAGCAAAGGTAAACTCCGCCAGGTAGTCCGGTTCCTCCGCTTCCACCGGCTCCAGCATCTCGTCCTCATAGGATCTCACAGGCGCTTCTGTCGGACCCTCCGACCAGTCCGGCTCCACATAGGTGGTGACGCCGAAGGTCATGGTGAAGCTGTCGGGGACGTTGTGATCGCCGTAGTCCAGGGTGTAGTGCAGCAACGTCCCGGGGGGCTGGTCCCAGCTGCTGCCGATGGTGGAGCATACCTGCTCCGGTTCGTAGCGGGGCATCTCGGCGTTCAGGTTGTCATACCCCGGGGCATTCAGGGTAAAGAAGATGTTCAGCTGCTTCTGGTCCACGATGACGTATTCGATGGTGGCGGTGATGCCGTTCACCGTCTGGCTCTGCCCAATGGGCTGAACGTACTGGTTCTCCACGGCGGCGGACAAACTGGGCGACCAGGCCACGGCTTTCGCCAGCTCCCGCAGCACCGGGATGCTGCCGCAGGCACGGGCAAAGGGCACGGACAGGTTCACCAGCAGCACAAAGGCCGTGAAGCAGGCGGCGATGCTGCCGCAGGAGATGCCCCAGGCCCGCCGTTTTTTCTGTAAAGCGGTTTTCCTTTTCACCGCTTTTTCCACAGTGCATTCCAGCTCTGCCGGAACACTTTCCAGCTCCGCCAGCAGGTTCTTGTATTCCTCGTTTCGGCTCATACGGACTCCTCCTCTCCCAGTTCCAGCCGCAGCAATTGCAGGGCACGCCGCTGCCGGGTGGCCACGGTGCCCTGGGGCACCTCCAACGCGGCGGCGGTCTCCGCCCGGGACAGACCGGCGAAAAACCGCAGGATGATCACCGACCGCAGGTCCTCCGGCAGGCGGCGGACGGCATCCTTCAGGGGCAGGCCGTCGTATGCGTCCGGTCCGGCGGTGTCCGGGAACGTCTCTTCCCCGGAAAACCGCTTGCGGCGGCGCAGCTCCTTATGACATTCGTTCAGCAGGATGCGGGTGAGCCAGGTGTCGAAGAACGCCGGCTGGCGCAGCTTTTTCAGGGCCCGCAGGGCCTGATACACCGCCTCGTCCACCGCTTCCAGGGCATCCGCCTCCCTGCCCAGATACAGGTACGCGGTGCGGTACAGCCGCCCCCGCAGGGCCTGCACCCGGGCGGCAAAGGTCTCCTGATCCATGGGCGCCCCTCCTTTCCTCGTTCTGACTGTTAGAGTGTTTGAGATGGGATTTTGTTTTGGGGTACAAGAAAAATTTTGAGGCGGGCGGCTGATAGCCGCCCCTACAGGTTCTGTCGGGGGGCCAATAAAATGGTGGAACGGAGGCAAAAAATCAGCACGGCGGCTGCCGTGCTGACGTTTATGCTCGGGGATGTGCCTTTTGATATACATCCTTCAATTGCCGCTTCACCACATGGGTATAGATCTGGGTGGAGGAGATATCCGCATGGCCCAGCATCTCCTGGATGGACCGCAGGTCCGCGCCGTTTTCCAGCAGGTGTACGGCAAAGGAGTGGCGCAGGGTGTGGGGGGTGATCTCCTTCTGGATGCCCGCCATCTCCTGATAGTGCTTGATGATCTTCCAGAAGCCCTGGCGGCTCATGCGCTCGCCGTTCATGTTGACGAAGAGGGCCTGCTCACTGCTGTCGGCGATCAGCTGGGGGCGGATGGTCTTCACATAATCCTGCAGCGCCTTGACGGCGGTGTGGTACAGGGGGATGATGCGCTCCTTCCCCCGGCTCTCGCAGCGGATGAAGCCCGCCGCCAGATTCAGATCATCCAGGTCCAGGGAGATCAGCTCACTGACCCGGATGCCGGTGGCATACAGCAGCTCCAGCATGGCGTGGTCCCGGAAGCCCTTGGCATCCACGCACTGGGGCTGCTCCAGGAACAGCTCTACTTCTTTATTGGTCAAAATTTCCGGGTACTTCCGCTCCACCTTGGCAGCGGCCACACCCTTGGCGGGATTGCTGTCCAGTTCTCCGGTGGAGATCAGGTAATTGTAGAAGGATTTCACAGAGGCCAGGAACCGGGTCACCGATGCCGCGGACTTGCCCCGGCCCTGCATCCAGCTCATATAGGAGCGGACCATGTCGCTGTCCGCCTCCAGCAGGCCGCAGCCCTCGGTGTGATCCAGATAATCGGCAAACTGGGTCACGTCCCGCAGGTAAGAGCTGATGGTATTCTGAGAAGCGTGCTTCTCCTCCGCCAGATAGGCGCCGTATCGTTCGATCAATTCCATGTCAGCTCTCCCACTCTCTTTCGTATCAGACCAGGACACGTCCCAGAACCAGCCGCAGCAGCCACGGCGAAACAAACAATTCCACACACACGCCAACCAGCAGTGTCAACATACACAGCCCCAGACGCCGCCACCAGACTTTTCCATAGGTCACCGGGGCGGCCCGCCGTCCCCTCCCAAAGGACATGGCGGCCAGCGCCGCGGCGGAGCCCCAGGCGGGGACCGCCAGCAGAAAAAACACCGGCAGCGTCACGGCGCACCGCAACCCGAAGACCGCCAGTGCCAGCATGACCCCGTCGGCTCCGAAGGCCGCCGTGAAGCAGCAGACGGAAAAGGACAGGAAAAAGCCGAACAGCAGGGCCGTGCAGGGCAGCAGCACCACCCCGACGGAGGCAAAGCCCAGCAGCGCCGCCAGCAGCGGATACCGCAGGTACAGCACCAAGGCCGACAGGACGGTTCCGGCGGTGACGCCGCCCTCCACCGTGACATAATGGTGAAGGTATTCCGATAACTCCCGGCCTGCCTCCCGCGGGACCCGGCCCGCCAGGACCTGTCCCAAACAGACTCCGGCCAAAAAGAACAGCGCCAGGAACACCATGCGGGGCAGTGGAGAGGGCTGTCCCCCCTTGCCTCGATCCATTAAGCTCAAACCGCCTCACCTCGCTGCATCCTATGCGGAGACGGAGGGGATTATGAGCGGACCGCGCGCCGCAGCATCCCTGCCTGGATACGGAGCGGTTAACGTAAATCTATTATTCTTATAATATAGTGCAATTTTCCAAATTTATCAAGGAATTTACCTGAAAAACATCTTTTTTGGTAGTTATGTCAAATTCTTATGTTAACTGTATTATGTCAACCTCGGAAACAAGTGGGGCCAGACAGCCCTCCGCACCCCGGATATGGGCAAGATGTGGGGGCAAGCCAGCCGGCGGCGCCCCATATCTGCCCTCCCCCACCGCCACGCCGCAAGGGCGCGGACGGCGGGCCGCCTCCTTTGAATAAAGCGACCAAACCACAAATTTGTAGATTTTCACAAAGGGCTACTTCCGCTTCCGGCGCCTGCCGCCCCGCCGTCCGCCAAGCAGCCCCGCCGCCAAACCGCCGCCCAGCGCGCAAAGCAGCAGAATGACGCCCCTGCTGCCGATGCCGTCGGGCCAGCAGGCCAGCCCCACCACCAGCAGAACCGCCGCGAACAGCGCGGTGTTCAGCAGGGCCGCCGGCAGCGGACCCCAGGGGGTCCTGTAGGCCGTCACCCCTCCCCCGCTGAGCGCCCCCAGCAGGCAGAGGACCGCCACCGTCGGGAAGGCTGCCCGCTCCGGCACCGCGCCCTTCACCGCCAGCAGGGCCAGCAGCAAAATCCCCGCCAGATACACGCTCAGCGATACAGCGGTCCCCTGCAGCAGTACCGCTCCCGTCGTCGTCCGCTTTTTCCTTTTCCCCTTGGACATAAAAAAACCTCCCCTGCAACATGCTCGTCACTGGAGCATATTCCAAGGGAGGTATTTTTTATGACGCGGGAAGCAGATCGGAATTACTTTTCCTCGGTCTCGGCGGGGATCTCGTCCACGGGCTCCTCGGGGACCTCGTTCTTCTTGGACTTCTTCTCGGCCTCGGGCTGCTCGCTGGTCTGGACGCCCACGCTGGACAGCGCCCACTTGGCGAACTCCATACGGACCCGGTCCTCGCTGGTCTCGATGACAAAGGTGTCATTGGTGACAGACACGACCTTGCCGATGATGCCGCCGATGGTGGTGATGGTGTCGCCCTTCTTCAGGCCCTCACGCATCTCCTGCGCCTTCTTCTTACGCTTGTTCTCGGGACGGATCATCATGAAATACATGATGGCGAACAGCGCCACGATCATGATGATGGAAGACATACCCTGGCTACTCATGTTGAAATACTCCTTTTGTTTCAAAAATTCAGAACACTGCTATTATACCAAAACCCACAGGTTTTGCAAGAACTTTCTTGCGTTTACGCCCGCAGCTCCAGCTTTCCGCTGTACCGGGCCCGGAAGTCCGCGAAATTCCCCTCGTCCAGGGCCTGGCGGATCTTCGCCATCAGCTCGTTGTAGAAATAGAGGTTGTGCAGCACGGCGAACCGCAGGGCCAGCACCTCGTCGGCCTTGAACAGGTGCCGCAGGTAAGCCCGGGAGAAATTCCGGCAGACCGGGCAATTACAGCTCTCGCTGATGGGGCGGTCGTCGGTCTCGTACTTCTGGTTCAGGATGTTGACCGTCCCCTCCCAGGTGAAGAGCTTGCCGTGGCGGCCGTTGCGGGAGGGCATGACGCAGTCGAAGAAGTCTACGCCCCTGCTGACGGCCTCGATGATGTTGCTGGGGGTGCCCACGCCCATGAGATACCGGGGTTTTTCCGGGGGCATGTGGGGCTCCACCACGTCGATTATCTCGTACATGACCTCCGCCGGCTCCCCCACCGCCAGACCGCCGATGGCGAAGCCGTCGCAGTCGATCTTGGCGATCTGCTGCATGTGCCAGGCCCGCAGGTCCGCGAAGGTGGCGCCCTGGTTGATGCCGAAGAGCATCTGGTGGGGGTTCACGGTGTCCTGCAGGCTGTTGAGCCGGTCGTGCTCGATCTTGCACCGTTCCAGCCACCGCAGCGTCCGCTCACAGCTGGCCTTGGCGTACTCATAGGGCGCCGGGTTCTCCACGCACTCGTCGAAGGCCATGGCGATGTCGCTGCCCAGGTTGGACTGGATCTGCATGGACTCCTCGGGACCCATGAAGATCTTGTGGCCGTCGATGTGGGAGGCGAAGGTGACGCCCTCCTCCTTGATTTTCCGCAGGGACGCCAGGGAAAACACCTGGAACCCGCCGGAATCCGTCAGGATGGGGCCGTCCCAGTTCATGAATTTGTGGAGGCCGCCCATCTGCCGCACGATCTTGTCGCCGGGCCGCAGGTGCAGGTGGTAGGTGTTGCTCAGCTCGATCTGGCAGCCCACTTCTTTCAGGTCATGGGCGGAGACGCCGCCCTTGATGGCGGCCTGGGTGCCCACGTTCATGAACACCGGCGTCTGCACGGTGCCGCCATGGGCGCAGGAAAATTCACCGCGCCGGGCGCGGCCTTCGGTTTTGAGTACTTTGAACATATTCCTTCTCGTTTCTGTTTATTTTGCACGGTCAAAAAAGGTCCGCAGCTCCGCGGGGACAAGTCCTTCCTGGGAATGCCCCATTTCGTACTATTTTTATTATAGTACACCTGTCCCACCGGCGCAAGACGAAAAGCAGAGCCTTTCATCCTTCGGCAAATATGAATTTACCGTTTCATATAAAGCAAGGGATACGGTCCGTTCCTAATGGTTTATCTTTTTCATCAAAAACGATATTCCACCAACAATGAACGCCCCCGCTGTAAGCTCGGTTGCCATCAAAGCCCAAAGCATGATAGTTCCGTCAACTCCGTGATGAGCAAGGTGTTTGGTCCAAAACCATACGATAACTGAGAGCAGCGCAAAAACGCCCGAGATAATATAGCCTCTTTTCCATTTAAGAAACATCGATCTGACAATTATTCCAATCAAAAACGGCAAAACAAAAACTGTAAATCCTGTACGATTCATATAACCACACTCCGTCAAATTCCGGTTTGTTGCCTTCATGATACTACAGGATGGAAGTCTCCGCAACAACGATAGCCGGTGAAAACGACCCACGTCTTTTGATCAGGCAAAATGGCAAAAGAAGCGCGCCGGCGTCGCGGAATTTCCGCTCCGAGACAAAAACCGCCCGCCCCAGGGCCGGGGCAGGCGGTTGGTTCAGGCGGATTCCTCCGCCGGGTTCACATGGACCATGCAGTGCTTCACTTGGGGGAACTGGGCCTCCAGGGCATCGTGGACGGCCTGGGCGGTGGCGTGGGTGACCTTCAGGGGCAGGTCACCGTCGGCGGCGATCTCCACATCCACATACATCCGGTCGCCGAACAGGCGGGTGTTCAGGGCGTCCAGCCCCAGCACGCCGGGCTGGGCCAGGATGGATTTGCGCATCTCCTCCGCCGTCTCCGGGTCGCAGGCGTGGTCCGTCATCTTCTCCAGAGCGTCGGACATGATGTCCCAAGCGGCCTTGTGAATGAACAGGCAAATGACCACACTGGCAATGGGGTCCAGGGCCGGGAAGCCAAGACGGGCTCCCAGGATGCCCGCGAAGCTGCCCACGGAGGACAGGGCGTCGGAGCGGTGGTGCCAGGCCTCGGCCTTCAGGGCGCTGGAGTCGATCTTCTTGGCCGCCAGCCAGGTGTACCAGAACATGGCCTCCTTCACCACAATGGAGACCACGGCGGCCACCAGGGCCAGCACACCGGGCACCAGCAGTTCCTCGCCGCCGGCGACCTTCCGGATACCGCTCCAGCCGATGCCCAGGCCCGTGGCTCCCAGGATAACGGCCAGGACCAGGGCCGCCACACACTCCAGCCGCTCATGGCCGTAGGGGTGGTCCCGGTCGGCGTCCCGTCCCGCCAGCTTCACGCCCAGAATGACGATGAAGGTGGCCAGTACGTCCGACGCAGAGTGGACGGCGTCGGAGATCATGGCTCCGGAGTGAGCCAGGAAGCCGGCCAGGAATTTGAAGCCCGCCAGGGCCAGGTTAATGGCGATGGTGACGGCGGATACGCTCACCGCCACTTTCTCATGTTGTCTTGGGTCCATAAGTTACCTCCCATACTGTCTTTTTGGCAGATAGCTCAATGCCCGCAAATAGGTGCAAAAAAACACACCCGCGGCACAGGTCGCACTGTCCCGCAGATGTGTGGTGAATCTCATCCGCTGCCGCTGAACGCGGCCCGACGCACAGGCTGTTTCAGCCCGCCGTCTGCTCAGTTTGTACTGTTGTCCGGCGCTTTCAATCAGAGAAGCGTGATGCAGTGCAAAGAGGATATCCATAAGATATCATACGGATAAAGGGTTGTCAAGTTGTTTCGCAAACGTTTGTGGTGACAAACTTCGAGCTTTTTTGACGATTTTAGTGACATGTTCTGCCTGTGGAAAACTCACCGCAGGAACATGGCATCTCCGAAGGAGAAGAACCGGTACCGCTCCTTCACTGCCTCCTGGTACGCCGCCAGGACCTGCTCCCGGCCCGCGAAGGCGGACACCAGCATGATGAGGGTGCTCTCCGGCAGATGGAAGTTGGTCACCAGGCCGTCCATCACCTTAAACTTGTAGCCGGGGTAAATATAGATGTTGGTCCACCCCGCCTTGGCTTCCATGTGGCCGTCGTCGGCGGCCCAGGATTCCAGGGTGCGGCAGGAGGTGGTGCCCACGCAGATGACCCGTCCGCCGTTTGCCTTGGTCTTGTTGATGAGGTCCGCCGTCTCCTGCGGAATGACGCAGTACTCGCTGTGCATCTCGTGGTCGGTGATCTCTTCCTCCTTCACGGGCCGGAAGGTGCCCAGGCCCACATGGAGGGTCACATAGCCGATGCCCACGCCCTTGGCCGCGATCTTCTCCAGCAGCTCCGGGGTAAAGTGCAGGCCCGCCGTGGGGGCCGCCGCGCTGCCCACCACCTTGGAGTACACGGTCTGATACCGCTCCTGGTCCTGCAGTTCCTCCTTGATGTAGGGCGGCAGGGGCATTTTGCCCAGGTGCTCCAGCACCTCCAGGAAGATGCCCTCGTAGTCGAAGCGCACCAGACGGTTGCCGTCGGGCAGCTCCTGCACCACCTCGGCGGTCAGCTCGCCGTTGCCGAAGCTCAGCTTGGCCCCGGTGCGCATTTTGCGGCCCGGCCGCACCAAGCACTCCCAGGTCTTCTCCCCCCGGTCGATCAGCAGCAGCACCTCGCAGGCGCCGCCCCCCGGCAGCCGCTGGCCCAGCAGGCGGGCGGGCAGCACCCGGGAATTGTTCAAAATCAGGCAGTCGCCGGGGTTCAGAAAGTCCGGCAGCTCGTAAAAGTGGTGGTGCTCCATCGCCCCCGTGGCCCGGTCCAGGGTCATCAGGCGGGAGGTGTCCCGCTTGTCCAGGGGCGTCTGGGCGATCAGCTCAGGGGGCAGGTCATAGTAAAAGTCACTTGTTTTCATGGTCCGTTTCCTGTTCTTCACCGGATGGTGATATCGGTATAGTAGAATTCGAGAATTTCCGTGTAGTCATAGCCCAACTCCGCCATGGCCCTGGCGCCGTACTGGCTCATGCCCACGTTATGGCCGCTGCCGGTGCCAGTGATGGTGAAGGTGCCGTTCCTGGAGGCAGTGGTCTTTGCGCTGCTGCCGCCTGTGGTCACCGACGCCTGGGACACCCCGGCGGCAGTGATGATGCTGGCGCTGTTTCCCTCCAGCCGGGAGATTTTCCCGCTGCCGGAGATGACGGACAGACCATCCAGTCCGGAGAGGGTCTGATTGCCGTTGACGGTAATACCGGTGCCCGTGGAGGGACCTCCGCCGTTGATGCCGAACCGCAGGCTGGGGATGGACTTGCCGTAGGTGCTGCTGTAAAAGATGGTGCGGCAGGTGTCGCCGGTGACCGTCAGGCTGCCCTTGGTCCCCTCAAAGGTCACCCTCTTCACATTGCCCAAAGGCGTGTATTCCGATACATACACATTTTTCACCGTGCCGATGTCCTTGCCGCCGGTCATGGAGGGCTTCTGCTCCAGGATCCAGGTCAGCTGGTCGGCGGTGTAGGTGACGGACCAGTTATAGTTTGGAATGGAGATCTGGGCCTCGTAGGGGTCCTCCTTCCCTTTCAGATAGCCTCTCTCACTGCCCCAGACATTGGCAACATCCTCGGTGGCACCGCCGTTGGAGGAGTGGTAGACGGCGTCCTGCACCAGCTCGCCGCGGTAATACAGCATCTCCCCCGCTGTGTTCTCCACAGCCTGGTCGCTGCGGGCCGATGGGGCGGCGCCGCCGCTGCCCCGGCCGTAATAGACCTGACAATCGGTGGTAGCGCAAACGTCGAAGCCGTAGGCCGCCAGGTGCTTGCTGGTGCGGCAGGCGTAGGTCCGGGCGCAGACCGCCTGGGCCTCCAGAGCCGCCAGGGGCCAGTCGCCGTTCATCTCATAGGGGATGACGCCCTTGACGTACTCCTCCAGATCCACCACGTTGATGACGCTCAGGTTCCCGCCGGAGGTCCTCCGGTATGCAAAGGCGCCGGGGTACTTGTAGCCCTTGAACCAGGTGACCGGCTCCTGCCTGCCGTTGTCGGGCCGGACGCCGAAGGTCTGGCTGTCGTCGTACTCGAAGAGAATGTTTGTGGTGCGGGTGACGGTCACCAGAATGCCGGTGTCCGAGGAGCAGGCGGCGTAGCCCTCCCCCAGATCATCGACAGCCCGTTCCGCGGCCCGCTCCGTCTCGTAGGCACCCACGCGGACCACATATGTCCCGTCGATCCAGGCGGGATAGCCGCCGTAGTTCCAGGCGGCCTCCTGAGCCTCGTCAAAATTGCCGAAGCCGTCGATCTCCACATGCCAGGGGCCCAGGTAGCCGGTGATGGCGGCGGGCTCTCCTGCGGAATAATTCCCGCCGCTGCTCATATAGATAGTACCGGCGGCGGTCATGGAGATGGCGGTCTCTTCCGTCCAGCCCAAGGCCTCGAACTGCCGGTCACTGTCGAACCAGCCGAACGCATAGCCCGCCCCCTCCGCGTTTTCCAGATTGGCGGAAAACAGGGCGGAATCGCCATACCGCAGGCCCACCAGAATGGTGTCGTTCACCACAGCGGAGGCGGAAACGGTGCTCAAGGCGAAAAATGTCACAACGAAAAGTGTAGTCAGCAGTGTTTTTTTCATGGAACCTCCCAAGGGCAGCCGTCTTGACGGCATCCCAAAAGCGTGGTACTATACGTACAACAAACATTTGTCCGCTGTACAAGTACACAAGTATCTCTCATATAGAGACAGTATAGTACAAACCAACGGCACATTCAACCAAAATCGACGGGGACGGACAAATTCCCTCCCCGGAAGCAACAGCAGGAGGAACAAGCACATGAAACAGTACAAAGTCGGCATCATCGGAGGCACGGGCATGGTGGGCCAGCGGTTCATCACCCTCATGGAGAATCACCCCTGGTTCCAGCTCACCGCCATCGCCGCCAGCGCCCGCAGCGCCGGCAAGCCCTACGAGGAGGCCGTGGAGGGCCGCTGGGCCCTGGATATCCCCATGCCCGAGGAAGCCAAGAAGATCGTGGTCCTGGACGCCCAGGCCGACGCGGAGAAGCTGGCGTCCATGGTGGATTTCTGCTTCTGCGCCGTGGACATGAAGAAGGACGAGATCCGGGCCCTGGAGGAGAAGTACGCCAAGCTGGAGTGCCCCATCGTCTCCAACAACTCCGCCCACCGCTGGACCGACGACGTGCCCATGGTGGTGCCCGAGATCAACGCTGAGCACCTGGATGTCATCGAGGCCCAGCGCAAACGCCTGGGGACCAAGCGGGGCTTCATCGCCGTCAAGAGCAACTGCTCCCTCCAGAGCTACGTGCCCGCCCTGCATCCTCTGCTGAAGTACGGCCTGGAGAGCGCCCTGGTCTGCACCTATCAGGCCATCTCCGGCGCCGGCAAGACCTTCCAGCGCTGGCCCGAGATGGTGGATAACTGCATCCCCTACATCGGCGGCGAGGAGGAGAAGTCCGAGCAGGAGCCCCTGAAGCTGTGGGGCCATGTGGAGGACGGCAAGATCGTCAAGGCGGAAGGCCCCGCCATCACCGCCCAGTGCTTCCGGGTGGCCTGCCAGGACGGTCATATGGCCGCCGTGTTCATGAAGTTCAAGGATGGCTGCAAGCCCTCCATCGAGCAGATCAAGGCCGACTGGGCCGCCTTCCGGGGCCCCGCCCAGGAGCTGGAGCTGCCCTCCGCCCCCAAGCAGTTCCTCCACTATTTTGAGGAGGAGAACCGCCCCCAGACCCGTCTGGACCGGATGCTGGAGCACGGCATGGCCGTGTCCCTGGGCCGCCTGCGGGAGGATTCCCAGTACGATTACAAGTTCGTGGGCCTGAGCCACAACACCCTCCGGGGTGCCGCCGGCGGCGCCGTCCTGCTGGCCGAGCTGCTGTGCAAGAAGGGCTACATTGAGGCGAAGTAACGCCGTACATCCCATCACCCGAGAGACCGGATACCGTTTTGGTATCCGGTCTCTTTTCTTCAAAACAGGACAGGTTTTGCAAAGTTTTTCGCACATTTTCCAATGATATTGCATAAAGTAATCCTGTACAACGCTGTCAACAGCCACGGACTGTATAGGAGGTACATATGCGAACACCTATTTTTACCGGCTCTGGCGTGGCCATCGTCACGCCCTTCCGCAATGAAACGGTGGACCTGCCCGCTCTGGGACATCTCATTGACCTCCAGCTGGAGGCGGGCACCGACGCCATCATCGTCTGCGGCACCACCGGTGAGGCCAGCACCATGACCTACCGGGAGCGGATGCGGACCATTGAATACTGCGTGGAACAGGTGAACGGCCGGGTGCCGGTCATCGCCGGCAGCGGCTCCAACGCCACGGAGGTGACGGTGGCCCTCAGCCGGGACGCCCAGCACGCCGGGGCCGACGCCCTGCTGCTGGTGACGCCCTACTACAACAAGGCCAGCCAGACGGGGCTGGTGCGGCACTATCAAGTAGTGGCCGACGCCGTGGACCGGCCCGTGATCCTCTACAACGTCCCCTCCCGCACCGGAGTCAATATCGCCCCGGAGACCTACGTGCAGCTGGCGCAGCACCCCAACATCGTGGGCGTCAAGGAGGCCTCCGGAAACCTGGGCAATATCCAGCGGACCCGTGCCCTCTGCCCGGCGGATTTTTACATCTGGTCCGGCAACGACGACGAGACCGTGCCCATCTGTGTTCTGGGCGGCGTGGGGGTCATCTCCGTGGTGGCCAACATCGCCCCGGCCCTCATGCACCGGCTGACCCAGCTGTGCCTTGCTGGGGACTACAAGGCCGCCGGAGCATTGCAGGTGGAATTGAAAGCCCTCTGCGACGCCATGTTCTGCGAGGTGAACCCCATTCCCGTCAAGACCGCCATGGGGCTCATGGGACTCTGCGAGGGCACTCTCCGCCTGCCCCTGTGCGAGCCCAGCGCCGCCAACCGGGAGCGGATCCGCAGCACGCTGGTGGGATACGGCCTGATGCCCGCATAAACGGAAAAAGAAGGCCCACCCTCCCGGTGTGGGCCTTCCCTGCTATCTTTATTCCTCCGCCGGAGCGGCCCCCTGTTCGATGGCGGCCGCCAGCGCCCATGCCGTCAGGCCATCCTCCAACAGCGCCGGGTCGCCTTCCGCCATCTGCCACAGCTCCAGGAAGCCGTCGTCGAACTCCGCGCCGCTGCCGCTGGTGCGGAACTCACCGTTCTCCGTGCTCATCAGCAGGGTGCTGCTGTCCAGGTAGCCGTGGACCTCCCGCAGGAAGCCCGCCAGAGCCGGGACATTCAGCTGGTGTCCGGGCATGTTGAAATTGCCGTCCCAGACCACCGTGCTCTCCCGCAGCAGTCGCTCCGTACCGGGGTTGGCGCTGTCCAGAGCAAAGAGCTGGTAGTGGTACTCTGCCCAGCCCTGCCACATCTCCGGTTTGTACCGCAGCAGGTAGTCCTCCCCGTCGATCTCGCAGGCAAAGATGCTGGTCCAGCCCGGATGGCTTCGGTGAGCGCTCTCCGTCCACAGGCGGGTGCCGTCTTTTTGGGTGATCTGCAGCTCGTAGAAGCCCGTGCGGCCCTCCACCTCCGGGTCCAGCAGGGTCACCAGCTCCATGTTTTCCGGAATACCGTCGTGGTCAAAGTCATAGATGCCCGCCAGCTTTTTGGTGGTCTGCTCCGTGCTGGTGCCCTTCAGGCGGCTGCTCTCCGCGCGAATCTCACAGCGGTAGGTGCTCTCCTCCGTACCGCCCCGGACGCCGCCCAGGGTGACCAGCAGCGTATCGTTCCCGGTCCACCGGCCCCAGTCCTCCTCCGGCAGGAAGGCGCCCTCCGGGATGTTGGAGCCGTCCGGCATGGTCATGTGCCAGTAGGCGCTCTTCACCGGCTCCAGCACCGTCACCATGACCTCCGTCTCCGTGGTGCGGGCAATGGCTACATAGCTGCCGCTGGGGGACCACAGCACTGACTGGCGGTAGTCGCCCTTGTCCTCCCAGGCCAGCTCCTCCGCCGACGGGTCCAGTACCGGCACGCTGTCCAGCAGATACAGCCCCCCGGACGGCACCTCAAGCTCCGGGGGCTCCTCCCAGTCCTCCTCCGGCAGGATCACCGCAGACTCCTGCGGGGTCTCTGGGTCTGTTTCGGGCTTCGGCTGGACGCCAACCTGACCGCAGCCCGCCAGCAGCAGGCACAGCGCCAGGGAAACCGCGATCTTTCTCATAAAAACGCCACCCTTATCTGGTCTTTTTTACCAGTATAAGGGCGGCGTTCCTGTTACGTCAACCACAATTCGGTTACAATTTGTGACGATTCCCGTTACTGAGTGAAAGCTGGCTCCAGCGTTTTGAGATTTTCCTCCAGGGATTTGCTCTCATCATAGGCCGCGGATTCCGTCACGAAACACAGGTCGTCCCGGAAGTCCGCGCCGCTGCCGCCGGTGCGGAACTGGCCGCCCTCGGTAGTCAGCAGCAGGGTGCTGTCATCCAGATAGCCATGGACCTCCTCCAGGAAGGCGGCGATGGCGGCGGGGTCAAAGGACTGATGCATGTCGCTGTCAAACATCATATCAAACTCCACTCCATTTGCTTCCTGCATCACCTCTTTCCCTGTACTGTCCAGGGAAAACAGCTGATACACATAGGCATAGTAGCTCTGCCCCACAGCAGGGGTATACTGCAGCAGATAGTCCTGCCCGTCCAGCTTCAGGGAAAAGACGGACACCCAGCCCGCGTGGTATAGCCCCGCCTCCTGGTGCCACATAGTCGTTCCGTCCTGCTTTTTGACCCACAGTTCATACCTCGCCGGAAAAGCAGGCGCATTTTCCGGCGTCAGCACCGTCAGCAGCTCCACGGTTTCCGGTTCCCCGTCGTGGTCGAAGTCGTAATTCCCCGGCAGGGTCTCTGTGGTCTGCTCCATGGCGCTGCCGGTGGTCTCCTCCTCTCCGGCATGCACCACGCAGCGGTAGGTGTGCTGTTCCTCCCCATCGCTGCCCCGGCCCACGGTCAGCAGCAGGGTTTCCGCGTCCAGCCACGTTCCCCAGTCCTCCGGTAGGAAGACGTACTCCGGGATGGGGCTGCCGTCCGGCAGCGTGAAGTCCCAACTGGTCCACCAGGCTGTGGAGATAACCTTCACGGCCGTCCAGGTGCGGCCGCCGTAGGCCAGGGCTACCAGGTTGTTTCCCGGAGACCAGGAAACCGACTGCCAGAGATAGCCCCGGTCCTCCCATTTTACTTCCCCGGTCTCCCGGTCCACGATTTGTATGGCTTCCGGGATCCGCAGGCCGCTGACAACATTTTCACTGGCTCCTATGGTCCGCGCCTCCAGACTGCCGTTTGGGGAGACGGTCTCCCCTTCCAGCTCCGCCACCGGCGTGTTTGCCAGCAGCTCCGCACAGGCCGCATTCTCCGCCGATGGGTTCGCCTGTTCTGTCAGCCAAGGCCGTGTCCCGAAAACTACCGCCGCCGTCACCGCCAGCAGGACAAACAGTCCCAATATTTGCCGCTTTTGCATAAAAATACCACCCCGACACTGTCATACGTACAGCATACGGAGCGGTATTTTTTATGTCAACTAAAATTCGGTTACAATCCGGCCACGGCGGGCGGATACTATCCGCCCCTACATTCGGTTACAAAACCAGGCCCTTAACCCGCGTTCTGCGCCCGGCGGAATTCGATATAGTCCTCGTAGGTACCCATCTTGTCGATGAGCTTGCCGTTCTCGAACTCCATGATGCGGTTGGCCACAGTCTGGACAAACTCATGGTCGTGGCTGGAGAACAGCACCACGCCCTTGAAGTCGATGAGGCCGTTGTTGACGGCGGTGATGGACTCCAGGTCCAGGTGGTTGGTGGGCTGGTCCAGCACCAGCACGTTGGAGCCGAACAGCATCATGCGGGACAGCATGCACCGCACCTTCTCGCCGCCGGAGAGGACCTTGACAGGCTTGAACACATCGTCGCCGGAAAACAGCATCCGGCCCAGGAAGGCCCGCTTGAAGGACTCGGTGTTCTCCTCCGCGTTGTCCGCCGTATACTGGGCCAGCCAGTCCAGCAGGTTCAGGTCGCAGTCGTTGAAGAAGGCGGAGTTGTCCAGGGGGAAGTAACTGGTGGTGATGGTGGTGCCCCACTTGTAGCTACCCTGGTCCGGCTCCAGCTCGCCCATGAGGATCTTGAACAGGGTGGTCTTGGCGATCTCATCCTCGCCCACGAAGGCCACCTTCTCGTCCCGGTTGACGCGGAAGCTGATGTTGTCCAGCACCTTGCGGCCGTCCACAGTCTTGGACAGGTTCTCCACCACCAGGATCTCCTTGCCGCACTCCCGGTCCATCTTGAAGCCCACAAAGGGATACCGGCGGGAGGAAGCGGGCATCTCCTCCACGCTCAGCTTGTCCAGCAGCTTGCGGCGGGCGGTGGCCTGCTTGCTCTTGGACTTGTTGGCGGAGAAGCGCTGGATGAACAGCTGCAGCTCCCTGATCTTCTCCTCGTTCTTCCGGTTCTGGTCCCGGATCATCCGCTGGACCATCTGGCTGGACTCGTACCAGAACTCGTAGTTGCCCACGTACATCTTGATCTGGCCGTAGTCCACGTCCACGATGTTGGTGCAGACGGTGTTCAGGAAGTGGCGGTCGTGGCTGACCACCAGCGTCAGCGCCTCGCAGTCCATCAGGAAGTCCTCCAGCCACTCGATGGCCTGGATGTCCAGATGGTTGGTGGGCTCGTCCAGGAGGATGATGTCCGGCTTGCCGAACAGTGCCTGGGCCAGCAGGACCTTCACCTTCTCCTTGGCAGTCAGGGTGGACATCTCGCTGTACAGGATGTCGGCGGACAGGCCCAGGCCCTGGAGCAGACGGGAGGCGTCGCTCTCAGCCTCCCAGCCGTCCATCTCGGCGAACTCGGCCTCCAGCTCGGAAGCCTTCACGCCGTCCTCCTCAGTGAAGTCCTCCTTCTCATAGAGAGCGTCCTTCTCCTTCATGATGTCGTAGAGCCGCTGGTTGCCCATGATGACGGTGTCCAGCACGGTGTAGGCGTCGTACTGGAAGTGGTCCTGCTTCAGAATGGACATGCGCTGGTCCTTGGAAATGATGACCTCGCCGCTGGTGGGCTCCAGGTCGCCGGAGAGGATGCGGAGGAAAGTGGATTTGCCGGCGCCGTTGGCGCCGATGATGCCGTAGCAGTTGCCGGGGACGAACTTCAGGTCCACGTGCTTGAACAGGTTCTGGCCGCTGAAGTTCATGCTGACGTCGTTGACTGTGATCATGTCGATTCCTTTCTATACGCAGAACAGGCGCGGGGCGAACGCCCCGCGTCTGCTGCTATGATGGTTTCTTATTACAGGTAAGCGCGGTGGAAGACCTTCTTGCCCTTCTTGATGACCACGCCGTCGCCCTCGAAATCGCTCTGGTCGAAGGCCACATCGATGGAGGTCACCTTCCGGTCGTTGACGGCCACGCCGCCCTGCTGGATCAGCCGCCGGGCCTCGCCGTTGGAGGCGCACAGTCCGCAGGCCACCAGCAGGTTAATAGCGCCGATCCTGCCATTTTCGAACTTGTCGGCGGTGAGCTGGGAGGAAGGCATGTGCTCCAGCGAGCCCTTGCCGGAGAACAGGCCCCGGGCGGTCTCCTGGGCCTTGTTGGCCTCCTCCTCGCCGTGGACCAGCTTGGTCAGCTCGTAGGCCAGGATCTCCTTGGCAGTGTTCAGCTGGCTGCCCTCCCACTTGTCCATCTCGTCGATCTGCTCCAGAGGCAGGAAGGTCAGCATGCGGATGCACTTGAGCACGTCGGCGTCCTCGATGTTCCGCCAGTACTGGTAGAAATCGTAGGGAGAGGTCTTGTTGGGGTCCAGCCACACGGCGCCGCTGGCAGTCTTGCCCATCTTCTTGCCCTCAGAAGTCAGCAGCAGGGTGATGGTCATGGCGTGGGCGTCCTTGCCCAGCTTGCGGCGGATCAGCTCGGTGCCGCCCAGCATGTTGCTCCACTGGTCGTTGCCGCCGAACTGCATGTTGCAGCCGTAGTGCTGGAACAGGTAGTAGAAGTCGTAGGACTGCATGGGCATGTAGTTGAACTCCAGGAAGCTCAGGCCCTTCTCCATGCGCTGCTTGAAGCACTCGGCCCGCAGCATGTTGTTGACGGAGAAGCAGGCGCCGATGTCCCGGATGAAGTCCACGTAGTTCAGGTTCAGCAGCCAGTCGGCGTTGTTGACCATCTGGGCCTTGCCCTCGCCGAAGTCGATGAACCGGGACATCTGCTTCTTGAAGCAGTCGCAGTTGTGCTGGATGGTCTCCCGGGTCATCATGGAACGCATGTCGCTGCGGCCGGAGGGGTCGCCGATCATGGCGGTGCCGCCGCCGATGAGGGCGATGGGCTTGTTGCCGGCCATCTGCAGCCGCTTCATCAGGCACAGGGCCATGAAGTGGCCCACATGGAGGGAATCGGCGGTGGGGTCAAAGCCGATATAGAAGGTGGCCTTGCCGTTGTTCACCAGCTCCCGGATCTCGTTCTCGTCGGTCACCTGGGCGATCAGGCCGCGGGCAACCAGTTCTTCGTAAATCTGCATGGTAATCTCTCCTGTTCAGATGTAAAAGTTCACCGAAACGGAATAAAACGCCCCCGTCCCGGCAGGGACAGAGGGCGAAATGCTTTCGCGGTACCACCTCTGGTTCGCCGCCCCCTCGCGGAAACGGCCTCACGCCGTGCCAACACACGGCAGCGCGGTAACGGGCGCACCCGGGACACGCCTACTGGGTCTTGACATGACTGTTGGGGCGCCGGCTCCGCGGTGTATTCGGCGGGCGTCCCTCTCCCCTTTCCACCGTCCAGGGGCTCTCTTGGCAGGGCGTTCCGCGTACTTCTCCGCATCAATGCCATATACGTGGGGTATTTTATCCGATTTGCGGAAGATTGTCAATGGAAAACGGCGAAAATGTTTCAAAAATGTTTCGAGACCGGAGAACAAAAGCTGGATACTCCGTTCCCCGATCTGTCAGAACTCAGATGGACTTCCGGTAGGCCTCCGCCGCGTCCAGCAGCTCCCCGGCGCTCTCCAGCAGAGCCTCCGTCACCTGGCTGCCGCCGGTGATGCGGGCCAGCTCCGCCTTGCGGGCCTCCCGGTCCAGCAGGACAACGTGTGTAAAGGTCCTTCCCTTTTCTTCTCCCTTCTCCACGGAGAAGTGGGTGTCCGCCATGGCTGCCAGCTGGGGCAGATGGGTCACACACAGCACCTGCTTGCGACGGCTGACCTGGGCCAGCTTTTCCGCCACCTTTTGGGCCGCCCGGCCGCTGACGCCGGTGTCCACCTCGTCGAACACCAACGTCCCGATGGCCTCCTGCTCCGCCAGCACGTTTTTCAGCGCCAGCATGATGCGGGCCAGCTCGCCGCCGGAGGCGATCCTGGCGATGGGCCGCAGGTCCTCCCCCACGTTGGCGGACATCAGGAACCGGATGGTATCGCAGCCGTCGGCGGCGGGTTCCTTCTCCGCGAAGTCGATGGCAAAGCGGATCTTCTTCATGTCCAAGTCCCGCAACTCCCGCTGGATACGGTCCTCCAGAGCCTTGGCGGCTTCCTTTCGCACACGGGTCAGCTCTGCCCCCGCGGTCCGCACCGCCGTCTCCGCTTTTTTCAGCTTCTGTTCCAGCAGGATCAACGTGTCGTCCGCCGTCTCCATGGCGTCCAGCTCCGCCCGGCACTTGTCCAGGTAGGCCAACATGTCCTCCACGGTGGCGCCGTACTTCTTTTTCAGGCGGTACAACTGGTCAGCGCGGCTCTCCACCGCGTCCAGTTCCTCCGGGGAAAAGTCAAATTCCGTCCGCTTGTCCCGGATAGTCTCGGCAAGGTCAAAGGCTTCACAGCGCAGGTTTTCCAAGCGTTTGTACAACTCCGCCAGGTCGTCCCCCAGGGTGCGGATGGTGCCCATGGCCTCCTCCGCGTCCCGCAGCTGATTCACCGCTCCGGCGGAGGAATCGTCGCCGAACAGGCAGTACTCCGCCCCGGACAGGGCCGCCATGAACTTCTCGCCGTTGCGCAGGATGTTGCGGCGCTGGGTCAGTTCCTCTTCCTCCCCGGGCACCAGCTCCGCCCGCTCCAGCTCGTCGATCTGAAACCGCAGGCTGTCCATGCGGCGGGCCTTCTCAGCCTCGTCCATCTTCAGAGCGCGAATTTGGGCTTTCAGGTCCGCCATGGCGTCGTATTCCTTCCGGTAGGCCGTCAGCACGCCTTCCGTCCGCCCGAAGCGGTCCAGGTAGGCGCCGTGCTGCTCCTCGTCCAGCAGGGCTGTGCCGTCGTGCTGGCCGTGGATGTTCAGCAATTCGGCGCCGATCTGCCGCAGCTGGGCCACGGTGATGGGGCGGCCGTTGGCACGGCAGGCGTTTTTGCCGTCGCTGAAAATTTCACGCTGCAGCAAAATGGTCCCGTCCTCGTCCGGGGCCACGCCGTTGGCAGCAAGGCCCGGCAGGTCCGTCGGAACGCTGGAAAATTCCGCGCTGACGAAGGCCTTGTCGGCCCCGGTGCGAATCAGCTCCCGGGAGGTCCGGCCCCCCAGCACCGCGCCCATGGCGTCGATGACGATGGACTTGCCGGCGCCGGTCTCGCCGGTGAGGGCGTTGAAACCCGAGCGGAACCGGATATCCGCCTGCTCGATGACGGCGATATTCTCAATATGAAGCAGTTCCAGCATGTGGATCCCTCCTTCTCAAGTTCAGAGCATGGCACGGATCTCCTCGCAGAAGGCCGCCGCGGAGTCCGCGTCCTGCATCAGCAGGAAGGCCGTGTCGTCCCCGGCCAGGGAGCCCACCATGTAGGTGATGTCCATGTTGTCCAGAGCTGAGCAGGCCGCGCTGGCCAGACCCGGCATGGTCTTGATGACCACGATGTTCTGGGCACAGGCAATGCTGGTGATGCTCTCCCGGAAGATGGTCCGCAGCTTCTCCGCGAAGTTCAGCTTGGTGCGGTTGCCGGAGACGGCGTACTTGTATACCCCATGGCCCACCGGCTCCTTGATCAGGTGCATCTGCTTGATGTCCCGGGAGATGGTGGCCTGGGTGCTGCTGATGCCCCGCTCCTGGAGACGGGAGAGCAGCTGCTCCTGTGTCTCGATATTTTCCTGGGAAATGATCTCCAGAATCATGGCTTGACGGTCATTTTTCATCATTCATCCCTCCCGGCAGCATTTTTTGGGCAAAAATTTCACAGAAGCTCTTCTCCGTCAGACGGACCAGCTTCGTCACGTACTTGCTGCGCCGCACCAACACCTTATCGTCGGACCGCAGGCTGAAGGCCCTGCTCTCGTCCACGAACAGGTACACTGGCTTGCGGCCGTTGCGCTCCAGTTCCACCGTCAGCACATGCTCCGGAGAGAGGACGTAGGAAGAAAAGCGCATGTTGTGGGTGCAGATGGGACAGACCACCATGGTCTGGGCCACCGGCTCCACCACGGGGCCGCCGGCAGACAGGGAGTAGGCCGTGGAGCCGGTGGGAGTGGAGACAATGACACCGTCTCCGGCGATATCCGCAAGGTGGCGGCCGTCGGAGGAAATTTTCAGGTGGATGACGTGGGAGATGGGACCTTCCCGGATCACCGCGTCGTTGAGGCCCAGGTTGGTGTAGATCTGCTTGCCCTCCCGGATGACGGAGACATCCAGCATCATCCGCTGCTCCATCTCAAAGTCCCAGTCCTGCAGCTTCCGCAGGACCTCCAGCTCGCCCTTCTCCAGCTCCGCCACGAAGCCCAGGCCGCCCATGTTGATGCCCAGCACAGGGACCTTGTTCAGGGCTGCCAGCTTGGCCAGGTGCAGGATGGTGCCGTCGCCGCCGAAGGTGATCATCAGGTCGGCGTCCTTCATCTCCTGGGGCAGGGGCCGCACATCGTAATCGGCGAAGGCCCCCTCCTTCTGGTCCCGGAAGGGAGAGCACACCACGGTCCGGAAGCCCATCTCGTGGAGTATTTTTTCAGCGGCCCTGGTGGTCACCATGCCGTGGTCCCGGTTGGGGTTGGGGCACAGGATGATCTTTTTCGTATTCACTGTCCGTTCCCCTCCCCGTGTTCCTTCAGGGTCCGGTGGGATTCCTCCACCAGCGCCTTCAGATCAAATTCCATGGGCTGCCATTCCCCCTTTTCCAGGTACCCCAGGTACTCGATGTTCCCCTCGGGTCCCCGGATGGGAGAGTATGTCAGGCCAAGGACTGTAAAGCCGGATTCCTTTGCATGTACAAGGAAGTTTTCCAACACCTCCAGATGCACCGCCGGGTCCCGGACCACGCCCTTTTTGCCCACTTTTTCCTTCCCCGCCTCGAACTGGGGTTTCACCAGGCAGGCCACGTGGCCGCCGTCCTTCAGGACGTTGTGGACCGCGGGCAGGATCAGCTTCAGGGAGATAAAACTCACGTCGATGGAGGCGAAGTCCAGCTCGTCGGGGATCTGCGCATGGTCCAGATACCGGGCGTTGGTCCGCTCCATGCAGACCACCCGGGGGTCCTCCCGCAGCTTCCAAGCCAGCTGGCCGTAGCCCACGTCCACGGCGTAGACCTTGGAGGCGCCGTTTTGCAGCATACAGTCCGTAAAGCCGCCGGTGGAGGCGCCGATGTCGCCGCAGACGGCGCCCTCCAGCTGCACCGGGAAGGTGTCCATGGCCTTTTCCAGCTTCAATCCGCCCCGGCTCACATATTTCAATACATTCCCCCGGACCTCGATCTCCGCGTCGTTGGGGACGGCGGTGCCGGGCTTGTCCACCCGCTGGCCCTTGACGAACACCAGTCCGCTCATAATGGTGGCCTGGGCCTTCTGCCGGGTCTCCAGATAGCCCCGCTCCACCAGCAGCACGTCCAGCCGTGTTTTATTTGCCATGCTTCACCGCCTCCTCTGCCGCAGCCGCCACCCCGGCGGCGTCCAGGCCGAAGCGGTGCTCCAGCTCTGCCACGCTGCCCTCGGGGGCGAAGGTCTTTCCAAGATTCTTCAAAATGAGTTGCTCCGGGGCCTGTCCGTGCTCTGCCAGAATGGCGGCCACCCGCTGGCCCACGCAGCCCGCGCCGAAGGAATCCTCCAGCACCAGCAGCGTTTTCCGGCCGCCAAGGGCCTCGCAGACAGTCCCGTGGTCCAGGGGCGAGATCTGATTCAGCTTCAGGACCTCCGCCCGGATGCCCTTTTCCGCCAGCCGCTCCGCCGCTTCCAGCAGATGATTCACCAGCACGCCGTAGCTCAGTAGCGTCACGTCGCTGCCCTGCCGCAGCCGCGCCACCGGCTCCGCCGACCGGTCCTCCCGGAAGGCCCCCTCTCCCCCTCTGGGATACCGGACCGCCACGGGGCCGTCCAGTTCAAAGACGGCCCTTTTCAGCATGGACCGCAGTTCCGCGAAGTTGGAGGGACACAGCACCGTAAAGCTGGGGATGGTGCACAGGAACAGGGGGTCGAAGCAGCCGTGGTGGGTCTCGCCGTCGGGGCCAACCAGGCCCGCCCGGTCCACGCCGAACACCACATGGAGCCGCTCCAGGGCCACATCGTGGATCAGCTGGTCATAGCCACGCTGCAAAAAGGTGGAATACACCGCAAACACCGGGATCATCCCCTGGCTGGCAAGGCCCGCCGCCATGGAGACCCCGTGGCCCTCAGCGATAGCCACATCGAAAAACCGCTCCGGGAATTCCTTTGCAAAGCCCGACAGGCCGGTGCCGTCCGCCATAGCGGCGGTGATGGCACACACCCGGGGGTCCCGGGCAGCGCAGTCCGTCAGCGCCTTGCCGAACACAGAAGAAAAACTCTCCCCGCCGGGCTTTTTCACCAGGCCGGTCTCCGGATCAAAGGGGCTGATGCCGTGGAACTTGCCGGGATTCTGCTCCGCAAAAGAATAGCCCTTGCCCTTCACCGTGTGGACGTGGACCAGCACAGGTCCGTTCTGCTCCTTCGCCCACTGCAGCATGTCGCACAGGCGGGGCAGGTCGTGGCCGTCAATGGGCCCCAGATAGGTGAAGCCCATGTCCTCGAACAGGGTACTGCCGGGCCAGAGAGCTTTTTTCAGGGCCGTCTTGACCCGGTGGTTGAAGCGGTACAGGCTGTTCTCCATAGGCCGCTTGCCAAAGAGACCCCGATACCACTTTTTGAAATGGTAGTAGGCCGGCTTGCTGCGCAGGCGACTCAGATGGGTGGGCATGGCCCCCACGTTGGGGTTGATGGACATGCCGTTGTCGTTGAGAATGACGATCAGCGGCTCCCCGGAGGCCCCGGCGTTGTTGAGGCCCTCATAGGCCAGGCCGCCCGTCAGGGCGCCGTCGCCGATCAGAGCCAGCACGCTGTAATCCTTATTCTGTAAAGTCCTGGACCTTGCCATGCCAAGCGCCACAGAGACGGAGTTGGAGGCATGGCCCGCGATAAACGCGTCGTGCTCGCTCTCGTAGGGCTTGGGGAAGCCGGACAAGCCGTCCAGCTGCCGCAGAGTGGAGAATAGCTCCTGACGCCCCGTCAGGGCCTTGTGGACGTAGCACTGGTGGCCCACGTCGAACACCAGCCGGTCCGAGGCGGTGTCAAAGCCCCGGTGGATTGCCACGGTCAGCTCCACGGCCCCCAGGTTGGAAGCCAGATGGCCGCCGGTCCGGGATACATTTTCGATCAAAAACTCCCGCAGCTCCTGACACAGCTGGGGCAGCTGGGCCTTGTCCAGCGCCTTGACGTCAGCGGGAGAGTGGATGGTTTCCAATAGCATAGTGTTGCCTTTCTTTCAGCGGTGGAAAACATGGAGGAAGCGGCCGGCACAGTAGACCACTTTGGTACTCTGCTTCATGGCGAAGGTCTTGCCCAGGGCCTTGCCGCCGATGGTCAGGCCGGAGATCAGGGCGGTGACGGCCACGGAGAGCAGCACGGAGCGCAGATCCAGCGCCGTCTGGAGCTGCACCACGATGACGGCGGCGGTGGTACCGGAGACGATGCCGCAGATGTCGCCCACCACGTCGTTGCAGACGCTGGAGACCTGGCTGGCATTCCGCAGCAGCATCAGGGACTCCTTGGCGCCCTTTTCCTTGTGGGCAGCCATGGAGTGAAAGGGTCTGGGGTCGGCAGCGGTGACCGCCACGCCGATGATGTCGAACAGGATGCCCAGGCCGATGAACATGGCCAAAATCAAAACAGCGACTGCCACGCCCGCGCCCGCCAGCATCGACTCCGATGCCAGACTGAGCACTGCGGACAGGGCGACCGCCATCAAAAAGACCGTAAAGGCCCAACGGTATGGAGAGACTGAACCGCTCTTTTTCTTCTGTGTTTTTTTCAAAGGAACCTCCAACCGGGTTTGGTATCACAAATTTCATGCATCTGTATCCTCCTTCCTTTCCTCTCGGGGCCTCCGCGCGAACCCAGCGAAGCGGATCGCGTGGGGAAAGGAGGAAGGAATGGAGCGTGCGCAGCTTTCGCCATCCGGCGGAAGCGGAGCGCAGCGAAATTTTTTCCGACGTGCTAAGACGGCGGCGGCAGAAAAAGTAAATCTTACGGCTTAGGTACGGGTTGGTTTTCCCCATGGCGCACCTCTCGTTGCCGATGGAGGCGGTTCCCCCTTCGGCGCCATGGCACAGCGTTGCCAGTCAGCGCTACCCGATTGCCACTTAGTCCGCACTGCAATCCTTTTTCTGCCCCGCAAAGACAGCCTAGGTGATTTCCACTACAGTCTGTCCGTTTCTTTAGCCTCTTTTGCAGAGACGGTTTCAGAGAGCAGGGGGCCGCCATGCTCCGGCCGGGAGCGAAAACGGCCTGACCTCTCATTCACCAATCCCCACGCAAGGCAGGCTACATCTGCACACAGCGTTACGGCCCGGGATGGCCGATGCACCGCATTGCAGGTTCATCATCTGCTTCGTACACAGCTCGGAAATACCGCGATGGGAGTACGGCTGTGCACAAGAACAGGTCTCCACGGAAACAGGGTCGGGGTAACCATGCCATTGGAAATCGCCCTGAGTCCGCAAGCACGCATGGCGTGCTTCCCCCCAGCACCCACCCAAAACTGGGCGTATCAAGCAGGCACCAGAGGTTTCATCGGTGTGCCCTTCAGAGGATTTTTAGGCCCTCCCTAGGAAACGGCAGATCTGACTAGAATACTGCGCCGCCGCTTAGCGTGATTCAGTATAGCACGGTTTTTATAAATATACAACATATTCTGTATATACAAATTGTGAATTTTTCGATGCAGGCTATTTAACCCGCCGCAAAAAGGATGCCGGACCAGGCACCCACCCGTCCGGCACACATCGTTCATTGTTTATTTGTTCCGCTCCGCCAGGCTGTCCGCCAGCTCCGCCAGGAAGCCATCGGCATCCAGGGCTCTCACAGCAGCCTTGGCCTTCTCCGTGCAGTCCAGCACCTTCCGGTCACAGGCCTCCAGACCCAGCAGGTCCACGTAGGTCACCTTGCCCTCCTCCTTGTCGGAGCCGATGGGCTTGCCGAACTCGTCCGCATTGCCGATGACATCCAGCATATCGTCCCGGATCTGGAAGGCCAGCCCCAGCTGGTAGCCGTATTCCTCCGCAGCGGCCAGCAGCGCCGGGTTTCCCCCGGCGGCAGCCACGCCCAGCTTGCAGGCCCCGGCGATCATGGCGCCGGTCTTCAGGTGGTGGACCTCCCCCAGCTCCTCCTCTGTCTTGGGGGCGTGGAGGGTGTCGATGACCTGGCCTGCCACCATGCCGTCGGCCCCGGCGGCCTTTGCCAGGATCAGGGCACAGTCCGCCCTCTGCTCCGCCGCCAGACCGGGGGCGGTCAGAATGATCCGGAAGGCTTCGGGCTGGAGGGCGTCTCCCGCCAGGACGGCCAGTGTCTCGCCGTAGACCTTGTGGTTGGTGGGCTTCCCCCGGCGCAGGTCATCGTCGTCCATGCAGGGCAGGTCGTCGTGAATCAGGGAATAGGTATGCACCAGCTCCAGGGCGCAGGCCACGGGGACGGCGGTGTGCCAGTCCAGACCCGCCAGCCGGGCGAACTCCAGCGTCAGCACCGGGCGGATGCGCTTGCCGCCCGCCAGCAGGCTGTACCGCATGGATTCATACAAATCCGCCCAGTGGGGCTTGTCCGAAAACAGACCGTTCAGATACGCTTCCACCGCTTTCCGGTATTCATCATACCGGGCGTCAAAGGCTGCTTTTTCCATGTTCAGTCCTCCTCCGTTTCAAAGGGCAGCTCCACAGGGGCACCGTCGGCGCCCTTCATCAGCTTCACCACCTGCTGCTCTGCCTGGTCCAACTGTTTGGAGCAGGCGGCGATCAGCTTGGTCCCCTCCTCAAAGAGGGCCAGGGAATCCGCCAGAGGGGCGTCGCCCTTCTCCAGGGCCGCTACGATCTCCTCCAGCCGGGCCAGCTGCTGCTCAAATGTCACTTTCTTCGCACTCATGGATGTACCTCCTCCACTGTGGCGGTCAGGCCGCCCTCTCCCAGGGTCACGGTCACCCGGTCGCCCGGTGCCGCGTCCTGATAACTTTTCAAGATCTGCCCCGTCTTATTCTGGGCCATGGCATAGCCCCGGCCCAGCACCTTTAAGGGGCTCATGGCGTCCAGGGACGCCGCCAGGGCGGCAAAGCCCTGCCGCTTCCTGGCCAGCTGTCCGGCGGCCAGGTCGCCCAGCCGCTGCTGAACGTGGACCAGCTCCATCCGCTTGTCCTGGACGTAGGCCAGGTGGTCGGTCATGACCCGCTTTTGGGCCAGGGTCTCCAGCTTTTCCCGCAGGGCTTCCAGCCGAGCGGTCTCTTTCTGCTCCATCCGCTCCCCGGCGCCCCGGAGCCACCGCAGCAGCTCCACCTGATCCGGTACGGCGATCTCCGCCGCGTTGGAGGGGGTGCTGGCCCGGGCGTCCGCCACAAAGTCGGAGATGGTCACATCCGGCTCATGGCCCACAGCGGAGATGACCGGGGTCTCGCAGTTGTAAATGGCACGGGCCACCCGCTCGTCGTTGAAGGCCCACAGGTCCTCCATGGAGCCGCCGCCCCGTCCGGTGATGATCACGTCGCCGATCTTCCACTTGTCGGCGTACCGGATGGCCCCGGCGATCTCCGGCGGGGCCTCCGCGCCCTGCACCCGGACGGGCAGCAGGATGACTTTGGCGATGGGATACCGGCGGCGCAGAATACGGATCATGTCGTGGACCGCCGCGCCGGCGGAGGAAGTGACAATGGCGATCTTCTCCGGGTAGGCCGGCAGGGGCTTCTTGTGAGCGGGGTCGAACAGGCCCTCATCATACAGCTTGGCCTTCAGTTGCTCGAAGGCCACCGCCAGGTCGCCCACGCCCTCCGGGGTCATGGTATTGCAGTAGAGCTGGTAGGCGCCGTCCCGGGGAAAGACCGTGACCCGGCCCGTCACCAGCACCTTCATGCCGTTCTCCGGCCGGAACCGGAGTTTCATGGCGGCACTCTTGAACATGACGCAGCGGATGGCGCCCTCCGGGTCCTTCAGAGAGAAGTAATGGTGGCCGGAGGGATACATTTTATAGTTGGAAAGCTCGCCCCGGACGCAGATGTTCTGCAGCATGGGCTCGCCATCCAGCAGGAGTTTGACCAGATTGTTCACTTCGGTGACGCCGAAGATGTGGTTTTCCATAGAGGCCTCCTTTGAGGGTGTCCCCCTCTCGGGGGACGCTGGGGGTGACGCCCCCCATTTCTCTTTCTCTTGGAAAGAGAAACGGGCCGCGCCCGGTCCAAAGAGAAAGCGCTTTTCGGCGCAAATACAGCGCCATTGGCGCCTTTTTGCTTCCAAACGAGAGTAGTTGCAGTCGGTGCAGTGCAAACTTGCAGGCTCGTACCGAGTGCGCTTTGGTCCCGGGGAACAGAGAACTGCTTCCCCGCATTTGTGGGTATAGGTACTGCTTTCGGAGTGGATATCGTATGGTCTCGGCGTCTCTTTCCGCTGCCGCTGGCCAGGGGTGCCGGGACAGCGCGTAGCGAAGCGGAACGCGCGGGGCCAGAAAGACAGGCCTTTCGTCGCCCCCCCCGAAAGCAAGTCGGAACCCTCCGCATGCGGCGGCAGGCGATTCCGGTTCCGCCTGTGTCGGGCGCACCCGGTACAGGCTTCCACATTCGCACCGCACCGGCCACGACAACTTTCGCATTTGCGGTCAACTTGACACAAGCGTGTCAAGTTGATCCGCCCAAGCGCCTTTCTTTTCCACCGCTGCGGCGGCGACTTTTCTTTCGGCAAGACGAAAGAAAAGTGGGGCCGCATCCCCACCCATACCTGTCAGGTATGGAAAAACGGGACAGAGTCCCCCCCTGCCCCGCTCTGCCGTTTTTCTTATTCTCCGATCTCCTGCCGCACAAAGCTGCCCAGGATGCCGTTGATGAACTTCACCGTCTCCGGCGTCTCATACTTCTTGGCGATCTCCACGGCCTCGTTGATGGCGGCGCCGTTGGGGATGTCCGGCATGTACAGCATCTCGTACATGGCCACCCGCATGATGGCGGAGGCCACCAGAGGGATACGGGCAAAGCTCCAGCCCTTGGAGTACTTGGCGATATAGCCGTCCAGTTCGGCGGCGTGCTCGTTGACGCCCTTCACCAGACGGCGGATATAGTCCGCCTGCTTGGCGTTGGGCGCTTCCGTATAGATGGGGTCCTCCTCCGCCAGAGTGGAGAAGGTGTCCGCCGTCAGACGTTCGTCCAGCAGCGTGTCAATGGGCTTATCCGTAAAGCTCAGCTCATAGGAAAGATGGATGGCGATCTCCCGCGCGGTGTTCCGTACCATAAAGCAACTCGTCCTTTTCTCTCTCTTTTACGCCAGGGTCACGCCGCCCACGTGGATGTTGACAGCCTCCACAGGACAGCCGGTCATGGCCTCCACGGCGGAGGACACGGCCTTCTGGGCATTTTCCGCAACCTCGGGGATGGGATGGCCGTACTGCACGGTCAGGTACAGGTCCAGCACCAGCGCGGCGCCGGTCATATCGATCTTCACGCCCTTGGCGCCCTTCTGGGCGTTCTTCTTGTTGGTCACCAGGTCTGTGACGCTGCCGCCCAGGTTGGTCATCATGCCGGAGACGCCCTCCACCTCCCGGACAGCGCCCACGGCGATGGCGGCAATGACCTCCTCAGAGATGTTGATGCTGCCGTTTTCCTCGGGCATGGTCATGTATTCCTTGCTCTCAGCCATTTAGATTCTCCTTAATTCGTTGTATAAACGATACTGGTTCACATATCTGGTTAGATATTGTACCATGAAGCCGGAGAAAATACAACAGCTAAATCGAATTTGTGCGGTCAATCCGCTGCCATGATCTTGATGCCGCTGGCGTCCAGTCCCGTCTCGGCCTTGGCGATGTCCGTGATCTTGGCCACGTCCTCCGCCGTCAGCTCCCCGGAGCCGGTGGACACCACCACGCTGATGCTCTCGTCCCCCATGAAGGCCACGCAGTCCTTGTAGCCCTTGGCTGTCACCAGATTCTCGATCTGGGCCTCCTTCAGCGTATAGGCCGCCAGGACCTGGATGCTCTCGCTGGCCTCGTTGGCGGTGGCGGTGTCGGCGCCCTCCTGCTCCGCGGCGTCCTTCAACAGGGAGATGGCGTTGTCCCGGGCCTGCTGACGGGTGAGCCGGGCAGAGGCAAAATAGTCCGAGCCGGTGTAGACCGCCTCCTCGTCTGCCGCTCCCTCAGTATCTCCCTCCTGGCCGGAGACCAGGGTGGCCTCCCCCAGCAGCTTGCCCCCTGCCTCCTGGGCGTCCTTCACCGCGTCTTCCCCGGAATATTTCCAGTTCAGCGCCACCGCCGCGCACACCAGGATCGCCATGGTGGCCACAACCACATTCCGTTTCCATTTTCCACGCATCTTGTTCTTCCTCCTCCAAATGATCACTGCCATTTTGCCACGGTGACGCGGTCGGCAGACAATCCCGTCAGCGCCGCCACCGCCTCCGTCACCGCCAGCTTCACCTCCGCCCGGTCGCCCCCCTGGCACACCACCAGGGCTCCCCGGTAGGTGGGATACACCGTCCGGACCACCACGGTCCCGTCTCCCGCCGCTCCGTCCACCAGCACGGTCTCGGAGCGTCTGGAGTAGTCCTCCGGCGCCGCCGTGGAGCCGCTGTACGCCAGCTCCGTGTTCTGGGCCAGCTGCCGCTCCCCGTCGGAATCCACCGTCAGCAGCACCTTCACCTGTCCCACGCCGCTGATGGTGCCCAGAATCTCCTCCATGTCCGCCTGCAGGTCCCGCTCCGCCGCGGCCAGCGCGGCGGCTGCGGGCGTACTGATGGTCGTAGCGGTCGTTTTCTTCCCACTCGGCCATAGCAGCAGCCCGACGCCGATCAGCACTGTCAAACCCACGAACTTGTATTTGTCCCATAGCTTTCGCACTCCTTCAGTTTTCCCCTTCATGCCATACCTGCCTCTCCCCCGGGATGCCCAGTTCCTCTTCCATGCAGGCTGCCAGGGCCGGGGACCTGGGTCCCCACAGCTCCGCCTGCCAAGGCACCGGGACGCCGTCGGTGCCGGGTTTTGCTGTAACCTGCACTTTCACCGACAGCCCCAGCGTGTCTGCTTTGTCCGATATATATGCGGCGGTCCGCTCCTCTATGATTCCCGCCAGTTCCGCTTCCCCGGCGGCTGACAGTTCCTCCTGCCGCTGCCCGATGGCTCGCTCATAGTCCTCCAGATGCAGGTCCAACCGGCTCAGGTCCGCCCCCAGCACCGGCCGCAGCAGCACCACCAGCAGGATCAGGCCCCCGGTAAAGGAGGCGATCTTCCGGATGCTCCCCTCCGGGACCAGGGTCTGAGCCACAGACAGCAGCATGCTCACTGCCACCAGGGAGGTGAGCCACTCCCGCAGCGCCCCCATCACGGCACCACCGCCGCCACGGAGGACAGCACCGACACCAGCAACAGCAATGCACAGGCGCCAGTCATGCCCAGCACCAGGCCGAAGGCGCCCCCCAGGCCGTCGATAAGCTTGCACAGGCCCGGTGCGCCGATGGCCGCCGCCAGAAAGGCCGTCAGCTTATAGAGGAGATACTGGACCCCCAGCTGCAAAAAGGGGTAGGCGCAGGCCGCCAGAATGGCCAGCATCCCCACAAATCCGATGGTATTTTTCAGCATCCCGGCCCCCACCAGCACCGTTTCCGAGGCCTCGGCAATGATACCGCCCACTACCGGCACCACCCCGGAGATGGCCGCCTTGGTGACCCGCACCGCCGCGCCGTCCGCCGCGCCGGAGATGACCCGGGCCACGGAGAGATAGACGGTGAACACCAGCAGCGCGGTGGTCAATATCCAGGTGAGGATTTTTTTCAATCCCTCCGCGATGGCCCCCAACCGGCTCTCCGGCAGGCAGGCAGCCGCCGCCAGGGCGCCGATATAGAGATACACCATGGGCAGCAGCAGCCCGTCCACCAGGTTTAGCAGCAGGTCCACGAAAAAAACCGTGGTCACCTGCTGCACGGTGGCGGTGGTCACCGCCCCGGAGGCCGCCGTGGCCGCCGCCAGGGTGGGCAGCAGGGCTTTGGAGAAGCGGTTCAGCTCCCCGATGGTCTCTGCCCCCAGGCCCATAAGGGAGTCCAGGCTCCCCGCCGTCAGCAGCGTGACGGACAGGGCCCCCGCCATGGGCAGGAACAGGGCGCTTTTTCCCCCGGCTCCCTGGGAAAAACCCTCCACGGCGGAGCAGAGGACCACCACCAGCAGCACCGACGCGGCTCCCCGGGTCCGCTGCCGCAGGACCTCCCCCACCTTGCCCTTCATGTCCTCCAGGATACGGCCCACTCCACGGGCAAGGCCGCCCGGGTCCGCCGGGTCCGCAAACACTATAAGGTCCTCCGTTTCCTCCGGCAATGCCTTCAGCAGGTTCCGGGGCACCTCCGCCGCGCTGGCTTTTCCCATCAGGAGAACGGCAGCCAGCAGTAAAAAGACCCATTGTTTCATTCCATCAGCTCCAGCAGCAATGTCAATACCGCCCGCAGCAGGGGCAGGGCCACCAGCAGGGCGCAGACCGCCCCCGCCGTCTCCACCACGGCCCCCAGAGCGGATTCCCCGGCGTCCCGGCAGAGAGTGCTCCCCACCTTCACCACCAAGGCAATGCCCACGGTCTTGTACAGGGGGACGAACAGGTCCAGAGAAACGCCGCTGCGCTCCCCCAGCTCCGTCAGGAAGGACAGCAGCTCCTCCAACGCCCCCGCCAGATACAGCAGCACGGCAGACACGGCGGCCAGGGTCAGCAGCAGCGCCAGCTCGGGGCTGCCCCGCCGCACCACCACCGCCAGCAGCGCCCCCACCACGCAGAGGGCCGTGATCTGGAACACCTGCTCCATGGCTAAAACCGGAACAGGGTCTTGATGAGATCAAACAGGTCGCTGATCTCCTGCACCAGGATCATCAGCACCACCACCAGACCCGCCAGGGTGGTCATCATGGCCTGCTCCTCCCGTCCGGAGCGCACCAGCAGCTGGTTCAACACCGCCACCAGAATGCCGATAGCGGCGATCTTGAAAATCAGATCCACATCCATACTTGTCCCTCAAATCAGTAAAATCACCAGCAGCGCCGCCCCGGAAAAGCACAGGGCCGCCGTCCGCCGGTCACGCTCCGGGCGCTGGCGCTCCAGCTCCTCGATGCCCCGTGCCAGGTCGGTAATGACAAGGGATATCCCCTTACAGATGCTCTCCTCGTCGCCCCGGAGGGTAAGATTCTCCAAAACCTCCCGCTCCCGGGGCGCCAGGGGCAGCAGCCGCACGCCGTCCCGCCACACCGTCTCCAGTCCCTCTCCCTGCAGGGCCGCTTCGGCGGACCGCTGAAACAGGGCGGCGGTCTCCAGCCCCCGGCAGTCCGACCCCAGAGTCTCCAGCAGCAACGGCAGCGGCGTCCGGGCCATGCGGATCTCCTCCCGCATCCGCCGCAGGGCAGACAGCAGGTCCCCCAGGGCCGTCCGGGTCCGCCGCCGCTCCGCCAAGGCGATCAACCAGTACAGCGCTCCTCCGCCCAGCACGCAGACGCTTCCCAACAGCTTCAGCATGGCAGTTCCTCCACTTCATAGGCCCGTCCCCCGTCGGCCCGGGTAATGCGGACCGCCATGCGGAAGACCCGGTCCTCCAGCAGCCGGCGGTACAGGGGCTTTTCCAGCAGCTCCGCCACATCCGCCGCGTGGACGGTGGCCAGCAGCCGCACGCCGCACCCGGCCGCCAGGGACATAGCCTTCACATCCTCCGGCACCGTGATCTCGTCCACGGCGATGACCTGGGGGTTCATGGCCCGCAGCACCAGAGGGATGCCCAGGGCCTTGGGGCAGGCGTCCAGCACATCGGTCCGGGGCCCCACGTCCATCTGGGGCTTGCCCCGGTACATGACCGCCACCTCTCCCCGCTCGTCGATGAGAGCCACCCGCCGGGGACCGTATGGCTCCACCCCCTCCGACAGACGCCGCACCAGGTCCCGCAGCAGGGTGGTCTTGCCGCCGCCTGGGGGTGAGAGAATCAGCGTGCTGCAAAGCTCTCCGTCCCGGAACAGCTCCGGGGCCAGAGCGTCGGCGATCCCCGGCTGCTGCCGGGCGATGCGCACCGCCGCCGAGCAAAAGTCCTTCAGCGTGGTGTTGACGCCGTTTTTCATCACCGCCGTGCCGCACAGCCCCACCCGGAAGCCTCCCCGCACGGAGAGATAGCCCTCCCGCAGGGTCTCCGCCGCCGCGTAGCGGGAGAATTCCGTGGCGATGTCGCAGAGGGTGTCCAGCTCCTCCGGCTCCACCACCGCGTCCAGCGGCACCTCCCCCGACGGCAGCAGCACCGTCAGGGACTGTCCGGTCCGCAGGCGGAATTCCTCCGCCGCTCCTTTCTGGTCATCCGGCAGCGCCATGGCCAGCTTCCGCAGCCGCACCGGCAGCACCGATGCCGCCTCCTCATACCGCAGGACTTTCTGCTCCTTTTTCAAGGGCGTCCCCTCCCTGTTCATTCGTTGCTCCATCCTATGAGGGCTCGTCCCGCTGTATGCCACGGTTTTTTCCACGAAAAAAGCGGCTGTCCAAAATGACAGCCGCTTCTGTTGCGTCTCATTTGTTCAGTTCCGTCTCGCAGCGCTCCCCCTGGGCCATCTCCCAGATGCCCCGGATGCCGCAGCGCACCATGCTGGTGACGGCGGCGTCGGTGTAGAAGGCCATATGCTGGGTCATGATGACGTTGCGGAACTGGTGGAGGTAGAACCAGTTCCGGTTGGGGAGGATATCCGTGCGGTGGTCCTCATGGATGATGCCCTCGTCCCCCTCACAGGTGTCCATGCCCAGAGCGCCGATCTTCTCGCTCTCGATGCCCTCCACCAGGGCCTCGATGTCCGCCAACTCTCCCCGGGAGCAGTTCAGGATCACCACGCCGTCCTTCATCCTGGCGATGGCCGCCCGGTCGATGATGTGGCGGTTGGAGTCCAGCAGGGGCATGTGGAGAGAGATCACGTCGGCCTGGGCCAGCAGGGTCTCGAAGTCCACGTAGGTCACCAGTGGCTGCACCGCCGGGTTTTCGTACTTGTCGAAGGCGATGATGCGGCAGCCGAAGCCGGAGAGGTTCCGGACCACCTGAGCGCCGATTTTGCCGGTGCCGATGATGCCCACGGTCAGGTCCTTCAGCTCCCGGCCCTGAAGCCCCTGCAAAGAGAAGTCGTTGACCTGTCCCCGCCACATGGCCTGCTTGTAGTGCCGCAGGCACATGAGCAGCAGCATCACCGTGAAATCCGCCACGCCGTTGGGGGCGTAGCTGGCGTTGCAGACCCGGATGCCCACCTGCTTGGCGTGGACCAGGTCGATGTGGTCATAGCCCACGGTACGGGTCGACAGGTACTCCACCCCCATGGCCCGCCAGGCGTCCAGCAGCGCGGCGTCGATGCGTCCCTGTCCCAGGATGGAGACCCCCAGGCAGCCCTCCGCCAGTCGGGCATTTTCGAGAGCAGGCACCTCCGCCGTCACCGCCAGTTCCACGCCCAGCTCCCGGCTCTGGCGGTCCAGCTCCGCCCGCTCGTCCTGCCGCACCTCGTACACCATGATCTTCATTGCCAGCTATCTCCTTTGTCAATCATCATTCGTGATTGTAGTACAGGAAAGTTCGCCTTGCAACCGCCGGTTTTCGATGCTATCATAAGAAAAAATGATACTTCAGGAGGGGCACCCATGAACATCAACCAGCTGCGGTACTTCGTGGCGGTGGCGGAGCAGCGCAGCTTCACCAAGGCCGCCAATCAATATTACCTGTCCCAGACCGCCGTCACCCAGCAGGTGCGGGCTCTGGAGGAGACCCTGGGGGTCCAGCTGCTGGACCGCAACAGCCGTCCCGTCTCCCTGACCCCCGCCGGGGCCGTGTTCCTGACGGAGGCCAAGGCCATTCTGGAGCGGATGAATACCGCCGTCAGCCGGGCCCGGGACGCCTCCACCGGGCTGGTGGGCTCCGTCCGCATCGGCTACACCAAGGGCTACGAGCGCAGCGACCTGTCCAACAAGCTGCGGGCCTTCCACCGGGACTATCCCAACATCCTGCTGACCTGCTTCCGCTGCGACACCGACATGCTGGCGGCGGGATTGCTGAACGGCGAATACGACATCATCTTCACCTGGGACAGTACCAACATCCGCCAGGAAAGCCAGGTGGAGCTCCGCATGGTGGAACGGGCCCGGCTGGTGGTGGCCCTGTACGGCAGCCATCCCTTCGCCCGCCGCACCGCCCTGCGCCGCTCGGAGCTGAAAAATGAGACCATCCTCTTCATGACCCCCTCCAGCACCGGCGCCTCCTTCGGCGACGACCACTTCATGCAGCTCTACCAGCAGGCGGGCTACCTCCCCAACATCCTGCTGCGCTCCAACGACGTGGAGAGCATCCTGATGATGGTGGCGGCGGAGGAGGGCATCTCCATCCTCCCCGCCTACTGCACCGACAAGCTGACCAACGCCGACAACCTGATCTTCGTTCCCCTGATTGGTGAGGAGGAGACAGAGGACATCCTGGCTGTCTGGCGGAAGGACGACCCCAGCCAAGCCCTCCAGCACTTCCTGGAGCGGGTGCTGTAACGTTCCGCACCCTTTCCGGGCCATTGCATACACTGGATTGAAAGAAGCCTTTTCTTTCATCAGCTACTTATTAGGAGGTATTGCAATGCCCGAGAAAGTTATGCCCGGTCCCGTGGAGGACGCCAGCGGCATCCGTGAGGCGGTTTGCATCCATACCCGAAAGATCTATGATTCCTGCCGGGACAAAGATTGTATCGAAGACCTGCGGTTCTATCCCAAGCTGCAGTATGTGGATGTCATCAACCGTGCACTGTCTGTGAAGGGCGGCTGCGCCCATCTGCTGTACGTATACGTGGACGTGGAGCCCGTCAGCTTCAACCGGGGCTTCTACACCGTGGATATGCGGTTCTTCTACTCCGTATCCCTCCAGGCCTACCTGAGCAGCCCGGTGCCGGTGACGGTGGAGGGCCTGTGCGTCTTTGACAAGCGGGTGCTCCTCTTCGGCAGCGAGGGGAACGCCAAGATCTTCTCCTCCGAGCTGCGCACCGGAGAGCCCGATCTGCAGATGATGCGCCGGGCCAACGCCCCCGTGGCCGTGGTGGAGGCCGTGGACCCCATCGTGCTGGACGCCCGCCTGATGGAGGGCTGCGGCCGCCGGGACTGCGACTGCGACCTGTGCGAGGTCCCCACCTTTGTCAACAACTGCTTCGACGGGGAGCTGTCCAGCGGCGACGACTCCCGCCGCATCTATGTGACCCTGGGTCAGTTCTCCATCGTCCGCCTAGAGCGGGACTCCCAGCTGCTGATCCCGGTCTACGACTACTGCATGCCCGAAAAGGACTGCACCTGCGGCACCGGCGGCAGCTGCAACGAGGACCCCTGCAGCATTTTCCGCAACATTTCCTTCCCGGTGGGTGAGTTCTTTCCCCCCAACACCATCCGCAAAAACGACGATTACGAAGGTGCCAAATTCTGCGGCGCCTGCGGTCAGTGAGTAAAAAGACAGCCGCCCGATTTGAAGTGACCCCGAAAAGTTAGACAATAATTGAAATCAAAAATTGTTCAAGCAACCGAGAGGGCTTGTTGTCTGTGAAGTGCAGGCGGCAAGCCCTTTAGCGTTGC
>NZ_JAFBIV010000007.1 GCF_021531915.1 Oscillibacter valericigenes | reverse complement strand
TTCTCCATGGGCCAGGACATCGCCTTTACCTTCGGCGGCAACGTGGTCCATGTGTTCAGCAAGGAAAACGGCAAGAATCTGGAAGCCTGAATTGGATAATAAGAAGAACCACCCGCGACGCTGCGGGTGGTTCTTTTCGTGTATCAGCGGTTCAGCTCCTTGTGAATGGCCTTTGCCAGCAGCTCCTGGCCCTCCTTGGAGCGGAGGACTTCCAGCACCGTATCCCGGACCATGGTCTGGAAGGATTTGCTTTTCAGCAGGGCGCTGAATACAGCACCGTCCTCGCTGCCGCCGGAGGACTGGACTACTACGGGCCGTGTCACAGGCCGGGGCGGGGGAGGGGGATCGTCGTCGGGGACCGCACCGTTGAGCCAGGAATCCATGGTGGTGGGGTCATCGGTCTCACCCTTCAGATAGGCCAGGGAGACGCCGAAGTAGGTGGCCAGCTTTTGCTGCTGGTCCTGGGTGGGTGTCTGGCGGCCGGTTTCGAATTTTTCAACCGCCATCCGGGGAAGCCCAAGAGTGGCGGAGAGAGCGGGGCGACTGAGCCCCTTTTGGGTACGAAGCGCTTCAATGCGCTGGGCAATGGTGACCATGGTTCTATTCCTCCTGTGTCAGGTTTGCTGCCGGTCCGGCAGGAAGCAGAGCTGTCCTGTCTGACGGCTGGCGTTCAGGTCGATCAGACGCTGGTTGCGGCTTCCACGGAACCTCAGGGAGATGTCCTTCAATTCCTCCACAAAGCGGCCGTCCACCAGAACATCCAGCAGGGACAGTATCTCCTCCGTGGCCTCGCATTGGCAGTGGGTGCCGGAGGTGGTCAGCTCCTCGTAGGTGAAGCCGCTGAAAGCCCAGATGTTTTTCTCCGGATAGGATGCCCGGACCCGGCGGAGGAAGGGGAGAAGGGCCTTTTGGTTCTCAGGCTCGAAGGGCTCGCCTCCCAGGAGCGTCAGGCCGTTGATATAGGAAGGGGCCAGCATGTCCAGAATGAGGTCCTCCGTCTCCCGGGTGAAAGGCTGGCCGTAGGTAAAGTCCCAGGTCTGGGGCTGGAAGCAGTTTTTGCAGTGGTTGGTGCAGCCGGAGACGAACAGTGTCACCCGGACGCCCTCGCCGTTGGCAATGTCGCAGTTCTTCAGTTCTCCGTAGTACATGGCAGATTCCTTTCCGCCGGAGGTGCCGGCTGGGTGGGCTTTGTCCACTCTTATTATAGCATGCTGCCGCCCGGATGCAAGAGCCGTTGAAAGAGTGATTGTATGGGCCTATAACGAACGATATAAAAATGGGGGTTTGTGTAAAAAAATTAAAAAAATGGTTGCAATAGCAAACAGTTTGTTCTATTATTAACAATGGAATTGACCTCCACTACGGTGCTTCGCCTGCATCGCAATGGGGGCCTTGTTTGTGGAAGAATTCATACGACAAAAGGGAGAAGTGCCAATGAACAATGATCTGACGCGGGCGGAAGAGATCATCGAAAGCTACGGGTGCGACCAGTCGAATCTCATCGCCATTATGCAGGAGATCCAGGGGGAGTACAAGTATCTCAGTGAAGAGGCGTTGACTCTGGTGGCGGAGAAGCTGGGAATCAGTACGGCCAAGGTGTACAGTGTGGCTACCTTCTATGAGAATTTCTCTTTGGAGGCCAAGGGCAAGTACATCATCAAGGTGTGCGCCGGAACAGCCTGTCATGTGCGGAAATCCGGCCCCATCTATGACGCGATCCGTGATTACCTGGGCCTGACGGGAAAGAAGAAGACCTCCGCCGACGGCCTGTTTACATTGGAGACCGTGGCCTGCCTGGGCGCCTGCGGATTGGCGCCGGTTATGACCATCGACGGTGAGGTCCATGCCAAGATGACCCCTGAGGCGGCCCTGGCACTGCTGGAAGACATCCGGAAAAAGGAGGAGGCTGCCGTATGAGAAACAGAGCAAAAATGACACGTGACAGCTTTCATGTGTTTCAGGCTAATGCCAGGAACGCCCTGAAGCAGAGTGAGCAGGTCACCTCCGTCCTGATCTGCGCCGGTACCGGCTGCATTGCCGGCGGCGCCATGAAGATTTACGATAACATCAAGTCTGAGTGTGAGAAGCGGGGATTGCCGGTATATGTGGGTCTGAAGCATGACACCGACGAGGAGAAGAGCCTCCACGTGAAGATGAGCGGCTGCCACGGCTTCTGCGAGATGGGCCCTCTGGTCCACATCGAGCCCATGGGCGTCATGTACATCCACGTGAAGCCCGAGGACTGCCACGAGATCATTGAAAAGACCGTTCTGGGCGGCGAGATCATCGACCGCCTGGTGTACCACCTGGACGGCGTGGCCTACCCCCGCCAGGAGGATATTCCTTTCTATAAGCGGCAGCACCGGGTGGTGCTGGAGAACTGCGGCCGCAGTGACGCCGAGGATATCGAGGAGTACATCGCCAAGGGCGGCTATTCCGGTTTTGAAAAGGCCCTGTTCGAGATGACCGGCGAGGAGATCTGCAAGACCATCACTGACTCCGGCCTCCGGGGCCGCGGTGGCGGCGGTTTCCCCGCGGGCCGCAAGTGGGAAGGAGCCCGGAAGCAGAAGTCTCCCAAGAAGTACATCGTCTGCAACGGTGACGAGGGCGACCCCGGCGCCTTTATGGACCGCTCCATCATGGAGGGCAACCCCCACAGCGTGCTGGAGGGCATGATGATTGCCGGCCTGGCCGTGGGCAGCGACGAGGGCTATATCTACGTCCGCGCCGAGTATCCCCTGGCCGTCAGCCGCCTGAAGGCTGCCATCGCCAAGGCGGAGGAATACGGCCTGCTGGGCGACCATATCATGGGCAGCGATTTCAGCTTCCGCATTCATGTGAACCGGGGCGCCGGCGCCTTCGTCTGCGGCGAGGGCAGCGCTCTGACCGCCTCCATCGAGGGCAACCGGGGCATGCCCCGTGTCAAGCCGCCCCGCACCATTGAGCACGGCCTCTGGGCGGAGCCCACGGTGCTGAACAACGTGGAGACCTTCGCCAATGTGCCCCTGATCATCCGCAACGGCGTGGACTGGTATCACTCCATCGGCACCAAGACCAGCCCCGGCACCAAGGCGTTTGCCCTGACCGGCAACGTGGTGAACACGGGCCTCATCGAGGTCCCCATGGGCACCACCATCCGGGAAGTGGTGTTTGACATCGGTGGCGGTATCCGCAACGGCAAGAAGTTCAAGGCCGTCCAGATCGGCGGTCCCTCCGGCGGCGCCACCACTGCCAGCAAGGAGCACCTGGACCTGCCCCTGGACTTCGACTCCCTCAAGGGTATCGGCGCCATGATCGGCTCCGGCGGCCTGGTGGTCATGGACGAGGACACCTGCATGGTGGAGACCGCCCGGTTCTTTATGGAGTTCACCCAAAAGGAGTCCTGCGGCAAGTGCGTTCCCTGCCGGGAGGGCACCAAGCGGATGCTGGAGATCCTGAACCGCATCATCGACAACAAGGGCACAATGGAAGACCTGGACCTGCTGGAGGAGTTGGCGGACACCATCAGCTCCACCGCCCTGTGCGGTCTGGGCCAGAGCGCCTGCAAGCCTGTCCAGAGCACCCTGAAATACTTCCGCAATGAGTATCTGGCCCATGTGGTGGACCATCACTGCCCCATCTGCAACAAGGAAAAGCCCCACCCCACCATTGTGGCGGACAAGTGCAAGGGCTGCGGCAAGTGCCGGAAGAACTGCCCCATGGAGGCAATCGATGGCGCTGTGAAGAAGGTCCATACCATCGACCCGGAGAAGTGCATCAACTGCGGCGCCTGTGTGAGCAACTGCCCCTTCGGCGCCATCGAAGCGGCAAAGGAGGGCTGACCTATGGCAAAGGGAATCATGTATATCGACGGCCAGCGGGTGCCTTTCGACGGGGAGAAAAACGTTCTGGCGGTCATTCGCAAAGCGGGCATCGACATGCCCACCTTCTGTTACTATTCGGAGCTGTCCACCTTCGGCGCCTGCCGGATGTGCGTGGTGGAGGACGAAAAGGGCAAGATCGACGCCTCTTGCGCCATGGAGCCCCGGGATGGCATGAAGATCCGCACCAATACGACACGGCTGCTGAAGCACCGGCGGATGATCCTGGAGCTGATGCTGGCTTCCCACTGCCGGGACTGTACCGTCTGCGAGAAGAACGGCGTCTGCCGCCTGCAGGAGCTGGCACTGCGTTTCGGCGTCCGAAAGGTTCGCTTCCCGGATACCCGGCCCCACTACGAGCTGGACGATTCTTCACCCGCCGTGGTCCGGGACCCCAACAAGTGCATCCTCTGCGGCGACTGTATCCGGGTCTGCGACGAGATGCAGGGCATGGGCATCCTGAACTTTGCCCACCGGGGAAGTGACCTGGTGGTGAGTCCTGCCTTTGACCGGAAACTCAGCGACACCAACTGCATCAGCTGTGGCCAGTGTGCGGCCGCCTGTCCCACCGGTGCTATTACGATTTACAACGAGATCGGCCGCGCCTGGCGAGCGCTCCACAACCCGGACAAGCGGGTGGTGGTCCAGATCGCTCCCGCTGTCCGTGTGGCCGTGGGCGAGGCCTTCGGCCTGGCTCCCGGCGTCAACGCCATTGACAAGCTGGTGACGGCGCTGAAGATGATGGGTGCGGAAGAAGTATACGACACCAACTTCGGCGCGGACCTGACGGTCATGGAGGAGTCCGCTGAATTCCTGGAGCGGCTGAAGAAGGGCGGACCTTTCCCCATGTTCACCAGCTGCTGTCCGGCCTGGATCAAGTATCTGGAGAAGGAGAATCCCAAATACCTGAAAAACGTCTCCACCTGCAAGTCTCCCATGCAGATGTTCGCCGCCGTCCTGAAGGATCAATATGCCAAGAAGGACGCAGAGGACGGCATGACCACCTTCCATATCGCTATCATGCCCTGCACCGCAAAGAAGATGGAGGCACAGCGGGAGGAGTTCCAGCGGGACGGCAAGCCTGATGTGGACCTGGTGCTGACCACCCAGGAGATCATCAATATGATCAAGGAGTCCGGCATCCGCTTTGCGGAGCTGGAGGGAGAGGCCCCTGATCTTCCCTTCGGCATGGGTACCGGCGCCGCTACCATCTTTGGTACTACCGGCGGTGTGGCGGAGGCTGTGGCCCGCCGGGTGGTGGAGGACAAGTCCAAGAACACCCTCCAGGCCATCCAGTTCTCCGGCCTCCGGGGCAGCGACGTGATCCGTGAGGTGTCCCTGCCTGTGGGCGACCGGGTCCTGCAGATCGCCGTGGTCCACGGCCTGGTGAATGCCAAGAAGCTGCTCAAGGACATCGAGGAGGGCACCGCCTATTACGACCTGGTGGAGGTCATGACCTGTAAGACCGGCTGTGTGGGCGGCGCAGGTCAGCCCTACGGCCTGATCCCTGTGAAGCAGCAGCGGGCTGAGGGTCTGTACGAAGCCGACCGGGCGGCGCTCATCAAGCGCTCCGAGCGGAACCCCATCGTCACCGAGCTGCTGCATGAAATGGGCGAACAGCGGGCCCACGAGCTGCTGCACGTCCACTACAAGCAGAAATAAACACATCCCCAGCATATTTGCTGAAAAAGCCCCGGGCTATTGCCCGGGGCTTTTTGCTGGCTTTTGGTTGTTTCGGCAGAGCGGGTGTGGTACAATACAGACTTGCAAATCTACAACAGAAGGAGTATCAGCATGAAATTGAAGAAGAGCGCACTGCTGGCAGCTGTCATGGCCCTGTGCCTGCTGTGTGGCTGTGGGCAGAAGCAGGAGGCGGAGGCTACCAAGGAGACGGAACCTGAGACCGCCGACGCAGAGCAGAAGGTGACCGCCTATGCGGATATTGCCGTCCGGGACTATGGGACCATCACCGTGGCACTGTGCGGCGAAGCGGCTCCGGAGACGGTGGAGAATTTTATTACGCTGGCAAAGGACGGTTTTTATGACGGCCTGACCTTCCACCGCATCATGGAAGGCTTCATGATGCAGGGCGGCGATCCCAACGGCAACGGCACCGGCGGCAGTGACCGGACCATTACCGGCGAGTTTTCCGCCAACGGCATCGGGAATCCCCTGTCCCACACCAGGGGCGCCATCTCCATGGCCCGGGCGCAGCCTTTCGACAGCGCCAGCTCCCAGTTCTTCATCGTCCATGAGGACAGCACCTTTCTGGACGGCCAGTATGCCGCCTTTGGCTATGTGACCGAGGGCATGGATGTGGTGGATCAGGTCTGCAAAGAGGCAAAACCTGTGGACAATAACGGCACCATTCCGGCGGAGGCCCAGCCGGTGATCGACTCCATTACCATCCGGGAAGCATAAAATAAAAATGAGGTCATCCCTTGGGATGACCTCATTTTTATACTGTTTACAGGTGCAGGACCCGGTCGCGGATCTCCTGGGTACGGCCCTGGTTCCAGAACTGGGTGCCGATGTAGCCGCAGGTACGGCGGGCCACATTCATCTTGCTCTGATCGGTGTTGCCGCACTTGGGACATTTCCAGACCAGCTTGCCGTTTTCCTCAGAAATCTGGATCTCGCCGTCCCAGCCGCAGACCTGACAGTAATCGCTCTTGGTGTTCAGCTCGGCGTAGATGATGTTGTCGTAGATGAACTTCATCACCTGCAGGACCGCGGGGATGTTGTTCTGCATATCGGGCACTTCCACGTAGCTGATAGCACCGCCGGGGGAGAGGTGCTGGAACTGGGCTTCGAACTTCAGCTTGGTGAAGGCGTCGATCTCCTCCGTGACGTGGACGTGGTAGCTGTTGGTGATATAGCCCTTGTCGGTGATGCCGGGGATGATGCCGAAGCGTTTCTGCAGGCACTTGGCAAACTTGTAGGTGGTGGACTCCAACGGGGTGCCGTACAGGGAGTAGTCGATGTTCTCCGCCGTCTTCCACTCCTTGCACTTGTCGTTCATCTTCTGCATGATGCTCAGGGCGAAGGGAGTGGCCTCCGGGTCGGTGTGGCTCTTGCCGGTCATGTACTTCACGCACTCATAGAGACCGGCGTAGCCCAGGGAGATGGTGGAGTAGCCGTCGTAGAGCAGCTTGTCGATGACCTCACCCTTCTCCAGACGGGCCAGAGCGCCGTACTGCCACAGGATGGGGGCCACGTCGGAGACGGTGCCTTTCAGGCGCTCATGGCGGCAGCGCAGGGCCCGGTGGCACAGCTCCAGCCGTTCTTCAAAGATGCTCCAGAACTTCTCTGTGTTGCCGCCGGAGGAGAGCGCTACATCCGGCAGGTTGATGGTGACCACGCCCTGGTTGAAGCGGCCGTAGTACTTGTGCTTGCCCGGCTCGTAGTTGCCGGCGTTGGCGATGTTGCCGATGCCGGCGTCGGTGAAGCGGTCGGGGGTCAGGAAGGAGCGGCAGCCCATGCAGGTGTACACGTCGCCCTTCAGCTCCAGCATCTTCTTCTCGGAGATGTAGTCAGGCACCATGCGGCGGGCGGTGCACTTGGCGGCCAGCTCCGTCAGATACCAGTAGGGGGCGCCCTCGTGGATGTTGTCCTCCTCCAGCACATAGATGAGCTTGGGGAAGGCGGGAGTGATCCACACGCCGTCCTCGTTCTTGACGCCCTGGTAGCGCTGCTCCAGCGTCTCCTCGATGATGAGGGCCAAGTCCTTCTTCTCCTGCTCGTTCTTGGCCTCGCCCAGATACATGAACACAGTCACGAAGGGGGCCTGTCCGTTGGTGGTCAGCAGGGTCAGCACCTGATACTGGATGGTCTGGACGCCACGGCGGACCTCGTCCCGCAGACGGGCCTCCACCAGCTCGGAGAGCTTCTCCTCGCCGGGGTCGATACCGATGGCAGCCATCTCCTGCTCCACAACTCTCCGCAGCTTCTTCCGGCTCACGTCCACAAAGGGAGCCAGATGGGCCAGAGAGATTGACTGGCCGCCGTACTGGTTGGAGGCCACCTGGGCGATGATCTGGGTGGCGATGTTGCAGGCGGTGGAGAAGCTGTGGGGGCGCTCAATGAGCGTGCCGGTGATGACAGTGCCGTTCTGGAGCATGTCCTCCAGATTCACCAGGTCGCAGTTGTGCATGTGCTGAGCATAGTAGTCGGAGTCGTGGAAATGGATGATACCCTCCCGGTGGGCCTCCACGATGTCGGGAGGCAGCAGCAGGCGCTCACTGAGGTCACGGGAGACCTCACCGGCCATATAGTCCCGCTGGGTGGAGTTGACGATGGGGTTCTTGTTGGAGTTCTCCTGCTTGGCCTCCTCGTTGCAGCACTCAATCAGGCTCAGGATCTTCTCGTCAGTGGTGTTGCTCTTGCGGACCAGGGAGCGGGTATAGCGGTAGGTGACATAATTCTTGGCCACCTCATAGGCACCATGGGCCATGATCTGATACTCCACCAGGTCCTGAATCTCCTCCACAGAGGGAGCGCGGTTCATTTTCAGGCAGCTCAGCTCCACGAATTCCGCGATGCGCTGCAGCTGCAGGGGGGTCATGCGGGCCTTCTCATCCACGCTGGCGTTGGCCTTGCTGATGGCTGCCACGATCTTTTCAATATCAAAAACGACCTCGGTCCCGTTTCTCTTGATGACGTTCATGCTGCTTCCTCCATATCGTGTTCGGGCGGCCGGGCCGCACCATATCTATTGCAGTGAGCTCATTATACTACACAATATATGGATATACGAGTGGCAAATGCGACTAAATATAGAAAAATTTTTGTGGGTTCCATCAATAGACAGATAAAAGGATACCGGCGCGGGAGAGGCTCCCGCGCCGGTATCCTTTGGAAAGGGGATGGAAAAAACAGGGGATGTCATCAGCCGTTGACAGAGGCGGCGATGGCGTCGGCGATGGCGTCCAGATCGGGAAGGTTCTGGCCGTGGAGGGCGGAGGACAGAGTCAGACCTTCGTCCAGGATGGTCATGTTCTTCATACCCTCCAGGCACTCCCGCATGAGACCGCCGGAGCGGGGAGCCCAGGAGCCATTCTCCAGAATGGCACAGGTGCGCTTCTGCAGGTTCAGGGCCTTCATGTCCGCCAGGAAGTTGTGCATGGGCGGAAAGATGCCCAGGTTGTAAGTGACAGAGGCCAGAACCAGATGGCTGTATTTGAAGAGATCGGAGATCAGGTAGCTGACATGGGTGCTGGAAACATCATACAGCCGGGTGTTGGTGACGCCCCGGTCCGCCAGCTTGGAGGCCAGCACTTCGGCGGCGGTCTCCGTGTTGCCGTACATGGAGGCGTAGACGATCATGACGCCCTTTTCCTCCGGCTCGTAGGTGCTCCAGTGGACGTATTTGTCGATGATGTAGCCAAGGTCCTTCCGCCACACGGGACCGTGGAGGGGGCAGATGTACTGAATATCCAGATTGGAGGCCTTCTTCAGCAGGGCCTGCACCTGGGGACCGTATTTGCCCACGATGTTGGTGTAGTAGCGGCGGGCGTCATCCAGCCACTCCCGGTCAAAGTCAAACTCGTCGGCAAAGAGCTTGCCGTCCAGAGCCCGGAAGGAGCCGAAGGCGTCGGCGGAGAAGAGGACGCCGTTGGTGGTGTCGAAGGACACCATGGCCTCGGGCCAGTGGACCATGGGGGCCATGGCGAAGACGACGGTGTGCTTGCCGAAGCAGCGGCTGTCGCCCTCCCGGACTTCCTCCACCTGATCAGCTTCCAGGGGGTAGCCGAACTGGCGCAGCAAAATGACCGCCTTGGGGGTGGTGATGATCTTCACTTGGGGCCAGCGCAGCAGGATCTCCTCAATGGAGGAGGCGTGGTCCGGCTCCACATGGTTGATGACCAGATAGTCCAGGGGACGGCCGTCCAGGACCGCTTTCACGTTTTCAATGAACTGACGGCCCACAGCCCAGTCGGCGGTGTCAAACAGGACGGTTTTTTCGTCCAGAAGCAGATAGGAGTTGTAGCTGACGCCGTGGTAGAGGGGATGGATATTCTCAAACAGGGACAGACGATGGTCATTGGCACCTACCCAATACAGGTCGTCAGTGACTTTACGGACATTGTACATGGTGAAACCTCCTTGTATATTCAGGCGGATGCCTTAAACTTGGATTTCGATGAACTGGCCGGGCTCCTCGCCGCAGTGGGGGCAGACCCAGCCTTCCGGCAGGTCCTTGAAGGAGGTGCCGGGCTTGACGTCGTTTTCGGGATCGCCCTTGAGCACATCGTACTCGTAGCCGCAGCCGTTGCAGACATACAGGGCCCTGGGCTGAGAGACCTTCTTGGGCGTAGCCCGCTTCATCTTCTTCATGGGGGGCGCCGGCTGTTTTTCACCGGTGTCCAGCGCCGCTGTCAGCAGAGGCAGGATTTCATTCACATCACCCACGATGCCGTAGTCGCAGTTCTTGAAAATACGGGCGCCCGGGTCGATGTTGATAGCCACAATGGTGGAGGCATCCTTGATGCCCTTCAAATGCTGACCGGCACCGGAGATGCCGCAGGCAATGTACAGGTTGCCCTTGAACTTCTGGCCAGACATGCCCACATAGCGGTCAAGGGGGACGTAATGAAGGGTCTCGGCCACGGGACGGCTGGAGCCAATGGCGGCGCCGGCGGCCTTGGCCAGGTCTTCAATGAGCTTCATGTTCTCTCTTTCACCGATGCCCTTGCCGGCGCTGACTACCCGCTCCGCCTGAGAGATGGGGGTGTCCATGGGGATGCCCACGGTGAAGTCGTGGCCGTCCTTCTTCAACGCTGCCACCAGAGCATCCACACGCTCCTGGGCGGTGCCGTCCTTCAGGATCTGCTTCTTGCGCTCGCCGGTCTCGGGGCCGCGCTTCTGAGCGGGGGCGGGGTCCGCCTTGCCGGCCTTGCCCAGGATGTGGGAGGCGATGACCACCCGCTGGATCTCATTGGTGCCCTCGTAAATGGTGGTGATCTTGGCGTCGCGGTAGAACCGCTCTACCTCCATGCCCTTCAGATAGCCGGTGCCGCCGAAGATCTGGAGAGCGTCATTGGTGACCTCCAGGGCGATGTCAGAGGCGTACTGCTTGGCCATGGCGGACTCCATGCCGTAGGGAGCATGCTCCTGCTTCAGGTCCGCAGCGCTGTACACCAGCAGGCGGGCGCAGCGGAGCTTGGTGGCCATGTCAGCGATCTTGAAGGCGATGACCTGCTGCTGGCAGATGGGACGGCCAAACTGGACGCGCTCCTTGGAATATTCCACCGCCGCCTCGAAGGCGCCCTGGGCGATGCCCAGCGCCTGAGCCGCGATACCGATGCGGCCGCCGTCCAGCGTACTCATGGCAATCTTGAAGCCCTGGCCCTCCTTGCCCAGCAGGTTCTCCTTGGGAATCTTCACATTGTTGAAGTTCAGCTGGCAGGTGGCGGAGGACCGGATACCCATTTTATCGTAATGGGGCTCAAAGGTGAAGCCCTCCCAGCCCTTTTCCACAATGAAAGCGGAGATACCCCGGGTGCCGATATCGGGCGTGGTGACGGCAAAGACCACATAGGTGTCCGCCTCGCCGCCGTTGGTGATGAAGATTTTCTCACCGTTCAGCAGCCAGTGGTCGCCCATGTCCACGGCGGTGGTCTCGGTGCCGCCGGCATCGGAACCGGCGTTGGGCTCCGTCAGGCCGAAAGCGCCCACCTTGCGGCCGGAGCACAGGTCGGGCAGATACTTCATCTTCTGCTCCTCGGTGCCGAAGGCGTAGATGGGATAGGTGCCCAGGGAGGTGTGGGCAGAGAGAATGACGCCGGTGCCGCCGTCCACCCGGGAGAGTTCCTCCACGGCGATGGCATAGCTGAGGGCGTCCAGTCCGGCGCCGCCGTACTTGGCCTCATAGGGGATGCCCATCAGTCCAAGCTCGCCCATCTTTTTCACAGCTTCTGTGGGGAAGCGGTTCTCCTGGTCCAGCAGGAAGGCGATGGGCTTCACTTCCGCCTCTGCAAAGGCACGTACCTTTGCCCGCAGTTCTTCATGTGCCTGTGTGGTCTGATACATCATCGTAGAGTTCCTCCTTTTCAGATTCCGGGCTGCACTGCGTCCCCCGGGAAGGTATTTACAATTTCAGTATAAAATGGTATGCAGTCATGTAAAGTGATATTTGCAACATACGGATTGCTTTTGGAGAACACCATAATCACACAGGAAAATATTTGGATATTTTGCCGAAAACAAGAAGCGAATTTTGCATTCAAATGTGCAGAATATCATAAATTCCGCGGGCAACACCGTTCTGATCGTGGCGGGCTGTCACGTACCGGGCGGCGGAGCGGCAGGCGGGCGTGGCGTTTTCCACGGCGATGCCGCAGCCCACATAGGTGAGCATGTCCGCATCGTTGTCCCCGTCGCCGAAGGCGGCCACCTGGGCAGGGGAGAGCCCCAGCAGCTCCGCCACAAAGCGGACGCCGCTGTGCTTTCCGGCGTTCCGGTGGGAAATTTCAATGAGCTGGGGCACAGAGGAGGTGACGTAGATGTCCGGTACGGTCCTGCGCAGCAGGTCCTCCGTCCGGGCCTTCAGCTCCGGGGCCCCGGTGATCAGATCCAGGCTGTCCAGCTGGTCGCAGTGGCCCAGGATGAAGCCCCGGATGTCAGCCTCCGGATGCCGGGTGGTCTGGATATAGCGGATGGCCCGGGGAGCGGCCCCGTGGGCCACCGGGTCCTGCACATATCCGGCGTCGGCGTAGGCCACACCGTCGAGAAAGGCCTCGTAGGTCAGGGGCAGGTCCGCCGTGCGGGCCATGATCTCCCGGACAGAATGGGGCTCCAGCATATATCCGATCATGCGGCACCCGGTGGGAATGTGGTAGACAGCGGCGCCGTTGGAGGTGATGGCGTATTCGATACCCGGGACTGCCAGAACATCGGCAGGAAGAGAGTCGAAGGACCGACCACTGGCAATCATGATGTGGACACCTTTGCCAATGGCATACTCCAGGGCCTGTCGGTTTTCCTCTGACAGGCGGCCCTCCCGGTCCAGGGTGGTCATGTCCAGGTCCAGAGCAATACATTTGATGTCCATGGGCGGTCCTCCTTATGCGCCGGGAGTTGTTTTGCGGCGTGTGTACCGCCGGCGGAAGTCCTTGCGGGGCTTGGAAGCCTTGCAGGGAATGGACTTGGCGCGGATGGCGCTGTCGAATTCCCGCAGCAGGGCGGGAGTCACCTCCGGTACCGCCAGACGTCCCTGCCACTGGCCGCTCTCTGTGGGGGACAGGCTCAGGCGGCAGAGAAAGCTGCCGTGGGCCTTGCAGCGAAAGTCCGAAAGGTAGGTGTCCGGCTGTTCCGAGTACCAGCGCCGGACCCACACCGCCTCGCCGCACAGGGGACAGTGGGGCCGGCGGCAGCCCCGGCCGTTGAGAGCAGCCTGGAGAGAGCCGTAGGGCCCTGCCTGCAGATCCGGCTGAGGCGGAAAGGCAGGTGTGTTCTGCAGACGGCGGATCTCCTTGGGCAGGGCCAGCAGCATCATGGCTTCGCTGTCGATCCAGGCGCTGACTATGGCGGTGTAAACGGCGTCGTTTAAGGCGTTGTGGAAGGTGAAGGAATCGGGAATCCCGCAGTATTCCGCCGCCCGGTACAGCGCCAGGCCCTGACTGGTCCCCAGCCGCAGGGAGAAGGCCATTTGCAGGTCGATGAGCTGGGAGGGGGTGGGGGCCGGGACCTTCCAGAAGTCACAGTTCTGCCGCAGGACCTCAAAGTCGTCACCGCCCCAGTCGGCAAACACAGTGTCCTCGTCGCACCAGTCCGTAAAGGCCCGCAGGGCGGTGGGAAAGTCGTAGGGGGAATGCAGAGCGGAGTCCAGCTCCGGCAGGAGCTTGGCCGTCCGGTTCAGCTTTTTATGGACGCAGGGGTGGACAAAGACGCTGAAGGTATCCTGGATCATTCCGCCCAGCCTGTCCAGCCGCACGGCGCCGATCTGCAAAATCTCTTCCAGCGGCGTCTTGTCGTAGCCGCGGTTCCATTCCAGGTCTAATATGATCATGTACGGTACCAAATCTCTTTCTGATCTTAATTTTTACAACAGGGCTATTTTAGCACGGTTGAAGAAGCCTTGCAATGTGTGATACTATATTACATGAAATGGAAAAAGACGAGAGGTGCTTTATGATGGATCAGAATATTTCCCGGCAGCTGCTGACCTTTCTGGACGCCAGCCCCAGCTGCTATCACGCGGCAGCCAATGCGGCGGCGGAACTGCTGGCGGCGGGCTATACCCGACTCTATGAAGGGGAGCCCTGGCATCTGGCGGAGGGCGGCCGGTATTTTACCCTGCGGGGGGATTCCAGCCTGATCGCTTTTCGCATCCCCTGCCGGGACTTCCGGGGCTTTATGATCGCCGCCGGACACAGCGATTCCCCCACCTTCAAGGTGCGGGAGACGGCGGAGGTCTCCTCTGCCGGAAACTGTCTGCGGCTCAGCGTGGAGCCCTACGGCGGCATGGTGATGCGCTCCTGGCTGGACCGGCCCCTGTCGGTGGCGGGCCGGGTCATGGTGCGGGAGAAGGGCAAAGTGGTCTCCCGACTGGTGAATGTGGACCGGGACCTGCTGGTGATCCCCGGCATGGCCATCCACATGGACCGGGAGGTCAACAAGGGCACGGCCCTGAAGGCCAACGTGGATCTGCTGCCTCTGTTCGCCTGTGGAAAGGAGCCGGGGGCCTTCCGCCGCCTGATCGTCGAGGAAGCAGGAGTGGAGGAAGCAGACCTGCTGACCACGGACCTGTTCCTGTATCCCCGGACCAGGGGCACCCTGACAGGAGTCCATGAGGAATTCGTGGCCTCCGCCCGGCTGGATGACCTGCAATGTGTGTTCGGCTGCCTCCGGGGCTTTTTGGCGGCGGAGGACAGCAGCAGCGTGCCGGTGCTGGCAGTCTTCAACAACGAGGAGGTGGGCAGCGGCACCCGGCAGGGGGCTGATTCTACTTTCCTGACGGATGTGCTGCGGCGCGTCAATGGCGCTATGGGCCGGGGAGAGGAGGACTGGATGATAGCAGTGGCCAACAGCTTCCTGGTGTCGGCAGACAATGCCCACGCGGTCCATCCCGCCCATCCGGAGTACGCGGACCCCAGTGAGGCCCCGGTGCTGAACGGCGGCATTGTCCTGAAGTACAACGCCAGCCAGCGCTATACCACGGACGCCCTGTCCGCGGCGGTGTTCAGTCAGATTTGCCATGAGACCGGAGTGCCGGTCCAGCGGTACAGCAACCGTGCGGACCTGCCGGGAGGGTCCACCCTGGGCAACATCAGCACCGCCCATCTGTCCATTCCCAGCGTGGACATCGGCCTGCCCCAGCTGGCCATGCACAGCGCGTACGAGGTGGCGGGCACCAAGGATACGGAGTATCTGGTGCGGGCCATGACGACCTATTTTGGCAGGAGCTTCCGCGTGGGACCGGAGGGCATCCAAATTTAAGATAAGATTTACAAAAGCCGGCAAAACTGCCGGCTTTTGTCATTGATTTGTTACACACTGCAAGAGCGGTGCGTGATATGATGGTGCTAGAAAAAAGGAGGCGCCTATGAGAGACTACCAGCGGGAACTGGATACGCTGCGGGAGCTGGAGTTGGGGACTCTGCGGACAGAGCGTGACGAGCTGGTGCGGAAGGCGCGAGAAGGGAGAGTCCTAGCTGCAAGAACAGCTGGGGCAGCGCTCCTTCAACTGGTATAGCTTTGGTGGATGACGAAGTTGTTCAGGAAAAATATCCATTGTGAATGAGTAGGTGTAAAGGTATGAGACTTTATTTCAAACAACGTTTTTTCAGCTGGTTCGACAGCTATGATATCTACGATGAGGCGGGAAATGTGGTCTACACGGTGGAGGGAAAGCTCTCCTGGGGACACTGTTTGCACATCCTGGATGCCTCCGGAAATCATATCGGCACGGTGCAGGAGCGGGTGCTGACATTCCTGCCCAAGTTTGAGATGTACATGGGGGAGCAGTACGTGGGCTGCATCCAGAAGGCCTTTACCTTCTTCACGCCCCGGTTTGATATCGACTGCAACGGCTGGCAGGTGCAGGGCAGCTTTATGGAGTGGGACTACGAGGTGACGGAGCCCTGCGGCGCCCTGGTGGCCCGTATCACCAAGGAACTATTCAACTGGACGGACACCTATGTCATCGACGTGGCGAACCCCATGGATGCCCTGGCGGTGCTGATGCTGGTGCTGGCCATTGACGCGGAGAAGTGTTCCAGAAATTAAAAAAATCAGGCGCGGTAAGCGCCTGATTTTTTTATCTTGGGAAAAGGGCTTCCAGGGAGGTACCTTTTGCCAGCTCCGATGCCAGAGTCAGAGCGACGGTACGGTCGGGAGGACCGCTGACAAGAAAACGGCCGGTTTCCGGGTCGAAGCTGCCTGTGACGGTGCCGTCGTTGTGCTCAGTGGATTCCAGAATCAGTCCGACGAAGCGGGTCCAGTCCCGGTCTGCCAACATGGAAAAGGTATTCCGGGTGATTGCCTGGCCGCTGGGATCGTTGAAATTCATATTGAAATAACTGTCGGAACGGATGGGGAATTGGACGTAAGCCGACCAGCCTTCCTGGGCGGTCTCCCAGTCGCTGACGGCAAAGGTGCCTTCGAAGGTTCCACGGCCCAGAAGATTGCGGGTATCGTAGCCCCGGATGGTGATGGTATGCTCTACGGCATAGTCCGGCTCATTGAAGCGGTACTCTGTGGCGATCAGAGTCGTGTCGATTTTCCGGCTGCCCGGAAAGCACAGGGTCAGCACGGCCAAAAGCAGCAGAACGGCACAGGTGATCAGGATGACGTGGAATCGCCTTTTCATATCATACCTCGTTTTCTCCGGAATCCTCCTGGGCCAACTCGTCTTTGGCCTGCTGGAGGACCTTTTTCTCCGCCTTTGTCTTTAGCTGAGACTCGTCAAATTTGGCGAACATGTCCGGGCGGCGGCGCATGGTGCGCTTGTAGCTCTCCTTCTTTCGCCAGGCCGCCACCTTGCCGTGGTCGCCGGAGAGGAGAATTTCGGGCACCTGCCGTCCGTGCCACTCGGCGGGGCGGGAGTACTGGGGATACTCCAGTAGGCCGTTCCAGTGGGATTCCTCCTCGAAGCACTCCGCGTCGGGGAGCACGCCGGGCACCATGCGGCACACCGCGTCCGCCACCGCCATAGCGGGGATCTCGCCGCCGGTGAGGACAAAGTCGCCCATGCTGATCTCCTCATCCACGCACTCGTCAATGAACCGCTGGTCGATACCCTCATAGTGGCCGCAGACCAAAATGAGATGGTCGTAGTGCTCCTTCAACTCCCGGGCCACGTCCTGGTTGAAGGTCCGGCCGCAGGGGGACATGAAGATGGTGCGCCCGGGGCCGTAGGTCTCCACGATGTGGGCCCAGCAACGGTACAGAGGGTCCGCCTGCATGACAGCGCCCCGGCCGCCGCCGTAGGGATAGTCGTCCACCTGCATCTGCTTGTTGGTGGTGTACTCCCGGATCTGGTGGCTGCGGATGGCAATATAGCCCCGCTCAATGGCCCGGCCCAAGATGCTGACGTGCAGCATGGCGTCCACGGAGTCGGGGAACAGGGTCATGATGTCAATGTTCATCGGTGGCCAGTCCCTCCCACAGATGGATCTCCATGCGGTTCTTGTCCAGGTCCACGGAGCGGATGAAGGCGTCCTTCACCGCCGGGACCAGGTACTCCTTTTCGCCCTTCACCGTATAGACCTTGCTGGCGGGGTAGGTCTCCACCTGCTTGATCTCCCCCAGCAGGGCGCCGGTGGCCTCGTCGTAGACTTCTACGCCCAGCAGCTCGTCGTCGAAGTACTCGCCCTCGGGCAGATGGGCGTCCTCCCGGCGGATGTAAAGGACTTTATCTTTCAAGGTAAGAGCGGCGTTCATGTCATCCACACCGGGAAATTTCATCAGCACCAGGCTCTTGTGGACATGGTTGGCGGTGGGGGTCACGGGCTTGCCGTCGATATAGAAGGTCTTGAATTCCGTCAGAAAATAGGGGTCGCCGTCCCGGGGCTGGACCCGGACCTCGCCACGGATGCCGTGGGCGTTGACGATGCGGCCCACATTGATGGTTTCCAGTTTCATGGAGAATTCTCCTTTTTGTTGATGGAATTAGTATAGCCTGTTTTGGCGGAAAGAGCAAGGGACAGGAACGAAAAGAGGAGGAGTGAAAACTCCTCCTCTTTAGACGAATTAGTCTACAATATCCACGGAAACCTTCACGCCGGTGCGCTGGGCGTAGGAGCGGATCACCGTCCGGATCTCCTTGGCGATACGGCCCTGACGGCCGATCACTTTGCCCATGTCGTCTGGGGCGACGCGCAGCTCCAACGTCAGTTCCTGATCCCCCTGGATCTCCGTGACGGAGACGGCCTCAGGGTCATCTACAAGGTTTCTGGCGATGTAGAGCAGCAAGTCTTTCATGATCCGCCCTCCGGATCAGAGGACTTCCACTTTTTTCAGCAGAGCTCTGACAGTGTCGGTGGGCTGGGCGCCGGACTTGATCCAGGCCTGAGCGCGCTCAGTGTCGATCTTGATCTCGGCGGGAGCCACGCAGGGATTGTAAGTGCCGATCTCCTCAATGAAGCGGCCGTCGCGGGGGAAACGGGAGTCGGCCACCACAACGCGGTAGAAAGGAGCCTTCTTGGCGCCCATGCGGCGCAGTCTGATCTTAACCATGATTTGTACCTCCAAAAATGTTATATAGTTTGATGATTTATCTATAAATGCGGGTGCATCTATATCTTAGTTAAAACGTTTCTTGCGGCCAAAGCCGTGCATCCGGCCACCTATGCCGCCCATACCGGGCATCCGGCCCTTGCTCATCTGCTTGACCATCTGCTGCATCATGTCGAACTGCTTCAGCAGCCGGTTCACATCCACCACTTCCAGACCGCAGCCCGCGGCAATGCGCTTCTTGCGGCTGGCGTTCAGGATCTGGGGATGCTCCCGCTCCAGGGGGGTCATGGAGAGGATGATGGCCTCGGTGTGGGCCATGACCTTTTCGTCAATGGTGGCGCCCTGCATCTGGCGGCCCAAGTTGCCGGGCATCATGCCCGCCAGCTGGCTCAGGTCGCCCATGCCCCGCAGCTGCTGGAGCTGGTCGTAATAGTCCTGGAGGGTGAAGCGATTTTTTCGCAGCTTTTCCTCCAGCTTGGCGGCCTGCTTTTCGTCGTAGGCCGCCTCGGCCTTTTCGATGAAAGACAGCACGTCGCCCATGCCCAGGATCCGGGACGCCATGCGGTCCGGGTGGAAGGGTTCGATCATATCCAGCTTCTCGCCGGTACCCACGAATTTGATGGGCTTTCCGGTAGTGGCCCGGATGGAGAGGGCGGCACCGCCGCGGGCGTCACCGTCCAGCTTGGTGAGGATGACGCCGTCGATGCCAAGGGCTTCGTCGAATGCACCCGCCGCGTTGACCGCGTCCTGGCCGGTCATAGCGTCCACCACCAGCAGGATCTCGTTGGGGTGGACCGTGGCCTTCATCCGCTTCAGCTCGTCCATGAGGGTTTCGTCCACATGGAGGCGTCCGGCGGTATCCAGGAACACCAGGTCATTGCCGTGGTCCCTGGCGTGGCGAAGGGCGTTCTGCGCGATCTCAACAGGGTCGCCCTGGCCCTGCTCAAACACAGGGATATTCAGCTGTTCGCCCACGACCTTCAACTGCTCGATGGCAGCGGGACGATACACGTCGCAGGCTGCCAGCAGGGGACGGTTGCTGTACTGGCGGCGCATGAGACCGGCCAGCTTGGCGGTGGTGGTGGTCTTACCGGCGCCCTGAAGGCCCACCATCATGACCACCGTGGGGCCGTTATTGGCCCGGGTCAGCTTGGAATTGGTGCCGCCCATCAGATTCGTCAGCTCTTCGTTGACGATCTTGACCACCTGCTGGGCGGGAGTCAGGCTGTCCAGCACATCGGTGCCGATGGCCCGCTCCGTGACGGTGGCCACGAATTCCTTGACCACCTTGTAGCTGACGTCGGCTTCCAAAAGGGCAAGGCGGACCTCCCGCATGGCCTCCCGGACGTCGTTTTCCGTCAGGCGGCCCTTGCCGCGAAGACGCTTGAACGTCGCATTCAGTTTTTCAGAAAGTCCTTCAAATGCCATGATTTAATCCTTCAGAGCCGCCAGCTGGGTGTTGATCTGCTGGACCAGCTCGGCCAGCCGGGGGTTTTCGTACTGCCGGTAGTTGATGGTTTCCACTTCCGCGGCAGCGGCTTCAATGGCGTCCAGGTGAGGCCGCTGGGCCTCGAAACGCTTGATGATGCCGGTCTTGTCCTCAATCTCCTGCATGGCGGCCTCCGCCCGGACGATGACATCCCGGACGCCCTGACGGGAGATGCCCGCGTTTTCCGCGATCTCCGCCAGAGAGAGGTCCTCATTGTAATAGAGGTCAAAGAATTCCTTCTGCCGTTCCGTGAGGAGTTCTCCGTAAAAATCGAAGAGCATGGTCATGCGATACGTCTGATTTTTCATGGGTCGCTCCTTCCTGTAAAGTCCTATACCTTTACAACGACAATTAGTTTACAGGAATTTGGGCAAAAAGTCAAGGGGAAAAACAGAAGAAATCTGCGGAAAACTCAAAAAAATTCAGCCTCTTTACAGCGCAACAGCATCTGGAAGTATTTGGGCAGTTTTTCAACGGATTTGAAGGCCGCTCTTGCGCGAAGGGACGGGGTGGGCTATACTGGAAAAAACGCCGCCGGGGGCGGCATGTGTGAAAACAGGAGGAAACAAGTATGTTTGCCGATTTCTTTTTGGCACGTCTGGGGCGGGAGAGTCTCATCGCTGCCGATGACACCTGGGCGCTGCTGGCACTGCTGATGGTGTCCGTGGCCCTGGCCATCTGGCTGGAGCAGAAGTACATGTGGGCTTCCAAGATCTCCGGCGCCATCATCGCCCTGCTGATCGCCCTGGCGGCTTCCAACTTCAGCATCATCCCCACCAGCTGTGTGCTGTATGACGACATCGTCTGGGGCTATGCGGTGCCTCTGGGTATCCCCCTGCTGCTCCTGCAGTGCAACATGAAGAAGATCTGGAAAGAGACCGGGCGGATGATGGTGATCTTCCTGATCGGCGCCGTGGGCACCGTGGTGGGTGCGTTCGCCGCCTACGGGCTGCTGCATCCCTTTATTCCCGGCCTGGAGGGCGTGGCTGCCATGATGACCGGGTCTTACATCGGCGGCGGCGTTAACTTCGCCGCCCTGGCGGCAGAGTTTGAGGTGGGCGAGATCAAGGCCGCCGCCACTGTGGCGGACAACCTGCTGATGGCCCTGTATTTCTTTGCCCTCATTTTTATTGCGGGCATGAAGTTTTTCCGCAGCCATTTCACCCATCCCCACATCGACGCCGTGGCGGAGAACGGTGCGCTGGAGGAATCCCAGACCCAGGCGGCGGCCTACTGGAGCCGGAAGGATATCTCCCTGAAGGACATCGCCATGAACTTCGCCTATTCCGTGGCGGTGGTGTTCGCGGCCAAGCTGATCGCGGCCTTTATCGGCGGACTGATCCCTGATACCGGCGTGGTTCTCCACATGCTGCATACCTTCTTCGGCAGTGAATATGTATGGATCACCACCGTTTCCATGGCCTGCGCAACCTTCGGCGAAAAGCAGGTGGCGAAGCTCAGCGGCTCCCAGGAGATCGGCACATACCTCATCTACCTGTTCCTGTTCGTCATCGGCGTGCCCGCCTCCATCTCCAAGATTATTCAGGAGACGCCCCTGCTGCTAGTCTTCACCGGCATCATGGTGCTGGTGAACATGCTGTTCTGCTTTGTGGGCGGCAAGCTGCTGCGCTTTGATCTGGAGGACATCATCCTGGCCTCCAACGCCAACATCGGCGGTCCCACCACCGCCGCCGGTATGGCCATCTCCCAGGGCTGGAGCGCCCTGGTGGGGCCTGTCATGCTGGTGGGCACCTTCGGCTATGTGATCGGCACCTACCTGGGCATCCTGGTGGGCGGCATTTTGCTGACGTAAGCGCGAAAGGGAGCTTTCCATGATTTTTGACGGACATTCCGACCTGCTGTACGATGTGACCCGCCGGCGGCTGGCGGGGGAGAAGCATGTGCTGGAGCGGCGCCACCTGAGAAATTTAGAGGCGGGCGGTGTGGAGGGTCTGATGCTGGCCCTGTGGGTCAGCGCGGACAGCTTCTGGAAGAAGGTCCCGGAGGCCACAGACCACCGGGCCCGGACGGAGATCATGCTGCTGTGTATGAAAGCCGAGCTGGCGGAGTGTCCCTGGCTGACCATGGTCCGCACCCCGGCGGAGGCGGAGGATACCAAAGCGGCGGGGAAGAAGTACGCCTTCCTGGCCGTGGAGGGGATGGATGCCATGGGGGATGACCTGGGAGCCATCGACCGCTATGGGGACCTGGGAGTCCGCATCGGGATGCTGACCTGGAACGGGGAGAACCTGCTGGCGACTGGCGCCGGGGGAGACCCCTATTCCGGTCTGACGGAGTTGGGGCGGCGAGCTGTCCGCCGGATGGAGGACCGGAACATTCTGGTGGATGTGTCCCACCTCAACGACGGGGGCTTCCGGGATGTGATGAAGATGGCGGAAGGTCCGGTGATCGCCTCCCACTCCAATTGCCGTGCCTTGTGCGATGTGCGGCGGAACCTGACCGACGACCAGCTCCGGGCCATCCGGGACACCGGCGGCATCGTGGGGCTGAATGTCCACCACGCCTTTGTCCACACGGACCGGGAGCGGCAGACGGCGGAGATGCTGGCCCGTCACGCCGCCCACATGGCGGAGGTCATGGGGGTGGAGCACGTGGCCTGCGGCTTCGACTTCTGCGAATACTTTGGCCCTGGGAACGAGGGGGTCGATGGCCTGGAGAACTGCTCCCAGATCGGGAACCTGTTCTACTGGCTGGAAAAGCTGGGAATGAACGAACAGGAACGGAACATGATCGCAAGAGAGAACTTTTTGCGGGTCCTGGCGTAAACAGACCGGGGCGGGAAAAACCTCCCGCCCCGGTTCTTTGGCTTTCAACGGGACTTGTTCACAAAATAGAATTTGAAATATATGGAGAGATATACTATAATAATGTCTACTGAATAAACCGCTTTGCGGTTTATTCGTGCGGCGCCCGCCGCATAATTCTATCAAAGGGGCAGTTTTCAGCCCGTTTGATAGAATTCAGACATTGTTTCAATGTGTATTTCCGTTGGTGCGGTATACCGCACCAACGGAACGTGCAAGTATTTTGTGCGATCCTGCGCAAAATCCTTGCACTTGAACAAAGCTGATTAGCCTTGTAAGCTTTGGCTTTCAAGGCTTACAGCTTTGTTCGGTACGCATTATAATATATCCTGTATTGTCATACACAAAAGGAGTGAGACCTTGGAAGTGACCAGAAAACAACTGGCGGACGGGGTATATCTCACCTGTTTGCCGGCGAGAAAGTTCAAGACCAGCCTGTTGTCGGCCCAGTTTGTGACGCCGCTCCGGAAGGAGACGGCGGCGGGCTGCGCGCTGCTGCCGGCTGTTTTGCGGCGGGGCACCGTGACGTACCCCGACATGGGGAGCCTGGCCGCCCGACTGGACAGGCTGTACGGCGCCCGCATTGACTATACGGTCCGCAAGAAGGGCGAGAACCAGTGCGTGGGCTTTGTGGCCAGCTTCATCGACGACAGCTTTACCCCCGGCGGGGAAAAGCTGCTGGAGCCGGTGGCAGATCTGCTGGGAGAGCTGGTGTGTGACCCGGCTACCCGCCACGGCCGCTTTGTGCCCGCCTATTTTGAAAGTGAAAAGACCAACCTGATCGACGCCATCCGCAGCCTGATCAACGACAAGCGGGACTACGCCGACAGCCGCCTCCTGCGGGAGATGTGCGCCGGGGAGCCCTACGGCGTGCCCAGACTGGGAGATGAGATGGAGGCGGAGCGGCTGCAGCCCAAGAAGCTGTACGCCCTTTATAAAGAACTGATCTCCACGGCCCGGCTGGAGCTGTTTTACAGCGGCAGTGCCGACAGGCGGCGGGTGGAGCAGGCTTTGCTGTCCGCCTTTTCCGCCCTGCCCCGGGATGTGGTCCGGGACATCGCCGTCCCCCGGGACCATGTGGCCCGGCAGGAGGTGCTGCGGATCGAGGAGGCCATGGATGTGACCCAGGGCAAACTGGGTATGGGCTTCTCCTGCGGCAGTGATGACACTGTTGCCCTGCTGATGGGCAACACCCTCTTCGGCGGCAGCAGCAATTCCAAGCTGTTTTTGAACGTGCGGGAGAAGCTGTCCCTGTGCTATTACGCTTCCTCCCTGTACCACCGGCAGAAGGGGCTTATCACCGTCTCCTCCGGCATCGAGTTCGACAAGTTCCAGCAGGCCTATGATGAGATCCTGGCCCAGCTGGAGGCTGTCCGGAAGGGCGACCTGGAGGACTGGGAGCTGGAGGGCGCCAAGAGCACCCTACTGAACGCCTACGCCTCCATGGGAGACTCCCAGGGCAAGCTGGAGAACTTCTATCTGGGCCAGGCGGCCACCGGCCAGAGCGAGACGCCGGAGATGCTGGCCCAACAGGTGCGGGAGGTCACCCCGGAGCGCATTTTTGAAGCCATGGGCACTGTTACCCTGGACACCGTGTACTTCCTGAAGGGAAAGGAGGCGGCGGAATGAAACAGAGCTTTTACAAGCGCATCGGCGAGTCTGTCTACCGGGAGACGCTGCCCAACGGCCTGCAGGTTTGTGTGGTGCCCAAGCCCGGCTACGCAAAAAAGTACGCCTTCTTCGCCACCCGCTACGGCGGCATGGACACCCGCTTCTGCCTGAACGGCAAGTGGCTGGACACCCCGGCGGGCATTGCCCACTATCTGGAGCACAAGATGTTCGACACCAAGGAGGGAAATGCCCTCCAGGAGCTGGCGAAAAACGGCGCGGAGCCCAACGCCTTCACCTCCAACGCCATGACGGGCTACTATTTCGACTCCACGGACCACTTTGAGGAGAATCTGGAAATCCTGCTGTCCTTTGTGTCCATTCCCTATTTCACGGAGGAGAGCGTGGCCAAGGAGCAGGGCATCATCGGCCAGGAGATCCGCATGATCGAGGACAACCCCGACTGGCAGATCTACACCCGGATGCTGGAATGCCTGTACAGCAGCAGCCCCGCCCGCACCAGCATTGCCGGTACGGTGGAAAGCATCTCCCACATTACGGCGGAGACTCTCTACGACTGCCACAAGGCTTTTTACACCCCGTCCAACATGATCCTGACGGTGGTGGGCGATGTGGACCCGGTCCATGTGGTGGACCTGGCCCGCCGCATCCTGCCCCGGGAGGGCGGCCCCGTCATTCCCCGGGACTACGGCGAGGAACCGGAGACCGTGGCCCAGGCGGAGACCAGCCGCACCATGGAGGTCTCCTGCCCTCAGTTCCTGGCGGGCTTCAAATGCCGCCCTGCCGGAGACGGGGAGGACTATATGCGTCTGGCGGTGATCGGCGATATCGCCTGCGATATCCTGCTGGGGGATTCCAGCCCCTTGTATCTGCGGCTGTACGACCAGGGTCTCATCAACACCAGCTTCGGCGGCAGCTTCGAGATGATGCCCGGTATTGCCTACCTGTACGCCGGCGGCGACAGCAAGGACGCCCGGACTGTGGCGGCGGAAATTCAGAAAGAGGCGGACCGCCTGGTGCGGGAGGGCATCGACGAGGCCTTCTACCAGCAGGTGACCCGGGCCGCCTTCGGTTCCAACCTGCGGGGCCTTAACTCCTTCGAGAACATTGCCGTCTCCCTGACGGAGGGCTATTTCCACGGATACGACCCCTTCCGGTTTCCGGAGGTATTCGATTCCATCACCAAGGAGGATGTGACTGCCTTCCTGCGGGACAACATCCGGGCGGAGCGCATGGTCCTCAGTGAGATCGTGCCGCCCCAGGCATAAGCGTATACAGAAAGGAAGACCTGTTTTGACTGCGTTGAAAAATATGCCCATCAGCTTTCCCGGCCTGTTCGGCGACTGGGCGTTCAATCCCGACCCCATCGCCATCCATGTGGGCCATGGCATCTACTGGTACGGGATCATTCTGGCGGCTGCCATGCTGGCGGGCCTGTTCCTGTGTATGAAGCAAGCGAAGCACTACGGCCTGACTGAGGACAATGTGCTGGATTTCGTCCTGTGGGCAGTGCCCAGCTGCATCATCGGCTCCCGCATCTACTATGTGATTTTCTATCTGGACCTCTACCGGAATGCCGACGGCAGCCTGAACTGGGGTCAGATGATTGCCATTTGGGACGGCGGCCTTGCCATTTATGGCACGGTCATCGCCGGCGTGATCGTGGCGGTGGTGTTTACACGGCAGAAAAAGCTGCCCCTGGCCGCCATGACAGACCTGGCGGTGCTGGGCCTGCTGCTGGGCCAGTTGATCGGCCGCTGGGCCAACTTCATCAACCGGGAGGCCTTTGGCGGCCTGACGGACCTGCCATGGCGGATGCGGCTGTGGGTCAGCAGCTATCAGTATATTGAGGTCCATCCCACTTTCCTGTATGAGAGTCTGTGGAATCTGGTGGGCTTGCTGTTGTTGCTGTTCGTGGTGTCCAAGGGCCGCCGGTTCGACGGCGAGAACACTTGGTTCTATTTCCTGTGGTACGGCCTGGGCCGCTTCTGGATCGAGGGACTGCGGACCGACAGCCTGTATCTCTTCGACTGGACCTTTATGGGCCAGCCCATCCGGGTCTCCCAGGCGCTGAGCCTGGTGATGGTGCTCGTGGCGGTCTTTATGCTATTCTACAATCTGAGAATCAAAAAACGCACGGCGGACGGGCTCTGGGTAAATCGGGTGGCCGCGGCAAAGGCTGCGGAGCGGGCCGCCGAGGAGGAAGCTGCTTTCCAGACGGATCCGACCTTGGAAGAAGCGGTACTGGAGGCGGAAGCAGAGAAGGCGGAGACTGCCGAAGAAACGGAGGAAGAACAGCATGGCGATCAGGATTGACGGTAAGGCCCTGGCGGCCAAGGTGAAGGAACAGGTGCGGGCAGAGGTTGCGAAGCTGCAGCGACAGGCCGGCCTGGCGGTGATCCTGGTAGGGGAGAACCCGGCCTCCAAGGTATATGTGGCGGGAAAAGAGAAGGACTGTGCCGAATGCGGCATCCGCAGCTTTCCCCACAAACTCCCGGAGGAGACCACCCAGGAGGAACTGCTGGACCTGATCCGGGCGCTGAATAACGACCCGGATGTGGACGGCATCCTGTGTCAGCTGCCCCTGCCCAGGCATCTGGACGAGGAGGCGGTCATCAACGCCATCCGGCCGGACAAGGACGTGGATTGCTTCCACCCCTTCAACGTAGGTTGCATGGTCATCGGGGAGCCGGTGTTCCTGCCATGCACGCCTGCCGGCGTCATGGAGATGCTGAAGGAATACGAGATTCCCATTCGGGGAAAGCGGTGCGTGGTGCTGGGCCGCAGCAACATCGTGGGCAAGCCCATGAGCATGCTGCTGACCCAGGCGGACGGCACCGTCACCACCTGCCACTCCCGGACGGAGGACCTGGCGTCCATCACCCGGGAGGCGGACATCCTGGTGTCCGCCATCGGCAAGACCTGCTTCGTCACGGTGGACATGGTGAAGGAGGGGGCCGTGGTCATCGACGTGGCCATGAACCGGGACGAGAACGGCAAGCTCTGCGGCGACGTGGATTTTGCCGCTGTGGAGCCCAAGGCGTCCTACATCACCCCGGTCCCCGGCGGCGTGGGCCCCATGACCCGAGCCATGCTGATGAAGAACATCCTGACGGCGGCTCAAAACCACCAGACATAAAGAAAAGATGAACAGCGCCCCATGGAAACATCCATGGGGCCTGTTTTGATATGTGCCGATGGCTCAATCGGTGGCTGTCAAAGGCCGAAAGGCCCGGGCCAGACTGCGGTGATAGACCAGGAGCCCCACCGCCAGGGAGAGCACCAGGCCACTGAGCACATCCAGGCAGGCGTGCTGCTTGATGAACAAGGTGGACAGGCAGATCAGAACGGCCAGAACCGCCACAGCCCAACGGAGAACGCGATGGGGATGCAGGCAGCGGCAGTCCCAGACCGCCCAGGCGGCACCAATGGAACCCACCACATGGACGGAGGGAAACACATTGGTGTTGGTGTCGATGGCGTACAGCCCTGCTACCCAGCGGGTGAGGAAGTTGTCCCGGGGCATGACCAGCGGGCGGAGGTCCTGGCCATTGGGGATCAGAAACCAGATCACCTCACTGAGGAAGAAGGTCAGAGCCAGAAAGACCATATACCGCCGAAAGCCCTCCCGGTTCCGTGCCAGCAGGAAAAGGCCTACGGCAACCAGCAGTGGATACCACAGGCAGTATGGAATCACAAACCATTCGCAAAAGGGAATGGCCTGGTCCCAGGGAGTCTGGGTGGCCCAGTAGCCGGAGATGGGAAGCCGTTCCAGAATGAAAAAAGACAGCAGATACAGGGGCAGCCAGAGAAGGTACTTCATCTCGGCCTGGATGGGATGCCAAAGGTCGGAAAGCCGCATACGCGATCACCTTTTCTTGAAATGATGCGTATACACTACCACAGGCGTGTTGAAGAATCGTGTCTATTTTAGGAATAAAATATGAAGAAATTAAAAACTTTGGAAAGTGCCTGAGGCACAGAAAAAGCGCCGCTGCAAGAGCAGCGGCGCTTCCTGATTTGATCAGCGTTCTTCGCGGAAATACGGCAGGCCCAAGCTGGCGGGGGGCTGGTTTTCGCGCTTTTTGCGGAGGGAGATGGCGATCAGCACCACGATGGTGACCAGGTAGGGCAGCATCTTGAACAGCTCGATATCCTTGCGGCCCAGGCCGGGGATGATGAGGTACACCCAGAACAGCAGACCGAACAGGTAGGAGCCCCAGATGGCGTTGACAGACCGCCAGGTGGCGAAGATGACCAGTGCCACAGCCAGCCAGCCCAGGGACTCGATGGTGCCGTCGTTGGCCCAGGTGCCCTTGATGTAGTCCATGGTGTAGTACAGGCCGCCCATGCCAGAGATGCCGGCGCCGATACAGGTAGCCAGGTACTTGTAGCGGGTGACGTTGATGCCCGCCGCGTCAGCAGTGGCGGGATTCTCGCCCACGGCCCGGAGGTTCAGGCCCGTGCGGGTCCGGTTCAGGAACCAAGCCATGACAATCGCTACCACTATGGCGAGATACACCATGAAGCCGTAGCTGAGAAAGAGCTTGCCCACAACGCCCAGATCCGTCACATTGTTGATGTTGGCCCGGTAGACGGAGCTGGTGGCAGCCACGGAGATCTGACCAACGCCGCCGGCCATGGTGTTCAGGCCGCCGCCGAAGAAGTTGGCTACGCCGCCGCCGAAGATGGTCAGCGTCAGACCGGTGACGTTCTGGTTGGCCCGAAGGGTGATGGTCAGGAAGCTGTACAGCAGGCCGCCCAGGGCGGAGACCAGGAATGCGGCGAGGAAGCTCAGCAGCAGGCACGCCACCTTGTTGGGCGCGGGATTGTTGAGTTCATAGAAGAAGGAAGCCGCCAAGCCGGCAATGCCGCCCAGGTACATGATGCCGGGGACACCCAGGTTCAGGTTGCCGGATTTCTCCGTCAGGATCTCGCCGATGGCGCCGAACATGATGACGGTGCCGAAGCAGACGGCGGATTGCAGCAGCTGGATTACCTGTGCAGTTGTCATTTGGCCTCGCCCTCCTTTTTGCCCCGCAGGATGACACGGTAATTGATGAAGAACTCGCTGCCCAGGATAAAGAACAGGATGATGCCGGTGATAATGTTGGAGGCATAGTCGTTCAGGTTGAACTGGGAGGCGATCTGGATGGCGCCCTTCTGCAGGAATACCAGCAGCAGGGAGATCAGGATCATCACGAAGGTGTTGAACTGGGCCAGCCAGGCCACGATGATGGCGGTGAAGCCGCGGCCGCCGGCGGTGGAGGTGGAGATGGTGTGGCTGGCACCGGCCACGGCGATGAAGCCCGCCAGGCCGCAGATGGCGCCGGAGATGGCCATGGTGCGGACGGTGACCTTCTTCACGCTGATACCGGCGTACCGGGCGGTGTTCTGGGAGTCGCCCACCACGCTGATCTCATAGCCCTGCTTGGAGTATTTCAGGTAGATGAACATACCCACGGTCAGGGCCAGCACCAGGATCACGTTCAGGCCGTAAGTCTGGCCGAACACGGCGGGGAACCAGCCGGCCTTAGTCTGCTGGTTGATGACACCCACGGTGTTGGAGCCGATGGGATTCTCCCACAGGGCCACGCAGTAGCTGGTGATCTGGATAGCCACATAGTTCATCATCAGGGTGAACAGGGTCTCGTTGGTGCCCCACTTGGCTTTGAAGGCGGCGGGGATGACGCCCCAGACGCAGCCAGCCACCAGGCTGACAACAGCCATGATGACCAGCAGGACCGGCGTGGAGATGGAACCGCCGAAGGCCCGCATAAAGCCTGCGGTGACGACGCCGCCGATCAGAACCTGGCCCTCGGCGCCGATGTTCCAGAATTTCATCTTGAAGGCGGGAGCCAGGCCCACGCCGATGCACAGCAGCATCATGGTGTCACGGATGGTGACCCAGCTGCGGCGGGAGGTGCCGAAAGCACCGTCAAAAATGGCTTTGTACACCTCGACAGGATTCAGCTTGGTGACGGCGAAAATGAAGATACCGCTGACCACCAGGGACAGCACCACCGCCACGATACGGATGGCGTAGGCGCTGGGGCGGGAGATACCATCCCGCTTGGCAATGCGGAGCAGGGGCTCCTGAGTGTGGTTGACAGTGCTCATGCAGGTTCGCCCTCCTTCTTAAAGCGGGTCATCAGCAGGCCCACTTCTTCCTTGGTGGTGGTCCGGGCGTCCACGATGCCGGAGACCTGGCCGCCGCACAGCACCAGGATCCGGTCGCACAGCTCCAGCAGCACGTCCAGATCCTCGCCCACGTAGACCACGGCGACGCCCTTCAGCTTCTGCTCCGTCAGCAGGTTGTAGATGGTGTAGGATGTATTGATATCCAGGCCCCGGACGGCATAGGCCGTCATGAGCACGGAAGGCTCCTGGGCGATCTCACGGCCCACCAGCACCTTCTGCACGTTGCCGCCGGAGAGACGGCGGACGGGGAAGTTGACGCCGGGGGTGACTACGTCCAGTTCTGTCAAAACTTCTTCGGCCAGCTTCTTGGGAGACTTTCGGTCTGTGAAAACGCCGTGGCCCTTTCGGTAGCTGCGCAGCAGCATGTTGCCGGTCATGCCCATGGTGCCCACCAGGCCCATGCCCAGCCGGTCCTCCGGCACGAAGGCCAGGGACACGCCGGACTGCTTGATCTGGAGGGGCGTCTTGCCCACCAGCTCGATGCCGTCCTTTTCCTCCGGGTGGCCGATGGGGCGGTACCGGATGGAGGCGCCGGGGGAGATGGGCTGCAGGCCCGCCACGGACTCCAGCAGCTCCTTCTGGCCGGAGCCGGCGATGCCGGCAATACCCAGGATCTCGCCGCCCATGGCGGTAAAGGTCACGTTGTCCAGACGCTTGACGCCCATGGCGTCATAGACCGTCAGGCCGCTGACCTCCAGACGGGGCGTGGGGTCCTTGGGATCGGGGCGGTTGATGTTCAGGGTGACGGCGTGGCCCACCATCATGTCGGTTAGCGCCTGGGGGGAGGTGTCCTTGGTGGCCACATCACCGATGTACTTGCCCTTGCGGAGCACCGCCACCCGGTCGGACACATCCATGACCTCGTGGAGCTTGTGGGTAATGATGATCATGGCCTTGCCGTCGGTCTTCATGTTCCGCATGACGTCGAAGAGACGGTCCGTCTCCTGGGGCGTCAGGACGGCGGTGGGCTCATCCAGGATCAGAATGTCCGCACCGCGGTAGAGGACCTTGACGATCTCCACTGTCTGCTTCTCGGAGACGGACATGTCATAGATCTTCTTGTTGGGGTCGATCTGGAAGCCGTACTTTTCGCAGATGCCTTTGATCTTGGAGGCAGCGGCTTTCAGGTCCAGCTTGCCCTCGTCCTCCAGACCAAGAACAATGTTCTCAGCGGCGGTGAATACGTCTACCAGCTTGAAGTGCTGATGGATCATGCCGATGCCGTAATTAAAAGCATCTTTGGGGGAGGCGATGGTGACGGGCTGGCCATTTACCAGAATCTCACCCTCGTCGGGGAAGTAGATGCCAGCCAGCATGTTCATTAGTGTGGTCTTGCCGCTGCCGTTTTCTCCCAGCAGAGACAAGATCTCACCACGGTTGATATCCAGAGAAACACTGTTGTTGGCAACGACTTTTCCGAACCGTTTTGTGATGTTCCGCAATTGGACTGCTGCAACAGTTTCCACGAAGACCATCCTTCCTGCCGTATTGGCATAAAATGGGGAAGCGCCGGAGAAACCGAAAGCCCGGCGCTTGGGGCAGGGGAGCGGTCCCCCGATGCCCGATGGGATATCATAGGTTGATATCTAAGTATACCATGCCTTTCGGGCAATGTAAATCATAAATGACATAAGAATTGTGAGGGTTGCACAGAAATGTGAGACTTTCACAAGAAAGGTCAACCTATTTTGACGAGAATGGAAAAAAGGAGGGGACTGCTTCGGCAGTCCCCTCCTTGGAACAAATTGTGATCAGTTGTTATTCAGCTCGGTGATGCCGTCGATGCGCAGAGCGAAGTAAGGAGCGGAGCGCAGGACAGACTCCTGGAAGGCGCCGTCCACGATGGCCTCGCCGGTATCGTTGACCCAGTCGCCGTCGGTATCCAGGCCGAAGGCGGTGGTGACGGTCTCGCCGCCCACGGTGAAGGTGGAGGTATCGAAGACCTTCAGGCTGCCGTCCTTGATGGCGGCCCAGGCAGCGTCAACAGCTTCCTGCGTGCCGGCGGCGCAGCTCTCGCCCAGGGCGGAGATCATGACAGCGCCGTCCTTGGCGCCGGTGGCGAAGTCGGTGGGGATATCCTGGCCGGCAACGAACTTCTCCAGAGTGGCCTTGTACAGGACAGACCAGTTGTTCTGGGCGGAGGTCAGAGCAGCGGTGGGAGCCACAGACAGCATGTCGATGTTGTAGCCGACAGAGTAGACTTCCTTGCCGGAGTCCTTCACAGCCTGAACGGCGGAGGGAGCGCCGGTGGAGTCAGCGTGCTGGCCGATGATGACGCAGCCCTTGCTCATCAGAGCATTGGCGACCTCGCCCTCAGCCACGGGATCATACCAGGAGTTGGTGTACTGAACGTCCATGTGAGCCTCGGGAACGATGGACTGGATACCCAGCAGGAAAGCGGTGTAGCCGCAAACCACCTCGGCATAGGGGAAGGCACCGACATAGCCGACGTAGGGATCGGAGACCTTACCGGCATCCATCAGTTCCTTGAGCTTCATGCCGGCCACGATACCGGAGACATAGCGGGACTCAAACGTATAGGGGAACATGTTCTTGAAGTTGGCCAGGCCGGAGTTGGCGGCGGTATCGCCGGTGCAGGCGACGAAGGTGACATCCTCATACTCGCCGGCGGCTTCCTGCATGTACAGCTGATGGCCGTAGGAGTCAGAGAAGATGATGCCGCAGCCCTGCTCCGCCAGGTCGACGGCGGTATCATAGCAGGTCTCGTCCTCGGGGATGTTGTACTTCATGATGATCTGGGAATCAGCAATGCCCAGATCAGCGCAGGCGGTCTTCAGACCCTCAATATGGGCAGCATCGTAACCGGAGTTCTCGTCATGAACGCAGATCAGGCCGACCTTGATCTCGGCGGCGGGATCGGCTGCGGGCTCCTGGGTCTCAGCGGGCTTCTCGGGCTCGGCGGGCTTTTCTTCCGTTTTGCCGCCGCCGCAGGCGACCAGGCTCAGGGACATGACCAGAGCGAGAAGCAGTGCAAGGAACTTCTTCATTCTAATTTCCTCCTTCAAAAAATAAAATTAGGTCACAAATGACCCTCTTCTATTGTCATCATACAAGGTCGGCCTTAAAAATTCAACTGAATTTTTGCAATTTTAAGAGAAATCCGGCTGGTTTTTTAAAAAAATTTTTTACCGGTTTTATGAAATGATACGAAAATGAAAAAAATCAAACAAAAAAGGGAAGTGGTAATTCCACTTCCCTTTGGTAAAAATATACAGGCCGACCAATTTCCCTTACTGAACGATCACAGTGCCGGTCTTGCCGGCAATGCCGTCCCGCGCCTTTTCCAGCAGGGTGATGAGGGCAGAGCGGCCGGGCTTGCTCTCGGCGAACTGGACGGCGGCCTGGACCTTGGGCAGCATGGAGCCGGGGGCAAACTGGCCCTCGTCCATGTAGACCCGGGCCTGGTCGGGCGTCAGGGAATCCAGCCAGCTCTGGTCGGGCTTGCCGAAGTTGACGGCCACCTTCTCCACGGCAGTGAGGATCACCAGGCAGTCGGCGTCCAGCTGCTGAGCCAGCACGCAGGAGGCGAAGTCCTTGTCTACCACGGCTGCGGCGCCCTTCAGGTGATGGCCCTCGGTGGTGAAGACGGGAATGCCGCCGCCGCCGCAGGCGATGACCACCAGACCGGCGTCCACCATGTCACGGATAGACTCGATCTCCACGATGGACTGGGGACGGGGAGAGGCCACCACACGGCGATAGCCGCGGCCAGCGTCCTCCATGACCTGATAGCCCCGCTCAGCCACCATCTTGTCGGCCTCCTCCTTGGTCATGAAGGAGCCGATGGGCTTGGTGGGATTCTGGAAGGCGGGATCGGCGGGGTCCACCTCCACCTGAGTCAGCACAGTGGAAACGCCCTTGCGGATGCCGCGGTCCAGCAGCTCCTCCCGCAGGGAGTTCTGCAGGTCGTAGCCGATATAGCCCTGGCTCATGGCCACGCAGACGGACAGGGGGCAGGGAATGTACTTTTCGGGATTGGAGCGGGTCAGCTCTGTCATAGCGGCCTGGATCATGCCCACCTGGGGGCCGTTGCCGTGGGCGATGACGACCTCATGGCCCTCTTCGATCAGGTCGGCGATGGCTTTGGCGGTCTGCTTGACGGCCACCATCTGCTCGGGGAGATTGTTGCCCAGGGCATTGCCGCCCAGGGCGATGACGATACGTTTACCCATGATGAAATACCTCACAGATCAGTAATAATCGTGGAAAAAAGTGCGGCAATGCCGTCGCGCCGGATGGCGCGTACAAGCGTTTTGCCGGAAGGCAAAACCTTGGCGAAGGCGGAATTCACTTCCGCCGGAGCAAAATAAAATCAGAGGGGTCCCCATGGGACGCACAGCGTGCCATGGGGAAATTGCCGCCCAGGGCGATGACGATACGTTTACCCATGATAGATACTCCTTTTGGATATAGCAAGCCCGCCTGAGACGCGGAATACACATATCAGGCGGGCCGGCCGTTCAGTTGGTTGATGTCGTCAGGGAGCGCTGATTATTCGGCAAACTCACGCTTGGTGGCGCGCGCCTCCAGAGCCTTCAGAGTGGCCTGGGGATCCTTGCACTTGGCCAGGAAGATCATAGCGGCGATGATATAGGGCTTGAAGGAGGCCTCCTTGTACAGGGGAGTGCGGTAACGGTCGAACACGGAGGCGTCCACCTCACCGGTCTCGCAGGAGACGCCGGTGATGTCGGCGGGCAGGCAGTGCAGGTACAGAGCCTTGCCGTCCTTGGTCTTGGCCATCATTTCCTCGGTGCAGGCCCAGTCCTTGTGCTCGGCGTTCTGAGCCAGCAGCTCCTTCTCCAGAGCCTTGATGCCGTCGGTGTCGCCCTCGGCGTACAGGTTGGTGCGCTTCTCCATGGCGGCGAAGGGAGCCCAGCTCTTGGGATACACGATGTCGGCGTCCTGGAAGGCCTCTTCCATGGAGTGGGTCTTGGTGAAGGAACCGCCGGTAGCGGCAGCGTTCTTGCGGGCGACCTCCTCGACCTCGGGCATAACCTCATAGCCCTCGGGATGGGCCAGGACCACGTCCATGCCGAAGCGGGTCATCAGGCCGATGACGCCCTGGGGAACGGACAGGGGCTTGCCATAGGAGGGAGAATAGGCCCAGGTCATGGCGATCTTCTTGCCCTTCAGGTTCTCCACGCCGCCGAACTCATGGATGATGTGCAGCATATCGGCCATGCACTGGGTGGGATGGTCAATGTCGCACTGCAGGTTCACCAGAGTGGGCTTCTGCTCCAGCACGCCGTCCTTGTTGCCCTCGGTCACGGCGTCCACGACCTCGTGCATGTACTTGTTGCCCTTGCCGATGTACATATCGTCACGGATGCCGATGACGTCGGCCATGAAGGAGATCATGTTGGCAGTCTCGCGGACGGTCTCGCCGTGAGCGATCTGGCTCTTGCCCTCATCCAGGTCCTGAACCTCCAGGCCCAGCAGGTTGCAGGCGGAGGCGAAGGAGAAACGGGTGCGGGTGGAGTTGTCGCGGAACAGGGAGATGCCCAGGCCGGACTCGAAGATCTTGGTGGAGATGTTGTTCTCACGCATGTAGCGCAGAGCGTCGGCCACGGTGAAGACGGCCTCGATCTCGTCGTCGGTCTTCTCCCAGGTCAGGAAGAAGTCGCCGTTGTACATATCCTTGAAGTTCAGGGCATTCAGCTTGTCGATATACATCTGCAAAGTCTTATCCATGTTCAGTTCTCCTTTAATATTCTCTATATAAAAGTTGGGTCAGATTACTGGATGTCGTTGTTGGTCAGGCTCTGACGGAACTCGGTGACGTCGTCGGTCTTGTTCTCGGGTTTGTACAGGCCGGGGACGGCGGCGTACAGAGCGGCGCAGGTGACCAGGTCCTGCTTCCAGGTGATCTCGTTGGGGGCGTGAGCCTGGGACTCGGCACCGGGGCCGAAACCAACGCAGGGGATGCCGTAACGGCCCTGGATGGACACACAGTTGGTGGAGAAGGTCCACTTGTCGGTCAGGGGACGGCCGTCACGCAGGTGCATAGCGTCCTTCTTGGGGTCGGCGTCGGCGTGGCCGATGCGCTTGTCGCCCCACAGAGCGTGGTGGGCATCGATCAGAGCCTGGACATGAGCGGCGCTCTCCTTGTTGATCCAGGTGGGGAAGAAGCACTCGGTCTCATAGACGGTGCCGGTCCAGGCGGGACGGTCATACATGTACATGCTGACCTTCACATCGTCCTTGTACTTCTGGACGGAGGGCAGGTCCTCGATTTCCTTCAGGCAGGAGTCCCAGGTCTCGCCGGCGGTCATGCGGCGGTCAATGGAGATGGAGCAGCTGTCCGCCACAGCGCAGCGGGAGGGAGAGGTGTAGAAGATCTGAGAGGTGGTGCAGGTGCCGCGGCCCAGGAACTGGGCGTCCTCGTAATGCTCGGGGTTGAACTCGGGGTTCAGCATCTTGACCAGGCCCTTGACGGTGTTGGAGGGGCCGTCGCCGTTCTCGTTCAGAGCGCGGACGTCCTGCAGAATGTCGGCCATCTTGTAGATGGCGTTGTCGCCGCGCTCGGGAGCGGAGCCGTGGCAGGAGATGCCCTTCACGTCCACGCGGATCTCCATACGGCCGCGGTGACCGCGGTAGATGCCGCCGTCGGTGGGCTCGGTGGAGATGACGAACTCGATCTTGCTGCGGGCGTCCTCGGGACCGTTGAAGTACTTGTTGACGATGTACTGCCAGCACATGCCGTCGCAGTCCTCTTCCTGGACGGAGCCGACCACCATGATTTTGTAGCCCTCGGGGATCAGGCCCATGTCCTTCATGATCTTGGCACCGTACACGGCGGAAGCCATGCCGCCCTCCTGGTCGGAGCCGCCGCGGCCGAAGATGATGTCCTCGGTCTCATAGCCCTGGTAGGGGTCGGCTTCCCAGTTGTTGATGTTGCCGATGCCCACGGTGTCGATGTGGGAGTCGATGGCAATGATCTTGTCGCCCTCGCCCATCCAGCCGATGACGTTGCCCAGGCCGTCGATCTCAACCTTGTCGTAGCCCAGCTTCTCCATCTCGGCCTTGATGCACATGACGACTTCCTTTTCCTCACAGCTTTCGCTGGGGTGGGAGATCATATCCCGCAGGAACCGGGACATGTCCGCCTTGTAGCCTTCTGCTGCTTTCTTGATCGCTTCGAAATCCATAACGCCGTCCTCCATATTATTTGTATTGATCAGGTCGTTTTTGCTCTATCTGCCCTTATCATAACACAAGAATCCTGTTTGTCAAACAAAAAATTTGAAAACCAAAAAAATTTTTTTGAAAAAAGGTTGATTTCTATAAAAATTGTGATATGATGGTGATGGTAGATTAGAACGTTTCGATAAAAAAGGGGGAGATGTATACGGAAAGCGGAAGATTTGAGATGCTGAAACAGATTGCGTCGGGTATTGCCGCGCAGTTCGGCAGCAATTGCGAAGTGGTGATCCACGATGTCAGCGGAAAAAAAATGGACCACTCCATCGTCTACATTGAAAATGGCCATGTCAGCGGCCGGAAGGTGGGAGACGGCGGTTCCCACGTGGTGGTGGAGCAGATGCTCCAGGAGGACGCCCAGCCCCAGGACTATCTGGGCTATCTGACCAAGAGCGCCAACGGAAAGGTGCTCAAGTCCTCCACCATGTATATCCGCAACAGCCGGGGCAAGGTCGTGGCCCTGCTGTCCATCAACTTTGATATTTCTGCGCTCTCTATGATGGATTCTGCCGTGCGGGATCTGATCATGCCCAGGGATACGGCACAGGCCGAGCCGGAGAAGATCGTCAATGTCAATGACCTGCTGGAGGAGCTGATCCAGCAGTCCGTGGCGCTGGTGGGCAAACCGGTGGCCATGATGAACAAGGATGACAAGGTGAAGGCCATCCAGTTCCTGAACCAGAACGGCGCGTTCCTGGTGACCAAGTCCGGTGACAAGATCGCCAAATATTTCGGGATCTCCAAGTATACCTTATATTCTTATATCGACACAAAACAACAGGAGGGTAAAGCACATGATTGATCTGTCCATCAACAAGCAGGGCCTGGAGCACAATATTAAGAAGGCCAGGGAAAACGGTATCATCATCCCCACCATTGCCCAGATGCAGCATCCGGAGACCATCCCCGGGAAGGTTCAGGACAAGCTGAAGGACGTGGGCCTGTGGGACGTGAATCCCCTGAACCTGTTCCGCATCACCTGGAAGAACCAGCCCAAGGAGTCCGGCGGACTGTTCCAGGAGGTCCCCAACTACATTGAACTGCCCTCTGCGCTCACCGGCGTGCCCTGCCGTATCGTGGCCATGGTGGGCAAGTGGTTCCCCACCGGTTGCCATAAGGTGGGCGCCTCCTTCGGCTGCCTGGCTCCCCGCCTGGTGACCGGCCAGTTCGACGTTGACAAGCACAAGGCCGTGTGGCCCTCCACCGGCAACTACTGCCGCGGCGGCGCCTTCAACTCCCGGCTGCTGGGCGCCCAGGGCGTGGCCATCCTGCCCGCCGAGATGAGCCAGGAGCGGTTCGATTGGCTCCATGAGATCGGTGCGGAAGTGATCGCCACTCCCGGCTGCGAGTCCAATGTCAAGGAGATCTTCGACAAGACCAACGAGCTGAAGCAGAACCCCCTGTACATGATCTTCAACCAGTTTGAGGAGATGGGTAACCCCCTGTGGCACTACAATGTCACCGGCAACGCCCTGGCGGACGTGTTCGAGGCCATCAAGCGCCCCGGCGACCACTTTGCCGGCGCCTGCTTCACCTCCGGCTCCGCCGGCACCATGTCCACCGGCGACCGCCTGAAGGAGCTGTATCCCAAGCTGAAGCTGGGCGTGGGCGAGGCCCTGCAGTGCCCCACCATCCTGAACAACGGCTTCGGCGGCCACCGCATCGAGGGCATCGGCGACAAGCACATCCCCTGGATCCACAACGTCAAGAACACTGACATGGCCATCGCCATCGACGACGAGGACTCCCAGCGGCTGTTGCGGTTGTTCAATACCCCCGAGGGCCAGGATTACCTGCTGAACACCCTGAAGTTGGACCCTGTTCTGGTGGAGAAGCTGACCTGGCTGGGCATCTCCGGCATCGCCAACGTGCTGTGCTGCATCAAGATGGCAAAGTACTACGAGTTCACCGAGCACGATGTGGTGGGCACCGTTCTGACCGACTCTGCCGTGATGTACGGCAGCCGTATCGCCGAGCTGAACGAGATGCACGGCGCTTACAATGCCACCGAGGCTGTTCTGGACCACAACCTGCACATGCTGGGCCTGAAGACCGACAACCTTATCGAACTGACCTATGCCGACCGCAAGCGGGTGCACAACCTGAAGTACTACACCTGGGTGGAGCAGCAGGGCAAGACCAGCGAGGAACTGAACGCCCTGTGGTACGACACCGAGGGCACCTGGGACGCCGTCCACGCCCAGGCCAAGGACCTGGATGAGCTGATCAACGCCTTCAACGAGGAGAGCGGCGTTTTGAAGAACCTGTAAGGGAGAATGACATGACAGATGCAAGGGGCGGGCGGCTCGCCCGCCCCTTGTGCCTTTGGGAGGAAACAGTATGAAAAACGTCTTATACGGCAAGTGCGTCAAGTGCGGAAAGACCTATGAGGCCACCCCGGACCTGACCAACTGCGAATGCGGCGGCATTCTGGAGATCACATATGACTACGACTACATCAAGACCCAGCTGACCAAGGAGAAACTGGCAGCCCGGACGGACCGTACCATGTGGCGCTACCGGGAACTGCTGCCCATCGAGGAGACCACGGAGCCCACGCCCCTGCGGGTGGGCTGGTCCCCCTTGTATGAGGAGCCCCGCCTGGCGGAACAGCTGGGCTTGAAAAAACTGTGGGTGAAAGACGATGGTCAGAACCCCACCGCATCTCTGAAGGACCGCGCTTCCGCTATGGCCGTCGCCAAGGCCCGGGAGGCGGGGGCCAAGGTGATCGCCTGTTCCTCCACCGGCAACGCCGCATCCTCTCTGGCGGGCAACGCCGCTGCGGCGGGCCTCAAGACCTATATCTTCGTCCCCAGCCGCGCACCCAAGGGAAAGGTGGCCCAGCTGATGACCTTCGGCGCCAACGTCATCTCCGTCCAGGGCAGCTATGAGGATACCTTTGAGCTGAGTAAGGCAGCCATCGACAAATGGGGCTGGTACAACCGCAACGCAGCCATCAACCCCTACCTGTCCGAGGGCAAAAAGACCGTCTCCCTGGAGATTATGGAGCAGTTGAACTGGGAGGTTCCCGACTACATCGCCATCTCCGTGGGCGACGGCTGCACCATCGCGGGCCTGTGGAAGGGCCTGAAGGACCTGTACGCCATCGGCTTTATCGACAAGCTGCCCCGGCTGATCTCCGCCCAGGCGGAGGGCTGCTGCCCCCTGAACCGGGCCATCGCCACAGGTGAGGACTGGTATCCCATGGAGGAGAACACCCTGGCGGACTCCATCGCCGTGGGCGTACCACGGAACGCCGACAAGGCGCTGGTGGCTATCCGGGAATCCAACGGCCTGGTGGTCAACGTCTCCGATGAGGAAATCATGGCCGCCCAGAAGCTGCTGGGAATGACCTGCGGCGTGTTCGGTGAGCCTGCCGGCGTCACCGGTACGGCGGGCGTGAAGAAGCTGTGTGAGCAGGGCGTCATCGGCAAAGACGACACCGTGGTTTCCGTGGTGACGGGCAACGGCTTGAAGGATGTTGCCAATGCCATCAAGGCCTGCGGCGAGCCCATCTCCATTCCCAGCGACATGGACCTGCTGGTAAAGGCTTTTGCAGAAAAAGGCATTGTAGTGGATTGACCAAATGTGCTAAAATGGACTGGGTAAACTTTGCCCAGTCCATTTTTTGAAAAGGATGAAGAAGATGAAACGACGTTTTTCCGCGCTGCTTCTGGCGCTGGTGCTGATATGTTCCCTCAGCGTGATCCCGGCGGATGCCGCGCCTCCCGCAAATACAGCCACGATTCTGTTTACCCACGACCTCCACTCCCACTTTCTGCCCCAGCCGACAGAGGACGGCGGAGAGAGCGGCGGCTACGCCCGCCTGAAAACCGCCATTGACCGAGAGAGGGAAAAGAACCCCGACGCCCTGCTGCTGGACGGCGGTGACTTTTCCATCGGGTCGCTGATCCAGACCCTCTACACCACCCAGGCTGCTGAGCTGCGTACCATGGGCGCTCTGGGCTATGATGCCACTACCATCGGCAACCACGAGTTCGACCACACCGGCACGGGCTTTGCGGAGATGCTGAATGCGGCCAAGGAGGCACAGGCGGCATCCATTAACGTACTGGCAAGCTCCCAGTATCCGCCGCCCATGGAGGACTACCGGGAACAATATGGCCCTCTGACAGTTGCCCTGCCCGCTTTGCTGGAGGCCAACTACCGGCCCGCTGACAGCAATCCGGACAAAGACATGATCCAGAAAGCTATGGATCATTATGGTGTACAGGAGACCATGCTCCTGGAGCGGGGCGGTGTCACCTATGGCATCTTCGGCCTCATGGGCGTGGACGCCGACGAGTGCGCACCCACCTCCGGCTTTGTCCGGGAGGACGCGGTCCAGGCGGCCAAGCGGTGCGTGGCATCCCTGAAAGAACAGGGTGCCCAGTTGATCATCTGCCTGTCCCACTCCGGAACAGGGGAGAAGTTGGAGACCTCTGAAGACGAGGAACTGGCCAAGGCTGTGGATGGTATTGATGTCATCCTATCCGGCCACACGCATTCGACCTTGACAGAGCCCCTTGTGGTGAACGATACCTATATCGTCTCCGCCGGTCCTTACTGCGAGAACCTGGGCAGCTTGACCCTTATTTGGGGCGGTAATGACAAAAAACGCTTGCGGGACTACCACCTGGTCCCCATCGACGAGACCCTGGCGGAGGACCCGGATACGGCCGCCATGGTGGAGACCTGGAAAACAAAAGTGGGGGAGACGTATCTTTCGCGCTACGATCTGACCTACGACCAGGTGCTGACAATCACGGATTTTGACCTGAATACTCCGGTTTCCGGCATCCAGGAGGGAAACAACCTGGGCGAGCTGGTGGCGGATGCTTTCCTCTGGGCTACGGAAAACCTGGAAGTGAACGCGCCGGATGTAAACACCGTGTCCGTCACGGCGGACGGCGTTCTGCGGGCGCCCCTGCGGACCGGGGAGCTGACAGCCACCCAGGCCTTTGATGTGCTGTCCATGGGCGTAGGAGCTGACGGCACCTCCGGCTTTCCTCTGGTGGCGGTGTATCTCAGCGGAAAGGAATTGAAAGCTGCGGCGGAGGTGGACGCCTCCGTGACGCCCATCATGCCGGCGGCCCAGCTGTATATGGGCGGCATGGCGTACAGCTTCAATACCAACCGCATGTTCTTCAACCGGGTGACATCCGCCGGGCTGTATGATTGGTCCGATGCAGATGGAGCCTCCACTGCGACGGAACTCAAGGATGACCAGCTCTACCGAGTGGTCACCGGCATGTACTCCGCCCAGATGCTGGGCACGGTGAAGTCGAAGTCCATGGGCCTGCTGTCCCTGGAGCCCAAACTGGCCGACGGCTCTCCCGTGACGGATTTCAACGACTGCATCCTCTATGACAAGGATGGAAACGAGATCAAGGAGTGGTACGCTCTGGCGGCTTATCTGGAGTCCTTTGGGAAGGACGGCATACCGGAGCGGTACACATCGGCCCGGGGAGACGGACGCAAGACCGTCAGCCATAGCTGGAATCCCGCGCAGCTGCTGAGAAACTGGAACTGGATCACCTGGGTGGTGGTGCTGGTGGTTTTTGCTGTTATCCTGCTGGTGGTTCTGTTGGTCCGGCTGGCGTTCCGCAGGGTGCGGCGGCGAAAGAGCCAAAAGCGCAAATAAACGGATTAACGAAAAAAGCAAGCGTCGAAAGACGCTTGCTTTTTTTGCCAGAAAGCGTAAAATGGGGAAAAACAGGGAGGTGAGGATGTGAAGAAGAGAAAAGCGGCTGCTGCGGCAGCGGTCACCGTGGCAGCGGTGGCAGGCGTAGTGACTGGAACCGCCTTTGATTCGCCTGTGGACCTGGTACCGGAGATCGCCGTGACGGCGGAGCAGCAGGCAGATGATGACGGTGCTGCCGTCACCGAACAGCGGAAGGGACCCGCTGCGCGGGTACGCCAGTGGGTGCAGGGACTGCCGGCGGCGGTCCGGATGCTGGTGGCGGTGCCCCTGTGGTGCTTCGGCTGGATTCTGATGTCTGCGGCCTCCCTGCTGTGGGCAGGTGCCACTCCCTGGCTGGCGCGTCTCTTGAGCTGGGGGTGCCTGGCATTACTTTTGATGGCTGTGTTTGCCTGCTCTGTCAAGGCGGCTTTCCCGGAGGTGCCCCTTCGAAAGATCCTGCGGCCGGGAAATGTGCTGTTCCTGCTGCTGGCCAGCGCGGTGCTGTGCGCGGCGGATCTGGCACTGCCCACCATGTGGAAGGATTACAATGCAGTCTCCCGCACCGTCTGGCGGATTGGGGCGGCGGCGCTGCTGGCGTTTCTCTGCTGTACGGAACTGAAGCACCAGGCAAAGCGGACGGTCAGAAAGCAGCAGACGGCGCCGGTATCGAAGCGGTCTGCCGTGGAGCTGGAGGCCATGCGCCTGGCGGATACCGTCTGCGGAACAAGAAATCCATGAAAAAACGCCCGGCATAGCCCTAATCTCATTAAGATAAGCAACAGACCAGACTGTACGCAAGGCAGTCTGGTCTGTGTTTGCAAATAATTGGAAAAAGACACAAAAAACACTTGACAAAACAGAAAAAATCGGCGGCTACGCCTTGAGAGTAATTTCAAGGAGATTAGCATTGAGCTACGCCCCGGCAGAGGTTGCAGTATGAGAGTGGAAATAAAAAAATGCGGAGCGTCCATTACAGGATACTCAGATCCTATAAGGACACTCCGCCTGGTCCGAGTGGCGGGAGTCGAACCCACGGCCTCATGGACCCGAACCATGCGCGCTACCAACTGCGCTACACCCGGATATAGCTTGATTATTATACGGAATTTTTTCGAGCCTGTCAAGGTTATATTATCGGAAATGCTCACATAGATTCCAGAAGAAGAGAAGTGTGGGGAGGGAGCCAGATGACTTCACGGCAAACGGGCAGGCGGATCGCCTCTATTTCCGCGGAGCGGCGGAGACGGAAAAGCGGGATGCGGAGTGTGTCAAGGCCGGCGGCCGGGCGGCGGGAAGATCATCCGCGCCCCGGGGAGCGGCGGCAGCTGCTGCAGCTGGTGATCTGCAGCGGGATCTTTGTGCTGCTGGTGGCGGCCAAGCTGGTGCTGCCGGAGCCCATGGTCCGGGTGAACGCCAGACTGTACCGTGCTATGGAGCAGAACATGGATGTACAGGCCGTATTCTCGGCACTAGGGCGTGCGATTTCCGGAGAGAACGGCCTGGACCAGACCGCGGATGAGGTCTATCAGGCGGTTTTCCATCCTCAGGAGAATGATGAAGCGGTCCAGACCGCTGCACAGATCACCGCCGCCCAGGCGGAAGGAGCCATACAGCTGTTACAGGAATATCGGCGTGACACATCTCTTCCTCAGGAGCAGGCAGGTCAGGAGCAGCAGGCAGCCGATACTGCCGAGCCGCAGGCAACAGAGGTTTCCACGCTGGCTTATGTGCTGTATTCCAACCAGAATCTTCCGGAGGGTGTCAGTCTGGAGCAGGCGATCCTAGACTTTGATTACTGCACACCGGTGTCCGGAGCACTGAGCTCAGGTTTCGGTTACCGGGACCATCCCATCGAGGGGGAAGAGCGGTTCCACTACGGCGTGGACCTGGCGGCCGACACCGGGACAGAGGTGGATTGCTTTGCTGACGGGACTGTCACGGCGGTAGGGGAGAGCAGCAGTTACGGAAGATACTGCATGGTGGCCCATGAGGGCGGATATTCCACCCTGTACGCCCATTGCAGCCGGATCACGGCTTCCTCCGGCAGTGCGGTGCGGCGGGGAGAGAAGATCGCCGAGGTGGGGGAGACGGGCATTGCCACGGGACCTCATCTCCATTTTGAACTGCAGAAGGACGGCGTGTACTTAAACCCCATCTACTATGTCTCTGTGCTGTGAGGAGACGTTCCGGATCTCTCCCGGCTTCTGTCTGCTGACCGCCTGGTTCGCCGCGGTGAACGGCTGGTGTCTGACCGTCGTAGTCCTGGGGGCGGCAGCGGTCCATGAGCTGGGCCACTGGGCTGTTCTGAAAGCGTTGGGAGCAAGGACCCTGGGATTGCGGATCGGCGTTCTGGGGGCGGTGCTGGCGGTGGACAGCCGGGGACTGTCCTATGGACAGGAGCTGGCGGCTGTCCTGGCGGGCCCGGCGGCCAATCTGCTGAGCGCGGCGGTGCTGGCAGGAGTGGGTATGGAGACTGCGGCAGGGGCACATATCGTCCTTGGTATCTTCAACCTGCTGCCCATCCGGCCCTTGGACGGAGGACGGGCACTGTATCTGGGGACATCGTGGCTGCTGGGCCCTGCGGCGGGAGAGGCGACGGCCCGGTGGACCGGGGCGGTGACGGCGGTGGTCCTGGCGGCTGGGTTGGGTTGGCTGATGATCCGAAGCGGCGGCAGTCTGTGGCTTCTTCCGGCGGCGGTGGGTGCACTGGCCGCAGCGGGCCGGGAATGTTTCGAAAAATGAACTTTTTTGCAAAATAATGCTTGCAATGCGGGACGATCTGTGGTATCCTATTCAAGCTAAAAGGGTGGTCCTCTGTCGTGCACCGGCCAAAAGTTGCCGAAAGTGCGTGAATAGCGGCATGAACGCCTATACAATAGGAGGAAAATATCCATGGATCTCATCAAGGAACTCAACAAGGAAACCCTGCAGAACGAGGTAACCAACGTCAAGATCGGTGACACCGTCCGTGTCCACGTGAAGGTCAAGGAAGGCTCCCGTGAGCGTATCCAGGTCTTCGAGGGCACCGTCATTGCCAAGAAGCACGGCGGCATCGAGGAGACCATCACCGTCCGTCGTATCTCCTACGGCGTCGGCGTGGAGAAAGTGTTCCCCGTTCATTCTCCCTCCATCGACCACATTGAGGTCGTCCGCAACGGTAAGGTCCGTCGTGCCAAGCTGTACTATCTGCGCGGCCGCGTCGGCAAGGGCGCCAAGGTCAAGGAGAAGCTCTAAGAGAGACAAAAAGAGAGGCGCAAGCCTCTCTTTTTTGTTGCAGAAAATTCCCCTGTGCCCTTGTGGTCCGGGGATTTTTTTGTTATACTACTTTAGATTATAGTGGAAACCTATTGGCTGTGGAGGGATCGGCGATGACGGCAGAAAAGCGAGCGGAGCAGCGCGGGCGCGGGGCCTATGAATGGGTCCAGACCCTGGTCTGTTCTGTTTTGGCCGTGGTGCTGGTATTTACTTTCGCGGTCCGTGGATTCTGGGTAGACGGCCAGTCCATGCGGGAGACTCTGCAGAACGGCGACTTGCTCCTGATCCTGAATGACCACCTCTGCGGGGGCTATCAGCCGGGGGACATCGTGGTTCTGCGAAAGGCCAGCTTCCGGGACGGCAAGCCCCTTGTGAAGCGGGTCATCGCCCTGGAAGGCCAGACAGTGGACATCGACTTTGATGCCGGCATCGTCTATGTGGACGGAGAAGCGCTGGAGGAGGATTACATCCGGGAGCCCACCTGGACATCCGAGGGTTTGGATTTTCCCATTACCGTCCCGGAGGGACACATTTTTGTGCTGGGTGACAACCGCAACAACAGCAGTGACAGCCGCCATAAGGATCTGGGTCCCATCGACATCCGCATGGTCACGGGAAAGGCCGTTTTTCTGTTGGTTCCCGGTGTGACGGCGGACCAGGTCGCACGGGAGTGGAGCCGCGTGGGCTCTCTGCAATAAAGGAGAACAAGATGGAAGAGAACGAGAAAAAACAGCGGGAAAACGGGAAAGACTTCTATGAGTGGGTCCAGGCACTGGTCTGCTCCGTGCTGGCCGTGGTGGTGTTGTTCACCTTTGTGATCCGCCTCATTGGCGTGGACGGTCACTCCATGGTGCCCACCCTCCAGGATGGGGACCGCCTGCTGGTGCTGAATTCCATGCTGTATGATGATTACAAATACGGCGATATCGTGGTTCTGCGGAAAAATGCCTTTTTGGAGGAGCCCATTGTGAAGCGGGTCATCGCCACCGAGGGGCAGACCGTGGACATCGACTTTTCCTCCGGCAGCGTCTATGTGGATGGCCTGCTGCTGAAGGAGGACTATATCAATGAACTGACCTTGCTGGAGGAGGGGACCGAGTTTCCGCTGACGGTGCCCGAGGGCAGCATCTTTGTCATGGGCGACAACCGGAACCACTCCAGTGACAGCCGGGATTCCCGGCTGGGCACGGTGGACTGCCGCTATGTCATCGGCAAGGCGGTGTTCCTGGCCTTCCCCGGTCCGGACGCCTATACCGGGGAGCGCAGCTTCAAACGGATTGGAGTGATCGTGTGAAGCATCATACGATCATTCAGATCGCCCATCGCCTCGCCCTGACGGGCAACCGGCGATGATGGCGGAATCCCCCATTTCGCCGGGGGAACAATTCATCTTTACATGTGCTGCGCATCGCGGCGCAATGGGGGATTGGTATGAATATTCAATGGTATCCCGGTCATATGACCAAAACCCGGCGGATGATCGCCGATCAAATCAAGAATGTGGACGCCGTGTGTGAGATCCTGGACGCCCGCATCCCGGTGTCCAGCCGGAACCCGGACGTGGACGAGCTGACGGCGGGGAAGCCCCGGCTGGTGGTGCTGAACCGGGTGGACCAGGCGGACCCGGAGGCCACGAAGCAGTGGGCGGCGTATTTCCGGGCCAAGGGCTATGCCGTGCTGGAATCTGACGCCAAGGGCGGACAGGGAACGGCAAAGTTTGCCGGAGCCGTCCGGGAGCTGCTGGCGGACAAGCTGAAGGCCTACGCTGAAAAAGGTATGGCGGGCCGGGTGGTCCGGGTGATGATTTTAGGAATCCCAAATGTGGGCAAGTCCACCTTTATCAATAAGGTGGCGGGCCGCAAGACCGCCAAGACCGAGGACCGCCCCGGCGTCACCCGCTCCAAGCAGTGGGTGCCCATTGACCGCGGCCTGGAACTGCTGGACACCCCTGGCATCCTGTGGCCCAAGTTCGAGGACCAGAGCGTTGGTCTGAACCTGGCCTATACCGGCGCGGTGAAGGACGATATCCTGGACACCGAGACCCTGGGCTGCCACTTGATGGCCTACCTGGGAGAACAGTACCCGGACGCTCTGAAAACAGGCTATAAACTGGCTGCCCTGCCGGAGCGGGAGACGGAAGAAAATGATGTCGCCTACGGTTACCGCCTCTTGGAGGCAGCGGGCTGGAAGCGGGGATTCCTGATTTCCGGCGGGGATGTGGACACGGAGCGCATGGCGAAGATCCTGCTGGACGAGTTTCGGGCTGGCAAGCTGGGACGCTTTACACTGGAGCTGCCGGAGTAAGGAGAGATATTTATGAACTGCCCTGTCTGCGGAAAAGAGATGAAAGCTGGGAAAATCGCATATGCGCCGCAGGCCGGTATTCATTTCCTGCCGCCCGGCGTTCAGCATCTGCCCCGCGTGGTGACAAAACGGGGAATTGAAAAGCAGGGTGGGATCGTTTTGGACGGCCCCAATAACCTGGGCCTTTTGGAAAGTGACGGAACGCTCTCGGCTTATATTTGCAGAGAGTGCCGGAAAATTGTGGTGGAATATTAAAGGAGGCGGCTCATGGGTCCTGGTATCCTGACGCGGTATTCCAAGCAGGTGCTTGGAGGTATCCTGGCTGTCTTTGCCATCATGGCGGCGGTGCTGCTGTATTTCCGGTTCCGCAGTCCGGTAGGCGGTGTATCACCCCATGAGATGGTGAATGATCTTTATGAATGGGAGTATATGACGTTTACAGCGGAGCAGGAGGTGTATTCCACAGATGTGAATACCATTCTCCTGTATTTCCGCAATGACGCGCCGGACGGTGTAGTGTGGCTGTCCTCACGACAGTCAAGTTTTGCTTACGAACTTGAGTATTGGAAGGATGGAGCCTGGCATCGAATGCGCCCTGTGGTGAAAAGCCCCCAGTGGAGCGACACCGGTGGTACTCCGAAAACCGACATCGTGAACTGGAACGGCGGTGAGATCACGCTGCATTGTGACATTGCTCACGATTATCCAACGCCTCTGCGGGCGGGGCGGTATCGGATCGTCATACCGGACTGCGAGCATATGAAGGGTGCTCTTGCGGATCTGACTGTGGAATTTGAGGTAAGATAAATGGACCTTTGGACATACGAGCGGGAACAATGGAACAGCGGCGTTCAGACTATTTGCGGCGTGGACGAGGCGGGGGCGGGGCCCTTGGCGGGGCCGGTGTATGCCGCTGCTGTCATCCTGCCACGGGAACTGGACATCCCCGGCCTCAACGACTCCAAGAAACTGACGGAGAAGAAGCGGGAGGCCCTGTTCGACATCATCACCGCCCAGGCGGTGGCGTACAGCATCGCCCGGGTGGAAGCAACGGAGATCGATGAAATGGATATCCTCAACGCCCGGATGCTGGCCATGCAGCGGGCTATTGACGGCCTGACGGTCAAACCGGACCTGGCTCTCATCGACGGCAACCGGGACCACGGCAGCATCCATGTCGTCACGACGCCCCACGTTACCATCGTGGGCGGCGACGGGAAAAGCGCCTCCATCGCGGCGGCGTCTATTTTGGCGAAGGTCAGCCGGGACCGATATGTGTCCACGGAGCTGGACGCCCTGTATCCTCAGTATCAATTCGCCAAACACAAGGGCTACGGCACCAAATTACATTACGAAATGCTGGACCAATATGGTCCCTGCCCGGCCCACCGGGTCACCTTCCTGAAAAAGTGGGAGGCACGGCGGCCATGAGTACCACCAGAAGTACTGGAAACCGGGGTGAGGCGGAGGTGGCCCGCTATTTGCGGAAGAAGGGCTATACCCTCCTTGCCAGTCAGTGGCGCTGCCGGTTCGGAGAGCTGGACCTGGTGGCACGGGACAGGCGGGGCACCGTCTGCTTTGTGGAGGTCAAGCTGCGGAGCACCGGGGCCATCGGGTTACCCCGGGAGTTCGTGGATGCCCGGAAGCAGGAACGGCTGCGGACTGCCGCCGCCGCTTATCTTAGCTCCCATGACATCGATGCCCCCGCCCGGTTCGATGTGGCGGAGGTCTACGCGGAAAACGACGGCGCCCTCCGGATGGAATACCTGGAGAACGCCTTTGAATAACAGAAGTGGACGGCGTGCCCGGTGGTCACGCCCTACATAGGAAAGCGAGGAAATAACAATGAAGTATTACAGCACACGGGACAAGGCCGTCCGCATGGAATCCGCGGAGGCTATCAAGATGGGTCTGAGCCGGGACGGCGGCCTGCTGACGCCGGAGACCATCCCCCAGATCGACGAGGCCTTTCTGACAGAACTGGTGAACGCCCGCTATCAGGAGCGGGCCGCCAGGGTCATGGGCCTGTACCTGACCGATTACACCTATGAGGAGCTGCTGGGCTTCGCGGAAAACGCCTACGGCCCCGACAAGTTTGATACCGACGCCGTGGCGCCCGTCCGCAAGGTGGATGATGCCACCCACTGCCTGGAGCTGTGGCACGGCCCCACCAGCGCTTTCAAGGATATGGCGCTGCAGATGCTGCCCCAGCTGCTGTCCGCCGCCCTCCGCAAGACCGGGGAGGACAAGACCGTCTGCATCCTGGTGGCCACCTCCGGCGACACCGGCAAGGCCGCCATGGAGGGCTTTGCCGACGTGCCCCAGACCCGTATTATGGTGTTCTATCCCAAGGACGGCGTGTCCAAGGTCCAGGAGACCCAGATGGTCACCCAGGACGGTGCCAACGTGGGTGTCTGTGCCGTGGTGGGCAACTTCGACGACGCCCAGGCCGGCGTGAAGCGCATTTTCTCCGACGAGCAGATGCGGGCCACCCTGGCGGACCGGGGCTTCTTCCTGTCCTCCGCCAACTCCATCAACTGGGGCCGCATTCTGCCTCAGGTGGTGTACTACATCTCCGCCTACTGCGACCTGGTCCGGGACGGCGGGATCAAGATGGGCGACAAGGTGAACTTCTGTGTCCCCACCGGCAACTTCGGCGACATCCTGGCGGCCTATTATGCAAAGCGTATGGGCCTGCCCGTGGGCAAGCTCATCTGCGCCAGCAACCGCAACGACGTGCTGACGGACTTCCTGCGCACCGGCGTCTATGACCGGAACCGGCCCTTCCACACCACCATGAGCCCCTCCATGGACATTTTGGTGTCCAGCAACCTGGAGCGGCTGCTGTTCGACCTCTCCGGCGAGAATGACGAAGAGGTGAAGGGCTACATGGCGGCTCTCAGCAAGGACGGAAAGTATGAGGTCTCCGACGCCATTAAGACGGCGGTGAAGGAGCAGTACTGGGGCGGCTTCTGCGACGAGGCCGGCACCGCCGCCACCATCGCGGACTACTACAAGAACAAGGGCTACCTGATCGACACCCACACCGCTGTGGCGGCCAACGTTATGGAGCAGTACCGCAAGGCCACCGGCGACGAGACCGTGACGGTGTTCGTGTCCACTGCCTCTCCCTATAAGTTCTGCAACCATGTGCTGACTGCCATCGGGGAGACCCCGGTAGGCGACGGCGTGGAGCTGCTGGACCAGCTGAACGCGGTGTCCGGCGTCACCGTGCCCCGCCGTCTGGCCGCTCTGAAGGGCAAGGCGCAGCGGTTCGACATGACCGCCGAGAAGCAGAACATGGACAACGTGGTGCTGGACTTCCTGAAAAAATAGTGGTCATGAAAACGCTGAAGAGGAAATGGGCCAGAGCGGTGACGATCCTGATGGTCATATCTATTGCGTTTGCTGCGCTGCCTGTATTGATGTATGATGTGTTGGATACGGGTTCCCCTGTCTGGGGTATCCTGGGAGTGACTGGCGCAACGGTGGGACTGATTGCTATGCTCGTCGTGCGGTGTGTCTTTTTGAAGTGTCCATGTTGTGGCAAGGGCCTGGCGCGGCCCTACTGGAAAGCCAGTGAGATCCACGAACAATTCTGCGTCAAATGCGGCAAGCCTTTCGTTTTTGATGACGAAGAGGACGCATACAAAGAATAAATAGAAGGGAGGGGCGTTTATGGCCCTCTATGCCATCGGGGACCTGCACCTCTCCCTGTCGGTGAACAAATCCATGGAGGTGTTCGGCCCCGCCTGGGAGAACTACCACGCCCGCATCGAGGAGGCCCTGGAGGTCCTAACGGAGGACGATACCCTGATTCTGGCAGGAGACACCTCCTGGGGCATGAACCTGGCGGAGGCGGAGGCGGACTTCCGCTTCCTAGACCGGTTCCCCGGGAAAAAGTATCTCCTCAAGGGCAACCACGACTACTGGTGGACCACCGCCGCCAAGTTTCGGCGGTTCTGTGAGGAAAAGGACCTCCGCAGCCTGGACCTGCTCCACAACAACTGCGCCTTTTACGGGGACTATGCCCTCTGCGGCACCCGGGGCTGGTTTTTGGAGGAGGAGCAGAAGCCCCACAACGCCAAGGTGTTGGCCCGGGAGATCGGGCGGCTGGAGACCAGCCTGCAGGCGGCGGGGGAGAAGCCCATCCTGTGCTTCCTCCACTATCCGCCTATCTACCAGGGCTATCAGTGCCCGGAGATTTTGACGGTTTTGGCGAAATACCATGTGGAGCAGTGCTGCTACGGCCACCTCCACGGCCCCACCATCCGCCGCAGGCTGGAGGGAAAGCGGGGAGAAACGGAATTTTCCCTGATTTCCGCCGACTATCTGGGATTTGTCCCAAAAAAAATTTGCGAATAACAGAAAAAAGACTGGATTTTTCAAGATTTTTCTGTTAAAATATCTATTCGCATCGGCGTGTAGCCAATGATGAACGGAGGAATAAACAAAATGAGTTTGAAAAGCTGCGAAAAAATTGAAAAGAGCCAGGTCGTTCTGACCATCGAGGTCGGTTCTGCCGAGTTTGAGGCTGCCATCGAAAAGGCATATCAGAAGATGCGCAAGAAGATCAATGTCCCGGGCTTCCGTCCCGGCAAGGCCCCCCGCAAGGTCATCGAGGGCATGTACGGCGCAGAGGTGTTTTTCGAGGAGGCCATCAATATTGCATTCCCCGAGGCCTATGAGGCCGCTGTGAAGGAGAAGGAGCTGCAGGTCGTGGGCTATCCCGCCGTTGAGATGGTGGGCGAGTGCACCAAGGAAGGCTTCACCTTCACCGCCACCACCCCCGTGTATCCCGAGGTCACCCTGGGCGAGTACAAGGGCCTGACTGCTGAGAAGGACGAGGTGAAGGTGGGCGCTGCTGACGTCAACGAGCGTCTGAAACTGCTGCAGGACCGCAACACCCGTCTGGTGTCCGTGGACCGCGAGGCCAAGGAGGGCGACACCGCTGTCATCGATTTCGAGGGCTTCCTGAACGGTGTGCCTTTCGACGGCGGCAAGGGCGAGGGACACAATCTGGAGCTGGGCTCCCACAGCTTCGTTCCCGGCTTTGAGGAGCAGGTGGTCGGCATGAAGGCCGGCGAGGAGAAGGACCTGGACATCACCTTCCCCGAGGATTACCACGCCGACCTGGCCGGCAAGGCTGTCGTGTTCAAGGTCAAGGTCAACGAGGTCAAGGCCAAGGAAGTCCCCGAGCTGGACGATGAGTTCGCCAAGGACGTGTCTGAGTTCGACACCCTGAAGGACCTGAAGGCCGACCTGAAGAAGCAGATCACCGAGGAGCGCCAGAAGGACGCCGACCGCGCCTTCGAGGACGCCGTCATGGAGCAGGCTGCCGCCAACATCACCGCCGAGATTCCCGACGCCATGGTGGAGACCCAGTGCCGTCAGTTCCTGGACAACTTCAAGATGCAGATCGCCCAGCAGGGCATCCCCTATGAGCAGTACATGCAGATCACCGGCATGGACGAGGCCAAGCTGCTGGAGGACGCCAAGGAGCCCGCTCTGCGTCAGGTGAAGATGGACCTGACTGTGGCCGCCATCATCAAGGCTGAGAATCTGGATGCCACCGACGAGGAAGTCGAGGCTGAGTACAAGAAGCTGGCTGAGCAGTACAACATGGACATCGAGATGGTCAAGAAGTATCTGCCCGCCGAGCAGATCAAGGACCAGTTGGTGAGCCAGAAGGCCGTGGCTGTTGTGGTGGACAGCGCCAATGTGGTGGTGAAGAAGGCTCCCGCCAAGAAGACCACCAAGAAGACCACGAAGAAGGCCGACGCCGAGGCCGAGGTGGAGACCACCGAGACTGAGGCAGAGAAGGACGCCGAATAAGCACGAATCTTTCCCGCAGTACATTTTACAGATTCGACACATTCTCTCATGGTGCCTGTGGTATCATGAGAGAATGGTTTATTAGGCATCTCTCGAGGCATCGGAGAGCACAAAAGATCGGAGGTTTTCCAAATGAGTTTAGTCCCTTACGTTGTGGAGCAGACCAGCCGCGGCGAGCGTTCCTATGACATTTTCTCCCGCCTGCTGAATGACCGCATCATCTTCCTGGGCGAGGAGGTCAACGCCACCACCGCCAGCCTGGTGGTGGCCCAGCTGCTGTACCTGGAGGCCCAGGACCCCGACAAGGATATCCAGCTGTATATCAACAGCCCCGGCGGCTCCGTTACCGATGGCATGGCCATCTATGACACCATGCAGTATGTCAAGTGCGACGTGTCCACCATCTGCGTGGGCATGGCTGCCAGCATGGGCGCCTTCCTGCTGTCCGCCGGCGCCAAGGGCAAGCGCATCGCTCTGCCCAACGCCGAGATCATGATCCACCAGCCCTCCGCCGGCACCCAGGGCAAGGTGACGGACATGGAGATCGACGTGGAGCACTTCCTGCGGATCAAGAAGAAGCTGAATGCGATCATGGCGGAGAACACCGGCAAGACCGCCGAGGAGATCAAGGAAGCCTCCGAGCGGGATCACTGGATGACGGCCCAGGAGGCCAAGGACTTCGGCCTGGTGGACCAGATCATCACTGCTAAGAAATAAGAAGAGGTAAGACCATGAGCGACGACAGCAAAAAGTCCCTGCGGTGTTCCTTCTGCGGCAAGCATGAGAACCAGGTGCACCGCATGATCCAGGGACCCGGCGTGCGCATCTGCGACGAGTGTGTCCAGCTGTGCATGAGCATTTTGAGCGACGGCTTTGACGACGAGGACGTGGAGCCTCTGGAGGATATGCCGGACGAGCTGCCCACTCCCCGGGAGATCAAGGACGTGCTGGACCAGTATGTCATCGGTCAGGACGAGGCCAAGGTGGCCCTGTCCGTGGCTGTTTACAACCACTATAAGCGCATTTTCTTCGGCGGAGACGAGGATGTGGAGCTGCAGAAGAGCAACATTCTGATGCTGGGACCCACCGGCTCCGGCAAGACTCTGTTCGCCCAGACCCTGGCCCGTATTCTGAAGGTGCCCTTTGCCATCGCCGACGCCACCACCCTCACCGAGGCTGGCTACGTGGGCGACGATGTGGAGAACATTCTGCTGCGTCTCCTGCAGGCCGCCGACTTCGATGTGGAGCGGGCCGAGCGGGGTATCATCTACGTGGATGAGATCGACAAGATCGCCCGCAAGAGCGAGAACACCTCCATCACCCGGGATGTATCCGGCGAGGGCGTGCAGCAGGCCCTGCTGAAGATCGTGGAGGGCACGGTTGCCAACGTGCCGCCCCAGGGCGGCCGGAAGCACCCCCATCAGGAGTTCATCCAGATCAACACCAAGAACATCCTCTTCATCTGCGGCGGCGCCTTCGACGGTCTGGAAAAGATCATCGAAAAGCGCCTGGACCAGAAGAGCATCGGCTTCGGCGCCAATGTCCAGGGCAAGAAGGACAAGGACATGGATAAGATCCTCCATGAGGTCCAGCCCCACGACATTCTGAAATTTGGCCTGATCCCCGAGCTGGTGGGCCGCCTGCCCATGATTGCCCCCCTGAACGCATTGAAGCGGGAGGACCTGGTGCGCATCCTGCAGGAGCCCAAGAACGCCTTGGTGAAGCAGTACCAGAAGCTGCTGGAATACGATGATGTGGACCTGGAATTTGAGACGGAGGCCCTGAACGCCATCGCCGACAAGGCCATTGCCCGCAACATCGGCGCCCGCGGCCTGCGGGCCGTCATGGAGGGCATCCTGACGCCCCTCATGTACGACATTCCCTCCGACCCCACCATCGTCAAGGTGGTCATCACCCGGGACTGCGTGGAGGGAACGGGTGAGCCCGTGCTGACCCGGGACCCCAACAAGGTCAGCTATTCCGTGAAACTGAACACCGGCAAGGGCGAGAAGCCGGTTCCCGGCTCCAACCCCAGATCGGCGTCTTAAGCGAAACACAAGGACGGGACGCCAATGCGTTCCGTCCTTTTTCTCATTCCAAGAAAGGAAACACCCCCTATGGAAGCAATGAATCTGAATATTCCCGTCCTGGCCCTGCGGGGTCTGACGGTTTTCCCCCATATGACCATGACCTTCGACGTGGAGCGCCGCATCTCCATCCGGGCCTTAGAGCGGGCCATGGAGGAGGACCAGGAAATTTTCCTGGTGACTCAGCGGGAGATCGGCACGGAAACGCCGGGAGAAAAGGACCTGTACGCGGTGGGCACCATTTCCCACATCACCCAGATTCTGCGGCTGTCCAAGAACTCCATCCGGGTGATGGTGGAGGGCCGCCGCCGCGCCCGCCTGCGCCGCCTGTGGCAGACGGAGCCCTTCCTCCAGGCCAACGTGGAGGAGCTGGAGGAGCCCGCCCAGTCCGAGGCCTTCCAGCGCAGCCCCCGGACCGAGGCCCTGCTGCGGCAGACCTGGAACCTGTTCAGCGAGTATGCGGAGCTGGCCGGCAGCATCCCGGAGGAAGTGGTCACCACGGTGATGGATGGCCGGGACGTGGGGTATCTGGCGGACTTCATCGCCCAGAACATTGCCCTGCGGTTTGACGACAAGCAGGAGATTCTGGAAGAGCTGGCGCCCTTCATCCGCCTGCGGAAGCTGAACGGCTTCCTGGCCCGGGAGTGCAACGTGCTGGGCTTTGAGCATGAGATGGAGGGCAAGGTCCGGGACCAGCTGGCCCGCACCCAGCGGGACCAGATCCTGCGGACTCAGATCCGGGTGCTCCAGAACGAGCTGGGGGAAGGTGAGGACGGCGACGATGAGCTGGACACCTACCGCCAGAAGATCCAGGCCCTGGAGCTGGACGAGGACACCACCAAGCACCTGCTGAAGGAGGTCACCAAGCTCTCCAAGCAGCCCTTCGGCAGCGCTGAGGGCGCCGTGATCCGGGGCTATCTGGACGTGTGCCTGGAGATGCCTTGGAACACCTATACGAAAGAACGGGTCAGCGTGGACGCGGCCCGGAAGGTGCTGGAAAAGGACCACTACGGCCTGGAAAAGGTGAAGGAGCGGATTCTGGAGACCATTGCCGTCCGCCAGATGAACCCCGAGGGCAAGGGACAGATCATCTGTCTGGTGGGCCCTCCCGGCGTGGGCAAGACCTCCATCGCCATCTCCGTTGCCAAGGCCCTGAACCGGAAGCTGGCCCGGCTGAGCTTGGGCGGCGTCCGGGACGAGGCGGATATCCGGGGCCACCGCAAGACCTACATAGGCTCCATGCCTGGCCGCATCATTGAGGCCATCAGCCGCAGTGGCTCCATGAATCCGCTGCTGTTGCTGGATGAGATCGACAAAATGGGGAATGACTACCGCGGCGACCCCGCTGCGGCACTGCTGGAGGTGCTGGACAGCGAGCAGAACCACAGCTTCCGGGACCATTTCCTGGAGATTCCCGTGGACCTGAGCAAGGTCATGTTCATCACCACCGCCAACACCATCGAGACCATTCCCCGTCCTCTGTTGGACCGCATGGAGCTGATCCAGCTATCCAGCTACACCGACGAGGAAAAGGTGCAGATCGCCCGCCGCCACCTGCTGCCCAAGCAGATGGAGGAGCACGGCCTGAAGAAGGGAAGCGTCCGCGTCAGCGACGACGTGCTGCGTGCCGTCATTCGGGACTATACCCGGGAGTCCGGCGTCCGCCTGCTGGAGCGGCGGCTGGCCGCCATCTGCCGGAAAGCCGATATGCGCATGCTGTCAGATGGTGTAAAGCGAATTACCGTTACAGAAAACGACCTGCCTAAACTGCTGGACTGCCAGCCTTATCCCCCCGCCCTCCACACGGAGAAGGAGGAGATCGGCGTGGTCAACGGCCTGGCCTGGACGGAAGCCGGCGGCGAGATTCTGGAAGTGGAAGTCAACGTCATGGAGGGCACCGGCAAGCTGGAGCTCACCGGCAATCTGGGTGACGTGATGAAGGAATCTGCCCAGGCGGCTCTTTCCTGCCTGCGTAGCCGGGCGGCGGTGCTGGGCATCCCGGCCGACTTCTATAAGACCAGGGACATCCATGTGCATTTCCCCGAGGGGGCCGTGCCCAAGGACGGGCCCTCCGCCGGTATCGCCATGGCGACCGCCATGCTGTCCGCTCTGACGGACCGGAAAATCAAGGCGGGCGTTGCTATGACAGGTGAAATTACTTTACGGGGAAGAGTGCTGCCCATCGGCGGTTTGAGGGAAAAAACCATGGCTGCCAGACGCAACGGCATCGGCACGGTCCTCATTCCCAAGGACAATGTCCGGGATTTGGAGGACATTGACCAGACCGTCCGGGCTGCCTTGCGGTTCATCCCGGTGGCCACGGTGGACGAGGTGTTTGCCGCCGCCCTGTGCCCGGAGAGCGTGCAGGAGGAGGGCACCGGCTGCGTGGCCGCCTTTGCGCCCCTTCCCCGGGAAAAGAGCGGCGACGCCGCCCTGCGCCAGTGAGAGGAGAGACGACATGGCATTGAATTTCGGAAAGGTGGAGTTTGTCCGCTCCGCGGCCAACCGGTCCGGCTTCCTGCGGGACGGTCTGCCCCAGTTTGCCTTTGCCGGCCGCTCCAATGTGGGCAAATCCTCCGTCATCAACCGTCTGGCCGGGCGAAAGAACCTGGCCTACGTGGGTGCCTCCCCGGGAAAGACCACCCAGATCAACTATTTCATGGTGGATAAGGGCGCCTATCTGGTGGACCTGCCGGGCTACGGCTATGCCAAGGTTTCCAAGGCGGAGAAGGAGCGCTGGGGCAAGCTGATGGAGAACTACTTCCAGGACGAGGGCGGTCTCATCACCGTGGGTGTCCTGATCGTGGATATCCGCCACAAGCCCACGGAGAACGACCTGACCATGCACCGCTGGTTCCGGGAGAGCGGCTGCCCGGAGATCGTGGTGGCAAACAAGCTGGATAAGCTGAAAAAGAGCCAGGTGGAGCCTGCCGTTCAGCTGATCCGGGAGACCCTGGAACTGACGGAGGAGGACATCCTGGTGCCCTTCTCCGCAGAAAAGGGCACCGGCAAGGAGGAACTGATCTCCCTGCTGAACCAGGCCTGCGAGCGATAACGGAAAAGGAACGGCGTGAGCCGTTCCTTTTTTGCGCCTATTGCATGTCAGAGGGGGGTCCGGGGCAGCTCGTTCCGGTCATCAATGGGGGTGACGAGATACAGACGCAGCAGCTTGGCCCAATCTGCTTCTGCCGCGGTGAATCCGCCGCTTTCGATAGCGGCGTCCAGTGTATCCAGTGCGGCTTCCAGCTCCGCCGGGTACAGCTCCGCACTGTAAGCGGTGTGCATCATCACTTCCCGCATGGTGTCCTCCAGACCGGGATACGCCAGCCCCCTGGCAAAGACGGCGGGATTTCCGAAGAAGGCGGTGGAGAGCAGGGAAGAATAGGATTCGCTGAGCCAGCCGTCCAGGTTGGACTGGACACCCAGCTGGAGCCGGAAGGTCTCCGGCTCTGAATAAGGTGCCTGGTCCTGCAGCCAGGATAGGAAAGCCTCGATAGTTTGTTCAGGGTACTCTGTGGTGCCCAATCGGCCGAATTCCTGCCAGTCCAGAAGGGAAAGACCGCTGAAGACGGTCCAGCGATCGGTGTAGGCCTCCTCAGCCGAAAGGCTGCTGTTGGTCACCAGCTCGTTCCAGGCGATATAGACCTTGCGGGTCTCGCTGACGGGCTCTGCATAGAGGTCCTGCCGGTTGGAGTAATCCGGATCACCATTCCTTTGAATGGGGAAGATGGAGATGTTGTTCACGGCATAGGCGTCATTTCCCAGGTCCGCCATATTTTCCACCCGGATGCCCCGGACCATGCCGTCCTTCATCAAGAAGCAGATGCTGTTGGAATAGGCGTCCTTTGGCTGATAGGCGTAAAAATAGTCATGCTCCGTCAGGATATCGCCGCCTCCTTCCTTCATGCAGTAGACCAGGTCGCTGCCGTAGGTGCCGATGACCTCCGCTTTGCTGCTGCCCACGTGGATGCTGCGGGGAGTGGAAACCTCCTTAGTCATCGTGGTCTCCAGAAGGGTGATGATGTTCCGGGGCGGCTGATCTTTCTCTTCGATATGACTGTATCGGAGCCGGATGCCTCCGGATTGCAGGCAGTCGATCGTGTGGACGGTGCTGCCGTCGTCAGCGGTCACTGTGGTTTCCTGGCTGTCCAGCCACAGGGATGTGCCGAATGGATAGGCTCCTTGCTGTTCACCCAACTCCAGGAACTCGCCGGTCTCTGTCCAATCCAGAATCAGGGCGAAGTCCGAGGCAGGAGAGGGGGTGGGGAGTGTGTTCTCCGTGTCGGAGACCGGCGGGCTGGGAGGCGGTGCGGATACGTCATTCCGCTGTTCCCGGCTGTATAGGCAGATTGCCAGGCCCGCCAGTGCTGCCAGCACCAGCGCCAGGGAAATGTATTGCAGCCACTTTGGAGCGGCTTTTTTCGCCTCCGACGTCTCCGTCAGCTCCGCCACCGACACGCCGAACTCTCTGGCAAGAGCCAGTAAATTTTCCATATCCGGCGACGCGGCGTCGGTTTCCCATTTGCTGACCGCCTGCCGGCTGACGCCCAGCCGGGCGCCCAGTTCCTCCTGGGAGATCCCCAGGCGTTTGCGATACATGCTGATGCGCTGCCCCAGGGTCATGGGCGGAACACCTCCTTTTCATGCTCACAGGATACCACAGATGTAAGGAACTGGCTACCACCCGGGTGTCAAATATCGGTTGCGGCGGCAAAAAAGAGAGAAAATCCGCCTGTTTTACCTCTGGCAGACCAGAAATCTGCACTGGCCGAATTTTTGGGAAAATCTCCGTTACCCCCTATGCAAACCCGGAAAAATACGCTACAATATAAACGTTAAAATCTGCGAAAAACAACGGAGGTTTTTGAAATGGCAAAACCTGTTTATAAGCGGGTCCTGCTGAAGATCAGCGGCGAGGCCCTGGCCGGCGGAAAGGGAAGCGGCCTGGATTTTGAAATGATCGGCAGCGTCTGCGATGTCATCAAGGAGTGCCTGGACATGGGGGTCCAGGTGGGCCTGGTGGTGGGCGGCGGCAACTTCTGGCGCGGCGCCAAGAACAGCGGCGGCGGCAAGATGGAGCGCACCCGGGCCGACCACATCGGCATGCTGGCCACCGTCATGAACTGCCTGGCTGTGGCCGATGTGTGCGAGCAGAAGGGCATCCCTGTTCGGATCCAGACCGCTATCGAGATGCGGGCCATCGCCGAACCCTACATCCGGGGCCGGGCCATCCGCCATCTGGAGGAGGGCCGCGTGGTGATCTTCGGCGCCGGTACCGGCAACCCCTTCTTCTCCACGGATACGGCGGCGGTGCTGCGGGCGGCGGAGATCAACGCCGACGTGATCCTGCTGGCCAAGAATGTGGACGGCGTGTACAATGCCGACCCCGCCAAGGACCCCAATGCCGTGAAGTACGACACCATCAGCTACGACGACGTGCTGGCCCAGCACCTGATGGTGATGGACACCACCGCCACATCCCTCTCCATGGACAACCACATCCCCGTGCTGCTGTTTGCCCTGAAGGACCCCCGGAACATCATCCGGGCCCTATGCGGCGAGAACGTGGGCACCATCGTCAAGGAATAAGAACCGCGCGTCAGCGCCTCCCCATAACAGATGAAAATGTGAAAGGAAGGAACAAGTCATGTTGAAGGACGAATACAAAGTTTACGAGGAGAAAATGAAGAAGAGCATCGACTCCGTGGCTGCGGACTTTGCTTCCGTGCGTGCGGGCCGTGCCAACGCCGGCGTGTTGGACCGCATTATGGTGGACTACTACGGCAGCCCCACTCCCATCCAGCAGATCGCCGCCATTTCCTCTCCCGATCCCCGGGCTCTGGTCATTTCCCCCTGGGACAGCAAGGCCCTGAAGAGCATTGAAAAGGCCATCCAGAACTCCGAACTGGGCATCAATCCCCAGAACGACGGCCGCTGCATCCGCCTGACCTTCCCCCAGCTGACGGAGGAACGCCGTAAGGAGCTGGTGAAGCAGATCCACAAGTACGCCGAGGCTGGTAAGGTGGCCGTCCGCAACATCCGCCGTGACGCCATGGAGAACTTCAAGAAGCAGGAGAAGAAGTCCGAGATCACCGAGGACGAGATGAAGCAGGTGGAGAAGGACCTGCAGAAGCTGACCGACGACAGCTGCAAGAAGCTGGACGAGCTGCTGGCCAAGAAGGAAAAGGAATTGATGGCGGTCTGATGGCAAACGTATCAAAAACTACCGATATGGCGGGGCAGACGAAATGTCTGCCTCGTCATATTGCGATTATTATGGACGGCAACGGCCGCTGGGCCACCAGACGGGGCCTGCCCCGGACTGCCGGCCACAAGGCGGGGGCGGAGACCTTCCGCCGCATCGCCACCTATTGCAAGGATATCGGCGTCCAGTACCTGACGGTGTACGCCTTCTCCACGGAGAACTGGAAGCGCTCCGCCGACGAGGTGGGGGCCATCATGGGCCTGCTGAAAAAGTACCTGCTGGAAGCCGTGGATACCATGGAAAAGGACCACATCCGGCTCCACTTCTTCGGGGACATGACGCCCATCGACCCGGAGCTGCGGGCCCTGGCCCGGGAGACGGACGAGATCACGGAGCATCTCAGCAAGGACGATTTCCAGGCCAATGTGTGCCTGAACTACGGTGGCCGGGACGAGATTTTGCGGGCGGTGCGGCAGTTTGCCGCCGACTGTGCGGCGGGGGAGAAGAAGCCGGAGGACCTGGATGATGCCCTGTTCTCCTCCTATCTGGATTCCCGGGGCATCCCGGACCCGGAGCTGATCATCCGGCCCAGCGGAGAGCTGCGGCTGAGCAACTTCCTGCTGTGGCAGTGCGCCTATTCCGAGTTTTATTTTACCGATGTGCTGTGGCCGGACTTTGACGAGGCGGAGCTGGATAAGGCCATCGCGGCTTACCAGCAGAGAGACAGACGGTTTGGGGGCGTGAAGAAATGAGCTCTTTACAGTCCAGAGTGCTGGTGGCTGTTATCGGCGTGCCGGTGCTGGTGTGGGTGGTGCTGTGGGCACCGTCCCTTGTGATGATGGCAGCGCTGGCGCTTCTCGCGGGTATCGGCGCCATGGAGCTGCAAAAGTGCGTCAGCGGCGGTTTGAAGCGCAGCGAACTGGTGGGCTTTAGCGCAATCTGCGCTGTGTTCACCGTGGAGTGGTACTACGACCGTCCGGCGCATATGGCGCTCCTTTTTGTCCTGGAAGCACTGATCTTCTTCGGCTATGCTATTTATAAAGCCGGAGAGGTGAAGTTTGCCCAGGTCATGGCAGGGCTGTTCGGCAGCATCGCCATCGGCTATTCCTTTGCGGCGTTCCTCCGTATGGAAGCCTCCGGCATCCACCGGGCTTATCTGCTGCTGCCCTTCATCCTCAGTTTTGCCTGTGACACCTTTGCCTACTTCGCGGGCATGGCCTTCGGCAAGCACAAGCTGGCCCCCAAGGTCAGCCCGAAAAAGACCATCGAGGGCTCTATCGGCGGCATGGCGGGCAATGTGGTCTGCGGCCTGATCTTCGCTTTCGTCATGGACCGATGGTTCGGCGGCAGCATCGGCTACGGCGCCATGGCGTTGCTGGCCCTGCTGTGCGGCATCGTGGCCCAGGTGGGCGACCTGAGCTTCTCCCTCATCAAGCGGGAGTTCGGCATCAAGGACTACGGCCATCTGTTCCTGGAGCACGGCGGTGTGCTGGACCGGTTTGACAGCGTGCTGTTCGTGACCCCGGTGGTGGAAATCATTTTGAACCTGGTGAAGTAATAGACTATGAGTAAAACAATTTCCATTTTGGGCTCCACCGGCTCCATCGGCCGCCAGACGTTGGACGTGGCGGAGCAGATGGGACTGCGGGTGGCGGCGCTGACCGCCCATGCCAGCGTGGAGCGCATGGAGGAGCAGGTGCGGCAGTTCAAGCCGCGTATTGCCGTACTGACCGACGAGGCGGCGGCAAAGGACCTGGCCGTCCGTCTGGCGGACACGGATACCAAGGTGCTGGGCGGCTTTGACGCTCTTGTGGAGGCTGCCACAGTCCCGGAGGCCGACACCGTGGTCACTGCCGTGGTGGGTATGGTGGGATTAAAGCCCACCCTGGCAGCCATTAAAGAAAAGAAGCGCATCGCCCTGGCCAACAAGGAGACCCTGGTCTGCGCGGGAGAACTGGTGATGGACGCGGCGGACGCTGCCGGGGCGGAGATCGTTCCGGTGGACTCCGAGCACTCCGCCATCTTCCAGTGCGTTCAGGGCTGTGCGGACCGCAGGGAGATCAAACGGCTGATTTTGACCTGCTCCGGCGGGCCGTTCTACGGCATGACTTATGACGAAGTGGGCAAAATGACAAAGGCGGACGCTCTGCGGCATCCCAACTGGAAGATGGGCCCCAAGATCACCGTGGACTGCGCCACGTTGATGAACAAGGGCCTGGAGGTCATTGAGGCCATGCGGCTTTACCGCCTGACCTTGGAGCAGGTGAGTGTGGTCATCCACCGCCAGTCCATCGTCCACTCCCTGGTGGAATACCGGGACGGTGCGGTGCTGGCCCAGCTGGGGACACCGGATATGCGCCTGCCCATCCGGTACGCCATGACATACCCGGAGCGGGGTGTGAACCCGGCGGAGCCCCTGGACCTGTTGACCTGCCCGCCCCTGACCTTTGCGGCCCCGGACCGGGAGGCATTCCCGTGCCTGCGTCTGGCGGAGGAAGCCGCCACCGAGGGCGGCACCGCCTGCGCCATTCTGAACGGCGCCAATGAGGAGGCCGTCCGGCTGTTCCTGGCGGACAAAATCGGCTTCCATGACATTCCCCGCCTGGTGGCCCGGGCCCGGGCAACTGTGCCTGTGGTGCAGAGTCCTGCTCTGGAGGATATTCTGGAGGCGGACCGGGCGGCACGGGAAAGCGTGCTGCGGTAAGCATTTTTTAGGAGTTTTTGCATGAAGATCGTGTATATCCTGGCGGCCATTTTGATTTTCGGCCTGCTGATCGCCGTCCATGAGTTTGGCCATTTTATCACGGCGAAGCTCTGCGGCGTGAAGGTCAACGAATTTTCCATCGGCATGGGTCCTCTGATTTTGCAGAAGCAGAAGGGGGAGACGGAGTATTCCCTGCGGCTGCTGCCCATCGGCGGCTACTGCGCCATGGAGGGGGAGGACGAGGACACTGGCGACAGCAGGTCCTTTGTCCGGCAGCCTTTGTGGAAGAAATTCGTCATCCTGGTGGCGGGGACTGTCATGAATTTCCTGACGGGCCTTGTCATCGTACTAGTGCTGTTTGCGGGCGCCGGCGGCTTTTACGTGGACCAGCTGGCGGGCTTTGCCGAGGGCTTCCCCCTGGAAGGGGAGGACGGCCTGATGGTTGGAGACATCATCTACAAGGTGGACGGGTACCGGACCTATCTCCGGGGTGACACCAGCATGTTCCTGAGCTATAACGACGGCCAGGGCGTTGATCTGGAGGTCATCCGGGACGGAGAACACATCGTTCTGGAGGATTTCCCCATGTACCGCCGGGATTATGACGGCACCGGACAGGAGCGATTCGGCATCAGCATCGGTGCGGCAGTGGTGCCCGGGAATTTTGTAACCCGGCTGCAATACAGCTGGTATCAGGCCCTGGACTATGTCCAGCTGGTGTGGTTCAGCCTGGTGCAGCTGGTGACCGGCAACGTGGGCGTGCAGGAGCTGGGCGGTCCGGTGATGATCATGGATACCATCGCCGAGGTGGGGGCGGCCTCGGAGACCGCCGCTCTGGCGGTGCGGAACATCGCCTCCATCGCGGCGATGATCGCTGTGAACCTGGCGGTGATGAACCTGCTGCCCATCCCCGGCCTGGACGGCGGCCGCATTTTGTTCCTGGCGGTGGACGGGGTGTCCCTGCTGCTGTTCAAGCGGAAGGTGCCGGAAAAGTATCAGGCCGCCATCAATATGGTGGGCATGGTAGTGCTGCTGGGCTTCATGCTGCTGATCACGGTAAAAGACGTATTCCAGGTGTTCCGATAGGGAGGACGTTATGACAAAGCAATTGATGGTGGGGAAGGTCCCCGTGGGCGGCGGCGCCCCGGTGTCCATCCAGTCCATGTGCAATACCAAGACCGACGATGTGGTCGCCACCGTGGCCCAGATCAAGGCCCTGGAGGCCGCCGGATGCGAGATCATCCGGGTGGCCATCCCGGACCAGGCCGCGGCGGAGGCTGTTGATAAGATCAAGGAGCAGATCAACATTCCCCTGATCGCCGACATCCATTTCAACTATAAGTATGCCCTGGAGTGCGCGGAACGGGGCATCGACGCCATTCGCATCAACCCCGGCAACATCGGTGCCGAGGAGAACGTGAAGGCCGTGGCGGATATGTGCAATCGGAAGCACATTCCCATCCGCATCGGCGTCAACGGCGGCTCTCTGGAAAAGGAACTGCGGGCCAAGTACGGCGGCGTCACCGCCGAGGCCCTGGTGGAGAGTGCCATAGGCCATGTGCAGTTGTTGAACAAGTTCGATTTTGACGATATCTGCATTTCTGTCAAATGTTCTGACGTACCTTTGACCATGAAGGCCTATACGCTGTTGAGCCAGCAGACGGACTACCCGCTGCATCTGGGCGTCACCGAGGCGGGCACGCCCTCCATGGGCATGGTGAAATCCGCCATGGGCATCGGCGGATTGCTGTGCATGGGCATCGGCGATACCATCCGGGTGACGCTGACGGCGGACCCGGTGGAGGAGATCTACGCCGCTCACAAGATCCTGAAGGCGGCTGGCCTGCGGAAAGAGGGCGTCAACCTGATCGCCTGCCCCACCTGCGGCCGCACCCGCATCGACCTGATCCCCATTGCCGAGGAAGTGGAGCGGAGATTAGCGAACTGCCATAAAAACATCACCGTGGCGGTGATGGGCTGCGCCGTCAACGGCCCCGGAGAGGCCGCCGCCGCCGATATCGGCATTGCCGGCGGCAAGGGCGAGGGCCTGCTATTCCGGAAAGGGGAAATCCTTTACAAGGTTCCCCAGGAGCAGCTTGTGGACGCCTTGATGGCGGAGATCGAGAAGCTGTAACGAAGAAATAACGCAGGGTGCGCCGGATAGCCGCACCCTGCGTCCTGTACAAAACCAAGCAAGGCGGAGAGAGGAAAGCATGTCCAGAGACATTCCCTTTTTTGAAATGTTCACAGAGCTGCAGCTCTCCGGAGAGCTGCGGCTGAAGCTGGCGGGCGCGGTCCTGACGGGAGCCTGCATTGACCAGGCCACCATGTCCATGACCCTGCGGCTGACGGTGAAGAACCAGCTGTCGGAGGAGGACCTCCAGGGCATCCGGGATTGCCTGATGCGGGTCTACGGCTTTTCCAGCGTGGACATCCAGGTGACCTGCAAGGCTCCGGAGGTGCCCCGGCCTGTGCCCCAGGCGGCTCCCGCGTCCGGCGGAGGCAAGCCGGTGGTGGGCAAGGTCCTGATGGGGAATCCCATCAAGAACAAGCCCATCCCCATGAAGATGCTGGACCTGAAGCTGGGCAACGTCACGGTCAGCGGCAAGGTGTTTGCCTTCGAGTGCAAGGAGACCCGCCGCCCCGGCATGTGGCGGCTGACCATCGACATGACGGACTACACCAACTCCGTCACCGTTCAGAAGAACCTGACCACCAAGGAGGCCCAGCAGTTGGAGAGCGCCGTGAAGCCCGGCATGTGGCTGTGCGTCCAGGGCAAGATGGAGCCTACCTGGGACGGCAAGGACATTCAGCTCAATCCCTACCACATCAACGTGACGGAGCACGAGGAGCGGAAGGACAACGCTCCGGTGAAGCGGGTGGAACTGCATTTACATACCAAGATGAGCAACACGGACGCCCTGACCGATACGAAGGAGGTCATCCAGGAGGCTATCCGCTGGGGGCATCCCGCCATTGCCATCACGGACCACGGCTGCGCCCAGTCCTTCCCGGACGCCTGGCATGCCGCAGGGGATAAGATCAAAGTCCTTTACGGTGTGGAGGGCTATTTCGTCAACAACCTGGATGACCGGGTGGTGGTCCACGGCAAACAGGACCAGTCCCTGGACGACGAGTTCGTCTGCTTCGACATTGAGACCACCGGATTGAAGGTGGACCGGGAGGCCATCACGGAGATCGGTGCCGTGGTGGTGAAGAACGGCGAGATCACGGAGCGGTTCCAGACCTTTGTGAACCCCAACCGCCGTCTGACCCCGGAGATCATCGGACTCACCGGCATTACCGACAGTATGCTGAAGGACGCCCCCCAGCTGAAGGAGGCCCTGACGGAGTTCCTGAAGTTCGTGAACGGCCGCCCTCTGGCGGCCCACAACGCAGAGTTCGACATCGGCTTCATCCGGGCGGGCTGCAAAAAAGTGGGGCTGCCCTTTGAGCCTACTTACGTGGACTCCCTGATCCTGGCCCAGAATCTGCTGCCGGACCTGGGGAAGTACAAGCTGGATATCGTGGCGGAGCACCTGGACCTGCCCGCCTTCAACCACCACCGGGCCAGCGATGACGCGGCTACGGTGGGCTATATGCTGATTCCCTTTTGGAAGATGCTCCACGACCGGGACATCCACACCCTGCAGGCTGTCAACAAGGAGATGGAGAAGCTGCGGCCCCTGGGCAGCAAGACCAACCGGTTCCCCAAGCACATCATCCTGCTGGCAAGGAACAAGGTGGGATTGAAAAACCTCTATCAGATGATCTCGGCCTCCAACCTGAAATACTTCAAGCGGGTGGCCACCATCCCCAAGAGTCTGCTGAACGAGCACCGGGAGGGCATCATCGTGGGCTCCGCCTGTGAGGCGGGCGAGCTGTTCCAGGCGGTGGCGGCCCACAAGGACTGGGACGAGCTGAAGCGCATCGCCGACTACTACGATTTTCTGGAGATCCAGCCCCTGTGCAATAATCAGTTCATGCTCCGCAAGGGCGATGTTCAGTCGGAGGAGGACCTGCGGGAATTCAACCGCACCATCGTCCGCCTGGGTGAGGAGCTGGGCAAGCCCGTCTGCGCCACCGGCGATGTCCACTTCCGGGAGCCGGAGGACGAGATCTACCGCCACATCCTGCTGGCCTCCAAGAAGTTCGCCGACGCCAACGAGCCCCTGCCCATCTATTTCAAGACCACCGAGGAAATGCTGGAGGAATTCAGCTACCTGGGAGAGGAGAAGGCCTATGAGGTGGTGGTGGAGAACACCCGGCTGGTGGCCGACCAGATCGAGACCTTTGAGCTGTTGCCCAGCGAGCTGTTCCCGCCGCGCCTGGAAAATTCCGAGGAGGACCTGAACCGCCTGGTGTGGGAGAAGGTCCACCGGCTCTACGGTGAGGACCCGCCCCAGCTGATCGTGGACCGCCTGAACGTGGAGCTGGGCGGTATCTTAGGCAAGTACGACGTGGTGTACATGTCCGCCCAGAAGCTGGTGCAGCGTTCTCTGGAAAACGGCTATCTGGTTGGCTCCCGTGGTTCCGTGGGTTCGTCCCTGGTGGCCTATATGTCCGGCATCACGGAGGTCAACTCCCTGCCGCCCCATTACCGCTGCCCCAACTGCAAGCACAACGAATTCATCCTGGACGGCTCCTACGGCTGCGGCGCCGACATGCCGGACAAGGTGTGCCCCGTCTGTGGCACCAAGTACGTCAAGGACGGCTTTGACATCCCCTTTGAGACCTTCCTGGGCTTCGGCGGCGGTAAGGTGCCGGATATCGACCTGAACTTCTCCGGCGAGTACCAGGCCCGGGCCCACCGTCACGCCATCGAGATGTTCGGCGAGACCCAGGTGTTCCGTGCCGGTACCATCGGCACTCTGGCGGACAAGACCGCCTTCGGCTTCGTGCTGAAATACCTGGAGGAGAACGGCATGGAGGCCTGCGCCGCGGAGAAGAAGCGGCTGGCCATGGGCTGCGTAGGCGCCCGCCGCACCACCGGCCAGCACCCCGGCGGCCTGGTGGTGGTTCCCGATGACAAGGATGTGGAGGATTTCTGCCCCGTCCAGCACCCGGCGGACGACAGCGACTCCGACACCATCACCACCCATTTTGAATATCATTCCATGGAGGCCAACCTGCTGAAGCTGGACATGCTGGGACACGATGATCCCACCATGGTCCGCATGATGCAGGATCTGACCGGTGTGGACCCCCATGACATCCCCCTGGATGACCCGGACACCATGTCCATCTTCACCTCCAGCAAGGTGCTGGGCTATGAGAACGACGAAATTCTGGGTCCCACCGGTGCTGTGGCCATCCCGGAGTTCAACACCCGCTTCACCCGCCAGATGCTGATCGACACCCAGCCCAAGGATTTTAATACCCTCGTTCGTTTGTCTGGCTTTTCTCACGGCACCGATGTGTGGATCGGCAATGCCCGGGACCTGATCGTCAGCGGCACCGCCTCCGTTCTGGAGACCGTGGGCTGCCGTGACGACATCATGCTGTACCTGATCTCCAAGGGTCTGGACCCCAAAATGAGCTTCAAGATCATGGAGAAGGTCCGAAAGGGCAAGGTGAAGAAGGGAGGCTTCGACGAGGGATGGGTGGAGGCCATGCGGGACCATGAGGTGCCGGAGTGGTACATCGAGTCCCTGGCCAAGATCGGCTACCTGTTCCCCAAGGCCCATGCCGTGGCCTACGTGATGATGGCCTTCCGCATTGCCTGGTACAAGGTCCATGAGCCCCTGGCCTTCTACGCCACCTATTTCTCCGTCCGGGCCAAGGCCTTTGACGCCGAGTTCTGCTGCGCGGGGAAGGAGGCCGTCAAGCGGAAGATCCGGGAGATCGAGAACAACAAGGACGCCACCGCCGTGGAAAAGGACATGCTGACCACTCTGGAGGTCTGCTATGAGTTCTATCTCCGGGGCTTCCACTTCGATACCATCGACATTTACAGGTCCGACGCCACCAAATTCATCGTGACGGAGAACGGTTTGCTGCCCCCCTTCACCACAGTCCACGGCCTGGGTGAATCCGCCGCCATCGACACTGTGGAAAAGCGGAAGGGGAAGCAGTTCATCTCCATTGAGGAATTCTCCATGTGCTGCAACAAGCTGTCCAAGACCCATATCGAGCAGCTGAAGGCCCTGGGCGCCTTTGCCGGCATGGCGGAGACTAGCCAGATGACGCTGTTCTGAAAGAGCGATGTTGTTTTCATTGATTTTTTGAAAAATCATGGTATGATATTGGATGAAAAAACGGTCGAAGAACCACATATTATGAAATGGAGGAACATCAACATGCTGAACGCAAAAGTCAAGGAGCTGCTGAACCAGCAGGTTAACAAGGAGTTCTATTCCGCCTATCTGTATCTGGACTTCTCCAACTACTATGAGGCCCGGGGTCTGGACGGCTTCGCCAACTGGTACAAGATCCAGGCAATGGAGGAGCGGGATCATGCCCTGCTGTTCTATCAGTATCTGCACAACAACAACGAGACCGTGACCCTGGAGGCCATCGACAAGCCCGACAAGGTGTTCACCTGCGATATGGACCCCCTGAAGGCCGGCCTGGAGCATGAGGAGTATGTGACCAGCCTCATCAACGGCATCTATGCCGCCGCCTATGAGGTGAAGGACTTCCGCACCATGCAGTTCCTGGACTGGTTCGTGAAGGAGCAGGGCGAGGAGGAGACCAACGCCAACGACCTGATCTCCAAGATGGAGCTGTTCGGCTCCGATCCCAAGAGCCTGTACATGCTCAACAGCGAGCTGGCTGCCCGGGTGTACAACGCCCCCTCTCTGGTGCTGTAAATGCCATAAAAAAGTACCGTGTCGAAAGGACACGGTACTTTTTTCATGCGGTGTGGGGCGCGTGGCCCGTTTCTTCCTCGCCGCGGAACAGCAGGCTGATGCACCACAGGCCAGCCAGGCCCACCAGGGTGAAAATGATGCGGGCGAGGATGGACAGCTGACCGCCGCAGAAGAACGCTACCAGGTCGAAGCCGAACAGGCCGATGCTGCCCCAGTTCAGGGCGCCGATGATGACCAGGATCAATGCGATCTTGTCAAGGATCATGGTTAGACCTCCGTTCTGATCAAGGTTTCAGAGGTAGAATGCCCGTATGCTGTAAGGATTATGCAAAAAAGCCGGAGCAACCTCGCGGAAAATAGATTGAAAGGAACTGGTATCTATTGTATAATAAATACAATAATGATGTGCGGCTGTGCAAATTACAGTGATAAGGGGAGATACCATGAATATTGTATGTTTGGATATGGAGGGCGTTCTGGTGCCCGAGATCTGGATCGCCTTCGCGGAGGCCAGCGGCATCCCGGAGCTGAAGCGCACCACCCGGGATGAGCCGGATTATGATAAGCTGATGCGCTGGCGGCTGGGTATCCTGAAGGAGCATGGCCTGGGCCTGAAGGAGATCCAGGCCACCATCGCCAGGATCGACCCGCTGCCCGGCGCCAAGGAGTTCCTGGACGAGCTGCGGTCTATGACCCAGGTCATCATCCTCAGCGATACCTTTGAGGAGTTTGCCAAGCCCCTGATGGAGAAGCTGGGCTGGCCCACCATTTTCTGTAACTCCCTGGAGGTGGCGGAGAGCGGCGAGATCACCGGCTTCAACATGCGCTGTGCCCAGTCCAAGCTGACCACGGTGAAGGCCCTCCAGTCCATCGGCTATGAGACCATCGCCAGCGGCGACAGCTATAACGACCTGGGTATGATCCAGGCCAGCAAGGCCGGCTTCCTCTTCAAGAGCACGGAGAAGATCAAGGCCGACCATCCGGAACTGCCTGCCTACGAGGAGTTCAGCGACCTGCTGGCCGCCATAAAAGCGGCGCTGTAACACGGGGAGGGACAAATGGAACAGTTGACGGGCGACCTGAATCTTTTGGCGGGCTTCTTCATGGAGTCCTTGGGTGGTCTGCTCGGCGGAGCGTTCCTTTTGCCCGCTATTGCCGCACTGGCGGCCGGCCTTGTGATCCTGACAGTTATGATCATTCGGGAACTTAAAAAATAGCAAATAAGAAAGGGAGATGCCGTATGAACGAGAAATTCAACAAGCTGGGCTTCTATCCCGCGGACATCCTGCTGCCCAAGGACGCGGACATGACCAAGTGGGCCGTGGTGGCCTGCGACCAGTTCACCTCCCAGCCGGAATACTGGCAGGCGGTGGAGGAGACGGTGGGGGACGCTCCCTCCACGCTGCGTCTGATCCTGCCGGAGGCCAAGCTCAACGGCCCTGACGTGGACAGCGATATCGCCGCCATCAACGCTTCCATGAAGCAATACCTGGACGGGGATGTGTTCAAGACTCTGCCCGGCTCCCTCATTTACATCGAGCGCACCCAGTCCGACGGCAAGGTGCGCCACGGCCTCATCGGCATGGTGGACCTGGACCAGTATGACTTCACCCCCGGCTCCGGCGCCCTGATCCGGGCCACGGAGGGGACGGTCCTCTCCCGCATCCCGCCCCGGGTGAAGGTGCGCCAGGACGCCCCCATTGAGCTGCCCCACGTCATGCTGCTGATCGACGACCCGGACAAGACCGTCATCGAGCCCCTCACCGCCGCCAGCGGCGATATGGAGAAGCTGTATGATTTCGACCTGCAGCAGGGCGGCGGTCATCTGAAGGGCTGGAAGCTGACGGAGGGCCAGATGGACGGCGTGGCGGAGGCTCTGACGGGCCTGTGCGCCGACAGCGAGATGCAGAAAAAGTACGGTATGAGCGGCGTAGCGCCCCTGCTGTTCGCTGTGGGCGACGGCAACCACTCCCTGGCCACCGCCAAGCAGTGCTATGAGAATCTGAAAAAGGTCACGCCGGAGAGCGAGTGGGCCAGCCTGCCTGCTCGGTACGCCCTGGTGGAGGTGGTGAACAACCACGACGATGCCCTGGGCTTTGAGCCCATCCACCGTGTCCTGTTCAATGTGGACCATGAGGACTTCATGGCCGCTTTCAAGGCTGCCTATCCCAATGCCTACGAGGGCAGGGGCGAGGGCCATGTCATCGAGGTGGTGTGGAAAGGCCACGATGAATGTATCACCGTTCCCGACCCCAAGGTCCAGCTTGCTGTTGGTACGCTGCAGGGCGTCATTGACGAATACCTGAAATCTCACAGCGGCGAGGTGGACTATATCCACGGCGACGAGGTGACGAAGGAGCTGGGCAGCAAGCCCGGCAACATGGGCTTCCTGCTGCCTGCCATGGGCAAGGAACAGCTGTTCAAGACCGTCATGGCCGACGGCGTGCTGCCGAGAAAAACCTTCTCCATGGGCCACGCCCAGGATAAGCGCTACTATGTGGAGGCCCGGAAGATCAAATAAGATTGCATGACCTTGCAGAACATGCTAAACTGTCCCCGTGGAAATTCCACGGGGACAGTTTTATGAGGAGAAACAGCGATGAAAACAAGAAATGCACCGGCAAAGGTAAATTTGGCGCTGGATATTCTGGGCACCCGGCCTGACGGATACCATGATATGCGGATGGTCATGCAGACCATTTCGCTCTGCGACACGGTGACGCTTGAAGAAAGGACTGCGGGCTTTGAGCTGCACACCGGAGGGAGTTTCATCCTGGCGGGGAAGAAGACCCTGGAGCAGCAGGCGGCGGAGGCGTTTTTTGAGGCCATTGGTCAACCCATGCCGGGCCTGCGGGTGACGCTGGAAAAGGTGACCCCCGCCTATGCGGGCCTGGGCGGCGGCAGCGCCGACGTGGCGGCCCTGCTGCGCATTCTGCGGGATACCTACGCACTGGACATGCCGACCGCAGAGCTGGAGCGCATCGGCTTTACTGTGGGCAGCGATATGCCCTTCTGCATCCATGGCGGTACCTGCCTAGCGGAGGGCCGGGGCGAGGTGCTGACGGACCTGCCGCCGTTGCCGGACTGCTGGCTGGTGCTCTGCAAACCGGACTTCGGCATCCCCACGCCCGCCCTGTTCGCCCGGGTGGATGGGGGAGAGCTGACCTGCCGTCCGGATATTGACGGGATGATGACGGCGCTGCAAGCCGGGGACCTGGAGGGCGTAGCAAAGCGCCTGGGCAACGTGTTCGAGGAGGTCCTGCCAGAGGAGTACCAGGAGGTGTTCGCCATTAAGGCCCGGCTTCTGGAGCTGGGTGCCCTGAACGCCGCCATGAGCGGAAGCGGCCCCACGGTGTTCGGCCTCTTCCGGGAGGAGGAAACGGCCCGGCAGGCGGCGGAGGTCCTGAAAACCACCTATGCCCAGACCTATCTGGCGCAGCCGGTAAAAAAGTTCGATTTTTCGGAATAAAAACGCAAAAAGCTGTCCATGCTTTCCTGAAAGGCCGCAAGAGGCCTACATAGGAAAGGATGGAGACCTGGATGAAAACGACAGAAAAAGCCGGAAACCGGCTGAAAATATGGGAGATCGCCCTGCTGCTGGGCGTGGCGGTGTGCCTGCTCTCTGGGGCCAAGGCCCTGCATACGCAGGATGAACTGGCCGACAAGGTGGTGCGGCTCCACGTGCTGGCAAATTCGGATTCGGAAGAGGATCAGGCACTGAAGCTGCAGGTGCGGGACGCCGTGCTGGACCGGGCGGAGGATCTGCTGGCCCAGTCTTCCAGCCGGGCGGAGGCAGAGGCAAAGCTCCGGGGCCAGCTGCTGGAGTTCGAGCGGCTGGCGGAAGCAGTGGTCCGGGAGGCGGGATATGACTATGAAGTCACCGCGGAGCTGACCGATACCGAATTCCCCACCCGGGAGTACGAGGGCTTTACCCTGCCCGCCGGGGAGTATCTGGCCCTTCGCATCCTCATCGGTGAGGCGGCGGGGCGGAACTGGTGGTGCGTGGTATTTCCGCCCCTGTGTACCGCCGCAACGGCGGACGTTCCCGCGTCGGCCATGGCGGCGGGCTTCACGGAGGATGAGGTCCGGCTCATCACGGAGGAGGACCGGGGCTATGTGCTGAAGTTCAAGGCCGTGGAGTTTTGGGAGACGCTGAGAGAGAAATGGAATTAAGGGAGAGGGCAATATGGGATTGAAGGCGGGCGGTCCGCTGTTCGCGGTGCGGGATATGAAAGCGTCCCTGCGCTTTTATCAGGATGTACTGGGGCTGGCGGTGGTCCAGGACTTCGGCGCCAATGTGGTGTTGACCGGAGGGCTGTCCCTGCAAACTCTGGAGACCTGGGGGCAGTTTTTGCAGAAGGCTCCCAACGACATCCGCTTCGGGGGAAACGACGCTGAGATGTACTATGTGGCTGAGGATTTCGATGCCTTTCTGACGGATCTGAAAGGCCATCCGGAAGTGGAGCTGGTGCATCCGACCGTGGAGCACCGCTGGGGCCAGCGGGCCGTGCGGCTGTATGACCCGGACCGCCACATCATCGAGGTGGCAGAGAGCCTGTCCAAGGTAGCCAAGCGCTTCCGGGACAGCGGCCTGAACGAGGAGGGCGTGGCCCGGAGAATGGACATCAGCCTGGAATATGCCCGGGAACTGCTGAAATGAGTTTTGGAAATGGACATGCCGGTATGCCTTCTGCGGAAGGGGTACCGGCATGTTTGTCATGTGCCGCGGGAACTTTTTCGGGGGGCTTTTGTTCCTTGGGGTGACAAACGGGGGAATCTATGATATAATCCTCACCGAATCGTGAAAAATCCGAGGGAGGACCCTATGGAAAACTATTTCGACATCACCATGACCGACGATCAGCTGCGTGCCGTCAGCTCCATCGGCCTGGCCCATGTGGGGGACGCGGTCTTCGAGATTCTGGTGCGCACCTGGCTGTGCGCCCACGGCAAGGCCACCGGAAAGGGGCTCCACCAGGCTACGATCCGGTTGGTGTGTGCCGAGAGCCAGTCGGAAAAGGCCAAGCGCATCCTGCCCCTGCTGACGGAAGAGGAGCAGGCGGCCTTTAAGCGAGGCCGCAACGCCCAGGTCCACACGGTCCCTGTCCACGCCAGCCGCGCCCAGTACGGCGAGGCCACGGCTCTGGAGGCATTGCTTGGCTGGCTGTGGCTGAAAGGTCGGAAGGATCGGGTCAATGAGCTGTTCTGTGCCATGATGGAGGAGGCGGTCTGATGCCATTGGATGCCATTTGCCTGCAGGCCGTGGTGGAGGAGCTGCGGCCTCAGCTGCTGAATCTGCGGATCGACAAGGTCCAGCAGCCTGCCCGGGACCAGGTGATCCTGCTGCTGCGGGGCAATAAGCGTCTGCTGCTGAATGCCGGGGCCAACGCCCCCCGCATCCAGCTAACGGAGGTGCCACGGGACAATCCGGCGGAGCCGCCTATGTTCTGCATGCTGTTGCGAAAGCACCTGGTGGGCGCCCGGGTGGCGGATATTATCCAACCGCCCCTGGAGCGGCTGGTTCGGATGGAGCTGGACATCACCGACGACTTCGGCCAGCCGGGAAAGCGGACGCTGGTGCTGGAGGCTATGGGCCGCCGGTCCAACCTGATCCTGCTGGACGGGGAGGGCCGTATCATCGACTGTATGCGCCGGGTGGACGCGGATATGTCCGCTGCCCGGCAAGTGCTGCCGGGGCTGTATTATGAGCCTCCTGCCGCCGTGGGCCGCCTGCCGGTGACGGAGGAGACCGAAGTAGGCTTCGGGGAAAAGCTGGCCGCCGCCAACCCGGAGCGGCAGATCGACGCCTTTCTGCTGGACAACTACTTTGGCATTTCGCCCCTGATGGCCCGGGAGCTGGCCTTCCGGACGACGGGGGAGACAGACAGCCGTCTCTTTGGCCTGGACCGGGCCGGGGAAGACCGGTTGTGGGAGGAATTATCTGGTTTTATCAGTGCTGTACAGGAGAACCGCTTCACACCAATTTGCCTGAAAAAAGAGGGACGGCCCTTTGAATTTTCCTGCCTGCCCATCCGCCAGTACGGCGGCGCGGCGGAGCAGGAGACCTACGAGAGCTTCTCCGCCCTGCTGGACGCCTTTTACGAGGCCCGGGAGCGGCAGGAGCGGGTGCGCCAGCGGGGCGCGGACCTGATCCGCACTGCCGCCACCGCCCGGGACCGGCTGCGGCGGAAGCTGGCCATGCAGGAGAAGGACTACGAAGCCACCCAGGACCGGGACCGGCTCCGGGTCTGCGGGGACCTGATCACCTCCAACCTCTACCGCATGGAGCGTGGCCAGAGCAAGCTGGTCTGCGAGAATTTCTACGACGAGAACTGCGCGGAGACCACCATTCAGCTGGACCCCCTACTGACGCCCCAGCAGAACGCCGCCAAATACTACAAGCGGTACACCAAAGCCAAGACCGCCGAAAAGTACCTGCGGGAGCAGATGGAGATCGCCCGCCGGGACCTGGAGTATCTGGAGAGCGTGCTGGAGGAGATCCAGCACGCCGAGACGGAGCAGGATTTCATGGAGATCCGCAACGAGCTGCGGGACGCAGGGTTCCTGCGGAAGCAGGGGAAGGGCAAAAAGGAGCCCAAGCGGACGGCCAGACCCTGGGAGTTCCGCACCACCAGCGGCTTCCGTGTGCTGGTGGGCCGCAACAACCGCCAGAACGATCAGCTGACCTGCAAGGAGGCGGACCACAGGGATATCTGGCTCCACACCCAGAAGATCCATGGCGCCCACGTGATCCTCTGCACCGGAGGGCAGGCAGTGGACGACGACACCATCGTGGAGGCCGCCAAGCTGGCAGCCTGGTATTCCCAGGCCCGGGAGAGCGGCAACGTGCCGGTGGATTACACCCAGGTGAAAAACGTGAAAAAGCCCGCCGGCGCCCGACCGGGCATGGTGATCTACAACACCTGCCGGACGGTGAACGTGACGCCCAACGAGGACCTGGTGAAGGCCTTGCGGGTGAAATGAACAGTGAGCACGGCCCTCTCCGGCTAACTGCCGGAGAGGGCCGTGCTTTTTTTGCACCATGAGAGAAAAAGCATGACAATTTCTTGCATTTTTCGACGAACGTGCTACAATAAAAAATTAGATTGGTAAGAAAATCACAAGCCGCCTTTGCGGCGGCAAAAATCTGAAAAAGAGGGTGACTCAGAGCAATGGAATGGACGATGACAGCCAACGCGCCCGGTCAGGTCTGTCTGATGCAGGGCAATGAAGCCATCGTGCGCGGCGCATTGGAGGCTGGGATCAACTTCGCGGCTTCCTATCCCGGTTCCCCGTCGTCTCAGGTGCTGGGAATGCTGGGCAAGGTCGCGAGAGAGCGGAATTTCTACGCGGAGTGGTCCACCAACGAGACCTGTGCCATGGAGGCCTGTATCGGCGCCTCTCTGGCTAACGCACGCTCTCTGTGCATCGTGAAGCAGAACGGCCTGCTGTTCGCGGCGGATGCGATCCACTGCGGCGCGCAGCACGGTGTAAAGGGCGGCATGGTGATCGTCACCTCCGACGACCCCAGCGCCCACTCCAGTACCAACGAATTTGACTCCCGGTATCAGGCCATGTCCGCCAACATCCCCATGCTGGAACCCACTAGCATGCAGGAGACCAAGGACATGGTGCCCTATGCCTTCGAGCTGTCCGAACGGACCCACCAGATGGTCATTATCCGCCTCACCACCCGCGTCTGCCACGGCCGCGGCAATGTGGTGCTGGGCGAGCTGCCGGAGAAGCCCCACCAGATGAAGCAGGTGGGGGAGTGGGACCGCATGGTCTGCGTGTCCTACCTGCGCAGCGCCATGCTCCAGAAGATGGACATGCTGCGGCAGGAGTTTGAAAACTGCCCCTATAACCACTATGCGGGTCCCGATCATCCCAAGGAGCTGATCGTGGCGGGCGGCACCGGCCGCCTGTACGGCCAGGAGGCCATCCGCCGCCTGGGCGTGGGAGACCGGGTGGGCCTGTTGAGCCTGGGCACCATCTGGCCCCTGCCGGAAGCGTACATCCTGCGCCACCTGGAGGGCGTGGAGAAGGTGCTGACCCTGGAGGAAGTGGACCCCGTTCTGGAGCGCAACCTGCAGGCCATCGCCGGCAGCCACCAGATGCAGATCACCTTCTCCGGCCGGGAGGACGGCGCTCTGCCCAAGATCGGCGAGCTGGACCCCGATAACGTGGCCCAGGCCATCTCTCTGCTGACCGGCGCCAAGCTGCCTGAGAAGAAGATCGCCTCTCAGGAGCCTCTGATCGAGCGGGAACTGACCTTCTGCGCCGGCTGCCCCCACCGTGCCACCTTCCACATCCTGAAGAAGGTCCTGCGGCAGGAGAAGCACCCCGGCGCCGTCATCGGCGACATCGGCTGCTACATCATGTCCGGTCAGGCCGCCGGCCAGTATGCCTTCCAGGCCTGCAACTGCATGGGCTCCGGCATCAACCTGGCGGAGGCTCTGGGCCAGCTGACCCACTATGGCCTGGACCAGAAGGTGGTCACCGTCTGCGGCGACTCCACCTTCTTCCACACCATCCTGCCCGGCCTGGTGAACGCCACCTATCACAACGCCAACATGCTGCTCATGGTGCTGGACAACTCCGCCACCGCCATGACCGGCTTCCAGCCCCATCCCGCCACCGGCATCACCGCCATGGGCGACCAGGTACCTCCCATGGACATCCAGAAGGTGGTGGAGGGCATCGGCTGCAAGGCCGAGGTGGCCGATCCCTTCGATGTGAAGGAAACGGAAAAGACCATCCGCCGCCTGCTGAACACCCCGGGCATGAACGTGCTGATCATGCGCCAGCCCTGCGCCACGCTGATGACCAAGAAGAAAAAACGCCCGGTGAAGGTGTATGTGGACCAGAACATGTGCCTGGGCGACGGCTGCGGCTGCGACAAGTATTGCAGCCGTGTCTGGGGATGCCCCGGCAACACCTGGGACTTCAAGAACAACAAGGCTTACATCGACCCCGTGACCTGCGTGGGCTGCGGTGTCTGCGCCAAGCTGTGCCCCAGCGGCGCCATCAAGGTGGAAGGCGGTGAGGAAGCATGAAAAAGCTGAAATTCGACCCTCTGAATATCGTCATCTGCGGCATCGGCGGCCAGGGCAACGTGCTGGCCTCCGAGGTCGTGGGCAGCGCCATGACCGACCGGGGCTACCGGGTCGCCATCGGCGAGACTTACGGCGCCTCCCAGCGCGGCGGCTCCGTCATGAGCCACGTCCGCGTGTCCGAGGACCAGGAGCTCAGCGTGCTGATCCCCTCCGGCGAGGCCCATATCATCATCGGCTTCGAGCCTCTGGAGACCCTGCGCATGACCCGCAAGTATGCTGGTCCCAATACCACCATCGTCTATGACCCCCGTCCCGTGTACCCCCTGGGCGTGCTGCAGGGCATCCAGCAGTATCCCGACCAGGAGGCCCTGATGGCGGAGATCGCGGAGCTGTCCGCGGCGGCCTATCCCGTCCCCGCGGCGGATATCGCTATGGAAGTGGGCGATTCCCGCGCCGCCAACATCGCGCTGCTGGGCGCCTTTACCCAGCTGCCCGACGCCCCTCTGAGCCGGGAGGACCTGGAGAAGATTTTAACGCAGCGCTTCAAGGGCGCCGTGCTGGAGCTGAACCAGAAGGCCTTTGCCAAGGGCTGCGCGGCAGTCAGCGAAAAGGAGGGTTAAGGCGATGATCACTGTAACACTGCTCCATCCCACCATGGAGGACCGAAAGCTGACCCTGGAGCTGCCCCGGGAGACCAAGTTCTCCCAGCTGACCGACATGCTGTATGAGCGGGATTTCGTGCAGCCCCAGAAGCCCGGCTACCGCTATCTGTATCAGGACCATCTCTGCGGCATGGCCCACGAGCTGGGCGATTACATCCCGGAGACCGCGTCCGAGATCGAGCTGAAGGTCTTTGACATTCCGGTCATCATGGTGTGAGGAGGAAGAACGATGTTAAGTACGATTGCATTGGATACCCAGGTCATCAAGCCGGGCCTGTGCACCGGCTGCGGTGCCTGCCAGGGTATGTGCCCCTACTGGGATTCCGTGGAGGGCCGTACCCTCTGCTACTTTGACTGCGAGCGGAAGTCCGGCCGCTGCCAGAGTTTTTGCCCCCGGATGCCTATGGACCTGGATGCCCTGCGGAAGAAGTTCTTCCCCGAGGACACCATCATTCCGGAGATCGGCCCCTTCCGCGGCCTGTACCTGACCCGGGCTGCCGATCCCGCCATCCGGGCCAAGGCCCAGCACGGCGGCACCATGACCGCTCTGGTGGAGCTGGCCATCCAGGAGGGATTCATCGACGCCGCCGTCATGACCCGCTCTCAGGGCGGCCTGGAGCCTGAAGGCGTCCTGGCCACCACGGCGGAGGAGGTCCGCGCCTGCTCCGGCAGCAGCTTCCAGGTGCCGCCCACTCTGGCGGTGCTGAACAAGGCGCTGAAGGAGGACCGCTACCACAGCATCGGCGTGGTGGGAACCCCCTGCAAGACCCTGGCGGTCTATAAGATGAAGTCCAAGCCCCTGGCGGAGAACGACAACCACGCCGACAACATCGGCATGGTCTTCGGACTCTTCTGCGGCTGGGGCCTGGACTGGGAGGGCATCCGGGACCTGACGGCCCGGCACGCCGACCCGGAGAAGGTGTCCCACATGGACATTCCCCCCAGCAAGTACCACTCCCTGGAGCTGCGGGAGAACGGCGAGACCGTCTCCGTCAACCTGGACGAGGTGACCCCGCTGGTGCGGTCCGGCTGCCGCTACTGCACCGATATGACTGCCGAGTTTGCCGACCTGTCCGTGGGCGGTGCCCGAAGCGCCGACGGCTGGGACGTGGACAAGGGCTGGAACCAAGTGATCGTCCGCTCCGAGAAGGGCATGCAGCTGCTGGAGCTGGCCCGGGAGAAGGGCATCCTGGAGTTCAAGGATACCCCCGAGACCGGCCTGGACAAGCTGAAGGGCGCCTCCATGGGAAAAAAGCGCACCGGCGTCAAGAACCTGCGCCAGTTGACCGGAAGCGAGGACGATCTGGGCTATCTGAATCCCAGCGCCGAGCTGTTCAAGGACCTGTAAATGTACATAAAAATCCCGGAGTTCTTCGGAACTCCGGGATTTTTGCGTCTTACTTGTCCAGCTTGGCGTTGCACTTGCTGAGGAAGCGCTCGTTGTTGATGATGGCGCGGGTGTGGGTGCCCTGGCCGATGGGGCCCTTTTCGTCCCAGGCCTTCACTTGGAAGTCCACCATCTTGCCGTTTTCGGAGACGGAGACGATCTCGGCCTCCACAAAGACCTTCATGCCCACGGGGGTGGGGGCGGTGTGCTGGATGTCCAGGTGGGTGCCCACGCTGCCCTGGCCCTCCTCCAGGAAGTTCTGCAGGGCTGTCTGGGCGGCGTTTTCCATCAGGCCGATCATGTAGGGAGTGCCGAAGACGTTCAGCAGGCCGGAGCCCACGGCAGCGGCGGTCAGGTCTTCCGTGACGGTCTGCTCCAGCTGGCATTTGGTTCCGATCAGGATCATAGGGAAGTCCTCCTTTTGTGTTGAATGATATCGGAGATAGTGTACTCGTTTTTTTCACCTTTGGCAAGAGCGGGAAACCGAACTACCAATGGTCAACATCTCAGAAAATGCAGAATTGTATATTGTACCGCAATACACAAAAAAGGAAAAACAGTCCCTGGAAAGCCTTTGTAGTTTTCCCGCCGGGACAACTTCATAATGATCGCATAATGGATACAGCTCCCCAGAAGGATCGTGCACACTGCCAACAGGTACGCATAAATTGAATTTGAAATCGTGTGAATTCCCGATATCCACATCGAATAATAAAAGTAATCTCCAATCCCACAGGTGGGCACCAGGACATCATTCTTCTCTTTTCCGTAAACAATCAATTTCGACATGAAATGAATGTTTGACATAGCCTTTGCATTTGTAGTGTGTTTCCCATGTTTTGTAAAGCTAAGAATATCAATGATCGAAATTGCAGCACCAAGCGCAAGAACATCCTGAAATTTCAGCTGCTTCCCGATTAGAATGCCAAGGCATAAGACAGCGAACGCTGAGAGCAATCCATTTACAAACAGTCGTTCTCTTTTGTATCTGATAAAAAATGCATTGATTAGGATATAGACTCCGCCTATCAGCCCACATCCTATCAGGAACTCCACTGGAAACAAAAAATTACCAACAACGCTTAATACGCCGTACACAATCAAATAAAAGACTGACCATAAAATTCCATGTATCAGTTTATCCTTTTCCAAAACAATCCTCCGCAGATTTCGATTTATGAAGTTTATCATACGATACCGATGTACAGCAAAGCATATCTGATCAGTGACGTTCCTTGCCGACCAAAAGGGTAAAGAAGAGCGGCACCTTGCGGTGCCGCTCTCGGCAGGTCATCAGATACCCAGCTCCGTCCAGAGGTCGTTGTACAGTGTCAGGGTCTCGGCGGGCAGGTTTTCATACAGAGTGCAGCGATCCAGCACGTCGGCGGGAGCGGCCATGATCCCAAAGGTCTCCTGGTCCAGTTCTTCGCCGTAGGTCTCCTCATAGTAGGCGGGATACTGCTCCAGAGCCTCGGCGTTGGGGGAGGCGTACCAGATATAGTCCATGTTGGCCAGGTTGGCGTCAGTACCTGCGATGAAGTTGATCCAGGCCTCGGCCTCTTCCTTGTGCTGGGCGTTCTTCAGCACACACATAGCGTCCACGAACCAGTTGGAGCCCTCCTCGGGCACCACGTAGGCCAGGTCCTCGTTGTTCTCCAGCATGGTCAGATAGTCGCCGGCGTAGTACATGGCGATAGCGGCATTGCCGCCCTCCATCTTGCCGAAGATCTCGTCCATGACGAAGGACTGATACACGCCCTTGCTCTTGGCGTCGGCCAGCAGTTCATAGGCCTCGCGGATCTGGGCCTCGTCGGTGGTGTTGATGTCATAGCCCAGGTCCAGCAGGGCGGCGGCCAGGGCGTCCCGGGAATTGCGGATCATCAGGACCTGTCCAGCGTACTTCTCGTCGAACATAGCATCCCAGCTGGTGATCTCCTCGTCCACCATGGTGGTATTGTAGATGATGCCCAGGGTGCCCCAGGTGTAGGGGACGGTGTACTTGTTGTCGGGGTCATAGCTGAGCCCCTTGTAGCGGGCGTCGATCAGAGCATAGTTGGGGATGTTGTCGTAGTTCAGCTCCGCCAGCATGCCTTCGGCAATCAGACGGCCGATCATATAGTCAGAGGGAACGATGACATCGTAGTCACCAGCGCCGGTTTTCAGCAGGGAGTAGAGGGCTTCGTTGCTTTCGGCGGTCTGGTAGTTGACCTTGATGCCGGTTTCGTCCTCGAATTGATAGATCAAATCTTCATCAATGTATTCACCCCAGCTGCACACGTTGACGACCCGGTCTTTGCTTTCGCTACCGCTGCTGCTTCCGCCGCAGGCGGTGAGGGTCAGGATGGTCACCATCATCATGGCAAGGGCAAGTATCTTTTTCAATTGATCATTCCTCCAGTGTTACTGTGATTTTTATTTCAAGGCACAGGGCCGTGAAACCGTGGTTCAGCGCCGGCGCAGCTCCGCGGCGCGCTTCCGCTCCTGCCGGGCCTCCCGGATGTTGATGACAGCCAGCAGTACCAGCACCGTCACAAACAGCAGCGTGGAGACGGCGTTGATCTCCGGCGTGACCCGCTTCTTGGTCATGCCGTAGATGGTCATGGCCAGAGTGGAGGCGGAGGAGCCGGCGGTGAAGTAGCTGATGACGAAGTCGTCAATACTCATGGTGAAGGCCGTCAGGGCGCCGGAGATGATACCGGGCTTGATCTCCGGCAGGATGACCTTCCAGAAGGCCTGCATCCAGGTGCAGCCCAGGTCCATGGCGGCATCCACCAGGTTCTTGTCCATCTGCCGCAGCTTGGGGCCCACGGACAGGATCACATAGGGAATGTTGAAGGTGATGTGGGCGATCAGCAGGGTGCCGAAGCCCATGGTCAGACGGGTAGGAAGACGGAACAGTCCCAGGGAGTTGAACCAGGTGGCAAAACTGCCCCAGCCGTTGAAGAAGGCCACGAACAGCAGGCACAGAGAAACGCCGGTGACGATATCGGCATTCATCATGGGGATGCTGTTAACAGTCATCAGGGGTTCCCGGGCCTTGCGGCGCATGGCGTAGAAGCCAATGGCGGCGAAGGTACCGGCGAAGGTGGCGATCACGGTGGCCAGCAGGGAAACCAGCAGGGTGGTGTACACGCTCTGCATGATGAGTCGGTTGTGGAACAGCTTGGCGTACCAGTCCAGGGAGAAGCCCTTCCAGACGGTATTGCTGTTACCGGCGTTGAAGGAGAAGATGATCAGCAGGAAAATAGGCGCGTACAGGAATACAAACACCAGAACCATAAACAGGCGGTTCAGCGGGGAATTGTTCTTCTTCACATCATCACCGCCTGTTCTTCGCCCTCGCCGAAGCGGTTCATGATCCACATGCAGACCACCACAATGACCATCATCACCAGGGAGATGGCCGCGCCCAGCTGGGGATTGTAGGCGCCGCCCAGGAACTGCTGCTCGATCAGGTCGCCCAGCAGCATCTCCGTGCCGCCGCCCAGCATCTTGCTGATGGCAAAGGTGGAGACGGAGGGGACGAACACCATGGTGATGCCGGACAGCACACCGGGCAGGGACAGGGGCAGGATCACCCGGCGGAACACGTTGAACGTGCTGGCGCCCAGGTCCCGGGCCGCCTCGATCAGGCTGTCGTCCAGCTTCACGATGACGGAGTAGATGGGCAGGATCATAAAGGGCAGGTAGTTGTACACCATGCCCAGCACCACGGCCCCCTGGGTGTTGATCATGCGGAAAAAGGCGAGGTCCGTGCCGAAGACGTTGTTGTACAGAGTGATCAGTCCGATTTTCTGGAACAGTTGGTTCAGCAGGCCGTTGTTCTCCAGAATGGACATCCAGGAGTAGGTCCGCAGCAGGAAGTTCATCCACATGGGCAGCATGATGAGCACCATGGCGATGCGCTGGAACCGGGGGCCCTCCTTGCTCATCATATAGGACACGGGATAGCCGATCAGAAGACAGATGACGGTGGCGATGAGGGCCAGCTTGAAGGACCGGGTGAACACCACGGTATAGGTGCCCATGCGGGCAAAGTTTGCCAGGGTAAAGCCGCCTGCGGCGGAGGAGAAGGCGTAAATGACCACCATGATGATGGGGGCCACCACGAACAGCGCCATCCAGACCACATAGGGGACGGACAGCAAGGGCAGCTTATTCCTCATCCCCGCTCTCCTCCTCGTCCAGCGCCAGGCTGGCGTCGTCCAGTTCGTCATACTCCTCGGAGAAGGAGGAGTAGTCGCCGAACATACCGGAGTACTTGCTCTTTTTCATGACATGGATGCCGTCGGGATCGATCTTGATGCCGATGCGGGAACCCTCGGGGCAGTGGTCCGTGGTCTGGATGAGCCATTTGAAGCCCTTGAAGTCCACGATGATGTCGTACTGCATACCCTTGAAGGTCACGCTGGTGACGACGCCGGTCAGCTGGCCCTGCTCCACGGGGACGATGTCGATGTCCTCGGGGCGGATGACCACGTCTACCGGTTCGTTCTCGGCAAAGCCGCCGTCCAGGCAGGGGAACTGCTTGCCGTACATCTGCACCAGGTTGTCCTGGAGCATGACGCCGTCGATGATGTTGGACTCGCCGATAAAGTCCGCCACGAAGGCGTTTTTCGGCTCGTTATAGATGTCCTCGGGAGTGCCGATCTGCTGGATGGTGCCCTTGTCCATGACCACGATGGTATCGGACATGGTGAGGGCCTCCTCCTGGTCGTGGGTGACGTAGATGAAGGTGATGCCCACCTGCTGCTGGATACGCTTCAGCTCAATCTGCATATCCTTGCGCAGCTTCAGGTCCAGGGCCGCCAGAGGTTCGTCCAGCAGCAGGACCTTGGGCTTGTTCACCAGAGCCCGGGCGATGGCCACACGCTGCTGCTGGCCGCCGGAGAGGGCGTCGGGCTTGCGGTGCTCGAAGCCCTTGAGGCTGACAACCTCCAGCATCTCCATGACCCGCTCACGGATCTCCGCTTCGGGGATCTTCACCATTTTTTTCCCGGAGGGGTCCTTGGGGTCGGGGCGCTTCTGCATCCGCAGGCCGAAGGCGATGTTTTCAAACACGTTCAGATGCGGGAAGAGCGCGTACTTCTGAAAAACCGTATTGATCTGCCGCTGATAGGGCGGAACGTCATTAATCCTCACACCGTCAAAGAGGACGTCTCCGGACGTAGGTGTCACGAAGCCGCCAATAATCCGCAGCGTGGTGGTTTTGCCGCACCCGCTGGGCCCTAGCAGTGTGAGGAATTCTTTGTCATTAAAATACAGATTTAAGTGATCGAGAACCAGCTCGTCGTCGAAGGCCATGCAGACATCCCGCAGGCGAATCAACTCTTTGGACATGTATCCTCCCCCATTTCATGTATATTTCTATAAAATGATGCGCCTCTTTTCTCTGTCAAGGGGGGACCTTTCTCGTCGAAATTCAGCAATTTTGACTATATAGGAAGTACCCCCAAATGTCAAGGGAATTACCCTTTTTTCTCATGGGAAAAATATTTCTCCTGGAAGGGGACATCCTCCACGGTGAAAGTCTTGCCCCGCAGGTAGTTCAGCATCCCTGCGTCCGTGGGAAAATCGAAGTGCAGCTTGTAGGAATAGAGGGCCTGGCGGGTCTCGTGATACCGCTTGTTCACATCGCCCCGGCCATACTTGCCGTCCCCCAGCAGGGGACAGCCGATCTCCGCCATGGAGACGCGGATCTGGTGGGTCCGGCCGGTGAGCAAACGGCACTCCACCAGAGATAATTCTCCCCGGTTTTCCAGAGTTTTATAGAGGGTGACAGCGGTCTTGCCGCCGGGGATAGGCTTGTGGTAGAAGGATACCAGCTTTTTGGCCTCGTCCTTCAACAAAAAACCCTCGATTTTTCCCTCCGCGGGCCGGGGATGGCCCACGGTGACGCAGAGATAGGACTTTTCCAGTTCATGCGCCTTGATCTTCTCATTGATGATGCGCAGGGTCTCGGCGTTTTTGGCGGCGATGACGATGCCGCCGGTGTTCCGGTCAATGCGGTTGCACAGGGCGGGGGCGAAGGCGTTCTCCCACTTGGGGTTCCACTCCTTCTTCTGGTACAGATAGGCCTGGATGTGGTTGATGAGGGTGTTGACCTTCTCCGTCTCGTCGGCGTGGACCACCAGACCGGGGCGCTTGTCCACCAGCAGCAGGTTCTCGTCCTCATAGACGATGGTCAGCTGGGGTTTGAACACGGTGAGGAAGAGATTTTCCTCATTGGGCTTGTCAAAGAACTCGTCGTTGATATATAATTGTAAAATATCGCCGGTATTGAGGCGTGCGTCCCGCTTGGAGCCCTTGCCGTTGACCTTGATGCGCTTGAGGCGGATGTATTTCTGCAGCAGGGCAGGGGGCAGCAGGGGCAGATTCTTGGACACGAAGCGGTCCAGCCGCTGCCCGGCGTCGTTTTTCCCAATGGTGAATTCTCGCATGATGACCCTCCTGCGGTAAGTTCCGATTTGGCATTATCATACCCGTTTGGCACCTTTTTGTAAAGGGCGGCGGGAATATTTTGAGTTGGTAAGGAGACGCTTTTTATGAGCAGCAATAAGAAGACCGGCAAGGTCAATTACGTCTGGGTACTGGCGGGCGGCTACCTGCTGTATCTGGCGGCCCAGCTGTTGTTCAATGTGATCCGGGGAACCTCCGACTCTCCGGCCGTCGGCATCGGCGGCGGCGTGGCCTTTGCCGCCATCGGCGGCTGGCTGCTGTGGCGGGAGTGGAGTGCCTATCAGTACGGCGCCAAGCACAAGGACGATCCCAGCACCTGGTCCGACGAGGAGCCGGAGGAGGACAGCGGGGAGGAGCGTCATGAAGGTCAATGACCTGTGCGCCGCCGTCTGGGAGGCCAGGGATTGGCTGCCCAGGTTCCGGCGGAACGAATACGCCAAGGCTCTCCGGGAGTATCAGGAGCGCTTCGGCCCGCTGTATGTCCGTGCGGTGGCAGAGACGGAGGGAGACCTGACGGCTCTGGAGGCGCTGGCGAATGACATTCTGGACGCCCTGGAGGCGGCCTGGAAGCGCCGGGCTTTCTGGAACCGCGGCGCCGTCCGGGTGGAGGAGAAGCAGGTCATTGTCAGCTTCCTTTCTCCCATGCTGCTGGACCAGCCGGACCCTCTGTGCGGGCGGCTGGCGGGGATGCTCCGCCAGGGCTGGGCGGAGCGCTGGCCCAAGGACAGCTATCAGATCACCACGGCCGAAGTTCTGCAGAAGGGCTTCCGAAACACCATCCTGGGCATCGACCTGGAGGGGAAGCATTTGGACCGGGAGAGGGACCGGTGAAAAAACTGGCGGAAATTTGAAAAAAATGTTTGACAACGGGGCCGCCAGCCTTTATAATACTAACCGTGTCATTGCGAGGTATGTTATGCTGATCGACGTAAGACCCATCCTGCGGACCCCGGGCAAGGCCCTGAATTTTCACTTTGAACTGGACCTGTCCGACGTGGAGTTTGCTGGCCGGTATCCTATCAGCCGCCCTGTGGCGGTGAGGGGAGAGATCCGGAACACCGCGGACGTTCTGTGGCTGGAGCTGACCGCCAGTTCTGTGCTGGACGCGGTCTGTGACCGCTGTGGAAAAGAGTTTTCGCAGGAAAAGGAAGTCCCCTTCCGCTGCATGCTGGCGGAGGAGCTCCAGAACGAGGACAACGACGAGATCGTCCTGCTGGAGGAAGGGAAAGTGGATGCGGGCGACCTGGCCCGCACGGCGTTCATCCTGGAGATGGACACAAAAACACTGTGTTCGGAAGATTGCAAGGGACTGTGTCCCCGGTGCGGTGCCGACCTGAATCTGGGGCCATGCTCCTGCAAGAAGGAAGTGGACCCCCGGCTCGCAGCCCTGGCAAAGCTTTTGGAGAACAAATAAAGTACAATAAGGACGGGCCACACTCCCGCGCCTTTGAAAGATCAAGGAGGTGTCACAATGGCAGTACCTAAGGGAAAAGTATCCAAAGCAAGACGCGACAAGCGCCGTAGCTCCGTTTGGAAGCTGGCGGCTCCCGGTCTCGTTGCATGCCCGAAATGCGGTGCGCTGCACCTGCCTCACAGAATGTGCCAGGAGTGCGGTAACTACAACGGCCGCGAGGTCAAGGTTGTCAAGTCCGTCGTCGCGAAATAAGGATTTGCATGCTTGCTTTAGGAGGGAAGAGGATTCTTCCCTCCTTGCTTTTTGTCTTGCTATCCCGCCCATTGGCGGGTATAATATACACTGGACTTTTATGAAACAACAGAAAGGAAGTGAGAGCCGATGAAACCCATCGTTGCCATCGTTGGACGGCCCAATGTGGGCAAGTCCATGCTGTTCAACAAGCTGATCGGCAGACGGCTTTCCATCGTGGAGGATACCCCCGGCGTCACCCGGGACCGCATTTACGGAGAGACAGAGTGGAACGGCCGGAAGTTTACCCTGATCGACACCGGCGGCATCGAGCCCCGCACCGACAATATGATCCTGGAGTTCATGCGGGACCAGGCCCAGATCGCCATCGACAACGCCAACGTCATCGTGTTCCTGACGGATATCCGCACAGGCCTCACCGCCTCCGACCAGGAGGTGGCCAACATGCTGCTGCGCAGCGGCAAGCCCATCGTGCTGGCCGTCAACAAGATGGACTCAACCGGCACTGTGAACCCGGACTTCTACGAGTTCTATAACCTGGGCCTGGGCGACCCCATCGCCGTCTCCGCCGTCCACGGCCACGGCACCGGCGACCTGCTGGACGCCTGTGTCCAGTATTTCCCCCCGGAGGACGAGGAGGAAGAGGAGGATGACGCCATCAAGGTGGCGGTCATCGGCAAGCCCAACGCCGGTAAATCCTCCCTGGTGAACAAGATCCTGGGGGAGGAGCGGGTGATCGTCTCCAATGTGGCGGGCACCACCCGGGATGCCATCGACTCCCGCTTTACCAACGACAAGGGCAGCTTCGTGTTCATCGACACCGCCGGTATCCGCAAGAAGTCCAAGGTGGAGGAGGACATCGAGAAGTACAGCGTCCTGCGGGCCACCATGGCCATTGAGCGCAGCGACGTGTGCCTCATCATGATCGACGCCACCGAGGGTGTCACCGAGCAGGATACCAAGGTGGCTGGTCTGGCCCATGAGGCGGGAAAGGCCTGCATCATCGTGGTGAACAAGTGGGACCTGATCGAAAAGGACGGCAAGACCATGGACCGCATGCGGGAGGAGGTCCGTCAGGGCCTGGCCTACATGCCCTATGCCCCCATCCTCTTCATCTCCGCCAAGACCGGCCAGCGGGTGGACAAGCTGTTCGAGCTGATCGACTACGTGTCCAACCAGGCCAGTGTCCGCATCACCACCGGCATGCTGAACAACGTGCTGGCGGACGCGCAGACCCGGGTGCAGCCTCCCACGGACAAGGGCCGCCGTCTGAAGATCTACTATATGACCCAGGTGGGCATCCGCCCGCCCCATTTCGTGATCTTCTGCAACGATGCCCGGCTGTTCCACTTCTCCTATCAGCGGTATATCGAGAACTGCATCCGCAATACCTTCGGCCTGGAGGGCACGCCTATCGTCCTCTCTATCCGCCAGAAGGGCGATAAGGAGGAGTGAGAGGTGCTGAATTCTTTCTATCTGGATCCCTATGCTGTCACAGGGGCGGGCTGGGAGAGTCTTCTTGTGCTGGCGGTGGTGGCTTATTTCTGTGGCTGCTTTAATGGAGCGGTCATTGTCTCCAAGTATATTTTGCGGGATGATGTGAGGAACCATGGCAGCGGCAATGCAGGACTGACCAACTTCTACCGGACATTTGGAGGCCCTTTGACTGCCGTAGTCATTCTGACGGACGTACTGAAGGCAGTAGTGGCCGTGCGATTCGGCAGTTGGTATCTGGGTTATTTCTGTGGGCGATGGGGCTATGCGGCCAACCTTTATATCAGCGGAATGTGGAGCCTTTTCGGCAAATACTGGGCGGGCCTGTTCTGCCTGCTGGGCCACATGTTCCCCTGCATGTTCCACTTCAAGGGCGGCAAGGGCATCCTCTCCGGCGGCACCATTGCCATTATGATCGACTGGCGCATCGCCCTGGTGGTCTGGGGCGGGTTCCTGATTTTGACCGTCCTGACCCGGTACGTATCCCTGGGCTCCCTGTGGGCCGGAGCCAGCTTTCCCTTTGTCACCTGGTACTGCTATCCCGATCCAGTCATCGTGGCCCTGGGCTTCGCCTGCGGCGGACTGGTGGTGTGGCAGCACCGGGCCAATATTAAGCGGCTTCTGAGCGGCACGGAGAACAAGTTCAGCTTCCACCGCAAATCATAAAAGGGAGGAGACCCTATGAAAGCAGTTGTGCTTGGCAGCGGCGGCTGGGGCACGGCCCTAAGCCTGGTCCTCTGCGACAACGGTCATGAGACCTGGCTGTGGTCCCATAACCCCGCCAAGGCGGCGGAGATGGCGGAGACCCGGCGGAATCCTCTTTTGAAGGGCGTGGGTCTGCCGGACAGCCTGCATATTACCGGCGACCTCTCCTGCCTGGAGGGGGCGGACATGGTAGTCTGTGCAAGCCCCTCCTTCGCCGTCCGGGAGACCGGTAAAAAGATGGCGCCTTGGCTGCGGCCGGAGACCATCCTGGTGACGGTCTCCAAGGGCATCGAGCGGGACACCAACCTGCGCATGAGCCAGGTATTGCAGGAAGTGACGGGAAATATCTGTAAAGTGGTTGCCCTTTCCGGCCCTTCTCACGCGGAGGAAGTGGGCATCCGGATGCCCACCGGCTGCGTGTCCGCCTGTCCGGACCGGGCGGCGGCCCGGTTCGTCCAGGATGCCTTTATGAATGACTACTTCCGCGTCTACACCAGCTATGACATCATCGGCGTGGAGCTGGCGGCGGCGCTGAAAAACGTGGTGGCTCTCAGCTGCGGCATCTGCACCGGCCTGGGCTTCCAGGATAACACCAAGGCCCTGCTGATGACCCGGGCCATGGCGGAACTGACCCGCCTGGGCGAGCAGCTGGGCGGCACCCGCCGCACCTTCGGCGGTCTGGCCGGTATGGGCGATCTGATCGTCACCTGCACATCCCTGCACTCCCGCAACAACCGGGCGGGCATCCTCATCGGCCAGGGCAAGACCGTCCGGAAGGCCATGGAGGAGGTCGGTGCCGTGGTGGAGGGCTACTATGCCGCCGAGAGCATCCACCAGCTGGCGGAGCGGGAGGGTGTGGAAATGCCCATCTGCCGCTGTGCCTACGAGGTGCTGTACCATGGCAAGCAGGTCCGGGACGTGGTGACGGAGCTGATGACCCGCGCCAAGAAGGACGAACTGCTGGAAACCACCTGGATGTGAGAAAGAAGGGTTAATTGTGCGGGTTTCCGAATATGATGCCTTTGGTCCCTGGATCTATGAGATCGACGAGGACCATCCTCTGCCGCCTCTGTTTGTGCCCTATGTGGAGCATCCGGAGACATACCGGATGCTGTTCAAGTTGCCCCGGGATATCGAGCGGCGGAAAGCCACGCCGGACATGGACCTGTATGACTATGTGGTGGGCGCGGACGAGAGCGGCATCCGCATCTGGAGCCGTCGGGAGAAGGCGGTGGACAGTACCGGCATCTCCTTTGGGGAGACCGGCGGTGTACGGCTGTACCAACGGCTGCTGAAGGGCGTCTGCACCCTGTATGGCCGGGAGGGGGCGGTGACGCTGCCCTATAACACGGTCTCCAGCGACACCGTCTGGAAGCTGCTGGAACTGGTACGCCAGTCCTGGCCTGCGGAGAGCACCTGCCCGGAGGGGCTGGTCCCGGACCCGGCTTTGACGGAGGAGAAAGTGGATATCTGGCTGTTCAACCAGCTGCGGGACCTGCGGACCCGGGGCGTGGCCTTTGAACTGGACGCCTACCAGCCCTGCTGGAGCGATTTCCGGGCGGGACGGCGGTTCCCCTGGACCAAGCCGGAGGAGTTTGCCGGGACGCTGTACCTCCACAATGACCGGGAGCTTCTGCTGCTGCGCAGCGGCAAGCCGGAGAAGAAGGGGGAGCAGAAGTACAGCACGGAGTTCACCGCCATCCCCTGGACGTCCCTGAAAGGCGTGACCCTGACCCGGAGCGATGACTACGCCGGGACCCTGGCAGCGGAATTCCACCTGCCGGGCAGCGTTCTGCGGACGGAGGTGGAGCCCGCCAACAGCGGCGCGGTCCACTTCCTGGAGTCCCTGGCGGAAAACGGCCCCTGACTGTATAAGCAACGCCCCGGAAGCAGCCGCTTCCGGGGCGTTTTTGATACTCGGCATTGCAAAAAAGAAATCCCGGACCGAAGTCCGGGATCTTTGTTTGTCCAACTGTTAGATCGCTCTGGTGACCTTACCGGAACGCATACACCGGGTACAAACATACACATGGCGGGGGGAACCGTTGACGATCGCCTTCACACGCTTCACATTGGGCTTCCAGGGACGATTGGAACGCCGGTGAGAGTGGGAAACCTGAATGCCGAAGGTAACGCCCTTGTCGCAGAACTCGCACTTTGCCATCCGTTGCACCTCCTTGCTGTTGCGTACTTCCATGCCGACTTTCATAGGCACGTTTGATATAATAACAGAATTATTTCGCAAATGCAAGCAAAATTTTCAAAAAAATTAAAGTTTTTTTGCGGGCCGCCGCTCCTATTTTTCCGGGCCGGAGAGGGGAGAAGGTGTTGCGGAAACAGAGAAATTCATATATAATAAAACCAGATGTGCGCCTGCAAATTTTTTGACCGCTCAGCCGGGTGTTCGCACGGCTGGCAGGAATGGCCCGGTTCCGGTCACGGGCGGAAAGACGAGGAAGACAGTATGCATGAAAACGGAGTGAAGATCACCCAGTTTATCAAGGAATCCGGCCTGGAGGTCCTGAACCGGGGCAGCGATTTTGAGTCGGCCCTGCTGACCATCACGGATGTGAACCGTCCCGGCCTGCAGTTCCATGATTTTTATGATTATTTTGACCCCCGCCGCATCCAGGTGATCGGCAAGGCGGAGTATATGTATCTGAAGGGCCTTCCCGCGGAGAGCCGCCGCAAGTGCTTCGATGACCTGTTTCTCTATGACATTCCGGCCCTGGTTATCAGCCGGGAGCTGGAGTGCTTCCCAGAGTGCCTGGAGAGCGCCAGGGAACACGAAAAGACCCTGCTGCGCAGCAAGGAGACCACGGTGGATTTCACCAGCCACACCATTGAGTATCTCAACCGGGCCCTGGCCCCCTGCGTCACCCGCCACGGCGTCCTGCTGGATATCTACGGCGAGGGCGTCATGATCACCGGCGACTCCGGTGTGGGCAAGAGCGAGGCCGCCATTGAGCTGATCATGCGCGGTCACCGCCTGGTGGCGGACGACGCCGTGGAGCTGCGGCGCATCTCCAACCAGTTGATCGGCACGGCACCGGAGGTCATCCGCCACTATATCGAGCTGCGGGGCATCGGCGTCATCGACGTGCGGCAGCTGTTCGGTATGCGGGCCATCAAGGTGGAGTCCCAGCTGGACCTGGTGGTCCATTTCGAGCCCTGGGACCAGACCAAATTCTATGACCGCCTGGGCATCGAGGACCACTTCACCGACATTCTGGACGTTCAGGTGCCCATTGTCACCATCCCCGTGCGGCCCGGCCGGAACCTGGCCAGCATCGTGGAGGTGGCGGCCATGAACAACCGGCACAGGAAATTCGGCTACAATGCCGCCCAGGAGCTGGCCCGGCGGGTGGACCTGCGGGCCGACATGGGCAGCGGCAAAAACGGATAAGCGGGGATAGAGAGAACACAGGGAGGGAACAACATGTATATCGGTATCGACGTGGGCGGCACCAACCTGAAGGCCGGCCTTGTAAATGAAGAAGGGACCATCGTGGACGTGGAGCGGACGCCCCTGGACTTCCGGGGACCGGAGCCCTTCGCGGAGACTTTGTCCCAGCTGGCCGCCGCCGTCATGGAGCGGGGCGGTGTGGAAGCGAAGGACGTGGCATACGTGGGCATGGGCATCCCCGGCGCCGTGAAGGGCGGGGACATTCTGTACACCGCCAACATCCCCATGAAGAACGTGCCCCTGGAGGCCCTGTTCCGGAAGCATCTGGATCTGCCGGTGCTGCTGGGCAACGACGCGGACTGCGCCGCTGTGGGCGAGTGGAGCTGCGGCGCGGGCCGGGGTACGAAGCACTTTGTGGTCATTACCCTGGGCACCGGCGTGGGCGGCGGCATGATCCTGAACGGCAAGCTGTACAGCGGCTGCGGCGCCGGCGGCGAGGTGGGCCACATCGTCATCAAACAGGACGGCGTCCCCTGCAACTGCGGCCGCCGGGGCTGCTGGGAGGCCTATGCCTCCGCCACCGGCCTGATCCGGGAGACGAAGGAGGCCATGGAGCGGCATCCCGAAAGCGCCCTGCATGCCATTGCCGCCGCCAATGGCGGCGTGGAGGGCCGGACGGCCTTCCAGGCGGCGGAGCAGGGAGACGAGACAGCCCTGGCCGTCTGCCGCGCCTACGCGGAGTATCTGGCGGCGGGCCTGACCAATTTGGTGAACATTCTGCACCCGGAGGCCGTGGCCCTGGGCGGCGGTGTGGCTGCCGCGCCGGAGCATCTGCTGCTGGAGCCGGTGCGGGAAATCGTGGCACGGGAGTGCTATGCCCGCCATGTGGACCAGGTTCCCCGCATCATCCGGGCGGAGCTGGGCAACGACGCCGGCATCATCGGCGCGGCCATGCTGGGCCGCGCTATATGAGCAAGGAGGTCCTTTTATGGACTGGTATACACAGCTTGACAAACAGATCGCCGATTATCTCCCGGACCTGCGGGTGGAGCGTGACGAGCCCATGAGCCGCCACACCTCCTTCCGCATCGGCGGCCCCGCCCGGCGCATGGCCTTCCCGGAGCGGGGAGAGCAGCTGGTGCTGCTGCTGGGCTTCGCGGAGGACTGCGGCGCCCGGCCTTTGGTCATCGGCAACGGCACCAACCTGCTGGCACCTGACGGGGGTCTGGACCGGCTGGTGGTCAACACCTACGCCATGTCCCGGGTGGAGTTGGGCCCCGAGCCCTGCACCATCAAAGCAGAGGCCGGTGTGTCCCTGGCCCGGCTGGCGGATTTTGCCTGTAAGCAAGGCCTGACGGGCCTGGAATTCGCACACGGCATCCCCGGCACCCTGGGGGGCGCCGTGTGCATGAACGCCGGGGCCTACGACGGGGAGATGAAGCAGGTGGTCCGGAGCGTCACCCTGCTGTTCCCGGAGGAAGGGGTCAAGACCCTTTCCTGTGAGGAGATGGACTTCGGCTACCGCCACAGCTTGCTGACGGACTGCCCGGACGGGGTGGTGCTGTCCGCCGTGCTGCGGCTGGCGGAGGGGAATGAGGCGGAGATCCGGGAGAAAATGCGCTCCCTCATGGCCCGCCGCAAGGCCAGCCAGCCCCTGGAATACCCCAGCGCCGGCAGCACCTTCAAGCGGCCCACCGGCTATTTCGCCGGGACCCTGATTGACCAGTGTGGATTAAAGGGCCTGACCGTGGGCGGGGCCCAGGTCAGCGAAAAGCACGCGGGCTTCGTCATCAACCTGGGCGGCGCCACCTGCGCCGACGTGACGGAGCTGATCCGCCAGGTGCAGGACCGGGTCCTGGCGGAAAAGGGCGTCCGGCTGGAGCCGGAGGTCAAGATCATCGAAGCCTGAGAAAGCGGGAAGCAATATGGAGATCCTGATCATTTCCGGCCTCTCCGGGGCCGGCAAGAGCAAGGCCGCGTCCTTCCTGGAGGACATGGGCTTTTACATTGTGGATAACATGCCGGCGGCCATGATTTTGAAATTCGCGGAGTTCTGCGCTGGCGGCAGCGGCCGGTATGACCGGGTGGCCCTGGTCTACGATGTGCGCACCGCCAGCTCCTTCGACGAGCTGTTCGACGTGCTGGATAAGCTGAAGGCCATGGACGGCGTCTGCCGCATGCTGTTTCTGGAGGCCTCTCCGGAGACCATCATCAAGCGGTACAAGGAGACCCGGCGGCGTCATCCCCTGGCGGACCGGACGGACTCTTTGGAGGAGGCCGTGGAGCAGGAGCGGGCGCTGATGGAGCCGGTGCGCCAGCGGGCGGATTTCATCGTGGATACCTCCCGCACCAGCACGGCCCAGCTCCGGGCCCAGTTGCTGCACCATTTCGGCACGGAGACGGAGCAGGGGAGCATGGCGGTCAGCGTCACCTCCTTTGGCTTCAAGTACGGCCTGCCCCTGGACGCGGACCTGGTGTTCGACGTGCGCTTCATGCCCAATCCCTTCTACATCGAGGAGCTGCGGCCACAGACCGGCCTTGACAAGCCGGTGGCCGATTACGTCATGGGCTTCCGTCAGACCACGGACTACCTGAAACGGCTGGAGGACCTGTTGGCCTTCTCCCTGCCGCTGTATGCGGAGGAGGGCAAGACCGGGCTGGTCATCGCCGTGGGCTGCACCGGCGGCCACCACCGCTCCGTGGCGGTGGCCCACGCTTTGGCGGAGTTCATCCGTGGGCAGGGGTATCAGGTATCGGAGTCCCACCGGGACATGAGCCGCGGCTGAGCGGGGGAGGGTTCCCATGAGCAATCAGCGTACATCCTACCGCGTCCCCAGAGCCCACGGCCCCCGTGTGGTCGCCATCGGCGGCGGCCACGGGCTGTCCAACATGCTGCGGGGACTGAAAGCCTATACGGAAAACCTCTCCGCCATCGTAACGGTGGCGGATGACGGCGGCGGCAGCGGCATGCTGCGGCAGGACCTGGGCATGCCGCCGCCGGGAGACATCCGCAATTGCCTGGAGGCCCTGGCCAACACGGAGCCCCTTATGCGGGAGCTGATGCACTATCGCTTTACAGATGGCTCTCTGGCAGGGCAGAGCTTTGGCAACCTGTTTCTGGCGGCCCTCAACGGCATTTCCCCCACCTTCGACGCCGCTGTGGAGCGCATGAGCCAGGTCCTGGCCATTACCGGCCGGGTGCTGCCGGTCACCACGGCAGACGTGCAGCTGGAGGCGGAGTTTGAAAACGGCGCCTCCGTGGTGGGGGAGTCCAAAATTTTCTACTGCAAGAAAAAAGAGGACTGCCGCATCACCCGGGTCCGCCTGCTGCCGGAGCACCCGAGGGCGCTGCCTGCGGCCCTGGCGGCTATCCGGGAGGCGGATATGCTGGTGCTGGGCCCCGGCAGCCTCTATACCAGCATCATCCCAAATCTGCTGGTGGACGGTATCGTGGATGCCATCCGGCAGTCCGACGCGCTGAAAGTTTACGTGGCCAACGTCATGACCCAGGAGGGGGAGACGGAGGGCTACACCGCCGCCGACCACATCCAGGCCATCTTCCAGCACTCGGCGGAGGGCCTGTTTCAGCTGTGTCTGGCCAATTCCTCCCCCATTCCCAAGGGCGTGGCCGCCCGGTACGCGGAGGAGGGGGCGGAGCTGCTGCAATGCGACCAGGACCGCTGCGCCGCCTTGGGTGTGGAGCTGGTGCGCCGCCCCGTGGCCACGGTGGAAAACGGCTACGTCCGTCACCATCCCGGCCATCTGGCCCGGGAACTGATCCTGCTGCACGCGGAGCGCAGCGTGCGCATCGCCGGCAGTACCTTTGATTACCGGGATGACACCTACCGGGTAGAATAAGGAGACCCTATGTCTTTTTCCTACGACACGAAAAATGAATTGTGCAAACTGCCGGTGCAGCGGCTGTGCTGCGCCCGGGCGGAGGCCTACGGCATTCTGCTGTACTGCAATACCTTCAACTCCACGGAGGTCCGCATCATTACGGAGAATCCAAACTTCGCCGCACGGCTCCCCAAGCTGTTCCAGCGGGCCTTCGGTATGCGGTTCGACCGCCAGCCGGAACCGGAGCAGGAGGGAAAGCGCATCTTCCAGATCACGGACCCAAAAAAGCTGGACCACATCATCAACGTGCTGGGCTACGACCCCCGTCAGAATCTGGTGCTCCACATCAACTTCGGTATGCTGGAGGAGGAGTGCTGCCGGGCGTCCTTCCTGAGGGGGGCCTTCTTCGCGGGGGGCAGCAGCACGGACCCCCTGAAGCGGTATCACCTGGAGTTGACTACCTCCCATCTGCAGGCCAGTCGGGAGCTGGAGGTGCTGCTGCGGGAGTGCGGCTATCCCCCCAAGAGCCTGAGCCGCAGCGGCAGCTTCATTACATACTTCAAGCAGAGCGACCAGATCGAGGATTTTCTCACCCTTATCGGCGCTCCGGTGGCGGCCATGAAGATCATGTCCGCCAAGCTGGAAAAGGACCTGCGCAATAGCGTGAACCGCCGCCTGAACTGTGACAGCGCCAACCTGGACAAGGCGGTGTCGGCGGCCCAGGAGCAGATCGAGGCCATCCGCCGCCTGGAAAAGGCGGGCACCCTGGAGACTCTGCCCCAGAAATTGCAGCAGACGGCGGCGTTGCGGATGGCCCGGCCGGAGCTGACCCTCAGCGAATTAGCGGAGGAGTTTGACCCGCCGTTGACGAAATCCTGCCTGAACCACCGGCTGCGCAAGCTCATGGACCTGGCAGGGAAGGCCTGATAGAATTTGACCAGACAAAGGAGAAACATCATGGAACGGGTAGAATTGGCACACGAATATCACAAAAACGGCTATAACTGCTGCCAGAGCGTGCTGGCGGCCTTTTCGGATATCACCGGTCTCAGTGAGCAGGCCAGCATGGACATCGGCGGCGGCTTCGGCGGCGGCGCGGGCACGGGCGAGCTGTGCGGTGCCCTCTCCGGCGCCATCATGACCCTGGGCCTGATGACCCCAGTGGATGAAAACGACCCCGTGGGCAGCAAAAAGCGGACGGTGGCCCTGTCCCGGGAGGTCCAGAAGCGGTTTTCCCAGAAGTTCGGCGCCTTGCGGTGCCAGGACCTGCTGAAAAACAAGGCTGGCGCCAGCGACGCCACTCCCGCCGCCCAGCGCTTGGGCCTGACGGGCCACTGCGATGTGATGGTGGTCACCGCCGTGGAAATCGTGGAAGAGCTGCTGGCAGAGCGGGACTGAGAGAGCCAAAGGAAAAAATTCAGCCAAGAATACTTGAAAGGAAGGCGCCTATGTCCTTCGTCCATTTACATGTGCATACGGAATACAGCCTGCTGGACGGCGCCTGCCGCATCAAGGACCTGCCCAAGGTGGTGAAGGACATGGGCCAGACCGCCTGCGCCATCACGGACCACGGCGTCATGTACGGCGTCATCGACTTCTACCGGGCCTGCAAGGCGGAGGGCGTCAAGCCCATCATCGGCTGCGAGGTCTACGTGACGCCCAAGGGCCGCTCCCGGTTCGAGAAGGTCCACGAGTTCGACGCTGAGAGCCGCCATCTGGTGCTGCTGTGTGAGAACGAGGAGGGCTACCGGAACCTCTCCTATATGGTTTCCATGGCCTGGACGGAAGGTTTTTACATCAAGCCCCGCATCGACCTGGCCCTTTTGAAGGAACACAGCAAAGGCCTCATCGCCCTGTCTGCCTGCCTTGCCGGAGAAATTCCCCGGATGCTGCGGAACGGGGAGTACGAAAACGCCAAAAACTACGCCCTGCAAATGCAACACATCTTCGGTCCGGACCACTTTTACCTGGAGCTCCAGGACCACGGCATCCGGGAGCAGGCCATCGTGAACCGGCACCTGCTGCGGCTCCATGAGGAGACGGGCATCCCTATGGTGTGCACCAATGACGCACACTATCTCCGCAAGGAGGACGCCGAGGCCCACGATGTGCTGCTGTGCATCCAGACCGGCAAGACCATCGATGACGAGAACCGGATGCGCTACGAGCCCCGGAACTTCTATCTCCGCAGCGAGGCGGAGATGGCGGACCTGTTCGGGGACTACGAGGGCGCTATCGAAAACACGGCGAAGATTGCCGACATGTGCGACCTGGAATTCACCTTCGGCAAGTACCACCTGCCGGAATTCCAGCTGCCACCGGGGTATGACAGCTTTTCCTATCTGAAAAAGCTCTGTGACGAGGGTTACCGGGAGCGCTACGGCCAGGACGACCAGTACCGGGGCCAGCTGCAATACGAGCAGGACATGATCGAGAAGATGGGCTTCACGGACTACTTCCTCATCGTCTCCGACTTCGTCCGCTACGCCAAGAGCGTGGGCATCCCCGTGGGCCCGGGACGCGGCTCTGCCGCCGGGTCCATGGTCTCTTATTGTCTCCACATCACGGACATCGATCCCATGCAGTACAGTTTGTACTTCGAGCGGTTCCTGAACCCGGAGCGGGTCAGCATGCCCGATATCGACATGGACTTCGGCGACACCCGCCGGGGCGAGGTGGTGGACTACGTCCGCCGCAAGTACGGCGACGACCATGTGGCACAGATCGTGACCTTTGGCACCATGGCCGCCCGGGGCGTTATCCGGGACGTGGGCCGGGTCATGAACATCCCCTACGCCGAGGTGGACCAGATCGCCAAGCAGGTGCCCAACACCCTGCATATCACGTTGGACGACGCCCTGCGGCTTTCCAAACCGCTTTCTGACCTGTACGACACGGACCCACGGGTGAAAAAGCTCATCGACACTGCCCGGGCCCTGGAGGGGATGCCCCGCCACGCCTCCACCCATGCTGCCGGTGTGGTCATCACCAAGAAGCCGGTGTACGAGTACGTCCCCCTGGCCCGCAACGACGAGGCAGTGGTCTGCCAGTACGTCATGACCACCCTGGAGGAGCTGGGCTTGCTGAAAATGGACTTCTTAGGGCTCCGGAACCTGACAGTGCTGGACGACGCGGTGAAGATGGTCCAGGAGCACCGGCCGGACTTCCGGCTGGAGGACATCCCCGAGGACGACAGGGAGACCTTTGAGATGATCTCCCGGGGTCAGACCAGCGGCGTGTTCCAGATGGAGTCCTCCGGAATGACCGGCGTGTGCGTGGGTTTGAAGCCCCAGAACATTGAGGACATCACCGCCATCATCGCCCTGTATCGCCCCGGTCCCATGGACTCCATCCCCCGGTTCATTGCCTGCAAGCAGGACCCAAAGCTCATCAAGTACAAGCACCCCTCTCTGGAGCCTATCCTGTCCATCACCTACGGCTGCATCGTCTACCAGGAGCAGGTCATACAGATTTTCCAGCAGCTGGGCGGCTATTCCCTGGGCCAGGCGGACATGGTGCGCCGTGCCATCTCCAAAAAGAAGGCCGCCCAGATCCAGAAAGAAAAGGACGCCTTTATCCACGGTGACAAGGAGCGAGGCATTACAGGCTGTGTGGCCAATGGGATTCCGGAGGCCACGGCGGAGGCCATCTACCAGGAGATCTATGATTTCGCCAACTACGCCTTCAACAAGGCCCACGCCGTCAGTTACGCGGTGGTGGCCTACCAGACGGCGTATTTCAAGTGCCATTTCCCCCGGGAGTACATGGCGGCGCTGCTGACCAGCGTGCTGGACAACTCCGACAAGGTGGCGGGCTATATCAGCGAGTGCAAGGACTGCGGCATCGCCCTGCTGCCGCCGGATATCAACCGCTCCGAGGACCGCTTCACCGTGGAGGAGGGGGGCATCCGCTTCGGCCTGGTGGCCATCAAGAACATCGGCCGGGGATTCATTCAGGCGGTGATGCGGGAGCGGGAGAACGGACCCTTTACCTCGCTTCACGACTTCTGCAGCCGCATGGTGGGCAGCGACATGAACAAGCGGGCGGTGGAAAACCTGATCCGGGCCGGTGCCTTTGATTCCACCGGCGCCCGCCGCTCCCAGCTGATCCAGGTCTACGAGACCGTCATGAACGCCGTTGCCGACCAGCAGCGGCAGAATCTGGAGGGCCAGCTGGATTTCTTCACTATGGGAGACGGAAATGCATCCAATGCAGTATCTGTGAAGGAAACTCCCTTGCCGGATATTCCGGAGTACACCGCCCAGGAACTGATGACCATGGAGAAGGAGACCACGGGTTTGTACCTCTCCGGTCATCCCATGGATGCCTACCGGGACACGGTCCGCAGGCTGAACGCACCCTCCATTGGTTCCATTTTGGAGGACTTCGCCCAGGAGGGGGGGCCCACCCGGTTTGCGGATGACCAGCGCATCACCATCGCCGGTGTGGTGACCTCCAGCAAGACCAAGACAACCAAAAATAACAGCCTGATGGCCTATGTGACAGTGGAGGACGACACGGCCTCCATGGAGCTGCTGTGCTTCTCCCGGGTGCTGGACACCTGCGGGGCCTACCTGCGGGAGAATCAGGCGGTGGTCGTCAAGGGTCGGTTGTCGGTCCGGGACGAAAAGGCTCCCCAGATCATGTGCGACTCGGCCTACCCGCTGTCCGCGGCGGAGGGCGGCCTGCCGCCCCAGGCGGCGGAGAAGCCCAAGGGGGAGAAGCTCCTGGAGGGGGACACGTTGTTCCTGAAATTCCCCAGTATCACGGACCCGGCGGTGCGGCACATGAAGCTGGTCTTCAATATGTTCCCCGGCACCACCCGGGTGAAAATGGTCATGGCGGACACCCGCAAAGTCTACGCCACCCAAGTGCTGCTCCACAAAGCCTTGGTGGAGGAGGCAAAAGAGACCCTGGGAGAAGAAAATGTAGTGATCAAATAACGAAAAAATCGTCCCCTGACAGAGTGTCAGGGGACGATTTTCTGCAGATATTGTTTTCCGGGCTGTGGGTCGTTGACTGCCGTCAGTCGGACCGCTCAGCCTTTCGGCTTTCCGCCCTGGCTGTCCTCCAGCAGCAGGTTCATGATCTGGCCGTAGAGCTTCTCCGGGGACTGGCGGAAGCGGTTCGCCAGCAGCTTGGCCATGTCCTCCCGGACGGCCATGAGCTTCAGGTCCATCAGGCTGCCGGCATCATCGTCCAGAGACAGCCGCACGGTGTAGGTGCCGTTGGGCCGCTGCTCCCAGGAGGCCTTCACCTGGCTCTTGCGGCGGAGCTTCCGGTTCCAGACCTCCAGGTTCTTGTCGCACCGCAGCCGCACAGAGTAGGCCAGGCTGCTCTCGCAGATCTTGCTGTTCCGCAGGCCCTTTTCCGTGATGGAATAAAGCCCGTCCTGGGAAAGAGTCAGATGCTCCGTGTCCACCAGGTCCCGCAGGCACTCGGTAAAATCGAAATAGTCCACGGCGTCGTCGCACATGGTCAGGTCCAGCATGGTGTCGAAGGGGATGGGCTCGATGACCCGGGCGGCGATATAGAGAATGAGGAATTTCAGTTCCAGCTTGTCATGGATGAACCCCTGACCGGCCATAAGCAGCACCTCCAGATGTTGTCTGTTATTTATCGATAGTATACCGCATCTGGTGGCGGTTTGTACAGAGCGAAATCGAAAAAGAGTGGAATTTGCCTTGACGCTTCTGGCAGAGACTGGTATGATTAAGGTTACCATAACAAAGAAAGGCGGCGGCCACATGAAGAAGCGAGCGGCAGCGATGTTCCTGGCGGTCTGGATGGTCCTGGCATTGGCAGGGTGCGGCGGAAAAGAGGAGGAACCCGCGAAACCGGCGATGGAGCCTACTCCCATGGAGGAACCGGAGCCTGAACCGGAACCCCAACCCGAGCCGGAACCGGAGCCTGCCGGTCCCGCTGGTACCAACCCGCTGACGGGTCTGCCCATGGAGCCGGAGTATGAGAATGACCGACCGGTGGCCGTCATGTTCAACAACCTGAAGGCGGCCCAGCCCCAGCTGGGTATCTCCCAGGCGGATATCATCTACGAGGTCCCCGCCGAGGGCGGCATCACCCGCATGCTGGGCGTGTTCCAGAGCCTGGAAGGCGTGGGGACCTTGGGCAGTATCCGCTCCGCCCGCCCCTATTACATCGAGCTGGCTCTGGGCCATGATGCCCTGTACGTCCACGCTGGCGGCAGCCCGGAGGCATACCAGGACCTGAAGAGCTGGAAGGTGGACAACATGGACGGCGTCAACGGTGGCTCCGATGCCCGGATCTTCTGGCGGGACGCGGAGCGCCGCAAGACTATGGACTACGAGCACACCCTGGTGACCTCCGGGGAGAAGGTGCAGGAGTACTTGGATGCGGACCACTTCTGCACGGAGCACAAGGAGGGCTATAGTTACACCCAGGCCTTCGCGGAAAACGGCACGCCCACGGGCGGCACAGACGCCCAACATGTGACGCTGAAATTTTCCAGCTACAAGACGGGCCTCTTTGACTATGACGAGGCCAGCGGCAAGTACCTGGTGAGCCAGTACGGTAAGGCCCATACCGATGGCGCTACCCGTGAGCAGGTCTCCGCCGTCAATGTGCTGTTTCTGGAGACGGACATCTCCGTCATTCCCGGGGACACCTACGGCCGCTTGAAGGTGCGGACCTCCGGCAGCGGAGAGGGGACCTTCTTCTGTGGCGGCAAGAGCGTGCACATCCGGTGGAGCAAGGCCGACCGCAACGGCCAGCTGGTCTACACCCTGGCGGACGGCACGCCCCTGACCCTGGGCCGGGGCAACAGCTACGTGTGCGTCATGGACCCCGACACCAGCAGCTTCACGGTTTCCTGAACAGAAACAGAATATGAGACAGCCGCCCGAATTGAACTGCACCCCATTTGTTAGACAGTATGATATACTATCTAACAAGTGGGGTGTTTTGCTATGCCAAAAGGAGTACCAAATAAACGATATACGCCGGAATTTAAAGAGCAGGTAATAAAGACAATGCTGGAAGAAGGACTGGGTTACCGCGAAACCTGCCGTAGATTTGAGGTAAACAGCAGAGACCAGATCAAATCATGGGAACGAATCTATTTGGAAGAGGGAGCGGAAGGATTTCGGGTGGAGCGCCGAGGACGCGGCAGCACCGGCCGGCCAAAGAAGCTGCCGAAAGAGGTAGAAGAAGATCTTCTGGCCGAGGTGCAGAGGCTGCGTGCGGAGAATGAATACCTAAAAAACTTGCAAGCCTTGGTTTTGGAAGACGAGCGGCGCCAGCGCAGAAAACGCAGGTAGTTCAAAAGCTGAGGCAAAGGCATTCTCTGAATATTCTTCTTTCAATCGCTCAACTGCCCCGTGCAACTTTCTACTACCATCTGAAGCGGATGAACCGCACAGACAAATATGGAGCTGCCAAGGCAGAAATCACAGCCATATACCACGAAAACAAAGGCCGATACGGTTACCGCCGCATTACAACAGAACTACGCAGCCGCAATATTCTCTTAAACCACAAGACCGTCCAGAGG
>NZ_JAFBIV010000006.1 GCF_021531915.1 Oscillibacter valericigenes | reverse complement strand
AGACAACAAGCCCTCTCGGTTGCTTGAACAATTTTTGATTGCAATTATTGTCTAACTTTTCGGGGTCACTTCAATTCCTTTCGGACGGATTTTTTAACGGTTTCTCAGTTCTTCAGGCTGTGCATGGGGGCAGGGATACGGCCTCCTCTTGCGATGAAGTCCGCGCTGGACTCGGAGTGGACCGGCATCACAGGGGCGCTGCCCAGCAGGCCGCCCATCTCGATGGTATCTCCCACGGTCTTGCCGGGGGCGGGCAGCAGGCGGACGGCGGTGGTCTTGCAGTTCACCATGCCGATGGCCGCCTCGTCGGCGATGATGGCGGAAATGGTCTCCGCCGGAGTGTCGCCGGGGACGGCGATCATATCCAGGCCCACGGAGCAGACGCAGGTCATGGCCTCCAGCTTGTCCAGGCACAGGGTACCGGCCCGGGCGGCGGCGATCATGCCCTCGTCCTCAGAAACAGGGATGAAAGCGCCGGAGAGGCCGCCCACAGAGGAGGACGCCATGACGCCGCCCTTCTTCACCGCGTCGTTCAGCAGGGCCAGGGCCGCCGTGGTGCCGTGGGTACCGCAGGTCTCCAGGCCCATCTCCTCCAGGATGCGGGCCACGGAGTCGCCGATGGCGGGAGTAGGAGCCAGGGAGAGATCCACGATGCCGAAGGGGGTGTCCAGTCGGCGGGATGCCTCCTGGGCCACCAGCTGGCCCATGCGGGTCACCCGGAAAGCGGTCTTTTTCACCGTCTCCGCCACCACATCGAAGGGCTGGCCCTTGACGGTCTGCAAGGCGTGATGCACCACACCGGGGCCGGAGACGCCCACGTTGATGACCTTCTCCGCCTCGCCCACGCCGTGGAAGGCGCCGGCCATGAAGGGGTTGTCCTCCACGGCGTTGCAGAACACCACCAGCTTGGCGCAACCCAGGCCGTCGTCGGCCTCAGTGGCCTTGGCGGTATCCTTGATGATGCGGCCCATGAGGGCCACGGCATCCATGTTGATACCCGCCTTGGTGGAACCCACGTTGACAGAGGAGCAAACCAGCTTCGTCCGGGCCAGGGCCTCAGGAATGGAGCGGATCAGCTTTTCGTCCGCCATGGTCATGCCCTTCTGCACCAGAGCGGAGTAGCCGCCGATGAAGTTGACGCCGCAGGTCTCCGCCGCCCGGTCCAGGGCCAGTGCAAAGGGCACATAGTCCTCCGCGTCGCTGGCGCCCGCCACCAAAGCCATGGGGGTGACAGAGATGCGCTTGTTGACGATGGGGATGCCGAACTCCCGCTCGATGTCCTCGCCGGTTTTCACCAGTTTTTCGGCGTAGCGGGTGATCTTCTCATAAATCTTCTCACAGGCCCGCTTGGGGTCCGGGTCGCAGCAGCTCAGCAGGGAGATGCCCATGGTGATGGTGCGGATGTCCAGATGCTGCTGGTCGATCATCTCGATGGTGGAGAGGATGTCTTTCTGATTGAGCATGGTCCTCTCCCCCCTCAGATGGTGTGCATGGCGTTGAAGATCTCTTCCCGCTGGATGCGGATGGAAAGACCCATCTCGCTCCCCAGATCAGACAATGCGGCACTCAGATCGCCGAAGCTGGCGGTGGCAGCGCCCACATCCACGGCCATGACCATGGTGAAGGAGCCCTGCAGAATGGTCTGGGAGATATCCAGGATGTTCACGTTGAAGCCGGCCAGCTTGTTGCAGATGGCGGCAATGATGCCCACCCGGTCCCGGCCGACAACAGTCACGATAGCATTCATAAGTTTCCTCCTGACGAGACGGTGTCTCTGTTGAATAGTTTATTTTAACATACGAAGCAAGGCTCTGTAAATCCAAAGGATGTATAAAAGGGGCGCACGGAACCGTACGCCCCTTTGTGTATAATCAAATTTCGTCGAAGAACTTGGCGTGGATAGCCTTGACAGCGCGGTTCACATCGGCCTCGTCCAGCAGCACGGAGACGCGGATCTCAGAGGTATTGATCATCTGGATGTTGACACCGGCCTCGTACAGGGCCTCGAACATCTTGGCGGCCACGCCGCAGTTGCTCATGAGGCCCACGCCCACGATGGAGACCTTGCCGATGTGCTCGTCGGCCTCAATGTGGTCAAACCGCAGGGCCTCCTTGTGTTCGTTGAGGATATCCTCCACTTCCTCCAGGTCCTTTTTGTGTACGGTAAAGGTGATATCCTTGGTGGCCTCACGGCCGATGGACTGCAGGATCACGTCCACGTTGATGTTGTGCTTGCTCAGCAGGTCAAAGACCTGGAAAGCGACGCCGGGGTTATGCTGCAGGCCGATCAGGGCGACACGGGCGATGCTGGTGTCCTTTGCCACACCGGCAATATTGGTTTTTTCCACTTTGGTGACCTCCTTAACTTTCGTGCCAGGCTTGCGTTCCAGACTGGACACGACTTCCAAATTCACTCTGAACTTCTTTGCCAGCTCCACGCTGCGGTTATGGAGCACCTGGGCGCCCTGAGACGCCAGTTCCAGCATCTCGTCGTAGGTAATCTCCTCCAGCTTGCGGGCATTGGGAACGAGGCGTGGATCGGTGGTGTACACACCGTCCACATCGGTATAGATCTGGCACAGGTCCGCCCGGAAGGCAGCCGCCAGGGCAACAGCACTGGTGTCGGAGCCGCCGCGGCCCAGTGTGGTCACATCGCCGTTGCGGTCCACGCCCTGGAATCCGGTGACGATGACGATGCGGTGCTGGTCCAGCTCGGACTGGATGCGCTCGGAATCAATTTTCTTGATGCGGGCGTCGGAATGGACGTTGGTGGACTGGATACCCACCTGCCAGGCGGTCAGGGACACGCAGGGCAGGCCCATGGACTCCAGCGCCATGGCACACAGGGCCACGGAGATCTGCTCGCCGGTGGACAGGAGCATATCCATCTCCCGCTTGGAGGCGTGGGGGTTGATCTCCTCCGCCTTGGCGATCAGGTCATCGGTGGTGTCACCCTGGGCGGACAGGACCACGATCACGTCGTTGCCCTGCAAATAGGTTTCCGCGATGATACCGGCGACGTTTTTGATGCGCTGGGCGTCCTTTACGGAACTGCCGCCGAATTTCTGTACGATCAAACTCATAGTCGTGCTTCCTTCTTTGCTTCAGATTGGGGGCTCCGCCCTATTATACGCGGACGGAAGGCGTTTGGAAATCATGCCAGTACCCGCATACAGGCCAATACGTTCAGGAACTTGGACTGCTGCATGGCATCCTGACCGCTGATGCGGTCTGTCAGGAAGGCGGTCTCACCGTCCTCGCTGAGGACCTCCACCTGGCCGAAGGCCATGGCGGCGTCGGTCAGGCTGCCCTCAATGCGGAAATAATACCGGGTATGGAGCTCCAGGGGGTCCTCAAAGCCGGCTGTCTCGGAAGACCAGCCGATCTCCTCCCGCTTGGGGCTGGCCTGGAGACATTCCATCACGTCCGCCACGCAGGCGGAGGCAGTGGGCAGCTCACCGGCGCCCTTACCGTAGAACATGACCTCACCGGTGGCGTTGCCCTTTACCATGATGGCGTTGAACACGTCCTCCACACCGGAGATGGGATTGTCCTCAGAAATCAGATGTGGAGCCACATAGGCGGTGCGTCCGCCGCCGGGCAGCCGGACCGCTCTGCCCAGCAGCTTGATGCGGTAGCCCGCCCGCTGGGCGATCTTCACATCCCGGAGGGACAGCTTGGTAATGCCCTCCATGGGTACGTTGGCCGGGTCCACCTGATGGCCGAAGGCCAGGTCCGCCAGAATGCAGATCTTGCGTCCGGCGTCTATGCCCTCCACATCGGCGGTGGGGTCGGCCTCGGCATAGCCCTTGGCCTGGGCCTCCCGCAGGGCGTCGGAGAAGAAGGCGCCGGTGCGGACCATACGGGTCAGAATATAGTTGGTGGTGCCGTTCAGAATGCCGTACACCTCGTCGATGCGGTTGGCAGCCATGCACTGGGTCAGAGGATGCAGGATGGGAATGCCGCCGCCCACGCTGGCCTCGAACAGGTAGTTGACATTTTTCTTCCGGGCCAGCTCCAGCAGCTCGCAGCCATGCTCCGCCACCAGCTGCTTGTTGGCGGTGACCACATGCTTGCCCACCATCAGCGCCCGCTTGGTATACTCGTAGGCCGCCTCCACGCCGCCGATGGTCTCCACCACCACGCGGATGTCGTCATCCTCTTCGATTTTTTTGAAATCGTCGGTCATCAACTGGCGGTAAGGCCCATCCTTGAAGTGTCGGACCAGAATGGCCTTCACCTGCAGGGGCTCCCCCAGCTTTCGCTCGATCTGCTTGGCGTTTTCCGCCACGACTTTGGCCACGCCGGTGCCGACGGTGCCAAGGCCCATGATCGCGATCTGTATCATGCTCTCTCTCCTTCTCAGCCTGCCAGGATCTCAAACTTCACCACGCCGTCCAGGCCGGATACGTCCGCCAGCAGTTGCTCCAGGGACTCCGCCATCTCGCTGGTCTCGGCGGAGATGGTGACGGCGGCGCAGCCGTTGGTGGGGATGGACTGGTTGATGGTGAGGATGTTGGCGCCGGAGGACGCGAACACAGACAGCACCCGGCTCAGCACACCGGCGGTATCCTTCAGCATGCCGTAGAAGGTGATGATGTGCTCCGACTTCATGTCATTGAAAGGCTGCACGGAATCCTTGTACTTGTAAAAGGCGCTGCGGCTGATGCCGGCCAGCCGGGTGGCCGCGCCCACGGTGTCCACTTCGCCGGTCTGCATCATTCGCTTGGCCTCGGCCACTTTGATGAAGATCTCCGGCAGGGCGTCCGCCGCTACAATGTAGTATTTGATTGTTTTTGCCATTTCGTCCGCCTCCTACGGTCATTTGTCCTTTCACGTCGTTCATAGTACCATATTTTTGTCTTCGGCGCAACCGCAATCAGGCAAAAAAACTTTGGCGGAATCATGGAAAGTTTTGTCGAATTGTCCGCCCTCCGTGGGCAAAATGACAGGACTGGTGGATTTTCTCTCAAAACAGCCCAAAAAGAGACCGCCCGAAGGCAGTCTTTTTCGGTGTATGTCAGGCACACACTGTCCCCTGCCGGATATCTTTCACCAGTGGGACAATGGCGGCCCGGTCCAGGAAGCTGATATCCTGGCCGTAGGTCTCCAGCAGGGCCCGGTCCTCGCTCCGCAGCTCCGCTTCCGGCTTTTTCAGCAGCACCTTCCGCAGCATAGCCATCATGGTCCGGTGGACCATGATCATTTGGGAATAACGCAGGCCGCCTCGCAGATGGTAAATTTTGATGCTCTCCAGCATGGTCGGCGGCAGAACCTTGTCGATGCCCTTTCGGATGTTGGCAATATTTTCCGGGTCCATTGGGTCGGAAGCTCCCACGGTGAAGAGATACAGCTTCTTTCCCTGTAAGCGTTCCGCATTTTTCACCAGCAGAGAAATGCCGTTGACGCCCCCGGCGTACAGCCCGCCGCCGTAGACAACAGTGCCGTACTTTTCCAGGTCCTCCCTCCTGACTTTGCCGACTTGCAGCAGGTCTGCCGCCAGCTCCTCCGCCAGCCAGCGGGCGTAGGCCTCCGTGAAGCCGTAATGAGACGCATAAATGACCGCGCTATCAGACATGCTCCTCCCCCATCCTTTCCATATTTTCAAACAGTGCTTCCACCGTCCGGCGGGTAGCTTCCAAATCCTCCGGTGGGATTCCATCAAAGAGCCGGTCCAGAAAGGCATCACCCTTAGCCTGGAACCGCACAAAAAGCTGTTCCGTTTTAGGCGTCAAAGCCACCGACAGGGTCCGCCGGTCCAGTGAGTTTGCACTCAACGTCACAAAGCTCTTTCCCTCCAGAACCTCCAGCATCTTCCGCACGTTCTGCCGGGTGCCGCCCATAAAGTCCGCCACCTCCGTCACAGAGGGCTGGTCCCGGTCCATCACATGGATCATAATGAGCAGCAGCCACTGCTTCAGGGTGACCTCCTCCAGATAGCCGTCCCCCAGCGTTTGCAGCCTGTTAGCCAGCAGGAAGATGCTGCCAAACAGGTATTCCCTTGTCGGAACTTCCATCGTGATGCCTCCTCCCCATTAAATAAGCAACCTATTGCGTATTATACGCAATAGGTTGCATTTTGTCAAGCAGAAAGCCCCCGTACCAGATCGTACAGGGGCTTTTGTGAGCCTTATTTCTCCGCCTGATAGACGGCCTTCATGCCCTTGTAGGTCTCCCAGCAGTCCAGCTTGGAGACTACCTCGAAGGGGGCGTGCATGGAGAGCACCGGCACGCCGGCGTCCAGGGTGGTGATGTTGCGGTTGGCCATATACATGGCCACGGTGCCGCCGCCGCCGGCATCCACCTTGCCCAGCTCCGCGATCTGCCAGACGACACCGGCATCATCGAACAGGCGGCGGACATAGGCAACAGTTTCCGCGTCGGCATCGCTGGCGCCGGACTTGCCCCGGGCACCGGTGTACTTGCACAGGCCGATGCCGTAGTTGACAAAGGCGGCGTTCCTCTTTTCGTAAACCTCGGCATAGTCGGGGTCATAGGCCGCCGTCACGTCGGCGCTGAGGCAGAAGGACTTTTCAAAGCACACCCGGACGGGGACGTCCTGGGCGGCGCACAGGTCCTCCATGAAGGTATCAAAAGCGGCAGACTGCATGCCGGTCACGCCGTCGGAGCCGATCTCCTCCTTGTCCGCCAGAACACAGACGGCGGTCTTTTCCGGCGTCTCCTCCAGGTCCAGCAGGGCCTTCAGGGCAGCGTAGCCACAGACCCGGTCGTCGTGGCCGTAGGCGCCGATCATGGAGCGATCCAGGCCGATGTCGCAGGCCTTCACGGCGGGGACGGCCTCCAGTTCCGCGGAGGTCAGGTCGTCCTCGGTGATGCCGTACTTCTCGTTCAGGATCTGCATGACCGCCAGCTTCACCCGGCCGGACTCCTCCTCGTCACCCATGGGGCGGCTGCCCAGCAGCAGGTTCAGGGTCTCGCCGGGGATGGCGGAAGCCAGAGGCTTCTTGGCCTGCTCCTGTCCCAGGTGGGGCAGCAGGTCCGTGATGACCAGGGTGGGATCGCCGGGGTCGCCGCCGATGTTCACCTTCACGCTGGTGCCGTCCTTCAGCGCCACCACGCCCCGCAACTCCAGGGGAATGGTGACCCACTGGTACTTGCGGATGCCGCCGTAGTAGTGAGTCTTGAAGAAGGCCAGCTCGCTGTCCTCATACAGGGGATTGGGCTTCAGGTCCAGCCGGGGAGAGTCGATGTGGGCAGCGGCGATCTGGGCGCCATCGGACAGGGACTTGTTCCCGATGTGGGCCAGCAGGACGGACTTGCCCCGGTTGCAGAGGTACAGCTTGTCACCGCTCTTTACCTCCATGCCCCGAACATAGGGCTTGTACCCCTTCTCCTCCGCCAGACGGATGGTCTCAGCGGCGCAGAGGCGCTCCGTCTTGCCGACATCCAGAAAAGCCATGTAGCCCTTGCAATAGTCCTCCATGGCTTTCAGGTCCCCGGCACTCACCAGATCATAGCCGTTCTTTTTGGTGGACAGCAGCTTCTTCTTCAGCTCCTTATATGCGTCCTTATCCATGAGATTTTTCCTCCTTGATGCTGTCAATGAGCCGCTTGAAATACAGCCGTGCTTCCTCCCGGAAGGCCTCCGGCGTATCGGCGGCATTATTCAGTTCGCAGTCGCATTTTGTGCGGTAATATTCGTCTGACTTCTGGGCGCTGATGCGCATACGGGCGTACTGCTCCGTAATATCATCCCGGGCCATAATGCGACGGACCCGCAGCTCCATAGGGGCCGTCACCGCCACAGTGCGGTCACAGAGGCCGTCCAGACCGCTCTCCAGCAGGTTGATGGCGTCAATGGCATACAGGCCGTCACCCTCCCCTACCAGCCGCTGGATCTCCGGGATCAGAAAGCGGTAGACGATATTGTTGAGCTTGTCCAGCCGTTCCTTCTTGGCAAAGACCTCCTGGCCCAGCTTCTGGCGGTTCAGGGAGCCGTCCGCACGGAACACGCCGGGGAACACCGCATTGATGGCGTTGCGCATCTCCTGGTCCTCCGCCAGCATCTGATGGTACACCCTGTCGCAGTCCACCACCACGCCGCCCAGGTCTTCGATGGCCTGGAGGGCGCTGCTCTTGCCGGCGCCGGTGCCGCCGGTGATGCCCAGCACCACCCGCAGGCTGTCCGCCTCGATGACATGGAAGCCTGCCGCCTTTTTCAGGCGGTTGCTTACAGCCAGTCCCAGTCCCCGGTTGTCGGGACACTGGGCATAGATCTCCGTCACATCACTGGAGTCAAAGGCCCGCAGAGCGTCAAACACCCGCTGGGCCTGGATCAGCTTGTCGCCGCTGGGGCCCAGGGGCTGGACCTTCTGCTCCTTGAAGAGGTCCACATACTCGTCGAAGCAGATGACGCCGCTGGTTGGACCCACATGCTGCCGGATTACCCGGGCGGAGGCCTCCGGGGCGCCGGTGACCACGGTCACAGGGGCCTTGGGGGCATAATGGCGGTACTTCATGCCGGGGGCCTTAGGCTGTTCGCCCTCCGCCAGCGCTCCGGTGACTGCCTTATCCACGGCGATGGGACCGATCAGCTGCTCCAGGGCCTCCAGAGGCAGTCCGCCGGGACGCAGCAGCCTGGGCGGATCGCAGGTCAGGTCCAGAATGGTGGACTCCACACCCACGGTGCAGGGGCCTCCGTCCACCACGCCCTCGATCTTGCCGTCCATATCCTCCAGCACGTCCTGGGCCGTGGTGCAGCTGGGGCGGCCGGAGGTGTTGGCGCTAGGGGCCGCCACGGGGATGCCCGCCTCGCGGATGATGGCCAGGGTCACGGGGTGGTTGGGGCAGCGCATGGCCACGGTGTCCAGCCCTGCGGTGATGATGTCGGGGACCACGTCCTTCCGGCACTTTAAGATCATCGTAAGGGGACCGGGCCAGAACTTCCGGGCCAGCACGTAGGCCAGCGGCGGAATGTCCTTACAGAACCGGGGCAGCCACTGCTGTCCGGGAATGGTCAGGATCAGGGGGTTATCCTGGGGACGGCCCTTGGCCTCAAAAATGCGCTTGACGGCCACCGGGTCCAGGCCGTTGGCAGCCAGACCGTATACCGTCTCCGTGGGGATGCCCACCAGACCGCCCTCCCGCAGGATCTTGGCGGCGGCACTGATCTTCTCCTCGATCTCCTTCTGCTGTCCCTTGGTGTCCCGCAAATCGTAATATATCGTCTGCATCATGTTCGCCTCTGTTTCTGTCTTCTATCGTTGGTCGGCGTCCGCGCCGTTTTTCAATCTCTCTGCCTGGTCCGCCGTGACCAGGGCGTCGATCAGTTCGTCCAGATCGCCGTCCATAATGGCGTCGATCTTATACAGGGTCAGTCCGATGCGGTGGTCTGTCACCCGGCCCTGGGGAAAGTTATAGGTCCGGATGCGCTCGCTGCGGTCGCCGCTGCCCACCTGGCTGCGACGCTCCGCCGCCTCGGCGGCATCCCGTTTTTCCCGTTCCTCCTCATAGAGCTTGGAGGCCAGGATGCGCATGGCCTTGTCCCGGTTCTGGAACTGGCTCCGCTCCTGCTGGCACTCCACCACCGTGCCGGTGGGCTTGTGGATGAGCCGCACGGCGGAGGAGGTCTTGTTGACATGCTGTCCCCCGGCGCCGGAGGCGCGGAACACCTGCATCTCGATGTCCGCCGGGTTCAGCTCCACGTCCACGTCCTCCACCTCCGGCAGCACCGCCACCGTGGCGGCGCTGGTGTGGATGCGGCCGCCGGACTCCGTCTCCGGCACCCGCTGGACCCGGTGGACGCCGCTCTCGAATTTCAGCCGTGACCAGGCACCCTCGCCCTCAATGACGACGCTGCACTCCTTCACGCCACCCAGCTCCGTCTCGTTCATATTCACAATGTCGATTTTCCAGCCCCTGGACTGGGCGTACATGGTGTACATCCGCAGCAGGGAGTGGGCAAACAGGGCGCTCTCCTCCCCGCCCACGCCGCCCCGCAGCTCCATGATGACATTGCGGCGGTCGTTGGGGTCCCTGGGCAGCAGCAGGAGCTTTAACTCCTGCTCCAGCCGCTCCAGCCGTTCCCCGGCGTCAGCCAGTTCCTCCTGGGCCAGCTCCCGGAAATCCGGGTCGTGGAGCAATTGTTCCGCCGCCTGCCGGTCCGACAGGGCCTGCTGGTAGGCATGATAGGCCTCCACCACCGGGCCCAGCTCCTTCAAATCCCGGTTGATGCTTTTCAGCTTGTCCATGTCGCCGTAAACGGCGGGGTCTGCCAGTTGGGCCTGCAAGTCCTCATACCGCAGGGCCAGCTGCTTTAGTTTATCCAGCATGGGGGTGCTCCTTTCCAAAATCTTTGAAAAAGGCCCCTCCCTACTGCTGATTCAGGATCTCCCGCACCTGCCGCAGGAACTCCTCCTCCCAGAAGGCGTAGCCCACGGAGCCGGTCCGCAGAGAGACGGCGGCACAGTGGCCGCAGGGGGTATACTGGTCCATCTGCTCGTAGACCTCCTCATTCTTGTCCTCGCTGCCCCGGGTGATGACGTAGGCGGCGTTCTGCAGGCTGCCGCCGTGCTCCTTCAAAAAGCTCCGCACCACAGAGCTGCACCGGCCCGCCCACACGGGGGTGCCCACGATCACCAGCCGGTAATCCTGGAGGGGCCGGCCGGTCTCAAACTTCCGCAGAGGGCGGGTGGTCTTGCGCATGGCGTCCAGACCGCATCGAAACCAGCCCTGCCAGCCGCTTCGATTCACGCCGTCCCGCAGCTCCACGATCTCCGCCCCCAGTTCCCGGGCAATCTCTTCCATGGTCTGTTTGGTATGTCCCGTCCGGGAGTAATAGATGCACAAAATATCACTCATGTAAATACCTCAGTCAAATATCCACGTTTTCACCACGGCAAAGGCTTCCCGCAGATAATAGTTTACTTCCAGATGGCGCCAAGGCAGTCTGGCCGGGATGCCGAAGGCGTGTCCATAGTCCTGCCGGGCGGCGATGAGCCGGGACCGGGCAATGTGAAAGTCGTTGGTGACCACCGCCACGTTGTCCTCCGCCGGGTCGATGCCCTGTTTCTCCAGCAGTTCCTTGGAAAAGGCGAAATTCTCCGCCGTATTTCCGGCCTGCTCCTCCAAAATCAGCCGGCCGCCGTCCACACCGTGGGCGGTGAGCCAGTCGTACATACATTGGGCCTCAGTGATCTCCTCGCCGTAGCCCTTTCCGCCGGTGAGCACCGCCGGGATGTCCGGATTCTCCTCCAGATAGTCCAGCGCCGCAGTTAGCCGGGTATAGAGGGACAGGGACGGCTGCGTGCCGTTGACGCCCGCACCTAGGATCACCACCGCGTCGGCGGGGAGAGCGGACAGGTCGGAGCGTCCAACGTTGATGACATAGCTCTCTATGCAGATCAGCGGCACCAGCGCTAAGGTCAGTGCGATTTGGAAAATTCTCCGGCATAGGCGGCCCGTTTTGGAACCAGCCGCCCAACGGTCCAACAGCAGTGCTGCTGCCAGTATGACCGCTAGCCCCACCAGCAAAAAGCCGGAAAACCGCATGCCACAGGCCCGGACGGTCATCAGCACGACGCCCGCCAAGGCCAGCACGGCTGCCACGACGCATTGGAGTTTTTCAGATAACTTCATCGGATGATTCCTCTGCACGGGATCACTCCCCCGCCTCCAGGCTGAGGGCTTCCCACTTTTCATAGAGGGCGTCCAACTCCGCCTGCACACTCTCTTTCTCCTTCAACAGTTCGTTCAGCTTTTCATAATCGCAGGCAGCGGCCTCCATGTCGGCGTCCAGCGCCGCCATCCGCTCCTCCGTTTTGCCGATGTCCCGCTCGCAGATGGTCAGCTGCTTCCGGGCCACCTGCTGGGCACGGTTGGCGGGCCGGGGACGCTCTGTAACGGTTTTCTCCTTCACAGGTTTTGGCGTTTCTGTCTTTTCCGCTTCCTCCTGTGCCTTCATCTGCCGGTACTGGGCAAAGCCCATGGGATAGTCGGTGATGGTGCCGTCCGCCAGTTCCCAGACACGGGTAGCGAAGCGGTTGATGAAGTAGCGGTCATGGCTGACGAACAGCAGCGTGCCGTCGTAGGCCTCCACCGCCTCCTCGATCCACTCCCGGGAGTCGATGTCCAGGTGGTTGGTGGGCTCGTCCAGGATCAGGAAGTTGATGTCGTCGTCCATCAGCATGCATAGCCGCAGGCGGCTCTGCTCGCCGCCGGACAGGACAGAGACCGACTTCATCACATCCTCGCCCCGGAAATCGTAGGCCGCCAGCCGGTTCCGGGCCGACTGGGCAGAAAGGCCCCGCTTGGCGGCCATCATGTTCTCCACCAGATTCCAGTCCGGATGGTCAAAGTGGATGATCTGAGGCAGATAGGCCGCCTTCACCTGGGGGCCGGTGCGGATACGGCCGTCATCGGGATACAGCTCCCCCATGATCATTTTGATCAGGGTGGACTTGCCCGTTCCGTTGTCGCCAATGAGGGCAATGCGCTCGCCGCCCTCAATTTTCAGACTGATGCCCTCAAACAGGTGCTTGTCCCCATAGGATTTGGCCAGATTCCGCAGGGACAGCACCTCGTCCCCGTGGAACTCGGCGGTGGAGAACCGGGCGTCCATCTTTTTGGCCTTGGTGGGCTTGGATGTGGTCCGCATCCGCTCGATGCGTTTTTCCATGGAGATGGCCCGGCGGTAGGTTTTGTCCATGCCCTGGAAGGCCCACATCCGCAGCTGCTCCGCCGCCTTCTCCAGCTGCTCGATCTTGGCCTGCTCTTTTTCGTACTGCTTCATGCGCTCCTGGAACCGGCGTTCCTTCTCCACGGCATAGAAGCTGTAATTGCCGCTGTAAAACTCCGCCTTGCCGTCGGCGATCTCAATGACCCGGGTGACGATGCGGTCCAGGAAGTAGCGGTCGTGGGAAATGGTCACCACGGTGCCCCGGAAGCCCCGGACATACTCCTCCAGCCACTCCGTGGCGTGGAGGTCCAGGTGGTTGGTAGGCTCGTCCAGCAGCAGGATGTCCGTGTCCTCCAGGATCAGGCGCCCCAGGTTCACCCGGGTCTTTTCGCCGCCTGAGAGACTGTCAAACAACTGCTCCCGCATTTCCCGGGAAATGGACAGGCCGTTGGCGATTTTGTTGACCGCCACGTCGGTGTCGTAGCCGCCGAAAACCTCAAACCGCTCGCTGAGAGCGCCGTACCGCCGCAGGATGGCGGGGTCGGTCTCACCCGCCGCCATGCGGTCCGCCAGCTGCTCCATCTCCTCCGCTAATCTTTGCAGGCGGGCGAAGGCGGAGCGCAGCACATCCTCCACCGTATACCCGGCAGGGTACACCGGAATCTGGGAGATCAGGCCCACCCGGCGGCCCTGACCGATGGTCACCTGGCCCTCGTCGTAGTCCATCTCTCCCGTCAGTATTTTGAACAGGGTGGTCTTGCCGGCGCCGTTTTTTCCCAGCAGGCCCACCCGCTCGCCCTGGTCGATCTGAAAGGTGAGGCCGTCCAGCACGTTCTTCCCCACCTCAAAGGATTTCACCAGGCCGTTTACCTGTATCTCAATCATAGTCCTCCTGAAGCGCATCCACCAAGGCGCCGAAGTGCATGGCGTGAGAGGCCTTCACCAGCATGGCGGTGCCGGGCCTCAGTTCCTCCTTCAGCGTCTTGAGGGCTTCCTCCTTGGTTGAAAAATGCAGGACCTCGCCGCCGCTCTGGGCGGTTCCGTCCGCGATCCGGGCGGCCTTTTCGCCGATGGCCGCCACAAAGTCGATGCCCAGCATGGCCGCCAGAGCACCCATGTTGTAGTGAGCCTGGTCCGTCAGGGCGCCCAGCTCTCCCATATCTCCCAGTACAGCTACCCGGCGGTCGCACTCGGTCTTGGCCAGCACCTCCAGCGCCGCCGTGACGGACTGGGGGTTGGCGTTATAGCAGTCGTCCAGCAGGATGCGGCCCTCCGGCAGATGGACCACCCGCATCCGGGAGCCGGCGGGCTCATAAGCAGCCACGCCCCGGACAATCTCCTCGTGGCTGAGGCCCAGCTCCTCGCCCACCGCCACGGCGATGGAGGCGGAATAGGCCATGTAGGCCCCGGGGGCGGGGACAGTCAGGGCATAGGTATCCTTCTCCGTCACCACCGTGCAGGTGATGCCGTCCACCCCGTGATCCGCGATCTCCGTGATGCGGGCCTGGCAGTGCTCAGACTGGCCGCAGCGGATGGTCCGGAAGGGCACCTGGACGGTGTTCAGCAGGGCATCATCGCCGTTGAGGACCACCAGTCCGCCCTCTTTCAAATGTTCAAAAATCTCGCACTTGGCCTTTAAAATCCCCTCCCGACTGCCCAGGAACTCGATGTGGGCATCGCCGATGTTGGAGATCACCGCCACATCCGGCCGCACCAGGGCGCCCAGATACTCGATCTCCCCGAAGTGGTTCATGCCAGTCTCGATGACGGCAGCCTCATGCTCCGGCCCCAGGCCGAACAGGGTCAGCGGGGTGCCGATGTCGTTGTTGAAATTCTCCGGCGTCTTGAGGGTCCGGTATTTGGCGCCCAAGACGGCGGCGATCATCTCCTTCGTGGTGGTCTTGCCCACGCTGCCGGTGATCTGAACAAAGGGGATGGCAAATTTGTCCCGGTAGGCGGAGGCCATGGCCCGCAGGGCCAGACGGGTGTCGTCCACCTTGATGTAGAATTTGTCCCGCCGGATATCCTGGGGCAGCTTGGCACACAGGCAACCCGCGGCGCCCTTGTCCAGAGCCATGTCGATGAAATCGTGGCCGTCGAACTTCTCCCCCACCCAGGGCAGAAACAGGCAGCCGGGCGTGATCTTCCGGCTGTCGGTGCAGACGGCAGTCACAGGAGCCGCGTCCTCCCGGGGATTCCACCAGACGCCGTTCACAGCGGCCGCGATCTCTTTTATGGTCATAGGCTGCATCGAATCAACCTCTCCTCTTCAAACGATAGGACCGCTGCACGATCTCCTCGCACAGCTCATTGTAGGTCAGGCCTGCTGCCGCTGCCTCCTTGGGCACCAGGCTGGCGGAGGTCATACCCGGCAGGGAGTTGACCTCCAGGCACCAGAAGTGCCCCTCCTCGTCCAGCAAAAAGTCCGTCCGGGAGTAGACCTCCAGTCCCAGGGTCCGGTGGATCTTCAGGGCCAGAGCCCCCATCTTCTCCTGCTGCTCCGCCGTAATGGGAGCGGGGCAAATCTCCCGGGCGCCGCCGGTCTGGTACTTCGCTGTATAGTCAAATTCCTTCACAGCAGGCACGATCTCCACAGCAGGCAGGGCACGGTCCCCCAGGACCGCCACCGTCAGTTCCCGGCCGCGAATTTTCTTTTCCACGATGATGTGGCTGCCGTACCGCAGCATCTCGCGGAGTGCCGCTTCCAGTTCCTCCTTGGTATCCGGCAGGGCCACGCCGATGGAGGAACCGCCGTTGACCACCTTCACCGCGCAGGGGACCTCCAGCTCCGCCGTCAGGGCGGGGATATCGGCTTCGGTGTAAGACGGAATATCCCGCCAGGGAGCCGTGGGGATGCCGGCAGAGTCCATCATCCGCTTGGTCATGGATTTATCCATAGCCAGGCCGGAGGCCAAGTAGCCGCCGCCGGTGTATTTGATATCCAGCAGGTCAAAGGTGGCCTGGACCCGGCCGTCCTCGCCGTCCTGGCCGTGGAGACCCAGAAATACGATGTCCGCCAGGGAGCACAGTTCCAGCACGTTGGGTCCGAAGAGCCGTCCGCTCTGGTCCTTCCGGCTCTTTTTCACCGCCTCAATGTCCGGTGCGGTCACTGCGATCTTCGCGTCGGGACACAGGCCGTCCGGTGCGTCAAACAACGTTTCCAGATCCGCAGGGACCTCTTCCAAACCCCAAAACAGGTCCACCAGAATGGCCTTGTGGCCATTCTGCCGCAGGGCCCTGCACACGGAGGTGCCCGTCACCAGGGAGACTTCCCGTTCCGTGGACAGTCCCCCCGCCAATACAACGATCTTCATGGAGCTTCGCTTCCCTTCCTGCTATAGGCATACCAATGCTATTATAATAGTTATTATAATTCATATTATTTTATCACAAGCCTCCGCCGATTACAACTCCAACTTCCGGGGCATTGCCTGGTTGCTGCCCGAAAGAATATACTGCCTTGAAATGGCAGCGTAAAAAAGCTGCCGCAGCGCTATTTTCTATAGCAGCTCTTTATTTGATATAATCCGCTTTGAAGCAGCTCAAAAAATTTTATACTTTCATCAATTTTGTGTTGACAAGTCGGTGCCAACCTGCTATACTTTCAAATGCTCCGGTTCGGGGGTATAGCTCAGCTGGGAGAGCGCTTGACTGGCAGTCAAGAGGTCAGCGGTTCGATCCCGCTTATCTCCACCAAGAAAGTAAAGGTTTTGCATTGTTTTCAATGCAAAACCTTTACTTTTTATCGAAAAAAGTGGACTCTCGGAAATTCAGACAGCATCGATGATTGCCTGTTGGTTTTATCTGCAGCCCTTGTATTTCTTTTGCAGATTTTTCCGCTTCTGGTTCATATGCCTGCTCATGCAAAAAAAGCAACCGCTTTCGCGGTTGCTTTTCTTTATCCCAAAATTCCAAGATGCTCCAGCAGGATCTTGGCGCCCAACAGGATCAGAATGATACCGCCGGACAGTTCCGCCCGCTTCTTATAACGTGTGCCGAAGAAGTTGCCCACAGCCACGCCCACCAGAGAGAGGCAGAAGGTGGTGCAGCCAATGATGGAAATAGCCGGAATGATGGGGACCTCCAGGAACGCAAAGGTCACGCCCACCGCCAGGGCATCAATGCTGGTAGCCACGGCCATGAGAAACAGCTGCTTGTAGTCCAGCTTGCTCTCCACCGCGCAGGCCACTTCCTCCTCTTCCGGGGACAGAGCCTCCCGCACCATGTTTCCGCCGATGAGGACCAGCAGCACAAAGGCAACCCAGTGGTCAATGTTCTGAATGTACCCGGCAAACTGAGAGCCCAGGAACCAGCCGATCAGCGGCATCAGCGCCTGAAAGCCTCCGAAGAACAGGGCGATCACAGCGGCGTGGCGCCAGTTCAGCTTCTTCATGCAAAGCCCCTGACAGATAGCCACCGCGAAGGCGTCCATGGACAAACCCACACCGATCAGCAGCAATTCCAAGATTCCCATACAAAAACGCTCCTATTATAAAATCACTGGCACCGGTCGCCGGATGGTCAGGCTGTCCGGCGTTACCGCGCAGTCATAAGCGCAAACGTTCACGCCAAAAAACGCTGCTTCCCGCAGGGCTGCGCCAAAGGCGGGATGTGTGTCGTCATTGGGTGAAACACAGTCGATGTTCTCCATTTGTACCACAAAAAACAATGTGGCGTCAAGCCCTTTTTCTACGGCTTTCTGCAATTCCCGGATGTGCTTGACGCCCCGTTCCGTGGGTGCATCGGGAAAGCGGGCACGGCCATTTTCTTCTAGTGTCACGCCTTTGACCTCCACCAGATGCAGTCCCTTTTCCGTCTCGATGCAGAAATCCAACCGGGAATCTCCGCAAACGTATTCGCTCCGGATAGCGGTCACACCGGGCAAAAAGCCACCGGCCGCCGCCCACTCACCAAAGACCCTGTTGGGGGCCTGGGAGTCCATGTTGATGAGCCGTTCCCCTTTCTCCACGGCAATCAGGTCATAGGGCGTTTTTCGGTTGGGACTGGTCCCTCGTTCCAGGTACACGGTGGCGCCGGGCAACAGCAGTTCCCGACAGCGGCCGGTATTCTTCACGTGGACACGCTGGACGCCGTCCTCCGTCTCCACATGGGCGATGAACCGGTTGGGCCGGTCGATAAACCGTCCCGGGATCACATGCTGATAGTGCATCCTCTCTCCCCTTCCCGCAGGTTATCAGCAGAACTTCAGTATAGCACACCCGCACCGGCTTGAAAACCCTTTTGCTCTTCGGCACCGTCACAGCGAGCCGGAGAGACAGTTGCTGCATTTTGCAATTTTTTCCGTCAGAAAAAACGTATATCCCTGTCGTTTCGACATAAGCTATGGCTGCGATACCCAAGGAACCCACAAGTTTGACCCAAGAATTTGATGAAAAGGAGAAACGAAGTTATGTCTAGCAAGAATTCCAACAAGCTGAATGTCCCCGAGGCCCGTGCCGCCATGGATAAGTTCAAGATGGAAGCCGCTTCCGAGGTTGGCGTCAACCTGAAGGAAGGCTACAACGGCGACCTGACCAGCCGCGAGGCCGGCTCTGTCGGCGGCCAGATGGTCAAGAAGATGATCGAGTCCTACGAGAAGTCCCTGTAACTTCCCGCTGGAATCCAAAGGAGGACCGGCTCAGGCCGGTCCTCCCGTTTGTTTCCGCGTCTGTTCCGCCAGCAGGTCCGCCAGCGTGTAGCGGTCGATGTAGTTGTTCACCGCGGCGTACAGCCCCGTCCAGAAGTCCAGGGTCGGACACTCGCCGCACCGCTCGCAGCTGTTGGACTCCCCCGCCAGGCAGGCCACCGGAGCCAGGGTCCCCTCCGTCAGCCGCAGGATGCTGCCCACGGAGTAATCCTCCGGCGCCCGCACCAGCCGATAGCCGCCCTGGGCGCCCCGGCCGCTGGCCAGCAGCCCCGCCTTTGCCAGCAGTCCCGCGATCTGCTCCAGATACTTCATGGAGATGTTCTGCCGCTCCGCCACATCCTTCAGAGATACATATCCATGCCCGTCATGGGCGGCGATGTCCGTCATCAGCCGCAGCGCGTACCGTCCTTTTGTGGAAACCTTCATGGCCGCACCTCCTTTTCAATTCCTATTTTGCCATAGGATTTCCGGGATTTCAAGTATTTCTACCGAAGAATTGACAATGTTGGAATTTTCAAATAGAATAAGTACGATTTTTTGAGAGAGCGAGTGATTTCATCATGGATTACGCAAAAGAATCCCTGCGTCTGCATTATGAATGGAAGGGCAAGCTGGAAATGACCCCCCGTGCGGCGGTGGACAGCAAGGACGCTCTGTCCCTGGCCTACACCCCCGGCGTGGCCCAGCCCTGCCTGGAGATCCAGAAGGACATCAACAAGAGCTACGAGCTGACCCGCCGCTGGAACACCGTGGCAGTCATCACCGACGGCACCGCCGTCCTGGGCCTAGGCGACATCGGCCCCGAGGCCGGTATGCCGGTCATGGAGGGCAAGTGCGTTCTGTTCAAGGCCTTCGGCGGCGTGGACGCCATTCCTCTGTGCGTCCGCAGCAAGGATGTGGACGAAATCGTCAACACCGTGGCCCTGCTGGCCGGCTCCTTCGGCGGCATCAACCTGGAGGATATCTCCGCCCCCCGCTGCTTTGAGATTGAGCGGAAGCTGAAAGAGCGCTGCGACATTCCCGTGTTCCACGATGACCAGCACGGCACCGCCGTCATCGCCCTGGCAGGCCTGACCAACGCCCTGAAGGTGGTGGGCAAGCGCGCCGAGGATGTGAAGGTGGTCATCAACGGCGCAGGCGCCGCCGGCATGTCCGTCTGCCGCCTGCTGCTGAGCGCAGGCTTTGCAAACATCACCCTCTGCGACAAGCCCGGCATCATCTGCGAGGGCCACACTGAGGGCATGAACCCCTACATGGTGGAAATGGCCGCCCGCACCAACCGCTCTCACCAGACCGGAACGCTGGCGGATGCCCTGGTGGGCACCGACATCTTCCTGGGCTTCTCCGCCCCCAACCTGGTGACCACGGAGATGGTCAAGACCATGAACCGGGACGCCATCGTGTTCGGCTGCGCCAACCCCACCCCGGAGATCTTCCCCGACGACGCCAAGGCCGGCGGCGCTGCTGTGATCTCCACCGGCCGCAGCGACTATCCCAACCAGATCAACAACGTTCTGGCCTTCCCCGGCATTTTCCGGGGCGCTTTGGATGCCCGGGCCAGCGACATCAACGACGCCATGAAGATCGCCGCCGCCCATGCTCTGGCCGATCTGGTGGGCGATGACCTGTCCGCCGACTACATCATCCCCGCCGCCTTTGATCCTCGGGTGGCAGACGCCGTGGCCGCCGCCGTCAAGCAGGCCGCCTACGACTCCGGTGTAGCCCGCATCTGAACTTCCATCAGAGAGGAGCTGCTATGAAGGACCGCAAAAATTTGATTCTTCTCATCATTTTTCTCGCTTTTTTCGCCATTATGCTGCCCATGGTCTCCATTCCCGTGGACATTGGCGAGCATACCTACACTGGCGGCATCTATGACCCGAACACCAAGGAGAAGGTGGAAACCGTCACCGTTACCATGTCCGGCAAGCATGTCTATTCTTTAACGCGGGATCAATTCGATCTGAACGGCCACATCGTCATTGAAGCTGAGACCTTCCAAAATGAAAGTGACCTTGGCATGTATATCGACGAATCCTTGGACGGCTGGTTCTACGGCTGGTGCAGCTTTGGTGCCAATAATTACAACTGGAACGGCTATAAAAACGCCGGTTTCGCTTACCGGAAAAACTACTCCGCTCTGGTCATTGACCTGCAAAAGGATGACTGCACCCTGTATCTCTCCGCCGTGGAGGACCCGGCAGAACAGATGCCCCAGGACGCCCTGACGGACTTCCTCACCGCCATGGGCTGGCAATAAACCCACGCAGCCCCGCCCGGACCGGGCGGGGCTGAAAATTTTCCCAAAACTTTTGCACCGTTTTCCCCGTTTCCATCGTACTCTATGGGAATCCACCCAAAGGAGGTGCCGCCGTGACAGACCGGGAACTGCTCTCCCGCCTCTCCTCCGCCCCGGAGGAATCTTTGGCCGCCCTGTCGGCCCGCTATTCACCCCTGGCCGCCGCCATTGCGGGCCGCCTGCTGCCGGGCCGTCAGGCCGACATGGAAGAAGTAGCGGCGGACACCCTCATCGCCGTCTGGAAAAACGGGGACACATTAAATCCCGACACTCTCCGGGGCTTCGTCATCACCACCGCCCGGAACCTGGCCATTGACCGCTGGCGGCAGCTTCGCCGCCGGAACGAGATTCCCCTGTTCGACCAGGACGGCGCCGACTCGGATTTTCTGGAACGGGAGGTGCTGACCTCCGCTCTGGCGGACTACATCCGCACTCTCTCCCCGCCGGACGGAGAGATCTTCCTCCGCCATTACCTGCTGCTGGAAACTGCAGCGGAAATTGGAGAGCGCTACGAACTGACGGAAGCCGCCGTCCGTTCCCGGCTCCACCGGGTCCGCCAAACGCTGCAAAGGGAGGTGCCGCGATGAACGACTGGTATGACCTGACCAATTCTCTGGACACCAACGTCATGCCTCTGGACGAAGTATCCCAGACCCGCATTGAAAAGCGCGTCCGCTCTGCCATGCCCCGCCGCAGGAAGCGCCGCTGGCTGGTCATGGCCATCGCCGCCGTGCTGGTGCTCTCTGCCTGCGGCTACGCCATGGTGACAGGCCAGTTCTCCCAGTGGTTTCGTCAGGTGGCGGCGGACCCGGCGGAGCCGGAGGCCTCCGAGGAGCTGCTGGCCAGCATCGGAACTGTCATCGGTCAGAGCCAGACGGCAGACGGCGTGACCATGACCCTGCACGGCGCTATCTGGGACGGGAACACCATGCTTCTTTCCCTGACCTTGACCGGAGAGGATATTCCCGGCTGCCTGTGGGAGCAGGTAGATGCCAAAGAGTCCTGGCTGCTCCAGTCGGAAGCGGAGATGCGGAAGTCTCTTTCGCTGCAGGCTCCCCATCTGACGGAAGAAGAGATCGATCAAATGATGGAGCTCATATGGAAGAATTCTGTCCGCTTTTCCCATCTGGAGATCACCGGCGCCCGGGATGACGAAACCGGCAGTTTCTGTCTTCTGGTAAAGGATGAAGCCCGCCGCTCCCTGTATGAGAGCAATGAGCTGGTCCTGCACCTGGAAAATCTGGAGTTCCATGATATGACCATAGCCGGTCCCTTCGAGTTCACATTCACCGCTCGTCAAAAAGACACCACCGTCCGCTATACGGGCCGGACCCTGCTGGCGGAGCGGGAGGACTATGACATCTATGTCACCGGTGCGGAGGTCTCCCCTTTCCGGGCATCGATCACCTATGAGCTCTCAGTCCCCTTCCCAGAGGGTCAATACGATTCCGAAGACATCCACTACGCCGTAGCCGTGGACCGCATCCGGGTAAACAGCGAGGAGTTCAGCCCCACGAGTTCCCGGGGCAGCACCACAGAGCAAGACGAGGATGGCTATATCCGCGGCAGCGGCTATACCGGCTCCTTTGACCGCATCGTGGACCCCGCCCAGGTAGAGGCCATCCGGGTGGGCGGCGTCTGGCTGGAGCTGGATACTCTCACACAGGTCCCCAACACCTGAGCACAAAAAGACAGCAGCGGCATGCCGCTGCTGTCTTTTCATATGTAGTCTGCGATTACACCGTGGGATACTCGCCGTCCCACAGCACCTTGCGGAACTTCATGGGGTCGGTGTTGCCCTCGGTGGAGAACATCAGCACCTGGCTGAACCGGTCCAGGCCCAAATGGTCCCGCAGGTCCTTGTACTCGTCGGTCTCCATGAGAGCGGCCAGCAGGCCCATGCCCACGGCGCCGGACTCGCCGGAGATGACGGTGGGGTCGCCCTTGACAGGCACGCCCAGCATCCGCATACCCCGGGCACTGACCCAGTCGGGGCAGGACACAAAGGCGGAGACATGGTTCCGCAGGATATCCCAGGAGAGGATGTTGGGCTCGCCGCAGGCAAGGCCCGCCATGATGGTCTGCAGATCGCCCTCCACGATGCGGGGCTTGCCGTCACCGGCCAGAGCTCCCTGGTACAGGCAGTCGGCGGCCATGGCCTCCATCACCACGAACTTGGGGGGATCGTTGGGGAACAGGTTGGTGAAATAGCCCACCACAGCGCCGGCCAGGCTACCCACGCCCGCCTGCACGAACACGTGAGTAGGACGGTTCACGTTGATCTGGCGCAGTTGCTCACCGGCCTCGGCAGCCATGGTGCCGTAGCCCTGCATGATCCAGGAGGGGATCTCCTCGTAGCCCTCCCAGGCGGTGTCCTGGACCACCACGCCGTGCCAGGTCTCAGCGGCCTCGGCGGCAGCCATGCGGACGCAGTCATCGTAGTTCACATCCTCGATGGTGACCTGAGCGCCTTCCTTCTTGATGTTTTCATAGCGGCTCTGGCTGCTGCCCTTGGGCATGTGTACCACGGCCTTCTGGCCCAGCTTGTTGGCCGCCCAGGCCACACCGCGGCCATGGTTGCCGTCGGTGGCGGTAAAGAAGGTGGCCTGACCGAACTCCTCCTTGAAGGCCTCGCTGGTCAGATAGTCATAGGTCATCTCGCTGACGTCCCGCTCCACCATCTTGGCAATGAACCGGGCCATGGCGAAGGAGCCGCCCAGCACCTTGAAGGCATTGAGGCCGAAGCGGTAGGACTCGTCCTTCACGAACAGGCCGCCCAGGCCCAGGTACTTGGCCATGCCGTCCAGGCGGGCCAGGGGGGTGACAGTGTACTGGGGGAAGCTGTTGTGGAAAAAGCGCGCCTTTGCCACGTTGCTCAGGGACATGATGGAAAGCTGGCGGTCATCGCTGGCCGGCATGTTGTTTGCGACCCATTTGATCTTCTCTTTCATGATCCTCACCACTCACTTAAAAAAATTTTTAGTCAAACAAATTTTTTGTTAGATTCTGATATCATCATACCATAGAAACCCGGGAAGTCAAGGGGGTTTCATAAAAATTTCTCAAATGGCAAAAACTTTTGATACGGCCCTTGACAGATACCCCCCAGGGGTATATATTGATGAAAGCAACATACCCCCTGGGGGTATTCAAAACAGGAGGTCCCTCATGCGAGAGGAAAAATATGATATCTCCGGGATGCACTGCGCCGCCTGCAGCGCATCCGTGGAGCGGGTCACCCGAAAGCTGCCCGGCGTGGAGCGCAGCGAGGTCAACCTGACCACCGGCATTATGACCATCCGCTACGACGATTCCCAGTTGGGCCCGGAGCAGATCATCGCCAAGGTGGAAAAAGCGGGCTTCGGCGCCGTTCCCCATCCGGAAAAGCGGGAAAAAGCCGCAGCGGTTCCCAAAGACGACGAGGCAGCGGCCCTGAAGCGCAAAAAAATCGAGTTGATTACGGCGGCAGTCTTTTCCGCGGTGCTGCTGTATGTCTCCATGGGGCAGATGCTGCCCTTCGGGCTGCCCGCCCTGCCCCTGCCGGACCTGTTCTCCATGCACACCCATCCGGTGAACTTCGCCATATTACAGCTTTTGCTGACCATCCCTGTTCTGTACTGCGGCAGGAACTTCTTCATCAGCGGCTTCAAGGCCCTGGCCCACGGAAACCCCAACATGGACTCTCTGGTGGCCATCGGCTCCGCCTGCTCCTTCGCGTACAGCGTGGTGATGACCTTTCTGATCTCTGACGATCCCCACGCCTACGTCCACAATCTCTATTATGAATCCGCCGCCGTGGTGCTGACGCTGGTCTCCCTGGGCAAGTTCCTGGAGAGCCGAAACATGCAGAAGACCAAAGGCGCCATCACAGCCCTCATGCGGCTGGCGCCGGACACCGCCATTCTGGCGGAGTCCGGCCGGGAAGTGCCCACGGACAGCCTGAAAACCGGGGATCTGGTGCTGGTAAAGCCCGGCCAGCGTGTACCGGCGGACGGCGTGGTGACCAGCGGGGAAAGCAGCGTCAACGAGGCCATGCTCACCGGTGAAAGCCTTCCCGTGGAAAAGTCCCCGGGCAGCGAGGTCATCGGCGGCAGCGTCAACCAGAACGGCGTGCTGTACGTCAAGGTGACCCGCACCGGAGAGGACACCACCCTGGCCCGCATCATCCGCTTTGTGGAGGACGCCCAGGGCAAAAAAGCTCCCATCTCCAAGACCGCCGACAAGGTGGCCGGCGTGTTCGTCCCGGTGGTCATGGCCATTGCCCTGCTGGCGGCTGTGGCCTGGGCCATCGCCGGACAGCCCTTCGCCTTCGTGTTGAAGGTCTTCACCTCCGTGCTGGTGATCGCCTGCCCCTGCGCCCTGGGGCTGGCAACGCCAACGGCCATCATGGTGGGCACCGGCCTGGGGGCCCGGCACGGCATTCTGATCCGGTCCGGCGAGATTTTGGAGATCACCCACAGTGTGGACACGGTGGTGCTGGACAAGACCGGCACCGTCACGAAGGGCGAGCCTGCCGTGACAGCGGTCCTCCCCTGCCAATGTGACGAAACCACCCTGCTGAAAACGGCAGGGGCCATGGAATCCGTATCCGCCCATCCCCTGGCGCAGGCGATCACAGGCTATGTAAAGGAAAAAGCCATCACAGATATTTCCCAGCCTGCGGACTTTGAAAACCTGTCCGGCCGGGGTCTGAAGGCCGTGCTGGACGGCAAAACTGCCCTGGCGGGAAACCGGAGACTGATGGAGGAGCAGGGGGTGGACGTCTCTCCCCTGCTGGAGCAGGCGGAGCAGCTGTCCGCCCAGGGGCAGACCCCCATGTTCTTCGCCATGGACGGTGCTCTGCTGGGTCTGATCTCCGTGGCGGACCCGGTGAAGGACACCAGTGCCGACGCCATCCGCGCCATGAAGCGGCAGGGCATCCGGACCGTGCTGCTGACCGGAGACAACCGGGCGGCTGCGGAACACATCGGCGCCCTGGTGGGCGTGGACGAGGTCATCGCCCAGGTACTGCCGGAGGAAAAGGCCGGGGTCATCCAGCAGCTTCAGGAGCAGGGCCGCAAGGTGATGATGGTGGGCGACGGCATCAACGACGCCCCCGCCCTGACCCAGGCGGAAGTGGGCTGCGCCATCGGCAGCGGCAGCGACATCGCCATCGAGTCCGCCGACATCGTGCTGATGCGGGACGACCTTCAGGATGTGTCCCGGGCCCTGCGGCTGTCGGCCCTGACCCTGCGGGACATTAAACAGAACCTGTTCTGGGCCTTCTGCTACAACACCATCGGCATCCCCATCGCGGCGGGCGCCCTGTACCTTTTCGGCGGTCCGCTGCTGTCCCCCATGTTCGCGGGAGCGGCCATGTCCCTGAGCTCCGTGTGCGTGGTGGGCAACGCCCTGCGGCTGGGCCGCGCCAAGCTGTAAAGGAGGAATCCCCATGGCATACGATGATAACGACGCAAAAAGAGATCTGGAGTTTTTGAAAACACAGTTCGGCATTGACGCCCAGCTGTATATCCCGGAGGATGAGCAGGCGTGCTGCCGCCACAAGCACCGGGAGCCGCAGGAATATGACGCCCTGCTGAAGCGGCTCAGCCGCATTGAGGGCCAGGTCCGGGGCGTCCGGGGCATGGTGGAGAAGGAGGCCTACTGCACCGACATTCTGACCCAGGTCTCCGCCATTCAGTCAGCCCTCAACGCCTTCTCCCGGGAACTGCTGGCAAACCACATCCGCACCTGCGTCACGGAGGGCATTCAGAATGGCGACACCGAAGTGGTGGACGAGCTGGTGCGGACTGTGGAAAAGCTGATGAAATAACGCGATACAATATTTTTATAGGAGGACATCCATATGACCACCATCAAAGTACCCGACATGATGTGCGCCCACTGCGTGGAGCGCATCACCAACGCCCTGAAGGCCGCGGACCTGGCCTTTACCGTCAGCCTGGAGGAAAAAGCCGTCACCATTGACGGCTGCCAGAACTGCGTCAAGACCGCGGTCAGCGAACTGGAAGACCTGGGCTTCTCCCCCGAAGTCCAGGCGTGAATCCCCGGACAGAACCCCCGGCGTCAGCGTGACGCCGGGGTATTTTCGTTTCTTTTTCTGTTACTTTTTGTTACTTTTTCCTTCAAGCAGGCAGACTGTTCCAGTTTCTTTTTGTCCGCTCCCGTCTAAAGTGGGGGCAAAAGCTGCTCATTCAGCCCAAAAACTTGACAAAAGTGGGACTTAGGTGTATACTATGCCCAGTTTTTCAGTTGGTAACAAAAGTTACAAGTTGTTTCCGATGCGGAAACAGCCGCTCAACGCTCCCTGTTCGGATCGGAGCCGGGAGCCTGAAAAACCACTTTCAGGAGGTATGGTTTTGAGAACACATGACCTGCGAAAAAAACTGCGTGAACACCTGAAGTCTTCCTCTCTGGTCCTCATTGCCCTGGCCGCTGTGCTGGGCTCCAGCGCCGCTGCCACCGACTGGGCCGGCGCCCTGTATATCCTGACGGGTGTGGAGGATTCCGCCATTGTGCTGGACGGCTCTCAGGACATCCCGGACCTGTCCGACCGCATGATGTATGTGGCCTCCGGCAGCAAGGGCTACGATATCCGCCTGGATGCCAAGCTGGATGTCACCATTCGCCACGACGGCGAGACCCTCACCACAATCTCCAAAAAGGAGAGCATCTCTGCCCTGCTGACCCGCATGGGGATCACCCTCAGCCCGCTGGAAATGGTGGCTGTGGACCTGTCTGACCAGGCACTGGTGCTGACGGTGGCAGAGGATATCACCTACTACGACGAGGTCCGCGAGGTGGAAGCCTTCAACACCGTGCGGGTTGCCAATCCCGAGCTGCCCAAGGGCACTGAGCGGGTGGTTCAGGAAGGTGCGGACGGCGTCCGCACCTCCATCTACGAGGTGGTGTGGTCCAACGGTATGCGCATCAGCCGTCAGTTCGTGGAGGAGCTGGACAGCACCGCCGTGGATCAGATTGTGGAATACGGCACCTCTGCCGAGGCTGTGGAGCGGACTGACCGCATCGCCAACGTCAGGAAAAATGCCGACGGCAGCGGCACCCTGGTCTTTGAATCCGGCGCCACGCTGAACTTCTCTCAGGCCAAGAGCATGACGGCCACCGCTTATACCGCCGGTCACGGCGGCGCTGATTACACCACGGCCACCGGCACCTTCGTGGAGGTGGGCACCGTGGCTGTGGACAAAAAGGTCATCCCTCTTGGCACCCGCATGTATATCGTCACCAACGACGGCATCGTCTACGGCATGTCCGTGGCCCGGGACACCGGCGTCAAGGGCAACAAGGTGGACCTATACTACAACACCTACCGCGAGTGCATCGAGTTCGGCCGCAGAAGCTGCACTGTGTATATTTTGGAATAATCGTAGACTTCGCTGTTTCACGCAAATGTTTTCTCCCCCGGTACGCTTGGTACCGGGGGAGTTTTTCATAGCGTATTCAAGAGATCCGGCAGCTCCGCCAGAGCGCGGATGGTGTGGTCCGGCGTGATATCCGGGCGGGCAGGCTTCCCGCCTGGGTTGAACCAGCAGGTCCGGATGCCCGCGTTCCGGCCGCCCCGGATGTCGGAGGTCAGGCTGTCCCCCACTATAAGGGCGGTCTCCGGGTCAAAAGCCGGTATGGCGGCGAAGGCGGCTGCGAAAAAGGCGGGGCTGGGCTTATCAGCCCCCAGTTCCTCGGAGATAAAGATATTCTTGAAATACGGGCCGATTCCGGCGCTTTTCAGCCGGGAATGCTGCACCGCTGCCGCGCCGTTGGAGGCAAGATACAGGTCGTACCGGGGCGCCAGTTCCCGCAGCAGCTCTATAGCACCGGGGATGAACCAATGGCCCTCGGCCAGAAAGTCTTCGTAGCAGTCGCAGACCTCCCGGCTGGAGCGGCAGACGCCCAGTTCCTCAAACAGCAGATCAAAGCGGCGGGTCAGTACCTGGTCGCGGGTCAGGACGCCCGCCTCCAGCAGCTCCCACTGCTCTCTGTTGATCACATGGTAGCGGTCCAGGACTGTCGGAGCCGGGTCGATGTCAAATGTTCGGAAGGCGCGGGTCAGAGCCTCCCGCTCGGCCCGGGTGAAGTCCAGCAGGGTGTCGTCCAGGTCAAAAAAGACAGTTTTCAGCATCATGCTCTCCTTTTTGTGTTCTCAGGCCCAGTATATCGGTTTTTTTCCATGTTGGCAAGACGGCTGGTTTTTGGTATAATAAGCATTATGAAAGGCGGGTGTGCGGATGAATCTCTGCGACTACAATGCAATTCGGGAGCTGCTGGGGCGGCATGGATTTCATTTTTCCAAGTCCATGGGGCAGAATTTTCTCATTGACCCGGCAGTCCCGGCGGATATCGCCGCCTCGTCTCAGGCAGATGCGGGCTGCGGCGTGCTGGAGATTGGCCCGGGCATCGGTCCTCTGACGGCGGAGCTGGCCCAGCGGGCCGGCAAGGTGGTATCCGTGGAGCTGGACAAGTCCCTGCTGCCTGTCCTGGCGGAGACCATGGCCCCCTATCCCAACGTGGAGATCGTTCCGGGAGATGTGATGAAGCTGGACCTGACTGCTCTGGCAGCGGAAAAGTTTCAGGGGCTCCGTCCCATCGTATGCGCCAACCTGCCCTACAACATCACCACGCCGGTGCTGACCAAGCTGGTGGAGACCCCCTGCTTTGAGACCGTCACGGTCCTCATTCAGAAGGAAGTGGCGCAGCGGCTGTCCGCTCCCCAGGGGTCTTCTGACGGCGGCTCCTTCTCCCTGTTCCTGCAGTACCACATGGAGACGGAATATCTGTTCGACGTGCCGCCGGAGAAGTTTCTCCCCGCTCCCAAGGTGACCTCCGCCGTGCTGCGGTGCGTCCGGCGGGAAAAGCCCGCCGTGGAGGTGACCGACGAGGCCTTTTTCTTCAAAGTGGTTCGGGGCGCCTTCCTGCTGCGGCGGAAAACACTGGTCAACAGTCTGGCCGCCGCCCTTCCGGGATACGGCAAGGAGGACATCCGGGAAGCCATCATCAGCTGCGGCCTCAGCCCCGAGGTCCGGGGTGAACGTCTGACTCTGGCGGATTTTGCCCGCCTGGCAGATGCGCTGGGCGCTCGGTGAGCCGAGACACTGCCTCATTTACGCAAGTTCGGGCCGGATGTAACACCACCCCTATAGGTGGTCTCCGGTCCTATAAAAAGGAGGAATCTTATTATGGAAACCTATGGTCTGGAAGCACTCGGCATCATCAATGCCTCCGCTGTCTATCGCAATCTGACTCCCGCCCAGCTGACGGAGCACGCCCTGCGCCGCGGCGAGGGAAAGCTGAGCAATACCGGTGCGCTGGTGGTCAAGACCGGCAAGTACACCGGCCGCAGCGCCAACGACAAGTTCATCGTGGACACCCCTGCCGTCCATGACGAGATCGCCTGGGGCAAGGTGAACCGCCCCATCGAAAAGGCCAAGTTCGACGCCATCAAGAGCAAAGTGGTCGCCTATCTCCAGAACAAGGAGATCTTCATTTTTGACGGCTTTGCCGGCGCGGACCCCAAGTACACCCAGTCCTTCCGCATCGTCAATGAGCTGGCCTCCCAGAACCTGTTCATCCACCAGCTGCTGCGCCGTCCCACCGCTGAGCAGCTGAAGGATTTCAAGATCGACTACACCATTATCGCCGCCCCCGGCTTCAAGTGCATCCCCGAGATCGACGGCACCCGTTCCGAGGCCGCCATTCTGGTGGACTACGAGGAGAAGCTAGTGGTCATCTGCGGCACTCAGTACGCCGGTGAGATCAAGAAGTCCGTGTTCTCCGTCATGAACTACGTGCTGCCCAAGATGGGCGTGTTCCCCATGCACTGCTCCGCCAACATGGGCAAGGACGGCGACACCGCCGTGTTCTTCGGCCTGTCCGGCACCGGCAAGACCACCCTGTCCGCCGACCCCAACCGCCTGCTGATCGGCGACGACGAGCATGGCTGGGCCGACGACTCCGTGTTCAACTTCGAGGGCGGCTGCTATGCCAAGTGCATCAACCTCAGCCCCGAGGGCGAGCCTGAAATTTATAATGCCATCAAGTTCGGCTCCCTGGTGGAGAACGTGGTCATGGACGATGAGACCCGGGAATTCGACTTTGACGACGACTCCCTGGCTGTCAACTCCCGCGTGGGCTATCCCGTGGAGTACATCCCCAACGCGGAGCTCAGCGGCATGAGCTCCAGCGTACCCAAGACCGTCATCTTCCTCACCGCCGACGCCTACGGCGTGCTGCCTCCCATCTCCAAGCTGGACAAGAACCAGGCCATGTACTACTTCGTCTCCGGCTTCACCAGCAAGGTGGCCGGCACCGAGATCGGCATCACCGAGCCCGTGCCCACCTTCTCCACCTGCTTCGGCGAGCCCTTCCTGCCCCTGGACCCCTCCGTCTACGCTGCCATGCTGGCCGAGAAGGTGGAGAAGTCCGGCGCCCACGTCTACCTGGTCAACACCGGCTGGAACGGCACCGGCAAGCGGATGAAGCTGAGCTACACCCGCGCCATGGTCACCGCCGCCCTCACCGGCGCCATTGAGCAGGGCGAGTTCGTCACCGATCCCACCTTCGGCGTTCAGGTGCCCACCGCCATCGAGGGCGTGCCCTCTGAGCTGCTGATCCCCGAAAACACCTGGGAGGACAAGGCCGCTTACAAGGCAAGCTGCAAGAAGCTGGCCGAGAGCTTCAACGAGAACTTCAAGAAGTACACCCACATGAGCGCTGAGGTGGTCGCTGCCGGCCCCAAGGCGGAATAAAGAACTGAATCCATAAAAATGACCGTCCCTTTCGGGGCGGTCATTTTTATCGTTCCGGTGCCTTTTCTTCCAGCAGGCGGTCAATTTCATTCAGAAACCGCACATGGAACCAGCAGGCGGCATAGCAGACCATGCGGACCATTTCAAAGCGGAACCAGAGGACCGTGCACTCCTCCTCCGCTGTCAATTCAGCGGCCACAGGGCGGCGCTCTCCGCGGTCCGTGACGGTGATGCCCAACAGGCAGACAGAAGCGAGGGCAGTCTCGCCGCGCTCTGTACGGAGCCTGCCCCGGCCGGACAGCAGGCAGCCGATCCGGCCATCACTGCTCCGGGTCTCCCCCGCCGGGATGCGCTCCTCCGTCAGGTCAAAGCAGGCACCCAGAGTCTCCAACCCTTCCTCCGGCAGCCAGGAAAACACCTCTTCCATGCTCCGCGGCGCTTCTTGTCTCATGGGTACAGACTCCCCTTCCATCAGGTCCGGTCCGGGAATTTTTCACAGAGCTTGTCCAGTTCGTCCAGCAGGGCCTTCATCTCCCCATGGGTCATGACGCACTCCACCTCGGCGGTGTCGTCGCCGTCCATGGTGTTGGGCAGGAAGAAGGACACGGCCATGCGGATGGCGTCCTCTCCCTCCGCCTGGGCGGCCACCTCAAAATAGGGCTCCACAAAGGCACTCTCATAGCGGTCCTTGATCCCGGCGTTCAGCACCTTCAGCCCGGCAGTCATCTCCCGCAGCTCATAGGTCAGCAGGCAACTGTTGGAATCTATCACGATCTCCCCGTCCTCGTTGGTCCAGGCAGCCCGGAGGACCAGCCAGTTGCGGTCATCGCTGTCCGCTTCCCCGCCGTCCGGAGGAAATTCATAGTTCACAATATCCAGCTTCAGACTGACGTCTTCATTTTGAAACAGCATAGCAGCATCTCCTTGGTGTTTTCAAGATTCTTTGCTATTGTACCACACTTTCCCCTGTTTGCAAATCCACGTTTCTGTGTTATAATGGAAAAAATACGTGTGGGCAATGGTAAGGATCTCCAATTTCCAGATATCCATGCAAAAGCCCGGTCCCCTATCATCATCACCAGGTCCCTGCGGCGGCACCGGTGGAAACGGAGGCATCTCATGGAGAAGGAACTTCATCTGAAACTGACGGTCCGGCTTTATACCGAGGACGATCAGCGCTGTTTTGGTCCAGGTATCGCCACGCTGCTGGAGCGCGTACAGAAGCACAAATCCCTGCGGGCGGCGGCAGCCTCCATGGAGATGGCCTATTCCAAAGCCTGGCGGATTATCCGCACTGCCGAAGAGGTCTTTGGCTGCAAAATGCTCTCCTCCACCATCGGCGGACAGCACGGCGGCGGCGCAGTGCTGACGCCGGAGGCCGAGCGGCTGCTGGCAGCCTACCGGGCATACGAGGCAGATGTGACTTCCTATGCCCGCGGAAAATTCGAGGACAGCTTCAGCTTCTATCGGGAGCTGGACAAGGAATAAGCAAAGCAAACCCCCGGACAACTGTCCGGGGGCCTTTTTTACGCCTGATGCTGCGTGGGGTCCTCTTCCGTGGGACTGGGGATGGGATGCTCCTTGTGGGCCACCATGGCCTGGATCAGCTCCACAGTGCCGCCCAGACCCAGATAGCTGGAGTCCAGGCAGAAGTCGTAGCTGTCCACGGCGCCCCACTTCTGGGAGGAGTAATACTCATAGTAAGAGGCGCGGCGCTTGTCGGTTTTGATAATGAGCTTGCGGGCCTCCTCCGGGGAGATGTTCTGCCGCTTGGCAACACGCTGGATGCGCACGTCCATGGGGGCGTGGATAAACAGGCTCAGGTGGTTGGGATCGTCGGCCAGAGCGTAATCCGCGCAGCGGCCAATCATCACACAGGGGCCCTGAGATGCGATGTGGCGAATGGTATCAAAGGTTGCCAGGTATACCTGCTGTTCCAGAGAATCCCCCGCACCAGTGCCGGGCAGGGCGAACATGTAAGAGTCCATGGCGATGGAATACAGCAGGCTCTTGGGCCGCTCGTCAAAATTTTCGAAAATCTTCTCGCACAGGCCGCTCTTCTTGGCAGCCTCCTGGAGAAGTTCCTTATCATAGAACGGGATGCCCAGCTCCTTGGCCACCCGGATGCCGATCTCCTTGCCGCCGCTGCCGAACTGCCGTCCAATGGTGATAATGGTTTTCATGATAAAACCCTCCTTCTATGTTATGCCTGCAACCGCCCTGTCCCCTAATCGGAGGGACGGACAGGGTGGTCTTTGTAAAACGATTATATCACTTCCGGAGGAAATCGTCAAATGAAAACCGGGACGCAGACGCGTCCCGGTCTTTGCTTATGCTTCCTGCATGGGCTTGCCCAGCCGCTTGTACATGGTCTTTTTCACCGCCCGGAGGATGTTCTCATATCCGGTACAGCGGCAAAGGTGGCCGGAGAGAAGCTTCCGCAGTTCCGCGTCGGTGTACTCCTTGCCGCTCTCCAGAATCTCTACCGCCGTCAGGATAAAGCCCGGCGTGCAGAAGCCGCACTGGATGGCAGCCTCGTCCACGAAGGCCTGCTGGATATCGCTCAGCTCGCCGTTGGGGCCCAGGAGGCCCTCCAGGGTACGGATCTTCTTGCCCTCAGCCCAGACAGCCAGGTAAATACAGGAGTTGAAGGCCTCGCCGTCGATGAGGACATTGCAGGCGCCGCACTCACCCACCTCGCAGCCCTTTTTCACAGAGGTCATACGGAAGTCGTTGCGGAGCATATCGGTCAGGCTGGCCCGGACGTCCACCGTCCGCTCCACATCCTTCCCGTTCAAATTGAAATGGACGGTCTGATACTGCATGACGTGCTTTTCCATTACAGCGCACCTCCCGCCAGTCTCACGGATTCGATGAAGGCGCGCTTGGCGCTCTCCACCGCGATGTGCATCCGGAAATCCTTGGCGGCACGCCAGGAATCCCGGGGGTTGATGTCCTCCTTCACCGCCTGGGAGAAGGCCTCCGCCAGCTCCAGGCTGACGGGCTGGCCCGCAGCCACAGCTTCGGCGGTCCTGGCCCGCAGGGGCACGGGGCCCGCCACACCGAAGGCTACCCGGGCCCGCTCCACCGTCTTCTTGTCGGCGGAGAGCCGGACATTGACGGAAGTGCCCAACGTGGCGATATCCATGGCGTTGCGCATGGCGTACTTGATGTAATGACCAAAGGTGTTCTCGTAGCTCTCCTTTGGGATCAGGATCGCCGTTTGAATTTCGCCCTCCCGGATGTCCACCTTGCCCGCCTTGATATAGAAATCGTGGATGGGCTGGCGGCGGACGCCGTTGGGACCCGTCAGTTCCACAATGGCGTCCCAGGCGTGGAGGGTGGAGGCAGAATCGGCAGAGGTAACGCCGTTGCAGGTGTTGCCGCCGATGGTGCCGATGTTGCGGATCTGGGGGCCGCCCACCTGGTCCACAGCCTCACCCAGGACATTGATGTATTTCTGGATGAGCGGGTCCCGGGTGATATGGGAGAAGCTGGTGAGAGAGCCGATGCGCAGGGTGCCGTCCTCCTCCAAGGATACTCCTCGGAGTTCGTTCAGGCCCTGGATGGAGATCAATTCCACGCCGGCCCGCTTCCCTTCCCGCATCTGCACCAGCACGTCGGAGCCGCCGGCGATGATGTGGGCCTCGGGGTGGGCCAGACGGAGGGCCACGGCGTCGGCTACATCCTTTGCCTGATAGAGCGCTTTCATATCATACATACGCGGTTCCCTCCTTTAATCTTCGATCAGCCCGGCCTCTTTGAACTTCCGGTAGAGGACATGGGGCGTAATGGGACAGCAGTCAATGGCAACTCCGGTGGCGTTCAGAATGGCGTTGCGGATAGCCGGAGCGGGAGAACAGGCCGGGGGCTCACCCAGGGATTTGGTCCCGTAAGGCGAGGTGGGCTCCGGATTCTCCACAAAGCGAGCCTCCAGCGTGGGATGGTCCATAAATGTGGACAGCTTGTAGTCCAGCAGGTTGTTGTTCAAAGGCTTGCCGGTCTTTTCGTCGAACAGCAGCTGTTCACTGAGGCCGTAGCCGATGGCCATGGACATACCGCCGTGGACCTGAGCCTCCGCCAGAGCGGGGTTGATCAGGCGGCCGCAGTCGTGGACATTGACGATGTTCAGCAGCTTCACCTTGCACATGGGGATATCCACTTCCACCTCGGCGAAGGAGCAGCCGAAGGAGTAGGCATTGGTCTTGATCTGGGCCGTGGTTTCGGCGGTGATGTGCTGGCTGTGCTCCAGAGAGTACAGGCACTCCGTAGCCAGATCACCCAGGGACTTCAGTACCCGGCCGTCGGACTTGCGGACGATCTGGCCGTCCACCAGGTCCAGGTTGCTGACGGGCATCCGGGTCTGCTCATGGGCGATGTTCAGGATGCGCTCCCGAAGGGCCGCGGCAGTCTGCTGGATGGCGAAGCTGCCCACGTAGGTCTGGCGGGAGGCGTAGGCGCCGGTGCCGAAGGGAGTGATGTCCGTATCCTGGGTGGAGACCACGTGGACATCTTCCACAGGGATGCCCACGGCGTCCGCCACCATCTGGGAATAGGCGGTATCGCAGCCCTGGCCGATCTCCGTCTCGCCGGTCTGGAATTGGAGGGAACCGTCCTGGTTCAGCACCATGCGGCAGGAGGAGGACTCCAGGGAGATGGGCCACACAGCCGTGTTATACCAGAACACCGCAAGGCCAACGCCCTTCCGGACCGGACCGGTCTGGTTCCGGTACTCCTCGTACTTGCGGAAGTAATCCAGGACCTCAATACCCTTATCCATGCACTGGTTGAAGGTATCGGTGTACAGCTCATTCTTGGAGAAGCCATCCACATAGCCAACGGGCATCAGATTCTTCCGCCGGAAAGCCACAGGCTCCATACCAATGGCCTTGCAGATATCGTCGATGTGGCACTCCCCTGCCCACATGGCCTGAGGAATACCGTAGCCCCGCATGGCGCCGGCAGAGGGGCGGTTGGTGAACACCGTCCAGGAATCGCACTCCAGATTGTCACAGGGATACAGCTGGGGGAATGCACCCATGCCCTTGGCGACGATTCCATGGCCGTGGGAGGCGTAGGCACCCTGGTTGCTGAAGGCCTCGAACTTCCGGGCCACCAGAGTTCCGTCAGGGCGGACATAGGAGATGATATGTGTGCGGATGGCGTGGCGGACACGGTTGGAGACGAAGGTCTCCTCCCGGCTGCACTCCAGCTTCACCAGGCGGCCACCCACCTGGGTGGAACACCATGCGCACAGGGGTTCATACAGAGCGTCCTGCTTATTGCCGAATCCGCCGCCGATGTAGGGCTTGATGATGCGGACCTTGCCCCAGGGAATGCCCAGAGCCTGCCCCACCACCCGGCGGACGATGTGGGGGATCTGGGTGGAGGAGACCACCACCACACGACCGGCTTCTTCATAGGCGTAGCAGCCGTGGTTCTCAATGTGGCAGTGCTGGACCGTGGGGGTATCGTACCAGCCTTCAACCCTGATGAGTCCTGGTTCCTTCCGGGCTTCCTCATAGTTGCCCCGGCGGATATCCGTATGCTTCAGCACGTTGCCGGGGTATTCCTCGTGGATCTGGGGAGCATCCGGCTCCATGGCCTTCTGCACATCCAGTACAAAGGGCAGTTCCTCGTACTCCACCTTCAATGCCCGGACGCCCTGGGCCGCGGCCACCTCGTCCTCCGCGATGACCACGGCCACTTCATCGCCGTAGTAACGGACATGGCGGTTCAGCAGCAGACGGTCCGCCACATCCTGGTGACCGGGGTCCGTGGACCAGGGATGGCCAGCCGTGGGGAACGGGATATCCGGCACATCAAAGCAGGTCAGCACCCGGACCACGCCGGGGATGGCTTCCGCCTCCGCGGTGTCAATGGACTTCACAAAGCCATGGGCAATGGTGGAATGACAGATCTTCACCACCAGGGCTTCCCGGCCACAGAGATCGTCCATATACTTTGCCCGGCCGGTGGCCTTGTCATAGGCGTCCACTCTGGTGATGCTTTTGCCGACGCTTTTGCTCATATCGCATACCTCCAATTCTTGAAGATCAGGGTCCGCTGTATCACAAGGGATCATCAAAAGGCAATGGGATCAGCCCGGGGGGCTTTCCTTTCGGATCTCAATGTTCTTGGGAAGGGTCAGGGACAGCACCATGGCCACCACAAACACACCCGCCACGGGGTTGCCGGAGAAAATGTCGCCGATGACCTGGGGCATGTGGGAGAAGAAGCCATCCACCTGGGTCACGCCGATGCCCACGGCGAAGGAAGCCGCCGCGATCAGGGTGTTGCGCTGGTCCAGACCGCACTGACCCAGCATGGTAACACCGGAGACAATGATAGCGCCGAACATGATCACCGTGCAGCCGCCCAACACGCAGGAGGGCAGCGTGGAGAAGAAGGCACCGATGGGCGGGAACAGGCCCGCGATCACCAGAGTCAGCGCGCCGAACATAATGGTAAAGCGGTTGACCACCTTGGTCATGGCCACCAGGCCCACATTCTGGCTAAAGGAGGTGATGGGGGTGCAGCCAAACAGGCCGCCGGAGATGGCGGAAACGAAGCCGTCGCAGCACAGGGAGCCGGACAGCTCCCGCTCCGTGATGTCACGGCCCAGGCCGCCGGTACAGACGGCAGTGGTGTCGCCGATGGTCTCCGCAGCGGAGACCAGGAACACCAGCGTCACGGAGATGATGGCACCCAGCTGGAACTTGGGGGTATAGTGCAGCAGCATGGGCAGAGAGATGATCCCCAGTTCTTCCACAGTGGCGCCAATGGAGGAGAAGTCCACCATACCGAAGCAAATGGCAGCAATGTAGCCCACGCCCAGACCGAAAAGCACGTTGAGCTGCTTCCAGAAGCCCTTGGCCAGTGCCTGGAAGATCAGACAGGAGGCCAGGGTGATGGTACCCACCAGCAGATTCTGCCAGCTGCCGAAGTCATAGGCGTCAGAGGCGCCGTAGGAGCTGATTCCCACGCCCAGCAGGGAGAAGCCAATGGTGGTCACCACGCAGGCGGAGACAATGGGGGCCACAAACCGCCGCCAGTATTTGACAGTCAGGCCCAAAACACCCTCAATACAGCCGCCTACAATGATGGCGCCGATCATCAGTCCGTAGTCCCGGGCAGCGACCACCATCATGGCGGAGACAAAGGTGAAACTGACGCCCATCACCACCGGCAGGCTTGAGCCCACCTTCCAGATGGGATACAGCTGGATCAGCGTGCCGATACCGGCGATCATCATGGCGTTCTGGATCAGGCGGGCCACTTCCACCGCCGTGAAGCTCTCACCATTATACAGGGCCACGGAGGACACCAGAATAATGGGCGCCACATTGGACACGAACATGGCCAGCACGTGCTGCAGGCCGAAGGGGATCGCTTTCGCCACGGGGACACGGCCCTCCAGCCGGAAAATATTCTCGACGCTGGTTGAAGGGGACTGCTTCGCGGTTTTCATCTTTCCTACTCCTTCACTTTAAACTCGAAAGGCAATTCTTGCAATCCAAAGAATACGCATTCAGCAAAATAGCATAGATTGCACAGAAAAATTCTCTTTCGTTTGTAAGTATTATAAAAGGTCGACCTTTTTGGGTCAATATGCTTTTCAAAGAATAACGAAAAAGGTCAACCTTTATTTTTGGCAGATTTATACGAAACGCTGCCAAAAGGCTTCAACAGCTTATTATTTGAAATCAGTATCAGACAACCACTTGACGGCATTCCCGGGCAGTGGATATACTGTACCCGGGGTGAAACGCATGAACACGAATAAAACGAGCAAAATCGGCTGTGTTGTGCTGGCTTCCGGCTACGGCCGGCGGTACGGCGCCAACAAGCTGGCTGTTTCCCTGGAGGGACGGAGCCTGATTCAGCGGGCTCTGGAAGCCATTCCGGCGGAACGGCTGGTCAGGACCGTTGTGGTGACACAATATGACAAAGTTGCAGCATGTGCAAAGTTATTTGACTTTACAGTAATCAGAAACGAACATCCGGAGTTTGGCATCAGTCACAGCCTGCGGCTGGGATTGGCCGCTCTGGGTGATTGTGACGGTGTGCTGTTCACCGTGGCGGATCAGCCCTTTCTCCGCCGGGAGAGCGTGACCGAGTTGCTGGACCTCTGGAGCAGGCAGCCGGAGAAGATCGCCGCCATGTCCAGCGGCGGACGGCGGGGCAATCCCTGCCTCTTCCCTGCCCGACTGTTCCCGGAGCTGATGGCACTGGAGGGCGACCGGGGCGGCAGCGCCGTGATCCGGCAGCATCCGGAGGATCTGGTGCTTCTGGAGGTGGACGCCCTGGAGCTGGTGGATGTGGACACCCCCCAGGCTCTGGCCACTCTAGCCGAAAATGCCGGAACAAACCGATAAGAAAACAGCGGCCTGCGTGATATGCACTTCACGCAGGCCGCTTTCTGATTTATTTTCTGGTGTAGGGGGTGCTCTCCAAGGGCAGACTGGTGCGGAGACGGCCGTCATAGCGGAAATAGGCGTCCGCGATGGCCGGGGCCGTGGGAATGGAGGTGATCTCACCGATACCAATGGCGCCGCAGGCCACGTTGAGGCCCTGCTTTTCCACGATGATGGGGGTGATCTCCGGGATCTGGTTGGCCCGGAACAGGCCCAGGGTGCCGTACTTGGCGGTTGGCTTGCAGTCCTCCAGAGGATACCGCTCGGTCAGGGCATAGCCCATGGACATGACCACGCCGCCTTCGATCTGGCCCTCCACGGACAGGGGGTTCACCGCCTTGCCCACGTCGTGGGCGGCGACGATCTGCTCGATTTTTCCTTCCTCGTTCAGGATGCACACCTGGGTGGCATAACCGTAGGCAATGTGGCTGACCGGGTTGGGCACATCGGCGCCCAGGGGGTCTGTCTTACCCAGGTATTCCCCATAGAACTCTTGATTTTCAAGTTCTGTCAAGGATTTACCCTTTAATGCTTTTCTCAGGTCCTCACAGGCACGGCGGCAGGCCTCGCCGGTAAACAAGGTCTGGCGGGAGCCGGAGGTAGTGCCGGAGTCGGGAGAATCATAGGTATTGGAGCGCTCGTAGACCACAGCGTCCCGGTTCAGGCCCGTCTGGTCGCAGACCATCTGGGTCAGGACGGTGCCCAGGCCCTGGCCGATGCAGGAGGCACCTGCCAGAATGTGGACCTTGCCCTCCTTCACCACCAGGCGGACCCGGCCGGTATCGGGAATGCCCACGCCCACGCCGGCGTTCTTCATGGCACAGGCGATGCCCACGTATTTGGCCTTGTCATAGTAGGGCTTCACGGCCTCCAGGGTCTCTACCAGGCCGGTGGAATCGTCCACGATCTGGCCGTTGGGCAGCACCTGGCCGGGGCGGATGGCGTTGCGGTAACGGATCTCCCAGGGAGAGATGCCCACCAGGTCCGCCATCTGGTTCAGCAGGGTCTCGATGCAGAAGCAGGTCTGGGTGACGCCGAAGCCCCGGAAGGCGCCGGCGGGGGGATTGTTGGTGTAATAGGCCCAGCCGTCGATCTCAAAGTTCTGATAGTTATAGGGCCCGGCGGCATGGGTGCAGGCGCGCTCCAGCACGGGGCCGCCCAGGGAGGCGTAGGCGCCGGTATCGGCGATGACCTCCGCCACCACACCCTGAATGATGCCGTTTTCATCGCAGCCCAGGGCAAACTCCATCTCCATGGGGTGACGCTTGGGGTGGATGAGGATGCTCTCAGCCCGGGTCAACTTGACCTTGACGGGTCGCTTGGTGAGATAGGCGATCAGGGCGGCGTGGTGCTGGACTGTCACGTCCTCCTTGCCGCCGAAGCCGCCGCCCACCAGGCAATTGCGGACCTTGACCTTTTCAGCGGGCAGGCCCAGCATCCCCATGGTCTCGTGCTGGGTGTCATAGGTGCCCTGGTCCGTGGAGAGGACCATGACGCCGTCCCCGTCGGGGTATGCCACGGCGCACTCCGGCTCCAGGAAGGCGTGCTCTGTCCAGGGGGTGGAGAACCGCTGGGTCAGGATATGCTTGCTTTTGGCAATGGCCATGGCAGGATTGCCCCGCTGGATGTGCTTGTGGGCCAGCAGGTTGCCCTCCTTATGGACCAGAGGCGCATCGGGCAGCATGGCATCCCGGGGACTGCGGACCATGGGGAGCTCCTCATAGTCCACCTTCACCAGCGCCTTGGCCTGGGTCAGAATTTCAGGGGTCTCTGCGGCCACCAGACAGATGGCATCGCCCAGATAATGGGTGATATCCCCTACGGCGATCATGGTGTCCCAGTCCTTTTTCAGGTGGCCCACCTTGTTATTGCCGGGGATATCGGCGGCGGTGAACACGCCCACCACACCGGGCAGGGCTTTCGCCTCCTCGGTGTGGATGGCCAGGACCCTGGCCCGGGGATACTGGGACCGGACGGCGGAGCCGTAGATCATGCCGTCCAGATAGATATCGTCGGGATAGATGCCGGTGCCGGTGACCTTTTCCTCCACGTCCACCCGGGGAACGCGGGCTCCCAACGTCCACTCCTTGGGGACCTCGGGGACCTCTCCGGCACGGAGCAGCTCCGCCGCCAACAGAATGGCGTCGATGATCTTCACGTAGCCGGTGCAGCGGCAGATGTTGTTGCGGATGGCGAAGGCAGCCTCTTCCCTGGTGGGATCCGGATTTTTGTCCAGCAGTCCCTTGGCGCTCATGACCATGCCGGGGATGCAGAAGCCACACTGGACGGCGCCCGCCATGCCGAAGGCATATGTATAGACATCTCTTTCGAAATGGCTGAGGCCTTCCACGGTGACGATGGTCTTCCCCTCCAGCTTGTCGGTCTGGGGAACACATGCTTTTGTGGGCTTGCCGTCGATTAGAACGGTGCAGGTGCCGCAGGCACCCTCACTGCAGCCGTCCTTGACGCTGGTGAGGTGCAGCTCATCCCGCAGGTAGCGGAGGAGCTTCTGATTCTTTTCGACGGTCACGGACTGCCCGTTCACGGTAAACACTGCCATGAATGATAACCTCCTTGGCTGCCGTGCCCAACCCTGGTCCCACGGTCTCATCAAATTCTCCAGAAAGGTCGACCTTTCCGAAAAACATTATACAATAATTTTTAGGTGATTGCAAGAATAGTTTGTTTACTTCGTTATTTTATATAGAGGACAATGTCGGCAACTCCCACCCAACCACCAGAGCGCCCTTCCGGACCGTGATGGTAGCCGTGGGCTCCAGGATGTGATTGCTGACCCCCAGGGGAAATTCCGGGGTCAGGGTGGCGTCTGACAACGGATACTGGAAGCCCATCTCGTCGATGCCCTCCGCCCGGTCTCCCAGGCAGAATGCGGAAAAGAGGCCCCATTCCACGGTTTTTTCGATGGTCAGGGATTCGTTTTCGATGGCAGTCCAGACGAAGTCGTCGTCGTAGAGGTATCCCCTGGCACCCCGACGGCGGAGAAACAGCAGGGTCTGGAGGTTCGCCAGGGTATGGTCCAGCCGCTTGCCGCCGGTGCCGCCGTAGATGTACACCGTATCGCAGCCCTCCTCCAGGGCCGTCTTGACAGCCAGCATGGTGTCGGTGTCATCCTTCTCCACCGGGGAGCGGCAGATATTGGGAAAATCCGGCTGGTCCATGGAGTCAAAGTCCCCCAGCAGCAGGTCCGGCACGATGCCAGCCTGCTGGCAGGCCCGGTAACCGGCATCGGCGGCGATGACCAGGTCGCCGGAAGCCGGGCGCTCCCGCAGGCCGAAAAAGGTACCGGCGGCAAAAATAAAGCAGCGTTTCATAGAAGGTTCCTCCCGGAAGGTCTTTTTTTCAGTATAGCACGCCCGGAACAGCAAGACAATCAAAAATAGGGGGCCGGCACAGCCGGACCCCAGACTGTCAATAAACCCGAAAAGCTTGTGCGACGGGAAGGAGGGGTGTGCGCGGGGAACCCAGGAAGGGTGCCCTGCGCCATTAAAATCAACATGCTCAACTTGTCGAAAAGACTTTTTCGACAAACTGAGGGGGCCGGCACAGCCGGCCCCCTTCCCTATTCCTATTGGATGTGCTCCTCGCAGAAATTGTCCAGCACCCGGAAGCCCATCTCCCCCGGTGCCGCCACCGAAAATTCGGCAATGGTCACCGGGTCAAACAGCGGGCACAGGCGCTTTTCCGGCTCCAGCCGCAGGCAGGGTGTCCGGCTGGGCTCGTCATTGGTGGATTTCGGCATGGGATCACCCCCGGATCAGTATGTGCGAAAAACGACAAATCATGCAAAAAGCCGCCGCTCAAAGGAGCGGCGGCTTTGCCATTTCTTTTGAACGTTATTCCGCGACAGCGGCCTTCAGAGCTTCCACCCGGTCGGTCTTTTCCCAGGAAACACCCAGGTCCTCCCGGCCCATGTGGCCGTAGGCCGCCAACTGGCGGTAGATGGGCTTGCGCAGGTCCAGATCCCGGATAATAGCGGTGGGGCGCAGATCAAAGACCTTACGGACGGCATCTTCCAGCTTACCGTCGTCCACCTTGCCGGTGCCGAAGGTCTCCACCAGGACGCTGACGGGCTGGGCCACGCCGATGGCGTAAGCCAGCTCGATCTGGCACTTGGAGGCCAGGCCTGCGGCCACAATGTTCTTGGCCACCCAGCGGGCGGCGTAGGCCGCGCTGCGGTCCACCTTGGTGGGGTCCTTGCCGGAGAAAGCGCCGCCGCCGTGGGGCGCGCTGCCGCCGTAGGTATCCACGATGATCTTACGGCCGGTGAGGCCGGAGTCGCCCTGGGGACCGCCGATGACAAAGCGGCCGGTGGGGTTCACGTAGATCTTGGTGTTCTCGTCCATGAGACCGGCGGGGACAGAGGTCTTGATGACCATGTCGATCATATCCCGGCGAATCTGGTCCAGGGTGACCTCGGGGCTGTGCTGGGTTGAGAGGACCACAGTGTCCACACGGACGGGCTTGTCGTTCTCGTCATATTCCACGGTCACTTGGGTCTTGCCGTCGGGACGCAGGTAGTTCACCAGGCCCACCTTGCGGACCTCGGTCAAACGCTTGGCCATCTTCTGCGCCAGAGAGATGGGCAGGGGCATCAGCTCGGGGGTCTCGTCGCAGGCGTAGCCAAACATCATACCCTGGTCGCCGGCGCCGTTCTGCAGCTCAGCGTCCGCGTCCTGCTTGCTCTCCAGAGACTTATCCACGCCCAGGGCAATATCGGCGGACTGCTCGTCGATGTTGGCGATGATCCCGCAGGTTTCGCAGTCGAAGCCGTACTTGGCACGGTCATAGCCGATGTCCCGGATGACTTCCCGTGCGATCTTGGGGATATCCACGTAGCACTTGGTGGAGATCTCACCCATGATGTGGACCAGGCCGGTGGAGACGGTGGTCTCGCAGGCCACGCGGCCCTGGGGGTCCTGCGCCATGATGGCGTCCAGAACGGCATCGGAGATCTGGTCACAGATCTTGTCGGGATGTCCCTCGGTCACGGATTCAGATGTAAACATATAGTGTCTTGCCATAATGATCCTCCTTCAATTCTTCCCTATCAAGGTACGAAAAAATGCGCGTTTCGACGACGAAACGCGCAGAAAACACCTTTTCTCGCTCCTCATCTGTCGGTATCCGCCGGATTTGGCACCTTACATCGCAGGTTGCCGTGGTTTCACTGGGCCGTTCCCTCCGCCACTCTTGATAAGGACTATCAAATTTTCATCTAACATAATAGCATGTTCCTTGAAATTGTCAATATAAAAGATTTGCTTTTTGCTGGAATTTTGCCGGAAATCCCCGTTTTTTCCGTCGTTCAAAATTTTTTCATGACTTTTCCAGCGGAAACGGTTATAATGGTCCCGTGATTATCATATTGGAGGGATCTCTTTGAGAAAACTGAATAACGCCGTGGATCGGTTTGCCCTGACCCATCCCCATTTCGGTGTTCCGAATCTGATGCGGTATGTGGTCCTCATCACCGCAGCCATCTATCTGCTGGACCTCTTCTCCAAGGGCGCTGCTTCCGCCATGCTGGACTTTAATATGCAGCTGGTACTGCATGGGGAGATCTGGCGACTGGTGACCTGGCTGATCACGCCGGAGGGCGGCAGCCCCTTCTGGGTGCTGGTGGGGCTGTTCTTCTATTACTCTATCGGCACCTCTGTGGAGGAATACTGGGGAACCGCCAAGTTTACGCTCTTTTATCTGTGCTCCGCGGCCCTGACGGTGGTGTTCGCCTTTGTCAGTCTCCTGTGGGACAAGTCCCCTTATATCAGCACCGGTCCCTTTTACAGAATACTGTTCCTGGCCTTCGCCACTCTGTATCCTACCGCCATGATCCGCATCCAGCTCATCCTCCCCATCCAGGCCAAATGGCTGGCGGTGCTGTATGTGGTGCTGACGGTCCTGAGCATTTTCCAGTTCAGGCTTTGGTATCTGCTTTATCTGCTGCCCGTCTGGCTGGTCTACGCCATCTTTTTCTGGGACCGCATCGCGGACCTGCTGGCAGAGTTCGGTCTCCGTATCCGGCACCAGAATTCCCGCCAGACCATTCAGTTCAAGTCCGCCGTCCGCCAGCAGAAGAAAAAGGAGGCGGAGCGGGGCTATCGCCACAAGTGCGCTGTGTGCGGACGAACCGACACCGACCACCCCGAGCTGGAGTTCCGCTACTGCTCCCGCTGCGCCGGCTACCATTGCTTCTGTCAGGATCACATTTTCAACCACGAGCACTTTACCCAGTGAGCCCTGTTTGCAAGGGTTTTGGGGGTTGAAACAGCCCTCAAAACTTTTTTAAAAAATTTCGGAAATACTATTGACAATTTTCCGCTTTTCTGTATAATAATATCTGTTCGCTGCGGCGAACAGAAAATAGCGGGTTTGTGTAAAGGTAGCACAGCAGACTCTGACTCTGTATGTGAGGGTTCGAATCCTTCACCCGCTGCCATAGAAGAATCCTTAGAGCCGCAAGGCTTTGAGGGTTCTTTTCTTTTGTTTTTTGGCGCTGTTTGCCCTTTAGTTTGCCCTTTACAGAATTAAAAACGAGTTTTGACAGTATTTGAACAAGCGAAATGGGGTGGCATCATACCACCCCATTTTAGTTTTCAACAGGTCATTTCTGTGTGCCTCCGCACATGCAGCGTGCCAGCGTTGCGGCGCTGATGTAGCGACCCTGGAAGGGGAACAGCTTGTGCAACGTCTGGTAATGTCGGATGCCGGTGATCTCCTTCACATCACCGATGGTCAGCATCTGGCGGCCATTGCTGGCTTTCAGGATCTGCTCCAGGTTGTCCCTGTATGCTGGGTGTTCTATTGTATCACCTCCAATCTGACGCAGAAACACCGCCACACACGTACTTGTGCATGACGGCATTTCTGCTTTTATGGTCGTTCACAGTAAAGCACAACCTCGCAGACGCTTGCAAGTTGTGAAATGATAATTGCATAAATGCGAGGAAACAGCTAGTGCAAAAGCGATTTATCGGAACTTATTTCAGCAGTATGATAATGTATTACGCTGTTTTCTGGTTCTGCTTTCTCAGGGCACAGTTGACAGCGTCCATATCATCACTCATGCGGTCCAGGTAGTCCATTACGCCCAGAATAGCGGTTTCAGAGTTAGGACCTGCCCCAACCTCCTGCATGGTCGTTACGATGCTGTCCAGGATGGCGGCTGCACGGGCCATTCCTTCCCGTAATGCCGCAAGATTTTCGTATATCTCGGTCATTCCCATATCTGTCTCCCTTTTATCGGTGCGAATCGTTTGCGCTGATTTTATCTTGAAGATCCCTCAGCGATGCAAAAACGGAATCAAGAGCAGGACAATAGATGTTCTCGGCCGCAGCTACGATTGCATCTGCACATGCGCCTTTGTCCTCTTTGTCAGCGGTTTTGCACTCTGCAATGTCACCAGCCATTCGGTCAATGGCTAATTGCATGACGGCCAGTGCTCCATTAAGGGTGCATTCAACCTCGAACATATCAACTTTATTCAATTCGATTTTCTCCTTTCAGGTACCTTATTTATCGATGGCTTCAACGATGCGGAAAAGCCAGCCCGTCACGGTGGCGGCGCCAATCACCACCAGGACCAGGGCGGGGGCGCTCATGCGCCCTCCGCTTCCCGGCGAACCTTCTTCTGCCCCAGCTTGATAAAGGCCCCCTGCTCGTCCTCCTGGATGGCCCGGAAAGCAATGTTCCCGGTATGCTCCTCGTTCTCGAACCGCATCACGGCGGCCTCGCTTCCGCGCCAGATCGTAAACACCACGGTTTCCCCGCGCTGCTCCACGGTGTAGGAGGTGGGATTGTTCAGCGCGGCGGCGGTCATCTTGGAGAAGTCAGGGCCAACATACAGCACGGAGCCGGTGAGGAAGTTAACCTCGAAAAGGCCACAAGCAGCAGGGGCGTTCTCGTCATACTCCGGGTGAAGTCTGGCAAGGGTGCCATTCTGCCAGAGCTTGCATTTGCCGGTGGGCGTCCACTCCACACCCGGGAACTGCTCACGGATCATATCGAGGGCGATCTCTCTTGCGGCCTCGTCAATGGCCGCTCTCTGCTGGATGTATTCGTTTCTGTTCATAATCAAATCCTCCATCTTGATTTTTAGGCGGGGACTTGATAAACTATCTGTACCAAGTCCCCCTCGGGTTTTGGTTGGGTCTCTTGCATCGTGCTTTGGTCGGCTGTGATGCAAGGGGCCTTTTTCATGCTACGGTGAAGCGGCGCACGGTGGTTTCCTTGGTGAACCGCTCTGCCACATCCGGCAGGGCCTTTTTCAGGGCGGCGGTGTCGATGCGGGAGGAAGTGACAGCCTTCCAGGTGATTTTATACTCCCCGGCCTGGATGCTCTCGGAATCACCCATAGCGGCCTTGATGGCGTCCTTCAGGGCTTCCGCCTCTGCCTGCGCTTCATCAATCAGGGCTTGGAGCTGGCGCAGCTCCCGTGCCTTTGCTTCCATTTCGTTGATGCTCATTTGTACATCCTCCTTGTTATTTTGGGGAACTCCGGCGGCGGTGGTCGTTAGGGCTGTGGCCTCATCTGCTTCCCATTCCCTATACCGTTCCGCCCTTGTCCGTGATCTCGGTGTTAGGCTTCAACGATTGCCGGTGTCTGAACTGTTTTCGTTTGTTCCCTTGCTGTGATTACATCATAACATCGTTGCGCAACTATATCAAGACGGGATATTGCACATAGTTGTGCAACTATATTTGTGTAAATTATATAGTTGCGTAACTATTATATAATTGATATACTTGAGCAAAGGAGTGATATTATGGGAAAAGCCAGCACAAAGGCACAAAATAAATATATTGCAAAGGCGTATGATCGCGTTAATCTGGTACTCCCAAAGGGCCAGAAGGACATTATCAAGGCACACGCAGAGAGCCAGGGCGAGAGCGTGAACGGTTTTATCAGTAGGGCCATAGAAAACCAGATGGAGCGGGACAAGGGAGCCGGAGAGGATGGGCACCTTTAAAGGTTGGTCACGCTCACATACAATACATTAGAGAGGGCCGGGGCGGTTGCCTCGGCCTTTTGCTTGCTCTGTGAGCGTTTCTATGCTTGTTGGGTATCCGAATACCCGGAAGCGTGAGGAAGCGCTTGTAGGGGCTTATTTCGCGATTTATGATATGTCCAGTACGGCGCGCAATAAAGGAACCCGCGCCGGGGGTCTGGGTGCTGCTGGACAGTGGGTGATCCGGGGATGTATGGTATCTCTGACTAGCAAGGGGGGTAGCGGAAAAACGGGCGGGTGGTTCAGGGAACGGGGTGGAGATTATCCCACCACATTCTCACACGCCATCCACAAAACATTGGCCCATTACCCGTAAAAAGAAAGGATGCTCCGGCTTGGAACATCCTTTCTATGGGGGTAACGGAAAAACAGGGGGCACCCTTTCCTCTTTCCGGGTCAAAATTTTATGAAGTGCCATCAATACTTCATAGGCCCTCTGTTGCGTTCCGTCTCTTCCTGTGGTACACTGTTTTTAACGAGGATATCGTCAGCCATCGCCTGGGGGAATTGTACCCCTTTGGAAAGAAGCTGATATGTCCTCCGCATTGAGGGGACGCGTACCCTCAACCGGACTTGACGTCTCGGAGGAAGCCGTAGGTGCTGGACCTACCAAGCTGGCCTCCGCAGGGGTCAGGTCCATTTTTATTACCTGATGTGTACGATAATTGTTCGCGCCAGAAACGCCCTGTGCGGTGTTTTCCTGTGCACCCATGGAATTACCCTCGGATTGCGGCTTCCTTACAGTCATATTGTTCTTGTGATTTGCGCCGGATTGTGTTACAGTACCAGTAGGAGCTTCAGGTTCAATCGCTTTGGGCGTATAGGTGCTGGCGGCTGGTTCAACTGCATTCACCATCGAAGTAGGAGCTCCAATAGATGCGGGTTTATATCCACTTTCGTTTCCACCGTTTACGGTAGGATTCTGGGATGTATCAACCTGCATCTTTTCTTTATTTGCGTCAGAGGTGTTCTGTGTGACGATCAGCATTTCCAGCAGAGGGTCCATTTTCGCGCTTGCATTTCCTGCGGAAGATGCTACACTGGAAGTATCCTCCTGCGTGGCTGAAACGCCCAGAGGGGAACTTGGACGACCCAACTCGGTGGCCGCATATCCGGTTCCCTGCGCAGGGGGATTGTTTTGCACAGAAACGCCCTGTGCGCCATTCCGAGCCACACCCATGGAATTACCCTGCATCTTCGGTCTCCACTGTGCCATTTTGTGGCTTCTAACCTGTAATATGATGGTATCAGAAAAATGCCGGTGTATCAGCAAGGAACAAAGCCAGGATCAAAGGCCCTCCACAAGTCGGGAGGGCTCTTTTCACACCTTGTCCATGATTGCTTCCATCAACCATTCGTTAATGTCATCGAAGCCACACATTTTCGTAGATGCAATAATCTGGTCATAGATAGTCCTGTCCACCTCTAAGGTGAGTGTGACGGTCTCCGGCACGGGTGCTTGTTCTGCTTTCTTCCTGGGCATTTCTTACGCTCCCTTCACGGTCTTTAGGACAGTTTCCAGAATGGTGACAGCGGCTGGGGTGCTTGCGACAGCAGCCAGGTCAAGAAGGACCGTTTTGCCCCGCTTTTCGTTGCCCTCCTTGTCTGTCCAGTTTGGTTTGGAAATGCTCAGTTTCCCCGCATCGGGGAAGAATTCGATGACATTCTTGCCGGTGTCAGCGGTCATCGGCTTCTCGGTTTCCCAAAAGTTTTCCATGGTGTCTCCTTTCTCATCAGTTGTAGGGTTATATGTAAAAAAACGCGCGTGCGCGTCGTGATCTTGATCCTGCGCAAGGGCCGAAGCATATAGGGGGAGCCAGTCAGAAAGCCGCATGGTAACAAGCCATGGGCTTTTATTTTTTCGGTGGAACACGGCGGGGGCACCGTCCCTGAATCGGTCAGCATCTCGCTCCGCTTGCTCCATGGCCTCTGTGATGTTCAGCCTCTCCCGGCGCTTCACCTCAACGTGAATGCCGGTTAGGCCGGACACATCAGGAACAGCCCCGTATGTCTTATTTCCGCCCCACGAAACAGGGTATCCGGCGCGGCGGAGGCAGTCTGCAAGTTCCCGCTCTCCAGCCGCTCCTTTTTTCTGTGATTTCAGCCCCATTTCTGCCTCCTTTGCCGTTTCAGGGGTGCGGTGGGTTGCGACATCAAAAACCATTAAAGCCTTGCGTCGCAATGGTTTCAAGGAATCGGGTTGCGGTGGGTTGCGGCTGGAACATAACTTCCTATATAGGGTTTAATTTTTCCGTTATACCTTAAACAATAGGAAAAAACCGCAACCCGCAACCCAGTATCGCAACCCATTTTACAAAACTTGGGAATATCTTGCTCTATTGTCCACCCGGATTCCTATCCAAACCTTTTTCCCCTTTGGGGTGCGTTTCTCATAGCCTGCCGATTCCATGGCAGTATTGAAGTCGTTCAACCTGCGCGTATAGTCACCGTTCTGAGCAGACCACTCTTTATAGGTCCCATACAAATCTGCGGCGCCGGCGCGTGCATCTGGTTCTCGCACACAGCACTCCTCAATGAAGTTGTCAAGCCAGTTTTCCCGCTGCCTGTATTCGTCCGTCACTTCCTCAACGGCGGCTGGAATGTCCAGCTTGTACCCATTCCGAGCAAAGTTGACAGCCCCTTGGATGGCCCAAGCCAAAATAGCGGGTCCGGCTTCTCTTGCAAGGACATCTCCAAAGTTCGCAATCGTAGACTTTTCCGGTATACTGGCGTTGAATGGAACAACCTGTAAACGTCTCCACGTTCCGTTGTCCATACTGCCAACACGGGGGAGATGGTTTGTGAAAAGGACAAGACTGTGCGTTGGTGTGACTGTCTCAGGTTGCTTGTACTTCTCCTCGATTGAGATCGCGTCTGTCGATGTGATTTGCTTAAGTGTGGATACAGAAAGCCGCTTTCCTTCTTCCAACTCACCAGCTACAACCAGACGCTTACCTCTAAGTGTTGCGAGAGCTGCGCCCCTGTTCTGTCTGTCCGTAGTCAGCACTGATACATCAATGGTCCCGGCATAGTCACCAAGGACAGCAAGTAAACCATTGAAATATGTAGATTTTCCGTTGCGACCAGAACCGTAAGCGAGGATCAAACCCTCATGGTACACTTTGCCATGCAGGGCCATTCCGGCCACCAACTGCAAAAAGCCTATGAGGCTGCTGTCCCCACCTGTAATGGTTTCTAGGAAGTCCATCCACATAGCCGCTCCGGCACTACCGGGAGCGGCGGATGTAATTTTTGTGCAATATGCGGTTCTGTCATGTTTCCGGATGCTTCCTGTATTCAGATCAACGATTCCGGCGGGTGTATTTAGTTCTGCAGAATTGCCGTCCAGCTTGTCCGCTTTGATAACAAGGGACGGTTTTGCCAGAGCGAGAATTGCCTTGATCCGAAATGCGCTTCTCGACTGTTTTGCGTGGTCTAGGTATTCCTTTGCATCCTTAACAGCTTCTTTTGCTACGGAAACATCCTGCTTGGTTGCTGTCCCCTCTGCTACTTGAATCTGAACGGATGTAAATGTGCTTTGAGCATCCCGGTATTCACTCGCCGCCTCCTCAAACATTCTGCCAGTAAATTCAATAGCAAGATGTTCAGCCCTGTGATCTCCACGTTCCCAGACTGTTCCGTTCCAGCACAGCCAGCCCAGCGCATCCGTGAAAATCAAGTCGCCCTTGTGCTCTCGCACAAATACGGCCGCATTACCGGCATCCGAGAAGTCAGGCGGACGCACAGTGGACGATTCTGTTTTTGATTCAAAGGCACCCTCGTTCATGAGCCTTTCAAAATTTGCTCTGTCCACTTCTCCATCTCCTTCCGTTCTCTGTATAGCTGTGCCTGCTCTTCTGGAGAACCATCCTCCAGCACCCCCGACAAGTATTCCGCTCTTGCCTGATACCTAAGCGCAAGGCACTCCCGCTCCGAAAGTGGTTCCGGCAAGCGTTTCAATGCTGTGTGAGCTATGCGAAAAATTTCATTGAGTTTGTTCATGGCCTGTTCGCGCCATGTCTCAAATCGCTGATGAGCTGCCGCTATTGCCTTCCTATTATCCTCTTTCTGCTGTGCCTCTGCGGAATTGTTGCAACCCGAAGAAAGGCCAAGTCCAAAATCAGCGTCCAGCTTATGAGCGGCTTGCACACTGTCCAGGTCAAAAAGCCGTGCCGTGTAGTCCAGTGCGTCACCGCTTGCACCACAGGACCAACACCGAAAGCGCCCGTTCTTGAAGCTCACGGATGGGTGGCTGTCCCCATGAAAGGGACAAAGTGCCCAGCCGCGGCGGTCAAATTCTGCTCCGTAGAACTTCGCTGCGTCCTGTGCTGAGATACGCTCCCTGATTGTGCGGAAATCAATCATGCTTTCCTGCCTCCTTCAGGAGCCAAGCGCGCAGACCATCAATGGGAACCAGCACCCTGCGGCCCACACGGATACATGGAAAGTCAGCCCGGTTGGAAAGCTCATAGAAGGTAGGGAGCGAAATTCCAAGCGCGGAGGCTGCTTCCCTGCTGTTAAGTGCAAGTTTATCGTCCATAATTACTCCTGTTCCTTCTTAGCCTGTTCAATCGCATTCAGCAAACGTACTTCCTTCTCTGGTGTGAGTGGAACTCTTAACCACCGTATAATTGTCGGCTCACTAATTTCGGCAAACATAGCAACCTTCCACAATGGAATACCATTATTTGAAGCTGCTGTTCTTACTTTTTCATTCATCTAAACCAACCTCTCTAATTGACTTATGTAATATTTTCTGCTATTATTTCCTTGATGATGATTATATTACGAATTGAAGGTTTTTCATAGTGGAAGAAAATAAAAATATTACAAAGAATATTATTTTTATAGTAATATATTACGAAATCGGAGGATGGAAGTATGAACGCAGACTTTTTTAAAATGGCGAAGAGGTTGAAAACCTTGAGAGAAGATAAGGAACTATCCAACGCAAAACTTGCAGATGCTCTCAAACAACAATACGGAATCTCAATAAGTAAGGATAGCTTGCAGAGTTATGAGGTTTCAGATCTGAATAGCTCCAAGGTTAGAGACGGGCAATTGCCTTGTTCAAAAATGAACACTCAATATATAGCATGCATCTCAGATTTCTACGGCGTTTCTAATGACTACCTATTAGGGGTAACTGATATAAAAGATCGCAACCAAAACGTAAGAGAAATATGTGATTCAACAGGTCTTTGCGAATGGTTTGTTAAGTACCTTTTTCAAAACGTGAATGATATCGAAAAAATGCAGGCCTGGAACACTTTCTTAAGTCCAAATCTTGACCGCATTATGTGGCGACTTATAGAAATGCGTGGCATCAAAAAGCATTTAGAATCCGACATACAACGTATTGAGAAGAATATTGGCAAGTGTGATTCATATACAATTTCCAACAGCAGAGAATCCATTAACGAAGGATATAAAACTTTCAGAATGGCGCATTTTGAAGCAGCCGAAGAACTCAAGGAAGTTCTTCGGGGTGCGTCTGCATACGCTGATCTATCGAAAAAAGTACAAGACATCAACGATAAAATAGATGAAAAAGAGGGATGGTAAAATGGCAAAGAGTAGCCGTAACGCCCATGGCACCGGCACTATCCGCAAGAAAACCGTTACCCGGAATGGGAAACCGTACACCTATTGGGAAGCCCGGTATACGGAGGGTAGAGACCCAGGCACTGGGAAACAGGTTCAGAAGTCCATCTATGGGCGGACGCAGAAGGAAGTCCGGGAGAAGCTGCAGGCGGTATCTGTTACCTTGAATACAGGCACCTATACGGCCCCTAATAAATTAACCGTTGGGGAATGGGCCACCATCTGGCTCCAGGAATACAACGCGAAAGTCAAGGAAACTACCCTGGATGCGTACAGGAAAACTATTGATACCCATATTCGCCCAGCTATGGGGAACATCGAACTTTCCAGGCTCAATACGGAGACAATTCAGAAATTTTACAACGGCCTTCTGGATCATGGTCGAACTGTCCCGCAGCGGGATAATGACGGCAAAATAATCAAGAAGAACGGCAAGCCAGTGACGGAAGAAGTACCAATGTCCGCGAAAACCGTTCGCAATATCCACGGCGTACTCCATAAAATGCTCGCCAAAGCTGTTGCGCTGAAGAAGATTCCTTTCAACCCTGCGGACAATTCTCTTGTGGAACTTCCCAGGTCAACCAGGAAAGAGATTGTCCCGCTTGACGCGGAGCAGATCGGTGAATTTGTCCAGCGGATTCAGGGGACCAAATATGAGGATGTTTTCATGGTGGCACTGTTTACAGGTATGAGACAGTCAGAAGTATTGGGCCTAACATGGGACTGCATCGACTTCAAGGCCGGCACCATAAAGGTAGCGAAACAGCTCACCAGGAGAACGGAGAATAACGAAGTCTACCATTTCACCACACCAAAGAGCAACAAGGGCCGTATTATCAAACCGGCATCAACTGTCATGGATATTTTGAAGCGGCGGCGTTCCAAGCAGGCCCAGCAGCGACTACTTGCTGGAGAAGCGTGGGAAAGTGAGAACCCGGCTGGTATTTCCAATTTGGTGTTTGCAAATGAACTTGGAGGGAATCTTTCGCAGAACACGATCCGCACGAACTTCAAAGAGATTGCGGCGGATATGGGAATACCTGATGCACGTTTTCACGATTTGCGGCACAGCTATGCCGTTGCCTCTCTCCAGAACGGGGACGATATAAAGACCGTACAAGGAAACCTTGGACACGCTACCGCGGCTTTCACACTGGATGTATACGGACACGTTACCGACCAAATGAAGCAGGACAGCGCCGACCGAATGCAGGCGTTCATTACAGGTCTGAAAAAGGCATAAAAAGACAGCCTCGGAATCCATTTCCGGGGCTGATTTTTTTACCCTTTGTGTTACCCTTTAGGCATGCTGTTTACCCTTTAAGTTGCCCTTTAGGCGTTTTATCTAAATTTATCTCGATTCTTTGGAAACGCCCTGTTTGCAATGGTTTCGACGGATAGCATTTATCGCTGTTTTCTTCTGCTTTTTATAGTATCACAAGTTCGAATCCTTCACCCGCTGCCATAAAAAGTCCTGAAATCCCAAGGGTTTCAGGACTTTTTTCTGCGTTTTGACCCTTATTTTGACCCTTACGAGATTTTTTAACAATCTTTTGGAGCCAGCCTAAAAGCTAACGAAGTCCCTCAATATACCGCTGCATCCGGTTGGCACTGTCCTCCTTCATACGTTCCGAAACATGACCATAGACATCCAGCGTGAAGGCCGCTGTCGCGTGCCCCAGATTTCCCTGCACCGTTTTGACATCATCTCCGTTTTGGAGCGACAGAACGGCGTAGGTATGACGAAGATCATGCACCCTGGCATTGGGAGCGCCGACAGATGCTGCCAGCTTCTTAAAGTGATTGTATACGGTCTGGGGATGCAGATGTCCGCCGAACTCATTGGTGAATACAAGAGCGGTCCGCCGCTCTTTTTCATTTTTCCACCCCTGCCATTCCGGGCCGCATTTCAGGCGCCACTCTTTCTGACGCTGTTCCCACTCTTTCAGCAGATCCAGCACATAGGGAGCCGGCGCGACAACACGTACCTTATCGTTTTTCAAGGAGGCAAAAACGAATCCGCCATCAGCGATCGGGCGCTTTTGCAGCTGTTTGTCAATGGTCAGTCGCCGCTTGGTAAAATCCACACAGTCCCAGGTCAGGCCCAACGCCTCACCGAGACGAAGGCCAGTGAACACCACAACTTTGAACAGTGTCCCGAAGCCATCGTCACCTGCGGCGCAGATCATCTTTCGAACCTCTTCATCTGTCAGCGGCTTGATGATCTTCTTCTCTACCCGAGGCAGGATCACCGGCTCTGCGGGATTGCGGCGGATATACTCCAGCTGCACAGCAACGGCCAGACACTTGCGCAGAACACCGTGCACATTGCGAACACTTTTCGGCGTCAAAGGCTTCTCTTTCCCGGTTCCCCGCAACAATGCATTATCAAACGCCTGGATGGTGTGTGGATTCAGCTGCGATAGTGGATAATGCCCCAGAGCCGGGAGAATGTGGGCTTTTACCTGAGCCTTGTAGTGCTTGATGGTAGACCATTTTTTATCGCCCATATATTCCGCCAGCCAAATGGTCATCCATTCTTCCAGCGTCATCTGACAGGGTTCTATATAGGTTCCTTCATCGATCTCAACCGTGACCTGCGCGAGCTTTTCCCGAACCTCTTTCTGCGTCTTTCCATAAATTGATTTTTGCTTCTGCTTTCCGCTGACGGGATCGAAGCCGATTGTAAATCGTGCTTCCCACCGGCCATCAGAACGCTTGCGGATGGTCCCTGCTCCCTGCGCATTTTTCTTATTGCGCTTCATAATACTCCTTTCCGAGCGTGGGCCAGTCCACCGTGTTTAGGGTGCCTCTATTGTACTCCAAACACGGGGACTGGTCAATTTTTCTCTCGCTTAACGCTGAGCTAAGTAGTCCTGTATCGCATCTTTGGGGATACGCAGCTGACGCCCGATCCGAATGCTGCGGATCTTTCCGCAGCGAACCAGCTCATACGCTGTATTTCGCCCAACGCCGAGAATGGGCATCAGGTCCTCTACCCGGAGGGTCAGAGGGAGTTCCTCAAAAGAGTGGTAATTACTGCTCATGCTTGTCACCCTTTCTCACAGAGGCCAGGTAGATATTGGTCACATCCGGCCGCTCATGGCCCAGCAGGCGGGAGACCTCAAAATGGGCGTCCAGAGGGCTCTTGCCGCTGTCGACCAGTTCCTGGTATTTCTCCGCCGCGTAGGTATGGCGGAGTCCATGAAAGGTCATCGGGCGGTCAGAATCCACATCCCGCACTTCCTCCCGGTGCTTCATAATGAAGAATTGCAGGTGGTTGATGGCCCGGTCTGTAGGCACGTCATCGGGCACCAGCAGTTTATGACCCCGTGGCGTGCGCTCCAGCTGCTTCCGCATAGCGATGGCAATTTTCTCGTTGATGGGGACAGTCCGCACCTTGCCGCCCTTGCCCTTGATGGTGATGGCGTTCTCACGGAGCGCCCGCTCCGCCGTGGCGGTGTCGATGCGGAAGCACTCATGGATACGGAGACCGGCAAAACGGGCTAAGTATAGTGCGAGGATGAAGTCATAGCGGTCAATCGCCAGCGCCTTACCCAGCATCTTGTTGAACTCCGTCATGCTCCATGTGCGGTCCGTTCCGCCGAAGCAGCGCCGCTCCAGCTCCACAGCCAGTTCGTCGTTGGTCGGAAGCCGGTACTTGGGATTGCTCATTTTGTCATGGAAAAACCGGATGGCTGCCAGATCCGTTTTGATGGTACTGGCCGATTTACCACTGTCCTGCAGATAGATCACATAACTGACTAAATGCTTGCCGCTGATATTCTCCAGCTTTTGGAGATGAAACTCATCCGCCAGATACGCGCAGAACCGCTTCATGGCTTCGTAATACCGTTCCTTGGTTCGGAAACTGCCTTGCCGGTTATGCCGGGCCAGCTTGTCCAGCTGACTCACCAGGGACAGATAAATGCCCATGTTTTCAATGTTTCTTGCCATATCAAAAATCTCCTTGTCGATCATAGTAAGTTCAGATAGACGCAGTTCACCCATTGGCACATTCGTCCGTTTCCGCTTGATTTCCGAAGAAATCGCAACAGCTCCAACAAACTACAATGCCGGAACATCTTGCGGCAGAAGCACTCCAAAGAACAAAGCGCCCCACTTACGGAAGCCTGTCTCTTTTTGATTTTGAACCAGGTCAGTACGAATGCAGTATGGGGTAGAACCCTGTCGCCAGTTCCAAAACCAAATCGAAGCCCAGCGAAGCGGGTTCGATTTGGAGAGGAGGAGCAGCGCAGCGAGTGAGCTTTCGCATGAATGCGGAAGCGAACGATGCGAAGCTTGCTCCGACGACGACTGCTGACACAACCGCTGAACTCGGCTGCGGTCAGTGACGTCTGCCACCAGCCGCGAGTGTCGTTTGATCCGCCCGGCTGCGGATCGGGGATGCGTGTTCCTGCGCTGCCGGAACCATGCTGTCACCATGGCGCACAGGTCGGGAGGCTGCCATATTCCCTGGGCGGTTTCCCTGCCGTACCGCTTCAACGGCTTTCCATGCTTCTTAATAAAATTGATCGACAAGTCACTTTCTCACCGGCATTCCTGCCGGGCCATGGCTGGCAAACACCACAGCGATTTCAGACGCGAAAAGACACGGAAAGAGGCTGCGTTTTCTGCGTGCAGTCATCCTTTTCGTGTCTTTCAAAATTCTCGGTTATTCAATTCTCACGGGTTATTCGGCCTAAAGAAGCTTTGCGTGGAACAAATGGGTATAGTAGTCCCTATGTCCACATTCAGCATACCGAAAAAGCTCACAAAACTCGGCTCACAACTTAGCAAGTCCCATAGGAGGGAAACCCATCTCTAATAAATCCAATATCATCATACTGCATCTGCCAGAGGAACTCATCTATACCTAAATCTGCTTTCCTGGCAAAAAATGTTTCATTCAACCTGCCGGGATGCTCCGCATCCGTGGCTCACTACTTAATAAGGCCCATTCCGGGGAAGTTCATATAATAAATACAGTGTCAGTTTACCATGCCGGAAGCAAAGTGTATATGACACCTGAATCTACGCGAGTTTCTGCACGGAAGTGCGGTTTTTACGCATAACGTAGCCGTTTGCCGACATATCAATCCGTTTACGTTATGTGTAGCCTTTATGTAAAAGTTCCCAATCTTGCGTTCTTGATCGTCTACGTTATACGTTGACTTCTGGCCCATCCTGCGGACACGGCAATGGGCAGACTACCCCCCTTGTTGCTTTCCATCCTCCCTAAAATGCTCCGCCCTAAGATACTTCACCCTAAGATACTTCACCCTAAATACAGTTTCATTTTACCATCTGGCATGAGTCCTGTAAACTTGCGGTTGCCGCAAGGGAGAGATGCGAAAAAGCTGCAGCTGCCTATATGGCGATGGTGGTTCTTGATGAATATAGCGTTACTGGAAGCCTATATCGCCAACCCGGGCAAGTACAATGAGGGCCAGCTTGCCTATGCGCGGCTGCAATTTCCCACCGACGCCGAAACCGTCCGGGCGGTCCCGCCCGCCCAATGGCCAGCGCCCAAGGCGGACCGGGAGGAGCGATTGCCCTCCGGACACGGTGCCCGGAGCGGCCCGGGTATAAAAAGGTCCGCATGGCGTGAAGCCATGCGGACCTGCTGGGGTGACTGGAGATTACAATAGATTTTTTCGCTATCCGCGCATCCCCCGCTGTCAGCCCAGGCAGCGGAACAGGAAGGTCACGATCTGCGCGCGGGTGCAGGAGGCGTTGGGGCTGAAGGTGGTGCCGTCGCCGGAACCGGTGGTGATGCCGTTCTCCACGGCCCACTGGACCGCGTCGGCGTAGTAGGCGTCCGCCGCCACGTCGGTGAAGGAATTCACGCCATCGGGAGCGACAGACTTCTGGCTGCGCCACAGGAAGGTCATGGCCTGGGCCCGGGTGCAGGGGGCGTTGGGACTGAACATACCGTTGCCGGTGCCGCCGGTGATGCCGTTTTCAACGGCCCAGGCCACCGCCTTGGCGTAATAGCTGTCCGCGGGCACATCCGCGAAGCTGCTCAGAGTCTCCGGCTCCGGGCATCCGGCGGCACGCCACAGGAAGGTGACGATCTGCGCCCGGGTGCAGGGAGCGTTGGGTGCGAAGTGGGTATCATCCACACCGCCGGTGATGCCGTTCTCAGCGGCCCACAGGACTGCGTCGTAGTAGTAAGCGTCGGCAGGGACATCCACGAAGAAGTTCAGCATGGAGTTATCCTCCATGAAGGTGGCCTTGACCGTGACCTTGGAGGCGGGCATGGTGAAGGTGTACTTGCCGTTCTTCCCGGTGAGCTTGACCTTGTTGCCGCTGGTGTCGGTGACAGTCAGGGTCTCCAGGGCATAGCCCTTGTCGGGCGTGACCGTCAGGGTGACAGTGGCGCCCTTGGAAGCGCTCTTGGGGGAAACGGTGACCGTTCCGTTCACGGTCTTATCCACGGTGACGGAATAGCTGGGCGAGCCGCCGCCGGAGGAGCTGCCGCCGGAACCGCTGCCGCCGGTGTAAGTCCAATGGGCATAAACGGTAGTGTCAGCAGAGAACGCATAATCGGGCGTGATCTCGGTGCCGCCGCTGGCTTCGGTGTACCAGCCGTCAAAGGTGTAGCCGCTGAGGGTGGGGGTGGGCGGAGTGCTCAGCGTGCCGTCGGCGTTAGTTTTTGCACTTTCCGGTGTTACCGTGCCGCCGTTGGCGTCGAAAGTAACGGTGTATCTTGGGGTAGCATCCAACGTAAAGATGATATCTTCTCTATAAATATTGTTGTTTCCACAGTCGTATGTGTATGTGACCTTGTTGACGCCTTCGTACACCGTCAGGACCGTTTTATCCTCGTTAAGCTCGCCGCCTGTCCATCCGCTTGTCCTGCCTACGACAAAGCCCTCGGGCAGGTTGGAGAGAGAAAAGGATCTGTTTTCATCCAGCTCAATCTCATAGACATTGTCATAACAATGCAGCCCATAGTACGTCAGTGCTGTATTGTAGGTGGCATCGAGTGCTGTCAGTTGGTTGTTGTAGCAGTACAGCCACTCCAGTTTTGTATTCTTGCTGATATCCAGTGTCGTCAGCTGGTTGCCGCTGCAATTCAGTGTCACCAGTGCTGTATTATAGCTGACATCCAGCTCTGTCAGTTGGTTGTACTCGCAGCCCAGATGCTGCAGCGCGTTCTTGTCTTTGACATCCAGCTCCGTCAGTTGGTTGTGCCCGCAGTAAAGATACTGCAGTGCGTTATTGTTGCTGATATCCAGCTCCGTCAGTTGGTTATTGTCGCAGTTCAATGCTATAAGCGCTTCATTGTTGCTGACATCCAGAGTGGTCAGCGGACTATCGGGGCAGAGCAACTCCTTCAGTTTAACAAGCTTGCTGACATCCAGCTTAGTCACCTCGAAGGGGTAACAGTTCAACACCTCCAACTCCGTAAAATACGCAATGCCGGTCAGATCGCAAATATCAGAAGCATCTCTCACATCGTAGAAATCTATCTCTTTGATCAAAGCAATTTCTCCGGCGCTGAACTTGCCGTTCCGGTTCAGGTCAAAGCTCGCCTCTCTGCCGGCGAGGTACGCCCGGAACCCCGGGTCCGGGAAATTCTTCGCATCGATGTTGATTTCAGTGCCCGCACCCTTCACGAGCAGGGCAAAATCAGCGGTGTAACCCAGGCCTAACTGGTAGGTATAAGTGACCAGCACAGCTTCGCTGTCTATCGTCAGGGTCGTTTTCTCATCGTTAAGCTTGCCGCCCTGCCAGTTGCTTGCCTTGTTTACGTCAAAGCCTTTGGGCAGAGCCGAGAGCGCAAAGGTCCCGTTATCCAGCTCAATCTCATAGCCGTTACCGGAACAATCCAGATCCTTTTGCAGCAGTTTGGTATTGCTGACATCCAGCTCCGTCAGTTGGTTGCCGGAACAATCTAGCTTTTGCAGTGCTTTATTTTTGCTGACATCCAGCTCCGTCAGTTGGTTGCCGGAACAATCCAGCTCTTGCAGTGCTGCATTTTCGCTGACATCCAGAGTGGTCAGCTGGTTGTTCTCGCAGTACAGATAATTCAGCTCTTCATTGTTGCCGACATCCAGCGTCGTCAGTTGGTTGTTGCTGCAGCCCAGCGAGGTCAGTGCCGTATTGCTGACGACCAAAGAGGTCAGCCGGTTGTTGTAGCAGGACAGCTCCTTCAGTTTAGTATTTTTGCTGACATCCAGCGTCGTCAGTTGGTTGTCCTGGCAGCGCAGATACTCCAGATTCGTGAAATACTCAATGCCCTTGAGATCCGCAATGTTGCTGTTAATGCAAGTTATTGTTTTTACATTGTTAATTTCATATTCGCTGAGCCAATCGTCTAAGGTGCTTTGAGCATATCGGCGAACAAATGCGCGGAAATTGTCATCTGGGAAATTTTCCTCATTGATTTCGATTTTGACACTGTCATCCGCCAGCGCGGCGGCAGGCAGCAGACTCAGGCACATCACCAGGGACAGCAGTATGCTGAGTCCCCGCCGCAGGGTTCGATGTTGTTTCATGTGGTTTCCTCCATTTCTTCTTGAATTCAGTGTTCCCGCTCCGCCATGGCGAGCAGTTCGTCGTGGCTGATCTCCACATTGCCGAAGCGGACAAAGATGCCGCCCGTCACGGCGCTGTTCCAGACCGCCGGGTCATTCAGCGGGAGAAACCGAATCTTATCCAGATACGGCTTCATGTCCAGCAGCAGACGGGCCCCGGACACAAAATCCACCTGCAAAATGTGGTTCGGCAGCGGCGCGCCGGCTGTAAGATACCTTCGGCTCAAATGTGTACCCCCTTTCCCGGCTTTTCCAAAGACAAAAAATCCACTGTACAACCAGTGTACAGTGGATTTTAAGAAAAAAACATTAACCAAACGTTAGGTATTTTGCGAAAGGAGTGCCAACAGTCGCGCTCTTTTGCTGCGGGCGGGGCCTCCGCCGGCTGTCCCGATTCTGCCGGAGACGGAAACTCGCCGAAAGAGCGGGGCGGCAAGAACCGCCCCGCTCCAATGGGTTTATTCGTTTTCAGTCTGTCCCGCGGCTTCGCGCCGTCAGGCCGTATTTCTGTCAGCCCAGGCAGCGGTACAGGAAGGTCACGATCTGGGCGCGGGTGCAGGAGGCGTTGGGGCTGAAGGTGGTGGCGGTAGTGCCGCCGGTGATGCCGTTCTCCACGGCCCACTGGACCGCGTCGGCGCAGTAGATGTCAGCCGCCACGTCGGTGAAGGGATTGGCCGTACCGGCGGCGGGAGACTTCTGGCTGCGCCACAGGAAGGTCATGGCCTGGGCCCGGGTGCAGGGGGCGTTGGGGCTGAAGGTAGTGCCGTCGCCGGTGCCGGTGGTGATGCCGTTTTCAACGGCCCAGGCCACCGCCTTGGCGTAGTAGCTGTCCGCGGACACATCCGCGAAGCTGCTCAGGCTCTTGGGCTCCGGGGAACCGGCCGTGCGCCACAGGAAAGTGACGATCTGGGCCCGGGTGCAGGGGGCGTTGGGGGCGAAGTGGGTATCATCCACGCCGCCGGTGATGTCGTTCTCCGCGGCCCACAGCACCGCGTCGTAGTAGTAAGCGCCGGCGGGGACGTCCACGAAGAAGTTCAGCATGGAGTTATCCTCCATGAAGGTGGCCTTGACCGTCACCTTGCCCGCGGGCTGGGTGAAGCTGAAGGTACCGTCGCCGTTGTTGATGACTTCCACAGGGTCGCCGTTCTTGTCTGTGACAAGGATCTGCTCCACCGTATAGCCATCCTCGGGCTTGGGCGTGATGGTGACGGTGTCGCCCTTCTTGGGGGCCTTGGGGCTGACGGTCACGGTGCCGTTTTCGGGCTGGGTCACCGTGGGGGCGTAAGTGGGCGCGGAGCTGCTGCCGCCGGAGGAACTGCTGCCGCCGCCGGAAGACTTGGTATAGCCGCACACGGTGCAGGTGCTGCCGCTGAATGTGTGGTCTGCCCGGTTAAACTCCTCTTCGCAAACGGTGCAGACCTGCCAGTGCTGGGTGCTGCTGCTCTTCCATTCGTCGGCAGTATGAGGCACTGTGATCTTCACCGCAGAATACGCAAGGGTATCGGTAAAGGTCTCGCCCACTGCCACATCCGTGATATGACTCAGGTTGTCCAGGTCGAGGCCGGCTTCCACGGTGCAGCTGTGGACGTTGCCGGCGTTCTTGTATGTGAGGGTACCTTGCACAGCCTTACCGCCGCCGGTGTTGGAGATGGTCACATCGCCGGAGCAGGTGATATCCGCAGCGCCGGCAATGGCCGGGGAAGCGGTATTCGCGGTAACGGTGACATCCTTTGCGTTCTTGACAGTCAGCGCACCGCTCACAGCCATACCGGCTTTGTTGGTGATATCCACCTTGCCGGTGCAGGTGATATCCACAGTGCCGCCAATGGCCGGGTAATCGGTGTTCTCGGTATTCTCGGTATTCGCGGTAACGATAACATCCTTTGCACTCTTGACAGTCAGCCCATCGCTCACAGCCATACCGGTGCTGTTGGTAATATCCACCTTGCCGGAGCAGGTGATATCCGCAGCGCCGGCAATGGCCGGGGAAGCGGTATTCGCGGTAACGGTGACATCCTTTGCGCTCTTGACGGTCAGTCCACTGTTCACAGCTATACCGGTGCTGTTGGTGATCTTCACGTCACCGGAGCAGGTGATATCCGCTTTGCCGGCAATGGCCGGAGCGGTACTGGTGTTTGCAGTGATCGTGACATCCTTTGCACTGTTCACAGTCAGCGGGGCACTAACAGCCATGCCTTTGCTGTTGGTGATGGTTACATTGCCGGTGCAGGTGATGTCCGTTATTCCGGCGATCGCCTGACCACCGTACCCTTCAACGGTGACATTTTGTGCATTGGTTACAGTCAGCGGGGCACTAACAGCCATGCCTTTGCTGTTGGTGATGGTCACCTTGCCGGTGCAGGAGATATCCGCTTCGCCATAGATGGCCGGAGCGCCGGAGTTGGAAGTAACCACAACATCCTTCGCGTCGGTGACCGTCAGTTCGCCGACAGCGGGCGCACCCAAATTATCACTGATGTTGACAATCGTCTCACCATCGCCGGCGACGGTGAGATCTCCGGCCACAAAGTTTTTCAAAGAGAGGGTCTTGGTAGCCGGGTCATACTGAACCTTGTCGTTGCCAAGCACATTATCTTTATTGAGACTGGTGACTTTCACGCCGTTGACAGTGACACCGTAATTGATGCCCCATATCGCGTACAGGGTGGTGTCCTCGGTCACAGTGATGGTAGTGTCTGAAATTACTTCGCCACTTTTACTGGTTGCCCAGCCAACGAACTGCAGACCCTGAGGTGCATCGAAGCCACATTCAGGCAAAGTGTAGTTACCGGAAACAGCGGTCTCAACATCCATGCTACCGCTACCGCCGTTGGCGTCGAAGCTGACGGTGTATAGTTTGTCCACTGTTACATTTTCGACTTCCTTCTGCCCCTCGGTCAATGTGATATTATTTCCGTCAATGGACTTGAACCCATAGTCCTTTGCCAGCAGCGCACTAAGAGTTTCACTGGCTGTAAGCTTGGCGAAGCTGCCGCCGGAGAGGGTCAGCTTGTCGTTCAGCGACTGCACAGGCTGTTGGAACTCGCCGCCGCTGATATTGATGCTCACGTTCTTGGACGGATTCTCCGAATGACAGAGATCCACCTCATAGAGCGAATTTCCGGCTTTGTCCTGCATAAAGATATTTTTTGCGATGAATGTACCGCCCTTGATATTCACGGTGATGGGCAGGTCGCTCTCAAGCGGGGAGACGGCCAGGGCAATGCAGCCCAAATTAATATTATCTCCTCCACCGTTTTCCGTGGGGGCATTGTAATTTCCATACGCTTCGAGTACTGCCGGATCATCGATGGTCAGCTTGCCGGCACGGATCTCAATGGCAACGGTTCTAGCTTTCAGCGAGCCGCTGACGGTGCATTCCGAATCTCCGGACATGTATAGTACCCTGGCAGGATTGTTCGAGATGGAGATATCTTTGCCTACGGTGCAGGCCGAGCCGTCCTTCACATGTATCGTATTATTAACTCTCTTGTTATAAGTTGAGCTCGTTTCTATCGTACCTTTGCCCGTGATGTTCAGCTTGCTTTGGTCAATGGTGATGAAACTATCGGCGTTCACTTTCATGGCGATGAGGTTATGTCCATTCATGTCCAGGGTGATATCCACACCTTGCTCAAGCGTGATGCTGTTAGCCAGCATCACATCTTTCAGCAACTTGACCGTGCCGGTCTTTTCGGAGCTGTCAATCACTGCCTGGATGGCCTTCTGCAGATCTATATACCCGGTCGTTTCGCTGCCGATGGTCACGGAAGCGACATTTGCCGCGCTGCGCTCGAGCAGCTTGAGGGAACCGTAGTTATAATTCCCCATCACAATCACATAATTGCTGTCATCGGGAATGAATTTGCCGGCGTCAGAATCATTAATGGTGTACCCATTGCCTCTTGCGAAGTCCTCTTCGGAATCTGAATTCCTGTTGATACCGATATACGCACCATCCTTCAAACTTGATCTGATATTGAGTCCGCTATCTTGGCCACTATAATTAGATACCAGATAGTTATTGGGTTTGCTCGGTTGGCCCGTCACGGTTGCGGTATTTCCCTTGATCACAGGTGTTCCGCCCATAGAGGCCGGCCCGCTGACAAACACGCCGCCGCCCTGAGGGTTATCGGCTGAGACATCGTTGCCGGTGATCTTGCCGCCGTACATATAGAATTTGTAGGCCGAATACACGCCGCCGCCCTGCGCCGAGCCGGAATCGGCGGTACAGACAGCTTTGTTGTCACAGATGACGCCACCGTACATCCGGAATGAGCCTTGGTACCCAACCATCACACCGGCGCCCTGCTGGTTTGATTCGCCCGTGATGATATTGCCGCTGATGGAGCCACCGTACATATGGAAGGTTCCTGCATACTCGTTACTCTCTATTTCTACGCCGCGGCCGGCGTACTTGGTTCCGTCCCCTTTCACTCCATGGGTCACAACGCCAGGATTAGCCGCATCTGCGCAGTCCGTCAGGTAAAAGTCCGTCCAGCTCGAAATCGTGATGACAGAGCCTTCAAAGTTGGCCGTGATGGTTTTGCCGTTCAGACAGAGGTAAGTATTATTCTTAGGCTTCCAGGTTTCTGTCAGCGTCACATCCTTCGTCAGGTAGTAGTGCCCAACAGTATTGGGCAAAGAGTCACTTTCTACCCACGCCGTCCATTCGACGTCTTCCCCATCATGGCCGCAGTCCGTCACTTTGCTGCCGCAGATGCAGTGCGTGTGATCATCAGCCGCTGCTACCGTCAATGTCACCGCAGGCAGCAGACTCAGGCACAGTACCAGGGAAAGCAGGATGCTGAGTCCCCGCCGCAGGGTTCGATGTTGTTTCATGTGGTTTCCTCCATTTCTTCTTGTAGTCAGTGTTCCCGCTCCGCCATGGCGAGCAGTTCGTCGTGGCTGATCTCCACATTGCCGAAGCGGACAAAGATGCCGTTGGTCACGGCGCTGTTCCAGACCGCCGGGTCATTCAGCGGGAGAAACCGGATCTTGTCCAGATACGGCTTCATGTCCAGCAGCAGACGGGCCCCGGACACAAAATCCACCTGCAAAATGTGGTCCGGCAGCGGCGCGACGGCGGTAAGATACCTTCGGCCCAAATGTGCACCCCCTTTCCCGGCTTTTCCAAAGACAAAAAATCCACTGTACAACCAGTGTACAGTGGATTTTTTTAAAAGAACATTAACCAAAGGTTAGGTCTTTTGCGAAAGAAGCGCCAGCAGCCGCTTTCTCTTGCTGCGGGCGTCGCCCTCGATCTGCAGCTTGGAGTAGATCTGGTTGATGTACTGCTTGACGCTGCCCTCGGAGAGAAACAGCTTTCCCGCGATCTCCCGGTTCGTCAAAAACTCCGCCATCAGAAGTACAATCTCATATTCCCGCTCCGTCAGGGCGGCGAAAGCCTTGGGCCGGCCGGTGCTGCTTTTGCGCTGCTCTGCCGCTTCGCCCAGTTCCACGATCTTTCCCACAAGGCCGCCCTGTATTTCCTGGGCCAGCAGGGGCCTCAGATAGCGGTAATTTTCCACGAAGGGCATGACGAAGCCGTCCGGCTCTGCGTCGGCCAGGGCACGGGCCAGCAGATCGCGGGCCTCCCGGTGTTTGCCCAGCAGCTCGTATGCCGCGGCCGCCTGGATGCGGACGTGCAGCGCCACCAACGCGTAGTGCATGGCGTCGCACACGGCCAGCTGGCCCTCGCTGCGGCCGATGACCTTGGCGTAAGCGCCCTGTGTCAGATACACCTGATTTTCGATCAGATCTATCATGGGCTTGCCCGGCGCCAGGAAGTGGATGGCGGAGAGCTGATGCTCCGCAAAAGCAGAAGGAATTTTATCCGTTTCGCCCAGCAGAGCGTGATAATAGGCGCTGGTGGCGCTCCAGATGTTCAGCCCTTGGGCGTTGTGGTTGCGCAGCAGCGCCTCACGGCGTTCCTCGAAGGAATCGCGCTGTTCCATATCCATATGCAGGGAGAGCCGTCGTGCCAGAAAATCACAGCACAGGGCCATGTTCTCCTGCCCGTTGCCCTCGATCTGGGCATAGGCGCTTTCTAGCTGGATGTGCGCGTCCGTGAAACGGCCCTGCATGAACGATGCCTCTGCCCGCATGATGGTTTCCGCACCCTGTCCGTGGCCATCGGTGATCTTATAGTAGTGGGGCATGCACTCGTCCATCTCCGCAAGCTCGCTCTGCAGCTCGCCGGGCGCGCGATAGAACATCATCAGGACGGACGGCGAGTCAAAGGTCCAGCCGCCGCTTTTCTGGATGCTGATGGCAAGGCGGGACATCTGGCTGCTGGCGCTGCGGTGCAGACGGCTCATGGCGCTGATGTCGTTGTAGCAGAGGAAGCTCATGATCAGGTCGCACTCGCCCAGCAGGTTGCCGCGTTCCTCTGCCGACAGCTCCGGATGCTCCTCAATGGAAGTCAACAGGAGAGATTTCAGCTCCAGCATCTTCGGGATCTGCCGCCATGTGAACATACGGCGCATCAGCACAAGGAGCGCCAGAGGATGCGCTTTCAGGGTGGAAACGGGACACGCCGCAAGATCGTCAAGCACCGTCTGCGGGTTCAGCGAGGAAAGCAGAATGCCCGCGTCCTTTTGTATGATACGCAGCAGGGCGTCGTAATTCCCGCTTTTCCGATAGGCGGTCAAGGCTTGTATGTACTGCTGATGCGCCTCATACCATGCGCCGAAACGTTCACGGCAGTGCGCCTGCTTCTCTTTCGGCAGCGCCAGGAAGGTGCGCTCGGCACACTCCTTCATCATGTGGTGAAAGCGATAGGTCACGCCGTCCGGCAGGCAGGTCACGAAGGCGTTCTGGGCGGTCAGCACCGCCAGCAGCTTTTCCGCGTCGGCGTCCCCGGTGACAAAACGGGCCATCTCCACAGTGAATTCGTCGGCAAGACCCATGACCGCCAGAAACTCCCGCTGCTTTTTCGGCAGTGGGTCAATCATGGCGGCGGTGAAGGTGGCGTAAATGTCGGAGCTGCGGTCTGGCAGCGCACCACACTCGGAAAGCGTCCGGAGATTCAGATAGACAGCAGAAAACCAGCCCTCACTGGAATAGAGCAGGGAATCCACCTGCGCGTCGGAGAGGCCGGCTCCGCAGCGGCGGGCATACACGGAAAGCTCCGTGTGGTTCAGCCGCAGCTGCTCCGTACCGATCTGATAGACCCTGTTCCCCAGCCTGACGACCTCCGCAGCCGGAAGAAAGCGGTCACGGCTGGCAACGATCAGATGCACATTTTCGGGCAGACGCCCCGCCAGCGTGCAGAGGAAACGGGCAATGCTTTCGTTGGTCAGAAGGTGAAAATCGTCTATGAACAGATAGCAGGGTGTTTCTCCCGCCAGCTCGCGGCACAGATCGTCCGCCAGTAGTCCGCCGCCCGCGGCATCCGTGGGACAGGCATAGTCCCGCAGGAAATCAAAGCCCTCACGGACAAAGGCGTCCTGTACACTTTTCCAGAAGATGGCGAGGTTGTCGGAATATACGCTGATCCGAATGATTTTGACTGGTTCCGTCTTGGCGTATTCTGCCAGATACCAGTTCACCGCCGTGGTCTTACCGTAGCCCATGGGCGCGATCACCGCAGTCAGAGCGCTGCGGGCGATGGGCCGCAGACTTTCCTGCAAGCGCTCGGATATGTAGATGGTGTTCAGATTCCATTTCTGTTTTGACATGGTCTTCACCCCCGGATCATTTGATTGGTATCTGTTTTACACGGGGCGGACGGCTTTTCCGCATCCTCCGGAATTGCCCAGGACCTCCCGAAACGGGATGCGCCGGGAATACGTCCTTCAGCACAGTATTGGTTGACCCGCCGCTCTGATACGCCCCATCGGCAGGATGCTTCCCGTATAGAGATATCCCCCTTCATCCCGTCCATGATGTTCCTCCGTTCCGATATCATTTCATTATTTTTAGTATATACAAATATCCGAAGAGATACAAGGCATACAAAAAGGCGTTCATGGAAAAGTTGTAGAAAATGCACATATATTTTGAAAAAAGTCCGTATCCAAAGCTAACGCGGCGCCTTTCTGAACGAAACAATTGGACAGCGATGCTCCATTGGCTGCGGCTGTGAGTCAATATTGGCCCACACGAATCACAACCAGGCCCTTATTCTGACCCTTATTTTGACCCTTACCACGGTAAACCCGGCCGACACGCTTCAACAGCACTTAACACAATGAAATCTCAAACCCGTTGTGCCGCAGCACTTTGCGGCACTCGGCGGCATCAGGTGACACGGTTCAAAACCGCGCACAGGCGATTCGAATCCTTCACCCGCTGCCAAATAAGAAAAACCGTGTAACCTCAATGGTTACACGGTTTTTCTTTTGTTTTCAATACTTCGAGCCGATTTTTACACGTTCAATAACTGAACGTGAAGTGAAAATTCAGACTGTTAAAATTGAAGTCTTATCGAGAAAACGGCAACTAAAATGGCAAACTGCCTCAGGACTGCTTTTACGCGTCAGGGTCAAAGCTGGCGGCGCCGTCGTAAAACTCCAGGAAGGAGTGGGCTTGCCCCCGGTACTTGAAGCCCGGGAAGGTATCCAGCTGGACGCCGTGGATGGCCCGAAAGATGCTCTTTTCAATATTTGGGTTGGTCTTTTTCAGCTCCCGCAGCAGGAACTTCATCTCCTGGCGCTTGCTCTCCCCTACCCCGTCGCCGGAGGCGTCCCGGGCCTCGGTGAAGCGGCAGGCACACTGCAGGAATTTCAGATTGTTGTAGTTCCGCCAGGCGATGATGGCGTCCTCGTGGACGCAGTACAGGGGGCGGATCAGCTCCATGCCGGGGAAATTCTTGCTGTGGAGCTTGGGCGGCATGGTCTGGACCTGGGCGCCGTAAAACAGGCCCAGGAGCGTGGTCTCGATGACGTCCGAGAAATGGTGCCCCAGAGCGATCTTGTTGCAGCCCAGTTCCTTCGCCTTGGCATACAGGCAGCCCCGGCGCATCCGGGCACAGAGGTAGCAGGGGTTTTTGTCCACCTGGACCGTGACATCGAAAATATCGCTTTCAAAGATGGTGACGGGGATGCCCAGCCGCTTCGCATTGGACTCGATCAGCGCCCGGTTGGCGGGATTGTAACCCGGGTCCATCACCAGGAAGGTCAGGTCAAAGGGCTGCTCCGTGTGCTTCTGCAGTTCCTGCATGAGCTTGGCCAGCACCATGGAGTCCTTTCCGCCGGAGATGCACACGGCGATATGGTCCCCCGGAGACACCAGCTCATACCGCTTGACGGCGGCGATGAAGGGGTTCCAAAGGGATTTTCGGTAGGTTTTGATGAGACTGCGCTCGGCAATCTCCTGGGAAGACAATTCACGGGACATGGGGACCTCCGGAATGTGAGAAATCTGGGGAGAGACGTTCCTTCCGTCGGGCGGCTGGCAGTCGCCCGACGGAAAGGGGCTAGGGGAAACCTACGGTTTCCCCAGTTCTTTCGCCGAAGGCGAAAGAAGAAATTTCAATCATTTTTGTCAGGATACACAGTGCGTCTCCTTGCGGCATAGCCGCTGTGGCCTACGCTAAAAACATGCCACCGGCATGTTTTCTTAACGCTGCGGCGTGGCGAAAATACCGCGACCTGCGTGCCCTTGGGGCACGCTCACCAGTGACGCAGCGTCACTGGTGGTGGGGTGGTTGGAAGGGGAGCCCGCTCCCCTCCCAGGCTCACAGCCATATGGCTCCCAGCCGCAGCAGAGACGCCACCATGCGCCGCAGCCAGGGGCGCTTCTGCCATTCCTCCATGGTGTAGAGGGTGCTCTGGACCATGATATCGTCCATATCCTCCAGCAGTTCCTCCACCGCCGGCATGTGGTACATCAGCACGCCGCACTCATAATGAAGCTGGAAGGTCCGGTAATCCATGTTCGTGCTGCCCACCAATGCCACCTCCCGGTCCACCAGCACGCTCTTGGCGTGGAGGAAGCCGGGGGTGTACTTGTAGATCTTCACCCCATGCTCCAACAGCTGGCCCCAGTAGGTCTCTGCCACCATATAGGCGTACTTTTTATCCGGCACTGCCGGCACCAGCAGACGCACATCCACACCGGCGTCAGCAGCAATGCACAACGCCTGCTGCATGGACTCCTCCACCGCGTAATACGGGGAGGTGAGATAGAGCATGTGCTTGGCGGAGGCGATCAACTGGAGATACGTCTCCTCAATGGGATTGTCCGGGTTATTCAGGGGACCGTCGGCAAAGGGCTGGCAGAATCCGGGACTCTCCGGCTCCTCCTGGCGGGAGCGGTAGTAGTCGTCCTCGTTGGCAAAGGTCCTCCCCAGCATCTTCCACATCTGCATGAACTGGACGGCAAAGCCCCAGGCGCCCTCGCCCTCGAGCCGGACGCCACTGTCCTTCCAGTGGCCGAAGCGGACGATGAGATTGGCGTATTCGTCGCCAATGTTGATGCCGCCGGTATAAGCCACCCGACCGTCGATGACAGTGATCTTCCGGTGGTCCCGGTAGTTGAAGTAGATGCGGTTCACATACCGGTGAACCGGGTTGAATACTCCCACCTCGATTCCCGCGTTCTGAATGTCCTGCAGGGTGTCGTCTGTCAGGCGGGTCAGGTTGCCGAAGTCATCAAAAATCAGATAGACCTCCACCCCGGCTGCAGCCCGTTCCTTCAGCACGCGGAAGATACGGTCCCAGATCTGTCCCTCTGCCAGGATGTAATACTCCATGAAGATGGAGTGCTCCGCTTTTGCCAGGTGGGCGATCAGATCATCGAAAAAGGCTCCGCCGTCCCCAAAATACCGGGCCGTGGTGTTTCGGTACACCGGAAACCCCTTCTTCTGCAGATAGGATGCCAGCCGCCCCCAGGAGACGGACTGGCGGCGGAGGCGGGACAGGTTGGTCTCGCTGGCCATTTTCTGGCTCTCCCGCTGGGGGATGGGCGGGACCTTCCGCAGGCTCAGCTGCTTGGCCTGGTGGGTTCCGCCCCACAGGCAGAACAAAATCATGCCGGCCACCGGCAGCACCATCAACAAACACATCCAGGCCAGCTTATAGCTGGGACTGCCCGACCGCTGGTAGACCCGGATGGCCGTCAGGGCACCTGCCAGTTCCAGAAGGCCGTATACATAGCTGGCCTTTTCCTGGAGGAAATGGGTCAGCAGCAGCGTGGTGGCGATCTGCGCCAGAACCGTCAGCGCACACATGGAAATGCTGGTCACAGCGGAGATCTTCCGCTCGATCCGTTCCGAAGTTATATTATTCCGCACAGGCCCCACCCTTTCTTTCTCTGATTAAAAGTATATTATATACAAAAGCCTTTCATTCTGCAAGCCTGTTCCTGTAAACGTTCCCCACAGGCAGGACACAGCCCCGCCTTTCGGCGGGGCTGTGCGGCAATCATCTGCTTTTGCGCAGGAGTTCCTGCTTAATGTCCCAGAGCTTCTGGCTCAGGTCCACGTAGTAGTTGTGGGGATTTTCGAAGCGCTTCACCTCATCCCAGAGGGTGTCCACCTGCTGGGCGCAATAGGCCTGAATTTCTTTCAGGGTAGGCTGCTGGTACACCAGCTCACCGCCCTTGAACACCTGCACCTGCAAGGGCTTGGCCTCAAAGTTCGTATAGGTCTTCCGCTTCCAGGTGGCGCGGGGATCAAACAGCTCCAGGGGCTGGCTCTCGTCCACCGTCTCATCCCAGACAGTGATATAGTCTGCCTCGGCCTTGCCGGTAGCCTTGTCGAAGATGCGGTAGACCTTCTTGAAGTGGGGGTTGGTGATCTTGTCCACATTCTCGCTGACCTTGATCCGGGGAATGATATTGCCCTGGTCATCCTCCACAGCGGACAGCTTGTACACACCGCCGAACACCGGCTGGCTGCTGGCGGTGATCATCCGCTCGCCCACACCGAACATGTCGATCTTCGCCCCCTGCTGCAGCAGGTCCCGGATGATATACTCGTCCAGAGAGTTGGAGGCGGAGATCTGGCACTCCGTCCAGCCGGCCTCGTCCAGCATCTTCCGGGCCTCCCGGCTGAGATAGGCGATGTCGCCGGAGTCCAGGCGGATGCCGCACTTGGTGATGCCCAGGGGCTTCAGCACATCGTTGAAAGCCCGGATGGCATCCGGCACGCCGGATTTCAGCACGTTATACGTATCCACCAACAGCGTGGCGTTGGTGGGATAAATTTTGCAGTAGGTTTTAAATGCCTCGTACTGGCTGTCGAACATCTGGACCCAGGAGTGGGCCATGGTGCCGCCGGCCGGGACGCCGAAGAGCTGGTCGGAAATGGTGCAGGCCGTGCCCTTGCAGCCGCCGATATAGGCCGCCCGGGCGCCGGAGATGGCGCCGTCAGTACCCTGGGCCCGGCGGGAGCCGAACTCCAGCACCGTCCGCCCCTGGGCCGCCCGGACGATGCGGTTGGCCTTGGTGGCAATCAGGCTCTGGTGGTTGACGGTCAGCAGGGTGAAGGTCTCGATGAGCTGGGCCTCAATGGCCTTGGCCCGGACGGTCACCACCGGCTCCCGGGGGAAGATGGGCGTACCCTCGGGGATAGCCCAGACATCTCCGGTGAACTTGAAATTCCGCAGGTAGTCCAAGAACTCCTCGGAGAACAGCTTCTTGCTCCGGAGATAGGCGATGTCCTCTTCATCAAAATGGAGGTTCTGGATATACTCGATCAGCTGGTCCAGGCCTGCGCAGACGGCAAAGCCGCCCTTGTCCGGTACATCCCGGAAAAAGACATCAAAATAGGTCACGCGGTCCTGATAGCCCGCCTGGAAATAGCCATTGCCCATGGTCAGCTCATAAAAGTCGCAGAGCATGGTCATATTCAGTTTCTTTTCTGTATCCATGATCGTACCTCAACACAAAATCATCGGTGTCTTGTCACCTGGCTTGATTATAGACGCATCTCACCGGAAAAGCAATCGTTTTTCAAAAAACATGTCAATAGTTTGTCAATTTTAATTGACAAGAAAGTCCCCCTCCCCTATTATGGAACACAGTAACGGCTCTGCCGTTGAAAAGGAAGGGTTTCACCATGGATGTGATCTTAGGAATCGATATCGGCGGCTCCACCACTAAGGTGGTGGGTTTGCGGACTGACGGCAGCGTGATCTCCATGCTGCGGGTCCGGGCAGAGGATCAGGTCACCAGTCTGTACGGCGCCCTGGGCAACTATCTCACCAGCAACGGCCTGACGCTGGGGGATGTGCGCCGGGTGGTGCTGACCGGCGTTGGCTCCAGCTATGTGGACGGAGATATCTACGGTCTGCCCACCTGCCGGGTGGACGAGTTCTCCGCCAGCGGCGCCGGGGCCCTGGCCCTGTCCGGCCAGGAATCCGCCGTGGTAGTGACCATGGGCACCGGCACCGCCTTCATGTGGGCGGAGAAGAATGGCTCCGTGCGGCACCTGTGCGGCAGCGGTATCGGCGGCGGCACCCTGGGGGGCCTGTGCCGCAAGCTGGTGGGCATGGAGCGGTTCGGCCAGATCAAAAAGCTGGCAGCCAGCGGCGACCTTGGGCAGGTGGATCTCACCATCGCCGACATCACCCGCAATCCCGCGCCCACGCTGGACCCTACCCTCACCGCCGCCAACTTCGGCAATCTGGCAGAGGATGCCTCCCCTGCCGACCTGGCCGCCGGAGTTGTAAACCTGGTGCTCCAGGCCATCGGCACCATGACAGTGCTGGCCTGCCAGTGCTGCGATACCAAAACCGTGGTGCTGACCGGCTCCATGACCACCCTGGACCAGGTGAAGCCCAACTTTGAGAACTTTGAGAATCTGTACGGCATCCACTACATGATCCCGGAAAATGCCACCTTTGCCACCGCCATCGGCGCGGGCCTGTGCAGTCTGGGGAAAAAGGCGGTAAAGGACTGCCGCTGAAACAATATCGCTGAATGAAAAGCCGCCGCGGAAGAGTAATTCCGCGGCGGCTTTTTTGCTCTGATGCTCTGAGGAAATCACTCCTCGTCGGAACCCTCCTCGGATTCCTCCTCCAGACTGCTCATATCGAATTCCAGCTTCTCACCGCAGTTGGGGCAGATGACCTCGCCCTCGTCCAGAATGGACTCGTCGAAGTAGATGGTCTCCTCGCAGGTGGGGCAGGTAGTGGCGTAGCAGTCCTCGTCCTCATCCAGCTCGTCTTCCTCGTACTCGTCCTCGTCGTCTTCGTCCCAGTCCTCAAAAACCAGGTCTTCCACGTCCTCCAGGTCATCGCTGACAGCATCCAGGCCGTCAGACAGCTCGGCCTGCTCGTCCTCGATGTCCTCGATCTCCAGAGCGATGTCCTCCAGCAGGTCGATAATGGCAGCGAGCAGCTTGCCCTCCTTCTTGCCGGTATCCAACTCCATGCCCTCAGCCAGGCCCTTCAGATAAGCAACTTTCTCGATGATTTCCATGGTAGTAACTCCTTTCGTCATTCAAATGAAATACAGAGATCAACGTACGTTGTTAGAAAGGGGGGATATAAAATCCCCCCTTTTTATGTCGTTATTGTTCCTTCACGCGGCCCAGATACTCACCGGTACGGGTGTCGATCTGGATCTTCTCGCCCTCGTTGATGAACAGGGGCACCTTGATGACGGCGCCGGTCTCCAGGGTGGCGCTCTTGGTGACGTTGGTGGCGGTATCACCCTTCACGCCGGGCTCGGTCTCGGTGACGGTCAGCTCAACAAAGTTGGGGGCCTCCACGGCGAAGACGCTGCCCTTATAGCTCACCAGAGTGCACACGGTGTTCTCCTTGATAAACTGGAAGGCATCGCCCAGAACATCAGCGTTCAGCGGGGTCATGTCGAAGGTCTCGGGATCCATGAAGTAGTACAGGTCGCCGTCGTTGTAGCTGTACTCGGCGCTTCTGCGCTCCACAGTACCATTCTCAAACTTGGCGCTGGGGTTGAAGGACTCCTCACGGATGGCACCGGTCATCACGTTCTTGTACTTGGTACGCACAAAAGCGGCGCCCTTACCGGGCTTGACGTGCTGGAAGTCCACGACCAGCATGGGCTTGCCGTCCATCTCAAAAATAACACCCTTACGGAAATCGCCTGCAGAAATAGGCATAGTTAAATCCTCCTCACAAATCTTACGAGAAAACGACCTGCGGGAGGACATTTTCTCAAGTTTTCTATATCTAGCGAAATACCGATGATATTTTACCGTATGTTGCCCGTTATTGCAAGTATTTTTCAGGGACTTCTTGGTTTTTTTACGCTTCTTTCCCCATTCGGCGGCGGCAAACGGCCTTGAAGGGCGCCTGTAGGGCGTGGAGCACCTTCTGCCAGAGTGTAACCGCGCCTCCCACCGGTTCCACCATCAAGGCCAGGACACCGGCCCGGTTGGCGGCCAGCATATCCGTCAGCAGCTTGTCCCCCAGCATGGCGGTGTGTGCCCGGTCCCGGCCCGCCTTTGCCATGGCGGCCTCCAGGCCACGGGTGGAGGGCTTGCCGGCGTGGCCCTGATAGCCCACGCCAAGGTCCGCGCAGAACTCCGTCACCCGCTTGCCGGAGCGGTTGTTGGAAACAATCATAAAGTCGATCCCCGCTTCCTTCAATTCCGCGATCCAGTCCCGGAGGGGCTGGTCCGGGCGGCGGGTGCTTTTTGCGGCCAGCGTGAAGTCCAAATCGCTCAGAAGTAGGGTAACTCCCTTCTCCTGCAAATAGGCCGGGGTCAGGTCCCCGTAGCAGTCCATCACCCGGTCCGGGATCAGTGAAAATGGCATAGGCGGCTCCTTGTCTGCATAGATTCTATAGGAATAGTATACCATCCAACGCCGGTTTGCACAAGGGGGAGTCACTTTGCGCCTGTTTCTGGCTGTCACACCGGACGAGGCCCAGGCCGCGTCCAGATTCAAACGGACACTGGCCCATGTGGCATACCGCATCGGGCCGGGGTCCACCCTGCTGCGGCAGAATCTGCTGCTGCAGACCCGGGGCGGACTGCTATCCGTCAGTGACCGGGAGGCGCCTCCCATCGGAGACCCGGAGGCCCTCTGCGGTGCGGTGCTGCGGGAATGCGGCCGACGGAACTATTCCGGCGTGGTGCTGGATTTTGAGGAGCGGCCAAAGTCAGACCGGCTGGCCTTTGCCCGGCGGCTGGGACAGGTGCTGGCTGCCAGCCAGCGGACACTCTATCTGCCGGAGAGCTATGAAGAGGCCGCCCAGAACGCCGTGGTGCTGATCTGCACCGCCATGTCTGGGGGGAATTTCACGGAGCGGCTCCGGGAGGCCGCCGCCCAGCGGGGCGGCGCGGGGCGGCTGGGGCTGGACGTGCAGCGGCTGCGGATGGACTTCCGCCTGCCCGCCCGCTCCGGCCAGGGGGAACCCCTGAGCCAGGAGGCCCTGGACCGGCTCATGGAGCGGGAGTCCCCTGCCGTCTTTTTCTCTCAGGACCTTTGCGCCCGATACTTCACCTACTGCCGGAACGGCGAGGCCCACTTCGTTCTCTTTGACGACGCAGGGACCCTGACCCAGAAGGTGAAAGTCGGATCTTCACTGGGGTTTTCAGCGGCCTTTTTCATGTGGCCGGAGGTCCGGGACATCGCGGGGGACTTGTTCCGATAAAAGAAAGATGCTGTACCTATTGGGTACAGCATCTTTTTTCAGCATTAATAGAAACGCTTCTTGTTCTTGCGAGCGGCCTCAGACTTCTTGCGACGCTTGACGCTGGGGCTCTCATAATGCTCTCTCTTACGGACCTCGGCGATGACGCCCGCCTTGGCGCAGGAACGCTTGAAACGCTTCAGTGCGCTGTCGATGGACTCGCCGTCCTTCACATGAATTTCAGACATCTATATTTCCCTCCCTCCGAGGTATCCGGCTCAATCCAGGATACTTTAAGGGCCATAATTGAATTCTATGGCGTTAACAACGATATTATACGTAAGTTCTCTACCGTTGTCAAGGGAATTTTTCCGAATTTCTGTGTTTTTCCACGGAAGACACCTTACTGGGGCTTCACGATCAGGTTGACCAGTCTGTTCTTCACCAAGATAGTCTTGACGATCTTCATGCCCTCGGTGGCCTTCTGGACCTTTTCCACAGCCAGGGCAGCGTCCACCACGGCCTTCTCCTCGCTGTCGGCGGGCATGGTGATGGTGCCCTTCAGCTTGCCGTTGACCTGGACGGCCATGTCCACGGTGGAAGCCACGGTCTTGCTCTCGTCATATGTGGGCCACTCCGCCTGACAGCACATCTTGCCGGTCTGGGCGGCAAATCCCAGCATCTCCCACAGCTCCTCGGTGATATGGGGAGCGAAGGGATTCAACAGCAGGAGCAGGTACTTCACATCGCCCTTGGTGACACCGTTGGCGCTCAGCTCGTTGACCATGGTCATCATGGCGGCGATGGCGGTGTTCATCTTCAGGTTATCGATATCGTCGGTGACCTTCTTGATGGTCTTGTGGATGATGGGCTCGTTGGCGGGGGTCACGTCATAGCTGTCAGAAGCGCCCTCGGCCAGGTTCCAGACACGGTCCAGGAACCGCTTGGAGCCCTTGACGGCCTCGGTGGACCAGATGGCCGCCTGCTCGAAGTCGCCCACGAACATGATATACAGGCGCATGGTATCGGCGCCGTACTGGGCCACGATGTCGTTGGGGTTCACCACGTTGCCCCGGGACTTGGACATCTTCTCGCCGCCCTCGCCCAGGATCATGCCGTGGCTGGTGCGCTTGGCGTAGGGCTCCTTGGTAGGCACCACGCCGATGTCGTACAGGAACTTATGCCAGAAGCGGCTGTACAGCAGGTGCAGGGTGGTGTGCTCCATGCCGCCGTTGTACCAGTCCACGGGAGACCAGTATTCCAGGGCCTCCTTGCTGGCCAGGGCCTTGTCGTTGTGGGGGTCCATATACCGCAGGAAGTACCAGCTGGAGCCGGCCCACTGGGGCATGGTGTCTGTCTCACGCTGGGCAGGACCGCCGCACTGGGGGCAGGTGGTGTTGACCCAGTCGGCCATCTTGGACAGGGGGGATTCGCCGGTATCGGTGACCTCGTAGCTGTCCACCTCGGGCAGCAGCAGGGGCAGCTGGTCCTCAGGCAGGGGCACCCAGCCGCACTTGGGGCAGTTCACCAGGGGGATGGGCTCGCCCCAGTAGCGCTGACGGGAGAACACCCAGTCGCGCAGCTTGAAGTTGGTCTTGGGGTGGCCAATGCCCTGCTCGGTGACCCACTTCTTCATGGTGGGGATGGCCTCCTTGACGGTCAGGCCGTCCAGGAAACCGGAGTTCACCATGATGCCGGTGTCGTCCTTCAGGGTAAATGCTTCTTTGGTGATGTCGCCGCCCTTGACCACCTCGATGATGGGCAGGCCGAACTTGGTGGCGAACTCCCAGTCGCGCTGGTCGTGGCCGGGCACGCCCATGACGATGCCGGTGCCGTAGCCCATCAGGACATAGTCGGAGACGAACAGGGGGACCTGCTTGCCGCTGGCGGGGTTGATGCCCTCGATGCCCTCCAGGCGGACGCCGGTCTTTTCCTTGTTCAGCTCGCCGCGCTCGAAGTCGGACTTATGGGCGGCCTCGTCCCGGTAAGCGGCCACCTCGTCCCAGTTCTTGATCTGGTCCTTCCACTGCTCCAGGAAGGGATGCTCAGGGGAGATGACCATGTAGGTCACGCCGAACAGGGTGTCGCAGCGGGTGGTGTAGACCGTCAGCTTGTCGCCGTTGGTGGCGGTGAAGTCCACCTCGGTACCCTCGGACCGGCCGATCCAGTTTCGCTGCTGGATCTTGACGCGGTTGATGAAGTCCACGTCCTCCAGGTCGTCGATCAGGCGGTCGGCGTACTTGGTGATGGCCAGCATCCACTGGCTCTTCTCCTTGCGGATGACCTCGCCGCCGCAGCGCTCGCAGACGCCCTCGACCACTTCCTCGTTGGCCAGGACGATCTTGCAGCTGGTGCACCAGTTGACGGGCATGGAGGCCTTGTAGGCCAGGCCCTTTTTGAACATCTGCAGGAAGATCCACTGGGTCCACTTGTAGTAATCGGGGTCGGTGGTGTTGACCTCACGGTCCCAGTCGAAGGAATAGCCCAGCATGTGGAGCTGCTTGCGGAAGTTCTCAATATTGTCGTGGGTCACCTTGGCGGGGTGGATATGGTTCTTGATGGCAAAGTTCTCCGTGGGCAGGCCAAAGGCGTCATAGCCGATGGGGAACAGGACGTTGTAGCCCTGCATCCGCTTCTTGCGGCAGATGATGTCCATAGCGGTGAAGGGCCGGGCGTGGCCCACATGGAGGCCCTGGCCGGAGGGGTAAGGGAACTCGATCAGGCCGAAGAACTTCTCCCGGGTGGTATCCCCGGTGACGGCGGTGAAGGGCTTTTCCTCCAGCCACTTCTGCTGCCACTTTTTCTCAATGGCGGTAAAATCGTATTTCATATTTTTCTCCCTTTCGGATGTGATTATAAAATCAAAACGCCCCTGAACCAAATGGCTCAGGGGCGTGGATAACGCGGTACCACCCTGCTTCAGCTGTCCAATGGACAGCCCTTGGGGGCCTGTAACGGGGCCAGCCGTTCCGCCTTACTGCGCGTTCAGGCGAAAGACTCCGGGACCAGTATACCGCAGGCTCCCCCACCGGCTCACACCAGCCGCCGGCTCTCTTTGGGCAGGATACCCGGGCTTTCTTCCCTTCAAAGTCGCTAACGCATTTATTTTATGAAGGTTTTGAATGTTTGTCAAGGAAAAAGGAAAAAATCCCCCTTTTTTTCGCAAACACTCAGTCTGCGGTCAGGACGCCGCCCAGGTCCAGGGGCTTGCCGTCGTGCCACAGGCGCCGCCCCACAAAATCTTTCGATTTTGCGGGGGCCACCGTGATCTGACTCAAATGGGCAGGCAGAGCCCGCCCATTTCAAGATTTTCGCTGCGCGAAAATGCTTGTACGCGCCACCTGGCGCGGAGACCACAGCTCAGTCAGCGGTCAGCACGCCGCCCAGGTCCAAGGGCTTGCCGTCGTGCCACAGGCGCTCCAGGGAGTAGAACTCCCGGGCCTCGGCGGAGAACACGTGGACCACCACGCAGCCGTAGTCCAGCAGGACCCAGGTGCCGTCCCGGTAGCCCTCCCGGCGCAGGGGCTTCTCCCCGGCCTGTTCATCCATGGCCTTCTCCACAGCGCCGCACAGGGCGTTGATCTGGGTGTTGGAGGTACCGGTGGCGATGACAAAGTAGTCCGCCAGGGTGGTCTGCTCCGTCACCTCGATGGCGGCGATCTCTTTGCCCTTCTTCTCGTCCAGGGCCTTGGCGGCAATGATGGCTAATTCTTTCGGTGTCATATCAGTTTCCTTTCCTCAGGCCGCGGGCTGCGGCTCCATGATGATGAAATCGGGATTCTCCGGCTCCGCCGGGGTCTCCGGGGTGGTCTGGGGCGTCTCTCCGCCGCCCTCCGGCGGGGTCACAGGGTCTGTTGTGATGCCCGGGTCTGTTGTTCCGGGGTCTGTGGTGCCGGGGTCGGTGGTCCCGGGGTCCGCAGGGCCGGGATCAGCGGGCTCTCCGGTACCGGGCTCCACTACGATGGGCGTCTCCGGATCAATGGGGTTGCCGTTTTCGTCCACCATAGGCTCTTCAACGGGGTCGCTCTGGGTGGGCTTCACCGGCGGCACCGCCGCCTTGCTGTCCTCCACATATCCTGTGGTGGAACGGAGGCTGCCGTTGGCATTGACGGACATGATGTCCAGATCGCTGAGGGTAAAGGTCTCCACGAAGGGACTCAGCTTGTTGTTGACGATGTCCAGCAGCTCATTGGCGATGGGGACCACGTAGGACAGGTTCTGGTTGTAGCTCCGGCTCCAGGCGGAAACGCCCTTCCAGGGCATGGTGAGGAATTCCACATTCTCCACGCTGAGACCTCCGGAGACCGCGGACTTGCCGAACCACAAAATTTCCTGGAAGCTCAGGTCCGTCTCCACGCACTCCTGGAACACCTTGGCGATCTTGCCGATGTTCATCACATTGGCGGGCTTCATCAGCTGCTGGATCACCGCCTTCAGGAAGTTCTGCTGGACCTCCATACGACCGCTGTCGCCGATGCCGCCGGTATTGCCGTAGGGGCTGCCGGGGTCGTTCTTCCGCCAGCGGATGACCTGCATGGCGTCGTCACCGCTCAGCAGACGGTAGCCCTTGGCCTGCTCGATGACCAGGTCCTGGTAGGGGTCGTGGTAGTCCATATTATAGGGAACATCAAAGTACACGCCGCCGATGGCGTCCACCAGCTTGCCCACGGCCTCCCATTCCACCACCACCTGGTAATCCGGCTCAAAGCCCACCAGCTGGGCGATCTCCTTGTACAGGGCCTGGATGCCCTTGTCGCCGCCGTTGTGCATATTGTAGACGGAGTTGATCTTCTTCACATCCCAGCTGACATTCACCATGGTGTCCCGGGGGATGGACATGACCATGGCTTTCTGGTTGGTCACATCATAGCTTGCCAGCAGCATGGTGTCCGTATTCCCGCCGCCGCCGGTATCCCGGCCCAAAATCAAGACGGTGTAGTAATCCGCACTCTTGCGCTCGCCATCGGCCCTGGGACGGACGCCGTCGCCGTAGTCAATGGCCTCCTCCTGCGCGTTTTCGCCTTTCTTGTCGTTGTTCTTCTTGTTCTCCACATCCGGGCGGACGAACAGGCTCTGACAGGCCGCCACCACCGCCAGCACGATGGCCAGACAAATGGCGATGACCAGCAGGACCTTCTGCTGCCCGGTCAGCCGACTGGGCTTTTTCGGTTTTTTCTGTTTCGGCGCTGCAGCCGCCACGCGCTTTCCTGTCTCTCTAGCCACGTCTCTCTATCCTTTCAATGCGTCCCGCGCCTCAACGGTGGCGTGGTGCACGGGGTTCCCCATTGCGGTCATTTCCTCGATGGTCATCTCCAGGCCCTTCAAAAGGCCCTTGTCCAGATCCTCATAACACACATTCCGCAGTTCGTCCACCCCGGGGAAGTCCCGGGAGGGCTCGATATAGTCCGCCAGATAGATGATCTTTTCCAGCTTTGTCATGTCGGCATGGCCGGTGGTGTGGTACCAGATGGCGCTGTAAATCTCGTCATCCACTCCGAATACATCCCTGGCGATGGCCGCACCGGTCTTGGAGTGCAGCAGCTTCAGGGCCTTTTGTTCCAGCTCGTCCAGCCGGATGCCGTATTTCGCGCAAAGGGCCAGCTGCTCCTCCATGCTGAGCTTTTTCGTGCAGTCGTGGAGCAATGCCGCCACACGGGCCTTTTCCACATCGGCGCCATACCGCTCCGCCAGACGGGCCGCCTCCTGCTCCGTGCCCAGTACATGGAGGATGCGCTTGTGCTTCAGATAGCTGAGGGCCACCGGCCGCAGCTGCTCCAGTGGCAGGTGCTTCAGGTCCGCGCCGGTGTGATACAGGCCCTCCCGCAGGATATAGCCGTATACCGCCGGGGCCAGGAGGTCGCTTCCCTGCCCCGCTTTCAGCTTCTCCCGCAGCTCCGTGGAGGAAACCTCCACCACACCGGGGATGCTCAGGGTCCGGATGCTGGCCTGGGGCCAGGTCCGGCACAGGTACTCCCGCTGGACTGCGAAGGACGACTCCGTATCCGCGGCTCTGCGGCCGAAGGCGGCAATGTTCACCAGAGACAGTACCCGCTCCGGCTCGTGCCAGGTCTGGAGGCTCAGGAACATATCCGTTCCCATCAGCAGCCACAGCTCGTCCTCCGGGTACTGGGCTTTCAGGGCCGCCAGCGTGTCGGAGGTATAGCTCCGCCCCTCCCGGCGCAGCTCCAGGTCCAGGACCTCCACCCGGTCTCCCAGCTCCGTGGCCTCCGCCGCCAGACGGGTCATCTCCAGCCGCTGGGCCGCCGTGGGGCTGCCGGCGGGCAGTTCCTTGTGGGGCGGCAGGCCCGCCGGGATCAGCAGCAGCCGGTCCAGGCCCAGCAGTGCAAAGGCCTCCCTTGCCGCCGTGATGTGGCCCAGGTGGGGCGGATTGAAGGTACCGCCGAAGATACCGATCTTCATGGATTCGCCTTCTTTTTGGCAGGCCTCACCAGCTGGATGCGCCTCTCCTTGGGCTTGGAATGGGTCTCCCGGTACAGCACGAACTTGGTGCCGATGACCTGGACCACCTCGCTGCGGGTGGCCTTGGCCAGTTCCTCCGCCGCCAGACGGGCGTCGTATTCGATGTTGTTGTCCAGGACCTTGCCCTTGATGAGCTCCCGGGCCTCCAGGGCATCGTCGGCCTGCTTCACAAGATTCTCGCTGATGCCGTCCTTGCCGATGTGGATAATGGTGTCGATGCTGTTTGCCAGGCTCCGCAGCTGGGAGCGCTGTTTACTTGTCAGTTCCATAAATGCTCTCCTATTGATCTATGATAATAGACGCTTACTTTTTTAAATAAGTTTCCAGTTTTTCAACAAAAGCTGCCAGCGCCCTGCCGCGATGGGAAATGGCACTCTTCTCCTCCGCCGTCAGCTGGCCGAAGGTCTTTTTCAGCTCCGGCACGAAGAACACCGGGTCGTAGCCGAAGCCGTCCTCCCCCATGGGGGCGAAGGCAATGGTGCCGTCGCAGCGGCCCTCCGCCGTCAGTTCGTCACCGTTGGGGAAGGCGCAGGCGATGGCACAGGCGAAGTGTGCCGCCCGGGTGGGCTGGCCCCGCATGTTGTTCAGCAGCAGCATATAACGGCCCTTGTCGTCCAGGCCCTCGCCGCCGTACCGGGCGGAATAGACGCCGGGACCACCGTTGAGGGCGTCCACGCAGAGGCCGGAGTCATCGGCGATGGCAGGCAGTTTTGCCGCCGCGCAGATGGCTTTCGCCTTCAGCATGGCGTTTTCCGCAAAGGTGGTGCCGGTCTCCTCCACGTCCACGGTGATGCCCAGGTCCCTGGGGCTGACCACCTCCACGCCGAAGCGGGCCAGGATAGCGCCCATCTCTTTCAGCTTGCCCGGATTGTGGGTGGCAAGTACAAACTTCATCTCTGTTCCTCCAATTCGCGCAGGCGGTCCAGATGGCGGTTCCGCAGGGTCAGCACCAGGTCGATGGAGACCATGCAGATGTCCAGCAGATAGACCGCGATCACATAGGTAATATTCCCGCTGATGAATTTTCCGATCACGCCGCAGACATAGCCCACGATGATACAGCATTCAAAAAGGATGCTCTTTCCCCTGGCCGTGCGGGACCGGAGCGATTTCGCGATATTAAAAGGCCAGGACACGCCGAAGCACAGCAGCATGATGGTCTCAAACACCTGTGCCATGAGCACTCACTCCTCCAAAACCGCTTTCTGGATCGCCAGCAGTTCCCGGTTGCCCTTGGCGCACAGGCGGACCAGCTCCTGCTGCTCGGTCAGGGTGAAGGCCCGGCCCTCACCGGTGCCCTGGAGCTCAATGATCTCCCCCAGCTCGTTCATCACGCAGTTCAGGTCTACCTGGGCGCGGCTGTCCTCGCTGTACTGCAGGTCCAGCATGGCCCGCTCACCCACGATGCCGGCGGAGACGCCGGTGACATAGTGGCGGATGGGGCTGGAGGCCAGGTCACCTCGCTCCACCAGCTTGCGGCAGGCCAGGGCCAATGCGATGAAGCCGCCGGTAACGGAGGCGGTGCGGGTGCCGCCGTCTCCCTGGAGCACGTCGCAGTCGATGGTGATGGTGTGCTCGCCCAGCTTGCTCATATCCACGGCGGCCCGCAGGGACCGGCCCACCAGCCGCTGGATCTCCGCGCTGCGGGGGCTGAGCTTCAATTTGGAAACATCCCGCTTGCTGCGCTCCCGGTTGGCACGGGGCAGCATGGAATACTCGGCGGTGACCCAGCCCTCGCCCTCGGGGACATGGGGCGGAGTACGGTCCTCCACGCTGGCACAGCAGAGGACCTTGGTGTCGCCGCACTCAATGAGGCAGCTGCCCTCCGCGAATTTCACGAAATCGGTGGTGATCTTGATGGGGCGCAGCTCGTCCAGCGCCCGTCCGTCTTGTCTGGTCATATGTTATCCTCTTTATGTCATTGGTAATTAGGTGGGAATCGAATTTCCCTCCCAGGGATCAGATGATGGCTTCCACGTAAGAGCGGGCGTCGAAGGGACGCAGGTCGTCGATGCCCTCGCCCACACCGGCCAGCTTCACGGGCACCCCCAGCTCCCGGGCGATGGCGATGACGATGCCGCCCTTGGCGGTGCCGTCCAGCTTGGTGAGGACGATGCCGGTGAGACCGGCGGCCTCCTTGAACTGCTTGGCCTGGATCAGGCCGTTCTGGCCGGTGGTGGCGTCCAGCACCAGCAGGGTCTCCCGGGCGGCGCCAGGGCACTCCCGGTCGATGATCTTGCTGAGTTTTGAAAGTTCCGCCATCAGGTTGGACTTGTTATGGAGCCGGCCGGCAGTGTCGCACAGCACCACGTCCACACCTCTGGCCTTGGCAGCCTGAAGGGCATCGAAGAGGACCGCGCCGGGGTCGGCGCCCTCATGCTGGCGCACCAGTTCGCAGCCAGCCCGCTCCGACCAGATCTCCAGCTGGTCGGCGGCAGCAGCCCGGAAGGTGTCCGCCGCACAGAACAGGACCCGCTTGCCCTCACCTTTCAGCTGGTGGCCCAGCTTGCCGATGGATGTGGTCTTACCCACGCCGTTGACACCAATGAACAGCACCACACTGGGGGTGGTGGACAGGTCCAGAGCCGTGTTCTCCACGGAGATCTCCTCCACCAGGATGTCCCGCAGGGCCGCCCGGACTTCCTCCTGGTCGTGGAGTTTTTCCTTGCGGACCTTCGTCCGCAGTTTCTCCACCGCGTCCAGGGCGGTGTCCATGCCCAGGTCCGCCAGGATCAGGGTCTCCTCCAGTTCCTCGAAGAAGGCCTCGTCGGCCTCCGTGAAGCCAGAGAACAGGTTTGCGGTAATTTTTTTCAGTTTATCAAAAAAGCCCATAGTTTCCTCCTAAAATAAGGAATTTGAACGGGGAGTCTTATCCCAGTCATATGCTCTGCCGCAGCGCTTGCAGTGACTTCCGGGGGAACGTCCCAGCGGGGCACCGCACTCCGGGCAGCGGCACATACCATAATAAACCAACAGTCCCACAACCAGCGGCACAAGACCGATGGCCATCAGCACTCCTATGCCGAAGTAGCCGACAACCGCCAGCAACACCCCCAGCACCATCAGCGCGATACTGAGGGTCAGCCATTTTTTCAGGCTCATGAGCAGTCCCCCTTACTTGATCTTCAGTTCCTTCTCCATATCATTCAGGTTGATGGTCAGCATCTTGCTGACACCCTGCTCCTGCATATCGTCGTCGCAAAGTCCACTGAGCTCCGTTTCCGCTGACTGCGAAAACTGCGCTCGTTCCCTTGCTCCTCCTCTTCCCACCGCAACCGCTCTGCTGGGTTGCGGCGGGAGCCCTGTCAGGGCGTCACCATGCCTTACTTGATCTTCAGCTCCTTCTCCATATCGTTCAGATTGATGGTCAGGATCTTACTGACACCCTGCTCCTGCATGGTGACGCCGTAGAGGACGTCGGCCTCCTCCATGGTGCCCCGGCGGTGGGTGATGACGATGAACTGGGTCTTCCCCGAAAGCCGCCGCATGTAGCGGGCCACCCGGATGACGTTGGGCTCGTCCAGAGCGGCCTCGATCTCGTCCATGACGCAGAAGGGCGTGGGATGGACCTTCAAAATGGCGAAGTACAGGGCGATGGCCACGAAGGCCTTCTCGCCGCCGGACAGCAGAGAGATGGTCTTGAGGGTCTTCCCGGGCGGCTGGGCCTTGATCTCGATGCCGCAGCCCAGAATGTCGTTCTCGTCCTCTAGCTCCAGCCGGGCCTGACCGCCGCCGAAGAGGTCGGTGAAGGTGGTCTGGAAGCTCTCGTTGATGAGCTTGAACTGCTCCGAGAAAATGGCGGTCATCTGGCCGGTGATCTCCTCGATGATGCCGCCCAACTCCTCCTTGGCCTTCTCCACGTCGTTGCGCTGCTCCGTCAGGTAGGTGTAGCGGCCGTTGACCCGGTCGAATTCCTCGATGGCGCCGATGTTGATGGTGCCCAGGCCCTTGATGTCCCGCTTCAGCTCGCCGATGCGGCGGGCGGCCTTGGGGACGCTCTCCAGCTCAATGCGGATGGCCGAGGCATCGGAGTGGCTCAGCTCGTAGTCTTCCCACAGCCGGTCCAGGATCTGCTTTTCCTCCATGGCGGAGGTGGCCTTCTTCTGCTCCAGACGGCTCACCGCCCGCTCCAGGTTCAGCAGGTCCTCGTTCATGTCCTGGCTCCGTTTGTTCTGGGCGGTGCGCTCCGCCTCCAGGGCCAGCTTCTCCCCGTTCAGGGCCGTCAGGCGGTCCTTGCAGGACTGGCCCTGTTGGGCCAGGTCCGCCAGCGTCTCCTTCCGCCGGGCGATCTCCGCCTCCGCATCATCGATGTTCTGCTGGTAAGAACGGACCGTCTCCTCCTTCTGGGTCCGGTCGCCGGTCAGGTCCGCCGCCAGCTGCCGCAGATCGGCGGCCCGGCGGAGGGCGGCTTCCCGCTCTGCGGTAAGGGCGGCCAACTCGGCCTTCCTGCCGGTGATCTCCTCCGTCAGGGCGCCGGACTGGGCCAGCAGCTCGGACTGGCCGGAGAGGGCTTCCTCCGCTTTGGTACGGAAGCCGGCAGCCAGAGTCTCCTGCTCCGCCACCGCCTTTTCCTCCTCGGCGGAGCGGGCGGCGTTGTCGGTAAGGCGGCCCGTCAGGCTGACCAGCTCACCCTCCAGATTTTCCAGATTGTCCCGCAGGGACCGCAGGAGGATATCGAAATGGTTTTTGGAACCCTCCAGGCGCAGGACCTCGTCCTCGGCCTGACGGCGCTGGGCCTCGGCGGTCTCCAACTCGTAGCGGGCGGCGGCCAACTCCCGGGCCGCTGCCTCCTCGTCCCGCTGGGCGGCGGCCAGCTTCTCATGCATGGAAGCTGCCCGTCCGTTGAGGGTCTTCAGCTCGGCGGCGCGGCTCAGCACACCGGCACTGCGGCTGGTGGAGCCGCCGGTCATGGAGCCGCCCCGGTTGATGACCTGGCCGTCCAGGGTCACGATGCGGAAGGCGTTGCGGTACTTCCGGGCCATGGCGATGCCGCAGTCCATATCCTCCACGATGACCGTGCGGCCCAGGAGGGAGTTGAAAATGTTCTGATATTTTCCGTCAAACTCCACCAAACGGGAGGCCAGGCCCACAAAGCCGAACTCGTCCTCCACACCGCGCTCCCGCAGCTCGTCGCCCCGGATAGCAGTCAGGGGCAGAAAGGTAGCACGGCCGCCGTCCCGCTGCTTTAAGAAATTGATGGCCGCCTTGGCGTCCTCCTCCCGGTCCACCACGATGTTCTGGAGCCCCGCCCCCAGGGCGATCTCAATGGCCAGGCTGTACTTCTGATCGGTCTTCATCAGGCTGGCCACGGGGCCGTGGATGCCCCGCAGGCTGCCCCTGGCCTGCATGACCACCTTGACGGCCTTGGAGAAGCCCTCGTACTCCTTCTCCATCTCCGTCAGCAGGCGGATGCGGTTGTCCAGGGCGCCCACGTCCATGGTCAGCTTCACCCGCTGCTCCGACGCGGCGGCGGCCTTCTTCTCCCGCTCCTCCATGCGGAGGGTGTGGCCCGCGATGATATTGGCGGCGGCGGTGGCCTCATCCTGCGCGTCCTCCAGAGCGCGGCGATTGGATTTCGCCTGCTTTTCCGTCTCCGCCAGCTGCTCCTCAGCGGCGGCTTTGTCGGCCTCCACCGTTTCCTTTCGCTCCGCGATCTGGCCGTTTTCGGCGGCGATGGCCGCCAACTCGGCACGCCGGTCAGCGGCTGCGGCAGTGGCGATGGCCTCCTGTGCCCGCAGAGACTCCGCCGCGTTCTGGGCGCCGCCTGCCTGCTCGGCGGCGGCACGGGCCTGCTCCAGCAGGGTGTCCAGAGCGGCGTTCAGCTCCGTCAGCTGGCGGTCGATCTCGGAAATACGGGTCTCCTGCTCCGATGCCTGCTGTTCCAGACCTCCGGCACGGCTGTCGGTCTCATCCAGCTCCCGGCGGGCCCGGTCAATGTTCTCCCGGTTGTGGACGATGGCGCTCTCCAGCACTGCCACGGCGGACTCCTGCTCCTTCACCTGGCCGTCCAGCTGGGCGGCCTCGGTGCGGATGCGCTCCGCTTCCATGTCCTTCTGCCGCATTTTCTCGCCGAACTGCTCTCCCTCGGCATAGAGGGCATCCAATGCGGTGCGGGCCTCGTCCCGTTGTGTCTCGGCGGCCCGCAGATCAGATTCCAGTTTCCGGGCATCCATTTTCAGCTTGTCCAGATTCTCCAGCCACACGGAGATCTCCAGCAGGCGCAGCTCATCCCGGAGGACCAGATACTTCTTGGCCGTTTCGGACTGCTGCCGCAAAGGCTCCACCTGCAGCTCCAGCTCGGCGATCTTGTCGTTGATGCGGACCAGATTCTCCTCCGTGCGCTCCAGCTTCCGCTCCGCCTCCTCCTTCCGGTGGCGGAACTTGGAGATGCCGGCGGCCTCCTCGAAGATCTCCCGGCGCTCGCCGCTCTTTGCGGACAGGATCTCATCGATCTTGCCCTGGCCGATGATGGAGTAGCCCTCCCGGCCCAGGCCCGTGTCCATGAACAGCTCCGTCACGTCCTTCAGGCGGACGGACTGGCGGTTGATGTAATATTCGCTCTCCCCGCTGCGATAATACCGGCGGGTGACGGAGACCTCGCTCTCCTCCATGGTGGGGAAAATGTGCTCCGTGTTGTCGATGACCAGCGTCACCTGGGCAAACCCCACCGGGGGCCGCTTTTCAGTACCGCTGAAGATCACGTCCTCCATTTTGGCGCCCCGGAGGGCCTTGGCGCTCTGCTCACCCATGACCCAGCGGATGGCGTCGGAAATGTTGGACTTTCCGGAGCCGTTGGGCCCCACCACGGCGGTGATGTCCTCTGCGAAGTTCAGGACCGTTTTGTCAGGGAATGCCTTGAATCCCTGGATCTCCAATGCTTTCAGATACACAGCGTCACCTCATACAGATCAACATACTTTAACTAGAATACTATAACAGACAAGGCGCCGTATTTCAAGGCAAAATCCATGAAAGGCCGGGCTTTTCTCGGGTATTCCATGGGAACCGCAGGAGGCAAGGCGTGATACTCAAACCAGATCTCGACATTTCCGGAAGATCATGTTATTCTATTAAAAGAATAGCGATATGGAAAGGAGTACACTCTGTGCGAAGCAAAGAGCCGCGTCTTGTCATCTCGTTCCACACCACAGCAGAGGCCATGGCCACGGAGCGGTTGTGCCGTCAGAACGGTCTGGAGGGCAAGCTGATCTCCGTGCCCCGGAGCATCACCTCCGACTGCGGTCTGGCCTGGTCCGCACCGGCTTCCCTGCGGGAGACCCTGGAAACCCTGCTGAACCGACACGCTGTGGAAGCTGCGGGATATCACGAGCTGCTGCTTTAATTTTTTCGTACATCGATATTCTTTTCAAAAAATATCGCAAAGCAATGTTTTAGGAGTGTGAGCTATGAAAGAAAAGAAATGGCTGAAAAGCTACGGACTGATCATTCTGACCGGTATCGTGGTGGGCATTGCCGCGCTGGTGCTGACCGCCGCCGGCAACCCCAAGAACATGGGCTTCTGCATCGCCTGCTTTGAGCGCGATATCGCCGGCGCTCTGGGTCTCCACAGTGCGGGTAAGGTCCAGTACATGCGTCCCGAGATCATCGGCATCGTGCTGGGCTCCATGGCAGCCGCCCTGGCCGCCAAGGAGTTCCGGGCCAGAGCCGGTTCCTCCCCCGCCATCCGCTTCATTCTGGGCCTGTTCGTCATGATCGGTGCTCTGGTGTTCCTGGGCTGCCCCCTGCGTATGGTCATCCGCCTGGGCGGCGGCGACCTGACCGCCGTCATCGGCCTGCTGGGCTTCCTGGTGGGCATCCTGGTGGGTGTGGTGTTCCTGAAAAAGGGCTTCTCCCTGGGACGGGCCTATGCCGTCCGCAAGAGCGAGGGCTTTATGCTGCCCGGCGTCATGGTGCTGCTGCTGGTGCTGCTGGTGGCCGCTCCCCAGCTGCTGAAGTCCTCTGAGGAGGGCCCCGGCTCCATGCGGGCTTTCTGGGTCATCTCCCTGGTGGCCGGCCTGATCGTGGGTCTGATGGCCCAGCGCAGCCGCCTGTGCATGGCCGGCGGCCTGCGGGACGCCTTCATGCTGCGGGACTTCACCCTGCTGTCCGGCTTCCTGGCCATTTGGGTCACCATTACCATCGGCAACCTGATCATGGGCAAGTACAACCTGGGCATGCTGTCTCAGCCCATCGCCCACACCCAGCACCTGTGGTCCTTCCTGGGCATGGCTCTGGCCGGCTGGGGCTCCATCCTGCTGGGCGGCTGCCCCCTGCGCCAGTTGATCCTGGCCGGTGAGGGCAACGGCGACTCCGCCGTCACCGTCCTGGGCATGGTGGTCGGTGCCGCTATCGCCCACAACTTCGGCATGGCCGGCAATCCCGACAGCGTGGTGGACGGCGTCTACAAGGTGGGCGGCACTTCCACTGTCGGCATGGCAGCTGTGATCCTGGGCTTCGTGGTCCTGGCTGTCATTTCCGTCACTCATCTGCCCGGAAAGGAGAATGCGTAATGGTCGATACAAGAGGTCTTTCCTGCCCCATCCCCGTGGTGATGGTCCAGCAGGCCATCAAGAAGGACGCTCCCGCCAAGCTGGAGGTTCTGGCTGACGCCAAGGTGGCTGTGGAAAACATCACTCGCCTGGCGACCACCAGCGGCTATCAGGTGTCCGTGGTCGAAGACGGTCTTGATTTCAAGCTGACCCTGACCAAATAACATACAAAACCGCAGGCCGGGAGTTTTCAAGGAAAACTCCCGGCCTTGTTATCAGTTTGTTGCTTTTTGTTGGGGATTTGTGGTTGTTGGCGCAGTCTTTTCCGCCTATGATGAGGGTGAAAGCATAAAATTCTGAAAGGAGTTTTGAAAATGCGCAAGCGTTTGATCTCTCTGTGTCTGTCGGGGCTCTTGCTGCTAACTGCGGGCTGTGGACAGACGGAGCCCGTCTCCCCCACTCCGGAGACTCCGCCGGAGGAAGCAGCAGAGCCCATTGATCCCCATACCCTGAACATTGAGATTCCGGAGGAATACCGGGACCTGCTGATCATCACCACAGACTTTCCTACAGCAGATGAACACCGAATCTCCCTGCTGTCTGTCCAGGAAAAGGCCTCGGCAGAGGCCATGGAGAAGGACTTCGGCAGCGGCGCGGGAGGCGGGTTTCTGTTCGGTATCTCTGCCATGGACCAGGTGGGATTTGAACAGTTTCTCCAGTACGATTACAGTGGATGTGACGTCTTTGCCCGGGACGAGACCTGGTACTACGCCAAAACCTATCCCACTGATGTACAGTTTTACCGCTCGGGCGACATGTTTGATACCCAGAGCGAGGATTGGAAGCAGTGGGAGGCCCTGAACGCCCTAGGGGACCAGGTCTGCCGGGACTTCGTGGACCGCAACGGACTGACGCCCTACAGCCAGTGGAAGGTCCGGAACCAGCCCTTCACCTGGGAGGGAGACCACGCCTACGCCAAATACTACACCTACTACAGCTTTGATGGGTCCAAGGACCAGTTCGACACCCTGCTGCTCTCCCAGCCCGCAAAGCAGGGAGAGGGCGGACTCTGGTGCGTGGAGCGGTTCTATGACGAATACGGCAGCCTGTACCTGTATTTCCCGGAAAGCGGTGTGCCCGCCGCTGAATACTACGCCGCTTTGCAGGCGGAGTGCGATAAGGGAGAACACCCGGAGCTGCTGACGCCTTTGGGCGCGGCAAAAGACTTTGTTGCCAACTCCGGCTGGTACAGCGATACGCCCACCGACGAGAACGTGGAGCTAACGGAGGGTATTGACAGTGATTATTCGGAGACCAACCAGCGCATGAGCCGGGTGATCGCCTCCCTGCTGGTGCGGCCGGGAGAGGTCACGGACCAGGAAGTGCTGGACTGCATTGATGCCTTCCGGAATGACACCTGGGGCGTCATGGGGCGGCGCTTTTACGGCTCCGACTGGTGGACGCCCCTGCAGGAAGCCCTGGAGAACGCCGCCGTGGGCGACGGACAGGTAGACCGGGACCGGAGCATGATGAAGTTCTACCTCACTTCCTACGGCCGGTACGCGGACTTCATCGGCGGTCTGCTGCAATCTCAGCGGACAGCGGACTCTGCGGCCTTCCAGACGGTGCTGGAGGAGTTTTACCCGGAGCAGCAATCGGCACTGCTGGCAGCGATCGCATGAGCGGAAAAACCGAGGGAGACAGGCGCGGCGGCCTGTCTCCCTCGGTTTATTCCTCCCAGAATAACTCGTCCAGGGTCCTGTGCAGTGTCTTGCAGATGGCAAGGCACAGCTTGATGGTGGGGTTATAGTCGCCCTTTTCGATGGCGTTGATGGTCTGGCGGGAGACGCCCACCGCATCGGCCAGCTGCTGCTGGCTCATGTCCAGGGCCGCCCGGGCGGATTTCAAGCGTAGGTTTTTCATTCCCCAGCCTCCTGCTTTGCCAGCAAGCAGTTCACCACATAGACCACCAGGATGACCAACGTCACCAGGCCGCAAATGCCATTTACTGCAGAGAAGGTCAGAATACCGTCCTCCACTACCCGGCCATGTTTCCAATTCATGAAGCCGATGCCCAGGTTTAAAGCGGAAACCACCGTGAGCAGCGTCATGATCGCCCGGGGCTTCTCCTTCAGGCTCAGGTAGGCATCCTTCACGATGCAGACGGAGGCAAACACCATCAGTGCCGCGGCGATGCACAGCATGGCGCCGGTGATGACATCGCACCAGCGGCCCAGGACCATGTCGGAAAAGCCGTACAGCAGCAGGCAGGCTACCAGTGTCCAGAAGCCGTATTTATAGGCCTGTCCCCGGGCCCGCTCCTGCCGCTCGTCAAAGGTCAGATCCATAACCTTCAGCTTGAACAGCAGCGCTATGATGCCGACACCTACCAGAACGCCCACCAGCACCCCTGCCAGCATGCCAAGATTGTATCCCAAAGAATGGTTCATATATCGTTCCTCCTGTGTTTTGTTTTCTCTTGATTGCAAAGCCATTGTAATTTACAGCGATCATTTTGTCAAGTATATTTTACAAATAGTCGCAAAAAAAAGACGAATACAAACTGCCCCCAAAATCTCTCCTGATGCTTCCCAGCCCGGCAGGTGGTTTTCTTTATGAAAAAACAGCGCCCCGATCTCTCGGGACGCTGTTTGGATGTGCCAAAATCAGGCCTTCTTGGCGATCTCAGTCAGCTGGGTGAAGGCGGCGGCGTCGTTGACAGCCAGCTCAGCCAGCATCTTGCGGTTGATCTCGATGCCGGCGACCTTCAGGCCGTGCATAAAGGTGGAGTAGTTCATGCCGTTCAGCTTGCAGGCAGCGGAGATGCGGGTGATCCACAGGGAGCGGAAGTCACGCTTCTTCAGGCGGCGGCCGGCATAAGCCTGGGTCAAGGCCTTCATCACTGCCTCGTTGGCAACGCGGAAGTGCTTGGAGCGGGAGCCCCAATAGCCCTTGGCCATCTTCATCACTTTATTTCTTCTCTTGCGCGTCATCATCGCGCCCTTAACTCTAGCCATTCTAATAAGCCTCCTATTCTAAACGTCTCGTATCTTACTTGTAGGGGATCATCTTGCGGACGGCGTCCATGTTGGTGACGTCGGCATAGCCGCCGGCACGCAGGCGACGGGTACGCTTGGTGTCCTTCTTGGTCAGGATGTGGCTCTTGAAGGCCTTGGCGCGCTTGACCTTGCCGGTCTTGGTGAGGTTGAATCTCTTCTTGGCACCGCTATGGGTTTTCAGCTTAGGCATCGTAGTTAGCTCCTTCCGTATAATGAAAAATCTGATTGCTGGCGTACTGCTTATTTCCCGCCCTTAGGGGAAAGGAAGATGGACATCATCCGGCCCTCCAGCTTGGCGCCCTTGTCCAGGCTGGCGGTCTCGGCACACTGCTCGGCAAACTTATCCAACAGATCCCTGCCGATGTCGGTATGAGCCATTTCACGACCGCGGAAACGGACAGAGACCTTGACACGGTTGCCGTCGGCAATGAACTTCTGCGCATTCTTCAGTTTCGTGTTGAAGTCTCCAACATCGATACCGGGAGACATGCGGATCTCCTTGATCTCCACCACATGCTGGTTCTTTCTGGCTTCCTTCTCCCGCTTGCTCTGCTCGAAACGGAACTTGCCGTAATTCATCAGCTTGCAGACCGGGGGGACAGCCTGGGGTGAGATCTTGACCAGGTCCAGACCCTGTTCGTCGGCGATCTTCAATGCCTCAGCGGGAGCCATGATGCCCAGCTGCTCGCCTTGGGAGCCGATCAGGCGGATCTCCTTGTCGCGGATGTCCTCATTCAGTTCATGCACTAACTTAGCTATGGTCGAAGCACCTCCATCCAAAAATCACAAAACGCGGATACCACCACATGGCATCCGCGCAACAACAAACCGCCGGGACCGGCAGTCTGGTAACAACGTTGTTGACCTCTTTGCCCATTGGCTGGAGGTGAGGCGGATGCAATCAGCCCTCTTTGTTTTGCTCAGTTAGTATACCAGACTGTTTTTTGCTTGTCAACAGTATTTTGCGTTTTTTCCTGTGTTTTTCCGATTCCCTCCAGGGCTTTCTTTTCCTTTTTCAGGAAAACGATTACGAAGGCCTCTGCTTTTTCGTCAGGACCACTGTTATTTATTTTGCACCGGAAAATTTCAGGAATCGGTTGATTCTCCCGTTCCTCTGTCGTATACTGAAAGCAAGATCGAGGAAAAGGGCGACCTTTTCCCTGGCGTTGGGGATACCCACGCCCGTTCAAATACGAAAAGATGGAGGATTTTGCTATGAAATACGGTCGTACCTATAATTTCTCCGCCGGACCCGCCATGATGCCCGAGCCCGTCCTGGAGGAGATCGCAGCCGAAATGATGAACTACCGCGGCAGCGGTATGTGCGTCATGGAGATGAGCCACCGTTCCAAGGTGTTCCAGCAGATCCGTGACGAGGCCGAAGCCGACCTCCGGAAGCTGATGGGAATTCCCGACAACTACAAGGTCCTGTTTGTCCAGGGCGGCGGCACCGTCCAGTTCGCAATGGTCCCCATCAATCTGATGAAGAATGGCGTGGCCTGCTACGTGGAGACCGGCGCCTGGTCCAAGAAGGCCATTGCCGAAGCCAAGAAGTACGGCGAGGTCAAGATCGTGGCCTCCTCCAAGGATGAAAATTTCTCCTACATCCCCGACTGCTCTGACTTGGACATCCCCGAGGATGCCGATTACGTCTACATCTGCGAGAACGAGACCATCAACGGCACTACTTATTTCAACCTGCCCAACACCAAGGGCAAGATCCTGGTGTCCGACCAGTCCTCCATGTTCCTGTCCCGCCCCTGCGACGTCAGCAAGTACGGCCTGATCTGGGCCGGCGTCCAGAAGAACGTAGGCCCCGCCGGTATGGCCATGGTCATCATCCGGGAGGATCTGATCCGGGAGGATCTGGATCCCAAGACCCCCGTTTACATGAGCTACAAGACCCACGCCGACGCCGACTCCCTGTACAACACCCCCAACTGCTGGGCTATCTACTGCTGCGGCAAGGTGTTCAAGTACCTGCTGGATAACGGTGGTCTGGAAGCCATGGCGAAGAAGAACGAGGAGAAGGCTGCCATCCTGTACGACTTCCTGGACCAGAGCAAGCTGTTCACCGGCGCCGTCCGCAAGGAGGACCGGTCCCTGATGAACGTGCCCTTCGTCACTCCCAGCAAGGAGCAGGACGCCGACGTGGTGGCCGCCTCCAAGGCCGCGGGTTTCGACAACCTGAAGGGCCACAAGAGCGTGGGCGGCCTGCGGGCTTCCATCTACAACGCCATGCCTAAGGAAGGCGTGGAGGCTCTGGTGGAGTTCCTGAAGGCTTACGAAAAAGAGCACGCGTAACCGCGTCTGACTCCCTGGCTTTTGCCAAGCGCCTGTCCCCCAATGGGCGCTGGGATTTTCCAATGATAAACGTACGCCCCTGGGGTGCGTACACCGGAAAATTGATAAAAAGGGGTAATTGAATATGTCAATGCGCGTTTTGGTCACTGACGGTATGGACGCCGGCGCCATCGAAACTCTCCGCCGGGACGGTCACGAGATCGTGGAGCAGTTCTATGAGCCTGACCAGCTGGGCGAGGCCCTGCGGGACTTCGATGCGGTCATCATCCGCTCCGCCACCAAGATCAAGGAGCCCCAAATCGACGCTGCCAAGGGCAGCCGCCTGAAGCTGATCGTCCGGGCCGGTGTGGGCGTGGACAACATCGCCGTGAAATACGCCGAAGCGGCGGGCATCACCGTGAAGAACACGCCCCGCGCCTCCTCCAACGCCGTGGCGGAGCTGGCCATTGCCCTGCTGTTCTCCTGCGCCCGGAACATCTCCATCGCCGGGCACACCATGCGGGAGAAAAAGTGGGAGAAGAAAGCCTACTCCAAGGGCTTTGAGGTCATGGGCAAGACCATGGGCGTCATCGGCTACGGCCGCATCGGCCGCATGGTGGGCGAGAAGGCCCAGGCCCTGGGCATGAACGTGCTGTCCGTGGTCCACCGCAGCAAGCCCGAGGGCTGTGAGTGCGACACCATGCACTTCGTCTCCATGGATGAACTGCTGGCGAAGTCTGACATCATCGTCCTCTGCGCCCCCGGCGGCGACAAGCCTCTGGTGGACGCCGAAAGCCTTGCAAAGATGAAGGACGGCGTGGTCATCATCAACGTGTCCCGGGGCAGCAACGTAGACGAGGCCGCCCTGCTGGATGCCCTGAACAGCGGCAAAGTGAAGGCCGCGGGCCTGGATGTGTGGCTCAGCGAGAAAGACCCCAACTGGGAGCTGGCCGCCCACCCGGCAGTCAGCTGCATGCCCCATGTGGGCGCGGGCACCAAGGAGGCCCAGAAGCGCATCGGCGCCGAGCTGGTGGACATCATCGAGCATTTCTGAAGCATATTCTGACAAAAAGGCACTCCTGCTTTTGCAGGAGTGCCTTTTGTCTTCAATTGACATGAAATACCGTTTCCAGGATCTCCTCTTTGCTGATGGCACCAAAGAACTTTGACAGGTCGAAGCGGTCCAGCACTGCGCCGAAATCCTCCGCCCGGAAGGGGCAGCCCCGCAGAGCCTCCGTCACTTCCTCCATGCCCCGGACCGCCAGGAAATCTCCGTAGAAAACAATGTCCGTGATGACCCCCTGCGCCACATCTGCCCGGACCTCCAGGCAGCCGCCGGGCCAGTAGCGCTTGTTGGTCATGTTATACTGGGGAGACCGGCCGAAATTCCACTCCCAAGTGTCGTACTTCCCTGCTTTCAGCGCCTCCACCTCTGCCAGTTCCTCCGGTGTCAGTGCGGTCTGCTCCAAGCCGCTGCCGGCCAGGGCAGTCTTCAAATAGTCCCAGAAGGCAGGAAGGTCCATGTCCTCCTTCAAAAAGTCCCGGATGTTGCCAATGCGGCTGCGGACGGACTTGGCACTCTTGGAGCGGAATTTCTCCGGGTCCACGTTCAGAGCACCGGCCACCATGGAGGGATCCGCGTCGAACAGCAGGGTGCCGTGGTGCAAGATACGGTCCCGGGTCAGCCGCTGGGCCGTACCGGAGATCTTTCGTCCTTCCACCAGAATGTCGTTGCGGCCGGAGGCCTCCGCGTCCAGTCCCAGGGCCTTCAGGGCCTCCACGATAGGGCGGGTGAACCGCTCCATAGTCAGCTGCTCCGCGTTGCCCACATCAGTGATGAAGGAATAATTCAGATTTCCCAGATCGTGATACACCGCGCCGCCTCCGGTGGTCCGGCGTACCACATGGATGCCGTGTTCTTCCACGAAGGTTCGGTTGATCTCTGCCTCCGCGTTCTGGTTCTGGCCGATGACGATGGTGTTGTCGTTCTGCCACAGCAGCAGATACGCTCCCTCTCTGCGGCGGGTCAATACATATTCCTCAAAGGCCAGATTGAATGCCGGGTCCTGAGACCCCGTTTCCAAGTACAGTACTTTGTCAGCCATACGTTCTTCCCTGTCTTTTCTAATAATTGTATTTCCGGTTTTTCCTGACAGAAACCGGTCGAAAGGATCAGCCTGAAGTGACTGATCCGGTAACGGCATTTACATAATAATTTGCGATGTCCGTGACCACACACCAGGCAGGCACCAGGGACAGTGCGGAGGATGAAGCGCTCTGCAGCTCATAGCAGGCGTACATCTCCGTGATGGCGGAGCCTACGGCGCCGCTCTCCCGGTGGACCTTCTGAAAGGTGGTCAGTGCGGCAGAAGCCGTCAGCGGCTCCCTGGTCTCCTGGGCAGCGCTCCCCTCTTTCGGCAGCAGCGTGCCGCTGACAGAGGTGAGGACGCCCTTCTCCAGAGTGAATGCGACGGTGCAGTTAAACACCGGCAGTTTGTTGTAGCGGTAAACGGCAGAGCCGCTTCCGGAGCCGTCCTGATCCAGCAGGAAGGTGGGCTGACCATAGGAGAATGCCCGGCAGAAGTCCTTACAAAGGGTCTCTGCGTTCTCCGCAGACAAAGTGCCCTTGATATCAAAGCTGCCATTGGAGCGGAAGGTGGCGATCCCTGCAGCACCGGTGTAAGTACTGATGCCGCCGCCCCGATCCTCCTGTGTCAGCGTCTCTCCCAGGAAGAATGCAGCCGCTTCCCTCTCCCGCTCCGTGCTGCGGAGGAACGCCAGGGCTGCCGGCGGGACCTGATCCGAGATGGCATCCGGGTCCAGCGTGATGCTGTCGGCGGCAAAGAGCTCCACCAGCTGCTCTTCCGCCTGACGGCGGGAACGGTCCTCGGCGGTCTGGCGCAAGGTGATGGCGCCCAGCAGAAAGCCGTTCACCAGCACCAGAATGATGATAATGATGTTTTTCAGAAGATACCGGTCCAACCAGGCGACCTCCTTCCCAATGCGAATTACTCAGCCAGCCACTGGGCACTGACAATATCGGAGCTGTTATCCACATAGCCGATGGTCAGTTCCGTGCCGGGATGGCGTGCGGCCACGGCCAGGGCCTGGCGCAAAGGCAGCAGCAAAGCGTTTCCCTCCTGAGCAGTGTATTGCCGCATGCGCAGGGTCATGGAGGTAATGGCAGTGCCGGAGAGGGTGATCTCCGCGGCGAGCTCTCCGTCAGAAAAGCGGATGGGAACGCCATTGACCTGATATCCAAAGCTCAGGGTCGTAGATGTACCGCTCCGGCGGATATCTTTCAGCCAGATAGCCGCATCTCCGCTCGAGGAAGCCAGCAGCGTATTCAGCAGAGAACCGCATCCTTGAGAAGCCTCCAGCAGGCTGGGGACCTCCCCATCCGCGGAGATGGACAGCGCATCATCACCGCCGCTGAGATAGGTGACCGTGCCGTCGGTATAGATTCGGAGCGTGCGGCCATTTTCCATAATGACCTGGGTACCGCTGGCATCCGGATAGCGGTTTTGGGTGTTTGGATTGAATCCCATGACCGTCAACAGGCGGTCCGTGTCCGACACGGAAAGGGCGGCGGACAGCACGGGCAGCTCCGGCTCTTCCTCCAGGAACAGAGAGCAGGGGTCCAGCATGGGATACTGCGCTGCAACATTCAGAGCAAACTGGGCGTTGCCAAGCTCATACCGGCCAACGGTGTCCAGCAGAGCCTCGGCCGTCAGTGCAGTATCGCAGCGCAAGCAGGTCTCTTCGCCGTCCCACAGGTACAGCACTACCCGCCCCTCCCGTTCCGCCACCGCCAGCCGCCGGGCATAAATGGCTTCGTCTCCGCCGGAAGTCCACATCAGCTCCGCCAGCACCGTCAGCGGCAAGGGGGAAAAAAAGTCACAGTAGACAGAAGTACCCTTCAGTGTCTCCAGAAACTCCTCCGTACCGCAGGGAGTCCCGGTGTCGGCAGATCCAAGGGCCTGCTCCAGCAGGGAACGCAGAGGGGAAAAGTCCTCATCCGCCGTGGTGAGGGTCACGCTGCCAAAGCGGCCATAGGGACCGGTGACCGCCGCCTGCACCGGTGCGGAAAGCGGCGCGGTCTGTCCGGTACCGCTGTTCGGTGCCTGGGTGCCGGAGTAGGGCAGCAGCTGCCAGTCCCCGACAGCGCCGCCCAGATTGTACATTTTGGCAAACAGGAGGACGGCGGAGACGGCCAGCAGAGCAATGGAGAGATTCTGGATAAAATCTCTGCGCCTGCGCTTTTTGTCGTTCATACCGTCCCTCCTCTCTTAAAACGTGCAGTTATTCTCCGTCCGCGGAAGGTCCCTTCTTCTGGGTGATGGGCAACGTCAGGCGGATGGTGGTGCCCTTGCCCTCGTGGGGCATCAGGGCCAGGGTGCCGTTGTGGCGCTGGGCGATCTCCCGGGCGATGGAGAGGCCCAGGCCGGTACCGCCGGATTCCCGGGACCGGGCCTTGTCCACCCGGTAGAAGCGGTCGAAGATGTGCTCCCGGTCCTTTTCCGGGATGCCGATGCCGTCGTCGGACACCTCCATCCAGACGGTGTCCTCCGTGGACCCGGCGGTGATGCGGATGTGGCCGCCGTCGGGGGTGTATTTGATGGCGTTGCCCACCACGTTGGTCATGACCTGCTCCAGACGGCTACGGTCGCCGGTGATGAGCGGCAGGCTCTCGGGGGGATCGTAGACCAGCTCGTGGCCCCGCTGTTTGGCATTCAGGGCGTTGGCCCGGGCCACGCTCTCGATGGCCTCCCCAAAGGGGAAGCGGGAGAGCACCAGCTCCGCGTTGCCGGCATCCAGGCGGCTGAGGGTCAGCAGATCCTGCACGATGTGGGTCATGCGGTCGGTCTCGTTGATGATGATGTCCAGGAAGCTGTTGGCCATCTCCTGGGGAATGTCGCCGCCCGAATCCCGCAAAGTCTCGGCGTAGCTGCGGACATTGGTCAGGGGGGTCCGCAGTTCATGGGACACATTGGCCACGAATTCCTTCCGCCGCTCCTCGTTGCGGTGCTGCTCCGTCACGTCATGCAGCACGATCAGGACGCCGCCCTGGTCCTTGGAGGAGAAGGGGGCCAGGTAGACCTCCAGGGTCCGCTCCCCCACCCGCAGCTCGTCGGCCACGTAGTTGGGCTGATGCAGGGCCATCACCTGCTGGAAGGGGTGCAGGTCCCCCAGCAGCTCCTCATAGGTGCAGTCCGGCTCCACGGTCTGCTGCAGCAAATCGTTGGCAGCGGGATTGCAGTGGATCAGGCGGCCCTCATGGTCAAAGGCCACCACGCCGTCCGTCATGTGGAGGAACAGGGTATCCAGCTTGTTGCGCTCGTTCTCCATGGCGGCCAGGGTGGTCTGCAGGACTCCGGCCATTTCGTTGAAGGTGCCGGTCAGGATGCCAATCTCGTCGGTGGATTCCACCGGCAGCTCGCTGTCAAAGTCACCGGCTGCCACCTTTTCGGCGCCGGCAGTCAGCTTTTCGATGGGGCCTACCATGGTCTTGGACAGCAGGAAGCTCAGCAGCACGGAGATCAGAAGGCCGATGACCAGCGCCTGCATGATCAGCAGGGACAGCTGGCTGTTGAGCTCGGAAACCGTGTCCTTATTGTCCAGGATATAGATGATAAAGGAGTTACCGTCTCCCAGGATAGGCACGGCCACATCCATGTAATCGGCGGTGATGTCGCTGTCATCCCCCACGGTGGTGCCGTCACCGGAGACCACGGAGTTCCGGGCAGTCAGCAGATTGGGGCTCTGCTCCCGGGGAAGGGCATCTTCCCCGGCGGAGCCGTCCAGGTAGTCCCCGGTGATACCGTCCAGCACGAAGTAGTTCCGGGTGCGGTAGTCGACGCCCAACTCACCGGCCCGAACCTCCAGCATCTCCTTGATGAGGGCGGCGCCATCTGACTGGGCCGCGCCGCTGCGGAGGTCCGCCACGAAGGACTTCTGGTCCTGGCCGAACACACTGTCGATCTGCTCATAGAAGGTGTTGATATAGAAGCTGGACACACTGGTGGTCAGAAACGCACCCACTACCGCCATCAGGGACGAGATCAGCAGCAGCAGGATCAGCGTCAGCTTCATATGGAGACTGCGGAACATATCAAATCACCTTCTTTAAAGGATAGGAGTGAAAAAGGAAGGGGCTGGGGAACCTATGGTTTCCCCAGTTCATTCGACTTCGGCGAATGAACGAATTCAATTATTTTTGTCAGGGCGCGCTCCAGGGCGGCTTCTCTTGCCGCTTTGCGGCAATTCACCTTCTGTACCTGACAAAAATACCTTGGCCCGCGTGCCCTTGGGGCACGCTCACCAGTGACGCGGCTAAAGGGGTCCCCGCCGAAGCCCAGCGGAGCGGGTTCGGTGGGGAGAGGAAGAACAAGCGGAGTGGTGTGCGCTTTCGCCAAAAGCGGAAGCGCACGGAGTGCAGCTTGTTCTGACGAGGTGGTGAGGGGGAATCTACTGCGCAGCCGTTAGCAGCTTTGCTGCTTTACGGATGCGGCGTCCCCCTTTATACAGAAAAGTAGTATCCCGCACCCCGCCGTGTCAGTATGTACGCGGGGTTGGCCGGGTCGGCTTCGATCTTCTCCCGCAGGCGGCGGACGGTCACGTCCACCGTGCGCACGTCGTCGCCCACGTAGCCGTAGTTCCACACCTGTTCCATCAGGTCCACACGGGAATAGACCTTGTTGGGATGGCTGGCCAGGAAGGTCAGCAGCTCGTATTCCCGCTGAGTCAGGTCCACGGGCTTGCCGCCCCGGAAGACCTGGTGGCTGTCCGTGTTGATGGACAGGTCCCCTGCCACGGGCATGGCACTGGCAGAGGCGGCCGGGGCCGCTGCGGCAACCATGGCACTGCGGCGGATATTGGCGGCCACCCGGGCGATCAGCTCCCGCATGGAAAAGGGCTTGGTAATGTAGTCATCTGCGCCGATCTCCAGGCCCAGGACCTTGTCCGCTTCCTCCTCCCGGGCGGTCAGGATGATGACCGGCACGTTGTTGCCCTCGGCCCGCAGGGTCTTGCATACATCAAAGCCGATCATCCTGGGCAGCATGACATCCAGCAGGATCAGATCCGGGTTTTCCGTCCGGGCCTTGTCCAGGCCGTCCTGCCCGTCATAGGCCTCCAGAGTCCGGTAGCCCTCCCGCTGGAGGTTGAACTTTACGATATCCACGATGTTTTTCTCGTCCTCTACGATAAGGACAGTCTTCTGATTGTCCATAAAGTCCTCCCTTACAGATTCAGCTGGAGCTTGGCCTTCAGCACGGCGGCCACGGTCTTGGCGTCCTCGATCTCGCCGGTGAGGCAGCGGTGGACCATCTCTTCAAAGGGGATGCGCTCCACATTCAAAAATTCGTCCGGGTCCAGATGCTGGTCCTCCATGCGGAGCCCCCGGGCCAGGAACAGGTACAGCACCTCGCCGTAGCAGCCGGGAGCCGGGATGATGCGCCCCAGGGGCAGGAAGATGTCCGGCACGGCGCCGGTCTCCTCCTTCAGTTCCCGCAGGGCGCCGGTCACCGGGTCCTCGCCCGGGTCCAGCTTGCCGGCGGGCAGTTCCAGCAGCGTTTTGCCGAATACATAGCGGTACTGGGTGACGGTCAGCACGTTGTTCCGGTCGTCCAGAGCCAGCACGGCCACGCCGTCCACATGGTCCACCACTTCCCGGGTGGAGGTATTCCCGTTGGGCAGCAGCACCTCGTCCACATGGACGCTGAGGATGCGGCCCTGGTATTTATCTTCCCGGCTGAGGGTCTTCTCAGTCAGGTCCTTTGGCTGCAGCATAAATTGACACCTCTCGTTTGCTTTTCAGAAAAGCAGCTTACAATATATAATCAAGTTATTATAGCACAGGTATGCAACATTGCCAACCCCGTTCTGCCACTTGAAGATTTCCATAAGCTGTGCTATACTATAAAAACTTTCCAGTGAAAGAGGTGAGCCCCACGGAGAAAAAGGGCATCAAGATCGCGGCACAGAACCGCAAGGCGTACCACGACTACTTCGTGGAGGACAAGTACGAGGCCGGCATTGAGCTGGCCGGTACGGAGGTCAAGTCCATCCGGGCCGGCACGCTGAACCTGAAGGACTCCTACTGCACCGTCAAGGACGGAGAGCTGTTTGTCCACAGCCTCCACATCTCTCCCTACGAAAAGGGCAACATTTTCAACAAGGACCCTGTCCGCACCCGGCGGCTCCTGATGCACAAGCGGGAGATCCGCAAGCTCCACGCCCTCATCAAGCAGGACGGCTACACCCTGGTGCCCCTGAGCGTCTACTTCAAGGACGCCCGGGTCAAGGTGGAGGTGGGCCTGTGCAAGGGCAAGAAAAACTACGACAAGCGGGAGGCCACCGCCAAGCGGGACGCCAGGCGGGAGATCGACCGCACCATGAAAGAGAGGAATCGATAACCATGTCCAATCCTATTGTTACCATCACCATGGAGGACGGCCGGGTCATGACCGGCGAGCTGTACCCCGAGAAGGCCCCCAACACCGTCAACAACTTCATCTCTCTGGCCAACAAGGGCTTCTATGACGGCCTGATCTTCCACCGGGTCATCCCCGGCTTCATGATCCAGGGCGGCTGCCCCAACGGCAACGGCATGGGCGGCCCCGGCTATGAGATCAACGGCGAGTTCGCCGCCAACGGCTTCCGCCAGAACGACCTGGTCCACACCACCGGCGTGCTGTCCATGGCCCGCACCATGGCTCCCAACTCCGCCGGCAGCCAGTTCTTCATCATGGTGGCCCCCGCTCCCCATCTGGATGGCCAGTACGCCGCCTTCGGCCAGATCACCGAGGGTCAGGAGATCGCCATCGATATCTCCCGGGTCCAGCGGAACATGATGAACGACAAGCCCAAGAAGGATGTGGTCATCGGCTCCATCCGGGTGGACACCCAGGGCGTGGAGTATCCCGCGCCCGAGACCCACTAACATAAAATCACATAAAATCAAAGGAGGCGGCCCTATGAAAACTGCCATCGTCACCGGTGCGTCCACCGGACTTGGACGGGAATTTGTCCGCCAGCTGGCGGATGTATTTCCCGAGGTGGAGTGCTACTGGCTCATTGCCCGCCGGGCGGACCGGCTGGAGGAGCTGGCGGCGTCCCTTCCGGACAAGCAGGTTGAGTGCCTGTCCATGGATCTGTGCGACACCATGAGCTTTATGGCCCTCCAGGAGAAGCTCAGCGCCCAGCAGCCGGAGGTGGTGCTGCTGGTGAATAACGCCGGCTGCGGCTACTTGGGAAACATCGGCGAGGTGGATACCGCCTCCCAGACCCGGATGATCGACCTGAACCTGCGGGCTCTGACGGCGGTCACCAACATCACGGTGCCCTTCATGGCTCCCGGCGGCTGCATCCTGAACGTGTCCTCCATCGCCTCCTTCTGCCCCAATCCCCGCATGACGGTCTACTCCTCCACCAAGGCATACGTCAGTTCCTTCACCGTGGGACTGGCGGAGGAGCTGAAGCCCAAGGGCATTACCGTCACGGCGGTCTGCCCCGGCCCCATGAAGACCGAGTTCCTGGATGTGGGCAACATCACGGGCAACTCCAAGATGTTTGCCACCCTGCCCTACTGTGACCAGGTGCGGGTAGCAGGCGGTGCCCTCCGCGCTGCCCGGGCAGGCCGGACCATCTATACACCCAAGCTGTTCTATAAGTTCTACCGGGTGTTGGCCAAGATCACTCCGGTGAAGCTGATGGTCAAATTCGCAAAAACCTGAAAAATTAAAAATGTCACGAAATCGTAACACATTTCGACGTTGAAATGTGTTACGATACGTGACAGTGATCCCAATTCCAAGACCCAAAACGGATCCCTGAACCAAATTAGAAATCAGCACAGCGTTTCTGATTTGGAGAGGAGGGGCAACGGAACGGCGCGAACTCTCGGCGCAAGCCGGGAGCGAATGTAGTGAAGTTTGCCCCAACTCCAGGAACCCAATCGAAGCCCAGCGAAGCGGGTTCGATTGGAAGAGGAAAGACAAACGGAGCGTTGCGAACTCTCGGCGTAAGCCGGGAGTGCGTGGAGCGCAGTTTGTATTGACGAGGGGGTGTACCGGTTTCGACGGGGGTATGGAGGCGGGACAAGCGGGCGGCGGCGCCTGACCGCCATAAAACGGGCAATTTATAAATTAAATAACAACAACACTGTTGCTATTGCTGCCTAATTAAAGGCGGCCGTCTGAACCGGAGAGGCCACAGGCCGGGGAAGGCGTCGTTGATGTGGCGTCCGTGAGGCAGGAAAGAGTTGACCTGCCCACGCATCATGACTCTACTAAGCCGCAAAGTCTGTCAGGTGTCTTTGCGGGGCGGGAATTTTGAAACCTGACTGCGCCCGGAGAAAGTCCCGTTAAAGTGCTTTCGGACGGGGGTTCAACTCCCCCCACCTCCACCAGCTCGTCGCAAGCGTCATATCGCTTGCGACGAGATTTTTATGCTCCGCATCAAAATCTCATCCCGCGCTCATTCTGCTGCTCCTCGCTCCCGAACCGGATTCGCTTCGCTGGATTCCGGTTCGGATAAGAGACGAAAATATCCAAATCGTCCATGCCTTACAGCTCAGAAAATGCCCTAAGGCGATGAAAAGGCCTTAGGGCATTTTCATAATACGCCGAACGTGCTTTTTCTTCGCTTTCAGCCACGATTCGCTTCGCTGGATTCGCGGCTGAGGAGGGAACGATAGGGGGCAAGCGTCATATCGCTTGCGGCGACTTTTTTCAAAAGTCATCTCTCAATCTGAGAAACGGCCCCTTGGATATGTGAGACATTCAGCTCAACATATCCAAGGGGCCGCGTTTTTTCTTTCAGGTCACAGTCAGAAAAACTCCTGATCTCATTTTTTCCTCAGCACAATTTTGACAAAGTTCAGATACCTTCCTCCGCCGGCTTCCATGGCTTTGCGGTCACCCACCGCGTACTCGTTTTCCTGCCGCAGCCAGTCCGCCCAGACTTCTTCGTTGGACTCCATCTCACTGACCTCAATGATCTCGGCATCCCGGCTCTGGCCGACCATGTCGCGCCAGTAAGCCACATCATGCATATAGTCCAGCTGCTCCGGCGTCCAGGACAGCAGCAATTCCGGAGGCAAATGATCGTGGCAATCCTGCTTCATGCCCGGGATCGCAATGTAGACATATCCGCCCTTCTTGACAAAGGGCAGCAGCTTTTCGTCCAGGTACTCCGGGTTGCGGCCAAAATAGTTATAGGAATCCGTGCTGACGATGCTGTCAAAGAATCCTTTTTCAAACGGCAGGTCTGTTGCATCCGCTTTGACCGGGATGATTTCGGCGTCAGACAGTCCCATTTCCCGGAAAAACTGCCGGTTTTCCTCGGGATCGCTCCACAGGTCTGCGGCATAGACCGTAAAGCCGTATTCCTTTGCCAGGAACACGCTGGTCAGGCCCTGCCCGCTGCCCAGGTCACAGACCACACTTCCGGCAGGAATCAGATGGCCAGCCAGCAGTTCTTCCTCCAGTTTCATAGGGTTTGGCCCCATGATCTTCGCCATGAGCTCCGGCGAGGAATATTTTTCATTCAATGGATATTTCATGGATATCACCTCTTTTTGTTGTATTTGTTGATTTTCGAGATCTCTTTGAATTTCTTTTCCTTTGCGGCCAGATAACTTTCACTGTCGGCAGCATAGGAATTTTCGCTTTTCAGCTTTTGATAGGACTGCCAGCGGCCGCTGTCCAGTTCGCCGCGGCGGATGGCGTCACGGACGGCACAGCCCGGCTCGCTGGTGTGGGAACAGTTGCGGAAGCGGCATCGGGCTGCCAGTTCTTCAATATCCGCGAAGGTCTGCTCCACGCCGGAGGCAGCATCCCACATGCCCAGCTCCCGCATACCCGGTGTATCAATGACCATGGCCCCGTTTGGCAGAAACAGCAGTTCCCGATGGGTGGTGGTGTGGTGGCCCTTATCGTCATTTCGCAGGCCGTTTGTTGCCAGGCGTTCTTCCCCCAGCAGGCGGTTGATCAGCGTGGACTTGCCCACACCGGACGAACCCACAAAGGCAACGGTTTTGCCCTCCGTGATATGGGGCATGATCTGCCGGTATCCGTCCAGTTCCATGGCAGAGGTGGTCAGAACCGCTGCGCCCATGGCAATGGATTCCACCTCCGCCTGTTTCCGGGCAACATCCTCGCACAAGTCCGCTTTTGTCAGCACCACCACCGGCTGGGCTCCGCTTTCCCATGCAACTGCCAGGTAGCGTTCCAACCGGCGCAGGTTGAAATCGTTGTTCAGGCTCATACACAGGAACACGGTGTCGATATTGGCAGCGACCACCTGTTCCGTTTTGGAAGTACCTGCCGCCTTGCGCAGGAACATGCTTTTGCGGGGCAGCACCTGATGGATGATGGCAGTATCCGGATCGGCACAGCTGACCAGCACATAATCCCCTACGGCGGGGTAATCGGACACGGACTGTGCATCGAATTGGAACTTGCCGGAAACAAGAGCGTTCTGTTCGCCCGCGCTGGTGCGGATCCGATACATGCCCTTTTCCTGTAAAGTGATTCGACCTGTCACCAGTTCAGGATACTGAGAAGCCAGTGCCGCCCAACGGTCCGGGATATGAAAACTCATTTGCGCCACCTCTCCAAATGGGTATCCAGCAAGGCGCACACGGACGCCTTGTCCTCTGCGTCGTCATAGACGCTGTACAACAGGTACATGGGGCCATAAAATGCCAGGGCCTCTGCCTGAGAGCTCAACAAATCTGCAACATATTTCAGCGGGCCGGCACCTAGATACTGGTGGTAAAGATGGTTCATTTCCTCGCTGCGGTATTGTTCCACCGTCAGCATCTTCCGGAAAGCTGATGCAAAATCATCTTCCGCCCAATAACGGAATTGCTGTTTGCTGAATGTGATCAGATCCTCTATGGACGATCGTTCATAGGCTTCCGGCATGGCCTCTGCCGTTCCTTCCGGCAAAGAACAGGCGGCTGCGTTTTCTCCGTCCCGCTGTTCCATGACCTGTAAGATACTGTCAAAGATATCGCGTTTGTTTTTGTAATGCTTATAGAGGGATGGGGCTTTGATGCCCACAGCCTTTGCGATCTGATCCACACTGACCGCTTCATACCCCTCTTTCGCAAACAGCTTGATTGCTTCTGTCAGGATCCTCTGTTTCGTTGTTTCAGTCTTCATCATACCACTCCCTCCCCCCAATGGCTAATAATCATTAGCTACATAATAGGCTAATAATTATTAGCTGTCAAGACAAATTTTTAGGAAAGTAAAATGCCTGCAGGATGGATACAATCACGTTCGGACTGTACCGATCCTGCAGGCATCTGCTGTTACTCGGTATTTTCTTTGACTGTTTTGGAGGCGGTTCCGAAATCAGGGACTGCCGCCGTTTTTTACAGACTGCACTTGCCCCGGGCCATATACTTGCCCTGGGGTTCGCTGTCCAGCACATTGCCGCCCTCCACGGCCAGATGTCCCCTCAGCCATACCTGCCGGATGCCGCCGGCGGTGATAAAGCCCTCGTAGGGATTGTAGTCCACGTTGGCCACGCAGTCGGCGGCCCGGATCACGTGGCTGTTGCCGGGGTCGTAGACCACGATGTCGGCGTCGCTGCCGGGGGCCAGCCGGCCCTTCCGGGGGAAGAGACCGTACATCCGGGCGGGATTCTCGCTCAGCAGGCGGCACATCCGCTGGGCGCTGATACGCTTTTTCGCCACGCCGTAGGAATAAATCAGCTCGCCCCGGGTCTCCACGCCCGGCAGACCGCCGGGAATCTTGGTGAAGTCGCCCCGGCCCGCCTCCTTTTGCTCCAGGGTGAAGGAGCAGTGGTCCGTGGAGATGGTCTGAATGTCGCCCCGGCGAAGGGCTTTCCACAGCAGGTCCTGCTGGCCCTTCTCCCGGATGGGAGGCGCGCAGACGTACCGGGCCGCCTGGGAATAGTCCTCATTGAAATAGACGCTGTCATCCAGCAGCAGGTACTGGGGGCAGGTCTCCACATAGACCTTCTGTCCCCGGTCACGGGCGTGCTGGACTTCTTTGAGAGCTTCCTGATTGGTCAGATGGACGATGACCACAGGGGCATCGGCTGCCTGGGCGATGCGCAGCAGGCGGCTGACGGCCTCGGCCTCCAGATAGGGGGGGCGGGTC
>NZ_JAFBIV010000063.1 GCF_021531915.1 Oscillibacter valericigenes | reverse complement strand
CCTTTTGGCATAGCAAAACACCCCACTTGTTAGATAGTATATCATACTGTCTAACAAATGGGGTGCAGTTCACCGACATGCGGATGACTTTTTTTGAAGAAAATCAAAATTAGGTGTTGACTTTTGCCGAAGTGAATGGTATTCTAACAAAGCTGTCGCTGAGGTGAAGGCCGCGGCGGGCTGCTGAAAAGAGATTGAAAAACCTCGAA
>NZ_JAFBIV010000062.1 GCF_021531915.1 Oscillibacter valericigenes | reverse complement strand
CTTCATGCAGATGGATACCAGGGCTACCACAAACTGCCTGAAAATATCCGTGTTGTGGGTTGTTGGGCACATGCCCGGAGGAAATTTGACGAAGCCTTACAGACCCTGCCCAAAGAGGACCGAAAAGGTTCTTTGGCAGCAACTGGTGAGTGCTATTGCACCAGGCTATTCCAACTGGAGGAGTCTTTCGCAGAACTGACGCCAGAAGAACGATATGCTAAGCGCCTGGAACAGGAGAAACCGGTTCTGGACGCTCTGTTGGCATGGGCAAATG
>NZ_JAFBIV010000061.1 GCF_021531915.1 Oscillibacter valericigenes | reverse complement strand
CAAGGAGGAAACCCATATGAAGAAGTTCCTTTCTCTGGTTCTGGCTCTGATTATGACCATGTCCCTGGTCACCGTCAGCGCCGGCGCCAAGGACTTCACCGACGACGAGTCTCTGAACTATGAAGAAGCCGTCGCCGTGATGTCCGAAATCGGCGTCATCGATGGTTACCCCGATGGCACCTTCAAGCCCCAGAACGGCCTGACCCGTGGCGCTGCTGCCAAGATCATCTGCAACATGATCCTGGGCCCCACCACCGCTTCCGCTCTGCGTGCTGACACCGCTCCTT
>NZ_JAFBIV010000060.1 GCF_021531915.1 Oscillibacter valericigenes | reverse complement strand
TGTCGATCTCCTCCTTGGGGAACTTCCGCAGCTTCAGGGGGAAGGCCATGTTCTCGTAGACCGTCATGTGGGGGTACAGGGCGTAACTCTGGAACACCATGGCGATGTCCCGGTCCTTGGGGGCCACGTCGTTGACCACCTTGCCGTCGATCAGCAGCTCGCCGCCGCTGATCTCCTCCAGGCCGGCCACCATCCGCAGGGTGGTGGACTTGCCGCAGCCGGAGGGACCCACCAGGACGATAAATTCCTTGTCCGCGATCTCCAGGTTGAAATCCTGCACCGCCAGGACGCCCTCGGCCGTCACCTGCAGGTTGGTCT
>NZ_JAFBIV010000005.1 GCF_021531915.1 Oscillibacter valericigenes | reverse complement strand
TGAAAATCGAATGACCGTCCGAATGGGATATGTCCCCCGGCGAAGTGACGCATCTGGCGCACCAAAGGGGACGGGAACGTCGGGAGCGATCCTCCGGGTAGGAACGACATTCGGGAAAAGCGGCAAAAAACCACAGCTATTTTCAAACCATGTGAAAACAGCGAAGAAACCGCTGTTTTTGTACCGCTGCCCATATCAATCAGCGATGCACCGGACAGCGAACACGGTATGCCGTTCCGTATGAGCTTTCACCGAACCACGAAAAGTCAAGCGGAACAGCAAAAACGATAGGTGTCCCTTGTGAACAGGGGTACACGGGCGGCAATTCCAGCGGATGGCTGTCCATGATCAAACAACGCTCTGCGGCAAACGGATGCTGCCATTCAGCATATCCATTATACCACAGAGCGAATCCAAAAAGGGAAAGGAATTGTAAATATGAGCAGAAACAAGGCAGAAAACTGCCGCAACGAAGTGAAATCCTACATCACCCGGGAGGGCATGACCATGACGGAGGTGGTGGAGCTGCTAGCCGACGAATACGGCTGGAGCAGCAGCGTCCCCAATCTGTCCGGCAAGCTGCGGCGAGGCTCCCTGCGGTACACTGAGGCCGTGGAGATGGCCGATGTGCTGGGCTACGATTTGGTTTGGCAGAAGCGCCGGGAGGTGCGGTAATATCGCTGGAACGACTGGCGGACTGCTGAAAAAATATCGACAGATACCGCGCAAACCTGTTGATTTTTTCGGATGGATGTACTATACTTTATTTCAAACGAACGCTTTGAATGAGGAGGGCAATTCGATGGCGAATTACACGCAGGAGCAGTGGAACGCCAAAAAAATCGAGCTTATGGAAACGTGCTTCAACGGTTTTGCCGATCTGGGTCTGCACGGCACCGGGATTCGCACCCTGGCAAAGCACTGTGGGTATAACACGACCATGATCTATACCTATTTTGAGGATCTGGACGACCTGATCGTCCAGTCCACCGAATACTGCATGAGCAAGGTGGAGGACGAGTTTATGGCGAAAGCCCCCACAGACGTGGAGGACTTATGGCGGTTCATTGACGAGGTCCCCTACTGGACGGCCCAAAAGCACGGCAAGAAATACCGCCTGATGTATCAGGTGTATACCCACCCGAAATATCGGGAGTACGGTCAGAAATTCTTCAAAGGCGTGGATGCGCGCTATACTGAATACGCAAAAGGCCTGGAGAGCAAGCTGGGCATCCCCTATCAAAAAATCACGCCGCTGATCTTCATTCTGATCCGGGCCTGCGTACACTACGCCCTGTTTGAGGATGAATTCTATCTGAGATCCCAGATCGAAGTGCTGAAAGAAACGCTGGAATTATTTGTGATGAAATATAACCCGAAAGCAATTCACAAAGGAGGACTGAAGAGATGAAAAAACGGATTTTGAGCCTGTTGCTTGCGGCCTGCATGCTGGTGGGCCTTCTGCCGACAGCCGCTTTCGCGGCGGAGCCGGAGGAAGCGCTGTACGCGCAGATGCTGGAGCTGGGCATTGTGGATGCCGACGGCACCCTGATCGAGGACAACACCTTTACGGTGAATGATGGCACCAGCCTGTCCTCGCTGACTGAGCTGATCGAGTGGCTGAACGAGTGCGGCGACAGCGATCTTGAGAAGGTCGTCACCGTGGACGCGACGGGCCGCTCCGCCACGGTGGAGAATCTCATGTACGCGCTGCTCATCGAGTATCAGATCGCCGAGGTGGCAGGACAGCTGAAGCTGCTGGCCTCCGGCGAAAACAGCGCGGCGGCCTACGCCACGGGCGACACCATCGATACGACGGCCCACGATCTGGAAGTTCGCATGGTCATGTCGTTTCAAGCGAACAGTTCGGTCTATTCGCTGAGAGTGAACCTGTATGATAAGAACACCAACAAGACTGCTCTGGCACCCCACGATATCACAGTGGAAGTGGGTATGTTCGCGGATTTCCTCAATGTCGGCCAAGAGAACTATGCTGCGGATGGCACCGAAAACGTGCCGGGCACCAACTATTTTAAGAGATTTACCATCGAGGAAGGTTCTTCGTCCATCACATTCCAGCTGGACCTTAAGAAGCTGCGCGAGAAGTATCTCTCCAAGTACAATGGACTGTGGGACGGGAATTCCTATCTGCTCTTCCAGGCGCGCACGGTTTCCACATTCTCGAGAATGCCTGACAGCAGTGATACGATCTGCGTGCGCATCGCGCCCAGCAAAGAGGCCGATCCCGTCGTCAGTGCGATCAACGGCGGCACCATCATCGGCATGAATAACGATAGTAAACAGGATATTCTGCCCTATCATCTGGACTGGAGCACAACCGCGACGGAGACCGTCGGCAATAAGGATTACTTCGTGAAAGAAACTGCCATCCCGGCTGCCAAGGGCAGCGAGTATGGAGATTCCACATACGGCTGGATGGATTCCTTCAACCGCGCGCTGAGGGCGGGCGTGGGTGATGCGAATCCCGCGGTCAATCTGAAAAACGTTACCATCTGGACAAAGGATGATGATACGCTCGGTGTGCCCTCGCTCTCTATTAAGGAAGGCAGCGACCTCGTCCTGATAGGAACCGGCGCCATAAAATACGACGGCATTGAATTTACTGACGGAAGCAGTGCGCTCGACTATCTGACGGAAGTTGCCAAGGTGCAGGATACAAGCTGGGACAATCCCAACAGCAATTTTTATAACAAGTGTAAGTCCCACGACTGGCATCTGGTGCGCTTTATAAATGTTGAAGTGCCAATCGGAATTTCGGGTACAAATGTGCATTATCCACGGAACTGGTATCTTAACGTCGACTGGATCAAACAGAACGACCAGGTCACTCGCATCCCCGAGGAGATCCTCATGCACGGCGCGATGACCATTGTGGACGATACCGCGCCCACCATCAAGTCCATCACGGTCCCTGCGTATGAAAATAAGACGAGCAGCGCCAATGCTAATTTCTATCCCGGAAATGTCATCCCCATTGTGGTGACCTTCACCGAGCCGGTCTACGGTGATTATAAGCTTGTCTATCTGGAGGGGACGGAGTCGGTGACGCTGTCCAGCAACAGCGGCGCCCGCACCACCGTCGACGGCGACGTGTATCGCAACAATAACCCCATCCTGTCCAACACCCGGGTGTTTTATTACACCGTCAAAAGCACCGACAACACCGTCCCGTCCGAGAACATCACCGACGAAAGCCAGCTCCCCGGCATCATCGTACAGGGCGTCATGCCTGTGAGCAGTGCGTGCACGGATGTGTACAAAAACGCATTTGAGACGAATGCCTACATCAGCGGTTCCAACGACGCTTACCAGGCGCTCTCCAAACCCACAACCTTGCTGACGGGTTGCATCAAGGGCGGCGACCTGAAGTATAGCTTCCAGTCCATGACCGCCACTCCGGATTCGAAAGACCCCTGCAAGATCAACTTCCAGGTGGAGCTGGACAATGCGGAGGCCTTCCGGACGCAGTGCCTGAATTGGGCCACTAATGCGAACCACCACACGGCTACCGTCTATATGTACAAAAATGGTGTGGAGCCGGAAACCATTCCGACGGTGGATCTGCAGCCGGTCGTTGTGGACGCGGGAACCGACAATGAGCGGTATGTCCTTGCCGGCTCCATGAAACTTGACGCCGTGTCTGCGGATACCACGTATGTGGCTGAGCTGGTTTTTGATAACTTCTACTGCTATGGTATCTACGCGACCTTTACCCAGAGGCCTGTCACGTATGCCGGTACGGGTGCCTATACCATCAGTATCGACAGCAACGGCTGGCCCTCCGGCATCAACAATACGGTTTTCACGCAGGACGGGCAGCGTCCGGTCCTCAGCTTCAAGGACAACAATACGAGCTATACTTACAAGGATCTGAATGACGTCACGTGGACAGTCAGTGACCCTAATGTTGTTGTGGTGGAGCGTGTAGGCACCGGCACTGGTAATCTGACGCTGGCTCAGTCGCCCAGTGTCAGGATCGTACCCAAAAGTGAGGGTACTGCCACCATCACCTTGAAGTGCGGCAACAACGGCACAAAGGATACCACAGCCTCCAATACCATCACGGTCACCGTGAAGGACAACGGCACGCCCACGCTTCTCTTCGCGGAAAACGCGAATACCTTCTATGCCCAGGTCTTGACGGAGCAGACCATTCACTTTGCCTCCAACCTCTCCCAGCACGAGCCCGGCGTGAATGATACCGCCGGCGGCAAGATCACGGCACAGCTCTATGCGGTCACCGGTGTCGACGGAAATGGGAAGCCGGTCTTGGCGGCGAAGTCGAGTTGGACAGAGGAACTGGAGCGCACCGCCACCAGCCTGACCATTCCCGGCAGCCTGTTCACCGCCGAAAACATATCCCAGGGGAACACTCCGTCCTTTATCCTGCGGCTGACGGCCACCGCCCAGGTGGACAGCACCAGGAAGGACCTCAGCACGGAGGCGAAGATCCTCGTCTGCGCCCAGCCCGCGGTCATCACCCTCGCGGGTCTGGACAATCCCATGTTCACCGACGATGAGAGCATTAAGATCGACTGGACGGTGGAGAATTTCGACCTGGACAAAAATGGAGATGCTTGCCAGTTCGAGTTTACCATTGAAAAGGACGGGCAACGCATCTATCACTATCCCGACAGCGAAAACGATGAAATAAGCAAAACCGGCAGCTATACCCTGACACCGTCGAAGATCACTGATCCCGCTCAGCTGAAGGACTATTACATCGTCACCGCCAAGGCCAAAAACGGCACGGATCTCGGTTGGAGCATTGCCTCCAGCACGATCACCGTTTATAAGGAGAATGCGCTGGATATTGAGATCGGCGGTGTGAAAAAGGATTCCGTCACGCTGAAAAATGAGATTGACGACACGACAACCACCACCGAACCCTCCGGCACCACGTACGGCGGCGAAACCATCGGCGGCCTGACCGACGCGCCGGCCATCGCCAAGCTCCGCAGCGAGCTGAGCCTGATGGAGAGCATCAGCATCAACTTCAAGGACTATAACTGGAGCATCCTCAATGACGCAATCCAGTGGACCACCTCCACCGGACAGGGGGAGGAAATTTCCGACGAACTACAGCGGGCCGTGACCATCAACTACCGGGAAGGCATGCTGTATGCGCCGTTGGAGAATTATTCCTATACCTGCTATCTGCCCCAGACCATTCTGCTGCTGTCCGGCCTGCGGGACGGCAGCAACACGGTCACCGCACAGCACAGTTCTCTGTCTTCGCTCAGCGACAGTGTCACCGTCAACGTGGAAACGCTGAAAAACAAGCTGTATCTGTTCCAGTTCACGCCGGCAGTCAAGACCGAGGTGTCCTATGAGGACGGCCTGGGCAAGACCCACACGGTCTACACCAACGATGACGGCTCCCTGGCCCTGTTTGAGCCCAACGGCATCGCTTCCGATCTGCGGGCGGCTTCCGTCAGCAGCGGCGTCTCCTACCGGGGAACCATTTCCAATCTCGCCCTCAAGAGCGGCGAGGGCAACGGCACACGGGGCGAGTTGTATCCTCTGAATACCCTGGAACTGCGCCGCGCCGCCGTCGCCCAGGTGCAGCTGCTGCAGCCGAACGGCACCCCGCTTGCCAACACCGAAGTGACCCTGCGGGGCGGTGTGTACCGCAACCGTTACGCCGCCAGTAACCGCGATGACGCCTACTGCGCCGGAGCTAAATTCGCAAAGGCAGCCGGTCAGACCGCGTCGCTGGACGGTACGCAGGATCAGACCTTCACCACCGACGCCAACGGCATGCTGACCGTTCACATGGATCTGACCCAGTTCACATCCAAAAATAACCCGGAACCCGTAGGCGTGGGCGACAGTCTGGAGTTCATCTTTGAGCTGCGCTTTGACGACTACTATCCCGAGATCGTCATCGTGGACGGCAGTCTGACCCCCCGGGATGCCATGCGCTCCGGCAAGGATATCGTGACGCTGACCGATGCCAAGAACAAGACGGCGAAGCCCTTTGTGGCCGTCCAGACCATCAGCTACACCGGCCGCAGACTCGACGTGCGCCGGCATACCGGCGTGGTCGGCCCCAGCAGCAACTATCCCAGCGCGGTTCTGGACAGCACCATCATGCTCTGGGGCGTGGAGGACGCCTCCCTCACCGATACCGGCTATCGTTTTGACCTGCGGGCGCAGGAGACCGGCGTTTCCGTGCCGCGGCAGAAACGGACGGCTCCGAAGGACGCATCCTTCCCCTTCTCCTCCATCCCGCTGGTGAACAATGTGGTCACGCTCGACAGCAGCAGTTTCGTAAACTTTGACGGCACGCGCAAGACCCCGCTGGAGGCTGCCCTTTATAACGGCAGCGGCAGCCTGACCTGCACCATCGCGCTGCCCTTCGGCATTGCCGACCTGACCACCATTGAAAAGGTGGAGGACGCCCCGTCCGTCACCTCTCTGATGGCAAATATTGCCGCTTACGGCAAAGTCGGCGGGGCTGATACAGAGTATGAATATGTCGACAAGGTGTCTGACGCCATTATGCTCGACGGCCTGTCCTTCCTGGAAAAGATGGGCAGCGAGATCGGCGCTGTGAAGGCCGTCCTGATGCCCACCGAGGATCCCACCCGCTACGAGGCGTATCTGTGGACCGGTATCGACACCACAGAGCTGGAGGATCTTGACTACGACCGGAACGGCATCTGCCTGGAGCCGCACTACATCGGCGAGGACCTTGACAGCCTGGTGGGCGAGGTCTCCGACACCTTCACCCTCAGTGATTTCCAGGCCATGGCAGACGGTTCTTACTTTGAGGACCGCAGCAATCTGCTCAATACGGCCGCCGGCCTCATCGGTCTGCCTGTCATGCTCAAGCTGGAGGGTTGGATGACCAGCGAGATCCGCTACAACTTCGACAAGGGGCAGTGGCAGGTCCTCACCACCGGCGGCGGCTTCTCCGCCGGCGTGCAGCTGGAATTTGAAAAAGCTCTGCATCTCACGCCCTACGGCATTCCTCTGACCACCAGTTTCCTGGTGCGCGGCGGCGCCCTGGTGGATTTCCAGACCGCCATCCGCTACGCCGAGCAGCTGGGACTGGAGTGGAACGATGATACCGCGAACAAAGTCAACGACTATCTGACCGCGCTGCGGATCAACGCCTATTTTGAGTTCTACGGCGGTGTCGGATATGACAAGGGATTTACTGCCACCATCGGCGTGTTCGGTCAGATCGAGATCAACAACGAAAACCGTTTCCTGACCCGGAAGTATCTGAAGGATGAGAAAGAGAGAGACAAGGCAGGCCAGTTCCTCCAGTTGGACGGCGAGGCCGGCATCCGGGGCGCTTTGGGCGCCGGACCGCTGGTCGCGGAAGTCACCCTCGTATCTCTGGGATTCGGAGCTGGGTGGCCATTCAACGAATGGGATGATATCGATAAATACTGGGAAGAAGCATCCAGCGGTCTCGGCTCCGCATGGCTGAGTGACGACACGTCCGGGCTGAGTTTGATGTACTGTGATGACGAGACGGCTGTGCTGGTTTCTGAGCCTGTGGTCACGCTCCAGAGCCGTGACTACCTCGACGAGGGCGATCGCGTCTGGCTCGGCGGTGACAGCGGAATTTCCCTTATGAGTCTGGACAAGCAGAACAAGCTCGCGGCAATTGAGACCAATTCCTACCCCTTCAGCGCACCCATGCTCTCCGATGACGGCAAAATCCTTGTTTACCTCTCCGACGCCGACAGCACGGATGTGACGGATGTGGAGGTTTGTTACAGCCAGTATAACGACCTCTTAGACATCTTCTCTAAAGGCGAAGCCATTTCTAACGAAACGGGCGGCTTCTCCGGCTACGGCGACAGCTCTCTGGATTTTGACGGCACGAAGGATTTTGCCGGCGCCATCTGGCTGCGGGAAGCTTCGACATTGAACCTCGCAGCCGGCACGGAACTGAATGAAGGTCAGCGGACGACCCTGCTCAACGGTTTTGAGGTCGTAGCGTCTATCTGGAACGGCAGTCAGTGGGTCACCACCCGCCTGACCGAAAATGGCTCTCAGGAGTTCGAACCTGTCATCGCTGTCAATGGCGGCAAGGCCATCGCCGTGTGGCGCTCTGTCCAGACCGATGAGAACGCGTTTGCCTTCACCCAGAACCGCATCCTCTGCAAGATCTATAACAACGGAGCGTGGAGCAACGAAACATACACGCTCTATAACGGCAGCGCCGGAGAGGTCACCGGCATGACCGCCGAGATGCTGACCGACGGCACCGCCGCCGTTGCCTTCTCCGTAAAGGATGAGAATGGCGGCAGCGACATCTATTACACCGTGGTGGATACCACAGTGGCAAACCCCGAAGACAGCGCCAAGACCATCCGCGCCACCACCAACACCTACACCGACGAGAATCCCCAGCTGACCACAGTGGGCAATCAGTTTGTCCTGGGTTGGAGCAGCGTCCAGTCCCTGACTGGCGCGGAGCAGCGCGATGTGGGCCTGCGGGTGTTCGACAACACCGGCGCGCCCAAGCCTATCCTGCCCGAGTCTCTCAGCGACATGGTGTCCACGGCAGCCTTTGACGGCCAGTTCGCCTTTGTCAAGGGCGCGGACTCTCTGGATGAGTTGTCCCTCCTCTGGAATGACGCCAAGGCCGGCAGCGAGGACAATGACGTGATCCGGGCCATCAAGTTCGGACTTTACAACGGCAGCTACATCTCCTCCGCAGCCATCGAGGTGGCGGAGCTTCCTGCCCGCACCGGACTGACTCACATGGACGCCCGCGTCACCAATGATGACGGCACAAGCATTCAGGCCGTGATCCAGGGCACTACCTCCACTGTGATCGATGAGAGCGATCCGAAAACCTATGATACCTTCGACTACTCCTATAAACTGGACGGCGAGGAATATTCTGTCTCCGTCCGCATCCCCAAGGAGACGGTGAACCTCCTGAGTGCCTCCGCAAGCTATAGCGACGCTGTGGAAGTCGCCTCCACCATGGTGGACTATACCACACTGGCCACTGAAAGCTATGTCCCGGTGAACTTCACCGTGGCCAACCAGGGTATGCATGTGATCAACCGCGTGACCATCCAGCTGGGTGGCGCAAAGGAGCAGACCTTCGACAATCTCACGATTCTGCCCGGTCAGACAAAGACGTTCTCCTTCGTTACCAAGACCGGCAACGAAATCCGTAATCTGGACTACTCGGTGGAGGCGAGCTTCCACGGCGGGCAGAAGCCCAAGGTCGCAGGCACTGTCTATCTGGATTACCCCGATGTCGGCATCTCTGCCCTGACTGTAACCAAGGAACAGGATGGTCAGAGAACGGTTCTTGCCAATCTGTACAACCAGTCGGCAGCCTCCCTGAACAAGTCTGATCGCCGTGTGGTTCTGGGTGTTTACTCCGACCCCGAGTGCGAGACCCCGCTCAATGGCAAGTACTTCACGGGCGGCACGACCGACAAGCCCTATGAGCTGATCCTGACCGGCGACACCCTCGCCGCCATCGATGGCACCGGCTATACGCAGGAGATCGCCTTCCATATCGGCGACTATGTGACGGACGCGAAGCAAAAGGACGCGGAGGGAAAGGTGACGGCTCTGAAGGAGATCCCCGACAGCGGTGTGACGCTCTTTGTCAAGGCCCGTATCGAGCAGATGGTAAACAGAGAGTGGGTCGTTCTTCCCGAGGCTGACTATCAGAACAACCAGAAGCATCTTACCTTCGACAGCCTGCTGACGAGAAGCGAAAATGCGCCCACCACCATTTCTGTGGAGATGGAAAACGGCAGCACCACCACAGCCAACGTGCAGGTGCGCAACAATTCTCTCCAGCCGCGTACCAGCGGCAATCTGGTAGCGGCGCTGCTGGATCAATACGGCAAGCTGTTGGAGACGAAGAACGTGGGTGATCTGTCGCTTGGAACAGAAGAAGTCAAGGAAAGCTCCATTGCCTTCTCAAGATCCGGCGCACGGGTGGTCCTGCGCTACGGTGAGACGGCGTCGGGCAGCACCGGCGCCTCGAAGGCCGACGCAACCAGCATCACCATCGACGGTTTGCCGCTTACGATCGACAGCTTTGACGCGAATAGCAACGCTACGGTAGAGAATGTATCCTCCGGCCAGTATCTGCTCACCGTGATTCCTGCGGGTGACGGAGCCACTGTCACTGTGGATGGAAAACCTGCGGAAAATGGCATAGCGACGATCTCTGGCGGCTACTACAAGCGGACGTTCACTGTGACCATCACAGCGAAAGACGGTTCAACTACCCGTACCTACACGATCTATTTGAACCCGGTTCCTTCTCAAAACTCCGGTTCTGACGATTACACGCTGCATTTTGAGACCAACGGCGGCAGCAAGATTACGGCACTGCGAAAGAGTTTCGGCACTACCGTTGACCTCACCGCTTACACGCCTACACGCATCGGGTACATCTTTACTGGCTGGTATGCGGACAAAGCGCTGACGGAGAAGATCACAAAAGTGAAGCTCACCGGCAACACAACCGTATATGCCGGTTGGCAGGAGGCAGCAGTGTCGCCTTTCACCGATGTACCGAAGGGCAGCTACTATGAGAAGGCGGTGAACTGGGCTGTTGAGCAGGGCATCACCGCCGGCACTACTGCCACCACCTTCTCTCCCAACAACCCCTGCACCCGTGCCCAGGCCGTCACCTTCCTGTGGCGTGCCGCCGGCAGCCCCGCTCCTGAGAACAGCACAATGTCCTTTACCGACGTGGCCGAGGGCAGCTACTATCACGACGCGGTACTGTGGGCCGTGGAAAACGGCATTACCAAGGGCACCAGCGACACTGCGTTCAGCCCCAATGCCACCTGCACCCGTGCGCAGATCGTCACCTTCCTGTGGCGCAGCCAGAAGTCTCCCGCCTCCGACAGCGTGAATCCCTTCACCGACGTGGCGGCTGACGCTTACTACGCCGACGCAGTCCTGTGGGCTGCTGAGAATGGTGTTACCTCCGGTACCACCGCCACCACCTTCAGCCCCAACAACAACTGCACCCGCGCCCAGATCGTCACCTTCCTGTGGCGCAGCATGAAGTAACCCACAGGGGCGAAAATCCATTCCAACGGAAGGGCGCACTTCTATACAGGGTAAGCCCTGTATTGTGCGCTCTGCGAGGCGAACAGCCCGGACACTCGAATGTCCGGGCTGTTTTGCGTCACTGCGTTCCGAACAAGGGAGTGCCTCCCTTGCGATGCTTGCGGCATCTATCCCAGCGCACTTTGCAACGGGACCACTCTGCATTCAGCAGACAGTCCCCGCCGCAAAGTCTGAAAATCCCATGCCGTCAGTCAGACCGTCTACTGAAAAGGTAGGCGGTCTTTTTTTATCCCATCCATCCCATCAAAAGGAGGCCATGTACCATGCCCAAGCAGAAAACCATCTCCGAACTGAAAGCCGAGATCGCCGCCAATGAACGCCAGCTTGCCCAGCTCCGGCACAAACAGCAGCAGCTCGAAAACCGTGCCGCCTACTACGAAAAAGGCGACCGCCGGAAACGGGCGCACAGGCTCATTACCCGTGGAGCTGCCATCGAGAGTGTGGCTCCGCTTGCAAAGGTGTTGAACGAAACCGAGTTCTATTCCCTCGTGGAAAAAGTCCTCGCCTTGCCGGAGGTCAAGGGCCTGCTCATGGAAGCCGTCAACGAACACAACAAGAATGAGTTTGGGGGTGATTGACTATCGCACTCTATCATTTTCATGTGACCCAGATCAAGAGAAGTGCTGGACAGTCTGCGGTGGCAGCTGCCGCCTATCGCTCCGGCGAAAAGCTGCACAGCGAGTATTACGGTGAGGACAGCGACTACACCCGCAAGGGCGGCGTGATCTGTTCGGAAATCCTTTTGCCGTCCCATGCTCCGCCAGAGTACGCAGACCGGGAAACCCTCTGGAACGCCGTAGAGAAGGTCGAGAAAAGCGCCAAAGCCCAGCTTGCATACAGCTTTGACATTGCCTTGCAGAACGAGTTCTCCGTGGAGGAGAACATCGACCTCGCAAGGCAATTTTTGTTGGACAATTTTGTGAGCCGTGGCATGGTGGTGGACTTTGCCATTCACCAGCCTGACAAGGAGGACGGCGGCATCCAAAATCCGCATTTTCATGTCATGTGTCCTATCCGCCCTATCGAGCCAAACGGAAAATGGGGCAACAAGCAGCGGCGGGAATATATGCTTGACGAGCATGGCGAACGCATCCGGGACGAAGCTGGGAACTATGTGTTCAACGCCGTCCCCTCCACCGATTGGGGCAAGCCGGAGACATTGGAGTTTTGGCGTGAACAATGGGCAGAGTTGTGCAACGCCAAGTTTGCCGAGAAGGGTTCGGATTGCCGCATCGACCACCGCAGCTATGAGCGTCAGGGTGTAGAGCAGATACCCACCCAGCATGAGGGGCCGACCGTCCGGGCGATGGAAGCCAAGGGTATCCGCACCGACAAGGGCGATCTCAACCGCTGGATCAGGAAAACCAACGATCTGATCCGCAGTCTGAAAAAGAAAATCTCCGTTCTGCTTGACTGGCTGAAAGAAGCGCATGAGGAACTCAGCAAGCCGCAAGCTCCCAATCTGGCGCAGCTGCTCAGTGAGTATTATACCAACTGCCATGCAGGAGCATGGAGCCAGAAAGCGAAGATCGGCAATCTCAAGGAGTTTAATGAGATCGTCAATTATCTCATGCAGAACAAGTTGACAACGCCGGTGGAATTACAGGAGCGTGTGTCTGCACTGAGTGAGCGCATCGATACTTTGAAAAACTCTATGCGCGGCAAATCTGACCGCGTGAAAGAGTTGGACGAGCTTCTCCGCATGGTGCAGTTTTATACCGAGGGCAAACCCGTTGCCGACAAGTTGGCAACTATCAAATGGAAAGGCAAGCGGGAGCAATTCATCTCAGAAAATGAAAACACACTCCGCCTGTATCACATGGCGGAGCGCAAGTTGAAGCCGTATTTCAAAAATGGAAAGCTCCCCATCACCGCATGGCGCAATGAGAGTGATCGTCTGGAACAGGAATACAAAACTGAGCAGGCAGAACTTTTACCCATCCATGCGGAAGTGAAAAAGCTCTGGCAGATCAAATACAAGGTGGAGCAGGTCATCCATGAACAGGAGCGTCAAAACGCTGCTGTGCGGCAGAAAAAGCCGGAAATCGAACACTAATCTTTACACAAAATCAGGAGGTACTTATGAAACAGAAATCGCAATTTGAACACCAACTCGCCCCGGAAGGTTATTATTTCTCCAATTCGGAATCGCTGCCACCAGAAAGAGCCGAGCGCAGAATCTTTTGGGGTGAGGACGGCCACATCCATGTAAAGAACCTCTCCGCTTTCTGGATTCCCGAACTGACCGTTACCGAGGTCATCCACGGCACGACCTACGTTGTCACAGGCAGCTATGAGGGGACGGAGAACTTTGTCCGCAAGCTGGAACGCATCACATCCAAAAAGTTTGCAGAAAAGCTGGAGGATTCAGAATGACAAACACCCAGAATCTTGGTAGAATAGAGCCAACCAATCCTGTACTGACGGTTGCTCCACCAAAGGAGGATACAGAAATGTACGGAGCAACAGACAAAATGACCGCCCTTTATTGCCGGCTGTCCCAAGAGGATGACCGGGCTGGCGAGTCCCTGTCCATTGAAAATCAGAAGGCCATGCTTTTACAGTATGCCAGGGAGCATCACTTCCCCAACCCTACGTTTTTCGTGGATGACGGTGTTAGCGGTGTTACCTACGACCGTCCCGGCTTTCAGGCCATGCTGGCCGAAATCGAGGCCGGGCGGGTGGCCGTGGCGATCACCAAGGACCTCTCACGGCTGGGCCGCAACTCCGCACTGACCGGGCTTTACACCAACTTCACCTTCCCGCAGAACGGCGTCCGCTTCATCGCCATCAACGACAACTACGACACCATCGACCCCAACCGGGTGGACAACGATTTTGCGGGCATCAAGAACTGGTTCAACGAGTTCTATGCCCGGGACACCAGCCGCAAGATCAGGGCCGTCCAGAAAGCCAAGGGTGAGCGTGGCGTACCTCTGACCACCAATGTGCCTTACGGCTATGTGAAAGACCCGGAGAATCCCCGCCGCTGGGTGGTTGACCCGGTAGCCGCTGATGTAGTGAAGCGTATCTTCTCTATGTGCATGGAGGGGCGTGGTCCCAAGCAGATCGCCAACCAACTGAAAGTGGACAAGGTGCTGACACCCAGCGCATACAGGGCCTTGCAGGGAATCAAGACCCCGAACAAGAAACCGGAGGACCCCTGCGACTGGCACAGCAGTACCGTTGTGGCGATTCTGGAACGCCGGGAGTACACAGGCTGTACGGTGAATTTCAAGACCTATACCAACTCCATCTGGGACAAGAAACAGAGGGACAATCCCCTTGAGAAGCAAGCCAGCTTCCCCAATACACATGAGGCCATCATCGAGGAAGCCGTGTTTGAGAAGGTACAGCAGGTTCGCCAGCAGCGGCACCGCAAGACCCGCACAGGCCGAAGCAGCATCTTTTCCGGGCTTGTCTACTGTGCCGACTGCGGCGAGAAGCTGTATTACGGGGCGACCAACAACTACAGAACGGAGGGCGCGTTCTTCGACTGTTCTCTCCATTGGAAGCACAAGGACAAGTGCGGTACTCATTACATCCGGGAAACCGTACTCAGCCACCTGGTCCTGAAACACATCCAGACTGTGACGGGCTACATTCTGAGGCATGAGGCACATTTCCGCACGGTGATGGAAAAACAGCTCCGGCTGGAAAGCGGTGAACAGATCCGTATCCGCAGAAAACGGCTGGAACGGAACGAAAACCGCATCGCCGAGCTGAAACGGCTGTTCATCAGGATTTACGAGGACAACGCCAGCGGGCGGCTGAGTGATGACCGCTTCGATATGCTGAGCCTGACCTATGAAACGGAGCAGAAGCAGTTGGAGGCCGAGTGCATCACCTTGCGGCAGGAAATTGAAGTACAGGAACGACAGAACGAAAACATTGAGAAGTTCATTCAGACGGCACACAAGTATGTGGGTATCGACGAGCTGGACGGATACGCTCTGCGGGAGCTGGTATCTGCCATCTATGTAGACGCACCGGACAAATCCAGCGGAAAGCGGGTGCAGCACATCCACATCAAGTACGATGGGCTGGGTTTTATCCCACTGAATGAGCTGATGAAAGAGGAAACGGCGTGACCGAAGTCACGCCGCACCCCTTGAAAACTCAAGGTTTTCACCATTTTTTGATTTTACTGTTTTACGACCACCCGCCAAAAACCGGGCGTTCTTTTTCATTCTGTGGTGATGTCGTAGGGCCAGTCCTGCATGCCGCCAAAGTCGAAGACATTGGAAAAGCCCAGGTCCCGCAGCTTTTTGGCTGCCTCGGCGCTGCGATTGCCGGAACGGCAGTAGAGCAGAAGCTCTGTGTCCTTTCCGAAGGGGAAGGGCATGTCTGCCGCAATGAACTCGTTGGGCAGGCACACGGCGCCGGGGATGTGGCCCTGGTCAAATTCCTCCTGGGTGCGGACATCCAGCACGATGGCCTCGCTGTTTTCCTCCATCCGCTGCTTGGCCTCCTGGGCGGTGAGGACGCCGGTATCCTTATTGGAAGGCTGGGGGACAGCCGGTGCGGAGTTGGGCTTCATCCGGGCGGTGCAGAATTTGATGGCCGCCATGCCGAAGCAGATGATGGCCGCCAGTAAAAAGAATTGTTTCATGTGTTGATCTCCTTTTCTGATGGATGGTGTACGTATAGAATACTTCGGATATTGGGGTCAAATTCCCTGGACAGGCATTGAATAGCCAGTTCTTCTCCGGCGGAGAGTCCCGCCAGCAGGCACAGGGCGGTGCAGAGACCATGGGACGGGAACCATGGCAGCAGGCAGGGGGCACAGAACAGCGCCGCGCCGGTGACCTTGTTTGCAAGGGTATGGAGGGCGGCAAAGCGGCGATATTTCCTGTATCCGACCAGCCATGCTCCGCAGCGGAGAAGGCAGATCAGAGCCAGCGTCCACAGGAAATGGCGGGATAGATGCAGCACTGGCAGCAGGCGGTACAGCACCGCCGCCAGGAACACCGCATCCGCCAGACTGTCCAGCTTGGCGCCGGTTCGGCTCTCCGTATGGGTCCGGCGGGCCACAGGCCCGTCCAGCATGTCCGTGACGCCGGAGAGGACATAGAGCAGAAAAAACGCCGGAGACAGGGGTGACACCGTCAGCAGTCCCAGCGCCAGGGGGACCCGGACCAGCGTCAGCAAATTAGCCGGCGTAAAAAAGACCATAGATGCCTCCACAGCGAGCTTTTTTCTAGGGTAGCACAGTCTGCGGCACCCGTCAAATAAAACCTGCGGTTGACCCCGCTGGGATTTTGTCCTAAAATAGTCTGCGAGATTATAGAAAACTGGTGAACATATGACTGACTTCAATGAACGATACATCGCCGCCCGGAAAGCCGTCATCGCGGCGGATCTGCGGCGGCTGAATCCCATGCAGCGCAAGGCTGCCATGACCACCGAGGGACCGCTGCTGCTGCTGGCAGGCGCCGGCTCCGGCAAGACCACCGTCCTGATCCAGCGGGTCTACAACCTGCTGACCTACGGCCGGGGCAGCGACTCCGGCTTCGTCCCCGAATGGGCGACTCCGGAGGACCTGGAGTTCCTGGAGCACTTTCCGGAGCATCCGGAGGGCTTTGAGATCGACAGGGCCCACCGGCTCTGCGCCGTGGATGTGCCCAGGCCCTGGGAGATCATCGCCATCACCTTCACCAACAAGGCGGCAGGGGAACTGAAGGACCGTCTGGCGGCCCGACTGGGCCCCATGGCCAACGACATCTGGGCCTCTACCTTTCACTCCGCCTGCGTCCGCATCCTGCGGCGGGACATTGACCGCATCGGCTTCGACAAGGACTTCACCATCTACGACACCGACGATTCGAAACGGGTCATCAAGGATATCCTGAAAGAGCTGAACCTGGATGAAAAGGCTTTCCAGCCCAAGAGCGTCCTGGCCGCCATCAGCCACGCCAAGGACCAGTATCAGAGCCCGGAGGCCTTCGCCAGACAGCACAGCGGCGAGCTGGACTGGAAGATGGCCCGCATTGCCAAGGTCTATGCCCGGTATGCCCAGAAGCTGCGTGCCGCCAACGCCCTGGATTTTGACGACATCATCTATCACACCGTCACACTGCTGCAGCAGGAGCCGGAAGTGCTGGCCTATTATCAGAACAAGTTCCGCTATGTGCTGGTGGACGAGTACCAGGACACCAACCACATGCAGTACCTGCTGACCAGTCTCCTGGCTGGGGGGCGGATGAACCTCTGCGTGGTGGGCGATGACGACCAGTCCATCTACCGCTTCCGGGGCGCTAACATTGAAAACATCCTGAACTTTGAGCAGCAGTATCCCACAGCCCGGACCATCCGTCTGGAGCAGAATTATCGTTCTACCCAGAACATTCTGGACGCCGCCAACGCGGTCATCAAGAACAATATGGGCCGCAAGGGAAAGACACTGTGGACCGACAACGGCAGTGGCGACACCGTCACGGTCAAGACCACCTTCAACGAGAGCGACGAGGCCAACTATGTGGTGGGGGACATCCTGATGGGGGTGAACCGGGGGCGGAACTTCCGGGACACGGCGGTGCTGTACCGCATGAACGCCCAGTCCAACGCCCTGGAATACGCCATGAAGCGCAACGGCATCCCCTATAAAGTGGTGGGCGGCATGAAGTTCTTCGACCGGGCCGAGGTCAAGGATATGCTGGCCTACCTGTGCGTCCTGAACAACCCCCTGGACGACCTGCGGCTGCGGCGGATCATCAACAACCCCGCCCGTGGCATCGGCGCCACCACCCTGGACAAGGTGGCGGCGTTGGCAGAGAGCCAGGGAGCGTCCCTGTATGAGATCATCCGAAACGCGGACCTGTTCCCGGAGCTGAAAAGCGCATCCGCCAAGCTGCTGAAATTCGCGGACCTGATCGATAGCCTCCGCCGTCAGGGCGCCGAGCTGGCCCTGCCGGAGTTCTACGACGCCGTCTGCGACCAGAGCGGCTATGTGAAGGCCCTGGAGGATAAGGATGACATGGAGAGCCGGGGCCGCATCGAGAACGTGCAGGAGTTGAAGTCCAATATTCTGGGCTTCCTGGAGCAGGACCCGGAGGACGCCACCCTGTCCGGCTTCCTCAACGAGATCGCCTTGTACACGGACCTGGATTCCGTGGAGGCCGACGACAACTGCGTCACCATGATGACCATTCACTCCGCCAAGGGCCTGGAATTTCCCGCGGTGTATGTGGTGGGCATGGAGGAGGGTATCTTCCCCGGCTCCTCCGCCCAGTACGACCCCGAGGAGCTGGAGGAGGAGCGGCGGCTCTGTTACGTGGCCATGACCCGGGCCAAGGAGAAGCTGACCCTGACCAACTGCCGCCAGCGCATGCTGTACGGCCGCACCAGCACCAACAAGGCCTCCCGGTTCCTGGAGGAGATCCCGGAGGACAACATGCGCTGGGAGAGCAAGCCGGAGCCGAGATTTGGCGGCATGGAGCGTGATGATACCTTCGGCGGCGACCGCTACGAGAGCGGCTTCGGCGGCGCCTATGGCGGTGTCTATGGAAGCCGCTCCGCCGGCGGTTCCTCCTGGAGCAGCGGCGGTGTCCACAGCTACCGGGACTCCAAGCCTGCTGCGGCTCAGAAGCCCTTGCAGTCTGTCCGCAGGAATGCCACTTCTTCCGCGCCTCTGATGCAGCTGCAGCAGGGAGACATGGTGGAGCACACCGCCTTCGGTAAGGGTATGGTGCTGTCTGTCCGGCCCATGGGCGGCGATGCCCTGGTGCAGGTGGCCTTCGACAAGGTGGGCGAGAAAAAGCTGATGCTGAAATCCGCCGGAAGTCACATGAAAAAGCTGTAAAAAAGTCCGTCCGAAGCGTATTTTCGCTTCGGACGGTTTCTTATTCGCCCTCGTTGGCTTCCTCCTCGGCGGCCTCACCGGGCAGCTCCGTGGGGAAGCGGACCTGGAGTACCGCCTGGGGGCGGTTGAAGGACACGGCGGCGTGGCGTCCCCGTTTCTGGGCGGCTTCCTCCAGAGCCTGGACCAGCTCCGCCAGCACCTCCCGGGTGAGGGGTCCGCCCCGCCAGTGGAACACAAAGGGCAGGTCCTTCCGAATGGCCATCTGGGCCCGCTTCACCACGTCCTCGATCTTCGTGAAGGACAGCTTGGCGGCGCGGTAGTAGAACTGGTCACCCTTGCCGCAGGCGGGGACCGAGTAGACCACCGGCTGGTGGTCCCGGAACAGGCGGCTGTCATCCAGGTTGAAGTAGTCGTACCGGATGACGCCGTCGTGGCCCAGGGAGTTGTCAAAGGTGGCGTCCAGGTGGACGTACTGGCCGTCCAGCTTCAGGATGTTCCAGGCGTGGCGGTACTTGACGCCCATCTCCGGGTTGGCCTCGGAGATGGCGATGATACACCACAGGCCAAGGGCATCACATAAAATCTTCACAGATTTGGCAATGCCCTCGCACACGCCGACGCCCTGCCCCAGGGGGCCGATGATCTCATGGGAGTAGGGCTTTTTCAGCTTGTCGTACCGCACGTTTGCGCAGATAAAATCATGGATGTACCGCTCTTTTTCCAATGGCGTCATGGCTTTGGCGGGGCGGGCCAGCTTTTCCACCCGGGCCGCCAGGGCCTTCTGGTGCTCCTTGATTTTACTTTTTTCAAAGAGATATTCCGGGATCAGTTCCACATGGTCCGAACCGGGATAAAAGCGGTAAGTAAAGCCGGTGACGTAGAAGATCTCCGGGCAGTCCAGCCGCAGCTGAAAGAAAATATCCGAAAGCTCCCGGTTGTCCAGCCGGGGCACCGGAAAGGCGGGGGAGAGGGCGGTAAAGCCCGTTTTCATGGCGTGGTACGCTGCCTGCCGGGGCTTGGTCATGCGCTGATAGTAGTAGGCTTCCATGGTACTCACTTCCGCCGGACCTTCTGCTCCGGTGTGTACAGCAGTTCCTCAAAGCTATCGATATAGACATCGCAGAAGGCCCGCATCTCTTTTTCGTCTTTATTGAAGAAGCTGTCGTGGACGCCCACCACCCGCATCCGGGCGGCCCGGGCGCCCCAACAGGCGGCCAGACTGTCGTCAAAGACGGTACAGTCCTCCGGACGGACGCCGTTTTTCTCCGCGGCGGCCAGCCAGACGTCGGGGGCCTTTTTGTGCATCCCGGCCTGCTGGGCAAAGGTGACGTTCTCAAAATACTTCTCAATATCCAGCTTCTTCAGGGCAGTATAGCAGTGCTCCGGTACGCTGGAGGTCACCACGGCCATCCGCCGGCCCTCCGCTTTGCACTGCTTCAGGTAGGCCCGGACACCGGGCTTTAGGGGCACTTTGGCGTACATGCCCCGGGACATCTCCATCCACTCGTCAATGATCTCCTGGCAGGATTCCTCCAGATGGCAGAACTCCTTGGTGAATTCCGCTGCCAGGGGCAGGGCAGTATGGGCAACGCCCTCAAAGTAGGCACGGGAGTAGGGAAGGCCCCGGCGGGCCAGAAAGTCGTGGTCTACCTGCTTCCAGATGCCGTTGGAGTCGATGAGGGTGCCGTCCAGATCGAAGAAAAACATGGTTCAAACCTCCGTTTCCAGCCAGAAGCGCCAGGGAAAGTCCCGGGCCTCCTCGGCGTAGTCGATGCCGATGCGTGGACCTGCACAGATGCGTTCTTTGGGTCGCTCCGTCAGCGGAGCGCCGAAGTCCAGGGGAGAGTCGCAAAGATACAGAGTATCCTCCGTCAGGTCCAGCCCATTTTCTGATTTGGTAAGGGAAAGACCTTTACACAGTTTGCCGGGTCCGTTGAGGAAATTCTTCTTTCGGTAGACGGTCAGGGGCTTGTCCCCGAACCGCAGGCGGCGGATGGTGTCCGTCCCGGCCACAGGCTCCATGGACCGGATCAGCACGGCGGCAGGCTCACCCTCCGGCTCCGTCACCACGTTAAGACAGTGGTACATGCCGTAGATGAGGTAGATATAGGCGTGGCCCGGCGGGCCGAACAGGGTGGCGGTCCGTTCTGTCCGGCGGTAGTTGTAGGCATGGCAGGCCTTGTCGCAGCGGCCCACGTATGCCTCCGTCTCCGTCAGCCGTCCCGCCAGCACCGTGCCGTCCGGAAGCCTGCGGACCAGATACTTGCCAAGCAGCGCCCGGGCGACCTCCACCGTGTCGCCATTATAGAATTCACGGGAAAGTCTTGCCATTTCCTCACCCCTGTGCTAAAATCTCATGCGTTGTGTCTTGAAAAGACACAAACCAGTATACCATGGAACAGAAAACGGAGCAAGTCTATGAAAGTCAATCGGATTCGTCAAAATGTGCTGCCGGTGCTGGCAGCTTTGATCTGGGGTACTGCCTTTGTGGCTCAGAGCGTGGGCGCCGACTACGTGGAGCCCTTTACCTTCAACACCGCCCGGTCAGCTATCGCCTTTTTGTTTTTGCTGGCGCTGTGCCTGGTGCGCCGCAAGGTACAGAAGGGCATTGTGGAGCGTGCAACCCGCTCCTGGAAGGACCTGGCGGTAGGCGGTGCCTGCTGCGGCGTGGCTCTGACGGTGGCCAGCTTCCTGCAGCAGAAGGGGCTGGAGACCACCACCAGCGGCAAGGCTGGTTTTATCACGGCGCTGTATATCGTCATTGTGCCCATCCTGGGTGTATTTTTGAAGAAGAAGGCACCCCGGACCATCTGGATCAGCGTGGCCCTGGCAGTGGTGGGCCTGTACTGCCTTTGCATCACGGAGGACTTCACCATCACCAGCGGCGACTTCTATATCCTGCTGTGCGCCTTCTGTTTCTCCGCCCATATTCTGGTGATCGACCATTTCACCCAGACGGTGGACGGTGTGGAGCTGTCCTGCATGCAGTTCCTGGTGGTGACGGTGCTGTCTGCCGTCGGCATGGCCGCCACGGAGAGCCCCTCTCTGGAGGCGCTGGGCATGTGCCTGGGTCCCATCCTGTATGTGGGTATTTTCTCCAGCGGTGTGGCCTATACGCTGCAGATTTTGGCCCAGAAGGACTCCAATCCTACGGTGGTGTCCCTGCTGCTGAGCCTGGAGTCCGTGTTCGCCACCCTGGCGGGAGCTGTCATTCTCCACGATCAGATGAGCGGCAAGGAGTACTTCGGCTGTGTGCTGATGCTGGTGGCCGTGGTGCTGGCCCAGTTGCCGGAGCGAAAGAAGCCCGTCCGTGCCGAGGTGTAAAATCAAAAACGAGCGAATGGGGAGGCATTCTGCCTCCCCGTTTTTGCAGCTGAACAGGGAGGCCCTCTTGATTTTAGGTTGGACAAAGGCGGACCTTTGTGGTAAACTTTAACCTGTATGAGTATGTAGTGAGGTGATCCTATGCGTATCGACGTTTTGGGCGTCGGTTTTGATAATCTGACCATGGGAGAAGCGGTGGACCGGGCCATGGAGTTGATTCATGGAGAAGGTGTACATTATGTAGTGACGCCTAACCCGGAGATCGTGGAGGTCTGTCGGGAAAATTTAGCGGCGAAGATCGCCGTCAACGGCGCGGATCTGGTACTGCCGGACGGCATTGGTGTCATCAAGGGCGCCGCTATGCTGGGGACGCCTTTGAAGGAAAGAACCCCCGGCATTGAATTTGCCGGGCATCTGATGGAAAGAATGGCAGTGGAGGGCTTGTCCCTTTATCTGCTGGGCGCCAAACCGGGCGTGGCGGAGCAGGCGGCGGAAAAGCTGGCGGCGCAGTATCCCGGATTGAAGATCGCCGGGACCCACGACGGCTATTTCAAGGAGGACGCCCCTGTTGTGGAAGCCATCGCCGCCAGCGGCGCGGACTGCGTGTTCGTGTGCCTGGGCGCTCCCAAGCAGGAGCTCTGGATGCGGAAAAACGGCGCCGCCACCGGTGCCCGACTGCTGTGCGGTTTGGGCGGCAGCTTGGACGTGTTCGCCGGCGTGGTGGAGCGGGCGCCGAAATTCTGGTCCGATCACGGGCTGGAGTGGTTTTACCGTCTTTGCAAGGAGCCCCGCCGTATCGGCCGCATGATGAAGCTGCCCCTGTTCCTGGTCCATATCAAGCAGGAGAAGAAAAAGAAATGAGTGGAAAACTGATCGTATTTGAAGGAACTGACGGCTCCGGCAAGGCCACCCAGGCAAGACTCTTGTGCCATCATCTGGAAGAGGAGGGGACTCCCTTCCGGGAGATCAACTTCCCCCGGTACGGAAAGCCCTCCGCCGCCATGGTCCAGGAGTACCTGGACGGCAATCTGGGCAAGCACCCCGGCGACGTGAACGCCTTCGCCGCCTCCATGTTTTTCTCTATGGACCGCTATGCGTCCTATAAGCAGGACTGGGGCGATTTTTATGAGAGCGGCGGACTGATCGTAGCAGACCGCTATACCACCTCCAACGCCGTCCACCAGGCCTCCAAGCTTCTGAGAAGCGAGCGAAAGGAATATCTGGACTGGCTGTTCGAGTTGGAATACGGCAGGCTGGGCCTGCCGAAGCCGGATCTGGTGATCTACTTGGACATGCCAACGGAGATCACGGAGCAGATGATGCGCCAGCGGGAGCAGGATACCGGCACCCATGCGGATATCCATGAACAGGATGAGGTATATCTGAAAAACTGCAGAGCCAACGCCAGGGAAATCGCCAGGGAGTGCGGCTGGTCCGTTATCAACTGCGCAAGAGAGGGAGCCCCCCGGACTCCGGAGGACATCCATCAGCAGGTTTACCGGTTGGTAAAGAAGCTGCTGTAAAGCCTGTCCCGCCTCGAACGAAAGAAAACGGGACGCCGGGCGTCCCGCTTTCCTGCGGATGTCAGCAGCAGTTGTCCCCGCGGTCGCAGTCATGGTCGTGGTCATGGCCGCAGCAGCAATTGCCGCCCCAGAAGTTGCCGCAGCAGCAGAAGAGCAGAATGAGGATAATGATGAGCCACAGGCAGGAGCAGTCGTTGTTACCATTGTTGAACCACATGATTGTCACCTCACTTTGTTGAGACATTCTATGCGCCGGGAGCCCGAATGGAGCCTGGCCAATCGAAAAATCCCCGGAGAGCCGGGAAAAAATCGCGTGTCTTCGTCGGAATCGGCGAAGAGAAATGGAGGTTTCCATGGCTGATTACAAGCGCGGCGATACCGCAAGCTGGGATGCGGAACAGGTTCGCAGGAGCGAACAGCCCCGGCAGGTATCCCGCAAGAGCCGCAAGAGAAAAAAGAAAAAGCGGATCAATCCGCTGCTGTATATCCTGTTCGTGGTGGTCACATCGGCCCTGCTGGCAGGCGTGGGCTGGCTGCTGGCCTCTGACCTGTGCGCCTTCAACAAGGAGTACAAGGAGGAGACCATTCAGATCACCTCCGAGGACACAGTGGCGACCGTGGCAGACAAGCTGCAAGAGGCGGGCCTCATCAATTACAAGTGGTTCTTCCGCCTGTTCGCCAATTTCGCCCATGCCGAGGAGAAGATCGGCATGGGGACGTACACTCTCAATACGGAGATGGATTATCGTGCTCTCATCGTGGGGATGCGGAGCACCTCCGGCAACATGACGGCGGAGACCGTCCGGGTCACCATCCCGGAGGGCTACACCGTGGCGGAGACCATTGAGCTGCTGGCCAAGAACAATGTCAGCAGCAAGGAGGACCTGTTGAAGGCCGCCCAGACCTACAACTTCAAATACGATTTTATCGACAACGAGTCGGAAGACATCAGCCGTCTGGAGGGCTACCTGTTCCCGGATACCTACGAGTTCTATGTGAACGGCAAGGCATCAGCGGCTCTGAACAAGATGATTGCCACCTTCAACAGTCGTCTGGATGACGACTTGCTGGCCCAGGCCAAAGAGCGGGGCTATGACCTGCAGAAGATCGTCACCATCGCCTCCCTGATCGAAAAGGAGACTGACGGTACGGATCACGGCAAGATCGCCTCTGTCATCTACAATCGTCTGGAGGGCCCCGGCGACAAGGGCGGCACCTACGGCATGCTGCAGATCGACGCGGCGCTGCTGTATGCTCTGCCCGGTCATGAGGGTGCCATCACCAACAGCGACAAGGAGACGGATTCTCCCTACAACCTCTACAAGAAGGCCGGCCTGCCGCCCACGGCCATCGCCAATCCGGGTATGGCATCCATCCGGGCTGCCCTGGAGCCGGAGACCACGGACTACTACTATTACGCCCTGGGCAAGGACCACAGGCACCGTTTCTTCACCAACTACAACGACCACCTGAACTTTGTCAACAGCAGCGAGTATATTGGAAACTGATATGAGAAAGAAACCTGAGATTCTGGCCCCGGCGGGGGACATGGAGCGGCTGAAAATGGCCGTCCTGTACGGCGCGGACGCCGTGTATCTGGCCGGCACCGACTTCGGCATGCGGGCCTTTGCCGGGAATTTTAGCCCGGATGAACTGCGCCAGGCGGTGGAGTTTGCCCACAGCCACGGCGTCCGGACCTACTGCACCATCAACACCATGCCCCGGAACGATGAGGTCTCCCGCCTTCCGGAGCATCTGGAGCTTCTGAACGACGCGGGAGTGGACGCCGTCATCGCGGCGGACCTGGGCGCCTTCACCCTGGCGGGGAAGTATGCCCCCAACTGCCGCCGCCATGTCTCCACCCAGGCCAGCGTCTGCAACTATGAGACCGCCCGGGCCTGGTATGATCTGGGTGCCTCCCGGGTGGTGCTGGCCCGGGAGCTGAGCCTGGAGGAGATCCGTACCATCCGGGAGAAGATCCCCGCGGAGCTGGAGCTGGAGACCTTCGTTCACGGCGCCATGTGCGTCAGCTACTCGGGCCGGTGCCTGCTGAGCAACTATATGACCGGGCGGGACGCCAGCCGCGGCGCCTGCGCCCAGCCCTGCCGCTACCAGTACGCCCTGATGGAGGAGAAGCGCCCCGGCGAGTATTTCCCCATTGAGGAGGATGCCCAGGGCTCCTACATCCTGAACTCCCGGGACATGTGCATGATCGACCATCTGGATGACCTGTGCGACGCGGGCGTGTCCAGCCTGAAGATCGAGGGACGGGCCAAATCCGCCTATTACGCCGCCATTGTCACCGGAGCCTACCGTCACTGCCTGGATGACGCGGCGGCGGGGAAGCCCCTGGACCCCGTCTGGCGGGATGAGGTGGAGCACGTCAGCCACCGGCCCTACTCCACCGGCTTCTACTATGGACACCCCGGCCAGTATTACGTAAACTCCCGTTATATCAGAGAGTGGCAAGTGGTTGCCCTTGTCACGGAATGTGACGAGGCGGGAAATGCCAGACTGTCCCTGCGCAATAAATTCCGGACCGGAGACACCGTGGAGCTGGTGGGTCCGGACCTGCGGCCCTTCTCCATGACCGTCCCGGATATGACGGACAGCGAGGGCCAGCCCCTGGAAGAACCCCGCACGCCCCAAATGACCTTCCGCATGAAGCTGCCCCGGCAGGTGCCGCCCTTCACCCTGGTGCGTCACGCCGTGGAACTATCCGCTAAATGAGCGGAAATCGACAGAAGGAGAGAGCCATATGAATACAGATGTTGTCATCGTCGGCGCCGGCCCTGCCGGTATCTTCACCGCCCTGGAAATGATCAAGAAGGGCAGCCACCAGAAGATCATCATGGTGGAAAAGGGACAGGCCATTGAGAACCGCCACTGCCCCAAGGACAAGACCCGCAAGTGCGTCAACTGCAAGCCTTACTGCCATATCACCACTGGCTTCTCCGGCGCCGGTGCCTTCTCCGACGGAAAGCTGTCCCTGAGCTACGAGGTGGGCGGCGACCTGCCTTCCCTGATCGGCGAGGACCTGGCTCAGGAGACCATCAATTACGCCGACAAGATCTATCTGGAATTCGGCGCGGATACCCACATCGAGGGTCTGGAGCATGAGGAGGAGCGGAAGGAGATCCGCAAGCGGGCCATCCACGCGGGCCTCAAGCTGGTGGATTGCCCTATCCGCCACATGGGCACGGAGAAGGCCCAGGACATTTACCTGGCCATTGAGAAGTACCTGCAGGAAAACGGCGTGGAGATGTACTTCGGTTATGAGTGCAGCAACCTGATCCTGGAGGACGAGGTCTGTAAGGGCGTTTCCGTCTCCAACGGCAAGACCGACCTGGAGATCTACGCCAAGCATACCGTCGTTGCCACCGGCCGCCGGGGCGCCGACTGGCTGGAGAAGCTGTGCGCCGAGCACAACATCGCCCATGCTCCCGGCACCGTGGACATCGGCGTCCGGGTGGAGGTCCGCAACGAGGTCATGGAGATGGTGAACCGGGTGCTGTACGAGTCCAAGCTGGTGGGCTATCCCAAGCCCTTCAAGAACAAGGTCCGTACCTTCTGCCAGAACCCCGGCGGCTTCGTCAGCCAGGAGAATTACGACAACAACCTGGCGGTGGTCAACGGCCATTCCTACAAAGACCTGAAGAGCGACAACACCAACCTCTCCATCCTCTGCTCCCACAACTTCTCCGTGCCCTTCAACCAGCCCATCGCCTACGCCCAGAAGGTGGGTGAGCTGACCAACATGTTAGCCAACGGCCAGATCCTGGTCCAGCGGTTCGGCGACATTCTGGACGGCAAGCGCACCTGGCAGAAGGAGTTGGCTCAGTCCAACATCCGGCCCACCCTGCCGGATGCCGTGGCCGGTGATATCACCGCCGCCATGCCCTACCGGGCCATGACCAATATCATCGGCTTCATTCAGGCCATGGATTACGTGGTCCCCGGCTTCGCCGCCTACGAGACCCTGTTGTATTCCCCCGAGCTGAAGTTCTACTCCAACCGGGTGAAGATGGATACTGACTTCAACACCAGCCTCAAGGGCCTGCACTGCCTGGGCGACAGCTCCGGCTGGACCCGCGGTCTGATGATGGCCTCCATCATGGGCGTCCTCATGGGCCGCAAGATCGCGGAAGAGCGCTGAACCAAGAAAACATAAAAGGAAGCACATCAGTCAGATGTGCTTCCTTTTATTGTTAGACGAAAACCTCGGGGTATGCCGAATCTCATTAACATAAGCAACAGACCAGACTGTACGCAAGGCGGTTTGGTCTGTGATTGCAAATAATTGAAAAAGTCACAAAAAACACTTGACAAAACAGAAAAAATCGGCGTCTACGCCTTGAGAGCAATTTCAAGGAGGTTACGCCCATGAGAAACTACCCAAAAGCCCTGAAAAGAAAACTTTTGGATACCATATGCCAAATGTGGGAGGAGTTGTCCATATACACGACCGATTCCAAACGGAATTTCACACGGAACTGAAAGCTGCCTACTTTAACAGTACTAAGGACGGACGCGGATACAACCTGCTGCATTTGAATGCACTGTATGACTTGGAAAGTCAACTCTATCTGGACACCGTCATACAAGATGGCCAGGAGGAGCACGAGTCTCGAGCGCTTGTGGAATTGGTGGACCGATCGGAACTCACAGAACCGGTCATTCTCATAGCGGACTGCGGCTATGAGGCATACAACAACATGGCGCACATGGAGCAGAAGTACCGCTGGATCCCCAGCAAGGTTCATTTCGACTATATCAGGGACACAAGCGATGCGTTGTATCCGATTTCCTTCCGTGTGGTCAGATTTGCGGTCAAAGAGGGCCTGTACGAGACCGTGATCACCAATCTTCCCGCAGACCGGTTCCCGCCTCCATTACTCCGCGAGCTTTACCACAAACGCTGGGGCATCGAGACATCTTTCCGGGATTTGAAATACACCCTTGCGCTGACACACTTTCATGCCAAAAAGCGCTCATTTATCAAGCAGGAGATCTTTTCCAGAATGACGCTCTATAATTTTGCTTCCTTGCTTCGTCTGCATGCCATTTTTACGCAGTCGGAGGGCAAATATCTCTACCGCCTTAACGCCGCTTTCGCTGCTCACATTGCACGGGAGTTCCTGCTTGGCTTTATTCCTGCGACAAAAGTGGAGCCTTTGGTTGCAAAATTCCCGCTTCCTGTTCGGCCTGGCTAGCAAAAACCGAGGAATATGCGCGTAAAGCGCCCAGCCAGTTTTCGGTACCGGATGATTTGAGGTTGTTTCATATTCGTTTTTCGCGGAGGAAACTCCACGCTGTTGTCGTGCCCTCATTTCTGATGTATGTGTTTACTAAACCGCCTCCGAGATTTTCTCCCGGAGGCGGCTACGTTGGGGTGGTTATCTTAATGAAATTAGGCATAGCCCGGGGTTTTCCTATACAATTTTCTTCAGATTCTTTTGGGGAATACCGCTGTGCTTCTGCTCTGCGAAATAGCGGATGATGTCCTTGCGGGTGACGATACCGATAAAGCTGCCTGAGTCGTCTACCACTGGGATAAAGTTTTGATTCATGGCACTGTCCAGCAGCTCATCCATGGTGACGGTGATCCGTACAGGCAGATACTGGTTGCCCCGGAGGATGTCCCGGACCTGGAGCTGCTCCAGGTCCTTCATGGTGTGGTGCTGCTCAGTCTCCTCGCTGAGGAGACGCCACAGAAAATCGCCTTCACTGACGGTGCCGATGTACTGCCCGCTGCGGGAGATGACAGGAATGGCCGTATAGCCGTGGTGCCGCATTTTCTCAAGGCCCTGCCGGAAGGTGCAGTCGTCGTACAGATACGCGACGCGAGCTTTGGGGAGCAGAAAATAAGCAATGTTCACGAAGCTGCCTCATTTCTCGAAGACGGAAAGCCCGCCTGTATTTTGGCGTTTCAGCCTCTATTCATAATATACAAGAATTTCCTCTGAAAGTGATGAACATTTTATGAAGATTGCATGGAGCGGCTCTTTACTTTTTTGCCGGAAACTGATAAGATATGAATTGTGATATATGCAACAAGAGGAGGCGGGCACTGTGCTGACACAACAGGATTTGGAAAAAAGCCCCCTATTTCAGAACATCAGCTATGAGGAATACCTCAGAATGCTGACCTGTTTTCAGGCAGTGCACCGTTCTTTCCGGCCGGACGATGTGATCTATGATCTCTCCACACCAAAGAATAATGCCGTGGGCATCATGGAACGGGGAGAGGCCGCGCTGATCCGCATCGACGAGGAGGGGGTGTCCACGGTGATGGAGGAGCTGCTCCCCGGGGGCGTTTTTGGCAGGACACTGGCTTTTGCCGGAACCGGACACGACAGCCTGGAGGTGGTTTGCAGAACTCCCTGCGACGTGTTGTTTATTGACTACGCCCACATCCTCAAACGGTGCGAGAACGCCTGCACCCACCACAGCCTGCTGGTACAGAATATGCTCCGGCTGATGGCGGACAAGGCCCAGGCCCTGTCCATGCGGGTAGATGTCCTGTCCCGCCGCTCCATCCGGGAAAAGCTGCTGTGTTACTTCCGTCAGCTGGCGGACAGCGGCGGAAAAAACACTTTCACGCTGCCATTTTCCCTCAGCACCCTGGCCGATTACATCGCCACCGACCGCAGCGCCATGATGCGGGAATTAAAGCGTCTGCGGGAGGAGGGCATTGTGTGTTCCGATGGACGTAAATTTACGTTGAATTCATAAATACAAAAAAGCAATACATGGGATTGTTAGTATTTTTGCGGTATTGACGAAAAAAAGATAATGAATTTGGTGGAAATTTATTGACTGCCCTGAATTAATATATTAAAATGACAGCGATATGTCGTTTGGGAAACTACATCGCATATTAAAAATACATGGATTCGGGAAAGAAGGAAGAGTATGTTTCGTATCGTGAGAAAAGAGGAACTCCGTCCGACTGTGACTCTATATGAGATTGAGGCTCCCCTGGTCGCCAAGAAAGCTCAGCCGGGTCAGTTCATCATCCTGCGCGTGGATGAGATGGGTGAGCGTATTCCCATCACCATCAATGACTACAACCCCGAAAAGGGCACGGTCACCATCATCGTCCAGACCGTGGGTGCCACCACCGAGAAGCTGAAGCGCCTGAACGAGGGCGACTGCCTGCAGGACTTTGTGGGCCCCCTGGGCAAGGCCACTGAGACCGAGGGCAAGAAGAAGGTCTGCGTGGTCGGCGGCGGCGTGGGCTGCGCCATCGCCTATCCTGTGCTGAAGAAGTTCCACGATGACGGTGCCGAGGTCCATGCCATCGTTGGCTTCCGCAGCGAGGATCTGGTGATCCTGGAGGAGGACTTCAAGAAGTCCAGCGATAAGCTGATCGTCTGTACCGACGACGGTTCCTATGGCCGCAAGGGCCTGGTTACCGACGCTCTGAAGGAACTGATCGAGGCCGGCAACCAGTATGACGAGGTGTTCGCCATCGGCCCCATGATCATGATGAAATTCGTCTCCAAGACCACCGAGCCCTATGGCATTCCCACCACCGTCTCCATGAGCCCCATCATGATCGACGGTACCGGCATGTGCGGCGGCTGCCGTCTGGCCGTTGGCGGCGAGATGAAGTTCGCCTGCGTGGACGGCCCCGACTTCGACGGCCACAAGGTGGACTGGGATCTGGCGGTCAAGCGTAACCAGATGTACCGGGAGTTCGAGCTGCATAAGCACGAGGAGACCTGCAACCTGTTCAAGAAGGAGGCCGAATAATCATGGCAAACATGTCTTTGACGAAAAATCCCATGCCCTCTCAGGACCCCAACGTTCGCAATAAGAATTTTGACGAGGTTGCTCTGGGCTATACCGAGGAGCAGGCACTGGACGAGGCCCAGCGCTGCCTGAACTGCAAGAACCGCGCCTGCATGACCGGCTGCCCTGTCATGGTACATATCCCCGAATTCATTGCCGAAGTGGCCAAGGGCAACTTTGAGGAGGCCTATCAGATCATCTCTGCCACCTCAGCTCTGCCCGCCGTCTGCGGCCGTGTCTGCCCCCAGGAGAGCCAGTGCGAGAAGTACTGCGTCCGGGGCAAGAAGGGTGATCCCGTGGGTATCGGCCGTCTGGAGCGCTTTGTGGCCGACTGGCACAACGCCCACTGCACTGAGGCTCCCGTCAAGCCTGCTTCCAACGGTCACCGTGTTGCCGTAGTCGGCTCCGGCCCCGCAGGTCTGACCTGCGCCGGCGACCTGGCCCGCAAAGGTTACGAGGTCACCGTGTTTGAGGCCCTGCACCTGGCCGGCGGCGTGCTGGTCTACGGCATTCCCGAGTTCCGTCTGCCCAAGTCCATCGTCCAGAAGGAAGTGGACGGCCTGAAGGCTCTGGGCGTCACCATCGCCACCGATACCGTTGTCGGCCGTACCATCACCGTGGACGAGCTGATGGAGGAGCAGGGCTTCGAGGCCGTGTTCATCGGCTCCGGCGCGGGCCTGCCCATGTTCATGGACATCCCTGGCGTCAACTACAAGGGTGTTCTGTCCGCCAACGAGTTCCTGACCCGTATTAACCTGATGAAGGCCTACCGGCCCGACTCCGACACCCCCATCATCCACCCCAAGAAGGTGGCTGTTGTGGGCGGCGGCAACGTGGCTATGGACGCTGCCCGCTGCGCCAAGCGTCTGGGCGCCGAGGTCTACATCGTCTACCGCCGCGGCATGGAGGAGCTCCCCGCCCGTAAGGAAGAGGTGGAGCACGCCGAGGAAGAGGGCATCATCTTCAAGACCCTCTGCAATCCCGTGGAGATCTTTGCCAACGAGAACGACGATGTCAACAAGATCCGCTGCATCAAGATGGAGCTGGGCGAGCCTGACGCTTCCGGCCGCCGCCGTCCCATCGAGGTTCCCGGCAGTGAGTTCGACCTGGACGTGGACTGCGTCATCATGTCCCTGGGCACCAGCCCCAACCCCCTGATCAAGTCCACCACCAAGGGCCTGGAGATCAACAAGAAGGGCGGCATCGTGGTCAACGAGGACGGCCTGACCTCCAAGGAGAACGTCTACGCCGGCGGCGACGCCGTCACCGGCGCTGCCACCGTCATCCTGGCCATGGGCGCCGGAAAGACTGCCGCCAAGGCCATCGACGAGGCTCTGAGCAAGTAAATCAAAACGCAAAAAAAGGACTGTGCTGCCGCACAGTCCTTTTTTGCGTTGTCAAATCTCGAACAGGATCTTGCTGATGGCGGTCAGCTTCCGGTTGCGCTCCGCCACCGCTTCGGCGCCCCGGCTGCCGGAGTAATCAAAGAAACCCGCACCGCTCTTGAGACCCAGTTTGCCCTCTGCCTTTTTCTGCCGCAGAAGCGCCTGGGGTTCTTTATCGTCGGCCAGGTCCGCAAACAGGTATTCGGAGATGCCGCAGAAGATGTCCAGACCGCCCAGGTCGGCAGTCTCAAAGGGGCCGATGCAGGCGTAGCGCAGGCCCAGGCCGTACTTCATGGCCCGGTCAACATCCTCCATGGAGGCGGCGCCGGTCTCCACCATGTGCAGCGCCTCCCGCAGGACGGCAAACTGCAGCCGGTTCAGGGCGAAGCCCGGAACGTCCTTTACGTGAATGGGCTTCTTTCCAAGGGCTTCTGACAGGGCATAGACAGCCGCGGACGTCTCCGGTGCGGTCTGCTCTCCGCTGATGACCTCAATCAGGGGGATCAGGTTGGCGGGGTTGATCCAGTGCATGCCGCAGAACCGTTCCGGCGCGGCAAAGGCCCGGGACAGGGTGGTGATGGACAAACCGGAGGTATTGGTGGCAATCAGACAGGTCTCCTTCAGCAGCGGTTCGATCTGCCGGTAGAAGGCGTGCTTGACCTCCAGGTTTTCCGCAATGCTCTCAATGACCAGATCAGCGCCGCGGAAGCAGTTCTGATCCATGGTCAGAAGTACGCGGGCGGCAGCAGATTGACGCTCATGGGGGATGGAGGACAGGTTTTCGTCCATGATGGCGCGGCCCCGCTCCAGACCGGACTGGCTGCGGTTCCAAAGAAAGACTTCATAACCGCAGGCGGCAAAGGTCTGAGCAATCAGTGCGCCCATGGTCCCGGCGCCTGCCACGGTAATCGTTTTGATATCAGGAATATTCATATGGATACCATCTCCTTTGACGTGAAAATTGAATCAAGCTCAGCCCAGCTGACGCTGCAGCTGTTCCGGATTGGAGGCATGGTCAAGGGCTGTATCCCGGGTGATCTCACCGGAGCGGTAAAGAGCAAGAATGGACTGGTCCATGGAAACCATACCCTCGCTGCCGCCGGAGGCAATGACCGTGTCGATCTGATAATTGCGGCTGTCCCGTATGAGACTGCGGATGGCGCTGTTGGTGTGCATGATCTCGAAGGCGGGAACCATGCTGCCGCTTGTGTCCGGCAGCAGCTCCTGGGAGACCACGGTCCGCAGAACGGAGGAGAGCTGGATGCGGATCTGTGCCTGCTGACTGCTGGGGAAGGAGTCGATGATGCGGTCAATGCTGTTGACAGCGCCCTTGGTGTGCAGGGTGGCAATCAGGGTGTGGCCGGTCTCTGCCGCGGTGATGGCGGTGCGGATGGTCTCCGGGTCCCGCATTTCGCCCAGCAGGATCACGTCCGGCGCCTGCCGGAGGCAGGCCCGCAGGGCGGAGAGGTAGTCCGCCGTGTCTACAGCGATCTCCCGCTGACTGATGATACTTTTTTGATCTCGGTGCAGGAACTCAATGGGGTCCTCCAAGGTGATGATGTGGCAGTCCCGGGTCTTGTTGATCCGGTCAATGATGCAGGCCTGGGTGGTGGATTTTCCGCTGCCGGCGGTGCCGGTCACCAGAACCATGCCGTGTGTCACGGAGGCCAGCTCCATGACCGCCTCCGGGATGCGCATGGAGCGCCAGTCGGGGATATCAAAGGACACCACCCGGACCACGGCTGCCAAGGAGCCGCGCTGACGGTAGGCGCTGACCCGGAAGCGGGCCAGACCGGGGATGGCGAAGGAGAAATCGTCGTCACCCCGAGCCTCCACGGCGTCCATGGACCGCCCTGCCATAGCATAGATCTCGGAGATAAACTGCCGGGTGTGGGGAGGCATCAGTTTCTCCTCGTGAATGGGGAGAATGCGGCCCTCCTGCTTGACGCAGACGGGACTGCCGCTGACGATGAAGAGGTCGGAGGCCTGGTCGGCCACCGCTTGTTTCAGACAATCTGTCAGAGTGATCATGGGAACCTCCTGTATCAGGAAATAGGGGTGCCGTCCCAGACGGACAAGGTGTCGTCACTTTCCCAGGCGGCAACGGAGACGGCCTGCCACCGCAGGACAGTCCAGTCCGCGCCGTCCAGCCGGACTTCCACCGCCAGGGTCTGGGTGTCGGAGATGGGACATTGGTAGGTATAGAGACCGTCGGAGACGGTGACGCCCTCCGGCAGCTCACCGGCCCGGAGCCGGGACAGGATGGCCTCGGCCTGGCAGTCCGCCGTGTAGTAGCCGGAGACGGCCTGGGCGGAAGCATCGGAAAGCCGGCCGTTGGCCTGGACAGAGGAGAGCCCCAGCAGGGCGAATACCGTCAGGCACAGGACCGCGAAGATCACCAGCAGGGAGCTGCCGCCCACCGCCGGGGGAGAGGAACGGCGTTCATCCATGGTCCGTCACCTCCTGCCAGGCCACGGGGAGGGAGAACAGCAGATCGCCCTCCGCTGTGAAGACCATCACTTCGGCGCAGCCCAGCAGCGGATCGCCGCTGTTTGTCCGGATGGCCAGGATATGGTAGGCGGCCTCGCTGTCGTCCTCCCGTTCCCAGTCCGCGTCATAAGACCGGCCCCAGGTCTGGCCGTCGAAGGTGCCGCCGTAAAGGCCGGCTGCCCGGGTGAAATCACCCCGGAGACTTTTCAGTTCCTCCGCCGTGTTCTGGGCCTCCATCACCGCCCGGTCCCGGGCTTCATTCCGCCGGGAGGTCTTGTCCGACAGCACGAATACCTGGAGACAAAGTGCCGCCGCCAGGGCGAACACCAGCACCATCACCAGCTGCTCCATCATGGCAAGGGGGGCTTTGCTTCTCATGACGCCGCCCCCTTTCCGGAACGCAAGCACAGGGTCAGATCTTCCCAGGTCCCGTCGGAGGCCTGGATGCGCAAAGACAGCTGGCCCTCCGCCGGTTCATCGGCATAGGCCAGGAAGCCGGCGGCTTCCAGAATTTTTTCTCCATCCTCAGGGAGCATTTCCCCGTCGGCGGAGGTAAACAACTCCCGGATATAGCCGTCGTGATAATAGATTCGGGTGAGGTAGGGCTCCCCGTCGATCTCTTCCGCCAGCACCAGGGCGTCCTGACCCTCAAAGGATTGGACGGATACCGCACCCTGCCGGTCTGCCTGCCGGATCTTGGTGACGATGTACTGGGCGGCGGTACGGTGGTCATAGCTGCCCTGGTCCCGGTCCGACAGGCGGCGGTAGGTATCCGCGCTGGTCAACAGAACGGATAAGATGCAGACCGCAAAGACGGCGAACAGCAGCAATACCAGCAGGCTGCTGAGATCGTGTTTTCTGCTGTGTTCTCTCATGGCGTCTGCTCCAATACGGTGATATCCGGCATCAGGTTGGAGGCGAAGACATCATAGACCACCATGTACCGTGTCTCGTCGATCTGAATGCCGTAGTGCTCCCGCAGATAGTCCAGGTTGGGGGGATAGATGCCCTCCGCAGCATAACAGGCCACGGAGGCCCGCCGCAGGGCGTCCTCCAGCTGACGCTTGCCCTCCTCGGACCGGCCCTGCTCCAGGTTGGAGAGGGAGGTCAGGAATACCAGAAGGACCGCAACGGCCAGCAGCGGGAGAAGGAAAAGGGGAATATTGAGTTTGCGTGTTCCTTTTCTCATAGCGGGTCACCCGATGGCGGTCATGATGTGCATGAGGGGCAGCATCACCGCCAGCAAAATGGCACCCACCAGCAGGGAGGTCACCAGCACCAGGGCAGGTTCCACCTGGGTCACCCGGCGCTCCAGCGCTTCGTCGGCTTCCTCAGACAGGCGGCGGGCGATCTCCTCCATCACCGTATCGCCGGAGCCGCTCCGCAGGCCCAGGGCCAGCAGACGGCAGGAGGCGGCGGGGAGAGTGCCGGTATCCCGCAGGGCATCGGCCAGACTGGCGCCCTGGGCCAGATGCTCCCGGCACTGGCGGCAGCGCTCTGCGGCGGCGGGGACCTCCTTCAGGAGGTTGGCGCCCAGGTCCACGGCTTCCTCCATGGGAAGGCCGCTGCGCAGACCCAGAGAGAGGGCCTGGGCAAAGTGGGCGTCATTCAGCTTCCGCAGGATGCCCCGGTCACCCCGGCGGCGGCGCCAGAGCGCCAGTACCCGGGTGCGGAAGGCATCACTGAGGGAAAAGGCGGCCAGCAGGATCAGGACCAGGGCCAGCAGTACACACAGCACCGGCATGGCGGTATCCAGCCAGCGGCCCAGCAGCAGGAGGCCGCCGGCCACGCCGGTGAGGCGGCCGCCCAAAGAGGCGTAGACCTGGTCAAAGACCGGCAGCACCCGGCTCAGCAGAATGACGATCACCACCAGCATCAGCAACAGCAGGATCACCGGGTAGGTGAGGGCATGGCGGATCTGCCGGTTGCTCCGGTCCCGGTGCTCGTAATAGTCCGACAGGGCCCGCAGGGCCTCCTCTGTGTGTCCGGTCCACTCACCGGCCTCCAGCAGTCCGGTCACATAAACGGGGAAGCGGCCGGAGTTCCGAAAGGCGGCAGAGAGGGACAGGCCCTGGTCTGTCTGTCCGGCCATGTCCGCCAGCAGCCCACGCAGGGAGGGGTCCTGTTCCTCCTGGGTCAGCAGAGTCAGTCCGTCTCCGGGACGGACACCCGCGTGGATCAGCAGGGACAGCTCCCGGCACAGAGAGGCGGTTTGCAGGTCGGATAACAGTTGATGTTCCATAACAGCTCCTATAAAAACAGATAAAATGACAGGATCTGACAATATTATAGCGAAAGAGAATGCCTCCGTCCAGTCTTCCATAAAAAAAGACCGGCAGATCATCCGAATTGGATCATCTGCCGCCCTTTGATGGTTCAGTACAGGTACTTTGTGGTGTAGTTTTTGCCGTTTCCGATATAGGCCATGACGGAAGCGCTCTGCTTGCCGGAGGATGCGAAGGTGGGGTCCATGCGCTGCCAGGAGGTGCCGTCGAAGAAAATGACGTTGTCCACCCAACCGGACTCCGCCGTCCAGATGCTGATCCAGGCGTGATAGGCGGTACCGGCATAGCCTACCACCAGCTTGCAGGGAATACCCAGACTGCGGACCATGCCGGTCATCAGGGATGCGTAGTCAAAGCAGATACCCTTTTTCTCCGCCAGCACCGTATCCAGGACCGGCAGATAGCCGCTTTTGACCGTGGATGCCTTCTGATAGTCGTAACGGAGGTTTTTCACCACGTAGTCGTAAATGGCAGCCACCTGCTTCAGGGGATCAGTGATGTCTTTGGTCAGCTCCTTGGCCTTGGCCAGGGTGTTGACGGCGTCGGAGTAATCCACATACTGGTTGGGGCGGAGGAAGGGGGCAAATTCATCCGTCAGCTCCACCTTGAAGCTCTGGGAAAGCTCGTTGGTGTACCGGGTGCCGCTGACATTCTGAAACACGGAGACCTGATAGCTGCCGTTTCCGTCAGACAGGGGGAACACGGTCCACTGGCCCAGCTTCAGATCGTATGTATAAGTGGTGGTAGGTCCTTTGACCTGGGCCTTCAGCCGCTTGGTGGTCTGGGCAGTATACTGTACCATCACATAGCCATCTTTGGTATTGGAATAGTCGATCACGGCTTTGCTGTTCTTCTTTACCAGGGTCCCGGAGGCGACGGTCTTCGGTCCTTCCAGCGGAGCGGCAGGAGCCGCGGTCAGAGCCGCTGCTTCCTGCCCCAGAGAAGCCTGGGTGCTGGGCGTGACCGGCTCCGTGTAGGCCGCCTGTTCCGCCTGGGGGGCGTTAGCCTGGGGGACCTCCGGTGTGGGAAGTGCCTGTCCGCAGCCGGTGAGAAGTATCAACAGCAGAAGCAGAGAGATCAAACGGGGAAAATAAGTCCGCATAGCAGCGTTCCTCCTGAAAAAAGAGAAGGGTAAATAAAAAGCGATAGTTACAAAACTGATAATATCACGCATTTTTATTGATTATAGCAAACTGGCTTGAAAAAGAAAAGGGGTTTTTTCAAAAAAACCAAGTTTTTTGTCGGATTTGCAGAAATTTCGGAGCTTGCGGCAGTGTAAACGGAGTTCCTGATACAAAATTGCGGAGACCGGAGATTCTGAAACCGTTGGAGCCTATGTGCCGCAGAGTAAAAGATGGGCAGGACACATAAATTTTTGGGAACCTTTTGCATGGTATTATCGTTGCATTTATGAAAAATGGGTGGTATAATTACTCTGAAACGTTATAAGATTGAAAGGGAATGCGTACAAATGGAAGCTGCCAAGCTGCGGGTACAGATGCTGGGGGATTTTTCCCTGCGTGCCGGTGACAATCAAATATCGGATACCGAAGGCCGTTCCCGGAAGGTCTGGCTGCTGTTGGCTTATATGATCTACAACCGGGACCGAACCGTGTCTCAGGAAGAGCTGGTAGAGGTGCTGTGGGGTAAAGAACCCAGGAGTAGCAATCCCACCAGCGCACTGAAAACGACATTCCACCGGGTGCGGAGCCTGCTGGACCAGCTCTGGCCGAATGCCGGACATCATCTGATCCTGCGGCAGGATGGCGGATACAAATGGAATACGGAAATCTCCATGAGTATCGACGCGGATGAGTTTGAAAGGCTTTGCCGGAATGGGATTATGGAGGACTCTGCGCTGGAGCAGGATCTGTTGGATGCGCTGGAACTTTATCAGGGAGACTTTTTGACCCGCTTGGCTGCGGATGCCTGGGTGGTCCCGATCACGGCCTATTACCATAACCTCTATCTGGACGCTATTTTGAAGGTGCTGCCGATCCTGTCTGAGTATGGAAGATATCGGGAAATGGAGCGCCTGTGCCGGGAGGCTCTGGTGCTGGAACCCATCCATGAGGGGATTTACCGCTATCTGATGCGTGCCATGCTCGAACTGGGAGACGCCAAGGGCGTTATGGCGCTCTATGAGGATCTGTGCAAGCAGCTGTTTACGGAGTTCGGCGTCATGCCGGAGGAAGAGACTCGTGCCCTTTCCCGGGAAGCCACCCGCACGGTCAATGAGGCGCCTCTGCCCATGGAGATCATCCATGAGCAGCTGCGGGAATCGGAGACAAGCACCGGCGCACTGGTGTGTGAGTATGATTTCTTCCGGGTGCTGTGTCATTCCGCCGCACGCTCCATGGCTCGCAGCGGGATTGCCACCCATATTGCCTTGATTTCTGTCTCCAGCAGAAAGGGTGAAGACCTGGTCAAACGCAGTCTGGAGCGAGCCATGGAAAATCTGGAGGACCAGATCCGCATCAGCCTGCGCCGCGGTGACGCAGTGGCTCGCTGCAGTGGCTCTCAATACATTTTGATGCTGCCACAGGCCAATTATGAAAACAGCTGCATGGTCTGTGAACGCATCGTGGGAGCATTTTCCCGTCGGTATCCCCACTCTCCGGTACAGCTGCAGTATGCGGTTCATCCGCTGGAGCCAATTCTTTAAGGAAGATTGAATCAAAAAGCAGACACTGGTCCGGTGTCTGCTTTTTTGACATTTCGGAGACTCATGCCGGGAATACCCCGCTCGGCGCCGGAAAAGAATGGGAGGAGTGAACGTCAATGGAGCAAGATATTCTGCTGTCCATGCTGACGGCAAAGGACACAAAGCAGGGCTATGGGGCTTTTTTGGAGCTGGAACGGCTGTCGGAGGAGACGGATGACCTGTATCCTTTCACGGAGCAGTTCGCAGAGATGGTCCTCGATAAAGCCTGGGCTGTCCGGTGCCGGGGTTTCCGACTCTTCTGCAAGCAGGCCCGGTGGGACGGGGACGGCGTCATCGACCGCCATCTGGACCGGACGCTGGCAATTCTGGAGGACGAAAAGCCCACGGCGGTGCGGCAGGCTCTGGCGGCGCTGCTGGATATGGCGCCGTATAAGCCGGAGCTGTGGCCTGTCATCCGGCAAAGAGTGGAAGCCATGGACTGGAACAGGTACAAGGATTCCATGGCGCCGCTGATTCAAAAAGATATTCAGCGCTTATTGGACGCCATGCAAGCATAAAAACCGGGGAGGCCGTGTGGGCCTCCCCGGTTTTTATGAGGTGATTTATCCCAGCAGATAGTTGTACTTGGTGAGGACGGTGAGGATGAACACCTCCACGTCGGCGGGCAGGTCGTTCTTGCCGTCCAGGTCGGCCTCAAAGACCTTGCCATTCAGGCGGACCAGCACCTTCTTGCCGCCCAGAGGCAGGAAGCCGGAGTTCTTCACGCTCTCGTCGAAGCCCTCCTTGGTCATGAACAGCGTGAACTTGTCACGGTAGGGAGCGCTGTCGTAGGGGCAGAAGATGGCGCAGTTGCCGCACTCGTTGCACATCCGGTCCACGTGCAGGATCTGGTGGCGGCCGTCAGGCAGCTCGATGACCACGTTGGCCCGGTTGGGGCACACATCGGCGCAGACCTGGCACACCACGTTGCAGGTCAGGCACCGGTCGCCCTCGCACTTGGCGGACTCGCAGAGGATGCCCTTCTTGGCGATGGCCTCGGCACGGGTGGCCTTGGCGTGGCCGGGGATGGCGAACTTGTAAGCCTCGCCGAGAACGGCGTTGGCGAAGCCCTGAGCGTCGGCGATGCCCTCCACCACGGTGGCGGGGCCACGCATGGCGTCGCCGCCCACGTAGACGCCCTCGATGTTGGTCTTGAAGTCGGGGATGCCCCGCTCGTCCACGTTGATGCCGTTGGCGGTGAACAGCTCGGACTCCACCTTCTCGCCCACGGCGGAGATGACGGTGTCGCAGGGGATCTCCACGAACTCGCCGGTGGGGACGGGCTTGCGGCGGCCCTTCTCGTCAGGCTCGCCCAGCTTCATCTTCTCGCACTTGAGAACGCCGTCCTTCTGCTCCACGGGGGCCACCAGTTCCAGGAACTGCACGCCGTCGGCGATGGCCAGTTCCAGCTCCTCGGCGTCGGCGGGCATGTACTTCTTGGTGCGGCGATAGACCAGAGTGGAGGACTTGGCGCCGGCGCGCAGAGCCACACGGGCGGCGTCCATGGCGGTGTTGCCGCCGCCGACGACGGCCACATGGCCCAGAGACACTTCCTTGCCGGCCTTCAGGTCCTTCAGCCAGCCGATGACGGGCACCACGTTGCCGGGAATGTCCAGCCTGCCGGCCTTCCATGCGCCCACGGCGAAGAAGATGTGGGTGAAGCCCTGAGCCTTCAGCTCGGCGACGGAGGGAGCGGGCGTGTTCAGCCGTACCTGCACGCCCATCTTGAACATCAGCGCCACGTCGTTGTCGATGGCGTCGTCGGAAATGCGGAAGGAGGGGATGACCTGACGGACCACGCCGCCAAGGCAGTCGGCCTTCTCGAAGATGGTGACGGGGATACCGGCCCGGCCAAGGAAGTAGGCCGCGGACATACCGGTGGGACCGCCGCCGATGACAGCCACCTTGCGGCCGTCGTTCACAGGCACGGGAGCCTTGATCTTTGCCATGTAGGCGTCATAGCCCTTCTCGGCGGCCACCAGCTTGGTGGCGCGGATCTGGACGGACTCATCGTAGTAATTCCGGGTGCACTTGGTCTGGCAGCGGTGGGCGCAGATGGTGCCGGTGATGAAGGGCAGGGGGTTCTTCTCGGTGATGAGCCGCAGGGCGGAGGCATACTGGCCCTTGCGGCACAGCTCGATGTACTCGGGGATGTCCTGCTGGATGGGGCAGCCGCCCTTGCAGGGCGCGGTGAAGCAGTCCATCAGGGGGACCTTCTCGTACAGCTTCCGCCGGGGCAGAGGCTTGATGTCCTTCACATGGTACTTGTCGGACCGGGCAGCCAGAGCCAGAGCCTCGATGGCGCCCACATCCACGCCGGTGAAGGGCTTGAAGTCCATGGCGTCCAGCTTGTCGCCGATCTGGACGAACCGCTGGTAGCCGCCGGGCTTCAGTTCGGTGGTGGCCATGGTGATGGGCCAGATGCCGCAGGCGAACAGCTTGTCGATGTTGAAGGCGTCGGCGCCGCCGGCGTAGGAGATCCGCAGCCGTCCGCCGAACTCCTTGGAGATGCGGGCCGCCATGGTGGTGGTCAGGGGGAACAGGCTCTTGCCCGCCATGTACATTTCCTCGCTGGGCAGCTCGCCGGCCTTCACGTCCACGGGGAAGGTGTTGGACAGCTTCAGACCGAACTCCAGACCGTTGGCGTCCGCCAGCGCCTGCAGGCGGTGGAACATGGGAACGGCGTCGGCGTACTGGAGGTCCTCCTTGAAGTGGTGGTCGTCGAAGGCGATGTAGTCGTAGCCCATGCCGTCCAGAATGGAGCGGGCGGTCTCGTAGCCCAAAATGGTGGGGTTGCACTTGACGAAGGTGTGCAGATGCTTCTTCTCAATGAGGTAGCTGGCGATGCGCTCGATCTCGTCCGGCGGGCAGCCGTGGAGGGTGGAGACCGTCACGCTGCCGGAGACATGGGGGGTGATGGTGTCGATGTAGGCGCTCTCGCCGGGGAAGAACTCTTTCAGGACCCTGATGCACTCCTGGAAGATGGGAGTCTTGCCGGCGTCGATCATGCCGTTGAGGAAGTTGTCGATCTTCTCACCCTGAATGCCCGCCAGATCGTAGCCCACGGACATGTTGAACACAAAGCCGTTGGGGTCGCCCAGACCGTAGACCTTGCTCATGATCTTCAGGGCGCACCAGGCCTTCACATACTCCTCAAAGGCCTGCTGGACATACAGCTCGGTGGACCACTCGCAGTTGTAGCACTCGTCCTCGGCCAGAATGCAGGGACGGTTGATGCAGGCGGCCAGATCGGCGCCGTCCATCTTCTGGACGGTCTTGAGCTCAAAGAACCGGGCGCCGCCGAAGTAGCCGGCGATGATGTTCTGCGCCAGCTGGGTGTTGGGACCGGCGGCGGGGCCGAAGGGGGTCTCGATGGTCTCGCCGAAGATGGGCAGCTTCTTCACGCCTGCCTTGTAGGGCTTGTGGACGCCGAACACGGAGCCGTCCCGCTGGTATTCGGTAGTGACCCAGGTCATCAATTCCCGGAAGGGAATGGGGATCATCAGTTCAGACATGGTAGTTCCTCCTCTGTTTTCCTTAATATTCGCAGTGGTTCAGCTTGCCCCACAGGCGCTTGGCGCTCTCCAGAACGTGGGCGTTGACGGCCTCCTCGTCGATCTCGGTCAGGACGCGGTCCTTCATGACGATCTTGCCGTTGATCATGGTGGTCTGGCACTGGCGGCCGGTCATGCCGAAGAGCATGTGGCCGTCGATGTTGGCGTCGGAGAAGGGGGTGTAGGGCTTGTAGTCCATGACGATGACGTCCGCCGCCGCGCCGGGCTTCAGTACGCCCAGAGTGGGGAAGCCGCACCGCTCCGCCATCTTGGCGTTGTTCTTGAACAGCATGTCGGTGACTTCGCACCAGGCCACGTTGGGCAGGCAGGCGTTGTGCCGCTGGGAGCAGAGGGCCACTTTCAGGGATTCCAGCATATCGTTGGTATAGGCGTCGGTGCCCATGCCAACCAGAATGCCCTTCTTGTAGAGCTGCAGGATGGGGGAGATGCCCACGGCGTTGCCCATGTTGGACTCGGGGTTGTTGACGCACATGGTGTCGGTGGCCTTGATGATGTCCATTTCGGCGGTGTTCACGTGGATGCAGTGGCCCAGAATGGTCTTGGGACCCAGGATGTTGTGGTCCTGGAGCCGCTGGACGGGACGGCGGCCATAGTTCTGCAGGCTGTCATACACATCGTTCATGCCCTCGGACACATGGATGTGGTAGCCCACCCGGCCGTTGTTGGCCGCGTTCATCCGGTCAAAGGTCTTGTCGGAGATGGTGAACAGGGCGTGGCCGCCGAACATGGCCTTCAGCATGTCGCTGGGGTTCTTCTCGCAGTAGTCGATGAAGTCCTTGTTCTCCTGGACGGACTGGATGGACTTCTCCTCGCCATCCCGGTCGGAGACCTCATAGCAGAGGCTGGCCCGCATACCGAATTCCTTGGTGACCTCGGCGATTTTCATCAGGGAGCCGGGGATCTCGCAGAAGGAGGCGTGGTGGTCGAAGATGGTGGTGACGCCCTGCTTGATGCTGTCGATGACCAGTGCCTGAGCGGAGGCTTTGGTGGCTTCCAGGTCCAGATTGCGGTCGATGGCCCACCAGGTACCGTCCAGCACCTCATAGAAGTTGGTGGGGTTGTTGCCCACGATGGCAAGGCCACGGGCTAGAGCGGAATAGATGTGGGTGTGGGCGTTGATGAGACCGGGCATGATGACGCCGCCCTTGGCGTCCACAAACTCCGCTTGGGGGTACTTGGCCTTCAGATCAGAAGTCTTGCCGACTTCCACGATCTTGGTGCCTTCGGTGACCACACCGCCGTCGGGCAGGTAGCCCACACCGTCGGGGTCCCGGGTGATGACTTTTCCGTTTGCCAGTAAGATCATACAAAAAAACCTCCTTGTGTTTTTGAATCCGAAAACAAAAAAGGCGTCTCAAACCGGCTTTGGTTTGAAACACCCATCAAAAAAGGAATGATAGGTGTCAGCCCGTGCGCGCAGCACTACGTTGCAGCTATCATTCTTGGATTGTACTTGTATTCTAGCGAAAAATAAGCTAAAATGCAAGAAGGTAAGCTAAAAATTTTTTAGCCCGTTTTTTGTGCAGTTTGCCGGGAACCTTTGGGCAGGTTTTGGCGACAAAGGAAATAAGAGGTGGTCGAGATGAAAAGGCTGATTTCCATACTGCTGATTTTTTTGATGCTGACGGGCTGCGGCCCACAGGAACGAACAACACCGGAAGAACAAGGGCCGTCTGCGGGAGAGATAACTCTACCGGAAAGCAGCACCCAAACAGAATATGATGCGGGGGAGTGCGCCTGCACCATGACCACGGAGTGGACAGAATACGACCCGTCCGTGGAAGCCGTCTGGTATATTCTGAAAAACGAGAGCGGCCGGGATGTGGAGACTGGCGCCGATTATCAGCTGGAAACCCTGGGGGAGAACGGTTCCTGGTATCAGGTTCCGCTTGTGGAGAATGCCGCCTGGTACGCTATCGCTTATGAACTCCCGGCGGGTGGGAGCATCGCCCTGTCCTGCCATTTCTCCATGTTTGATTATGATTTTTCGGGCGGCGGCACCTACCGCATTGTAAAAGAGGTGGAGGGCCAGACCTGCACAGCGGAGTTCCGCCTGAAGGCAGGTGCCGCCATCTCTGCTGACACCCCTTACGGCTTTGCCCCGCTGGAGGACCTGCCGGAGACCTACGGCGCGGACACGGCGGCGGAGGGCGATGTGGTGTACACCAACGACGGCGTGAAGAACGGCGAGGCTGTGGAAGCGTTTTTATATAAGGTGAGCCTGCATATTCCCTGCCAGCTGCGGACGGTCCAGGACTACGGCGAGGGCACCGTGATGGCCATCGACGCCATTTACGAGAACGGCCACTTCCTCTGGCAGATGCGACAGGGGGACTATGTGGCAGAGGAGCGGTTTTCCTACATCGTCACCGACGGGACGGACCTGTACCTCTCCAACGGCGCCGACTGGGAGACTGCCGAGCGCTACGCCGGCAAGGAGCTGGCCTGGCTGGTGCCTATGGAAACGGCGGGGCCGGAACTGATATCCGCCGTGGAGAAACTGACGGAGGACCGGCTGGCCGCCAACACCGCCCGCTACCGGGTATGGTCCGCCGATGGCCAGTGGGACGCCTTCCTGACGGAAATTCCCACGGAGTTTGGCGTCAATTTCCACAGCGGCGGCTGGGGCAGTATGTATGACCTGATCCACTGGGACGGTCTGGAGACGGCTATCTGGGGATTGGAGTGGCAGGAGGGCAGTCAACTATTGTTGGTCTGCGAGACCGTGGACGGCGGCGCATCTCGCCTGACCTTCGACCCGGAGACAGAGGCCCTGGAGAGCGAAGCGGTCCATTGACTGTTTTTGGTAAATAAACGATTTTTCTTGCATTTTTCCACGAATCGGATACAATAGGACCATCTGTCTTTGAAAGTGAGCGTGGAGAAATGACCGAGATGATCGACGGCCTGATCCTGCGGATCAGCGACTTCCTGTATACCCCCTGGGTGCCGCTGTTCCTGGTGGCGGCCGGGTTGACCTTCACCATCTGTACGGGCTTTGTGCAGTTCCGCATGGTGCGGGAGGCCTTCCGTGTGGTCCGGGAGAAGCCCCGGACGGAGGGAGCGGTGTCCTCTTTCGGCGCGCTGATGCTGTCCACCGCCTCCCGGGTAGGCACCGGCAACATCGTGGGCGTGGCCCAGGCTATCTGCCTGGGCGGCGTGGGTGCTGTATTCTGGATGTGGTTCATCGCCTTGTTCGGCGGCGCCTCCGCTTTTGTGGAGTCCACCCTGGCTCAGATCTATAAGCGCAAAAATCCCGATGGCTCCAGCTTCGGTGGTCCTTCCTATTATATGGAGACTGCCCTGGGGCAGCGGTGGCTGGGCGTGTTGTTCGCCGTGTTCGTCATCCTGACCTATGCCGTGGGGTACAATGCCCTGGCCTCCTACAACCTGCAGTCCACCTTCGCCGGGTTCAGCTTCTACGACGCCGGAGTTACCCCGGCCATTCTGGGACTTGTTCTGGCAGCGCTGTTCCTGCTCTGCATCATGGGCGGCGGCAAACGGCTGTCCCGGGTCACCGGTGTCATGGTGCCAGTTATGGGTGTTCTCTACATTCTGGTGGCACTGGTCATCGTGCTGTTGAATCTCGGGAAACTTCCTGCCATGTTCGGCGCTATCTTTGCGGATGCTTTCAACTTCAAGGCAATCTTCGGCGGCTTCTCCGGCTCCTGCGTGATGTACGGCATCAAGCGGGGCCTCTACTCCAACGAGGCCGGTATGGGCTCCGCGCCCAACGCCGCCGCCTCGGCGGACGTGTCCCACCCGGTCAAGCAGGGACTGGTGCAGATGCTCAGCGTGTTCATCGACACCCTGCTGATCTGCACGGCCACGGCCTTTATGTGTCTGCTGTCCGGTGTGGCGCCTGCGGCAGAGCTGGCCGGCGCACCCTATGTGCAGGCGGCGCTGGGGAACGTGCTGGGGGGCTTCGGCCCCGTGTTCATTGCAGTCTCCATGACGCTGTTTGCCTTTACCACCCTCATCGGCAACTACTACTATTGCGAGGGCTGCCTGCGGTTCATCCTGCGGCGCCAGCCCGGCAGGGCCTTTATGACGGGCTTCCGCATCGTGGCGTCTGTCATCGTGCTCGCGGGTGCCATGGCCAGCATGGGCCTGGTGTGGGACCTGGCGGACGTAACCCAGGGCCTCATGGTGGTCACCAACATCCCGGTGATCCTGCTGCTGGTGAAGCCCGCACTGCTGGCGCTGAAGGATTACCGGCGCCAGAGAGAGGCGGGGAAGGACCCGATGTTCCGCGCGGCGGACATCGGTCTGGCCGGAAAAACCGAATTCTGGAATTGAAAAAGCGGGCTGCAAATGCGGCAAGCTAAAAAAGCGCAGCTTCCAACCGGAAGCTGCGCTTTTTTTATCCGTTTTAATTCTGCGGATCGTGAAGATTTTTGTCGCCCCATGCCTTCATGTGATCGAGGACGGATAAAAAGCTCTCCCCGAGTTCCGTCAAGGTATACTCCACCCGGGGCGGTACCTCACAAAAGTCGTGGCGGAGGATAAAACCATCCGCTTCCAACTCCCGTAGCTGTTTTGTAAGGGAACTTTCCGTAATTTCACCGATTTGACGGCGAAGCTGCCCGAAGCGCCGGATATCGCATTTGCCGATATACCAAAGAAGCTCGATTTTATATTTCCCACCCAGCAATTTCTGTACGGTGGAAATCGTCTTGCAGCAGTTCACGGCGGATTCTGACTTTCTCATGTTCCTCATCTCTATTCCTTATCATCATAACGCATTTCACACCAAATCAAAAGGTACTTCAAAAAAGTACCGTACTTTTATTTCTGCGGTGATCCGCTATAATGATGCCAACGAGGCAGTCATGCGCAGGTTTGCCTCGTTGCCTGCGCACAATCCTTTGAGATGAGGTATGGATCATGCATTACACAGGAACGATTTGGCGTCCGCCTTATGAGGCAGACGCGCTTCTGCTGGAAGTTACAGCAGGCTGCACCCATCATAAGTGCAAATTTTGTACGCTTTACAGTGAGCTGCCGTTCAAATTCAGAATGACCCCCATGGAAGACGTTGAGAGAGATCTGCTGGAAGCACAGATGCTGCGGACAAGTCCCTATTCCAGGATGTTGACGCGCCTTCAGGGAGAAGACGACCCTGCGCCGATCCAACGTGTTTTTTTGACCGGAGCCAATCCGTTTGTCCTGACAATGGAAAAACTGCTTGAGATCGCGTCACGCATTCATAAGTATCTGCCTTCCGTCGAAACCATCGGCTGCGTTGCCCGCGTTACGGATTTAGCTAATAAGACAGATGAAGAACTTCTCCAGCTTCGGCAGGCGGGCTACAATGGACTGACGATCGGCGTGGAAACCGGGGATGACGCGGCACTTGCCTTCATGCGCAAGGGATATACCTCCCGCGATATTTTGACGCAGTGCAAGCGCTTGGAGCAGGCCGGTATCGAATACGGCTTTTTCTATCTGACCGGCATTTCCGGTAAGGGGCGCGGGGAAGCCGGGGCAAAAGCCTCCGCGGAAGTTTTCAATCAGCTGCATCCGTTTCTGGTTGGGCCGATTATGCTGACGATCTATCAGGAATCCGAGCTGTATCAGGAGATCCGGAATGGGAACTGGGAGGAGGAAGGCGAACTTGAAAAATACCGGGAGCTTCGCATCCTCGCGGAAAACCTGAATATTCCCACATACTTTGCGGCAATGGGGGCCTCCAACGCTTTTCAACTGAGAGGTAAACTGCCGGAAGAGAAAGAAAAGCTTTTGGCGGCGCTGGACAGGATTATCTCCGAAGTCAGCGAGGAAGACCTGCGGCGATACAGAAGGGATCTTCGCCATCTGTAATTCCATGGTCCAAGACGTCCTGTTGCCTTTCAGATCTCCAACTGCCGCATCCAGTTCCGTTTTCGAAGTACCACCAGGGAAATGCCGAACCGGATGCACTCCTCCAGAGACAGAAACAGGTATACATAGGGGATGGAGAGCCGGAGCACAAAGGCCGCCAGCAGGCCCAGGGGCACCCCGAAGCCCCAGGTGCCGATGAGGTCGATCCACATGACCAGGTGGGTCTTGCCGCCGCTGCGGAGAATGCCGCCGCCCAGGATCATGTTCTGAATTTTGAAAGGGGCAATCAGGGCATAGACCGTCAGAATTTGCTGTGTCAGGACCTTGACGGCAGGCTCCACCCGGTAGATGTCCACATATAGCCCCCGGGTCAGCAGCAGGATCAGAGAAAGCAGCAGGGAGCCGCCGAAGCCGTACCACAGGAGTTTTTTGGAGGCCAGGTACGCCTGTTCAGTCTCTCCGGTGCCCAGCCGCTTCCCGATGATGACGCCAGCCGCCTGGGCCAGACCGCACAGTGCCCCGGTCATCAGGGCCTGAATAGGGTTGGTGAGGGTCATGGCGGCGCAGGCGTCGGTGCCCAGATGTCCGTAAATAGCGGCGTAGACGTTCTCCCCCAGGCTCCACATCCACTCGCACAGCAGGATAGGCAGCAGCATGGAGCCGTACTGTTTCCAATCGAAAGAGCGGTCTGTCCGCTCGGAACAGCGGGTCAGGCGGTGGGGGGAACGGACATACAGCGCCAGCAGCAGGAGAAAGCCTGCAGCCTGGGCGATCACCGTGGCGATGGCGGCGCCGTTTGCCCCCATGGGGGCAAATCCCAGCCTGCCGAAGATCAGAATGTAGTTGAGGCCGGTGTTCAGCAGGGCGGCGGCCATGCCGCCGTAGAGGGGAAGGGCCGCCTGACCCTGGCACCGGAACAGGGCGGAGAGCAGCGTAGTGCCCGCCGCGGGTAAAAAGGAAAGAGCCAGGATGGAAAGATAGGCTGCGGCAGCTTGTTGGGTTGCAGGATCAATGGTGTAAAGTCTCATTACTTGCTGGGGAAACAGCAGGCAGACCGACGTAAAAAGCAGTGCTACGGCGGCAGCGGCTGCCAGATTTACCGTGAAGGCCCGGGCGGCGGCCCCAGTTTGCCGCTGTCCCAGATACTGGGCCAGCATGATGCCGGCCACCGCCGCAATGGCGGATACCAGCACCGTGAAGATGGAGGAAAATTTCCCCGCCAGCCCCACTCCGGCCACCTGTACGCTGCCAAGCTGACCAATCATGATCTGGTCCACCACGCTGAAGGATGCCTGCAGCACTGATTGCAGGGCAATAGGGAGGGCCAGCCGCCAAACGGTTTTGAAAAAGCCGGATTCCAGTTTCATAAGGATATGCCTCCTGCTGCATTTGGTACTTTCATGGTAGCATCCAGGTCGGAAAACCGCAAAGGTTAAACGCGTAACTATAAACAAAAGAACTGCGTTGGATTTGTGCAGATCACCAAATCCAACGCAGTTTGCTTGATTCAGGGGGAGCGGGTACTGTCCCGCTTGATGAGCGTCACCGGCAGCCGCAGGGTGGAGCCGGATTCCTCCCCGGCCTTCATGGCCGCCAGCTTTTCCAGAGCCAGCCGGGCCCGCAGGGCGTTGTCCTGCCGGACGGAGGTGAGGGCGGGGACCACCTGACAGCAGATAGGAGTGTCATCAAAGCCTGCCACGGAAACCTGTCCCGGTACAGCAATCCCCTGGGACTGCAAGAACTGCATCAGGTCCACGGCGTAATAGTCTGAGACAGCGAATACGGCAGTATATTGCATCAGGGTTTCCAACCGCTCTTCGTAGAACCCTTGCCGTTCCTCCTGCTCCATGGGGATCTGCCAGAAGTCCGCTGCCCCGAAGCCGGCGGAGAAGCCATCCCACCGCTCCCGGTCCATGCAGATGTCATTGTCGGCAATGCAGAGAGCCCGCTTGTGGCCCAGGTTTCGAAAATACTGCCCCACCTGAAACCCGCCGTCAAAATTGTCCAGAGTCAGGTTGCAGATGCCCCGGGGATCCTCCAGATAACCGTCGTAGACCACAAAGGGAATGTGCATCTGGTCCCGCAGCAGCTGGTAATCCTCCTGGCAAAAGCCGATGAGCACCATGCCATCCAGGTTCCACATGGAGGCAAACCGGATGATGTCCTGGGGTCTGGTGGTAGCTTTCACCATCATGAACTGGCCGCGGTGGTCGATCTCCGCCGCCAGAGCGTTGAGCGAGGAAGCGATGAACGGGTCCTCCAGCAGATGACCCTGGTATTTTTCGTGGTCGTTCATCACCACGCCGATGATGCGGGAGTCGTTCTGAGCCAGCAGGATGCCCGCCATGCTGGGGATGTACCGCCGCTTTTCCAGGGTCTCCTGGACCCGCCGGACAGTCTCCGGGGAGACTTTTCCGGTTTTCCCGTGAATGACATTGGAGACTGTAGCCGTGCTGAGCCCCAACTCCTCCGCAATGTCGCTGATCCGCACCCGCTCCATGGTCCACCTGCCTTTCCCGTTCTATCCGCATCATAGCAGGTTTCGGATGGTTTGCATAGAGTCCAATAAAATTTTGATAAACCACTTGAAATAAAATAATAAACCGTGTAATATAATATTGCAAACTAGATTAAAACATTTTCTGAACGAAGCAAGGAGACGAGTATCATGGAAGCTGTTCAGATGACCAATCAAATGGCAAGAAAGGCCTGCCGCGCCAGAGCACGCTCTGTCCGCCGGGAGCAGGCACGTTTGCGGAACGAGCCGCCGGTGCTGACGGTGGGGGAGGAGGTCTTCAACGCGGTCAGCCACGGTTTGGGTGCTCTGCTGGCGGTGGCGGCCATGGTGCTGCTGCTAGTCAGGTCCCACACAGGGCTGGAGGTTATGGCCTCCTGCTTTTACGGCATCAGCATGGTGCTGATGATGTGCATGAGCGGTGTCTATCACGCTCTGCCCAGCGGCTCTGCTGCCAAGCGGGTGTGCCGCCGGTTTGATTACACCTCCATCTATTTGCTGATTGGCGGTACCTTTGCTCCCATTTTCCTGGTGTACCTGGGTGGGACGCTGGGCGTGGTGCTGTTCTGTGTCCAGTGGGCTGTGATTCTGGCGGGGGTGACCCTGATCGTCACCTTTGGCCCAGGTCGCTGGCGGGCCCTGCATTTCACACTGTATTTCCTGCTGGGCTGGAGTGGCCTGCTGTTTCTGCCGACCTTCTACCTCCACAGCCGGACACTGCTGTGGTTCATTCTGGCGGGAGGTCTGGTGTACACCCTGGGGATGATTCCCTTTGCCCGGAACCGGAAGTACGACCACTGTGTGTGGCACCTGTTCGTGCTGGCTGCCGCTGCACTGCACTGGGTTGGTATTTATACGCAGATATATGGAGTGTGATCACGCACATAAAAAAGAGACTTCGGACTAACCGAAGTCTCTTTTTTCAGCGGAAAGGGCTAGGGGGAACCTACGGTTCCCCCAGTTCTTTTGCCGAAGGCAAAAGAAGAAATTCCAATTATTTTCGCCGCGGCGTGTACGTGGCGAAAATACCTCGACCCAGGCGCCTTGGGCGCCGACACCAGTGATGCCGCGTCACTGGTGGTGGGGGAGGTCGAGGGGAAAGCGGCGAAGCGCCGTCAGTGACGGATAAAGCGAGCCGATTTCGAGGTAGCGGCACGATTGGCGGGCACAGAGTGCCCGGGAATCGTCATGCCGCAACGGTGTTGCTTGCTCCCCCTCGAAGTCACTTCGTTCCGAAGATCCGGTCGCCTGCATCACCCAGACCGGGAACGATGTAGCCGTGCTCGTTCAGGTGGTCGTCCACCGCACCGCAGTAGATATCCACATCGGGATGAGTCTTCTGCAGATGCTCAATGCCCTCGGGAGCGGCTAGCAGCACCATCAGCTTGATGTTGACGCACCCCCGCTTCTTCATCTCGGAGATGGCGGCCTCGGCGCTGCCGCCGGTGGCCAGCATGGGGTCCACGATCAGGATATCCCGCTCGGCGATATCCTTGGGCATCTTGCAGAAGTACACATGGGGTTCCAGGGTTTCCTCGTCCCGGAACATGCCAATGTGGCCCACACGGGCGCCGGGGACCATGCGCAGCACGCCGTCCACCAGGCCCAGGCCGGCCCGGAGAATGGGCACCACAGCGAACTTCTTACCCTTCAGGGTGGGAGCGGTGGTCTTGCAGATGGGAGTCTCCACTTCCTTGGTGGTCAGGGGCAGGTCACGGGTGGCCTCGTAGGTGATCAGCATACCGATCTCAGAGACGATCTCCCGGAAGTCCTTGACGCTGGTGTTCTTGTCCCGCAGGATGGTCATTTTGTGCGCCACCAGGGGGTGGTCCATTACATGTACTTTACCGCTCATAATCGCTTCTCCTTTGTGTTGTTTTTATATCGGGTAAACAAATGAAAACCTTATTTCTGCCGCAGGCGGTCTGCCTGAGCGGGGCGGAGGTACACCGGCTCCAACGCCTGGGCGCTGACCAGCCTGCCCTCCGCGGCCATGACCTCGGCCTCCAGGGCCACGCTCATGGCGTTCTGCATCCGCAGGTGGGGCGGGGCCAGACGGCAGGGGATGCCCGCTTCCGTCAAAAAGCCGTGGCACAGCAGGGCACCGTCGCCCACCACGGTCATGGGCCGGGGATCGCCCTGCAGCTCCTCCGCCAGCTCCGCCAGGGCAATGGCCCGGTCGGGGGTCAGGCGGGTGAGGGAGCCGTCCCTGGCTTCAAACAGGGCATTGTAGATCTGCTGGCGGCGGGCATCCATAGCGCAAATTACGAGTCCGTCGGCAAAAGCCACGTTCCGGGCCATGGCGGCCAGGGTGGACACGCCGACGGCGGGCTTGTCCGCCGCAAAGGCCAGTCCCTTGGCGGCGGAGACACCGATGCGGATGCCGGTGAAGGACCCGGGGCCCGCGGCCACAGCAATGGCGTCCATGTCAGCCACTGTCAGACCGGTGTTTTTCAGGATGTGCTCCACAATGGGCATCAGGGTGCGGCTGTGAGTCAGACCGGTGTCTTGATAGCCGGAGCAGAGAATTTTGCCGTCCTCACTGACGGCGGCGGAGACTGCCTTGGCGGAGGTCTCCAGAGCCAGTATCTTCATGGGAGCTCGACTCCTTCAATGGTAATGGTGCGCCAGCGGTCGTCCTCCGGACGGCGGGCGATGGTGACATAAACGGTGTCGGCGGGCATGGCTCCTGCCACCTGCTCGCTCCACTCCACGGCGCAGACGCCGCCCCGGTCCAGGTAATCCTCCCAGCCGATGTCAAACAGGGCGTCATCGTCTGCCAGACGGTACATATCGAAGTGAAACAGGGGGAGACGTCCGCCCTCGTACTCGTTGACGATGGTGAAGGTGGGGCTGGTGACCCGGCCGGAATAGCCCAGACCCTTGGCAAGCCCCCGGGTGAAGGCGGTCTTGCCCATGCCCAGACCGCCCCGGTAGGCCACCACGGCGCCGGGGGAGAGGGCGGCAGCCAACCGCTGACCCAAAGCCTCGGTCTCCTGTTCGTTGTGGGAGAGATATTCCATGAGAGCCGTCCTCCTCTGCCGGGTAAAAATTTGCCGCAACCAGTATACCATAGTTTGAACGAAGTGTAAAAACAATTTTGACGGCGTTTACACATCTTTTTTTGTGTGGTATACTTGAAGCACGGAATTTTCTGTTTTTTTAGAAAGGAACCTCCCATGCTGAACCGACTGAAAGGGACCCTGGCGGACTTTTTCCAGCAGGCCGATCTGGTACTGCTGGGGCTTTGCTGCGTCTCCACGGTGTTTGGCATGGCGCTCATTGCCAGCGCCACACGCTTTATGAAGGTGGAGAAGATGATCCGTTATGTGGGCGTTCAGGGCGTGGCCATGTGCCTGGGCATCTGCGCCTATATCTTCATCTCCATGGTGGATGTGGAGATCGTCATGAAGAAGTGGAAGTGGCTGGTGGCCTTCAATATCGTGTTCATCGGCCTGCTGCTGACGCCCTTCGGCGTGGGCGGTTCCACCACCGGCAACCAGGCTTGGCTGAAATTTCCCGGTATCCCCTTTCAGATCGGTCCGGCGGAGGTGGTGAAGATCACCTTCACCCTGCTGCTGGCAAAACAGCTGGAGTGGCTGCGGGAGGAGAAGCGGGACCTGAAGTCCTTCCACTCGGCGTTCTTGGCAGCGGGCCACACCATCGCCCTCATGGGCTGGTATGTGGTGATCTCCGGGGATATGGGCAACGCCCTGACGTTTCTCTTCATATTTGTGGCCATGGCCTTCGCGGCGGGCTTTGCCCTGCGGTGGTTCGTGCTGCTGTTTGCCGGTATGGGCGGAGCCATCGCCGGGGCGGTGGTCCTGGGACTGATGCCGGAGTATATGAAAAAGCGGTTCCTGGTGTTATTTGACCACAGCTACGACGCCCTGGGCGTTGGCTGGCAGCAGAGCCGGAGCCTGCTGGCCATCGGCTCCGGCGGCGTGTTCGGGCAGGGGTATATGAACGGCACCCAGACCCAGAGCAGCTACCCCCAGTCACTGCCCTACCGGTGGACGGACTTTATTTTCTCCGTCTGTGGAGAGGAACTGGGTCTGGTGGGATGTCTGGTGGTGATCTTGCTGCTGGTGGCCATCATCGCCCGTGTGCTGATGGTGGCAAAGAACGCTGAGACCAATTTCCACTGCTATGTCTGTGTGGGTGTGGCGGCCATGTTGATCTACCAGACCATCATCAACATCGGCATGTGCCTGTTTGTGATGCCTACCATCGGCGTCACGCTGCCCTTTTTCAGCTACGGCGGCTCGTCCCTGCTGACACTGTTTGCCGCCATGGGCGTGGTGTCCGGCATCAAGAAGCGGTCTCCCACCATGCGGCGGCCGGGGCGGCCCATCCGGTGATGAATATGAAAAACAGCCGGGAGACCGGTTGTTTTTTTGCATAATCCGGCGGGGGAGGAAAAGACTAGTCCTGTATTCCATCATACAGGAGGTCATTGCCTTGAAACATGTTTCCGTGAAACGCACAGCCGCCCTGGCGCTGGCTGCGGTCCTGCTGCTCAGCGACAGCGCATCGGCGCTGTTCGGCAGAAAAAGCGCTCCGGCAGAGCCGGTGGAGGGTGCCCCCGTGGCCCGGGATGTGGAGATCAGCACCTATCGGGACATCCCCTATGAGGCCCAGTTCCTGGCCAGCGACAGCGAGGGAGACGACATGACGTATGCCGTGGTCCAGGAGCCCAGGAAGGGAACTGTCACCATCGACGGCGTGAATTTCACCTATACCCCCAACAAGGGCGCCGTGGGCGGCGACAGCTTCACCTACACCGCCACCGATAGCGCGGGGAACGTCTCCCTGCCCGCCACGGTGACGGTCACCATTGAAAAGACCCGGTCCGGCGTCACCTACGCCGACACCGGGGACAGCAATGCCGCGGCTGCCGCCCAGCAGCTGGCGGAGGATGGCGTCTTTACCGGCGCCAGGATCGGCGATCAGTACTATTTCGAGCCGGACCGGCCGGTGTCCCGCAGCGAGTTCCTGGCTATGGTGCTGGAGACGTCCGGCCGGGAGGTGACGGCTGTCACCATGACGGGCTTCTGCGATGACGAGGCCATCCCCACCTGGGCGAAGGCCTACGCCGCCGCCGGCGTGGCCGACGGCATCGTTCAGGGAAAGACTACCCCCGAGGGCACAGCCTTCCGGGGCGATGAGACCATCACTTTCAACGAGGCCGCCACAGTGCTGGACCGGGTGCTGGACCTGGGAGATGTGGACCTGGATGTCTGGTATGCGGACCGGGAGACGGTGCCCTCCTGGGCGGCTCAGGCCGTGGGCAACATGGAGGCGGTCAGCGTCCTGTCCGTGGGCAGCTTCGGCAGTGAAGCTATGGAGACCCAGGTGACCCGGGCCGACGCGGCCCGGATGCTCTGTGCGGCGAAGACCCTGTTGGAGGTCGAGGAGACCGGCGGATTTTTTGATTTTCTGCAATAAGGAAACAGCAGCGCGGACAGCCGTTCTAAAACTTGGAACGGCTGTCTCTTTTTGTTAGTCAATCCCCCCCGGACTATGCCTAATCTCATTAAGATAACCACCCCAACGTAGCCGCCTCCGTGAGAGAATCTCGGTGGCGGTTTAGTAAATAGTATACCCTGCTTGTCTTTTACGCGGATCAGATATTTCCAGCCCTTCTGCTCTATGTGCGCATGTTGTTGTATGCCTCATAGCCGCGGTCCGCTATGAGAATGACCGGTTCTGTGAGTTCCGGCCGGTCCACCCATTTCACAAGTGCCTGAGATTCGTGCTCCTCTTTCAATTATTTGCAATCACAGACCAGACCGCCTTGCGTACAGTGCTTATCTTAATGAGATCAGGGCTATGCCTGGGATTCCCAAAAGGTTATACCTATGCAGAGAAAACGAGTGGTCACAGCAGTAGCGATAGACGTGTGGAGATATAAATTGCAAAAGTGGAAACCGATACTAAAGGCAACAGAAGGATCGAAGAGTCGAAAAATGCTGCGCCCCACCGCCAATCTTATTGGCAGTGGGGTGCAGAATGCAGTAGTAATTATATTCGAGAGCCTTAAGGCTCTGTCAGTAAAAACCCCTTATAGGGGTGGAGCATGCCACCCGTTTTACGGGTGGTCATGACTTACCCAATACTTCCCGCCGTACATAGTCAAAGGCGGCGTCTTCACCCTCGTCTTTCAGGGTGAGCAGGATGGTCTCCAGCAGTGCTGCCGTGTTGGGGTGGAGCAGCAACCTTCGGTCCTTGCCCCGCAGGAAGAACCTGTAGGGATCGCCGGGATCGAAGTCCTTTCCACGATACGTCTTGCTGGCGGCCAGACGGTCACAGAACATCTCGGCCACGTATTTTCTCGGCATCTCCACACCGGAAATGCCGGAGCCGTCGGGATTGTAATCGGTCCAGAATTCAAAGTGGTGGCGGTTGCGGCCCTTATGGTGCATCCAGGAGGCGCTGTATCCGAAAGCCTTGCGCTGGGCGTCATTGGGGCTGTGGTCGCCCTGGAAATACTTCACGCCGGCGAAGAATTCCACCGGGGAATATTTAGACAGATCGTGGGTCAGCCCCTGCCAGTACAGCCCCAGGCGAAAGCAGTATTTCCGCACCAACGCCCGGTGGTGATGGACGGTTTTCAAATGGCCCAAGAAATTCAAGGATGTCACCTCAGTTTTTATATTGCCATTCAGTATACCACAGTTTCTGAAAAAAGACGAGAGAAACTTTGCATGGAAATCCGGCACGGGCAGAAACTACCGGAGAGGTGGTTGGATGGCGGACGCGGTGTTTGATTGCCCTCCGGCATGGGAGACCTGGGTTTCTCCGCAGACCCGGAGACTGCATAAAGCGGAGGAGTTGTTGGAGCAAACATGGGGAATCCTGCTGCTGCCCCCGGGAACAGTTCGGGCGATACAGGAGGTACCAATCTCCTGTGCATGTCTGCTGGTGGAGGGCGGCTGCCCCGCAGAGCTGCTGACTGCTGTGGAGACCGACCATGTGATCACATACGGACTGTCGCCCAGGGACAGCCTGACCCTGTCCAGCCTGCGGGAGCCGGTGTTGTGCGTGCAGAGGTCCCTGCAGCGGCCGGATGGAACCATCATCGAACCGCAGGAGCTACCCCTGGGGACGTTGCCCATGTCGGCGGAGCAAATGCTTCCTCTGTTAGGATTATGGTTGTTGCAGATGCCACTGACCGGAAAGCCTTTCCTGTGATAAACTCATCAAAAACAGGAGGTGTGTGGGATGACATGGTTGACTTGGATCTTGCTGGTACTGGTGCTGGGAGGTGCAGTCTGGGTCTGGTACCGGATCAATAACGATAAAAGCGGGGTTGTCTCCTGCTGCGGCTGCGGCCAGTGTGCCCGCACCGGGGAATGCGTCATGGTAAAGGGGAAGAAATCCGTCAAAAAAGGGAAGGACCCTGCTTGACAAATCCTACAAACAGGATATAATATTTCCGTTCGATAAGCGAAATGCTGTGACAAAGCCAGCTTTGCGAAACCGGCCGGAGCGAGAGGGGAGACGGTGAAAGCCCCTTGCCCAAGCCGCAAGGCAGCCACTTTAGAGCGGTCCGCGAGGAGCGGAACGGCTCATCCCCGTTACCGGATGGCTAAGATGCCCCTGTCAAGGGGATAATTAGGGTGGTACCGTGAAGTAAGCCTTCGCCCCTATCTTCAGGGGTGAAGGTTTTTTTGTGTTACACACAAAAAAGCCAGATTCAAAAATGCGCTGAAGTGCGGCTCCCGTCGCCTCCGCTCGGTCGCGGGAGTATTTCAACAGGATTCTCAAAAAAATCATAGGAGGAAGAAACAAATGGCACATCCCTACTACGGGCTGAACGAACTGCGGGAGATGTTCCTGAGCTACTTTGAGAGCAAGGGCCATCTTCGTCTGCCCAGCTTTTCCCTGATCCCCCCCGCCAACGACAAGTCCCTGTTGCTGATCAACTCCGGCATGGCTCCCATGAAGACCTGGTTCACCCGGGAGGAGGAGCCTCCCCGGAACCGCGTTACCACCTGCCAGAAGTGCATCCGCACCGGCGACATTGAGAACATCGGCAAGACCGACCGCCACGGCACCTACTTTGAGATGCTGGGCAACTTCTCCTTCGGCGATTACTTCAAGAACGAGGCCATTCCCTTCTGCTGGGAATTCCTGACCGAGGTGGTGGGCCTGGAGAAGGACCGCCTGTACCCCTCCATCTACCTGGATGACGAGGAGGCTTTCGAGATCTGGAACAAGGTGATCGGCATCCCTGCCGAGAATATCTTCCGCTTCGGCAAGGCCGACAACTTCTGGGAGCACGGCGCCGGCCCCTGCGGCCCCTGCTCAGAGGTCTACTATGACCGCGGCCCCGAGCACGGCTGCGGCAAGCCCGGCTGCACCGTGGGCTGCGAGTGCGACCGCTACATCGAGGTGTGGAACAACGTCTTCTCCCAGTTCGTCAACGACGGCGAGGGCAACTATACCGAGATGAAGAACAAGAACATCGACACTGGCATGGGCCTGGAGCGGCTGGCCTGCGTGGTCCAGAACGTGAACTCTCTGTTCGACGTGGACACCGTCATGAACATCACCAACAAGGTGTCCGAGATCACCGGCGCTCACTACGGCGAGAGCCACAAGACCGATGTGTCCCTGCGTGTTATCACCGACCACATCCGCTCCTCCACCATGATGATCTGCGACGGCATCCTGCCCAGCAACGAGGGCCGGGGCTACGTGCTGCGCCGCCTACTGCGCCGGGCCGCCCGCCACGGCAAGCTGCTGGGCGTCAACAAGCCCTTCCTGTATGAGGTGGTGGAGACTGTCATCCATGAGAACGAGTTTGCCTATCCCGATCTGCGGGAGAAGCAGACCTATATCACCAAGGTGGTCCGCACCGAGGAGGAGAACTTCGCCAAGACCATCGACGGCGGTATGAAGATCTTTGACCAGCTGCTGGCGGACCACAAGGCCAAGGGCGAGACGGTGTTCTCTGGCGCTGACGCCTTCAAGCTGTACGATACCTATGGCTTCCCCATCGACCTGACCGCCGAGATGGTGGAGGACGAGGGCATGACCCTGGACCGCGAGGGCTTCGATAAGGAGATGGAGGAGCAGCGCGTCCGCGCCCGCAAGGCCCGTGAGGCCCTGGGCGACCTGGGCTGGGCCGGTATCGAGTTCGGCTCTGATATGCCCGCCACCGGGTTCGTGGGCTATGACCACACCGAGGCCGACGGCAAGGTCCTGGCCATCGTGGCTGACGAGGAACTGCGGGACGAGGTGGTCTCCGGTGCCGAGGCTATCCTGGTGCTGGACCAGACTCCCTTCTACGCCGAGATGGGCGGCCAGGTGGCCGACCACGGCGTGATCACCGCCGGCGAAGCCAGGTTTGAGGTCACCAACGTCCTGAAAAACAAGGGCGGCAAGTTCATGCACTACGGCAAGGTGGTCTCCGGCCAGTTCCAGGTGGGCGATACCATCACCGCTTCCATCGACGTAGACCGCCGCAAGGCCATCATGCGTGCTCACAGCGCCACCCATCTGCTGGACGCTGCGCTGAAGAAGGTCCTGGGCGACCATGTCCATCAGGCCGGCTCTCTGGTGGAGCCCGACCGCCTGCGCTTCGACTTCACCCACTTCGAGGCCATCACTCCCGAGCAGCTCAGCGAGATCGACCGCCTGGTGAACGACGCGATTCTGGAGGGCTACCCGGTTGTTACCGAGGTCCTGCCCATTGAAGAGGCCAAGAAGAAGGGCGCCATCGCCATGTTCGGCGAGAAGTACGGCGACACCGTCCGCGTGGTGGAGATGGGCGACTTCTCCATGGAGTTCTGCGGCGGCACCCACCTGGACAACACCGCCAAGGCCGGCCCCTTCCGCATCAAGAGCGAGGCGTCCATCGCCTCCGGCGTGCGGCGTATCGAGGCTACCGTGGGCAAGCTGACCCTGGAGACCGTGAACCGCAACCAGCAGATGCTGTTCCATGCCGCCCAGATGCTGAAGACCAACCCCGGCGAGCTGGAGAACAAGATCGACCAGCAGCTCAACGAGATGAAGGAGATGCGCCACGCCCTGGATAAGTTCAAGGCGGAGGCCTCTCTGGGCGAGGCCCGTCAGTTCCTGATGAGCGCCAAGGAAGTGGGCGGCCTGAAGGTCCTGACTGCCACCCGCAGCGGCATGGATGCCAATGGCCTGCGCCAGATGGGCGACTTCCTGCGGGACAAGGAGCCCAACGTGGTGGCCGTCCTGGCCTCTGTCAACGGCGAGAAGATCACCTTCCTGGCCATCTGCGGCTCCGAGGCCGTGAAGAAGGGCATCAAGGCCGGCGACCTGGTGAAGAATGTCTGCACCATCTGCGGCGGCAAGGGCGGCGGCAAGCCCGACAGCGCCATGGGCGGCGGCAGCGACCTGCTGAAGCTGGACGATGCCCTGGCATCTGTGGACGATTTTGTGGCGTCCAAGCTGGGCTGAGGAGGGAGCTGACATGCTGATCGACTTCCATGCCATGGAGGAAAAGATCATCCCCCACATGCGGGGCGGTGAGAAGGAAGCAGGCATGCGGGCCTATGACGACGGCCTGTGCAAAGTCATGCAGGGCCGCCTGTTCCCCGGTGCCACCGTGGGTCTGCATACCCATGTCACCGACAGCGAGGTCATCTATATTCTCTCCGGCAAGGGCAAGGTCTTGTATGACGATGGCTGCGAGACTCTTTCGGTGGGCTCCTGTCACTACTGCCCCAAGGGTCATTCCCACAGCCTGATCAACGACAGCGACGAGGACCTGATCTTCCTCGCCGTCGTTCCACAGCACGGGGCCTGAGCAGCGCCTTCCCGCAGTGATTCTGGCCTGGATGGAAAGGAGCGTTGACCGATGCTGCCGAAAGATCCCGTCATCCTGCTGAGCTTCATCAATACGAAGCTGCGGGATGAATACAGCAGTCTGGAGGACCTGTGCGCCGCGCTGGACGCCGATGCGGCGGACATCACGGAAGTGCTGGCCGCTCTGGATTATCACTATGACCCCACGCACAGTCAATTTATCTGATATCTTATCAAAAGGAGGGTTGCACCATGTCTGATTGCTTATTCTGCAAGATCATCGCCGGGGACATTCCCAGCAGCAAGGTCTACGAGGACGACCTCTGCTACGCCTTCAACGACATCGCGCCCCAGGCGCCCACCCACTTCCTGGTGGTGCCCAAGGCCCACATCACCTCCGTTTCCGCCATCACGGCGGAGAACAGCGCGGTGGTGGCCCATATCTTTGAGGTCATTGCCAAGCTGTCCCGGGAACTGGGCTTTGCTGAGGCGGGCTACCGTGTGGTGTCCAACATCGGCGAAGCCGGTCAGCAGTCCGTGCCCCATCTGCACTTCCACGTGCTGGCAGGCCGGGATATGACCTGGCCTCCGGGCTAACGTCGGAGCAAGCTCCATATCCTTCGCTTCCGGCCAAGGCCGAAAGCTCAGTCATTTTGCTGCTCCTCCTTTTCCATCGGCAAACGGTTCCCTGGTTTGCCGATGGAGGGGACGGAGATGCGTTTCCGCAAAGTCCGCTGAACTCCGTTTCCGCCTGACGGCGAAAACTGCGGCCGCCCCCTTGCTCCTCGCTTTCCTCGGCAAGCGCTTGGCTGGTTTGCTCTGGGAAACATCGGGGGTATACGCAATATAAAAACAGCGCCTCGGTTTGAGGCGCTGTTTTTGCAGTTCTATCGGTTAAGCGGCGGCAGCCATCTGGCCGGGGTCCATCTCCTGATAGCCGGAGAAATCGGGGAAGGTGACCTTCACGCTCTTGCCGGTAGCGTTGACAGTCATGGTCATGTCGTAAGCGTAAGCCGTATCCATGGAGAGAACGGTGCCGTCCTCCATGGGAAGCTCCATCTTCATAGAAGCGTCAAAGACCATGTTGATCTTTTTCAGGATGCCCCGGCTGTCCACGGTATAGGTGGCGGTGATCTTGCCGAAGCGCATGTCCATGCCGTCGGTCTCCGTGCCCATGGCGCCGGTGACGCTCTCCAGCATGCTGTTCATGCCCTCGCCGATAACGATGGTGTATTCCGTATTGGCGCCTGCCTTTTTAGAGCTCACGGACTCCAGCATCGCCAATCCGCTGACGTCCATGGCGCTCATGTTCATACCGGCCAAGTCCTTGACGGCGGCCAGCTGATCCTCCACGGAATACTTGACCTTCATTTCCTCGCCGCCTGCGGCGGTGGACATATACACCCAGCCGTCCTTCATCCACATGTCCACCTTCACGGCGATGCCCTGGGCTTCGGTCGTGGTGGTATAGGACATCTGCACATTGTCGCCGTCCGCCAGCATCTTCATGTTGCCCTTCATGACGGAGGGCATGGTCATGGTCTCGCCGGCGGCGGTCATGGTCATATCCATCTTGACATCCATGTCCACATCCATGGCGTTTTCATCCATGGTCTTGGTGGTGGCCATCATGGCGCGGTAGGTCTTGATCTTCTCTGTCATGGGCTGGGCGGCCTTGGCGTCAATGGCGCCGGACTTCACCAGACTGTCCAGCAGATAGGTCTTGCCACCGGCCATATCGGCGGCCAGGGCCTGATAGGTAACGGCCGCCAGGTCGTCCCGCAGGAAGGCGCCGGGGAACATGACGGGCTCATAGAAGCCCTTCTCCTGGGCGAAGGTCAGAGCGTCGGCATACTGGAAGTCGGTGCCGTCCTTGTAGCCCAGTGCCCGCAGCAGGAAGGTCACGTAGTTCTGGACAGTGCAGGCCCGCTGGGAACCGAAGGTGGTCTCCGTGAAGCCGTTGGTGATGCCGTTGGTGTACAGCCAGGCCACATAAGGGGAGGTAAACTCACTGACATCGGTAAAGGGATGGCTGATCTCACCGGCCTCATAGGCGGTCTTGGCCTTTTCCTCGGCGCCGTAGAGCCGCACCAGCATAATGGCGGCTTCGGAGCGGGTGGGAGCACGGTCCAGCTCAAAGCCATTGGCGGTGCCCCGGAACATACCGATGGCGGACAGGTCCTGCGCCACCGTGTCATAGTCGGAAGCGGAGGCAGTCACGCACAGCACCGCCGTCAGCAGCAGTGTGGTGAACAGAAGGGTCAGAAAACGCTTCATAGTGTGTTGCTCCTTTCCAGATTGCGGCGGTTTGCCGTTTTTACCATCATATACCCGTGCCCCTGTCCCGTCAAGGAGAAGCACCAGGGAACATATCTTGACGGAATTGCAGCATCCCTGTATAATCATCAAATAACAAACCAAACAGTCTGCTTTCTGCATATAAAAGCAACCAAATGGTAACCTCTTTTTGAGGTGATTTGGTTGTACTTCCGAAGAATTCATGACTTGCGCGAAGACCAGGATATCAAACAGAAGGCAGTTGCTGAGTACCTTGGAATGGACCCAACCGTATACAGGCGCTACGAAAAGGGTGTTCGCAGCGTTCCTGTGGATGTGGTCATCAAGCTGGCCGACTATTACAAGGTCAGCACCGACTACCTCCTGGGCCGTACTGACGACCCCACGCCGCCCCAAAAGAGCAAATGAGAAAGCTGGCCCTGTTCACGGGTGCCTTTTCCCTGGGCATCTTTCTGGCCCAGTACCTGCTGCCGGTTGACTGGCTGCTCCCCATGGGAGCGGCTGCTTTCGTGCTGGCCTGCGGCAGACTGGTCCTGCGGAACCATTGGGGGCGGCGGGCGCTGCTGGCGGGCGTGGGGCTGGCTCTGGCCTTTGGCTGGAACTGGCTGTACATTCGTCAGGTCCAGGCGCCCCTGGAGGCTCTGGCGGACACGGAGCAATCGGTCACCATGACGCTCTGCGACTATGCGGTGAAAACTGACTACGGCGCCAAAGTCACGGTGAAGCTGGAAGGCTTGCCGGGGAAGGCCGTCTACTATGGCAGTGAGGCACTGCTGTCGGCGTCTCCGGGGCAGAGGGTGACGGACACGGTGCATCTGAAAAACGCTGCCCACATCCGGGACGAGGACGTGACCGCCTTTACCTCCAAGGGCGTGTTTTTGCTGGCGTACCAAAGGGGAGAGGTCACCTTGGATGCGGGAACCTCCGGGGCGCCCCGCTGGTGGCCAACCAGAGTGGGACACGCCATGCGGGAGGAAATTGCCGCCCTGTTTGATGGGGATACCGCCGCTTTTCTGACGGCTATCCTCACTGGCGACAAATCCGGTCTGTCAGAGCGGGCGGCGGCGGACCTGTCGGAGGCGGGGCTGTACCACATTCTGGCGGTGTCCGGTATGCACTGCGGCTTTCTGCTGACCCTGGTAGTCCTGCTGACGGGACGGCACCGGAGGAAGCTGGTGGCGGGGGTCATGCTGATACTGCTGGTGTTTTACGCCCTTCTGACCGGCGGAAGCCCCTCGGTGGTCCGGGCCTGCGTCATGCTGGTCCTGCTGCTGGCGGCACCCCTGTTTGACCGGGAGAGCGACGGGCCGACCTCCTTGCTGACGGCCCTGTTTCTGATCCTGCTGTGGAACCCCTTCGCGGCGGCTTCCATCAGTCTGCAGTTGTCCTTTGCCGCCATGGCGGGTATTCTGTGGCTGACGCCCAAGCTGTATAACCTGCTGATGGGCGATAAAAAGCATGACAAGGTATTTCACTTTACTGTTGCCAGCTTTTCTGCCACTATGGGCGCGCTGGTATTCACGGTACCCCTGTCTGCTTACTATTTCGGCACCCTGGTGCTGATTGCGCCCCTCAGCAATCTGCTGTGCCTGTGGGCAGCCAGCGGGGTTTTCCTGCTGGGTCTGCTGGCCGTACTGGCGGGGTTCCTCTGGATGCCTTTGGGGATGCTGCTGGCGGTGGTGCCCCGGTTGCTGGCCGGGTATATCCTGGCTGCGGCACGCCTGCTGGCGAAGATTCCGTACCACGCCGTCTATTTCTCCAACCCCTATCTGAAATACTGGCTGGCCTTTGCCTATCTGCTGTTCCTGGCGGCATACCTGATGAAACCAAAGGCCCGGCGGAAATACGCCGTGGCGGCACTGGCCGCGGTTCTGACCCTGGCAGTGACAGTGCGGTTGGGCGCTATGCGTTACAGTGCCGGCCTGGAGGCCGTCATGCTGGATGTGGGGCAGGGGCAGTGCGTGCTGCTGGCCTCCGGCGGGGAATACGCCCTGGTGGACTGCGGCAGCGGCAGCAGCTGGTATGACGCCGGGGAAGTGGCGGCCCACCAGCTGAAAACCATGGGCTGCACGGAACTGGATTACATGATCCTGTCCCACTACGACAAGGACCATATCTCCGGCGTCACCGGCCTGTTGGCCCGCATGGACGTGGCGGAGGTGCTGGTGACGGAGGGAGCCGACGACGAGGTGGTCCGGGCCGCTGTCCTGGAGACTGCCGCCGCCCACGGGGCCGAGGTGCGGACCGTCACGGAAGAGATCACGCTGGAGTTGGGCAAGGCCCGCCTGCGGGTGTTCCCGCCTGTGGGAGACGGAAATGACAATGAACGCAGCCTTGCGGTGCTGGCCTCCCTGGGGGAGGAGGACCTGCTGCTGACCGGAGACTTGGACCGGGCCGCCGAAAGAGCGCTGCTGGCGGCCTGGGACCTGCCGGACATCGAGTATCTGACGGCGGGCCACCACGGAGCCAAAACTTCCACTTCTGAGGAACTGCTGGATGCCCTGAAACCGGAGATGGTGTGTATCAGCGTGGGCTCCAACAGCTATGGCCACCCGGCCAGGGAGACTCTGCGGCGGCTGGGGGAGCGGGGCTGCGCCGTCTGCCGGACGGACCTGCACGGCAATATCCACTTATCTTTGAACTGAGGAGACCAACATGGCGAACGCGAAGAAAACAAAAAACGAAGCCTTTCAGAAGCTGAAGGACGATTTGAAGGCCGGAACTCCGGGCTGTGCCTATATTTTCTACGGAGAGGAGAGCTACCTGCGGGAGTATTACCTGGGGGAGCTGCGGAAGCAGCTGGTGCCCGGTGGCTTCGAGGAGTTCAACTACCACAAGCTGGAGGGGAAGGACCTGACGGTCCAGAGCCTCAGTGAGATGGCAGAGGCCATGCCCATGATGGCGGAGCGGACCCTCATCGTGGTGACGGACTTCGACCTCTTCAAGCTGAATGAGGAGCAGCGGGAGAAAATGATCGCTTTCCTGGAGGATATCCCGCCTTACTGCTGTGTGGTCTTCGTCTACGATACCGTGGCCTACAAGCCCAACAAGACCATGAAGAAGCTGTACAAGGCCCTCAGCGACCATGTGGAGGATGTGGAGTTCCGGGCTGCCGACAGCAGCGACCTGGTGGCCTGGATCGCCCGCCGCTTCAAGGCGCTGGGGAAGGAGATCGACCGCCAGACGGCGGAGTATTTGATCTTCACCTGCGGCGGCCTGATGACGGGGCTGGTGCCGGAGATCCAGAAGATTGGCGCCTACGCCAAGGGCAAGGCCATCACCCAGCAGGACATCGACGCCGTGGCGGACCCGGTGCTGTCTGCCGAGGTGTTCAAGCTCAGCGACGCGGTGCTGCAGGGGAATTACGACCAGGCGGCCTCCATTCTAGGGGACCTGCTGAAAATGCAGACGGAGCCCATTATGATCCTGGCGGCTCTGGGCAGTCAGCTACGCCGCATCTACACCGCCCGCATGGCCATCGACAGCGGCAAGGACAAGTACTGGCTCATGGAGCTGTGGGAGATGAAGAGCGACTACCCGGCAAAGCTGCTGCTGACGGCGGCCAAACGGACCACGGCAGACTGGTGCGCCGACGCGGTGAAGATGTGCCAGACTCTGGACCGCCGCATGAAGAGTGAGAAAAGCATCGACGCGGCGGGGGAATTGAAGCTGCTGCTGGTGCGGCTGGGGGCAAGGCGGAAATGAGGAAGATCAAAGAGGTCATCGTGGTGGAGGGCCGCTACGATAAACATACCATCTCTCAGGTGGTGGATGCCACCGTGGTCACCCTGGGAGGCTTTTCTGTGTTCAATGATAAAGAAAAGCTGGCCTTTCTCCGCAGACTTGCGGAGGAGCGGGGACTGATCGTCCTGACGGACAGCGACGGCGCCGGCTTTGTCATCCGCAACTACCTCAAGGGCGCCCTGCCCAAGGACCGGGTCAAGCAGGCTTATATCCCGGATATCCACGGCAAGGAGCGCCGGAAGCGCCATGCCGGAAAAGAGGGCAAGCTGGGCGTGGAGGGCATGAAGCCCGAGGTGCTGCTGGCGGCGCTGGAACGGGCCGGAGCCACCTTTCTGGACGGGGAAGAGGAGTGCGTCCCGGCGAAGGAGCCCATCACCAAGGCGGACCTGTTCGCTTTGGGCCTCACCGGCGGTCCGGACAGCGCCGCCAAGCGGCAGGCGCTGCTGAAAAAGCTGGACTTGCCGGAGCATCTGACCGCCAACGGAATGCTGGAGGCCCTGAACCTGCTGTATGACCGGGAGGCCCTGGAGCAGGCCATGCAGGAAGAAACATAAAAAGAGAGACCGCCTTCACGGCGGTCTCTTCTGGTATGTAGGAACTTATTTGCCTTCCTTCTGCTTCTTGCGCCAGGCGTCCAGAATGGTGCAGAACACCAGGGACAGGTAGGTCTCCTCCTCGGCGGCAGAGCGGGAAGTCAGAGCCACGGGGATCTTGGCGCCCACCACAGCGCCGCAGGTGGTGGCGCGGGCATGGATCAGCCAGCTCTTCACCAGGGTGTTGGCGGTGGACAGGTCGGGGGCGATGATGCCGTCGAACCCGCCGCCGGAATAGGGGCAGTCATAGTTCTTCAGGCGGGCAGCCTCCTTGCTGAGGATCAGGTCGTAAGCGATGGGGCCCCAAAGCTCGCAGTCGGCAAAGGGCTTGCGGGCCTGCTCGGCCACCAGAGCCTGTGCCTCCACGGTGTCCTGCATGTGGAAGGTCACCTTCTCCACCAGGGACAGCAGGGCCAGCTTGGGATTCTCATAGCCGAAGGCCTTCAGGGCGTCGGCGGTGTTGCGGATGATCTCCTTCTTCTGGTTCAGGTCCGGCTTGATGATGACGGTCATATCGGACAGGGCCAGCAGCTTGGGATACTCCGGCAGGGACACCAGGGAAACGTGGGTCATCAGACGGTCCGTCCGCAGGCCGTTTTCCTTGGACATCAGATCCATCAGGAAACGGCGGGTGCTCATGTTGCCGCGCATCAGAATATCGCCATCGCCCGAACGGATGACGTCGATAGCAGCCTGTGCCACATCGTGGCCGGGATGGGTCTCCACCATGGTGTAGGGCTCTTTCTCCAGGCCCAGCTTTTCCAGCATGACCATGGTGCGGGCCCGGTCGCCCACCAGCACCGGCTGCACAAAGCCTGCCTCCTGTGCCTTGAACAGGCCCTTGAGCATGTTCTCGCCGTCGGAACCGGCCAGAACCACACGCTTGGGCTGGTCCAGCTTGGGCATCAGGCTCAGAATGTTATCAAAATTTTTCAGTTCCATATTCTTTTTCTTCCTTTCTATCCTTTCTGTATTGTCAGTATGCTTATATACCTAACTCATGCGGTATATAATTATAGTGTTTTCGGAGAAAATTTGCAATACTTTTCGGGAAAAACTGTGAAAATTTTCCGGAAATCAAAAGGTTTGGCTTTTGGACAGCTTTTGGACAGGGATTGATTCTGCTTGCAATTTTTGATCGGATTCTGTATAATATAACTCCACGTGAAATAATACGCATTGGGAGGACAAAGCCAATGGCAGAAGAGATCAAAAATACGCAGGAGGGAGCGGCTGAGAGCCGGAACTTCATCCATGCTTTTATTGAAGAGGATATCGCCTCCGGCGGACAGTTCGAGGGCATGACTGTTCATACCCGGTTTCCCCCGGAGCCCAACGGCTACCTGCACATCGGCCACTGCAAGGCCCTGACCATTGACTTTGGCACGGCTGAGAAGTACGGCGGCCTCTGCAATCTGCGAATGGACGATACGAACCCCACCAAGGAGGACACCGAGTTCGTGGACGCTATCCAGGAGGATATCCACTGGCTTGGCTTCGATTGGGGTGACCGTTTCTTCTACGGCTCTGATTACTTTGAGGAAGACTACCGTCAGGCGGTTGGCCTCATCAAAAAGGGACTGGCCTATGTCTGCGAGCTGAGCCCCGAGGAGTTCAAGGAGTACCGGGGAAGCATCGGTGTGCCCGCCAAGAGCCCTTACCGGGACCGTCCCATTGAGGAGAGTCTGGACCTGTTCGCCCGGATGCGGGCGGGAGAGTTCCCCAACGGCGCCATGACTCTGCGGGCCAAGATCGACCTGGCCAGCGGTAACTTTAATATGCGGGACCCCGTGCTGTACCGCATCAACCATATGCACCATCACCGCCAGGGCGACAAGTGGTGTATCTATCCCATGTACGATTTCGCCCATCCCATTCAGGATGCGCTGGAGGGTATCACCCACAGCCTGTGCTCTCTGGAGTTTGAGGCCCACCGTCCTTTGTACAACTGGGTGGTGGACAACTGCGACCTGCCCGCAAAGCCCCGGCAGATCGAATTTGCCCGACTGGGCATTGACCACACGGTTATGAGTAAGCGGAAGCTCCGGGCTCTGGTGGAGGGCGGCAAGGTCTCCGGCTGGGACGATCCCCGGATGCCTACCCTCTGCGGCCTGCGCCGCCGGGGCTACACTCCCAAGTCCATCCGCAATTTCTGCGAGCGTATCGGCGTGGCAAAGAGCGCAAATGTGGTAGAGTACGGTTTCCTGGAGCACTGCCTGCGGGAGGACCTGAACGAGACGGCTGAGCGTGTCATGGGCGTTCTGCGGCCCATCAAGCTGACCATTACCAACTATCCCGCGGACAAAACCGAGACCGTCACCGTGGAAAACAATCCTCTGGACCCCGCCGCCGGTACCCGGGAGGTCAGCTTCTCCCGGAATCTCTATATCGAGGCCGACGACTTCCTGGAGACCCCGGTGCCCAAATATAAGCGTCTGTTCCCCGGCGGGCCCGAGTGCCGTCTGAAGGGTGCATACCTTATCACCTGCACCGGCTGCGTGAGGGATGAGAACGGCAACATCACCGAGGTCCTGTGTGAGTACGATCCCGAGAGCCGGGGCGGCGACCCCGCCGACGGCCGGAAGGTGAAGGGTGCCACCATCCACTGGGTGGATGCCGCCACCGCCGTGGACGCCGAGGTCCGGCTCTACGACAACCTGTTCTCCGACGAGTCTCCCGACGGCGCCGACAAAGACTTCCTGGAGTGCCTGAATCCCGATTCCCTGGAGGTCCTCCAGGGCTGCAAGGTGGAGGCTGGCCTGAAGGCTGCAGCTGAGGTCTATGAACAGACGGAGAAGAAGGGAAAGACCGCCCCGTCCTTCCAGTTCATGCGTTTGGGTTATTTCTGCCTGGACAGCAAGGACTCCAGCCCCGAACACATGGTGTTCAACCGCAGCGTGTCGTTGAAGGACAGCTTCAAAAAATAAGCAAAAAAAGCTGACGCCAAAAATTGACGTCAGCTTTTTTATGGGTAATTGTATTCCATTCAAAAATCGATCTCCTGTTCCAACTGATAGAACGTGAAGGTTCCGGTGCCCAGCAGCATTCCGTCCTGGTCGGTGATCCGCACGTCATAGACGCAGAGGGTTCTTCCGGCTTTGACTTCACGGGCTTCAGCGGTCAGGGTATCGCCCACCTTGGCACTGCGCATGAAGTTGTAATTGCAGTTCACGGTGACAGCCATGCGGCCATGAGAAGCCATGGCCGAGCCGCCGGCGGTGTCTGCCATGGAAAAATACACACCACCGTGGGGGACACCCAGGGGGTTCACGTCCTCTGGTCCCACGGTTTTGGTGACCCGGGCATAGCCGGGGCCGATTTCCTCCACGAAAATGCCTAGCCGCTGGGAATAGGGATTATGAGTATTGCGAAAGTCCTTGATTTTTTGATAGTCCATAAAACAGCACTCCTGAATCAGATGGTATGATTGTACGCTTTTCCCGGGAAAAGGTCAATTTTCTCAGAAGAAAATTTGTGAAAAACCACCTTTGCGCCTGCTGCGAAAACCACATATAATCAAAAATACAGCGTGTGGCGTAACTGCGTAAATCCGGTTGCGGCCTCACGCTGTATTTTTTTTGCGTGTTCAGGAGGTAACACATGAGCGAATTGAAGAATGCATTTCTGGTGGAAGAAAAGCCGGGGACCCTGATGCGGAAATACGCGGTTCCCTGTGTCATATCCCTGCTGGTGGCGGCCCTTTACAACATCGTGGACCAGATCTTTATTGCCAACGCGGACTATCTGGGCTCCTATGGTAATGCTGCCAACGGCGTTGTGTTCCCTCTGACGGTGGTGGCCCTGGCTGTGGCTGTGATGATCGGCGACGGCTGCTGTGCCTATGTCAGCATCTGCCTGGGCTCCCGCAATCAGGAAAATGCTCACCGGAGCATCGGAAACTCCGTGGTGCTGTGTGTGGCCGGCAGCCTGCTTCTGACCGTCATGTATCTGATTTTTCGGGAACCCATCCTCACTGCCTTCGGCGGCCGGGTCAACGCGGAGACGTTCGCCCAGGCCAAGGAGTATTTCTTCTGGATTACGCTGGGCATTCCGTTCTACATGTTTGGCCAGGCCATGAATCCCATCATCCGTTCTGACGGCAGTCCTCGATTCGCCATGGCTTCCACTCTTGCCGGTGCTGCTGCCAACATCGTTCTGGACCCGGTGTTTCATGTGGCAGAGATACCACACCGCCAGCGCCGCTGTCAGGATCTGGCCAGCACGGTGGCAACCGCCGCACCATCATCCCCCAGCGAAAGCTGAAGATAAACCCGTCCGTCTGGAAAAGAGTAGTTTCCGCCTCTGCTGGGGCGTGATCCGCCATTTCATTCCCCTGGGTGTGTGCAGCTTCCTGGCCCAGATCTCCCTGGTGGCGGCCATGGCGGCCATCAACAACATGATCCGGAAGTACGGCGCTATGGACGAGATTTTCGGTCAGGAACAGCATGCACAGATCCCCATGGCGGTGGTGAGCATCGTGATGAAGTTCTTCCAGATCGTGATTTCCGTCGTGATCGGCATGGCGGCTGGCTGCATCCCCATCGTGGGCTACAACATCGGCGCCGGACGGAAGGACCGGGCTCGTCAGTTGTTCATCTGTTTGCTGACGGCGGAGACTGTCGTGGGTATCGTGACATTACTGATTGCGGAGTTCCTCCCGGGTCAGCTGATTCAGATTTTCGGCGCGGCCAACGAAAGCCATTACTACACGGAGTTCGCTGTCAAGGCTTTCCGGGTCTATCTCTGCCTGCTGCCCCTGGCCTGCATCAACAAGGCCACCTTCATCTACCTTCAATCCCTGGGAGAGGCTTTGCTGTCCACGATGCTGTCCATGGTCCGGGAGGTGGTGTTCGGCGTGGGCTTTGCCCTGCTGCTGCCGCTGTTCCTGGGGCTGGACGGCGTGCTGTGGTCCGTGCCGGTATCTGATGCCCTGACCTTCGTGATCTCTGCAATTGCCATTATCCACACCTGCCGAAAACTGCGGTGAGGCTGGCGTCGAATGCAGGGAAGCATTTCAGAAAGATTTCAGAAATCTCTGCTATCCTGTCCACATCAACCGGAAAGGACGTGATGATATGAAGCGAATGACTGCGCTGGCGCTTGCTTTGGCGCTGGCGGTACCCCTGACCGCCTGCGGGAAAAGGGCGGAGACACAGGAAACAGCCCAACCGACCTATGACGGTGCGACTGCCATTCTTTTATCCGATGGCGGCATCACCGTGGACGGCCAGCCTGTTTCCACCGACGAGACGGCGGCTGTCTACACCGCCAATGACATCGTGTTTTATCTGGAGGGCCAGGGTATCGCCTACGGCGAGGGCACCGAAGATGACGAACACAGTCAGGCGGAAGCCAATGCCCACACGGTGGTCCACATCACCCAGCCGGGCACTTATGTCCTCAGCGGAAGCTTGTCCGCCGGACAGGTAGCCGTGGACCTGGGAGAGGACGCCGAAGAGGACCCCAACGCCGTGGTGACCCTGATCCTGAACGGTGCGGATATCACCTGCACGGTGGCTCCCGCTGTGATCTTCTACAACGTCTATGAATGCGGCTCCACGGATACGGAGACCGCCGTCAAAGACGTGGACACCTCTGCCGCCGGGGCAAATGTCATCATCGCCGACGGCACGGTCAACAACATCACCGGCTCCTACGTGGCCCGGATCTACAAACCGGACAGCGTGGAACTCAATGAGGATGGCACGGAAGTGGTGGACAGCAAGAAGCTCCACAAGTACGACGGCGCCTTCTATTCCAAAATGTCCATGAATGTGGACGGCGGAGAGCAGGGGACAGGTATTCTGAACATCACCGCCGAAAACGAAGGTCTGGATTCCGAGCTGCACCTGACGGTAAACGGCGGCAGCATCAACATCACCTCCGGCAACGACGGCATCAACACCAACGAGGACGGCGTGTCCGTCACCACCATCAACGGCGGCGTGCTCACCATCGACGTGGACGGCGCCACCGGTGAGGGCGACGGCATCGACTCCAACGGCTGGCTGGTCATCAACGGCGGCACCGTCATTGCCGCCGCCTGCGGCAGCAGTCAGGACGCGGGTATCGACTCTGACAACGGCATCTACATCAACGGCGGCACCGTGGCGGCCTCCGGCAACATGCTGGACCGCATCGACGGCGGAGACCAGCCCTATGTGGTGTTTGGTTTCCGCCAGCGCCAGCAGGGCGGCACCACTGTCACCCTGAAGGCGGAGGACGGCACCGTGGCAGGGGAGTGGACCCCGGCTAACGACTTCACCTACCTGGTAGTCTCCAGCCCGGACCTGACGGAGGGGACCTATACTCTCTGGAACGGTGAAACTCAGCTGGCCGGCGCCGCCGGAATGACCGGCGGACACGGCATGGGCGGCCCCCGGCCTGACGGGGGAGAGCCGCCCGAGGGCTTTGAGATACCGGAGGGGATGGTGCCGCCCGAGGGCGACCCCGGCCGACAGCCCGGTAAGGATTGGCCAAAGCCCAACGAGGACGGCACCATCACCCTGCCTGACGGCACGGTCATCGATCCGTCTGAACTGAAGCGGCCGGAGGACGGCAAGCGCCCGGAGTGCCCTGACGGTGGTGAGACCCCCGGCGATATGAATGTGGAGGTCAGCACGGACTTCATCCTGACGGAGGAGGGCGGGACCTTCGGCAATATCAGCTCGTTAGAATAGGTTTAGACGGGGATGCACAGTTCGCAGAGCCCCTGGGCCAGCAGCTCCGGCCGGTAGCGCTCCATCACCGGACGGGCCGGATCGGGGCAGAAGCCCAGTTCCGGCAGGGCGGCAAAGCTATCCTGCCAGAGGGCCTGGACGCCTTCTGGTGTGTGAGGACCCTGAAAGCAGGCATATCGCCCGCCGGGCAGCAGTCCCAGAGACATCCCCGCTTCCGGTTCCGGGAAGTGACCCTGGAGAGTCAGACAGACATCGTAACGGCAGCGCTCCGGCGGCGCTTGCGCGGGATCATCCCGGGCAATGCCCAAAATGGTGCCGGTTTCCAGCAGGTCATTTCTGGTGGTCCAGGCTTTCAGGCGTTCCATTAAGTCGCGGTTGTCCCCGCCGTAGGGGCCTGTCCGGCGCAGATAGATGACGGTGTTCTCCGGAATGTTTTCAAGATTCATATTCATAGCTTCAACCTCCTTTACCAGAGGAATATCATGAACTAAAATGAAATGCAAGACCCTATTTTAAAAGGAAAAGAGGACTTTTTCGTCCTCTTTTCCTTTTAAATATTCTTTTTGATAGTGTTGATGGCGCCCTTTTCCAGACGGGATACCTGAGCCTGGGAAATACCTACCTCGGCGGAGACCTCCATCTGGGTCTTCCCCTCGTAGAACCGCAGGGACAAAATGCGCCGCTCCCGTTCGTCCAGCCGTGCCATGGCGTCCTTCAGGGCAATGCGGTCCGTCCAGCTCTCGTCGGTATTGCGGGTGTCGCTGACCTGGTCCATGACGCAGATGGCGTCGCCGCCGTCAGAATACACCGGCTCATACAGCGACACCGGGTCCACGATGGCGTCCATGGCGAACACCACCTCCTCCCGGGGAATGTCCAATTCTTTGGCGATCTGCTCCACGGTTGGCTCCCGCTGGTTCTCCGAGATCAGGCGGTCCCGGACCTGCAGGACCCGGTAGGCGGTATCCCGCATGGAGCGGGACACCCGGATGGCGCTGTTGTCCCGGAGGTAGCGGCGAATTTCACCGATGATCATGGGCACGCCGTAGGTGGAGAACTTCACCGGCTGGGAGATATCAAAGTTGTCGATGGCCTTAATGAGGCCCACGCAGCCCACCTGGAACAGGTCGTCGGCGTTTTCGCCCCGGCTGGCGAACCGCTGGATCACGGAGAGCACCAGCCGCAGGTTCCCCTCGATCAGCTGACGGCGGGCCTCCTGGTCGCCCTCCTTGGTCTTCCGCAGCAGCTCCATGGTCTCCGCGTTTTTCAGGACCTTCAATTTGGCGGTATTGACCCCCGCAATCTCCACTTTTCCCTGCATGGCTGCTGCCCCCTTGTTAGCTTCTGGGGACAGTATTTCCGCTGCCGATTTTTCCTATACTGGGAGCTTTTGTCGCTTTCTGGGCGCATAGGACAGCCGGGAGCGCGCATAGGCTTTCCTGACAAGGAGGGATGGATGATGCAGTGCAGGATCCGGGATCTGCGGTGTAAGGAGGTCATCAATATTTGTGATGGCTGCCGGCTGGGTTTCGTGGCGGACGTGGACATCCGTGTTCCGGAGGGACAGGTGATCGCCATTGTGGTCTACGGTCCCTGCCGGTTCTTCGGGCTGTTCGGTAGAGGGGAGGAGTTTTACATCCCCTGGGAGTGCATCCAGCGCATTGGGGATGACATCATCCTCATTGACAAGCCCTTCCAGCGGCGGGACCCCAATCTGGAGCAGAAACGACGGCGGAAATTCCGGTAAAGCCAGATTTTTTGAGGTTTTTTGGGAAAAAATACTTGCATTGACGCAGTGAACGTGGTATTATATTTCAGCATTCCGCACGGTGCGTCGACTTCCTGTTCGTGCTAGGCCGCAAAAAGCCGGGTCAGCAGGGGGGATGAAGCCGCCGGAGGTAAAAACGAAATTTGATTTGGAGGAACTCAACACTATGGCATCTAACGTCGTATCCATGAAAGCCCTGCTGGAGGCAGGCGTCCACTTCGGTCACCAGACCCGCCGCTGGAACCCCAAGATGGCTCCCTATATCTACACCGAGCGCAACGGTATCTATATCGTTGACCTGCAGAAGACCGTCCGCAAGCTGGAAGAGGCTTACAGCTTCGTCCGTCAGCTGAGCGAGAGCGGCCAGTCCCTGCTGTTCGTCGGCACCAAGAAGCAGGCTCAGGAGGCCATCCGCGAGGAGGCTACCCGCTGCGGTCAGTACTATGTCAACGCCCGTTGGCTGGGCGGCATGATGACCAACTTCAAGACCATGCGTACCCGCGTGGACCGTCTGAACCAGCTGAAGACCATGCAGGAGGACGGCACCTTCGATATGCTGCCCAAGAAGGAAGTCATGAAGCACATGGGCGAGATCGCCAAGCTGGAGAAGTACCTGGGCGGCGTGAAGGACATGAAGAAGCTGCCCGGCGCTCTGTTCATCGTGGACACCCGTAAGGAGCGCAACGCCATCGCCGAGGCTCACAAGCTGGGCATCCCCGTGGTCGCTATCGCCGATACCAACTGCGATCCCGATGAGATCGATTACGTCATCCCCGGCAACGACGATGCTATCCGCGCCATCAAGCTGATCTCTTCCATCATGGCCAACGCCGTGCTGGAGGGCAAGCAGGGCGAGCAGACCGAGGCCGTCGAGGAGAAGGCTGAGGACGCTCAGTAATTTGCAGTTTCAGACGCTGACTGTGTTTGATACCATATAAATTGGAGGAAAGTAAAAATGGCTTTTACCGCAGCTGATGTGAAGACCCTGCGCGAGATGACCGGCGTGGGCATGATGGATTGCAAGAAGGCTCTGGCCGCCTCCGACGGCGACATGGACAAGGCCGTGGAGTACCTGCGTGAGAAGGGCCTGGCCGCTTCCGCCAAGAAGGCCGGCCGTATCGCTGCCGAGGGCATGGCTTTCGCCACTGTCATCGACGGTGTGGGCGTGGTGGTCGAGGTCAACGCCGAGACCGACTTCGTCGGCAAGAACGAGAAGTTTGTGGACTTCGTCAAGGGCGTGGCCGCCACCGTGGCCAAGGAAGCTCCCGCCGACATGGACGCCCTGATGGCCTGCAAGTACAACGGCACCGACCTGACTGTTGAGCAGCAGCAGCAGGAGATGGTCCTGGTCATCGGCGAGAACATCAAGGTCCGCCGCTTCGCCCGCTTCGCTGACGGCGTTTCCGTGGCTTACGTCCACGCCGGCGGCAAGATCGGCGTTCTGGTGAACCTGGAGACCGACCTGCCCGCCGAGAAGGTGGAAGAGGCCGGTAAGGATGCCGCCATGCAGATCGCCGCTCTGAATCCCCGTTTCTGGGACAAGACTCAGGTCACCCAGGACGTTCTGGACGAGGAGAAGAAGATCATGATGGTCCAGATGGCCAACGATCCCAAGATGGCCAACAAGCCCGAGCAGGTCCGCGAGAAGATCGTCATGGGCAAGCTGAACAAGTTCTATGCCGAGAACTGCCTGCTGCAGCAGGAGTTCGTCAAGGACAACAGCATGACCGTGGAGAAGTATATCGCTTCCGTGGCCAAGGCCCAGGGCGGCACCATCACCTTCAAGAACGCCGTGCGTTTCGAGAAGGGCGAGGGCATCGAGAAGAAGCAGGAGAACTTCGCTGCTGAGATCGCTTCCATGGTGAAGGGCTAATCTTTCAGAATAAGCACCAGAGAGACAGGCGCATCCGCGCCTGTCTCTTTTCTCGTTTATTCTGAATTTTCCTTGTATTTAGTGTTGCAAACTGGTATAATGATCCTATATTTTGGGTTATTATGATTTGGAGTCTGTTATGGCATTTTCACCTCTGCACTATCTGCAAAATCTGTTGCAGGCACTGGACCTCGGTTCTCTGGGGGATGCGGCGCTTCGAGTGGTTGCCGTCTTTCTGTGCCTGACCATCCATGAAACCTGCCACGGTCTGGCGGCTCTGGCACTGGGAGATCCTACGGCCAAGCGGATGCACCGCCTGTCCCTGAATCCTCTGCGCCACATCGACTGGCTGGGCCTGGTCATGATGTTCGCAGCGGGCTTCGGCTGGGCAAAGCCTGTGCCTGTGAACCCGGGCTATTTCAAAAAGCCCAAGCAGGGAATGGCTCTCACAGCCCTGTCGGGGCCCATTTCCAACTTTCTGCTGGCACTGCTGATGCTGGGAATCAGTAAGGTGGTTTACCTTTACGTTCCTTATACCCCAATGTGGGACACAGTTTTTACCTTCTGCCTTTACACGGTGGTACCTCTGTCCATCGGCCTGGGACTTTTTAACCTGCTGCCCATTCCGCCCCTGGACGGCTCCAAGGTGGTGGCGGTCCTGCTGCCGGACCGGCTCTATGTCCAGCTGATGCGGTACGAGCGGTACGGCATCATTCTGCTGTTGCTGTTGTCCTGGCTGGGTCTGACAGGCAACCTGATTGGCAACGCCATCATGGGCGTATACGGCTTTTTGCTGAACCTGTTTTTTTGAGGTGTGACCATTGGAAAATCCCGTATTCAAACTGGAAAAAGTCGTCCGCTCCCGCTCCGAGGAGGAGATGCAGGACTTTGAGGGTCCCCTGGACCTGATCCTGTTTCTGCTGAGCAAGAACAAAATGGAGATTCAGGACATCTCCATCTCTCTGATCTGCGACCAGTACATCGCCTGGCTGGAGCAGCGGCAGAAGATGGACCTGGAGGTAGCCAGCGAGTTCGTCACCATGGCATCCCATCTGGTGTATATCAAGACCCGGATGCTGCTGTCCATTGAGGATGAGGAGGCCCAGAGCGAGATGGACGCCCTGATCCAGTCTCTGGAGGAGCGGCGCCGCAGCGAAAAATATGTCTGTGTCAAGATGCTGGCAAAGCGGATGGAGCCCATGGGGGAGTTTGGCCGCAGCATCATCACCCGCAACCCGGAGCCGGTGAAGCGGGGAAAGATTTACGAGTACGACCAGGAGAAGGCAGACCTGATCCTGGCGATGGCGGAGATTCGGAGCCGGACCGAGCGAGCTCTGCCGCCGCCCAAGACAGCCTTCCAGGATATCGTGCAGCATGAGCCATACCCGGTGGAGAGCAAAGCCCGAGAGATCCTGCGGCGCCTGAAAGAGGGCGGCATCACCCGGTTCCGGCTGCTGTTTCAGGGGAACCGTAGCCGCAGCGAGGTGGTGGCTACCTTCCTGGCGGTGCTGGAGCTCTGCAAAGCCCGGGTGCTGCATCTGGCCGGTTCTGAGACGGACTGCACCGTCCGCCAGGAGGGCGACATGCCTGACAATCTGACCTTTTAAGGAGAACACGCCATGGAAACCATGGAGATGAAAGAAATAGAATCCGCCATTGAGGGCATCCTGTTCGCGTCCGGAGAGCCTGTCCATGTGGACCGCATCTGCGTGGCCATGGACATGGACCGGCCCACAGTGGAGCAGGTGCTCCAGAAGCTGATGGACTACTACGCCTACGAGCGCCGGGGCATCCGCCTGCTGCATATTGAGGACAGCTGGCAGCTCTGTTCCGCCCCGGACTACGCCGACATCATCCGTCGCGCCTTTGAGATCCGGAAGCCCGCCAAGCTGAGCCAGCCCGCTCTGGAAGTGCTGACCATCATTGCCTATTACCAGCCAACCACCCGGGCCTATGTGGACCAGATCCGTGGTGTGGACAGCTCCTATACCATGGGCCTCCTGCAGGAGCGGAAGCTCATTGAAGAATGCGGTCGGCTCCAGGTGCCGGGACGGCCCCGGCTGTACCGTACCACCAAGCAGTTCCTGCGGGCCTTCCACCTGACCAGCCTGGACGATTTGCCGGAGATGCCGGACCTGGGCGGGGAAGGACAGATGCGCCTCAGCGACACCGGTGAGGTTATCGACCCCGTTGCGGAAGCGGAGATCGTCGGCGCCGACACCCCGGAGAACGCGGATTTCCCGGCCCCGGAGGACTGAGCGGCAGATATCCGAGAAAAAGAGAGGTGAGCGCCGTTGATTACGCTTTGGATTCTGGGCATCCTGGTCTTACTGCTGGTGTGGCTGTGCCTGACCCGCGTGGGAGCGCGGGTGACGCTGTCCGGCGGCTCCACTGTGGTGGATGTCAAATTCGGCCTGTTCCGCTTCCGGGTGTTTCCCGGCAAAAAGAAGTCAAAGCCTTCCAAGGAAGAGACCACAGAAAAACCGGAGAAACCGAAGGAGAAAAAAGAGAAACAGCCCCTGCCAAAGCCCACTTTGACGGATATCAGGGACGCGGTCAGGACCCTGTGGCCGCCTTTGAAGCGGGCCCTGAACCGGACTCGCCGGGGCATCCGCATCCACCCCCTGACCGTCATCCTGATTCTTGGAGGCGCAGATGACCCGGCCGCGGCGGCGGAGCAGTACGGCTACCTGCAAGCTGCCATCTGGACAGGGATGCCGGTGCTGGAAAAGGTCCTGGACACCCCGGAGCCAAGCATCCATACCGACATCGACTTTGACGCTCCCAAGCCCCTGATCGAGGGGACCCTGGGCGTCACCGCCCGCATCGGGACCCTGTTGGGCGTGGGACTGGGGATCGCCATTCCGGCGCTCCGCTGGTTCCTGCGGTTCCGGAAAAAAGCAAAAGAGAAACCACCGGCGCCTCAGCCGGCAGCATGATATGAGCGGTTTGCTCTCAGATTCAGAAAGGATGGTTCACAAGATGGATAATACGACGGAGAAGAAAAATCCACTGACCGAGCTGATGCGCTCCACCATGGATAAGGTCCATGCCATGGCCGACACCAATACCATCGTCGGCCAGCCTATCACCACGCCCGACGGCGTGACCCTGATCCCCATTTCCAAGATCAGCTTCGGCTTCGGCGGAGGTGGCGGCGACTACGGCAAGAACGCCAACACCAACTTTGGCGGCGGAGCAGGCGCAGGCGTGAAGATCGACCCTGTGGCCTTCCTGGTCATCAAGGACGGCACCACCCGGATGCTGCCTGTAGCGGCAGCGCCTATGAACACGGTGGACCGCATCGTAGACATAGCCCCGGAGATCGTGGATAAAGTGGAAAAAATTATCGACAAGAAGAAGGAAAAAGAGACCCTCTGAGCGGGGTATACTACCATCACCGTGAACGAATGAGGTGATGGACCATGCCAAAGCGCGCTGCCGTTGTACTGACTGTGGTATTGATGCTGTGTAGTATTCTCCCTTGTCAGTCAAAAGCTGTGAGTACCTCGGCCGCGGCTGCGATCCTGGTGGACGCAGACAGCGGTCGGGTGCTATATGAGCAGAACACGGATGCGAAAATGCTGATTGCCAGCACCACCAAGATCATGACCGCCCTGGTGGCTATCAGGGAAGGGAATCTCTCCGACATGGTGACCGTCAAGCGGGAGGCGACCCTGACAGAGGGCTCTTCCATGTACCTGAAGGAGGGGGAGCAGCTGACCCTGGAGACGCTGCTCTACGGTCTGATGCTGTGCTCCGGAAATGATGCGGCGGTGGTCATCGCGGAGCAGGTAGGCGGCAGCCAGGCGGGCTTTGTGAAGATGATGAACGAGACCGCCAAGGAGCTGGGAATGGTGCATACCTCTTTCGCCAACCCCAACGGGCTGGACGCGGAGACCCACTATTCCACCGCACGGGACATGGCGGTGCTAGCCTGCGCCGCTATGGAGAACGAAACCTTCGCCCGGATCGCCTCCACCCGCACCGTCACCATCGGCGGCCGCACCATGACCAATCACAACAAGCTGCTCTCCTGGTCGGAGGGCTGCATCGGGCTGAAAACGGGCTATACCAAAGCAGCGGGCCGGACCCTGGTCAGCTGCATGGAGAAGAACGGCCAGCGGCTGGTGGCGGTGACCTTACAGGACGGAAACGACTGGGCTGACCACCAGGAGCTGTATGCGTATGGCTTTGCTGCCTATCCAGCCAAACGCCTGTCTGTTCTGGGACAGCCCCTTCGCCGGGTCTCCGTGAAGGACGGCGCGCAGAAAACCGTGGCCCTGGTGGCGGCGGAGAGCTTTTCCTGGCCCATCGCGGATGGGGAAAGGCTGGAAACACGCCTGGAGCTCACAGATACCCTGACAGCACCGCTGGCTGCCGGGACCAAGGTGGGACAGGCTGTTTTTACCCTGGACGGCCAGGAGGTCGGCCGGGTGGACCTGCTGTGCGGAGAATCCGTGGCACCCAGGGCGGAATCCGCCCTGGCAGTGCTGAAACTGGCCCGATAGAAGGACTGACATATGGAAGAACGACTGCAAAAACTGCTCTCCGCTGCCGGGGTGTGTTCCCGTCGGGCAGCGGAGGATTACATCACCGCAGGCCGCGTGACCGTCAACGGAGTGACGGCGGAGCTGGGACAGCGAGCGGACCCGGATCGGGATGACATCCGGGTGGACGGGAACCTCTTGGCGTCAAAAGCCGAGCACGTCTATCTGCTGCTGAACAAGCCCCGGGGCTATGTGACCACTCTGTCCGACGAAAAGGGCCGAAAGACCGTGGCGGACCTGGTGCGGGACTGCGGGACCCGGGTGTATCCCGTGGGGCGGCTGGACCTGGATTCCGAAGGCCTGCTGTTGATGACCAACGATGGTGATCTGATGCAGCATTTGCTGCATCCCAGCGGAGAGGTCAACAAGACCTATTTAGTCTCCGTATTTGGCCCGGTGGACGGCGCGGCGGAAAAGCTGGCCGCCATTACCGACCTGGAGGGGGAACCCATCCGCCCCGCAAAAGTAGAGGTCCTGCGGAAAACCCGCCAGACGGCGGAGCTGTCCATCACCATCCACGAGGGCAAAAACCGGCAGATTCGACGGATGTGTGCTGCGTGTGGGCTGACCGTGAAGCGGCTGTGTCGGATCCGGGAGCATTCTCTGGAGCTGGGTGACCTTCCGCTTGGCAGATGGCGGTATCTGACGGCGGACGAGGTTGCCGCCCTGAAAGAGCCATCCGCAACCTGAATCAAGCTGCCTGAGCGCGGGCCAAAGGGTCCGCGCTTCCATTTTGCAAGCTTTGCAAAATTTCCTGCAAAAACCGTTTGAATTTTGCAGGGTTTGTGGTACAATACGACAGGATGCGCATGGAGACCTGCGCATTTTCTGTGTGTAAGATAAAAAAGAGAACGAACAGGGGAGGGAATGGCCGTGGCGAAAAACATTTTACATACCATTGAAAGCAGCATGAACGGCTTTTCCAAGGGACAAAAGAGAATTGCCGGGTACATCCTGGACAATTACGATAAAGCGGCTTTCATGACCGCCAGCAAGCTGGGCAAGCTGGTGGGCGTCAGCGAATCCACAGTGGTACGGTTTGCCTCGGAGTTGGGCTACGACGGCTATCCCAGTATGCAGCGGGCACTGCAGGAGATGATCCGCAGCCGTCTGACCTCCACCCAGCGCATCCAGCAGGCCGGGGAGCTCTTTGAGCGGCAGGACTTGTTGGGTGCCGTGCTGCAGTCGGATATCGACAAGCTGCGGGAGCTGGCTGCCCAGGCAGACCGGAACCAGTTCGACGATGTGGTGGACCGCATCAAAAACGCCCGCCATATCTATATTCTGGGTGTCCGCTCCTCTGCCTATGTGGCCGGATATCTGAACTTTTATATGCACCTGCTGTGCGAAAATGTGACCCTGGTCCAGTCCAACGCCGCCGGAGAAATTTTTGAGCAGCTGTTCCGCATCGGCCCCGGGGACGTGATGATCGCCATCAGCTTCCCCCGCTACTCCAGGGTGACCATGAACACCGTGAAATTTGCCCAGGACCGGGGAGCCACCATCATTGCCGTGACAGACAACGAGTTGTCCCCGGTGTACCAGATGTCCGACGCGGCCCTGCTGGCCCCCTGTGAGATGATATCCTTCGTGGACTCCATGGTGGCGCCCCTGTCTCTGATCAACGCCCTGCTGGTGGCACTGGCTTACCGTATGGGCACCGATGCCGCCAGGACTTTCGAGGAACTGGAAGACATCTGGAACGAATACGGCGTGTTTGGAAAGATGGATGATGAGTAAACAGATCGTAGTGGTGGGCGGCGGCGCCGCCGGCATGATGGCCGCCATCTGCGCGGCGGAGCAGGGGGCCTCTGTGACCCTGCTGGAGCCTAACGAGCGGTTGGGCAAGAAACTGAATATCACCGGCAAGGGCCGCTGCAACGTGACCAACAATGCGGACCTGGAGACCCTGCTGGCCAACACGCCGAAGAACGGCAAGTTCCTGTACAGTGTTTTTTCCCGGTTCGACGGCCGGGACACCATGGCTTTTTTTGAAGAGCTGGGGGTACCCCTGAAAACTGAACGGGGAAACCGGGTGTTTCCCGTCAGCGACCGTGCCTTTGACATCAGTGGTGCCCTGGAGCGGCGGCTGAAGGCCCTGCGGGTCACCTTGGTCCGGGACCGGGCGGTGCACCTTGAGATCGAAGAGGGAACCGTCTGCGGTGTGCTGGGAGAACGCCGGGAGTATCCTGCCCAGGCGGTCATTCTGGCCACCGGCGGCGTCAGCTATCCTGCTACCGGCTCCACAGGTGAGGGCCACCGCATGGCTGCCGAGGCCGGACACACCGTTACGCCCCTGCGGGGCTCCCTGGTTCCTTTGCGGGAACAGGGGAATCTCTGCGCCCGGATGCAGGGGTTGAGTCTGCGGAATGTCAGCCTGACCGTGTTTGAAAACGATAAGAAGATCTACACGGATTTCGGCGAGATGTTGTTTACCCACTTTGGTGTCAGCGGCCCGCTGGTACTGTCGGCGTCCGCCCACATGCGGCGCTTTGAAAAGAAAAAGTACCGCCTGGAGATCGACCTAAAGCCCGCGCTGGATGAGCAGCAGCTGGACAAACGGCTGCTGTCGGATTTCACCAAATACGCCAACAGTGACTTCTGCAACGCTCTGGGCGATCTGCTGCCCCAGAAGCTGATCCCCGTGGTGGTGGGGTTGACGGAGATTCCGCCCCATCAGAAGGTCCATGACCTGACCAAGGAGCAGCGGCGTGAGCTTCTGCGCCTGCTGAAGCATTTCCCAATCGCTATCGCGGGCCCCTGCCCGGTCACGGACGCCATCATTACCTCCGGCGGTGTTAAAGTCGGCGAGATCAACCCAGCTACAATGGAGTCAAAGCTTGTAAAGGGATTGTACTTTTCAGGTGAAGTGATCGACGTGGACGCCTATACCGGCGGCTTCAACCTGCAGATCGCCTGGGCAACAGGCCGCGCCGCCGGTCTTGCGGCGGCGGAGAACGAAACATGACAGGAGAGTGAACCATGCAGACCATCAGCATTGCCATCGACGGCCCCTCCGGTGCCGGAAAAAGCACCCTGGCCCGCAGTATTGCCGCAAAGCTCGGCTATTTATATGTGGACACCGGCGCCATTTACCGAACCATCGGATACTATATTTATACAAAAGAAATTGACCCGAAGGATGAAACAGCGGTGACCGCCCGGCTTCCGGAGATCCATGTGGAGCTGACCTACGGGGAAGACGGCCTCCAGCACATGCTGCTGAACGGTGCGGACGTGACCAAGGAGATCCGCCTGCCGCAGATCTCCATGTACGCCTCCGCCGTGTCCGCCCATCCCGCTGTTCGGGCTTTCCTGCTGGAAATGCAGCGCCAGCTGGCCCGCACCAACAACGTCATCATGGACGGCCGGGATATCGGCACTGTGGTGCTGCCTGACGCCGACGTGAAGATCTTCCTGACCGCCTCCCCGGAGGCCCGGGCTCAGCGACGGATGCTGGAGTTGGAGCAGCGGGGTACGCCGGAGCCCTTTGAAGCTGTACTGAAGGATATCCAGGAGCGGGACTGGAACGACTCCCACCGGGCCGCGGCGCCCCTGCGGCAGGCCGAGGACGCCGTTCTTCTGGATACCACGGAGCTGACCTTCGCGGAGAGCGAGGAGGCCCTTTTGAACATCATGAAGGAGAAGACCAGATGAAACCCCTGGGTACGTTTTTTGTATTTGCTTATTATGTAGTTGGCCTTGTGTGCCGCATTCTGCATCCCACCACGGTGGAGGGGCTTGAAAATCTGCCGGAGCATGGCGCCCTATTGTGTCCCAACCACTCCAGCAACTGGGACCCCTTGCTGGTAGTGCTGCGGCTGCCCATCAACTACCGGGTGCACATCATGGCCAAGCAGGAGCTGTTTCGCTTCAAGCCTCTGGCATGGGCGCTGCGGCATGTGGGGGCCTTTCCCGTCAGCCGGGGCGACAACGACATCCAGGCAGTCAAGACTGCCATACAGGCCATTAAAGGCGGAGACAACCTGCTGATTTTCCCGGAGGGCACCGTGATTCGCAACGGCATCGGCTGCAAGGATGGCCTTCCTGCCCACGCCAAGGCTGGCGTGGCGGTCATCGGCGTCCGCACCGGCGCCACCATGATCCCGGTGTTTGTGGACGGGGAGAAGAAGCTGTTCCACCGGACCCGCATCATCTTCGGCAAACCGTACATCCCTGTATACACAGGCCGCCACGGCACCTCTGAGGAGATGCAGAAGATCGCTGATGACATTCTGGCAGAGGCCTACGCCCTGGGCGGCCAGACGGTAGGGGGGGAGCCCCTGTGAAGGTCATCCTTGCGGAGAGCGCCGGATTCTGCTACGGCGTCCGGCGGGCCGTGGATCTGGCAGAAAAGACGGCGGTGGAGACCGGCGGCTGCTGGATGCTGGGTGATCTGATCCACAACAGCTATGTGGTGGAGGATCTGGCCCGGCGGGGCATCCGGAAAATATCGGACAGCAGCCAGCTAGGCTCCGGGGACACGGTGGTCATCCGCTCCCACGGAGAGCTGAAAAGCGTACTGGACGACCTGGAGAGCCGGGGCGTCCGCTGTGTCAACGCCACCTGCCCCAACGTCTGCCGTATTCAGAAGCTGGTGGCCCAGGCGGAGGAAGAGGGGCGGCAGCCGGTCATCATCGGCGAGCCTCACCATCCGGAGGTCATCGGCATCGCTAGCTGGTGCCGCCATCCTCTGGTGTTTGAAGGGCCCGAGGCAGTAAAAATGTGGCTTGAGAAGGACCCCAAAAACCGGGAGATCCCTGTGACAGTGGTGGCTCAGACTACCTGTATCCGAGAACTTTTTGAAACTTCTTGGAAAATCCTAAAAAAAGAGTGTACAAACGCAAAAATATTTGATACAATATGCAATGCTACGCATAAGCGTCAGGCCGAAGCGGCTTCTATCGCCGCTGAAGTGGACGTGATGGTCGTGGTGGGAGACCGTAAAAGCGCCAACACCAAACATTTGACGGAAATTTGCATGAAGAGATGCCCCCGTGTCCTCCAGATCGAGAACGCGGACGAGCTCTCGCCGGATTTCTTCCATGGTTGCTCTGTTGCGGGCCTTACGGCCGGCGCCTCCACACCTGCTGGCATTATTAAGGAGGTATATGCAACGATGAGCGAAGAAATCAAAGTGGCCGAGGGTATGGAGTCCTTCGAGGAATTACTGAATCAGTCTTTCAAAACTTTAAATACAGGAGAGAAGGTCACCGGCACCGTTCTGGCCATCAACCCCACTGAGGTTCTGGTCGATGTTGGCGCAAAGCAGTATGCTTACATCAAGATGAGCGAACTGACCGACGACCCCAACGCAAAGCCTGAGGACATTGTGAAGGTCGGCGACGAGATCGAGACCTACATTGTCCGCGTCAACGACGTGGAAGGCTACGCCGAGCTGTCCAAGAAGCGCCTGGACGCCGTGAAGGTCTGGGAGAACATTGAGACCGCTGTTGAGGAGAAGACCGTGCTGGAAGGCACTGTCACCGAGGAGAACAAGGGCGGCATCGTGGTGTCCGTCAAGGGCGTCCGCGTGTTCGTGCCCGCTTCTCAGAGCGGTATGCCCCGCGGCGCTGACCTGTCCGAGATGAAGGGCCAGAAGGTCCAGCTGCGCATCACCGAGGTCAACCGTGCCCGCCGCCGCGTGGTGGGCTCCATCCGCAGCGTCACCGACGAGGCCCGCAAGGCCGCGCAGGAGGCTGTCTGGAGCTCTATCGAGGTCGGCAAGCACTACACCGGCACCGTGAAGTCCATGACCAGCTACGGCGTGTTTGTGGACATCGGCGGCGTGGATGGTATGGTACATATCTCCGAGCTGTCCTGGAGCCGCATCAAGACCCCCGCTGAGGTTTGCAAGGTCGGCGACACCATGGATGTGTACGTCATCTCCTTCGACCCCGAGAAGCGCAAGATCTCCCTGGGCTGCAAGGACCACAGCGTGGATCCCTGGACCAACTTCATGAACAAGTACAGCGTTGGCGACGTGGCCGAGGTCCGCATCGTCAAGCTGATGACCTTCGGTGCTTTCGCCGAGGTCGTGCCCGGTGTGGACGGTCTGATCCACATCTCCCAGATCGCTGACCGCCGTATCGAGAAGCCCGAGGATGTCCTGTCCGAGGGTCAGATCGTGGAGGCCAAGATCACCGCTGTGGACGAGGAGAAGAAGAAGATCTCCCTGTCCATCCGCGCTCTGCTGGCTCCCGCCGCCGAGGAAGCCGAAGAGGCTCCCGTGGAGGAGTAAGATTTATCTGCAAAGATGCAGGTCCCAAAAGGGCCTGCATCTTTTTTGAAAAAACTTGTGATTTTTTTCACGTTTTCATTGCAATCTCTCGCTGCACCTGTTATAATCTTGACAATGTGAGTTTTAACGCAGAAAAATTGCAATCGTAATAGGAGGAAGTACAATGAGCTATCAGGAAGAATACCAGCAGAAACTGAAATCTGCCGACGAGGCTGTACAGGTGGTCAAGTCCGGCGACTGGCTGGATTACGGCTGGAGCATCTGCACCGCCAACGCACTGGATAAGGCACTTGCCAAGCGCATGGAAGACCTGACGGGCATCAACATCCGCGGCGGCATTCTGACCCGCCGTCCCGCTATTTTTGATACGCCCAATGCCGCTGACCACTTTACCTGGAACTCCTGGCATATGTCCGGCATCGAGCGGAAGGCCATCAAGGAGGGCTTCTCCTATTATATCCCCCTGCGCTATTCCGAACTGCCCGGCTACTACCGCAACTGCATCAAGACCCTGGATGTGGCCATGTTCCAGGTGGCTCCCATGGATGAGCACGGCTATTTTAACTTCGGCCCCGGCGGCTCTCACCTGAAGGCCGTCTGCGACTGCGCCAAGACCGTCATCGTGGAGGTCAACAAGAATATGCCCGTCTGCCTGGGCGGCTTTGAGAACTGCGTCCACATCAGCGAGGTGGATATGATCGTTGAGGGCGAGAATCCTCCCATGGAGACCCTGGGCGGCTCCGGCGAGCCCTCCGAGGTGGATATGGCCATCGCCAACCTGGTGGTGCCCGAGATCCCCGACGGCGCCTGCCTGCAGCTGGGCATTGGCTCTGTGCCCAACACCATCGGCAAGATGATCGCCAAGAGCGATCTGAAGGACCTGGGCGTGCACACCGAGATGTACGTGGACGCCTTCGTGGACATGGCTGCGGCCGGAAAGCTGACCGGCGCCTGCAAGCCCTTTGACAAGGGCCGTCAGGTCTACGCTTTCGCCGCCGGCTCCCAGAAGCTGTACGACTATATCAACAACAACCCTGCCTGCATGGCGGCTCCCGTCAGCTATGTCAATGACATCGCCCGGGTGTCCCAGATCGACAACTTCATCTCTATCAACGGCGCTGTGGACATCGATCTGTACGGCCAGGTGTCCTCTGAGTCCTCCGGCACCAGCCACATTTCCGGCGCAGGCGGCCAGCAGGACTTCGTCATGGGCGCCTATCTGGCCAAGGGCGGCAAGAGCTTTATTTGCTGCTCCGCCACCGTGAAGGACAAGAAGACCGGTGAGCTCCACTCCCGCATCCGTCCCACCCTGCTGGAGGGCTCCATCGCCACCTGCACCCGTACCAACCTCCACTGGCTGGTGACGGAATACGGCAAGTTCAATGCCAAGGGCAAGTCCACTTGGGAACGTGCCGAGGGCCTGATCAATATCGCCCATCCTCAGTTCCGGGAGGAACTGATCGCGGAAGCCGAAAAAATGCACATCTGGCGCCGCTCCAACAAGAAGTAAATATTTGTTTTTTTGAACAACGGCGGGCGGCTTTTTGGCTGTCCGCCGTTTTTTCTGATTGTTTTGCAAAAAATGTTCTAAATTTTAAGAAAACAGCTTGTAAAATGCCCGAAAAATAGGTATAATATGCCTGTATCAGGGATATCATGGAAAAAATAGGCCGACAGAGCGGGAACCAGTCACCGCGCGGACAGGAAAGGAAAAGGACTTGCCATGTTCAGCATTGGGGATCTGGTCGTGCATCCTATGCACGGCGCCGGCGTTATCGACAATATCATCCAGGAAAAAGTCACTGGGATCACAAAGGAATACTATGTCTTCAAGATGCCTATGGGCGGTCTTGTGCTGAAGATCCCGGTGGCCAACAGCGGCGCCATTGGTGTCCGTGCGATCATCACGGCCGAGGAGGCTGAGACACTGCTGGACGCCATTCCCGCTTTGACCGTGGAGACCAACACCAACTGGAACAAGCGTTACCAGGAGAATATGCTGCGCCTGAAAAGCGGGGACCTCTATGAGGTGGCCCGGGTTGTGAAGGCGCTGATGCACAGGGAGGCCCAGCGGGGTCTCTCTACAGGGGAACGGAAAATGCTCCATATTGCCAAGCAGATCATGATCTCCGAAATCGTGCTGGCCCAAAAGAGTGACTATCAGGATGTAGAGCGCCGGCTGGACCGCGCCATGATGCAGCTGCCGGTCCCTATGTGAGTTAACCGGAAGGAAGGAAACCATGCTATCGTTTTTGAAAAAAGTGAAGGAACGGCGCCGCCCCCGGTGCGCGGCGCTGGTGGCCGCCGCCGGCAGCTCCAGCCGCATGGGCGGCGTCAATAAGCTGCTGGAGCCTCTGGACGGCGTTCCTGTGCTGGTCCGGACGCTGACAGCGCTCCAGAACGCAGGGATGGTGGATGAGATTGTGGTAGCCACCAGGGAAGAGGATCTGGTGGAGATCTCCCAGCTCTGTCGTACATATGGTATCAAAAAATGCACCAAGGTGGTCCGGGGCGGCGAGACCCGGGCCCATTCTGTGTTGCTGGCTGCCCTGGAGGCATCGCCGGACACGGAGCTGCTGGCGGTGCAGGACGGTGCCAGGCCCCTGGTGACGCCGGAACTGATCGACAATGTGATCACAGCGGCGGTACGCTGCGGCGCCGCAGCCCCCGCAGTTCCGGTGAAGGACACCGTCAAGGTGGTCCGGGACGGCGGCGCTGTGGAGGAGACCCTGGACCGGAGCTCCCTGCGGGCCGTCCAGACCCCTCAGGTCTTTGAAGCTAGCATCCTGAAAGCAGCCCTCCAGGACGCACTGGAGAAAAACATCCCCGTCACTGACGACTGTTCCGCCGTGGAGCAGCTGGGCAAGGTGGTCTTCCTGGTGGAGGGCGACGAGGAAAACCTGAAGATCACCACCCCAACGGACCTGATCCTGGCGGAGGCGATCCTGCAGAACAGGGAGGAGCGGGTATGACAAATCTGCGCATTGGACACGGATATGACGTGCACCGTTTGGTGGAAGGGCGGCGGCTGATCCTAGGGGGCGTGGACATTCCCTGGGAAAAGGGCCTGCTGGGCCATTCCGACGCTGACGTACTGGTCCACGCCATCATGGATGCCCTCACCGGCGCCGCCCGGCTGGGGGATATCGGTAAGCTGTTCCCGGACACGGACCCGGCTTACGCCGGCATCTCCAGCGTCAAGCTGCTGCGGGAGGTGGGCCGGCTGCTGGGAGAGAGGGGCTTCGAAGTGGTGAACATCGACGCTACCCTCCTGGCACAGGCACCCAAGGTGGGACCCTACTGGCCCCAGATGGCGGCCAACGTAGCTGAGGCCCTGGGCATCGACCCGGAGCAGGTCAACATCAAGGCCACCACCGAGGAGGGCCTTGGCTTCACCGGAGACGGTTCCGGCATGGCGGCTCACGCGGTGGTGCTGCTGGAAAAAGCAGGTGCATAAGCGACGGCGGACTTTCCTTGGGAAGGTCCGCCGTTTTTCTGTCTCACAGCACGTGAACCTCCTGAACGGCATAGACTGTGCAGAGAGGAGGAGTGTCTGTGGAGCACTATTTGATCCTTGCCCGGTCCGTCACCTATGCCCAACGGATGCAGCGGGTCCTGGAAAAGGCCGGTATCCGCTGTCAGATCTTTCGCGCACCCAGAGACCTGACGGACCTGGGCTGTGCCTATGTCCTGCGGCTGGCCGTCGCCGACCTGCCCCAGGCTCTGATCGTCATGCACAGGGCGGCGCTGGACCCTGTTCAGATATTTTTGTACCAGAAGGGCGCCTACCGGGAGGTGGCCCCATGATCTATCTGGACAGCGCGGCCACCACGTTTCAGAAGCCCCCCGCTGTAGCCGCCGCTATGCAGCGGGCTTTAGCCACCATGAGTTCCCCCGGGCGGGGCGGACACCCGGCCGCCATGCGGGCGGCGGAGACGGCCTTCGACTGCCGCAGCGAGCTGGCGGAGCTGTTTTCCTTGTCCAATCCGGAGCAGGTGGTCTTCACCATGAACGCCACCCACGGACTGAACATCGCCATCAAAAGCCTGGTGCCTCCCGGAGGAAACGTGGTGGTTTCCGGCTATGAGCACAATGCCGTCACCCGGCCGCTGCTGGCTATGAATGCCCGGGTCTCCGTGGCCTCCGGAACGCTGTTCGACCCAGAAACCATTACAGCCGCCTTTGACCGGCTGGTGACGCCGGACACCGACGCGGTGATCTGCAACCACATTTCCAACGTGTTCGGCTTCATCCTGCCTATTGAGGATATTGCCGCCATTTGCCGCAAACGGAAGGTTCCGCTGGTCATCGATGCATCCCAGTCGGCGGGGGTCCTGCCGCTGGATATGACAGCGCTGGGAGCAGCCTTTATCGCCATGCCCGGCCACAAGGGCCTGTACGGTCCCCAGGGGATCGGCGTTCTGCTGTGCGGTGAAGGTGTACTGGTCCGTACACTGCTGGAAGGGGGGACCGGAAGCCTTTCTATCCGGCAGGAGATGCCGGACTTCCTGCCGGACCGGCTGGAGGCGGGCACCCACAACATGCCCGGTATCGCGGGGCTGCTGGAGGGCGTCCGGTATGTGAAGCGGCGGGGGATGGATGCCATCTGCCTGCGGGAGCGTCAGCTGACCCTGCTGCTGGCGGAGGGACTGCGGACCATCCCGGGCCTGCGGGTCTATGCCCTGCCCGGACTTCGCCAGCAGGCAGGGGTGCTGTCGGTGGTGCCTGAAAAGAAAGATGTGGAGGTCCTGGGGGAGGAGCTGGCGGAGCGTGGCATTGCCGTCCGGGCAGGTATCCACTGCGCGCCCTTTGCGCATCGCACAGCGGGGACCCTGGAAACGGGTACGGTCCGGCTGAGTGTCTCTGATTTCAATACCCCGGCAGAGGTGTATCAGACTCTTGAGGTGTTCCGTGGACTTCTGCGGTGATTTTCTGAACAGTCCGTGAATTTTCCCCCAATTCACCTTGCAATTGACAGCCATCTTTTATATAATAAGAAAACGAATGTAATCCGGTCCGAAAGGAATGAAGACGTTTCCATGGATCTGAAATTGATGGAATTCCCAGCTGATATCGGCCGCTATCTGCTGACCCTGCAGGTGACGGATATCCTGGATATCGGCATCATGGTATTTTTGATGTACCATCTGCTCCTTCTGGTGCGGAGCACCAAGGCCGCCAGCCTGCTGAAGGGTCTGTTTATATTCCTGGCGGCTCTGGTGCTGTCGGGCCTGCTGCAGCTGAACGGGATCAACTTCATTTTGAACCGCATGGTAGAAGTGGGTGTCCTGGCCCTCATCATCCTGTTTCAGCCGGAGATCCGCCGGATCCTGGAGGAAATGGGCAGCCGCCGCTTCATGGCGTTCTTCACCCATTCGGAGGTCGCCAGCAGCATGGAGCAGACCATCAGCCAGACGGTACTGGCCTGCACGGAGATGTCCCAGTCCCGTACCGGCGTGCTGATCGTGTTTGAGCGGGAGATCCTGCTGGATGACATGGTCCGCAGCGGCACGGTGCTGGACGCCTCTGTCTCCAGCGAGCTGCTGAAAAACATTTTCTTTGTCAAGGCACCCATGCACGACGGCGCTGTGATCGTCCGGCAGGGCCGGGTGCTGGCCGCGGGCTGCATGCTGCCGCTGAGCAAAAACGTGAACCTGAGCCGAGATTTGGGTATGCGCCACCGGGCGGGTATCGGCATGAGCGAGAATTCCGATGCGGTGGTGGTCATCGTGTCGGAGGAGACTGGCTCCATCTCCGTGGCCATCGGCGGCATGCTGAAGCGCCATCTGAAGCCAGAAACCCTGGAAAACCTCCTGCGGAATGAATTGCTGCCGCAGGAGGAAAACGAATCGGACAAGCAGAAGTTCAGCCTTGCGGGTCTGCTGCGCACCAAACAGAACGGAGGTGCGGACGATGCAGAATGAACAGGGAAAAAAGAGGAAGGCCCTTTACATCCTGCTGGCTTTGCTGGCAGCCATCTCCATGTGGATCTATGCCGATGAATTCGGCAACAACGGCGGACACCGTGTCATTGAGAAGACCATTACGGACATTCCCGTCAATTTCAACGGAGAGAGCAAGCTGGCGGACCGGGGCTTGATGCTGCTGGAGGATGATACCACTGCATCCCTGGATGTCACCGTCAAGGGCGGACGCCGCCAGGTATCCCGTCTGGAGCAGGACGATATCACCATCAACGTGGACCTCTCCAATGTGGAGAAGGCCGGTATCCAGCAGGTGCCCTGCACCTTTTCCTATGATGACGACAAATTTTCCAGTGATATGTCCAGAAAGCCCAGCAGCAACCAGGTGACGGTGAACATCAGCGAGCTGAACCGCCGCATCGTGGATATCCGCTGCGAGCTCTCCGGTCATGTGGCGGATGGCTATTCTGCCGGACAGCTGCAGCTGTCCCAGGACACCCTGGAGATTCGCGGACAGGCCAAGGACATTGACCCCGTCAGCTATGTAAAGGTGGTTCTGGACGTCGGAGACGGTGCCGAGGAGACCGTATCACAGGAGCTGACCTTCCAGTATTTTGACAAGAACAACAAGCCGCTGAGCAGTGCCAATATCCATCCTACAGTGGATAGCGTCCAGGTGACCCTGCCGGTCTTTGTGACCAAGGAATTGAAGCTGGTGGTGGACTTCAAGGAGTCTCCAGGTGCCAGGAAGTCCAATCTGAATTACGAGATCAAGCCCGAGTATATTGTGGTATCCGGCGATGCTGCCGCTCTGCGGAATGTGGAGACCATTACTTTGGGCGAGCTGGACCTGCTGGATCTGCTGAACGGCGGTCCCCGTTACCACACCTATCCCATTATCATCCCTGATGGCTGCCAGAACCTCAGCGGTGTGACCCGTGCCACGCTGGATGTCAGCTTTGCGGACATGACCAGCGCGGAGGTGACTACCCAGCAGTTCACCTACGCCAACCTGCCCAGCGGGAAGCGGGTGGACATCCTGACCCAGGAACTGACAGTCCGCGTTTTCGGCACCACGGCGGATGTGGAGGCGATCACGGAAGATCAGATCACCGTGGTGGCCGACCTCACCAACTACTCCGCCGCCTCCGGTACCTATACGGTCCCAGCCTTCGTGGAGGTGGCCTCCAACGCCGGAGATCTCGGCGTCAGTGGAAACTATCAGGTCCAGGTCCGCATCCGAGAGCCTCACGAGCCGCTTCCGGAGGAACCCACAGAAGAGCCTGGTCAGGACACGGAAACCTCACCGGAAGCATGAACACAGGAGTAATGTACCATGACCCAAATCGCAACTGTTGAACGTATTCTTGATCCCAACCACGCCGTGATCTCCGTTCCCCGGAAGTCCGCCTGCGGCCATGACTGCGAGGAGTGCGCCGGCTGCGGTGTCTCCGGTGCGGCTGTCAAAGCCAAGGCCGTCAACCCCATCGGTGCCCATCCCGGGCAGAAGGTGGTGGTGCAGAGCGACACCCAGAAGATGCTCCGCATCGTGGCGCTGGTGTATGCCACCCCGGTGGTCCTGTTCCTGCTGGGCTATCTGGCGGCATTCTTCCTGGGGGCTCCGGTGGCTGTGCAGTACACCGTGGCAGTGATCGGGTTTCTCGTCGGCATCGTGGCTGCCATCTGTTATGACCGACGCCTGAAGGCGAAGGGCGGTTTGTCCTTCACCATCGTCCGGCTCTTCTGACCCGGTGTTCGGCTACGTCAGGCCCCCCCTGGCCGTTCTCCCCCCAGAGGAGGCGGCCCGGTTCCGGCGCATGTACTGCGGCCTTTGCCACACCTTGGGGCGGCGGTACGGCACGGCGGCCCGGTTCATTCTGAATTATGATTTCACCTACCTGGCCATCCTGCTCTACCACCGGGAGGAGGGACCTTCCGGAAACGCCCGGTGTCTGGTCCATCCGGTCCACGCCCACGCGTTTCTGGAGCAGGACCCGGCCATGGAACTGGCTGCTGATGAGAGCGTCATCCTGGCCTACTGGCAGCTGCGGGACGGCGTGGCGGACCACGACTGGCTACACGGTCTGAAATACAGGGGCCTTTCCACTGTTTTGGAACCTGCCTATCGGAAGGCGTCATCTCTGCGTCCCGGCTTTGACCGGGCGGTGCGTCGGCAACTGGATTTGCTGGCGCAGCTGGAGGGAGAACAATGCCCCTCCATCGACCGGGCAGCGGACGCTTTCGCGGTACTGCTGGGCAGCGCCGCCGGGGAGGTGGAGGACCCCGTCCGGCAGCGGGTGCTGGAGCAGCTGCTGTACCACCTGGGCCGCTGGGTCTATTTGATCGACGCGGCGGATGATTTGAAAAAAGACGCGGCTTCCGGGAACTATAATCCCGTGGCACTGCGGTTTGGCCTGACAGACGGAGCTTGGCCCCCGGACAGCCGCCGGGAGTTCACCGCCACACTGGATCACTCCATCCACATGATGGCCACGGCCTTTGAGCTGTGGGACTTCGGTGTCTGGACGCCGCTGCTGTCGGAAACCATATACACCGGCCTGTTCCAGATTGGAAAGGCCGTTCTGGACGGTACCTTCCGCACCATGGGGCGCGGAGCAGATAGAAAGAAACAGAAGAATGTTGAGGAGACCACATGAACGATCCCTATCAAATCCTGGGTGTATCGGAAAACGCCTCGGATGAAGAAATCAAAAAGGCATACCGGGATCTGGCCCGGAAGTACCACCCGGACAACTACCACGACAATCCTCTGGCGGACCTGGCACAGGAAAAGATGAAAGAGATCAATGCCGCCTACGAGGAGATCAACCGCCGGCGGAGCGGAGGGAGCCGCGCTTCCGGCGGCAGCTACGGCGGATACCAGCAGCAGTACGGCCAGTATCAGGGCCGCAGCAGCAGTTCTGTCCTGCAGCAGGTGCGCATTGCCATTCAGTCCGGCGATCTCAGCCGTGCCGAGGCGCTGCTGGCCAATTACAGCGACCACAACGCGGAGTGGAACTTCCTGCGGGGCGCTGTCTGCTACCGGCGTGGCTGGATGGACGAGGCCAAGCGGTATTACCAGACTGCCTGCCAGATGGAGCCGGGCAACCCGGAGTACCGGCAGGCCCTGGAGTTCATGGAAAAGGGGACCCAGTCCGCCTACCGTCCGGGCGGGCAGCCGTTCGGCACGGATGTCTGCGCAGGAAATCCCTGTATCCCTCTGTGCTGTCTCTGGACGCTATGCAATGGCGGCGGATACTGGTTCTGCTGCTGAAAATAGGGAGGAAGAAAACGTGATCAAGAGTATGACCGGCTATGGCCGGGCAAAAGAGATCCTGAACAAGCGGGATATCACTGTGGAGGTCCGGTCCGTCAACAACCGCTATCTGGACTGCACAGTGAAGATGCCCCGGATGTACAGCTTTGCGGAGGATGCCATCAAGCAGCATGTCCAGCAGGCCATCTCCCGAGGCAAGGTGGATGTGTTTATCACTGTGGATGCCTCTGCCGCTGATGTGGCCAAGGTCACCGTCAATCGGGAACTGGCTGCTCAGTACGCCAGTGCGCTCAACGAACTGGCGGAGGTGTGCAGCACGGAGTCTCATGTGACGCCGGAGCAGCTGGCCCGGTTCCCGGACGTACTGACCGTCACCAAGGCGGACGAGGACCTGGAAACTGTCAGCGCCGATATCTGTGCCGTCCTGGATGACGCTCTGGTTGCCTACAACGCCATGCGGGCCGTGGAGGGCGCCAAGCTGGCGGAGGACATCGGTAACCGCCTGACCAACATCGAGAACTACACCAGCCAGGTAGAGGAGCGCTCTCCCCAGACCGTGGCGGAGTACCGGGCAAAGCTCACCGCCCGGATGCAGGAGGTGCTGCAGAGCACCACCATCGACGAGCAGCGCATCCTGACCGAGGCTGCCATCTACGCCGACAAGGTGGCCGTGGACGAGGAGACCGTCCGCCTGCGGAGCCACGTGGCCCAGCTGCGGACCATGATTGCCTCCGACGAGCCTATGGGCCGCAAGATGGACTTCCTGATTCAAGAGGTCAACCGGGAATCCAACACCATCGGCTCCAAGTGCAACGACGTGGCCATTGCTCAGGTGGTGGTGGGCCTGAAGGCCGAAGTGGAGAAGATGCGGGAGCAGGTCCAGAACGTGGAGTAACACTATGAAGCTCATCAACATTGGATTTGGAAATATGGTATCCCAGGACCGGCTGGTGGCCATTGTCAGTCCGGATTCTGCCCCCATCAAGCGTATGGTCCAGGAAACCCGGGAGCGTGGAATGCTGATTGATGCCACCTACGGACGCAAGACCGCATCCATCTTCATCATGGACAGCGACCACGTGATCCTGTCGGCGCTGCCGCCGGAGAAGTTCGGCCCGCTGGATGGCAATACGGAGGAGAAAGCATGACCAAGGGAAAAACTTTTATTGTTTCCGGCCCCTCCGGGGTTGGAAAGAGCACGGTGCTCAGAGCACTGCTGGAGCGGCGGAAAAACCTCTATTTTTCCGTCTCCGCCACCACCCGGGACCCCCGTCCCGGAGAGCTGGACGGTATCCATTACCACTTTATGGACGTGGATTCCTTCCGTAAGTGGATCTCCATGGACCAATTTCTGGAGTACGCCGAATATGTGGGGAACTTCTATGGCACCCCCAAGCGCTTCGTGGACGAGGCCATGGAGCAGGGGAAGGACGTTATTCTGGACATTGAGGTCCAGGGCGCTATCCAGGTCACCAGCAAGCGGCCGGACACCGTGCGCATCTTCATCGCGCCCCCCAGCTGGGCGGAGCTGGAACGCCGCCTGACCGACCGGGGTACCGACAGTCAGGACAAGATCCAGAAGCGCCTGCTGCGGGCCAAGGTGGAATTCCAGACCGCCCACACCTATGATTATTTCGTCATCAACGACACCGTGGAGAACGCGGTGAACGAATTGGATGCCATTATAACCGCCGAACACTGCAAACCCAAGGAGCGCATGGCGGTCCTCAGCGGCAAATAACCCCATCAAAAATTTCAGCCTGAAAGGCAGAATGGAAGTAGAGTATTATGATGCTGTATCCCGCAATGAACAAGCTGACAAGCTATGTCCCCAACCGCTATATGCTGGTGAACGTGGTGGCCCGCCGGGCCCGTCAGATCGCCGAGACCGCCGAGGAGACCGGTGAGCATCTGGATGAAAAGCCTGTCACTCTGGCTATCAACGAAGTGGCCGAGGGCAAGCTGGACGCCAGTCACATGGATCTGACCATCGAGGAATAATACGTGTAAGACAACAGGGGAGGGGCGAGGCATGGAGACCGCTGTCATTGTAAAAGTCGCGGTCAGCGCCGCGCCCTATTCCATTGATAAGCCCTATGATTATCTGGTGCCGGAGCCGCTGCTGGAGGCGGCGGTCCCGGGCGTCCGGGTGACCGTGCCCTTTGGCCGGGGCAATCGAAGCTCCGAGGGCATCATCCTGGCCCGCACCACAGGAGAAAAGTCCCCGGGGCTGAAGCCTCTGGCGTCAGTCCTGGACCGGGAGCCGGTCCTGGATGGTGACGGCATTGCCCTGGCTCTCTGGATGCGGCAGCGGTATTTCTGCACGCTGTTTGAAGCCGTCAAGACCATCCTGCCCGCCGGACTTTGGTACCGCTTTCAGGAGACCTGGTGTCTGGCAGACCCGGCGATGGACCGGGAAAAGGCCGATGCTTTGGCGGCCTCCGTCCGCCGGGCCGGGGGCGTACTGGATGTGCTGTATGCCTGCGGCGGCAGCGCCGGGCTGGAAAGCCTGCGGGACACCTGCGGCGAGGAGGTTTCCGCCACGCTGAAGGCCTTGCAAAAAACCGGAGTGGTGGTCTGCGAAACGTCCGCAAAGCGTAAGATCAGCGATAAGACCCGCCGTATGGTGGAGCTGGCTGTCAGCGCTGAGGAAGCACTGGCGATCACAGAACCAAAACGCCGCAGCGCCCCTATGCGGTATGAGGTAGTGCGTCTGCTGGCCGCCACAGGGCGGGCCTCCAGCGCGGATATCTGTTATTTTACCGGCGCCTCCATGCAGACTCTGCGGGGATTGGAGAAGGCCGGTATCGTGTCGTTTGCGGAGGAAGAGGCACTGCGGGTCCCGGCGCCCCAACAGGTGGAGCCAGGGGCGCCCATCGTCCTGAACGGGGAGCAGCAGGCCGCTTTTGACGGTATCTGCGCCCTGACAAAGAGCGGAAAGCCGGAGGCAGCGCTTTTGTACGGCGTCACCGGCAGCGGAAAGACCCAGGTCTATCTTCGGCTGGTTCAGGAAATACTGGAGCAGGGAAGGACCGCCATGGTCCTGGTGCCGGAGATCGTTCTGACCCCGCAGATCATGCGAAAATTCTCCTCCTACTTCGGAGAGCAGGTGGCCATGCTCCACAGCTCTCTCCGCATGACGGAGCGCTACGACCAGTGGAAGCGCATCCGTCGGGGAGAGGTCCGTGTGGTGCTGGGTACCCGCTCCGCCATCTTCGCTCCGCTGAAAAACCTTGGTCTGGTGATCCTGGACGAGGAGCAGGAGGGCAGCTACCAGTCGGAGAATCCGCCCCGGTATCACACCCGGGACATCGCCAAATACCTCTGCGCCCGGCAGAACGCCACGCTGCTGCTGGGCTCCGCCACCCCGTCGGTGGAGACCGCCTGGGCAGCGGAATCGGGCAGCTATCATAAGGTCCTGCTGCGGCACCGCTATAACGCCCACAGCCTGCCCCAGGTCACCATTGCGGACCTGCGGCAGGAGATCCGGGCGGGGTATCCGGGGCTCATCGGCGCGGACCTGCGCCGGGAGCTGGAGGAAAACCTGAGCCGGGGGGAGCAGAGCATCCTGTTCTTGAACCGGCGTGGCAACAGCCGGATGCTGCTGTGCGGTGAGTGCGGCCATGTGCCGGAATGTCCCCGGTGCAGCGTACCCCTAACCTACCACTCCGCCAACGGGCGGCTCATGTGCCACTACTGCGGCCACTCCCAGCGGGCTACGGAGGTCTGTCCGGAGTGCGGTGGCATCATGAAGCATGTGGGCACCGGCACCCAGAAGGTGGAGGAGGAACTGCGGGAGCTGTTCCCGGAGGCTGGCATCCTGCGGATGGACGCGGACACCGCCACCGGCGGCCATGAAAAACTGCTGCGGCAGTTTGAATCAGAGCGTATCCCCATCCTGCTGGGTACCCAGATGGTCGCCAAGGGACTGGATTTTGAAAATGTGACTTTGGTGGGTGTCCTGTCGGCGGACACGTCGCTGTATATCGACAGCTACCGGGCGGCGGAGCGAACCTTCAGCCTACTGACGCAGGTGGTGGGCCGGGCCGGCAGGGGCGGAAAAACAGGACGGGCTGTCATCCAGACCTATACTCCCGGCAACGAGGTCATTCTCAGCGCTGCCAAGCAGGACTATGACCGCTTTTACGAGAGCGAGATCCGTCTGCGCAAGCTGCGGCGGTATCCGCCCTTCGCGGACCTGTTCACCTTCACGGTGTCAGGCTCGGAGGAGGGAGCGGTGCTGCGGGCGGCGGCAGGTGTCCGGGAGACCCTGCGCCAGCTCTGCGCCCTGCCGGGACTGGCGGCTTCCCAGCCAGAGGTGCTGGGTCCCGCTCCCGCACCTGTTCTGAAGCTCAACAACCGCTATCGCTACCGCGTTCTTCTGGTAGGCCGCAACGACAAGGCCACCCGGGAGCAGGTCAGCTGGCTTTTGAAGGAATTTGCACTGGACCGCGCCAACCGCGGATTAAATATGTTTGTGGACTGCAACACCATGGAGTGAGTAGTCAAGGAGGTAAGCACGATGGCACTGCGTAAAATCGTCACCCAGGGGGAGTCTTGTCTCAATAAGGTCTGCCGCCCTGTCACGGAATTCAATTCCCGTCTCCACGCCCTGCTGGACGACATGCAGGACACCCTGGCGGACGCCAACGGTGCCGGTCTGGCCGCGCCCCAGGTGGGTGTTCTGCGGCGGATCTGCATTGTCATGGACGAATATTCCGGGGAATATCTGGAGCTGGTGAACCCCGAGATCATCGCCCAGAGCGGAGAACAGACCGGTCTGGAGGGCTGTCTCAGCGTCCCCGGCAAGTGGGGCATTGTCACCCGCCCCAACGTGGTTCGTGTCCGGGCTCAGGACCGGGACGGCAACTGGTTCGAGGCCGAGGGGGAGGGTATGAACGCCCGCTGCTTCTGCCATGAGATCGAGCATCTGGACGGCCACCTGTATGTGGAGCACATCGATCATTTCCTGACCGATGACGAGCTGCGGGAGTACCTGGAGCGGGAAGAGGCCGAGGCAGCCGCAGGGGAGGAACAGTGAGTATGCGCATCCTGTTTATGGGGACCCCGGACTTCGCCGTGGCGTCCCTGAAGCGTCTGGTGGAAGACGGCCACGAAATCTGCGGCGTCTTCACCCAGCCGGATAAGCCCAAGAACCGGGGGCACAAGCTGACGCCCTCTCCGGTGAAGGAATACGCCCTGTCTCAGGGGCTGGAGGTCTATCAGCCCCTGAAAATGCGGGACGGCGACGCCTTCTCCATCGTGGAGAAGCTGGCGCCGGAGCTGATCGTGGTGGCGGCCTACGGTAAAATTTTGCCGGAGGATATCCTGAATTTCCCCCAGTACGGTTCCATCAACGTCCACTCGTCCCTGCTGCCCAAATACCGGGGTGCCGCCCCCATCAACTGGGCCATTCTGGACGGGGAAGAGGAGACCGGCGTCTCCATCATGTATATGGCCAAGGAACTGGACGCCGGTGACGTGATTTTGCAGAAGACCACCGCAATTGACCCCCGGGAGGACGCTCTGACCCTGACTATGCGCCTGGCGGAACTGGGAGCGGAGGCTCTGTCCGAGACCTTGGACGCGCTGAAGAACGGCACGGCTGTCCGTATCCCCCAGGACCACAGCAAAATGACTTACGCCTCCATGCTGACCAAGGACATGTCCCCCGTGGACTGGACCCGGTCCGCCCATGCCATCTCCTGCCAGATCCGGGGCCTGATCCCCTGGCCCTGCGCCACCACCGATGTGATTTCTGGTGAGTCCATGAAGCTCTACGCCGCCGAAGAAACCGGAGAATCCACCTCCGCTCAGCCCGGGACCATCGTGGCAGCGGGCAAACTGGGCATTGACATTGCCTGTGGAGATGGCAAGGTACTTCGCTTGACAGAGCTTCAGGCCCAGGGCGGTAAGCGGATGACGGCTGCCGCCTATCTGCTGGGCCATCCCATCGAATGCTGAATTGGAGGTTTCTATGCCTTATTACTACGGCTACGGCGATTTCCTGGCCAATAACATCTATTGCATCCTGCTGATCCCGGTGTTTCTGCTGTCTCTCTGGGCACAGTTCCAGGTCAGCGGCAGCTTCCGCCGGTACAGCGTCGCCAACCGGCGCCATGTCACCGGCGCCCAGGCGGCGGAAGCGGTCCTGCGGGCCCACGGTGTCTACGATGTGCCCATCCGGCCCTGCCGGGGCAGTCTGACGGACCACTATGATCCCCGGGACAACACCATTTATCTGTCCGAGGATGTGTATGCTTCTGCCACTATTTCCGCGGTGGGCGTGGCCTGCCATGAGGCCGGACACGCCGTACAGTACGCTGTGGGCTATGGTCCCATCCGTGTGCGCAGTGCCATCATCCCCGTCACTCAGCTGGGCTCCAAGTTCTCTTTCATCCTGCTGCTGGTGGGCCTGCTGCTGTACAGCCAGCCCCTGTTTCTGGTAGGCATCCTGCTGTTCTCTCTGACTACCATCTTCCAGTTGGTGACCCTGCCGGTGGAGTTCAACGCCTCCCGTCGGGCCATCGCCACCATTGAGGACAGTTACCTGCTGGACGAGGACGAGGTCCGGGGCGCAGAGAAAGTCCTGCGGGCAGCCGCCCTGACCTATGTGGCGGCGCTGCTGATGTCCATGCTGCAGCTGCTGCGGTACGTTTTGATCTTCCTGGGCCGCAATGGCGGCGGCCGCAGGGGAGGAGGCCGCGAATGAGCCGTAAAACTGCCCTGCGTGTGCTGATCGCCTGCCGGACCAAGGACGCCTGGGCGGACGCCGCCCTAAAAGCACAGATCACTAGGGACGGCCTGTCCGGTCCCGACGCCGCTTTGTGCAGCCGTCTGGTTTATGGTGTTCTTCAAAATCAAATGCTGTTGGATTTCTATTTGGGCGCGTACTGCTCTCAGCCTGTTGACCACCTGCAGCCCCCGCTGTCGGATATCCTGCGGCTGGGTGCTTATCAGATCCTGTTCCTGGACAAGGTCCCGGACAGCGCCGCCGTCAATGAGTCGGTCAATCTGGCCAAGCTCTTCAAGCGAGGGCAGGCCGCGGGCCTTGTGAACGCGGTGCTGCGGAAGATCGCCCAGCATAAAAACGACCTGCCCGCCATCCCGGACCGGGACCCGGAACGGTATCTCTCCATCCGGTACAGCCACCCCAAGTGGCTGGTGAAGCGGCTGCTGCCCTATCTGGGCAGGGAAGAAACGGAGACGTTCCTGGCCGCCAACAACGGCATCGCGCCCCTGACGGTACAGGTAAATCCTCTGCGGACTACCCAGGAGGAACTACTGGAAGAACTTACCGCCTGCGGCGTGCAGGCCGCACCCCACAGTTGGGTGCCGGACTGCCTGGAGCTCTCCGGCACCGGAGATCTGACCGCTCTCAAGCCTTTCCGAGAGGGTAAATTTTTGGTGCAGGACCCGGCGGCCCGCCTGGTATCCCTGATTGCGGATGTCCGGCCCGGTCAGCGGGTCCTGGACGTGTGTGCCGCCCCCGGCGGGAAGTCCTTCTCCTGCGCCTTCGCCATGGGAAACCAGGGGCATATCCTGTCCTGCGACCTCCATGAAAACAAGCTGAAGCGTGTCCGGGAAGGCGCTGAGCGCCTGGGTATCACCTGCGTGGAGACCGCCTCCGCCGATGGCCGGTTCTTCCGTCCGGAGTGGGAAAGCGCCTTTGATACCGTGCTGGTGGACGCCCCCTGTTCAGGCCTTGGCATCATCCGGAAGAAGCCGGACACCCGCTACAAGAAGCTGGACGATCTGTTTGCCCTGCCGGTGATCCAGGCGGCCATTCTGGAGAATGTCGCCCAGTATGTACGCCCCGGTGGGACTCTGGTCTATTCCACCTGTACCATCCTGCCCACGGAAAACGAAGAGGTGACCACCGCTTTTCTGGCGGAGCACCCGGATTTTTCCATGGAGCCCTTCTCTCTGCCCCAGCCGGTGGGAGAGACAGAGGGCCGACTGACCCTGTGGCCCCAGCGCCACGGGACGGATGGCTTTTACATCTGCCGCATGACGCGGCGTCCGTGAGGTCCTTTTTATGATCGATTTGAAATCCATGACGCTGGAGGAGATCACCGATACCCTGCGGGACATGGGAGAACCTGCTTTCCGTGGAAAGCAGGTGTTTACCTGGCTTCACAAGGGTGCGGTGAGCTTTGACGAGATGAGCAATCTCTCCAAGTCCCTCCGGGAAAAGCTGGCGAAAACCTGCTTCATCACTGCTCCCAAGGTGGCCCGAAAGCAGGTCTCCCAGCAGGACGGCACCATCAAATACCTCTGGGAACTGCAGGACGGCAACTGCATTGAGTCCGTGCTGATGCGCTATCACCACGGCAACACCGTCTGCATCTCCTCCCAGGTTGGCTGCCGCATGGGCTGCGCTTTCTGCGCGTCTACCATTGCTGGCAAGGTGCGGGACTTGACACCCGCTGAAATGCTGGACCAGGTGCTGTTCACCCAGCTGGACTCCGGCTTAGACATCTCCAACATCGTGCTGATGGGCATCGGCGAGCCCATGGACAATCTGGATACCGTGCTGAAATTCCTGCAGCTGGTGAATCATCCCGACGGTATGAATATCGGCATGCGGCACATCTCCCTGTCCACCTGCGGCGTTATTCCCGGCATCCGGCGGCTGGCGGAGCTGAAGACCCAGCTGACGTTGTCGGTCTCCCTCCATGCACCGGACGGGGAGACCCGCTCCAGAATCATGCCGGTGAACCGGGCGTATCCGGTGGAGGACCTGTTTGCGGCCTGCCATGACTACTTCAAAAAGACCGGCCGCCGGATTTCCTTTGAATATGCCATGATCGATGGCGTCAACGACCAGGACTGGCAGGCGGATCTCATTGCTGCCAAGCTGAAAGGGATGCCCGGTCATGTGAATCTGATCCCGCTCAACGATGTGGTGGAGAGCCCCTTCAAGCCCTCCAAGCGCATTGCTGCCTTCCAGAGAAGGTTGGAGTCTCACGGCATCACCGCCACGGTGCGGCGGAGCCTGGGCGGGGATATTGACGCCTCCTGCGGACAGCTCCGCCGGAAGGCTATGGAAGAAGCAAAGAAAGGAGAGAAGCCGCTATGATGCATGCTTGGGGGATCACCGATATCGGTCTGGTCCGAAAAGAGAATCAGGACGCGTACATGATCCATGAGGCTCCCGACCGTACCATCTGTGTGGTCTGTGACGGCATGGGCGGCTCTGCCGGTGGGCAGCTGGCCAGCCAGATCGCCACCAGGACCTTTATGGAAGAGGCTGAGAAAGTCCTGACACCGGAAATGGAACCGGAACAGCTGCGCTCCGCCTGCGCTTACGCGGTCTCTCTTGCCAACAACGCTATCCGGTCCGCGGCTGAAGAAAATGAGGACTACCGGAACATGGGCACCACACTGGTGGCCGCCGTATCCTATGCGGACGGTGTTGTGGTCACCAACGTGGGAGACAGCCGGGCCTACCATATCTGCGAAAACGGCATCACTCGCATTACCAAGGACCACTCTCTGGTGGAGCGCATGGTGGACCTGGGCGATATCACCGCCGAGGAGGCCCGTCGCCATCCCAACCGCAACCTCATTACCCGGGCGCTGGGTCCGGATGCCGACGCTAAGTGCGATGTTTACATCTGTCCTATGAAAGCAGGGGAGTACCTGCTTCTCTGCACCGACGGTCTGGTGAACACTGTCACCGACCAGGAGATGCTCTTTGAGGTCATCCACCGCGGCAGTCCCGACTCCTGTCTGGAGCGGCTGCTGGAGATATCCAAAAGCCAGGGCGCACCGGACAATGTGACGGTGGTCCTGATGCAGAAGCTGTGAGAAAGGGGGTAAGACCATGGATCCTTACATTGGAAAAATGCTGGACAACCGCTATGAGATCCTGGAGCGTATCGGCACAGGCGGCATGGCGGTGGTCTATAAAGCCAAGTGCCACCGGCTGAACCGGCTGGTAGCGGTCAAGATCCTGAAGGCCGATCTGGCCCAGGACGAGGATTTCCGTCGCCGCTTCAACGCGGAATCTCAGGCGGTCGCACAGCTGTCTCACCCCAACATCGTGTCGGTCTATGACGTGTCCCGCGGCGGTGATACCGAGTACATCGTCATGGAGCTGATCGACGGCATCACCCTGAAACAGTACATGGAGAAGCGGGGACAGCTGAACTGGCGGGAATCCCTGCACTTCATCACCCAGATCATGCGGGGCCTGAGCCACGCCCACAGCCGGGGCATCATCCACCGGGACATCAAACCCCAAAATATCATGGTCCTGCGGGACGGCAGCGTGAAGGTGGCTGATTTCGGCATCGCCTGCCTGGAAAACTCCGCCCAGACCCTGACCCAGGAGGCCCTGGGCTCCGTCCATTACATCTCGCCGGAGCAGGCCAGGGGAGACCGGACCGACGCCCGCAGTGACATCTACTCCGCCGGTGTGGTGCTTTATGAGATGCTGACGGGCCGACTGCCCTTCGAGGGGGACAGCGCTGTTTCCGTTGCCATCCAGCACCTGAGCTCCATTCCCCTGGCACCCCGCGAGATCAACAAGGACATCCCGGAGCAGCTGGAGCTGATCTGCATGAAGGCCATGACTGCGGACCCGGATAAGCGGTATCCTTCCGCGGACGCCATGATCGCCGACCTGGAGGCCTTCCGGAAAAATCCAGGGGTCAGCCTGGATTTTGAGCTCTCGGATCTCCGTCCGGAGGAAACCGATGAACCTACTCAGTTGCTGCGGACCGGCGGCACCCGGACCGCGACAACACCAGCGCACCACCGGACCCAGCCTTCCCGGGAACAGCCCCGGCGGCGGGACTACGAGGAGGATGACCCCGCTCCCAAATCCAGCTGGAAGAAGACAACATTGTTAGCCGTGGCCGGCCTGCTGGCCGCAGCCCTGGCTTTTACACTTCTTTCTTCCATTCTGAAATCCGTCAATACGCCGGTGGACCAGTATGTGGTCAAGTCTGTACTCGGACTGACCGTGGAAGAGGCCGAAGCATTGGACGGCGTAAAAGACATCTTTGAGATCAAGTTAGCGGATGAGCGGGTATTCAGCGATATCTATCCCAAAGACACCATCGCAAAACAAAGTCCGGCGGAGAACGATATCCGCAAGCCCAATACGGTCATTGAGGTCTGGCTCAGCGCCGGCGAGGACAAAGGCACCATGATCGACGTGACGGGTATGACCATTGCCCAGGCCGACCGTGCTTTGTCCAATCTGAAAGAAAAGTACAAGGTGACCATAGAGATCCCCGATGAATCGGAGTACCAGTTCCACGACACCGTGGAGGCAGGCCACATCATCTCCACCATCCCCGCCAAGGATGAGGAGCTGAAAAAAGGGGATACCATTACCCTGGTGGTCAGCAAAGGCAGAGAGATCAAAGAGATCACGGTGCCGCAGTTCGTGGGCATGACCTATGACCAGGCTCTGAAACAGATGGAAAATTCCGGTTTGAAGTGCCTGGGCGCCGATACGGTTGACAGCGAACGTCCGGGCGGCGAGATCATCTGGCAGAGCCTGGACGCCTACAGCACCGCCAAGGAAGGTGACGGCATTTCCTTCAAGGTCAGTTCCGGACTGTCCACCGTCCGCAAGGAGTTCACGGTGAAGCTGCCTCAGGATGACCGGACCACGGTCGAACTGACGGTCTATGTGGGCAACGAAACGGAACCCCAGTTCTCCGCCACGCTGAACTGCAGTGACGAAGTAGCCGCCGTTACTGTCAGCGGCAGCGGCAACCAGTTTATCAAGGTCTGCTTTGACGGGATCATGGATCAGGCCCAGAGTCACTATCTGCCATTCGTCTGAAATGGAGCGGGCTATGGTCAAAGGACGTATTCAAAAAGCCCTCAGCGGCTTCTATTATGTGGATACCGGCAATGAGCTTCTGACCTGCCGCGCCAGGGGGAAATTCCGAAAGGACGGGATCTCTCCCCTGGTGGGTGACCTGGTGGAGGTCCGGGAACTGGGAAACGGCGAAGGCTTCGTAGAGAAGATCTTACCCCGGCGCAACGCCTTTGCCCGTCCTGCCGTGGCCAACATCGACCAGCTGGTGGTCATTGCTTCCGGCGCTATCCCCCGGACAGACCCCTTTCTCATTGACCGGGTGGCAGCCATTGCGGCCCTGAAAGGGTGCGAGGTCATCATCCTGCTGAACAAGTGCGATCTGGACAGCGCCGACGAGCTCTACGCAATTTACCGGGCCGCGGGCTTCCAGACTCTGCGGGTCAGTGCAGAAACGGGAGAGGGTTTGGAGGCGCTGAAGCCTCTGATCGCTGGAAAGCTATCCGCCTTTACAGGGAACTCCGGCGTTGGAAAATCCAGTATTTTGAATGCGCTGGACCCGGAGTTTCACATCCAGGTAGGGGAGGTCAGCGACGCCCTGGGCCGTGGCCGCCACACCACTCGCCATGTGGAGCTGTTCCGGCTCAACTGCGGCGCAGAGGTGGTGGATTCCCCCGGATTCTCCTCCTTTGAGACTGACGAGCTGAACCTGGAGCTGAAGCACCGCCTGCCGGAGACCTTCCGGGAGTTTGCCCCCTATCTGGATCGGTGTCGATTCGTAGGCTGCAGCCACACCAAGGAAAAAGGCTGTGCCGTGCTGGAGGCTGTCCGTCGGGGCGACATTCAAAAGAGCCGCCACGACAGCTATCTGCGGCTCTATGAGGAGCTGAAGCCCCTGAAAGACTGGCAGGAAGGCAAAAAATAATGGTACCGCCGAAGGCAGTCAACCTTCGGCGGTATTTTTTCGCACCTTGGACGGCCTCTCCCGTATATACTGGTTCAGAGGAAAGGAGGCGTGGCATCATGTTTCGTGGCAACAGAGACGGCTGCCGGATCCTGGGCATCTGCGCTGTGGCCCTGGGGGCCGGGATCCTGATCGCGGCCATCTTCCCGGTGGGCGCCCTGCTGTTTTTGGTGGCATTTCTGCTGATCGCATGCGGCTGCGCCTGCTGCCGGCGTTAGAAAGGAGCATTGATATGAACATCGTGGTCTGGAGATCCCCCAAATTCCTGCGCGGCATCCTGCGGAAATTGTTCCACATCCAGGCATAAGCGCTCCCGGCGGTTCATAGAGTAGGACATGAACTGCCAGGAAAGGAAGGGACCCTTCATGGAGCTGGAATTGAAAAAAGCGTGCCTGGACGCATATGAAACAGGGGGAGAATTGACCCTGACCCAGGAGGAAACGGCGGAGACCATCGTGCCGGACTACTGCCCGGACATCGCCCGTATCATCACCACCGACGGAAAGGTCTACATACACAGCCGGGAACTGCGGGACGGGAAAGCGGAGGTCTCCGGTACAGTCCGTGTCACGGTGCTGTACACGCCGGAGGCAGAGGGCGGTATCCGAACGCTGGAATTCGCCATTCCTTTTACCGCCGAGAGCGACAGCCGGGGTCTGCCTGGCTGTACCTGCCTGACGGCCGACACAGAAACGGAATTTCTGGAGACCAGAATGCTGAATCCCCGGAAGATCTTTACCCACTGCAAGCTGGTGACCCGCATTACGGGATACCAGAAAACTCCCATCAGCTTCTGTACAGATGTGGAGGCAGATCAAGAGCTGCGGGTGGAAAAACGGCAGGAGCGGCAGCATGCGATTCTTTTAACGCAAATATCTGAAAAGGATTTTACCTTTACAGAAGAAATGAACCTGTCGCCCGGCCGCAGCGGTGCGGCCGAGCTGCTAACCAGTCAGATCAACAGCACGGTCACGGAGACGAAAATCGTCGGCAGCAAGCTGATCTTCAAAGGTGTCTTTTCCGTCTCTGTGCTGTACCGTACCGCCGAGGGAAGCTGCGGTTCCACTTCCGCCGAGCTTCCGTTCTCCCAGATCATGGAGATCGAAGGCGCTCCGGAGGGAGCTGATCCGTCGCTGCAGCTGCAGCTGACCGGGACGGACCTTCAGATCGACGGAGACGACCCTGAGGGCCGCCAGATCGCCGTGACCCTGTACCTCCATGCCACCGCGCTGCTGCGGGAGGAACAGGAGCTGACGCTGCTGAATGACCTGTACTCCACAGCCTATGATATGACCTACGACGCCGCGCCGCTGGCACTCACCGGATTTTTCGAGAGCATGTCCCGCCGCCAGACTGTGCGGGAGGTACTGGAGATCGGAGTAGTGGCGGAATCCGTGCTGTCTCTGAATGTCTGCTGCGGCGCCGTGTCCGTCAGCCGGGAGGGGGACTATACAGTCCTGCGGACCGGAGCAGCGGTCCGGGTCCTCTATCTGGACGAAGGAGGCGTGCCTCTGATGGCGGAGCGGTGTATCGACGTCAGCTGCCAGCTGGAGCTGCCCGCGGGCTGCAAGGTGACGGCCCGGGCAGTCTGCGCGGAAGAGGCACAGAGCAGCCTTGGGGACCGGGGGATCGAAGTGCGGTTCCCGGTGGACTTCCGGGTGGAGGCCGTCAGCCGTGTGAAGCGGGTGTGCATCTCCGCCGCAAAACTGGACACAGAATCGCCCAAGGATCTGACGGGAGCGCCGTCCCTGGTGCTGCGGTGTCTGGGCAGACAGGAGACCGCCTGGGACCTGGCCAAAAAATACAACACCACCATCCACGCCATTCTGGCGGCCAATCAGCTGGAAGGGGAGGGGGACATCCCACAGGAAAAGCTGCTGCTGATTCCCCGGAAGCGGGCCTGAATCGAAAAACAGCGGACGGAAAACTCCGTCCGCTGTCCTTTTGCAATTGATCAGTTTTCCGCGTAGCGGGCCAGGAACTGCTTTGTACGTTCTTCCCGGGGATGCTCGATGACCTGGTGAGGATCTCCCTGCTCCACGATTACGCCGCCGTCCATAAAGATGATCTGGTCCGCCACATCCCGGGCAAAGGCCATCTCATGGGTGACGATAATCATGGTGGTCTTCTGGTCCGCCAGGGAGCGGATGACCTTCAGCACCTCGCCGGTGAGCTCCGGGTCCAAGGCAGAGGTGGGCTCGTCGAAGCAGAGGATGTCCGGTTTCAGCGCTAGCGCCCGGGCGATGGCCACACGCTGCTGCTGGCCGCCGGAGAGCTGGTGGGGATAATGGCCAGACCGGTCCGCCAGGCCCATCTGCGCCAGCAGTTCCTTGCCGTGGACCTCAATATCTGCAAGAATGTTAGCCTTGTTGGCCTTGAAATCGGGCTGTTCCTTGGCCAGCAGCTGGCTGGCCAGAGTCACATTCTGTAGAGCCGTGTACTGAGGAAACAGGTTGAAGGACTGAAACACCATGCCGAAGTGAAGGCGCTTTTTGCGGATTTCGCTCTCCCGCTGGGTATCGGGGTCCGCAGCGTCAAACAGGGTCTTGCCCTGGACCACAATCTGACCCTGGTCAGGCGTCTCCAAAAAGTTCAGGCACCGCAGCAGGGTGGTTTTTCCGCTGCCGGAAGATCCAATGATCGCCAGCGCCTGTCCCTGCTCCAGGGAGAAGCTGATGTCTTCCAGCACCCGGGTCGCCCCGAAATGCTTTTCAATGTTGTGTACTTCCAAAATTGCCATATCAGCACCCCTTTAACGGAAATAATCCAGCTTCTGCTCCAGCCGTCCCAGAAGAACCGTCAAAATACCATTGAAGATGAGATAATAAACTGCGGTGAAGAACAGCGGCCAGATAGCGCCGGAGATGCCCTGGGAGCCCTTCAGGAAGGCCTGACCGGCCCAGATGATCTCCTGCAGCGCGATGATGCGGGCCAGGGAAGTATCCTTCACCAAGGTGATAATCTCATTGGACATGGGCGGCACAATGCGTTTGATCATTTGGAGAAGGGTGACCTTGAAGAAAATCTGGCTCTTGGTCATACCCAGCACCATTCCGGCCTCCTGTTGGCCCTTGGGCACGCCCTGGATGCCGCCCCGGTAGATCTCGGAAAAGTAACAGGCGTAGTTGAAAATGAAGGCCACTGCCGATGCGATGAAGCGGCCGGTCTCTCCGCTGCCCCACCAGTTGTTCTTCAGCACCAGGCCGGGGAAGTAGTAGATGATCAGCAGCTGGATCATCAGCGGAGTACCGCGGACGACCCAGACGATCAGCCTTGTCAGCCAACGCAGCGGGGAAAAGCGGCTCATGGAGCCAAAGGCAATGATCAAACCCAGAGGGATGGCGCCGATCAGCGTCACGAAGAACAGCTTCAGCGTCTGCAAAAAGCCGATGTTCAGGGAGTGGAGAACCACCGGCATCTGTTCAAGTATCAGTTCCATAGATAGAATCGCCCTGCTTTCTCTGTTTGGTAGGGTGGGGTAAACCGCCAAAAACAGAGAGCGGAGGTCCGCTCTCTGTTTGGTATGCGGAAAAGGGAAGATGCTTACTGCGCGATCAGAGCAGCCTGGACACCATAGGTCTCAGCGCACTCGAGCATGGAGCCGTCAGCGTAAGCGGCGGCAAAGAAGTCGTTCAGCGCGGCGGCCAGGTCGGAGCCCGTGCGGAAGCCAACGCCGTACTCCTCGCTGTTCAGACCCACGGTGTAGGTCAGGTCGGCATAGCCGGTGCCCTCGCCAACCATGGCAGCAGCCATCAGGGAGTCGATCACAGCGGCGTCAGAGGTGCCGGCGGCAACTTCCATCAGCGCGTCGGACTGGGCCTTGACGGGGGTGAAGTTGTAGCCAAGAGCGTCAACTTCCGCCTCACCGGCACTGCCGGCCTCCACGGCGAAGGCCAGGTCGGCACAGGCCTCAACGGTCTGGTACTGGTCAGCCTTGTCGGCGGGAACGATGACCACCTGGGCATTGATGCAGTAGGCATTGGTGCACTCCATGGCGCTGGTGACCTCATCGGTCAGCGTCATGCCGTTCCAGACACAGTCGATGGCCTGGCTGTTCAGCTCCAGAACCTTGTTGTCCCAGTCAATCTCCACAAACTCCACGTCCACGCCCAGGCTCTCGGCAAAGGCCTTGGCCATGTCGGCGTCAAAGCCGATCCAGTTGCCGTCGGCGTCCTTGTAGTCCATGGGCTCAAAATCGGTGATGCCGACCACCAGCACGCCCTTATTCTGGACGTAGGCCATGTCGCTGTCAGCGGTGGGCTCCTCAGCGGGAGTTTCGGCAGGCTGTTCCGCGGCGGGCTTTTCCTCGGCAGCGGGCTCTTTCTTGGCGCCGCAGGCGGCCAGAGACAGGACCATCACGGCGGCCAGCAGCAGAGCAAACAACTTCTTCATATCAAAATCCTCCAAATCTTTGGGCGGCTGCCCAATCGTTTATTACGGTAGTAGTTTACCATGCTAAATTATTGCTGTAAAGGAGGAAAAGGAACGAATCCTGGAGAAAGAAACCATTTGCTTTTGTGCAGTTTGCCAAAGAAAGACGGGCCGTCATACTTTGCCGTCATGGGACATAGAGTAAATCAAGACGATGGCCGGAAAAGGCAGACTCCATGCGAGGGGCTGCCAAATCTGAACAGGCGCCGTCAGGTGCATGGAGGTTGCTATGAATACCAGTATCTATCAGAATATCGCCACCCGCACGGCGGGGGATATCTACATCGGTGTGGTGGGGCCGGTCCGCACCGGCAAGTCCACCTTCATCAAGCGGTTCATGGAGACCCAGGTGATCCCCAACATCGAGAATGTCTACCGGAAGGAGCGGGCCCGGGATGAGCTTCCCCAGAGCGGCTCCGGACGGACCATCATGACGGCGGAGCCCAAGTTCGTCCCCGAGGAGGCGGCCCAGATCCAGCTGGAGGGCGGCGCGGCCTTCTCCGTGCGGCTCATCGACTGCGTGGGCTATATGGTGAAGGGCGCCATCGGCCAGTACGAGGATGATGCTCCCCGCATGGTGACCACCCCCTGGTACGACCATGAGATCCCCATGACGGAAGCGGCGGAGATCGGCACCCGGAAGGTCATCGCCGAGCACTCCACCATTGGCATCGTCATCACAACCGACGGCACTGTGGCAGATATTCCCCGGGAGGACTATCTGGAGGCAGAGGATCGGGTTATCCGGGAGCTGCAGGAGTTAGGGAAGCCTTTCATCGTTCTGCTGAACTCCCAGGACCCCCGCAGCGACCGGGCCCAAGCCATCACCCGGGATATTGCCTCCCGGTACGAGGTCAACTGCGTGCCGGTGAATTGCCTGGAGCTGAACGAGGACGCCGTATCGGCCATTCTGAAGGCCGTCCTGTACGAGTTCCCCATGCAGGAACTGGACCTGTTCCTGCCGCCCTGGGTGGACGCCCTCCCTCCGGACCATCCCTTGAAGGAGGGACTCTACGAGGCGGTGCGAAAGACCACAGCCCAGCTGCATCACATCCGGGAGGTGGACGGCGTCATCGCGGCCCTGCGGGATTGCGACAGCATCAGCGAGGCCGCTGTCACCTCTATCGACCTGGGCACCGGCGTGGCGACGGCGGAGCTGCGGCTGCCCAGAGGCCTGTTCTACCAGACCCTGTCGGAGCAGTCCGGCTTCCAGGTAGGGGACGACGGCGATCTGATGAGCCTGCTGACCCGCCTAGCGGAGGTCAAGAAGGAATACGACAAGGTAGCGGGCGCCCTGAAAGATGTGCGGGAGACGGGCTACGGCATCGTGGTGCCCGGTATCGACGAGCTGAAGCTGGAGGAGCCGGAGATCATGAAGCAGGGAGGCCGGTACGGCGTCCGCCTGAAGGCCAGCGCCCCCAGCATCCACATGATCCGGGCGGACATTGAGACGGCGGTCAGCCCCATTGTGGGCAACGAGAAGCAGTCCGAGGACATGGTGAATTATCTGCTGCAGGAGTTTGAGGGGGATACCAGCAAGATCTGGCAGTCCAACATCTTCGGCCGCAGCTTCCACGAGCTGGTCAGCGACGACCTGCAAACCAAGTTGAAACGCATGCCGGAGGACGCCCGGAAAAAGCTGCAGGAGACCCTGACCCGCATTATCAATGAGGGCAGCGGTGGACTGATCTGCATCATTCTGTAAAAGAGAAAGCACCGGATATCCGGTGCTTCTTCTTTTATGGCAGTTCCTTTGGGAATGGCTTGCGGGCATATGGGGCCAGACGCGGGTCGCAGACGCCCAGCGTGCGGTAGTTCGCCCGTCCCTGATTCAGGGTCAGGCCGTGGTTCTCATCACTGGGTTCATCGTTGAAGGCAATGAATAGGTCATTCTCCCACATGCACACCGGACAGATATAGGCCAAGGCGTCGGCGGGGGAGCCCGGGAAGGTCAGACAGCCGCAGCAGGGGCACGGAAACTGTTCTGCCTTCATAACGCCGTCCCTTTCTTCGGCACATACAGCCGCGTCAGGTCAACGCCCTCCAGCGCAAGCAGAAACTGTTTTTTCTCGATCCCCCCGGCATATCCGGTCAGGCTGCCGCTGGCCCCCACCACCCGGTGGCAGGGGATTAGAATGGAGATGGGATTGTGGCCTACGGCACCACCTACCGCCTGGGGAGCTGTGGGGATACCGCGCTCCCGGAGTTTGCGGGTGATCTCACCGTACGTGGAAGTTTCGCCATAGGGAATTTCCAGTAGCAGCTTCCAGACCGCCCGGCGGAATGGACTGCCCGGAGGCGCCAGAGGCGGCAGGGCAGGGAGGGGGGTACGGGAAAAATAGGTCTCCAGCCATGCTCCCGTCTGCCGGAACACTGGAAGGTCCGGCTGCTCCTGGGTCTCGCCGTCCAAAGTGGCGGCAAAATATTTCTGGCCTTCTAGCCAGAGGCCCGTCAGAGCCTCGCCGTCAGAGGCCAGATACAGTGGCCCCACTGGCGATGGGATGGTTTTGATATAGAACAACTGTCTCAGCTCCTTCCTTTTTTCAGTATACCGGCTTTTGGCTGGACTTGCAAGCTGCGGCAAGACGTGTTACCATAGAAAAAAGATCATTGGAACGAAAGGAGTGGGGCCTGTGCTGCTTGCCATCGATGTGGGCAATTCCAACACCTCCATCGGCCTGTTTGACGGGGAACAGCAGCTGAAATTTCTGGCGTCCCTGGACACGGACAGCCGGAAAACGGCGGATCAGATCAGCATTGACCTGATGAATCTCTTTACCCTGTACCATTTCGACTACCGGCAGGTCACAGGCGCCATTCTGTGCAGCGTGGTGCCGCCGCTGAACTTTATGATGGAGAAGGCGCTGACCCGTCTGCTGGGGAAACCGCCCATGGTGGTGGGCCCCGGTGTCAGGACCGGGCTCAACATCCGCCTCACTGTTCAGACCCAGGTGGGCGCGGACATCGTGGCGGATGCTGTGGCGGCACTGGAGCGGTTCCAGCCGCCTATCATCACCATTGACATGGGTACCGCCACCACCATCGGCGTCATCTCCGAAGGACGCACCTACGAGGGCGGCATGCTGCTTCCGGGGGTCAACGTATCCCTGGAGGCCCTTAGCCGCCGTGCAGCCCAGCTGCCGGCCATCTCCCTGCAGCATCCCAAGGCACTGATCGGCAAGAACACCGAGGACTGTATGCGCTCCGGCATCGTCTACGGCACCGCCGGCATGCTGGACGGCATCATCGACCGTATCCGGGAGGAGTTCTCCGGCCGGGAGGTCAGCGTGGTGGCCACCGGCGGCAATGCCCCGGTCATCGTCCGCTACTGCCGCAACCCCATCGTCTACGACAAGTATCTGCTGATGAACGGCCTGTGGACCATCTACCAGAAGAATAAATGAGAAAAAAGAAGGACTGGCTCGCCGCCAGTCCTTTTTGATGTCTGTTACTGCCGCTCCTGCAGCCAGCGTTCGGCGTCTGCGGCAGTGCGAGCCATGCAGGAGACCGCTTCCACAGGATGGGCGCCCACAGCAGTCTCATTGGTCAGCATCACGCCGTAAGCACCATCCGCCACAGCGTTGAAAATGTCAGAGACCTCCGTGCGGGTGGGAATCGGGTTGCGCTCCATGGAGGCCAGCATCTGGTTCACCACTACGAAGGGCTTTCCGGCCTTTCGGCAGGCGGCAGAGATGTCCTTCTGCACGGCAGGCAGCTGCCACAGCGGCATGTCGTTGCCAAGGTCGCCCCGGGCAATGACGATAGCGTCCGCATAAGGGAGGATGCTGTCCAGGTTATGCGCACCTTCCACTGTTTCAATCTTGGCGTGAATCTCCAGGTAGCCGGCGCCGTTTTCCTCCAAAATTCGCCGCAGTTCCACCAAGTCCTCGCCGCTGTGGACAAAGGGCTGCATCAAGGCGGTGACCCCGAAGTCGGCAGCCTGACGGATGTTCCGGATATCCCGCTCCGTGGAGACCGGCAGGCGGATGTCCTTGCCGGTGAGCTTGATGCTCTTGTTGCTGGTGAGCTTTCCGCCCCGGACCACCCGGGTCAGCGCCCGGTCTGTGCCAGTCGTCAGAACTTCCAGGGCCAGCTTGCCGTCGTCCAGCAGCAGTTCATCACCAACCTTCATCTCCGGGAACAGCACGGCGGGGACTTTGATCCCGCCTTCACCTAGAGCCAGCTCCGCGCCGTCCACCAGCTCCATGGGGGCCACAGAACCGATGCGCAGTTCAGGGCCCTGCATGTCAATCAGTAGCTGGGGGTGAGTGCCGGTAACTTCTGCGGCAGCCCAGAAAGCATCCAGCAGTTCCCGGCTGTCGGCCAGGTCACAGTGGGACAGGTTCAGCCGCATGCCGGTCAGTCCAGAGCGCAGCATGGCCTCCAGCATCTCCTGAGAGGCACAGGCGGGGCCCAGAGTTCCGTATATCTGCGTCATAAGTATTCCATCCTTCCATCTTCTCTTCCGCCGAAAAGAGCAGCGGAAATTCCAAACATGTACCTTTATATCACATTCCGCGGCTTGAAAATACCTGACATGAAAAAAAGGGGAAGCAATCATGCTCCCCCTTGATAGCCGAATTGCATCAGCACCGAAACCACACTTCCGTTCCGGAAGTCCATGCCGATCCGGTCCATGAGGTGCAGGGAGTCCGGAACGCCCTGGGTAATTTTTGCCACGCCGTCTTTGGTGGTCACGGAGACCTTGCAGCCCGCTGAACGGATGACAGCCTCTGCCATGGTGTTCCACTTCCCTCTGGGATAGACGAACGCCACGGGACGGGTCCCTGTCTTTCGCTCGATCTTGTTCAGAATGGTATTCGTATCGGTTCCCAGCAGCTCCACATATTCCGTCCAAGACTCCTTGGGGGCTTTCAGGACCCCCAGACGGCCGCCCTCAGAAGTCTGGTCGTTGTGCATCTGATCGGTATGAGCCTGGAAGGATACCAGCCCGCTGTCCGCCATCTCCCGCACCTCATCCCATTTCAGACCCCAGCTAGAATATTGGATGGCGCCGCCGATCAGGGCGATTTCCGCCTTCATATCCAGTTCCTGCAGAATGGGGTACAGGTATTCATAGTTGCTCCGGTAGCCGTCATCCACGCTGATAACGATGGGCTTTTCCGGCAGCGGCGTCCCGTTCTCCACAAAATCTATGAGCTGGGTATAGGTCACCGTGTGGAACCCGGCGTCCTTCAGCTCCTGCATCTGCCGTCGGAAGACCTCCGGCGTTTTGGAGTAGCCGCTGCCCAGATAGGAGATGTCGTGATACATCAGGATGGGCACCTGCACGCTTTCTCCGGGTTCGTTTGACTCTTTGATTTGCAGGGCACGGTTCAGCAGGGAAGCGGCAGCGGCCCGGGTCAGGGGTGACTGAGGCCGGAAGGTGCCGTCCTCATATCCTGTAATGAGCCCCAGGCGGGCGGCAGCCTGTACATAGGGCCGCCTGGCCCAGCCAATCTCATTCTGGTCCTGAAAACGGATAGCAGCGCCCCGCTGCTCCAGCTCCTCCGGAAACAGGGCGTTCACCAGCAGCTTGGCGGCAAATTCCCGGGTGATAGGTTTGGTGCGGCTGGTCCGGGTCAGTTCCTCCTCCTCGAACCACCCGGCGTACTGACCGAAGGCCATGGCAGGCTCCGCCCAGCGGTCGCCGGTCTCCAGCTTCCGGTCATCCATGCCCCAGGCCCGGCAGACCATGGAGAGAAACGCCTGACTGCTGACGCTGTCACCGGGACGGAATTTTCCGCCACTGCCCTGGATCAGCCCCCGGGTCTCTGCCGCCATGATGGCATCATAAGCCCAGTGGCCTTTGGGCACATCGGAAAAGGAGGCCGCATCCGCGCCTACCGGCAGCATCCCGAAGCATAACACCAGTGCGAGAAGCGCACCCAGCAGTCTGCGCAAATCCATCACCTGTCCTTTCTGTATGATAGTAACCATTATGCCAGTTACGGCGAGAAAACATGTGAACAGTTCCTTAAATCTTGCCAGGTGCAGCGTGTAACATAAAAAAGAAGCGGCAAGCCGCCGCTTCTTTTCAGATCATATGCTTTTGGAAACGCTTATTTCGCCAGGACCTTCTTCAGCTTGGCGAAGCGGGGCAGGGAATCCTGCTTGGGCAGCTTGGGCTCGCCCTGTACCAGGGGCAGCACGTAGTCGATGAAGGGCTTCTCCACGCCATTATGAGCGGCGTTGATCCACTCCAGGGGGACCTTCTTCTCGGTGTTGGCCACATCGGTCAAGCCCAGCAGCTTGGTCTTGCAGACGTACTTGCCGTCCTCGTAGGTGCGCTCGAAGCCCACCATCTTGTCGGTGATACCGGCAACGGCGTTCTCCACGGCAGCCTTGCCGGACATGTAGGACTCCTCAATATCGGTCTCAGAGGCCAGGTGGGCGCCGCAGCGCTGCAGCAGGCTCAGCTCGATGCCGCGGACCTTGGCGCCGGTCTTCTCCTTTACGATGTTGGCCAGCAGGGAAGCCAGGCCACCCAGCTGGGCATGACCGAAGCCATCGGTAGCAGAGGTCTTGGCCTCGGAAACGAAGGTGCCGTCGGCGTAGTGGATGCCCTCGGACACGGCCACCATGCAGTTGCCCTTCTCCTTATAAATACGCTCCACGTCAGCCAGGAAAGCGTCCATGTCGAAGTCCACCTCAGGCAGGTACACCAGATCGGGACCGGCGCCGTAAGCGGTAGCCAGAGCGGCAGCACCGGCCAGCCAGCCGGCGTGACGGCCCATGATCTCGATGATGCAGACCATGCCGGTGTCATACACGCGGGCATCCTGATAGACTTCCATGCAGCTGGTGGCAATGTACTTGGCAGCGGAGGCAAAGCCGGGGCAGTGGTCGGTGCCGTACAGGTCGTTGTCGATGGTCTTGGGCACGCCCATCACGCGGCACTCATAGCCGACCTTCTGCATATACTTGGAGATCTTGTTGCAGGTATCCATGGAGTCGTTGCCGCCGTTGTAGAAGAAATAGCGGACATCGTACTTCTTGAAGATCTCCAGGATGCGCTTGTAATCGGTGTCGTCCACATCGGGGTCCGCCATCTTGTAGCGGCAGGAGCCCAGAGCGGAGGAGGGAGTATACTTCAGCAGCTCCAGCTCGGCGGGGTCCTCCTGAGCCATGTCGAACAGCCGGTCATTCAGCACGCCCTTGATGCCGTGCTCGGCACCCAGAACGCGGGTGATATTGGGATTCTTCAGGGCAGTGTCAATGACACCGTAGACACTGGCATTGATGACGGAAGTAGGACCGCCGGACTGGCCGACGATACATGCGCCTTTCAGTTCGCTCATGAGAAAAAGCCTCCTCAAAAAATATGTTGTCTTATGGGAAAAATCAGCGTACCTATCATATCATTGAAAAAAAGAATTGTAAATACTTGCAATTTAATTTTTCTGTGATATTATCATAAAAGAAAATCGTTTTCGCCTGCTTGAAGCACCGTATTTGACAATCTGTTAACGAACCCCTTATTTTCAGATCGTCCGGTGCCGAGAGGGACGGGACAAATAAAGAACAGGAGTGAAACATTATGGCACTGGTTACCACTACCGAAATGTTCAAGAAGGCCTACGACGGCGGCTACGCCATCGGCGCTTTCAACGTCAACAACATGGAGATCGTCCAGGGCATCACCGAGGCTGCCAAGGATCTGAACGCCCCCCTGATCCTGCAGGTCTCTAAGGGCGCCCGCGCCTACGCCAACCACACCTATCTGATGAAGCTGGTGGAGGCTGCCGTCATCGAGACCGGCCTGCCCATCTGCCTGCATCTGGACCACGGCGACAGCTTTGAGACCTGCAAGAGCTGCATCGACGGCGGCTTCACCTCCGTCATGATCGACGCCTCCAGCAAGCCCTTCGCTGAGAACATCGAGATCACCAAGAAAGTCGTCGAGTATGCCCATGACCACGGTGTTGTGGTCGAGGCCGAGCTGGGCACTCTGGCCGGCGTGGAGGATGAGGTGAGCGTTTCTGCTGAAGATTCCTCCTACACCCGTCCCGAAGAGGTTGAGGAGTTTGTCTCCAAGACCGGCTGCGACTCCCTGGCCATCGCCATCGGCACCAGCCACGGCGCCTACAAGTTCACTCCCGCCCAGTGCACCCGCAACGAGAAGGGCATCCTGGTTCCGCCTCCCCTGCGTTTCGATGTGCTGGAGGAGGTCTCCAAGCGCCTGCCCGGCTTCCCCATCGTTCTGCACGGCTCTTCCTCCGTGCCCCAGGACTTCGTCGCCAAGATCAACAAGTTCGGCGGCAAGATGCCCGACGCCGTCGGCATCCCCGAGGAGCAGCTGCGTAAGGCCGCTTCCATGTCCGTCTGCAAGATCAACATCGACTCTGACCTGCGTCTGGCCATGACCGCCAGCATCCGTGAGTACATGGCTGAGCATCCCGATCACTTCGATCCCCGCCAGTACCTGAAGCCCGCCCGCGCCGCCATCAAGGAAATGGTGGCCCACAAGATCGTGGACGTGCTGGGCTGCGACCACAAGGCCTGATCAAAACCCTCGAAACAGAGAGACGCTCGGCGTCTCTCTGTTTTTTTGTGCTCTCCGGACTATCTGCAGCATAGACTTGAGAAAAAGGGGAGGGGCGGCTATGCGATTTTTGCGAGATTATGACCGGCAGGCGGCGGTGCTCTACGCCCATCAGTGGGCCTATGGCCGGAATCCGGCCTATTACGACTATGAAAAGCTGGGGGGAGACTGCACCAATTTCGCTTCTCAGTGCGTCTATGCCGGTGCTGGCATTATGAATTTCACGCCTACCTTCGGCTGGTACTATATCGACGCCAACCAGAAAGCCCCCGCCTGGACCGGAGTGGTCTACTTCTGGAACTTCATGACCCGCAAGACCCCCTCCGTGGGGCCGGTAGGGGAATCAGCCGGTCTGGAGGACCTGCTGCCGGGGGATATCGTCCAGCTGAGCTTCAAGGGCGAAACCTTCCAGCACTCGCCGGTGGTTGTGTCCGTGGGGAACCCCATTACACCGAACAATGTGCTTCTGGCCGCCCACAGCTACGACGCCGACTGGCGGCCACTATCCAGCTACGAATATCGTAACATCCGGTTCCTCCACATCACCGGAACCATCCGGCCCTGAAAATTAAAGAACCGTTCACACATTTTGGAAATGACCTGTTATCATGGAGTCAACACGAAAGAAGGAGGACTCCTTATGAAAAAACTCCTGTCCTGCCTGCTGGCGCTGGCCCTGACGGCGGCTCTGCTGGTGCCCGCGGCCTCGGCAGAGGGATACACGGATGTTCCGGCTGAAAGCGCCTTGGCGGCGGAAGTCCGAAAAGCCGTGGACTACGGTCTGATGAACGGCTACAACGCCAATACATTCGGTTACAGGGACTCCATGACCCGTGCCCAGTTCGTTGCGGTGCTGGTACGGATGATGGGCTGGAAGACCATGGTGCCGGAGAAAGCCTCCTATTACGACGTTCCCCCCGGCAGTGCCTGGTATGAGATCATTGAGACTGCCGCGGCCCACGATGTGACAGGGACTGATCCTTACTTCCGCCCCAACACGCCCATCACCCGAGGTGAGATGGCAGAGTTGCTGGTGCGGGCACTCAGGCTTAAGGCAGTTGCCCGTGATGCTGAAAAGGAAAACTCCTTGCCATTTACTGATGTGACAGACCGGAAGGGTTACATCGCGGTGGCCTATGAGATCGGCATGACCAAGGGAACCTCTGCAACCACCTTCTCGCCCAATACCACCGCTACCCGCGCTCAGGCGGCGGCTATGCTGGTGCGCATTTATGAGAAGATCAGCCGGGAGACCGATTTCGCCCACGGCTTCTACGCCATCTCCTCTTACAGTCAGCTGGAACTGGGTCAGACGCTGGACGCTGTCAGCGCCGGCTGGAGCCGCATGACCTGGGACGGTGCCCAGGCCAAGCTGGTGACCACCCGGGACGGCGGCAACGAATACTATGTGCCGGACAGCTATCAGGAGGTGACGGAGTCCCTGGAAGACCTGCACCTGAGCGTCTTTATGGACGGCCAGAGCCTGAAAGACATGCTGTCCACGGCGGAGGGCCGGACACAGGCCATGCGTCAGATCATCCAGGGGATTTCCGTCAACTACGACGCTATCGGCAAAAATCCCTATCAGGGCGTCACCCTGGACTTTGAGGGCCTGCGGGCTGCCCAAAAAGCGGACTACACCGCCTTTTTGAAGGAACTGCGGCAGGAGCTGAACAGGCTGAACAAGTCTCTGTATATCTGTGTGCCTCCGGTGCTGTCCACCGGGGCCTATTACGACGGCTATGATTACGCCGCCATCGGTCAGCTGGCGGATAAGGTCATCCTGATGGCCTACGACTACGATGCCCGGGATATGAGCGGCTTTGAGGGCGGCTTCTATTATCAGACCGCGGCCACAGCCCCCATCGGCCAGGTATATCTGGGGCTCAAGGCCCTGACTGACAGAGTGGACCCAGCCAAGGTGGTTCTGGGCTTCAGTTGTAAAAATGTGGCCTGGCAAATTGACGAGGCTGGCAAGCTGGTCTCCGGTAAGCCCATATATCCATCCACGGAAACAGCTCTGAAACGATTGGCACAGGAGGACACAGAGTGGGGCTGGTCCCAGGAGTACCAGCAGTCCTACGCCGTCTACACCACAGAGGACAGCAGCCGGTATTTCCTCTGGTATCAGGATGGACGCAGCGTGGAGACCGCCCTGCGAGCGGCAAAGCTGCTGGGTGTCACCGGCGTGTCAGTCTGGCGGCTGGGCACCATCCCCATGGAGAACAGCTGGAGCTGGTCCGGCCTGCTGAACAAATAAACAGGGCAGGGAAGATGCCCTTATCAAAATGCGGCAGCTCCCAATTGGAGCTGCCGCATTTTCGAATCTTTATTGTTCCTTTTTCTTCGTTTTTTTAACGTGTGACAAGGGATTTGCCTTTGCAGCGACCCGCAGGGATTCGTTGTCGATATGGGTGTAGATC
>NZ_JAFBIV010000059.1 GCF_021531915.1 Oscillibacter valericigenes | reverse complement strand
GTCGAAGTCGACCAGCAGGCCCTTGTTCAGGCCCAGGCCGATGGCCTGCTTGGCAACGTTGATGAAGCAGTTGCCGCCAACATAGCCCTCGGTGTTCTGGTCATAGCCCAGAGCGCCCAGCAGCATCTTCATGAAAGCGAAATTGGTCAGGGGAGCGGCGGGACGATAGGTGCCGTCGGTGTAGCCGGCGGTGATGCCCTGCTGCACGCAGTAGGCAATGTAACCGGCATACTGGTTGTCAGCAGCCACGTCCTTGAAAGGAGCGGTGTCAGCACGCAGAGCGGAAGCGGTGGTGGGGCCCAGGATCATGTTGCAGATG
>NZ_JAFBIV010000058.1 GCF_021531915.1 Oscillibacter valericigenes | reverse complement strand
ATCTGAAGGAGCGGAAATTTCGTGACTATGATAATCATGTCGTCCGCTCGCTGAGCCTGACGAAAAAGGGGATTGAACATATCCAGGCTGAGTCGCCCGCTCATGCGGAGGTGATCCTGTCCCATGAACTGTCACCGGCCAGCGGTCAGGGTGACTGGAAAAAGACCCTGCGGCTCCATCGGAGCGCGGCCTGCTTCCTGGCCGCATATCAGGCCGGAGCCTATTGGGTGCCGGGAGAGGAGAAAGACGAGCGCAGCAGGACGCAGCTTACTTATTACGGCGCCTACGAATTTCATACCCGCTTTGGAATGGACAACAAGGGTTCCAGAGCTTCCG
>NZ_JAFBIV010000057.1 GCF_021531915.1 Oscillibacter valericigenes | reverse complement strand
CGGAAGCTCTGGAACCCTTGTTGTCCATTCCAAAGCGGGTATGAAATTCGTAGGCGCCGTAATAAGTAAGCTGTGTCCTGCTGCGCTCGTCTTTCTCCTCTCCCGGCACCCAATAGGCTCCGGCCTGATGTGCTGCCAGGAAGCACGCCGCGCTCCGATGGAGCCGCAGGGTCTTTTTCCAGTCACCCTGACCGCTGGCCGGCGACAGTTCATGGGACAGGATTACCTCTGCATGAGCGGGTGATTCTGCCTGGATATGTTCCATCCCCTTTTTCGTCAGGCTCAGCGAGCGGACGACATGATTATCATAGTCACGAAATTTCCGCTCCTTCAGAT
>NZ_JAFBIV010000056.1 GCF_021531915.1 Oscillibacter valericigenes | reverse complement strand
CGTAAGCGTCAATTCTAACAGCGTATAAAAATCTCCACCTTGGCGCGAATGCGCTGAGGTGGAGATCAATCATTATTGAGGAACATGGCATTCTTGTGGGGCGTTGGTTGGTAGAAGTTTTTCAGCCCAGAATTCGTCAGCCTGGCTCAGCACCGGCGCACTCTGCAGAACCCAAAGCAGATATCGGTACGGATCGAGCTCGTTCTCCTTTGCCGTTTCAATCAGGCTGTAGATCACCGCGCTGGATTGAGCACCTGCCGGAGTGTTGGCAAAAAGCCAGTTCTTCCGTCCCATAACAAAAGGCTTTATGCTGCGCTCAGCACGGTTGTTGCTCAGTTCCAGTCTGCCGTCTTCCAGATAGC
>NZ_JAFBIV010000055.1 GCF_021531915.1 Oscillibacter valericigenes | reverse complement strand
CAGCTCTGTGTCTGGGTGATTTTTTGTTTCTGTCATGCCCAGCAGATAGTCCGTGGACACGCCGTAGAACTTCGCCAGCGTGACAATGCTGAATGGACTGATGTCCTTGAAATCGTCTGCCTCATATTTGCCGAGAGCGGACTTGGAAAGCCCGGTCTGCTCCGCAAGCTGTTCCAGCGTCAGGCCCCGTTCCACTCGCAAATCCTTCAACCGTTCCTGTATGGTGAGTTTTATCTGCATGACGCACCCCTCCTTCTTTCTGTCTCTAAGCGTGGAAATCCACCCTGTTTTGCGCTCTTTTCCCACCTCTTGGATATGCGGGAAAGAGCGCATTTTTTCGCTAAACTGTTCTTGTAACAACACCTGAACCTTGAAAATCGAATGACCGTCCGAATGGGATATGTCCCCCGGCGAAGTGACGCATCTGGCGCACCAAAGGGGACG
>NZ_JAFBIV010000054.1 GCF_021531915.1 Oscillibacter valericigenes | reverse complement strand
CCCCCATTTTCTTTTTGAGACATCAAAAAGAAAATGCGCCGTGCACGGTGGAAAAGAAAAAATGTTTGGGCGGATCAACTTGACACACTTGTGTCAAGTTGACCGCAAGTACGAGAGTTGTCGTGGTCGGTGCGGTACAGTCTTGCAGGCTTGTACCGGGTGCGCTATACTCTGGCGAAGCAGAGAACTGCTTCCCCGCATTTAGAGGTTCCGCCTTGCTTTCGGGGTAGTTGACGCAAGGTCCGTCCCTCTGGCCCCGCGCGTTCCGCTCCGCTACGCGCTACCCGGTCTATTCCGGGAGGGGAATCCAAAGGGGAGGGTCCGCAGCCCCACTCCTCCGGGGGTGTAGTCCAGAATAGGGGGCCCGCAGGCCCCCTGGTCTGGCCGTTTCAAGGGGGTGTGGGGGGAAATTCGGAATCCCCCCACGTTTCTGGTGGGGGTCTAAG
>NZ_JAFBIV010000053.1 GCF_021531915.1 Oscillibacter valericigenes | reverse complement strand
GAAGTTCTACGGCGTGTCCACGGACTATCTGCTGGGCATGACAGAAACAAAAAATCACCCAGACACAGAGCTGAACGCTCTGCATCTCAGTGATGGTGCGATAGAAGTATTAAGGACGGGGAAGTTCAATCACCGACTGCTGTCGGAAATGCTGTGCCACAGGGATTTCCAGCGTATGATGTTAGATGCGGAGATCTATGTGGACCGGATCGCTGATATGCGGATCAACGATATGAACGCCATGCTGGAAGCGGTACGGAAGATGGCCCTGATGAAGCAGGACGGGCAGGACGATCTTTCCACCCTGACATTGGAGCTGGCCCAGGTGCGGGAGGATGACTATTTCGGTCATGTGCTTGCCGATGATCTGAAAGCGATCCTCCGTGACATTCGTGAGAAGCACAGCACCGACACCACAACGGCAGATACGCCCTCCATTGCGGAGGAAGTGCAGGCCC
>NZ_JAFBIV010000052.1 GCF_021531915.1 Oscillibacter valericigenes | reverse complement strand
CATGATCTCGCCGTCGGGGTTCTTCTCATCATAGTAGTCCATGATGGCGCCGAACAGCATGTAGTTGGACTCGCCGTGAGGCACATGATAGGTGCCGCCCAGGGGGAAGCTCATGCCGTGGACAGGGCCGCAGCCGGCCTTCAGGAAGGCGATGCCGGCGTAGAAGGAAGCGGTGACGAACTGATCCATGTACTCGAAACGAGCCTCCTGGCCCTTCTCGTCCAGCAGCTTGAAGCCCTTCAGGATCATGTCCATGGCCTTCTCGCTGAACAGCTCGGAGGTGATGGTCTTGCGGTGGGGGCTCAGGAAGGACTCGGTGGCATGCACCAGAGCATCGATGGCGGAGCAGGCGAAGGGCTTGTAGGGCAGGGTGCGCAGCAGGTCGGGGATCAGGCAGACCTTGTTGGGGATGATGTCGTCGGAAACCAGGCCCAGCTTGGTCTCGCCGCCGGTCAGCACGCCGTCCTTCTCGTCCTTGACGATGGC
>NZ_JAFBIV010000051.1 GCF_021531915.1 Oscillibacter valericigenes | reverse complement strand
GAGAGCAGTCTCAACATGATCAAGTATGTGCTGAACCAGCATATTCTGCCGTTCATTGGGGGATACCGCCTGCAGGATATTTCCCCCATGCAGATCCAGGCTATTATGGCGACCATGTCTGATAAGAGCAACTCTCTGCAGTCCAAAGTGCTTGTGACATTGAGAAGTATCTTTAAGGCGGCTCAGGAAAACGGCCTTGTGGCAAAATCTCCGGTCAGCAGTATGTTGAAGGCCGGCGGCAAGAAAACGCCCGAGAAGGTCGCTCTGACGGTTGCAGAGAGCCAGCTGCTGTTAGAACGGGTCAGTAACCCCCGGGCGAGAACCTTTCTTCTGATCGCGCTCCATACGGGCATGCGAAGGGGCGAGATCGCGGGTCTTCGCTGGGATGATGTGGACTTCAAGAAAAAGGTCATCCATGTTCGCCACAACGCGGTGATGGGACGGTATGAAACGACCATCAGTGATGAGTTGAAGACCAGCGCGGGCAAGCGGGATATTCCAATGTCTGAGGAAC
>NZ_JAFBIV010000050.1 GCF_021531915.1 Oscillibacter valericigenes | reverse complement strand
GTTCCTCAGACATTGGAATATCCCGCTTGCCCGCGCTGGTCTTCAACTCATCACTGATGGTCGTTTCATACCGCCCCATCACCGCGTTGTGACGAACATGGATGACCTTTTTCTTGAAATCCACATCATCCCAGCGAAGGCCTGCGATCTCACCCCTCCGCATGCCCGTATGGAGTGCGATCAGAAGAAAGGTTCTCGCCCGGGGGTTACTGACCCGGTCTAACAGCAGCTGGCTCTCTGCGACCGTCAAAGCGATCTTCTCGGGCGTTTTCTTGCCGCCGGCCTTCAACATGCTGCTGACCGGAGATTTTGCCACAAGGCCGTTTTCCTGAGCCGCCTTAAAGATACTTCTTAAGGTCACAAGCACCTTGGACTGCAGAGAATTGCTCTTATCAGACATCGTCGCCATAATAGCCTGAATCTGCATAGGGGAAATATCCCGCAGGCGGTATCCCCCAATGAACGGCAGAATATGCTGGTTCAGCACATACTTGATCATGTTGAGACTGCTCTC
>NZ_JAFBIV010000004.1 GCF_021531915.1 Oscillibacter valericigenes | reverse complement strand
GGCCTCCGGCTGGGAGGGACCGTCGGACCCCGGGGCGGGGGCGGAGCTGCAGGCGGTCAGGGACAGCAGCATCAGGCAGACCAGGAACAAAGCGGTAAAGCGGCGCATCATCATAAGTCCTTTCCAGTCGTTTTTTCTGTTATCTCCAGTATAGCAGGTCGGCTTTGGAAAGAAAACAACAAAACAATGACAAAAGCGGATGGAACCTTCCATCCGCTTTTGTGTTAACGCTTGTCGCCGGGCTTGAAAAGCAGCGCCATGAGGACGCCGAATACCACGGCTGCCGTAATACCGCCTGCCGTGGCGGTAAGCCCCCCTGTCAGCACGCCCAGCCAGCCCTTTTCACCAATAGCCTTGGAGACGCCTTTGGCCAAAGCGTGGCCGAAGCCCGTCAGGGGCACCGTGGCTCCGGCGCCGCCCCAGTCGGCAATGGGCTGATAGAGGCCCAGGGCACTGAGAAGAACGCCCGCCACCACATAGCCCGTCAGGATGCGGGCGGGGGTCAGCTTGGTCTTGTCGATCAGGATCTGACCGATGGCGCAGAGGATGCCGCCGCAGAGGAACGCGTTGAGATAGTCCATGAGGAACCCTCCCGGAAATGATTTCTGGGGTCAGTATGCCCGGGAATGGAGATCCTATGCAATGGATGGGGGAGACCCGCCGAAGCGGACCTCCCCCGAAAGAAGGGAAGCAAAGGGAGATGGTTACTGGGCCTCGTCCTGGAGGGCGTCGTAGCCCTGCTCGCCGGTACGGACCTTGATGACGTTCTCCACGTTGGAGATGAAGATCTTGCCGTCGCCGATGTTGCCGGTGTAGAGGACCTTGCGGGCGGTGTTGACCACCAGGGAGACGGGCAGCTTGCTGACCACGATGGACACCTGCAGGCTGGGCAGCATGGTGGCTTCCACCTTGGCGCCGCGGAAGTAGCCCTCGGTCTTGCCCCGCTGCTCGCCGCAGCCCATGACGTTGGTGGCGGTCATGCCGGTGATGCCGATGTCGAACATGGCGCGCTTGAGCGCGTCGAACCGCTCCATCTTGCACAGAATGTCAATCTTGGTCATCTTCACGCCGCCCACGGGAGCGGAGGGCTCCACCACAGAGGCGGCCACCTCCACGGGAACGGCCTCCTTGACGGGCGTAGCGCCGGTGACCTCGGCCACCAGGTCGGCGGGGGTATCGTCATAGACGAAGGCGAAGCCGCCGTAAGCGGAGGGCAGGCCGTGCTCGGTGATATCCAGGCCCTTCAACTCCTCCTCGACGGAGACGCGGAGGCCGATGGTGCTCTTTAGGATCACGAAGACAATGGTGATCATCACAGCGGCCCAGAGGGCAGTGGCAGCCACACCCAGGCACTGGATCAGGAAGAAGTGGAGACCGCCGCCGTAGAACGCTCCGCCGTCCACAGCCAGCAGGCCGGTGAGGATGGTGCCCAGAGCACCGCAGACGCCGTGCACGGAGATGGCGCCCACGGGGTCGTCAATTTTCACCACGGAATCAAAGAAGTTGACGGAGATGGGGAGGACCAGGCCGGCGACGAGGCCGATGATGGCGGCGCCCACAGGGGATACCATGTCGCAGCCGGCGGTGATGGCCACCAGACCGGCCAGGGCGGCGTTCAGGGTCATGCCCACATCGGGCTTCTTGTAGCGCAGCCAGGTATAGAGCATGGTGACGCAGGAGGCCACGGCAGCGGCCAGGTTGGTGTTCACGAAGATGAGACCGGCGGAGACGATGGCCTCGTTGCTGTCCATGGCCACGGTGGAGCAGCCATTGAAGCCGAACCAGCAGAACCACAGAATGAACACGCCCAGGGCGCCCAGGGACAGGTTGTGGCCGATGATGGCCCGGGGCTTGCCGTCCTTGTCGTACTTGCCGATGCGGGGGCCCAGGAAAGCGGCGCCGATGCAGGCGCACACACCGCCAACCATGTGGACCGCGGTGGAACCGGCGAAGTCATGGAAGCCCAGCTGGCTCAGCCAGCCGCCGCCCCAGATCCAGTGGCCGGAGATGGGATAGATGAACGCGGAGATGCAGAAGGAGTAGATGCAGTAGGAAATGAACTTGGTGCGCTCTGCCATGGAGCCGGAGACGATGGTGGCGGCGGTGGCACAGAACACGGTCTGGAAGATCAGGAACGCGAACAGAGGCACGCCGGCGGGAAGCACATCGGCGTAGTCGCCCAGGACAAAGGGATCAAAGCCGCCGATGATGGCGCCGGCCCCGCCGAACATGAGGCCGAAGCCCAGGATCCAGTAGGTGGGGGTGCCGATGCAGAAGTCCATGAGGTTCTTCATCAGGATGTTGCCGGTGTTCTTGGCACGGGTGAAGCCTGCCTCACACATGGCGAAACCTGCCTGCATGAAGAAGACCAGGGCTGCTCCCAACAGGACCCAGATGGTGTTGACGGATGAATACATAAAATTCCCTCCTTGAAGCAAATAAGGCAAGGACGCCGAGAGCTTTCCTCTCAGGCGTCCTTGCCTTTACGATGGTAAAACTTTACACCACCAAAGCCAAAATCGTCAATGTGCGAAATCGACAAGCATTTTGCTGCTTCTGACAAAAAGTTCTCTAAAATTTATATAGGTTGAACAATGCGTCGGAAAACGGTAAACGCCGGGGCATTCCTGCCCCGGCGTTTAGGACTATTACATGGTGCGCATCAGGTTGGTGTAGCCCATCAGGTATCCGTCCACCTCCGCGGCGGCGGCCCGGCCCTCCGCGATGGCCCAGACCACCAGGGACTGGCCCCGGCGCATGTCGCCGGCGGTAAAGACCTTCTCCACACTGGTGGCGAAGTGGCCCTCCTCCGTGGCGACGGTCTTCCCGGCCTCCACGCCGAATGCGGCGCACACGTCTGCCCGGCAGCCGGCAAAGCCGGTGGCGCCGATGAGAAGCTGGCAGGGGAGGGTGTCCCCGTCGGTGGTGACAATAGCGGTGAGACTGCCGTTCTCGTCCTTCACCAGGTCCTTGACCTGAACGCCGAAGCGGCGGGGGTCCCGTCCGGTGACGGCCAGGGCCTCCTCGTGGGCGTAGTCCGTGGGCAGCTGGCCGTTCTTCCGGTAGTCACTCTCCGGGCGGCGCACCAGCTGGGTAACGGAGGCGGCACCCTCCCGCAGGGCGGTGGCCACGCAGTCGCTGGCGGTGTCGCCGGTACCGATGATGACCACATCCCGTCCCTCCGCCGTGGGGATGGCGGGGCTCTCTCCGAACTGGTGGCGCTGGACGGCGGCCTTCAGATACTCCGTGCCGAAGTACACCCCGGTGACGCCCTGGGTATCCAGGCCCAGGGGGCGGGGGGTCTCGGAGCCGCAGCAGAGGACCACGGCGTCGTATTCCTTCAGCAGCCGCTGGGCGGTCTTGGGCTCCGCGGCGTCCACGCCGCAGACGAAGCTGACGCCCTCGTCGGTCATCAGGTCCACCCGGCGCTTCACCACGTCCTTGGGCATCTTCATGTTGGGGATGCCGTAGGTCAGCAGGCCGCCGGGATGGGCCTCTCGCTCAATGACGGTGACGGAGTGGCCCCGGTGATTCAGCTGGTCGGCCACCGCCAGACCGGCGGGGCCGGAGCCGATGACGGCCACCTTTTTCCCGGACCACTGGGGCGGGCGGCGGCGCTTGACGGCCTTGGAGGCAAAGGCCTCCTCAATGATGCAGCGCTCATTGTCCCGGATGGTGACGGCGTCCCCGTAGATGCCGCAGATGCAGGCCTGCTCGCAGGGGGCGGGGCAGACCCGGCCGGTAAACTCCGGGAAGTTGTTGGTCTTCAGCAGGCGGCTCAGACCGTGGGGCTGGTTGCCGGCGAAGATCATGTCGTTCCATTCGGGGATCAGGTTGTGCAGGGGGCAGCCGAAGGTTTTTCCTTTAAACATCATGCCTGCCTGGCAGTAGGGCACGCCGCAGTTCATGCAGCGCCCGCCCTGCTCCTGCCGTTCCTTGGCGGGGAGGGCCAGGTGGAATTCCTCCCAGTCATGGACCCGCTCCTCAGGGGCGCGGTTCCGGTCGTCCTGACGGACGTACTCCAAAAATCCGGTGGTTTTTCCCATGGTGATCGCCCTCCTTTCTCAGCTTCTGGTGTTGGCGTAGAACGCCTCGATCTCCGCCTGCTCCCGGCTCATGCCCTTTTCCTCGTACTGGGCAATGGACCGCAGCATCCGGTCATAGTCTCTGGGCATGACCTTCTTGAAGCAGGGAACGTAGGACTTGAAGGCTGCCAGGATCTGCTTGCCCCGGGGAGAGCCGGTGGCGGCCACGTGTTCTTCAATGAGGGAGCGAAGCTCCTGGATGTCGTGGGACTCCGTCAGGGTGTCGATCAGCACCTGCTCCTTGTTGAGCCGCATGTAAAGGTCGTGCTTCTCGTCCAGCACATAGGCGATGCCGCCAGACATACCCGCCGCGAAGTTCTTGCCGGTGGAACCCAGGATGACCACCCGGCCGCCGGTCATGTACTCGCAGCCGTGGTCGCCTACGCCCTCCACCACTGCCACGGCGCCGGAGTTGCGGACGCAGAACCGCTCGCCGGCCACGCCGTTGATGAAGGCACGGCCAGAGGTGGCGCCGTACAGGGCCACGTTGCCCACGATGATGTTCTCACCGGGGTCGAACTGGGTGCCCTTGGGGGGATAGAGGATCAGCTTGCCGCCGGAGAGTCCCTTGCCGAAACCGTCGTTGCAGTCGCCCTCCAGGGCCAAAGTGAGGCCCTTGGGGATGAAGGCACCGAAGGACTGACCGCCGCCGCCCCGGCAGGTGATGACGTAGCTGTCATCCGGCAGGGAGTCGCCGCATTGGCGGGTGATCTCGGAGCCGAAGAGGGTGCCGAAGGAGCGGTCCGTGGAGGAGACATCCAGGCTCAGCTTGCCGGACTTCTTGCCCTTCAGGCTCTTGCCCAGCTTCTCCACCAGCACGCTCATGTCCACGGTGTCCTCCAGGTGGAAGTCATAGACAGCGGCGGGATCAAAGTGGGGCACGTGGTCGCCGTAGGGGTTCTGGAGCAGTCCGCTGAGGTCCAGGGTCTCCGCCCGGTGGGTGATGAGCTTTTCCCGGACCTGCAGCAGGTCGCTGCGGCCCACCAGCTCGTCCACGGTGCGGATGCCCAAGCGTGCCATGTACTCCCGCAGCTCCTGGGCCACGAAGGTCATGAAGTTGATGACGTATTCCGGCTTGCCCGCGAAGCGCTTGCGCAGCTCCGGGTTCTGGGTGGCGATGCCGGCGGGGCAGGTGTCCAGATTGCACACCCGCATCATGCAGCAGCCCATGGTGACCAGGGGCGCGGTGGCAAAGCCGAATTCCTCGGCGCCCAGCATACAGGCGATGGCCACATCCCGGCCGGTCATCAGCTTGCCGTCGGCCTCAATGATGACCTGGTGCCGCAGGCCGTTCTTGATCAGGGTCTGGTGGGCCTCCGCCACGCCCAACTCCCAGGGCAGGCCCGCCCCCTGGATGGAGTTCTTGGGAGCGGCGCCGGTGCCGCCGTCGTAGCCGGAGATCAGCACCACCTGGGCGCCCGCCTTGGCAACGCCTGCGGCGATGGTGCCCACGCCAGCCTCGGACACCAGCTTCACGCTGATGCGGGCATGGCGGTTGGCGTTCTTCATGTCGTAGATCAGCTGGGCCAGGTCCTCAATGGAGTAGATATCGTGGTGAGGCGGGGGAGAGATCAGGCTGACGCCGGGGGTGGAGTACCGGGTCTTGGCGATCCAGGGGTATACCTTCTTGCCGGGCAGGTGGCCGCCCTCGCCGGGCTTGGCGCCCTGGGCCATTTTGATCTGAATCTCCTGAGCGCTGCACAGGTACTCGCTGGTGACGCCGAAGCGGCCGGAGGCGATCTGCTTGATGGCGGAGCACCGCTCGTCCCGCAGCCGATCCGGGGACTCGCCGCCCTCGCCGGAGTTGGACTTGCCGCCGATGCGGTTCATGGCGATGGCCATGCACTCGTGGGCCTCCTGGGAGATGGAACCGTAGCTCATGGCGCCGGTCTTGAAGCGCTTGACGATGGATTCCACCGGCTCCACCTCGTCGATGGGGATGCCGCCGTTGGGATCGAACCGGAAGCCCAGCAGGCCCCGCAGGGTGTGGGGCTTGTCGGCAAAGTCCACCAGGGAGGTGTATTCCTTGAAGGTGTTGTAATTGCCCTCCCGGGTGGCCTTCTGCAGCAGCAGGATGGTCCGGGGATTGTACATGTGGTCCTCCTTGTCGGGACCGGACCGCAGCTTGTGGGTGCCCATGGAGTCCAGAGTGGCGTCAAAGCCCAGGCCCAGGGGGTCGAAGGCCTGGTTGTGGTTCCACTCCACGCCTTCGCCGATCTCCTCCAGGCCCACGCCCTCCACCCGGGAGACCGTGTTGGTGAAGTATTTGTCGATGACCTGCTTGTTGATGCCCACGCACTCGAAGATCTGGGCGGACTGGTAGGACTGGATGGTGGAAATGCCCATTTTGGAGGCGATCTTCACGATGCCGTGGAGGATGGCGCTGTTGTAGTCGTTGATGGCGGCGGTGGGGTCCTTGTCCAGCAGACCCAGGGTCACCAGCTCCTCCACGCACTCCTGGGCCAGATAGGGGTTGATGGCCTGGGCACCGTAGCCCAGCAGCGTGGCGAAGTGGTGGACGTCTCTGGGCTCGGCGCTCTCCAGCACCATGGAGACGGCGGTGCGCTTCTTGGTGCGCACCAGGTACTGCTCCAGGGCGGAGACTGCCAGCAGGGAGGGAATGGCCACATGGTTCTCATCCACGCCCCGGTCGGACAGGATCAGAATATTGGCGCCGTGCTTGTAGGCCCGGTCCACGTTGACGAACAGCTGGTCCAGGGCGTTCTCCAGGGGAGAGCCCTTGTAGTACAGCAGGGAGATGGTCTCCACATGGAAGCCGGGGCGGTCCATGTAGCGGATCTTCATCAGGTCCACGGAGGTGAGGATGGGGTTGTGGATCTGGAGAACGGCGCAGTTTTCCGCCTTCTCCTGCAGCAGGTTGCCGCCGGAGCCCACGTACACCGTGGTGTCGGTGACGATCTCCTCCCGGATGGCGTCCATGGGGGGGTTGGTCACCTGGGCGAAGAGCTGCTTGAAGTAGTTGAACAGGGGCTGGTGCTTCTCGCTGAGCACCGCCAGCGGCGTGTCCACGCCCATGGCGGCGGTGGGCTCGGCGCCGGCGCGGGCCATGGGGAGGATGGAGTCCTTCACTTCCTCGTAGGTATAGCCGAAGGCCTTGTACAGCCGGTCCCGCATCTCCTGGGAGTGGGTCTCCACCCGCTTGTTGGGGATGGGGAGGTCCTTCAGGTATACCAGATGCTGGTCCAGCCATTCGCCGTAGGGCTGCTGAACGGCACAGCGGTGCTTAATCTCGGCGTCGTCCACCAGGCGGCCCTCCCGCAGGTCGGCCAGCAGCATGCGGCCGGGCTGGAGGCGGGACTTCTTGATGATTTTCTCCGGGGGAATGTCCAGCACGCCCACCTCGGAGGAGACGATCAGGCGGTCATCGTCGGTGAGATACCACCGGCAGGGCCGCAGGCCGTTGCGGTCCAGCACCGCGCCCACGGTGTCGCCGTCGGAGAACACGATGGCGGCGGGACCGTCCCAGGGCTCCATCATGGTGGCGTAGTAGTGGTAGAAGTCCCGCTTCTCCCGGTCCATCTTCTTGTCGTTGGCCCAGGGCTCGGGGATGCACATCATGACGGCCTGGGGCAGGGGGATGCCGTTCATCATCAGGAACTCCAGGGTGTTGTCCAGCATGGAGCTGTCGGAGCCGCTCTGGTCCACCACGGGGAGGATCTTGTCCATATCCTCCTCCATGACCGCGGAGGACATGGTCTCCTCCCGGGCCAGCATGCGGTCCACGTTGCCCCGGATGGTGTTGATCTCGCCGTTGTGCATGATGTAGCGGTTGGGATGGGCCCGCTCCCAGCTGGGGTTGGTGTTGGTGGAGAACCGGGAGTGGACCAGGGCAATGGCGCTCTCGCAGTCCGGGTCCGTCAGGTCCGCGTAGAACTTGCGGAGCTGGCCAACCAGGAACATGCCCTTGTAGACGATGGTGCGGCTGGAGAAGGAGGGAATGTAGGTGTTGATGTTGGACTGCTCGAAGACCCGCCGGGCCACATACAGCTTCCGGTCAAAGTCCAGGCCTGGAGCGCAGTCCGCCGGGCGCTTCACGAAGCACTGGCAGATGCGGGGCATACAGCTGATGGCCTTTTCGCCCAGTACCTCCGGGTGGGTGGGTACGTCCCGCCAGCCCAGGAATTCCATGCCCTCCTTGGCCACGATGATCTCCATCATCTTCTTGGCCTGGGCACGCTTGAGGTTGTCGGCGGGGAAGAAGAACATGCCCACGCCATAGTCCCGCTCCTCGCCCAGGGTGATGCCCTCGGCGGCGGCTGCCTTTACCATCAGCTTGTGGGGCACCTGCAGCATCAGGCCTACGCCGTCGCCGGTCTCTCCGGCGGCGTCCTTGCCGGCGCGGTGCTCCAGCTTTTCCACGATTTTCAGGGCATTGTCCACGGTCTCGTAGGACTTGCGGCCCTTCAGGTCCACCACGGCGCCGATGCCGCAGGCGTCGTGTTCAAAAGCGGGGTCATACAGGGGATAACGTCTCTGGTCGGATTCCAGCATAGGAAACACTCCGTTTCATATTTGGGATTGGGATTCGGAAAAGAAAGGGGTCTCTGTTTCAGGGCACCCCATAAGAATCAAGGATGTACTGTGCCATGTCCGCCAGCTTCATGCCGGCGTCCATGCTGCGCTTTTGGAGGAAGCGGTGGGCCTCCGATTCCGTCATGCGGTTGGTGTCCATCAGCAGCTCCTTGGCCTTTCGGATGAGCTGCTGCTCCGCCTCCTTTCGCTTGGGAGGCGCGTGGTGCAGGTGGGCCTCCTCGAACTGCCGCATCAGGTCCAGGGTGGCGAAGAAGTCGGACCGGGAGATGGGGGTGGGGAGCTTGTAGAGGTTGTCCCGCTGGCAGAAGTCCAGGTTTACGGCGGAGGAGACCACCATCAGCAGAGCCGTACCCTGCAGGTCGGCAGCCAGATCGTTTGCCGTGATGTCCCGCAGCTTGAAGCCGCAGATCACGATGGCGCTGCCCAGCTTCCGGACGGTGCGGATGGCCTCCGCTCCGGAGGCGCAGCTGGCAGCGGGGGACCAGCCGTCGGATTCCAGCAGCCGGCAAATGCGGCGCTGGGCTTCTTCGTTGGCAAAGGCCACAACGATCCGGTCCATCTTCCTGTACCTCCTTTGCTGCGGAATGGGCCGATGGGGGACATCGGTCTTTGCGAATGGCTTCCGTGGGGACCGGTGCTCTGCCCGCTCTTACGGAAAGCGGCTGCTCAATAGGTCACCAGATACTTGTCCAGCTCCCACTGGGAGACCTGGGTGCGGTACTCCTCCCACTCCCGCAGCTTGCCGGTGATGTACTGCAGGGCGGTATGGGGACCCAGGGCGTCCAGGACCACACGGTCTGCCTCCAGCGCCCGGATGGCGGCCTCCAGGGTGCCGGGGAGGCTCTCCAGGCCGCAGGCGCTGCGCTCCTCCGCCGTCATCTCGTAGATGTTCCGGGAAATGGGGGCGGGGGGCGTCAGTTTCTTTTCAATGCCGTCCAGTCCCGCCGCCAGGCAGGCGGCAAAGACCAGATAGGGGTTGCAGGAAGGATCGGGGCTCCGTAGCTCCACCCGGGTGCCCTGCCCCCGGGGAGCGGGGATGCGGATCAGGGCGGAGCGGTTGGAGGTGGACCAGGCCGGGTAGCAGGGGGCCTCATAGCCGGGGACCAGCCGCTTGTAGGAGTTCACCAGGGGATTGGTCAGAGCGCAGAAGCCCTGGGCATGGGCCAGCAGGCCCGCGATAAACTGAGTGGCCAGGGGGGAGAGCTGGTTGGGAGTGCTTTCGTCGTAGAAGGCGTTGTGGCCGTCCCGGAACAGGGACATGTTGACGTGCATGCCGTTTCCGGCGGCACCGTAGACGGGCTTTGGCATAAAGGTGGCGTGGAGGCCGTTCTTTTGGGCCAGGGTCTTCACCGCCAGCTTGAAGGTCATGATGTTGTCGGCGGTGTGAAGGGCCTCGGCGTACTTGAAGTCCAGCTCGTGCTGGCCTGCGGCCAGCTCGTGGTGGCTGGCCTCGATCTCAAAGCCCATCTGCTCCAGGGCCAGGGTCACCTCCCGGCGGGTGCTCTCTCCGTGGTCCAGGGGACCCAGGTCGAAGTAGCCGGCCTCGTCGCTGGTCTGGGTGGTGGGGCGGCCGTTCTCGTCCGTCTGGAACAGGAAGAACTCCAGCTCCGGGCCTACGTTGAAGGTGTAGCCCAGCCGCTCCGCCCGCTGCAGCTCCCGCTTCAGCACGCTGCGGGGATCCCCCTGGAAGGAGGTGCCGTCCGGGTTATGGACGTCGCAGATCAGGCGGGCCACCTTGCCGTACTGGGGCCGCCAGGGGAGAATGGCGAAGGTGTCCAGGTCCGGCCACAGGTACTGGTCGGACTCCTCGATGCGGACAAAGCCCTCAATGGAGCTGCCGTCCATCATGATCTCATTGTTCACCGCCCGTTCGATCTGGGAGGCGGTGATGGCCACGTTTTTCAGCTGGCCGAAGATATCGGTGAACTGCATCCGGATGAACTGGATATCCTCCTCCTGCACCATTCGGATGATGTCCTCCTTGGTGTACTTCCCCATGACGCGGTCTCCTTTCTATGAAAAACCAGTTTATCAATTTAAAGCAGAAGAAAACTGAAAAAGAAAAAATGAGCGCGGACGACCCGAGAGGGGGCGCCTTTGCTCTCTCTACTTTCGGATTATACGAGGAAAAAACCCGCTCTGTCAACGTTTTTCGCGCTGACAGAACGGGTGGGAAAGTGATTTCGGAGACTTTTCTAAAATGGAAAGTGCTCCGAAAAAATCCTTTGTGCAATTTAATACGGCGGACAAGTGTGCTCGCATGGAAAACATTACCGCCTGTTGGAGAGGCAGACCACATGGCAGATGCCGGGGACGGATTCCCCCTGAAAGCTGGAGGTGGGAGACAACAGGGCGCCGGTGGGGGCGAAGAGGATGCGGTTCCAGCGGCCCCGGCGCATCTCTGTCAGCAGATAGCCGTTCAGTACGGAGGCGGAGCAGCCGCAGCCGGAGGCGCCGGCGTGCATGTCCTGCCGCTTCCGGTCGTACAGCAGCAATCCGCAGTCCTGGAAGTGGTCTCCCAGGTCGATGCCGTCCCGGGAGAAGAAGTCCCGGACGATGGCATGGCCCAGCTCCCCCAGGTCGCCGGTGACGATCAGGTCGTAGTCCTGGGGCTTGGTGCCGGTGTCCCGGAAAAAGGCGGCCAGGGTGTCGTAGGCTGCCGGAGCCATGGCTGCGCCCATGTTGTTGGCGTCGGTGATGCCCTTATCCACGATCTTGCCGCAGGTGACGTGGGTGACGTAGGGACCGGGGCCGTCAGACGCCAGGATGGTGCACCCGGCGGCGGTGGCGGTCCACTGGGCCGTGGGAGGCCGCTGGCTGCCGTAGGGCACTGGCATCCGATACTGCCGCTCGGCGGTGCAGAAATGGGAGGAGGTCATGGCGGCGCACTTGTCGGCGCAGCCGCTGTCGATCACCAGAGCCGCCAGGGACAGGGACTCCCCCATGGTGGAGCAGGCACCGTACAGGCCGTAGAAGGGAACACCGAAATCCCGCAGGCCGAAGGAGGAGCCGATGCACTGGTTCAGCAGGTCCCCGGCGAAGATATAGTCCAGGTCCTTAGGCTTCAGCTTTGCTTGGTCCAGTGCCCGCTGGAGGACCTTTTTCTGCATGGCGGATTCGGCCTTTTCCCAGGTCTTTTCCCCGAAGAAGGAGTCCTGGCTGGTTTCGTCAAAGTAGGTCCCCAGAGGCCCCTGACCTTCGAATTTTCCGCCGATGTTGGAGAAGGAAATGACGGAGGGGGGATGGGCCAGGGCGATGGTCCGCTGGCCGACGCGCTTGTCGTTCATGGATGCCACCTCGTTTGATGGATTTTCCATAGGTTGTCCATAAACGGCAAAAATATGAGCGGCAGACCGGAGATCAGTTGTCGGCCGGGTCGGGTTCGGAGCGGTACGGCGTGGGGAGCACCCGCAGAACCGGCCCTTCATCCCCTACATACAGTTCCTCGCAGTCCTGCTGCGCTTTTTCCAGAATCCGGATGGCTTTTTCCGTTTCCCGCATCAGGTGCAGATACATCTCTTTGTAGTCCGGCATTCCACTCCCACCTTTCTGGATACCTTGATTATAGCCGAATATTCGGCATTATTCAAGGGATGTATTTTCGGATATGCTAGATATAAGGCAGGTGTGGGCATGATTACGTTTGAACCGCTGTGGGAAACACTGAAACGGAAGAACATCTCCCAGTATACGTTGATCAAAGAGTACGGGGTCAGCACGGGCACCCTGGATGCCCTGCGGAAAAACCGCAGCATCACAATGAACACACTGAATGACCTCTGCAACATCCTGGACTGCGATATTTCAGATGTCATTCGTTTTACACCGGACAAACCATAACACGGGAAGCGCCCTATGGCGTTTCCCGTGTTGTTTTTTATGTATAGGACCGCTCCACGGTGACCACGGCGAAGTAGTTGCCGTCCAGGGCCCGGACGGCCTCCTGAATCTTCTTTGCCACCTCATCGTCGGTCAGGCGGAAGCCGAAGGGCACCACTGCGTCGAAAATCACGTTGGTGTGGGTGGGGCCTGCCACCATGCGGAAGTCGTGGATGCTGATCTGGTCATCGATGCAGTGGATCAGGGCCTGGACCCGCTTCCGGGTGTCCGCGGTGACGCCGTCGTCAATGACGACGGGGTCCATGTGGATGACGGCGTGGCAGCCCAGCTTTTCCTGCAGCTCCTTCTCCACATTGTCGATCTCGTCGTGGATATCCAGCACGTTCCCGGCAGCGGAGACCTCCGCGTGGAGGGAGATCATCACCCGGCCGGGGCCGTAGTCGTGGACGATCAGGTCGTGGATGCCGATGATGGCGGGATGGGCCATGACCAGCGTCTTGATCTCCTCCACGAACTCGTGGGTGGGCGGGGTGCCCAGCAGGGGGTTGATGGTGTCCTTGGCGGCGTTGAAGCCGGACCACAGGATAAACAGGGCCACCAGAATGCCCGCCCAGCCGTCGATCATGAGGCCGGAGAAGTGGCCCACCAGGGTGGCGACCAGCACGGCGGTGGTGGCCACGCTGTCGCTGAGGGAGTCCGTGGCCGTGGCCAGCATGGCGGAAGAGTTCAGCTTTTTGCCCAGGCGATGGTTGTAGAAGAACATGTACAGCTTCACCGCAATGGAGACCGCCAGGATGGCCAGCACCAGCAGGTCGAACTCCACGGGCTCAGGGTGAATGATCTTCGCAATGGAGGATTTGGCCAGCTCGAAGCCCATCAGCAGGATCAGCAGAGATACGCCCAGACCGGACAGGTACTCGATGCGGCCGTGGCCGAAGGGGTGGTCCGAGTCGGGCTTCTGCCCCGCCAGCTGGAAGCCCAGCATGGTGACGAAGGAACTGCCGGCGTCAGACAGGTTGTTGAAGGCGTCGGCGGTGATGGCGATGGAGCCCGCCAGGGTACCGGCGAAGAACTTGCCCAGAAACAGCAGGATGTTCAGGCCAATGCCCACCGCGCCGCAGAGGACGCCGTATGCCTTCCGGAGGTCCGCCTCCGTTTTTCCGTCCAGCTTCAGAAACAGCCGGGCCAACAGGGTTATCATACGATCAGGTCCTTTCCGAAACATGGACCGGGCGGCGGCCCGGTCCGGGTATCAAAATCATTTGCCGGGGATGACCAGCTTCATGTGACAGCACAGGTCGTCCAGGTCCCGGTCCGTGGCGGCGGGAATGCGCAGCTTGGCGCCGCAGTCCCGGCAGACCAGATCCACGGCGGAACGGCGGATCTCCATGCCGTAGCGGCTGCTGCCGCAGGCGCAGGTGATGCCCCGGGGCCGAGCGGCGATGTCCTTCAGCTCGGAGAGGACCTCGTACATGATCACGTTGTCCACGAAGGCCTCCTCGCCCTCGTCCTTCTGCTGTTTTTCCTTCTCCGCCAGAATGGCCAGCTCCCGCAGGTTCTTTTCCACGGTGCCCTCGTCGCCGATGAAGCAGGCGAACTGCTTGGTCCGGGCGCAGCCCAGGGCGGTGGCGCCGTGGAGCATCCGGTCCGGGGGGCACAGGGCCATGTGGGTCTCGCCGCACAGGCCGCAGGGGACGTAGACCTGGTACTTCTCGCCGTCGAATTTCACCTGCAGGCGGCTCTCCCCGCAGTCGCACTCCACCTCGGCGTTGGAGGCCTCCAGGGCGAACACGGAGCGGGCGGCCATGACGGTCTTGCCGCACTTGGGACAGAGATAGCCAAAGGTCCGCATCTCTTCACGCATATGCAAACACCTCGTTTGTGTAAATTCAGGACTCATATTATAGCATGGCAAATGCTGGTTGTACAGATGATTTATGGAGAGTTTACCCACTTGGCAGACCACATAATTAGATTACACGGTCACGGACCACCACGGTCCGGCTGTGTAATCTAATTTTTTTGCGTATTTTGTGCCAAACAGGAGGTGAATTTGATGGCAAGCTACACTTTCCGCTCCATAGAGGACCGGCGGAAAATCCAAAGCATGTGGGAAAGCGGCCTCACAGCCAAAGACATTGCGGATGAGATGGGCATGTCCCTCTCCACTGCCTACTATGAACTGAAAAGAGGCCAGGATGGCACAAGACTCCCGGACAAGCGGCTCAGATATGATGCCGAAACCGCCCAGCTCAATGTCCAGAGGTCGCTTGAGCGGAGAGGCCGCAGAGCTGCCAAGGCATAACCGCCCGCAACCAAGGAACACATCACCCCGCCAACCAAAGGAGGAAACCCGCATGAGTAACAACCCCAACCCCATTGTGCTGAAAGCACCCCGCATTTCTGATGAGTGCATTGGCACCGTCCGCCTCACCCCGGAGGCTGAGAAAGTGGTGCGCCGTTTGCGTGCCAAGACCAACCTGCCCATCCGGCAGATTGTTTCTGAAATTATCGTCCAGGCAGAAAACCTCATTGACATCGACACCGCCGATGATGACGAGGATTGACCTCATCAACTTCACGATGGTGGAACAGCCCAGCTATACGCACAAGCTGGTCATTGAGCATGGCCGGGTGAGCGACATGACAGACCAGCGTGATGCACTTTTCCAGGCCATCTATCTCATTTTGAATGTGGAGCGCTACGCATACCCCATTTACTCCTGGCGTTATGGTGTGGAGCTTGCGGACCTTATTGGCAAACCCAAAGATTATGCCATGAGCGAGATAAAACGGCGCATCACGGAGGCCTTGATGCAGGATGACCGCATCACCGCCGTGGATGACTGGAGCTTTGAAAGTGGCCGCAAGAGCGTGCTGGCCAACTTCAAAGTCTACACCATCTATGGTGATCTGGAGGTCACAAAGGAGGTTGAGTTTTAAGCATGTTTGAAAGCAAAACCTATGAGGCGCTTTTGGCAAGTGCTCTGTCCAGGGTGACCTCCGCCGTTGATAAGCGTGAGGGCTCCATGGTGATGAACGGTGTGGCCCCGTCCATGGCGGAGCTGGCCCAGCTCTACATTGCGGCTGACTTCGTTTTCAAGGCCACCTATCTGCTCACAGCGCCCCGTGAGTATCTTATCTTGCGGGCAAAAGATCGCAACATGTCCCCCTATCCTGCAAGCGCCGCTGTGTTCCGTGCGGTGTTCAATATTGAGGTGCCTGTTGGCACCCGTTTCTCTTGTGAGGACCTAAACTTTGTTGTGACGGGCCGCCTCACAGATGACACCGACACGGACACACGCCTCAGCCATGAGGTCACCTGTGAAACCGTTGGCACCGTGGCCAACGGCTACACCGGCGCACTCATCCCGGTGGAATATGTGAACGGCTTTCAATCATAAGTTTTTCGAACTTTTTGAAGTTCGAAAAACTTGCAGCAGCTTGTCGAAAAAACTTTTTCGACAAGCTGAACCGGCCAGCCGAAAGGCTGGCCGGTTGGATGGAGCGATTCAGCCGATGCCGCCCAGGATGGCCCCTGCGATGAGGGCCACCAGGCACAGGGGGCAGTAAAGGTACCGGCCCACGGGATAGAACCAGCCGCCCACCGCCTTGTGGTTGCCCAGGTTGACGGCGTCCAGGGCGGTCTCCTTTTTCAGGATCCAGAAGAACATGACGCCCGCCAGCAGGGCCCCGAAGGGGCAGATGTAGATGGAGACGGCGTCCATCCACTGAGAGGTGATGGCCTGGATCAGGGTGGCGACCACCACGCCGACGGCGTGGATGATGCCCACGGCGCTCACCCGCTTCATGCGGAACTTTTCCTGCAGGAAGGCCACGGGGGCCTCGTACAGGTTGATGATGGAGGAGACCCCGGCGAAGACCACGCAGAGGAAGAACACGATGCCTACCAGCCGGCCGCCGGGCATGCCGTTGAACACGTTGACCAGATAGATGAACATGAGGCCCGGGCCGCCGGCGGAGAGCTGCTCCCCGGTGGTGGCCATGGCGGGGATGATGACGAAGGCGGCCAGGATGGCGGCGATGGTGTCGAACACCGCCACGTTCCGGGCGGAGCCGGGAATGCCCACGTCACGGCCCAGATAGGAGCCGTAGATGACGGAGCCGTTCCCCGCCACCGACAGGGAGAAGAAGGCCTGCCCGAAGGCGTAGATCCAGACCTTGGGGTCGGCGAGGCCTGCGGGATGCAGGGTGAAAATGTACTGGTAGCCGTCCGCCGCTCCGGGCAGGCAGGCAATGTAGACCGCCAGTACCAGAAGCAGGCCGAAGAGAAGGGGCATCATGAACTTGCAGGAGAGCTCGATGCCGCCGGCCACCCCCAGGGACATGATGAGGAAGCTGACCACCACGGCCACGATGACCCAGGGCGCGTTATCCACCGCCACCACATCAAAAGTCCCGCTGATGACGGCCATATCCTGCCCCATGGCATACAGCTCCCCGGTGAAGGCCATGGCGGTGTATTTGAAGATCCAGCCCATGACCACCGAGTAGCCGATGGCAAGGCCCATGGAGCCGATGATGGGCAGCGCGCCGATATATTCGCCCAGACGGCGGTCTCCGGTGCGCTCCTCCGTGCATTTGCCGAAGGCGCCCACGGGGCCGGCGCCCGCCCAGCGGCCCAGAGCGAATTCCTCCATGACGCCGGAGGAGCCGATGAGCAGGACGAAGAGGAAATAGGGGAGCAGGAAGGTCATGCCTCCGTAGGTGGAGACCATGGCGGGAAAGCGCCAGATGTTGGCCATGCCCACGGCGGAGCCGATGCAGGCCATGATGAAGCCCCACTTGCTTTGGAAGCCGTCTTGCTTTTGCAGGTTTCCCGTGTTGCTCATAGTCCAGACACTCCTTTTCTCAGAATCAAACAGTGCGGGTGCGATTTGCTGTTACAGTGTATGCGGCGGCAGATGGGACATCTGTTAAGAAACGGTTCAGAAACGGACTGTCCGCGGAGAAACGGGGCGGAAAAAGGAGGCCTTGCGGGCCGGGGCCGGGACTGGTATAATCGGAGCAGAACATTTGAGAGGAGAGAACGCCGATGCAGACCGTGGGCCGCTTCGCCCCATCCCCCAGCGGGCGCATCCACCTGGGGAACATCCTGTGCAGCCTGCTGGCCTGGCTCAGCGCCCGACAGAAGGGCGGCCGGGTGGTGCTGCGCATCGAGGACCTGGACACCGCCCGGTGTCCCCGGCGGTACGGGGAGCAGATGGCGGCGGACCTTGCGTGGCTGGGCCTCACCTGGGACGAGGGTCCCGGTGTGGGCGGGCCTGACGGCCCCTATGAGCAGAGCCTGCGGACGGCGCTGTATGAACAGGCGCTGGAAAAGCTGACGGACATGGGCCTGGTGTATCCCTGCTTCTGCACCCGGGCGGAGCTCCACGCCGCCAGCGCCCCCCACCGGGAGGACGGTCAGGTGCTCTACGCCGGGACCTGCCGGGGGCTGACGTCGGAGCAGATCGCCGAAAAAAGAAAGGACCGGGCCCCGGCGCTGCGGCTGCGGGTCCCGGACGAGGACTGGGGCTTCACCGACGGACACATGGGGCCGTACCGGGAGAATCTGGCCCGGGACTGCGGGGACTTCCTGCTGCGGCGGTCCGACGGCATGTTTGCCTACCAACTGGCAGTGGTGGTGGACGACGCCGCCATGGGCGTCACAGAGGTAGTGCGGGGAGCGGACCTGCTGGATTCCACCCCCCGGCAGCTGTACCTCTACCACCTGCTGGGCCTGGAGCCGCCCGCCTTTTTCCACGGCCCTCTGCTGCTGACCAGCGATGGACGTCGGCTTTCCAAGCGGAACGCCGACGCGGGACTGGATGACCTGCAGGACCGCATGACGGCGGCGAAGATTTTGGGAAAACTGGCGTATGCGGCGGGCTTCAATCCCTCGGCGGAGCCGAAAACGGCGGAGCAGCTGCTGGCGGATTTCGACTGGGCCAAGGTGCCCAAAGAGGATATCCGCTTGCCGGAGGGGCTGTTCTGACCCGCCCTTAAACAATAACATGAACATGAAAACACCGCCCCAGACCCAAATCGGTCCGGGGCGGTGTTCTTATGCCTGCGGTTCCTGTTTCGGCGGTTCGGGCATCCGGGCTTCCGGAATGTCCACCTCCGGCATCAGCTCCTGGTTGACGATGGTCAGCATTTCCTCCAGCTTGGCGCAGTCCTCCGGGGAGAACCGGGCCGCGATGCGGTCCATGACCTCCACCATGTAGGCAGCGGAGATGTTGTAGTAATCTAGGTATTTCTGGGTGACCTCCAGGTGGTATTCCCGGCGGTCGTCCGGGGACTGCACCTTGTTGATGTAGCCCTTCTTCACCAGACTGTTGACCTTGTAGGCCGCGTTGGGCGGGGAGATGCGCATGAAGGAGGCAAACTCGTTGACCGTGGGGCTGCCCAGGGCCAGGATGCTCTCCATGCAGAAGGTCTCCACCGTGGTGAGACTGGCCTCCCGGTTCTGGAACCGGAGGAAGATCTCCTGATAAAAGTGCAGCTTGAATTTGGTATATACGTTGAAAAACGCGTGTTTCAGCATACGCTCCGCCTGCTTTCCCGCTGTGATCGTTTCCGTAAAAGACAGTATACCAAGTTTGCGGGAAAACGGCAAGTCATTCCGTTCCAATGGCAAAGGTGATCTCCGCGGTGACGGCCACCTCGCCGTTGACGGTGGCTTTACAGGTGCCGATGCCCACGGGGCCCCTCTGCTTCGTCAGGACGCATTCCATCTCCACCACGTCCCCGGGCACCACCTGACGCTTGAAGCGGGCATCGTGGACCCGGCCCAGAAAGGCCAGCTTACCCCGGTTCTCCGGCAGGGAGAGGATGGCCACGCCGCCCACCTGGGCCATGGCCTCGATCAGCAGGACGCCGGGCATGACGTGCTTCTGGGGGAAGTGGCCCTGGAAGAAGGGCTCGTTGACGGTAACGCACTTGATGCCCTTGGCCCATTTGCCCGGCTCCCCGTCCACGATGCGGTCCACCAGGGCGAATGGGTAGCGGTGGGGCAGGATCTCCGCAATCTGATTGGAATCATACTGCATCATCTTCAGCCCTCCCATTTCTTCAGCAGCAGGCTGGCATTGTGGCCGCCGAAGCCCAGGGAATTGCTCATGGCGTACCGCACGTCGGCGGCGCGGCCCTCATTGGGCACCACGTCCAGGTCGCACTCCGGGTCGGGGGTACGGTAGTTGATGGTGGCGGGCAGGAAGCCGTCCCGCAGGCTCAGGGCGGTGAAAATGGCCTCCACGGCGCCGGCGGCGCCCAGCATGTGGCCGGTCATGGACTTGGTGGAGCTCATGGCCAGCTTGTAGGCTCGCTCCCCGTAAACCGTCTTGACGGCGGCGGTCTCCCCGGCGTCGTTCAGGTGGGTGGAGGTGCCGTGGGCGTTGATGTAGCCCACCTCCTCCGGAGTCACACCGCCGTCCCGCAGGGCCATGGCCATGGCCCGGGCACCGCCGCTGCCGTCGGGCAGGGGGGCGGTCATGTGGTAGGCGTCGCAGGTGGCGCCGTAGCCCACAATCTCCGCGTAGATGGGTGCGTTCCGCTTCCGGGCGTGCTCCAGATCCTCCAGCAGCAGGATGCCGGCGCCCTCGCCCATGACGAAGCCGCTCCGCTCCGCATCAAAGGGGATGGAGGCCCGGCTGGGGTCCTCCGACTGGCTCAGGGCCTTCATGGAGGTGAAGCCGCCGATGGCAAGGGGGGTGATGGCGGCCTCCGTGCCGCCGCAGAGCATCACCTCGGCGTAGCCGTCCCGGATATAGTGGAAGGCATCGCCCACGGCGTTGCTGCCGCCGGCGCAGGCGGTCACTGGGCAGGAGCACATACCCTGGAATTTGGACAGAATGGCCAGCTGGCCCGCCGCCATGTTGCTGATGGCGGTGGGGATATAGAAGGGGGAGACCCGGTCCCAGCCCCGCTCCAGGCCCCGGCTGTGCTCGGCCTCGGTGATGGACTGACCGCCGATGCCGCTGGAGACGATGACGCCGCACCGCTCCGGGTCCGTGCCGGTGCTGTCGAAGCCCCGCAGGGCCTCCTGGGCGGCGGCCATGGCGAACTGGGTGAAGCGGCCCGTGCGCTTGGCCTCGGGCTTGGTCATGTAGTGTTCGGGGTCAAAGCCCTTGACCTCCGCCGCCAGACGGACCTTCATGCCGGAGACGTCGAAGTGGGTGATGGGCGCCACGCCGCAGACGCCCCGGCGGACGGCGTCCCAGCTGTCGGCTGCGGTGAGGCCCACGGGGGTGACGGCCCCCAGGCCGGTGATGACGACTCTGCGTCGGTTCATGGAAATACCTCCTTGATGTGGGGTGTCCCCAGGCTGGGGACGGGGGTGGCGCCGCTCCGCGGCGCCCGGGGGTTCCGGCCCCCACTTTTCTTTGTCTTGCCAAAGAAAAGTCGCCGCCGGAGCGGTGGAAAAGAAAACGCTTTGGCGCAAAACGGCGCCGGTTCGGCGCCTTATTTGCTTAAATACGAGGGTTGCTGTGGTTGGTGCGGTGGAATCTGAATGCTTGTGCCGGGTGCGCTTCAGCCTGTGGAAACAGAGAAGGTTCTATTCCGCATCTGCTGATGCGGTGCTTCTTTCGTGGTGGTAGACGCATGGACGATCTTCTCTTTCCGCTGCCGCTCCTGTTATCTCGCGGTAGCGCTGAGCGAAGCGGGGAGCGCGGAAAGAGACGCTGGTCCATTCGTTCAGCACCCCGAAAGCAAGCCGGGAGCGCCGTTTGCGGCGACGGGCTCTCACTGTTTCGCCCATGTTGGGCGCACCCGGTAGGAGATTATCGGCTTACACGGGCACTTTCCACGACGACTCCTGCGTTTGCGGTCAACTTGACACGGCTGTGTCAAGTTGAGCTGCCTGGGCGGTTTCTCTTTGGACCGTGAACGGCCCGTTTCTCTTTGTCAAGACAAAGAGAAATGGGGGGTTCATTTCCGGCGCCGCAAAGCGGCGCATCCCCCGCCCCCCGCCAGGGGGCGTATGTCACATACTCATGCCGCCGTCCACGGCGATGACCTGTCCGGTGATGTACCCGGCCTCCTCGCTGGCCAGGAAGGCCACAGTCTTGGCCACGTCCTCCACCGCGCCCATGCGGCCCATGGGGATGGCGGCCAGAGTGGCGGTTTTGGCGGCTTCGGGCATGGCAGCGGTCATATCCGTCTCCATGAAGCCCGGGGCCACGGCGTTGACGGTGACGCCCCGGCTGGCCAGCTCCTTGGCCAGGGACTTGGTCATGCCGATGATGCCTGCCTTACTGGCGGCGTAGTTCACCTGCCCGGCGTTGCCCCGCAGGCCCACCACGCTGCTGAGATTCACGATGCGGCCGTACCGCTGCTTCATCATCTGCCGGGCCACAGCCTTCATGCACAGGAAGGCGCCCTTCAGATTGGTGTCGATGACCGCGTCAAAGTCGTCCTCTTTCATCATCATGAGCAGGCCGTCCCGGGTGATGCCCGCGTTGTTCACCAGAATGTCGATGCGGCCAAAGGTCTGGAGGGCGGTGTCCATCAGGGTCTTGACCTGCGCACTGTCCGCCACGTCGCAGCGGACGGCCACGGCCCTGGCCCCCAGGGCCTCGCAGGCCGCCACGGTCTCGTTGGCGGCGGCCTCGTTGCCTGCGTAGCACAACACCACATTGGCGCCGCCTGCCGCCAGTTCCAGGCACACGGCCCGGCCCAGCCCCCGGCTGCCGCCGGTGACCACGGCGGTCTTTCCGGAAAAGTTCATCATGCGTTCTCCTTTACTGCGTTCACCAGGGCATCCACATCCGCAGCCGTTTCCACGGCATAGACCGGGACCTCCGGCACGGTTTTCTTCACAAAGCCGCTGAGGGCCTTGCCCGGGCCGATCTCCACAAAGGCGTCGATGCCCAGGGCGGCCATGGCGCGGATGGAATCCTCCATGAAGACGCTGCTCTGGACCTGCCGTACCAGCAGCTCCGGAATGGTGACGAAATCATCTTTCGCACTGCCCAGGCAGTTGAAGATCACGGGAATCTGGGGCTGCCCAAAGTCCACAGCCTTGAACCGCTCCGCCAGGGCGTCCCCGGCGGGGGCCATCAGGGGAGTGTGGAAGGGGCCGCTGACCTTCAGGGGCAGGCATCGGCGGGCACCTGCCTCCTTTGCCAGAGTTGCGGCTTGCTCCACGGCGGCCTTTTCGCCGCCGATCACCAGCTGGCCGGGGCAGTTGTAGTTGGCAATGACCACGCAGCCCAGGGCCGACGCCTGGTCACAGGCCGCCTGCAAAGGCGCACGGTCAAGGCCCAGCACCGCCATCATGGCGGAGGGACGGCCAGCGGCGGCCTCCTCCATGGCCTTGCCCCGGAAAGCTACCAGCTTCACAGCGGTGGCGGCATCAAAAACCCCGGCGGCGTGGAGGGCGGAATATTCGCCCAGGGACAATCCGGCGGCGGCAGAGGGGACGATGCCCTGCTCTTTCAGTACCGCCGTCAGACCTGCCGCGAAAGCCACCATGCAGGGCTGGGTGTACCGGGTCTGGTTCAGGATACCCTGACTGTCCATGAAGGAGACCTCCTTCAAATCAAAATCCACCTGCTCCGCCGCCTGATCGAAAATCTGGCGGAAAGTGGGAAAGGCGTCGTACAGGTCGGCGCCCATGCCGGGGTGCTGACTGCCCTGTCCGGCGTACAGAAAACCGAGCTTCATCGTGCGTTTCTCCATTCCTTCATGATTTGCTCCATCTGCTCCCAGACCGTGGAGAGACGGTTTACCTCTCCGGCGTTTGCGCCGCAGAAGAACAGGCCGTTCTCCCAGTCGCCGTTCCGGGCGGCGATGAGGGCCTTGGAAATGCAGTAGGGGGTGGTTTTGAAGTCGCAGGGGACCAGACAGTTCTCGCAGCGGTCCGGGCGGGGCTGGGTGCCCGCCTCCACCCGTTGAATGAGGGGACTGCGGAGCGCCCGGCCCGGCATCCCCACGGGACTCTGGACGATGGTGATGTCCTCCGGTTTGGCATCCAGCAGCCGCTGCTTGTAGCCGTCGCTGGCGTCACATTCCTCCGTGGCGATGAACCGGGTGGCGAACTGGGCCCCGGCAGCGCCCTCTTTCATGTAGCGGGCCATGTCGGCGCCGTCCTTCACGCCGCCCGCCACGAACACCGGGATGTCCCGGCTGTATTTCTCTTGGAAAGGCGCCAGAGCGTCCAAAACCTCATGGAGCAGGTCGCTGAGGGGCTTGGGCCGTCCGGCCTGGGCCTCCAAAGCCTCCTCCTTGGAGAAGCCCAGATGGCCGCCGGCCTGGGGGCCCTCCAGCACCACGAAGTCGGGGACGCGGCCGTAGTGCCTGTCCCACAGCTTGCAGATCAGCCCCGCGGCCCTGCCGCCGCTGACGATGGGGGCGATGGCGGCATCGCTGTCGGCCACCTCCGCCGCGATGGCGGGCAGGTCCTTGGGCAGGCCGGCACCGCAGACCACGGCGTCCACCCCCGCCCGGAGGGCGGTGCGGATGCTGTCGGCGTACTGGGTGGTGGCCACCATGGCGTTGACGGCCACCAAACCCGCGCCGTGGGCCAACTCCTTGGCGTGCTTCACCTGGCGCTCCAGCGCCCGAAGATTGGCGGCCTTGGGGTTCCGGTCAAAATCCGGCTCCTGAAAGCCGCAGAAGGCGGTGGAGATGGTGCCCATGCCGCCGCAGGCGGCCACGGCGCCAGCCAGGTTGTCCAGACTGATGCCCACGCCCATGCCGCCCTGCAAAATGGGGAGGGGGAGAACTTTTCCCCGAATCGTCACTGCCATGCCCGGTCTGTTGCCTCCAAAACGGCCCTGCCGCCGCTGTACAGCTCCTCAAAGATCTGCCGCAGGGGTTTGATCTCGTGGAGCATGCCAGCCACCTGGCCGCTCATGACGCTGCCCCGGTCCATGTCGCCGTCGAACACCGCCCGGCGCAGGCCGCCCAAGGTGATGTGCTCCAGCTCCTCCAGGGTGGCGCCCCGCTTCTCCAGAGCCAGGTATTCCCGGGCCATCTTGTTCTTCAGCACCCGGACCGGGCCGCCGATGGAGCGGCCGGTGACGGTGGTGTCGCTGTCCTTGGCCTTCAGGATGGCCTGCTTGTAGTTGTCATGAATGGGGCACTCCACGCTTGCCAGCAGGCAGGTGCCCACCTGGATGCCGCAGGCCCCCAGGGCGAAGGCGGCGGCCACCTGGCGGCCGTCGGCGATGCCGCCGGCGGCAATGACGGGCACGTCCACCGCGTCGATGACCTGGGGCACCAGGGCTATGGTGGTCATCTCACCCACATGGCCGCCGGACTCCATGCCTTCGGCGATGATGGCGTCGGCGCCGGCCCGTACCAGGCGCTTGGCCAGAATGGAGGCCGCCACCACGGGAATGACGGTGACACCGGCCTCCTTCCAGGCGGGAATGTACTGGCCGGGGCTGCCGGCGCCGGTGGTGACCACCCGGACGCCCTCTTCGATAATGATCTTCGCCATGTCTCCGGCGCAGGGGTTCATCAGCATCAGGTTGACGCCGAAGGGCTTGTCGGTCAGTTTCCTGCAAATGTGGATTTGTTCCCGGAGCATTTCTGCTTCCTTCATGTGGCCGGTGGCGATGACGCCCAGTGCGCCGGCATTGGAGCAGGCGGCAGCGAATTCGCCGGTGGCGATGTTGGCCATGCCGCCCTGGATGATGGGGAACTCGGTCCCCAGGATTTCGTTCAGTTTTTTCATGTGGAGTGACCTCCTTGAGGTGTTTCCGCCCACGGGGCGGGGACGGGGAATGCGGCCCCCACTTTTCTTTGTCTTGCCAAAGAAAAGTCGCCGCCGCAGCGGTGGAAAAGAAAACGCTTTTGCGCAAAACGGCACGTCGTGCCTTATTTGCTTAAATGCGAGGGTCGTCGTGGCCGGTGCGGCACAGACTTGCGGGCCTGTACCGGGTGCGCTTTGGCCCTGGGGAATAGAGAGGTGCTGCTCCGCATTTGGCGGCGTGGGTGGGACTTTCGGGGGGGTTATCGTATGGCTACCGCTTCTCTTTCCGCGCTCCCCGCTTTGCTCAGCGCTGCCTGGGCGGTAAGTGGAGCGGCAGCGGGAAGAGAAGTTAGTCGATGCGTTGACCGCCCCGAAAGCAAGCCGGCAGTCTCAGCATGCGGCGGCAGGCTGTCCCGGTTCCGCCAATGTTAGACGCACCCGGTACAGGCTTACAGGTTCGCATTGCATTGGCTACGGCAACTCCCGTACTTGTCCAAACCTGCCCAAGGGGCAGGCTTTGGACATGAAAGCGCCTTTTTCTTCCACCGTGCACGGCGCATTCTTTTTCGGCAAGACGAAAAAGAATGGGGGGCGTCAACCTCCCGTCCCCTGCCAGGGGACGATTTCACGCGAATTCGATGAGCATCCCGCCCCAGGTGAGGCCGCCGCCGAAGCCTACCACCAGCACCCGGCTGCCGGGAGCCACCTTGCCCTGTTCCTGCAGCTCGCTGAGGACCAGGGGGATACTGGCGGCGGAGGTATTGCCGTAGTCGGCGATGTTCTTGTAATATTTTTCCGGCGGGATACGGTACTTCCGCACCGCCAGGTCGATGATGCGGGCGTTGGCCTGGTGGAACACGAAGAAATCCACGTCGTCCACCGTCAACCCCGCCTTTTGCAGTACCTGGTCCATGCACTGGGGCACCGTCTCCACGGCGAATTTGAAGACCTTGGTGCCGTCCATGCGGATCAGGGGCGGCTCCCCTGTGCCGGGACCGGCTACCCGCAGCAGGGCGTCGTCTCCCCGGCAGCCCAGCACCGCGGGGGCGGCGGGCCAGCCCTCCCGGCACTCCACCACCGCGGCCCCGGCGCCGTCGCCGAAGAGGATGCAGGTACTCCGGTCCTCCCAGTCAATAAGACGGCTGAGGGCCTCGGCCCCCACCACCAGACCGTATTTCCGGGGGCTGCTGTTCAGCAGGCACTCCATGGTATGGAGGGCGAAGAGAAAGCCGGTGCAGGCGGCGTTCAGGTCAAAGCAGAGAATGTCCTTGGGCAGGCCCAGGGCGGCCTGCAGGCGGCAGGCGGCGGAGGGGACCAGGGTGTCCGGCGAGACCGTGGCCACGATGCAGGCGCCGATCTCATCGGGGCGTACTCCCGCTCGCTCCAAAGCATCCCTGGCGGCTTTCACGCACAGGTCCGTGTGGGTCTCCACGGTGCAGTGGCGGCGGGTCCTGATGCCCGTGCGGGTGGTGATCCACTCATCGTTGGTGTCCACGATGCGGGCCAGATCGTCGTTGGTCACCGCCTTTTCCGGGACACAGCGGCCTGTGCCCCTGATTTTGATTCCGTTCATGGTGTCTCCTTGGGGGCTTGTGCTCCCATCTTTCTGAATTTCTGATACCGGGCGGCAGCCAGAGCAGAGCCGCTCTCCCTGGAGAGGGATGCCAGCTGGCGGCGGAGGGTCCGGTCCACCTTCCGCAGGGCCGCCTGGGGGGCTGTGTGGGCGCCGCCGTCGGGCTCGGGGATGATGCCGTCGATGACGCCCAGGCGCATCAGGTCCGGGGCCGTCATCTGCATGAGTTCACAGGCCTCGGCGCTGCGGGCCGCATCCTTCCACAGAATGGAGGCGAAGCCCTCCGGGGAGAGAATGGCGTATACGGCGTTCTCCAGCATCAGCACCCGGTCCGCCACGGCCAGGGCCAAGGCGCCGCCGCTGTTGCCCTCGCCGGTGATGACGGCGATGACGGGGACGGTCAGGCGGCTCATTTCCAGCAGGTTCCGGGCGATGGCCTCCCCCTGGCCCCGCTCCTCGGCCTCCAGGCCGGGATAGGCGCCGGAGGTGTCGATGAAGGTGAAGATGGGGCGGCGGAACTTCTCCGCCTGCTTCATGAGCCGCAGGGCCTTGCGGTAGCCCTCCGGCCCCGGCATGCCGAAGTTGCAGGCCAGGTTTTCCTCCAGGGTCTTGCCCTTGCGGGTGCCGATGACGGTGACGGGGCGGCCGTGATACAGGGCCACACCGCCCAGAATGGCGGGGTCCTCCTTGCAGAGCCGGTCGCCCTTACATTCGAAAAAGTCTGTGAAAAGGGTATCGATATAGTCGGTGATGTTGGGCCGCTGGGGGTGGCGGGCAATGGCTACCCGCTCTGCGGCGGTGAGGGTGGGATTCATGCCGGACCTCCTTTCCCGTGGAGCCGCAGCAGCCGTTCCAGGGTGTCCCGCATTTGGGCCCGGGGCACCACCGCGTCCACGAAACCGTGCTCCAGCTGAAACTCCGCACGCTGGAAGCCCTCCGGCAGCTCCTGGCCGATGGTCTGGCGGATGACCCGGGGGCCGGCGAAGCCGATGAGGGCCCCCGGCTCTGCCAGGATGATGTCGCCCAGAGAGGCGAAGCTGGCGGTGACGCCGCCGGTGGTGGGGTCCGTCAGCACGGAGATATACAGCAGCCCCTTATCCGAAAACCGGGCCAGGGCGGCGCTGGTTTTTGCCATCTGCATCAGGGACAGGATGCCCTCCTGCATCCGGGCACCGCCGCTGGCGGCGAAGAGAATGAGGGGCAGCTTGTTCTTGGTGGCGTACTCAATGGCGAGCGTGATTTTTTCGCCGACGGCGGCGCTCATGGAGCCCATGAGAAAGCGGCTGTCCAGTACGCCCACCACACATTTCCGACCGCCGATGGTGCCGGTGGCGGTGACGGCGGCCTCGGTCAGGCCGGTCTTCCGCTGGGCGGCGGCCAGCTTTTCCCGGTAGCCGGGGAAGGCCAGGGGGTCCCCCGCAGGGAGCTTGCCGTTCAGTTCCCGGAAGGAGCCGGGGTCCAGAATGGTACTGAGACGGTAGTAGGCCCCGATGGGGAAGTGGTAGCCGCACTTGGGACAGACGGAGAGGTTCCCGGCCACGGCTTTCCGTTCACTCTCCTGGCCGCAGTGGGAACAGGAGACCAGTTTATCGCCGGGAATGTAGTTGTCCCGCATGGCTTTCATGGCCAGCAGACGGGCGCGGCGCTTGGCAAAGATCGAATTCATACGGTGTCCTCATGCTGGTCCACCCGGCGGTTGAAGTCCAGCAGCCGGGGGAGGTTCTCCTCCAGGAAGGCCGTGGTGCAGCCGCCCCGGACGAAGGTGGGATGATACAGGATCTGATAGCTGAGCTCCGCGTTGGTGGGGAAGCCCTCCAGGGCGAATTCCTCCAGAGCGCGGCGCATCTTCCGGATGGCCTCCAGCCGGGTGGGCGCGTGGACCATCAGCTTGGCGGCCAGGGAGTCGTAGTAAGGGGGCAGGGTGCAGCCGTTGTACAGGTGGGAGTCCACCCGGACCCCGGCGCCGCCGGGGAAGTGGAGAAACTCCACCGTGCCGGGGCAGGGACGGAAGTCCTGCCGGGGGTCCTCCGCGTTGACGCGGCACTCCATGGCGTGGCCCGTCAGGGTGATGTCCTCCTGGGCCATGTCCAGAGACAGCCCGGAGGCCACCCGCAGCTGCTGGCGCACCAGGTCCACCCCGGTGATCAGCTCCGTGATGCCGTGCTCCACCTGGATGCGGGTGTTCATCTCCATGAAGTAGAAGTGCTCCCCGTCGCTGTCCAGCAGGAATTCCACGGTGCCTGCGCCCTCGTAGCCCACGGCCCTAGCCGCCCGGACGGCGGCGTCGCCCATGGCCTGCCGCAGCTCGGGGGTTAGGCACCGGGCGGGGGCCTCCTCAATGAGCTTCTGGTTCCGCCGCTGGATGGAGCAGTCCCGGTCTCCCAGGTGGATGACATTGCCGTGGCGGTCCGCCAGGATCTGAAATTCGATGTGCCGGGGACGGAGCACCAGCTTTTCCAGGTACATTTCGTCGTCGCCGAAGCAGGCACGAGCTTCCGCTTTGGCCTCGGCGTAGGCGGCGGGAAGCACATCGGCGCTGTCGCACCGGCGGATGCCCCGGCCGCCGCCTCCGGCGCTGGCCTTCAGCAGCACGGGATAGCCAACCCGCTCCGCCGCCGCCAGGGCGTCCTCCACCGAGGACACGGGGCCGTCGGAGCCGGGGGTGACAGGAACGCCGGCTGCCTTCATAATGTCCCGGGCGGCGGACTTGGAGCCCGCCTTTCGGATGGTGTCCCCGGAGGGGCCGATGAAGGTGATGCCCTCCCGGGCGCAGGCGTCGGCAAAGTCCGCATTTTCGGACAAAAAGCCATAGCCGGGGTGGAGGCCGTCGCACCCGGTGGCCTTGGCCACCGTCAGCAGAGCCTCCTGGTTCAGGTAGCTGTCCACGGCCCGGGCGGGGCCGATGCAGACGGCCTGGGTGGCCAGCTGGACATGGAGCGCTTCCGCGTCCGGCTGGGAATAGGCAGCCACGGTCTCGATATCCAGCTCCCGGCAGGCCCGCTGGATCCGCAGGGCGATCTCGCCCCGGTTGGCGATCAGGACCCGCTTCAGCATGGCCTGTACCGCAGCAGCGGCTCGCCGAAGGCCGCCAGTTCTCCGCTGTTTTTCAAAATGGCCTCGATGACGCAGTCGCAGGGGGCCGGGACCTCGCTCATCATTTTCATGGCCTCAATGAGACAGACGGTCTGGCCCTGCTTCACCCGGTCACCCACCGCCACGAAGGGGGGCTGGTCCGGGGCCGGGGCCGCGTAGAAGGTGCCCACCAGGGGGGCGTCCACCGTGGGGCCCTCTGCCTGGGGAGCGGGGGTCTCCGGCTGGACGGGCACCGCCTGGACCGGAGCGGGAGCGGCAGCCACAGCAGCAGCCACCGGCGCCGGCGGGGCCTTGGTCAGTTCTATGGAGAAATCCTCTCCGGACAGCTTCATGGCGTGGATGGTGCTGCGCTGGAAGCGGTCCATCAGGTCGAATATCTCTTGGTTGGTCATAGGAATTCCTTTCTGAATATCCCGCCGGAGAGACTTCTCCGGCGGGATGGCACATCAGTTCTTGTGGGCTTCCAGGTAGGTCAGAATGTCGCCCACGGTCTTGAGACTGCCCACGTCGGCGTCATCAATGGTGATGCCGGTGGCTTCCTCCAGAGCCATGACCAGCTCCACGGCGGCCAGGGAGTCGGCGCCCAGGTCCTCGGACAATGTGGCTTCCGGCTTCACCTGCTCGGCGTCACAGCCCAGGGTCTCCACGATGATATCGCGCACTTTCTCGAATTCCATATTGATACTCCTTGTGTCGAAATATAAATTATTTTAATTAAAAATATTTAACTAAAATAATTGAACTATATTGTATCCGGGGCCGGGGCATTTGTCAAGAAAAATTTTGGGAGACCGGGAAAGGTAATTTTTACGAAACGGGTATTCCCTTTTTACGCATGTTCCTATATAATGACTTTATCTGTTTTCTTATTTACCTTTTTTAATTGATCCGTCTCACTGAATGGCGGAATGGGAGGACCCTATGAGAATCATCATCGTGGGCGCCGGTAAGGTGGGCGTGGCGCTGACGCAGCAGCTGTCTGCGGAGCATCAGGTCACGGTCATTGACGAGCATGCCCAGCTGATCGACAATATCATCAACGTCTATGACGTCATGGGCGTGTGCGGCAACGGCGCCAGCTACGGCGTCCAGAAGGAGGCGGAGACCGACAAGGCCGACCTGCTGATCGCCACCACCTCCAGCGACGAGATCAACATCCTGGCCTGCCTGGTTGCCAAGAAACTGGGGGTGGAGCACACCATCGCCCGCATCCGCAATCCGGATTACGAGGTGCAGCTCCGCTTCATGCGGGAGGAACTGGGCCTCACCATGTCCATCAACCCGGAGAAGGCCGCCGCCCGGGAGATCGCCCGCGTGCTGCGCTTCCCCACGGCCATGAAGCTGGAGTCCTTCTCCAAGGGCCGCCTGGAGCTGGTGGAATACCGCCTGCCGGCGAACTCCACCCTTCACGGCATGCGGCTCAGCGACCTCTATAAGACCGTCCGGGTCCGGGTGCTGATCTGCGCCGTGGCCCGAGGGAAGGAGACCATCATCCCCTCCGGCGATTTCCAGCTGCAGGCCGGGGACAAGATCTACCTGACCTCCTCGCCCCAGCAGTTGGAGATGTTCTTCCGCCAACTGGGCGTGTTCCGCAACCGGGCGTCCTCCGTGATGATCGTGGGCGCCAGTAAAATTTGCTATTACCTGGCTTCTGAGCTGATCGAGATGGGCATGTCCGTCAAGATCATCGACCAGAGCGAGGCCCGCTGCGTCCAGATGAGCGAGCGGCTGCCCAAGGCCCTGGTGATCGTGGGCGACGGCACCGACGGCGAGCTGCTGGTCGAGGAGGGCATTGAGCAGACCGACGCCTTCGTGGCCATCACCGGCATCGATGAGGCCAACATCCTCATGTCTATGAGCGCCGCCCGGCTGTCCGGCGACTGCTGCAAGGTGGTGGCCAAGATCAACCGCCGGTCCCTGATGGACCTGGTGTCCACGGAGCACATGATCGACAGCGTGGTCTCCGCCGCCTCCGTCACTACGGAGCTGATCGTCCAGTACGTCCGGGCTATGGAGAGTGCCTCCAGCGCCAAGATCAAGACCCTCCACCGGCTGGTGGACGGCGCGGTGGAGGCCCTGGAGTTCGGCGTCACCGAGGATGTACCCTTCATCGGGGTCCCCCTGAAGGACCTGAAGCTGAAGAGCGGCATCCTGCTGGCGGGCATCGTCCGGCGGAACGGGCGCATCGTCATCCCCTCCGGCAATGACGTGCTGGAGCTGGGGGACGATGTGATCGTGGTGACCACGGACACCACCCTGCAGGACATCCACGACATCATGCAGTAAAGGGGTAGGGCTGTGAACTATCAAATGATCGGATACGTCATCGGACGCATCCTGCTGACGGAGGCCGCCCTGCTGGTGCTGCCTGCCGTGACGGCCCTGGCCTATGGGGAATCTCTGCGGCCCTTCCTGCTGACGGCGCTGCTGCTGGTGGCGGTGGGCCTGATCATGGGCCGGAAGAAACCCATTCGGACGGCTCTGTACGCCCGGGACGGCTTTGCCGTGGTGGCCCTGGCCTGGCTGCTGATGTCCGCTTTCGGCGCGCTGCCCTTTGTGATCTCCGGGGATATCCCCTTCTATGTAGACGCCTTTTTTGAGACGGTGTCCGGCTTCACCACCACCGGTGCCAGCATCCTGACAGAGATCGAGCCCCTGCACCGGGGCATCCTGTTCTGGCGCAGCTTCACCCACTGGGTGGGCGGCATGGGCGTACTGGTCTTCGTCATGGCCATCCTGCCCATGACCGACGGCCACGGCATGCACCTGATGCGGGCCGAGGTGCCCGGTCCCTCCGTGGGCAAGCTGGTGAGCCGCATGAGCGACACCGCCAAGATCCTTTACGGCATCTACCTGGTGCTGACCGTTATCGAAATCGTCCTGCTGATGGCAGGCGGCATGCCCCTGTTCGACTCCTGCATCCACGCCTTTGGCTCCGCCGGTACCGGCGGCTTCAGCAACCGCAACCTCAGCGTGGGCGCCTATGACAACGCCTATTTTGACGTGGTCATCGGCGTGTTCATGCTGCTGTTCGGCGTGAACTTCAACCTGTACTACTTCCTTCTGATCAAGCGGTTTAAGGATGTGTTCCATTCCGAGGAGCTGCGGGCGTATCTGGGCATCGTGGCGGCGGCGGTCATCGCCATCGCCGTGGATATCCTCCACATATACGGCTCCGTGGGGAAAAGCCTGCGCTACGCCTTCTTCCAGGTGTCCTCCATCATCACCACCACCGGCTTCGCCACGGCGGACTTCAACTCCTGGCCCACCTTCTCCAAGGGTATTCTGGTGGTGCTGATGTTCGTGGGCGCCTGCGCGGGCTCCACCGGCGGCGGCGTCAAGGTGGCCCGGGTGGTCATCCTGGTGAAATCCTCTCTGGCGGACATGCGGAAGATGCTGCATCCCAACGCCATCGCCACGGTCCGTTTCGAGGGCAAGCCTCTGACAGAGCGGAGCGTCCGGGGCGTCCATGTGTTCATCAGCGTGTATGTGCTGGTGTTCGCGGTGTCCTTCCTGCTGCTGACCCTGGAGGGCTTCGACCTCATCACCACCTTCACGGCTCTGGCGGCCTGTATCAACAACATCGGCCCCGGCCTGGAAGTGGTGGGTCCCATGGGAAACTACGCCCAGTTCTCCCCGTGGGCCAAGCTGCTGCTGTCCTTCAATATGCTGGTGGGACGGCTGGAGATCTTCCCCATGCTGCTGCTGTGCGCCCCTTCCATCTGGAAGCGGCGCATCGTGCGGCAGCCATCCCGCTGAAATCATAAAAGAACCCCCGCGTTCCCGGCCGGGAACGCGGGGGTTTTGGTTATATGGTGCGTCGGAATCTGACGCGCGAAAGGTCCGGGGATGCCCGGTGATATGAGAGAACAGGGGGCGCGCCTCCGGGCGGCGGGGGCTGGATCCCTGTCAGGTTACACCACCTGGAACAGGTAAAATTTCAGATAATTGGTCTCCTCCACGCCCCAGAGGATGGGATGGTCGCAGCTCTGCTGCCGGGCTTCGATCTGCCGCAGCTGCACCCCGGCGTCGTGGGCGGCGTCATGGAGCATGGCAATGAACTTCTCCTCCGTGGCAAAGTGGGAGCAGGAGCAGGTGGCAAGATACCCGCCCCGGGGCAGCAGCCGCATGGCCCGGTAGTTGATCTCCTTGTATCCCGTGATGGCGTTGGCCACAGTCTTGCGGCTCTTGGTGAAGGCCGGGGGATCCAGAATGATGAAGTCGTACTTGGCGGGTTCCTTTTCCAGCTGGGGCAGCAGGTCAAACACGTTGGCCGCCACGCAGTCCATGACGTCCGTCAGGCCGTTCCGCTCCACATTGGCCCGGGCCATCTCCACGGCGGACTCTGACACGTCCACGGCGGTGACGTGCTTGGCCCCGCCCTTGGCGGCGTTCAGGGCGAAGGAGCCGGTGTGGGTGAAGCAGTCCAGCACCGTCTTGCCCCGGGCCAGGCGGGCCACCGCCCGTCGGTTGTACTTCTGGTCCAGGAAGAAGCCGGTCTTCTGGCCGTTCTCCACATCCACCAGATATTTGATGCCGTTTTCTGTGATCTCCACAATGGGAGACTCCGGTGCCGGCTCACCCGCCAGGGGGAACCAGGCCTTGTACTGGGGCAGGCCCTCCTTGTCCCGCAGGGCCACGTCGTTGCGCTCATAGACGCCCCGGATGGCCTGCCCGTCCTCCCGCAGGATTCGGACCAGGGCGGGCAGCAGGAAGTCCTTGATGCCCTCCATACCCACGGACAGCACCTGGACGGAAAGCAGGTCATGGAACTTGTCCACCGTCAGGCCGGGGAAGGCGTCGGCCTCGCCGAAAATGACGCGGCAGCAGTCCAGGTCCTCCGGATCCATGACGGACTTCCGGTACTCCCAGGCCCAGCGGAGCTTCCGTTCCCAGAAGGCCTCGTCAAAGCGGTCGTTGGCGTTGCGGGAGATGAGCCGGACCCGGATCTTGGACTGCTCCGACAGAAAACCAGTGCCAAGATATCGGCCCTTTTTGCTCAATATATCCACCAATTTGCCGTTTTCCGGGGTGCCCTCCACGGAGAGGACCTCGGCGTCGTAGATCCAGGGGTGGCCCCGCAGGATGGCGGCCTCCGCCTTGGGGGTGACGGTGAATCTGGGGTATCCGCGCTCTGCTTTCATAAAAGATGTCTCCTTTGCGCTGTTCACATTTCCCGACCATCCTATCACATTTTTCCGAGAAATGCCATAGGATAAACAGAAAAGGAGGGACCCATTATGCCCATCATCTATTTGAGCCCGTCCACCCAGGAGTGGAACCAGTATGTCACCGGCAGCGGCTCCGAGGAGTACAACATGAACCTGCTGGCGGATGCCCTGGTGCCCTATCTGCTGTCCAACGGCATCCAGTACACCCGCAACACCCCGGACATGACGGCTGCCAGCTCCATCCGTCAGGCCAACCAGGGGTATTATGACTTCTATCTGGCGCTCCATTCCAACGCCGCCCCGGAGGGGCAGTATGGGGAGCTGCGGGGCATCATCGCCTTCTATTACCCCGGCAGCGCCCAGGGGCAGCGGGCGGCGGAGTTGATCGCCGAGGAACTGCGGGCCATCTACCCGCTGCCCGATCTGGTCACCACCCGGGCTACCACTACCCTGGGGGAGGTGCGGCTGTCCCGGGCGCCTGCGGTGCTGGTGGAGATCGGCTACCACGACAACTATGCCGATGCCACCTGGGTGGAGGGCCACATGGATGCCATCGCCCAGCAGCTGGCTCGGGCTCTGACCCGCTTCTTCGGCCTGCCCTTCATTTATCCCATGGACCCCGTGACCGGTACCGTGTCGGTCAGCTACGGGACGCTGAACCTCCGCAGCTACCCCTCCTCCACCGGGACCATCATTGCCAACATGCCCAACGGTGCTTCGGTGAGGATCTACGGCGAGTGGCAGGGCTGGTACGTGGTGCATTACCAAGGGCATGTGGGATATGCCGCAGCGGCTTTCATTGATACGTGAGGCGCTTGGCGGGAGGGACAGCGCTCTTTCCGAAAAATGACAGGGCAAAACGACGGTTTTTCTTGACACTTGCCCTGTAAACGATTAAACTAGAAAAAGATAATTATCGGATGGTATAGGGGTGCCCTCCGGTCGTTTTCTATGTGATCTGCCATCTGTTTGATAAGAGACAGTACGCCGCAGAAGGCGGTGTTTTCGCCATGCCTGGCGGCAGCGATTGCCGCTTATTGGCCGATGGTATATGAGCGAACCGATACCGAAAATAAAGTGAAGGAGACATAGCCGCATGGTACAGTATGTCATCGCCGCCCTGATCGGGCTGGTGGTCGGCGGCGTCGTTTGCTTCCCCCTCGGTATTCGCTATCGGAAGAATGTGTCCGAAAAGGAAATCTCCAGCGCTGAAGAAGAAGGAAAGCGCATTATCAACGAGGCCATCAAGAGCGCCGAATCCAAGAAGCGCGAGGCCCTGCTGGAAGCAAAGGAAGAGATTTTAAAGAGCCGCAGCGAGTACGAGAAGGAAGAGAAAACGCGCAGAGCCGACCTGCAGCGGCAGGAAAACCGCCTGCAGCAGAAGGAAGAGAGCCTGGAACGAAAGATCGAGGCCAACGAGAAGAAGGAAGAGTCCCTGGCCCAGAAGCATGCCGCCCTGGACAAGGAGAACGAGGAGATCAAGATCATCAAGCGCAGCCAGACCGAAATGCTGGAGCGCATCTCCGGCTTCACCGCCGACGAGGCCAAGGCGTATCTGATCGCCCAGGTGGAGTCTGAAGTGACCCACGAGACCGCCCTCAAGATCAAAGAGGTCGAGTCCCGTATGAAGGAAGAGTGTGAGGCACGCGCCCGCGAAGTGGTGGCCCAGGCCATCCAGCGCTGCGCCGCCGACCAGGTGGCCGAAATGACCGTCAGCGTGGTTCCCCTGCCCAATGACGAGATGAAGGGCCGCATCATCGGCCGTGAGGGCCGCAACATCCGCACCATCGAGACCCTGACCGGCGTGGATCTGATCATCGACGATACGCCGGAGGCCATCACCGTCAGTTGCTTCGAGCCTGTCCGCCGGGAGATCGCCCGTCTGGCTCTGGAGAAGCTGATCGCCGACGGCCGTATCCATCCCACCCACATTGAGGAGATGGTGGAGAAGGCCCGCCGGGAGGTGGAGGCCACCATCAAGGCCGAGGGCGAGCGCGTGGTGTTCGAGTGCGGCGTTCGCAATCTGCACCCCGAACTGGTGAAGATGCTGGGCCGCCTGCATTACCGCACCAGCTACGGCCAGAACGTGCTGCAGCACTCCGTGGAGGTGTCCCACATTGCCGGCATGATGGCCGCCGAGCTGGGCGCCGACGTTCAGGCCGCCAAGCGTGCCGGATTGCTGCACGACCTGGGTAAGTCCATCGACCATGAGATGGAGGGTACCCACGTGGCCCTGGGTGTGGAGTTCGCCCGGAAGTACAAGGAGCGGGAGGACATCATCCACGCCATCGAGGCCCACCACAACGATGTGGAGCCCAAGACCATCATCGCCTGCCTGGTGCAGGCCGCGGATGCTATTTCCGCCGCCCGTCCCGGCGCCCGCCGCGAGAACCTGGAGAACTACATCAAGCGTCTGGAGCAGCTGGAGACCATCACCGGCTCCTATCCCGGCGTTGATAAGGCCTTCGCCATCCAGGCTGGCCGTGAGGTCCGCGTGATGGTGAAGCCCGAACAGGTCAGCGAGGACCAGATGGTCATCCTGGCCCGGGACCTGGCCAAGAAGATCGAAGAAGAGATGGAATATCCCGGCCAGATCAAGGTTCATGTCCTGCGGGAGACCAAAGTGGTCGAATACGCCAAATGATGCAAAGCGGAGGAGCGAATACTCCTCCGCTTTTGTATTAGCCTGATTGGGACGCCTCTGTTCCGGAGCCTCCAAAGCAAAGCGCAGAAAACCCGGCTGTCACTGACAGCCGGGTTTTGCTCGTGTTTATGCCAGGAAGCCCTTCAGGATGCACTCCTCCGCTTCCTCGGGAGTCAGGCCCAGGGTCTCCAGCTTCAGCAGCTGGTCTCCTGCAATCTTGCCGATAGCGGCCTCGTGGACCAGCTGGGCCTCGGTGCAGTTGGCGGTGATGGCCGGGATGGACTTGATCTTGGCGTCGCCCATGATGATGGAGTCGCACTGCACATGGCCGAAGCACTGGGCGTTGCCCACCATCCGGGGGTAGAACACCTGGCTGGACTGGTCCTGGGCCACGGACCGGGAGATGACCCGTCCCTTGGAATCCTCGCCGTCCAGCACGATCTCCATGTCGCTCTCGGCGATCTGGTCGCCGTGGGTCAGCAGACGCTCGGTGATGATGGCCTCGGCGCCCTTGCCGCACACGATCTTGGTGTACCGCTTGGTGGAGTCGATACCCCGGATCTGGGTGGTCTCCATCTGAATGGTGGCGCCATCTTCCAGATACACGACAGTCTGGGGATTCATGATCTTGCCGCCCTTGCCGTCACCCTCGCCGTAGTGCTTCTCCGTGTACTTCACATGGGAATTCTTTCCCACATAGAAGGTGTGAACGCCGTCGTGACGGCTGGCCTGGTCGCCGCAGTTGTGGATACCGCAGCCCGCCACGATGTTCACATCGCAGTTCTCGCCGATGAAAAAGTCGTTGTAGACCATTTCCTCGATACCGGGCTTGGTGATGATGACGGGGATGTGGCAGGTCTCGCCCACGGTGCCGTCCTTCACCCGGATATCGATGCCGGGCTTGTCCTCCTTGCCGGTGATCTCAATGTGCTCAGTGGACTGGCGGCCGTCGCAGCCGCTGTCCTTGCGGATGTTGAAGGCGCCCACGGGCTTGCCCAGCATGTCCGCGATCTTTTCCAGAAGCTCGCGGTCAATCTCGTTCTCCATCATTACGCCTTCACCTCCTTTGTCAGTACGGGGCAGCCGCCCAGGGTGTCCGCCAGGATCTGGGGCAGGATGTCCGCCGCGGCGCCCCGGTGGCGGATGGTGCCGTCGCCCACCACGATGACCTCGTCCGCCAGGGAGATGATGCGCTCCTGGTGGGAGATGATGATCATGGTGGCCTTGCCGGTGCGGTGGATCTGCTCAAAGGTCTCCGTCAGCCGGGCAAAGGACCACAGGTCAATGCCGGCCTCCGGCTCGTCGAAGATCATCAGCTGGCTGTTGCGGGCCAGGATGGACGCGATCTCAATGCGCTTCACCTCGCCGCCGGAGAGGGACACGTCCACCTCCCGCTCCAGGTAGTCGTTGGCGCACAGGCCCACCCGGGTCAGGTACTGGCAGCACTTGTCCTTGGACAGCTTTTCGTCGCCGCTGGCCAGGGTCAGCAGGTCCCGGACCGTCAGCCCCTTGAAGCGGGGAGGCTGCTGAAAGCCGTAGCTGATGCCCAGGCGGGCACGTTCGGTGATGGTCAGGTCGGTGACGTCCTGGCCATTCCAGAGGATCTGGCCGGAGGTGGGGGTCACCAGGCCCATAATGATCTTGGCCAGGGTGGTCTTGCCGCCGCCGTTGGGGCCGGTGAAGACCACCAGCTTGTGGTCGTCGATGGTCAGGGAAATATCCTTCAGAATATCCATCTGCTCGTCGCCTTCGCGGACGGAGTAACTGATGTGTTTCAGTTCCAGCATGGAATGGGACCTCCTTTTGTGGAAAAAATGCTCAAGCTCAACTATTTTAGCAGAAACTGTCTGAAAATGCAATCATTACCCGCCGGGTTTCAGGGTTATTTTATCCGCTTTCCGGAAAAAACCAACCCCAATGACCGGGGAAGGTTACGACAGCAGGTCCCCCGGCATAGACTGGAGGGAAAAGGAGGGACGCTCTATGGAACAGAGTGCACAGAATCATCCGGAGGTATATGATTTCCGGCAGTATGACCGCATCTGGCAGCGGGTGGCGCCCACACTGGAGCCTTATCCCAGCCCCGGGCGGGGGAGCAGCGCCCAGAAGGAGCCTGCGGAGCCCGTCTCCCGGACGGAGCCGGCCCAGGCGCCGGAGACGACGCTGACTCCCGCCCAGGTCCTGCAGGAGAGTACCCTGCCCGGGGCGGAGCGGAACCCCTGCTGCATGGGCTCCGCCGCGGCGGAGATGCTGGAGGTGCTGACGGGCTTCGTGGAGGGAGAACTGGCGGACCAGCGGTATTACCAGACGTTGGCAAGGCAGGCGCCTTCCTGGGCACGGCAGCAGCTGCGGGATATCGCCGCCGACGAGGGCAGTCACGCCCGGCGGCTGATGGCAGTCTATTTCCTGATCACCGGGGAGTGCTACCGGCCCACCATCCACTGCGACCGCATCTATCTGCCCGGCTGGTGCGCGGCCCTGCGGGAGCGGTATCACGAGGAGGCCTGCGGCGGCCTGAACTACGTCCGGGCGGCGGAGGGGACCACCGACCCCTGCCTGGCACGACTGCTGGATGAACTGAGCGCCGACGAGTACCGCCACGCGGACACCATGCTGCGGATGCTGGAGCGCAGTCTGCGGCGCTGAGAAAACGCCGTTGCGTACGGCCGCAGAGTGTGGTATGATAAAGTTGTAAAACTTCCTTCGCGCATGGGCGTGGGAACAGGAGGCAGCGAATGAACAAAGTCATTACCATCAGCCGCGAATACGGCGCGGGCGGCCATACCATCGGCAAGCGTGTGGCCCAGGAGCTGGGCATTGAGATCTATGACAAGGACATCGTGCGGGAAACGGTGCGGGCCAGCGGGTTCGAGACCGAGGTCGTGCAGGAGGAAGAAGAAGACGTTTCCAAGGCCAGCACCTTCCTGAAGAGCCTCTGCTCCAGCAGCGTCCATTACCGGGACCCCCAGGAGGTCATCCATGAGGTGCAGACGGCGGTGATCCTGCAGTTTGCCAAAAAGGGCCCCTGCGTCATTCTGGGTCGCTGTGCCGACGACATCCTGCGGGAGAGCGGTATTGAGACGCTGAATGTCTTTATCCATGCCGACGACCTGCACCGGGCGGTACGTATCAGCGAGATGACCGGCATCACCAACGCCACGGAGCTGCAGAAGCTGATGGCCAAGAAGGACAGCAGCCGCCGCAACTACTATGAGCACTATACCCACAAGAAGTGGGGCGACAGCCACAACTATGACCTGACGCTGGACAGCGGCAAGCTGGGCGTGGATCTGTGCGTGCAGATGATCGTAGAGGCTGCCAAAGCCGAAGAATAGGTGAAGCGATCCAATGACCGGGGAATTTTTCCCCGGTCATTTTCGTTGCCCCGGGAAGGGTTTTGTGCTATACTGGCTTTGATTTTGAAGAAAACGAGGAGACCAGCATGTTTACCGGATTTACCGACGAGACTGTGGACTTCATGTGGGGCATCCGATTCAACAACGAGCGGACCTGGTTTGAGGCCCACAAGGAGACTTACCTGACCCAGTTCTACCAGCCCATGCGGGAACTGGGAGACGAGCTATATGACTTCATCCGGGACAAGCGGCCCGACGCGGGACTCATCCGCAAGGTAAGCCGCATCTACCGGGATGCCCGCCGTCTCCACGGGCGGGGACCCTATAAGGAGAGCCTGTGGTTCTCCGTGGAGCAGCCCTCAGAGATGTGGACGGCCCACCCCACCTTCTGGTTCGAACTGATGCCGGAGGGGTGGAGTTACGGCATGGGCTACTATATGGCAAAGCCCCTGACCATGGCTAAGCTCCGGGCCAGGATGGATCGGGACCCCAAACCCATGGAAAAGCTGACCCGGGCGCTGAACGGACAGACGGAGTTCGTCCTGGAGACGGCGGACTACAAAAAGCCCCGGAGCCAGCCTGCTTCGGATTTGCTGGCCCCCTGGTACCGGGCCAAGTCCTTTGCCATCTGCCACAATGACAAGCTGACGGAGGAACTGTTCAGCCGGGAAGTGGTAGACCGGCTCAAGACCGGGTTTACATTCCTGCTGCCCTATTACGATTATTTTGTGACCCTGGACGGAGACCCTGATCCCAGGGACGCTTAAAAAAGGAGATCGAGAGTATGAAAGCCTGTCCCGAGAGAGAAGCAGCCCTGGCGCTGCTGAAAAAGTACAATGCTGAGCCCTTCCACATCCAGCACGCCCTGACGGTGGAGGGTACCATGCGCTGGTATGCCAATGAACTGGGCTATGGCGAGGACGCGGACTTCTGGGCCACCGTGGGCCTGCTCCACGACGTGGACTTTGAACAGTGGCCGGAGGAGCACTGCAAAAAGGCTCCGGAGCTGCTGGCGGAGATCGGCTGCTCCGAAGAGTTCATCCATGCGGTTTGCTCCCACGGCTACGGCCTGTGCTGCGACGTGGAGCCTACCCATGAGATGGAGAAGGTCCTCTTCGCGGCGGACGAGCTGACGGGCCTCATCGGCGCCGCCGCCCGGATGCGGCCCAGCAAGAGCTGCCAGGACATGGAGGTCAGCTCCCTGAAGAAAAAGTTCAAGGACAAGAAGTTCGCCGCCGGCTGCTCCCGGGATGTCATCAAGGACGGCGCCGACCGCCTGGGCTGGACCCTGGAGGACCTGATGGAAAAGACCATCCTGGCACAGCGATCCTGCGAGGAAGCAGTCAACGCCGCCGTAGAGGCGCTGTAAACAGAAAAGAGTGTCCGGGAATTCCCGGACACTCTTTTTATCTCTCCTGCTGGAACTTCCGCAAACTCCGGTTCAGCGCCCGGGTGTCCCGCCAGCAGGCCACCTGCTCGCCGAACCAGATGGCCCATAGGCTGATTTCCAGTATGGCAATCAGCACGATGTCCCCCCAGAGAGGAACACCGGGGAACCAGCCGAACACCAGCGCACCTCCGATATACAGCACATTGGCGCTGATGGCCCACACAGCCAGCCCCTTTTTGGAACTCCAGTTTCCTACGGGCAGCACCGCGTACTGGATGGCGGCAAAGACAAAGCTGACCAGCAGCATCTCCAGCATGATCCACACGCTGGCGGCGAACCGACCCTGGAGGGCCTCCGTAATGCCCTGGAAGACTACGAGGGCAGTGGTGTACAGACTCATGTAGAGCTTGACCTCCATGCCCCAAGAGTAAAAACGCAGAAACTGCTTCATAAATAATCCTCCTTTTCACATTCCAAGCCGCTCCCGCAGCAGCGGCCCGTAGTGCCGGGAGATCAGAACCTTCTCTCCATTGCGCATGGTGGCCTCGATGCGGCTCCCGGCGCAGCTTTTCAACTGCCGGATGCCGTGGAGGTTCACCACCATGGACCGGCTCACCCGGCAGAAACCCAGAGGCTCGTACCGGCTCTCCAGCTCCGCCAGGGTCAGGGCGGTGCGCCAGACTGCGCCCTCGCAGTAGAGCCAGGTCTTCTACTCCATGGATTCGGCATACAGCACCTCCTGGGGGGAGAGGAAGACGGCCTCCCGCTCTTCAGTGAAGGCGCAGAGTGTTTGCATTCCGGAACGAAGCAGCGCCAGGATGTGGAGCATCTCGTCGTCCAACTCTCGGCAGCGCAGCACAATCTCGTTTTCCGGCACATCCTTGTGTTCCACTGTGATCTTCATGATCTCCTCCTTCGTCAGCTGACAGGATGAGCATAGCCTATGGCGGAGGAAAAGGCAAGGGATGTTCCGGTAAGGTGCGGTTTCGGCGGGGCAGGATGCGAAATAACCAGAAAAAGGCCCTCAGTGAGCTCATTTCTGAGTCCATCGAGGGCCTTTTGTTTTGCACAGCAGAGGGTTATGGGGTACAGATGTGGTACATGGTTTGCAGTAAACTCCATGTATATCCATTGCGGCTCAACTGTTTCAGCGCCTGAAACAACTTATTCCATAGAGATGATATAGTAGTAAACAGGCTGTCCGCCGGGCAGGACGGCGATCTCCGCGTCGGGACACACATCCTGGAAAGCGGCTGCTGCCTTCTGGGCGTCTTCCTCGGAGACGTCCTCACCGTAGTACAGGGAGATGAAGGTGGCGCCCCGCTCCAGGGCGTCGGCGGCTAACTTCTCCAGCAGGGAATCCAGAGAGGTGTCGGTGCCGAAGAGCTTGCCCTCCTCCAGGGCCAGATAGTCGCCCTCCTTGATGTCGAAGCCGTCAAAGTCGGAGTTCCGGGCGGCGTAGGTGATCTGGGCGGTGGTGACGGTGGACAGGCTTTCCTCCATGGCGGCGGTAATGTCGGCTGCCTCGGGGGCCTCGAAGTCCACGTTCATCATGGCGGTGATGCCCTGGGGCACGGTCTTGGTGGGGATGACGATGACGGTCTTCTCCGTCAGGGCGTCGCATTGCTGGGCGGCCATGATGATGTTGCCGTTGTTGGGCAGCACGAACACCACCTCGGCGGGGATCTTGTCCACGCCCTCCAGAATGCTCTCGGTGGAGGGGTTCATGGTCTGCCCGCCGGACACCACGCCGTCGGCGCCCAGGTCCTGGAACACGGCTGCCAGACCGTCGCCGGCGCAGACCGCCAGGAAACCGTACTTCTTCTCGGGAGCGGCCACCACATGGCCGCCCTCATGAGCGGGAGCGGCTTCCAGCTCCGCCTCCACAGACTCCAGGTCATCGGTGCTCTGGGCCTGCCGTCCGGCGGCCAGGTCCTCCGCCTGGGTGCGCATGTTCTCGATCTTGGCCAGCTCCAGGGTGCCGTACTTCTGGGCCTCGTTCAGAGCGCTGCCGGGGATGTCGGTATGGACATGGACCTTGAAGGCGTCGTCGTCCTCGCCGATCACCAGACTGTCGCCGATGCTGTTCAGGTACTCCCGGAAAGGCTCCAGGTCCACATCGGGCTGGATCTTGCGGACGATGAACACGGTGTCGAAGGTGAAGGTGATATCCTCTTCAGAGAGGGCGGCGAAGTCGGCCTTCTCCTGGGTCTGGGCGGTCTCCTCCAACTCGGGCATGGGATCGCCCCGCATCTCGGCCAGCATGCCCTCCAGGATCAGCAGATAGCCCTTGCCGCCGGCGTCCACCACGCCGGCTTTTTTCAGCACGGGGTTCATGTCGGTGGTCTGGGCCAGGGCGTCATAGCCCTCCCGGATGGCCTCTTCCAAAACGGCCTCCAGATCGGTCACGCCCTCGGCGGCCACATCCACAGCCCGCTTGGCGGCCAGACGGGAAACGGTCAGAACGGTACCCTCGGCGGGCTTCATGACCGCCTTGTAGGCGGCGGAAACGCCCTCCTGCATGGCGGCGGCGAAAGTGGTGGCGTCAGCGGTCTCCTTGCCTTTCAGCCCCTTGGACATGCCCCGGAACAGTAGGGAGAGGATGACGCCGGAGTTGCCCCGGGCACCCCGCAGCAGGGCGGAGGCGGTGACAGAGGCCGCCTGGTCCAGGGTGGCGGGGGTGATCTTATGGAGCTCCGCCACGGCGGTGGCGATGGTCATGGACATATTGGTGCCGGTGTCACCGTCGGGGACGGGGAACACGTTCAGGTCGTTGATAGCCTGCTTCTGGGCGGTAATGGCGGCGGCGCCGTGCAGCACCATCTGCTTAAACAGCGCGCCGGTGATCTGTTCGTTCATTGGTTCAGCTCCTCCTTACAGGGTCATGGAGTCCACGCACACGTCCACGGCCTTGACGGTCACGCCGGTGTTGCGGGTCACTACATAGCGGACCTCGTTCATGATGGAGCGGCAGACCGCGGGAAGGTTGACACCGTTCTCCACGATGATGTGGAGCTCGATGGAGATGGAGTTGTCGTCGTGATATGTGATGCTGACGCCCTTGCTCATGGCCTCGCGGCGCAGCAGATGGACCAGACCGTCGGTCATGGAGCGGTAGGCCATGCCCTTGACGCCGAAGCAGTTGGTGGCGGCGATGCCGGCAATGTTGGAAAACACGGCGCTGCTGACGGAGATCTCACCTTGTTCAGACTTGAATTGGATCATGAGAACGTCCTTTCTTTCCTGGATTTGAAAAGGAAGTGGAATCACTTCCGGGGATATGCGTACTTTTAGATTTTTATTATATACGATTCTTTTGTAAAGTACAAGTCCAAAAAACTATTGAAATACAGGGGACTTTGCCGTAAAATGAAACAATAACGAAAGAGCAATGGTTCCGGGCCCCTTTCCGGAACTTCGGAAAGAGTGAGACGTATGGCAAAAGGGCCGCTGTATGTGCTGGGCTGCTATATTTTCTGGGGACTGCTGCCGGTTTTCTGGAAGCAGCTGGCGGCGGTGGATTCCCTGTATGTGCTGGGCAGCCGCATCCTCTGGTCCGTGGTGTTCACAGCCTTGCTGCTGGCCCTGCGGCGCGATCGGTTCGCGGGTGTGCGGGCCGTGTTCTGGGACAGGCGTGAGTGGCTGCGGCTAACCCTAGCCGGCTGCACGATCTGCGTCAACTGGGGGACCTTTATCTGGGCGGTCAACAATGGGCACATGCTGGATTCCAGCCTGGCCTACTACATGAATCCCATCCTGGCCATTCTGGTGGGCACCGTCGTGTTCCGGGAGAAGCTGACCCGCATCCAGTGGGTGGCCGTGGCCGTCACTTTTACCGGACTGGTCATCACCATTCTCCGCTACCGCCAGATCCCCTGGATCGCACTGGTGATCGGCGGCAGCTTCGCAGTGTACGGAGCCATGAAAAAGACCGTCCGGACGGACGCACTGACCTCCATGTTCGTGGAGACGGTGATGCTGGCCCCGGTGTTCCTGGCGCTGACCCTGTGGATGGAGTCTCAGGGCCGGGGAGCGGTCGGCGTGCTGCGGGGCTGGCAGTGGCTGCTGCTGCCCGTAGCGGGCATTGTGACCTCGGTGCCGCTGCTGCTGTTTTCGGCGGGAATGAAGACCACCTCCATGACGGTCTCCGGCATCCTCATGTATATCAATCCCACCATGCAGCTGCTGATCTCCGTGTGGCTGTATCACGAGGAATTTACCACCACCCACGCCATCCTGTTTGCCTTTGTCTGGAGCGGACTGGCACTGTATCTGATCTCGGGACGGCTCGGGAAAGGCATGCACAAAAAGGAGGAACATCCATGCGCGTGATCACCGGCTCCGCCAGAGGGCGGCGTCTGAAGGAACTGGAGGGAATGGAGACCCGCCCCACCACGGACCGGGTCAAGGAGGGCCTGTTCAGTATCATTCAGTTCGACATTGAGGGCCGCCGGGTGCTGGACCTCTTCGCGGGCACCGGCCAGCTGGGCATCGAGTGTCTCAGCCGGGGGGCGGCTTCCGCGGTGTTTGTGGACCGGCGGGCCGACGCCGTAAAGCTCATCAAGGAGAACCTGAAGGTCACGGACCTGACGGACCGGGCCAGGGTGGTCTCCGGAGACTCCATGGAGTTTCTGAAATCCCTGCGGGAGAAATTCGACCTGATTTTTCTGGACCCGCCCTACGCGGCGGGGCTTCTGGAACCCGCCATTGCCCACATCGCAAGGTTTGACATTTTGGCGCCCCATGGTATAATTGTGGCGGAACATCCGGCGGGTACGGTCCTGCCGGCGCTGTCGGCGCCCTACCGTCTCCACCGCACTTACCGCTACGGCAAGATCGGCCTGACCATCTACCGGCGGGACCAAGACCAACAGAACGAGGAATCAGTATTATGAGAACAGCCATCTGCTCCGGCAGCTTCGATCCCATCACTCTGGGACATCTGGATGTGATCCGGCGGGCCGCTGCCTGCTTTGATAAAGTTTGGGTCTGCGTCAGCCCCAACGCCGAGAAAAAGAACCAGTTGTTCACACCGGAGCAGAAGCTCCGGCTGGTCCAGGCGGCAGTGGCCGACCTGCCCAACGTGGAGGCGGAGCTGTTTCCGGGACTCCTGGCGGATTACGCCGTGGACCACGGCGCCAACGTGATCGTCCGGGGAGTGCGCAACGCCACGGATTTTGACGTGGAATATCAGATGGCCATCATTAACCGGGGCATCCACCCCCAGCTGGAGACCATGCTGCTGCCTGCCAGTGCGGAATATCAGCATTTCAGTTCCTCCATGGTCCGGGAAATGATCCGTTACCACCAGCCGCTGGAGAAGTACCTCCCGGCGTCTATCATCCCCCTGGTGCGGGATATGACTGAGAGAAAAGGAGAATGAACCATGGCAAACAGTGATATCAATCGCCTGATCGATATGTTGTATGAGCGGATCGAGGACGCCAAGGCTCCCGCCCTGAAGCCCAATATGAGCATGGTGGACCGGGATGAGATGCTGGACCTGCTGGACGAGCTGCGGGCCGCCCTGCCGGTGGAGATCAAGCGGGCCCAGGAGCTGCTGGCCGCCCGGGAGAAATTCGTGGATGACGCCAAGCGGGACGTGGAGCGCATGATGCGCCAGGCGGAGCTGGAGGCCAAGACCAAGGTCTCCGACAGCGAGGTGCTGTACGCAGCCAAGGAGAAGGCCCGCCAGATCATCGCCCATGCCGAAGAGCGCTCCCGCCAGCTGTACCAGGTGGCCAACGAGTACGCTGAAGACGCCCTGGCTCGGACGGAGGAAGCGGTCCAGGCCGCTCTGGACGAGGTGAAGCAGTCCCGGGTCCGGTTCCGCAGTGCCTCTGCCGAAAAGATGCAGGAGCAGCGGGAAAAGCTGGAGGCAAAGGCTGTCCAGATGGAAGAGGACGCCTGAGGCCCAGTCACCATAATCGGTAAAATTTTGTAAAAAACGACGAAAAAATTTCGGAAACTTTTTACGCATATCCCAGATTTAGATGATATATCTGCAATATAGGGGTGTCGACACAATATCTTGTGTCGGCACCCCTCTTTTATTTTACGTCAACCGCACAAGGAAGTGCGGGAAAGGGAGCTGAAAAGGCCCGAATACCGGAAAAATTCCATATTTTCCTGCATTCCTGTCGGAAAAAAATCCTTGCAATTTTGGGTGGATTTGCTATACTCAAATTACAAGGTGGGGAAAAGTGGGGGCTTTTGGATGCCTGGTGTCACTTACTCCCCATTCTGTCCCAAAAAGAGGGGAAAGGGGGCGGCATTTCATGGCGCGGCTGATGGGAAAATCCAACAACAGCATCGACACCAAGGGCCGCCTGGTGATCCCCTCCAACATGCGGGAAGCGCTGGGGGATACCTTTTATATCACCATCGGCGCCGAGCACTGTCTGACCATCTATCCCCAGGCCAAGTGGGAGCAGATGTCCGAGGACATGGACGACCTGCCCTACACCGAGGCCCGGGCATTGACCCTGCTGTACGCCAACGCCGTGGAGTGCGAGCCGGACGGCCAGGGACGTGTCCTGATCCCCGCCAACCTCCGGAAGTACGCCGGACTGAAAAAGACGGCCACCATCGTGGGCCTGAACACCTCCGCGGAGATCTGGGACGAGGAGACCTGGGCCGCGCGGGAGCAGCGGATGCTGGAGGACGACGACATGGCGGCTGCCATGGATGCTCTGGCCCGCGCCCGGCGGAACCGTGGGTGAGGGACTATGGAATACACACACAAATCTGTATTGCTGAACGAGTGTATCGACGCACTGAACATCCGCCCCGACGGGGTATACGTGGACGGTACACTGGGCCGCGCGGGACACTCAAAAGAGATCGTCCAGAGGCTTGCCACCGGCCGGCTCATCTGTATCGACAGGGACATGGCAGCCATCGAAGCCGCCAGGGAGCGGCTGGCTCCATGGATGGACCGGGTGACGCTGGTCCATGGCAATTTTGCGGAGCTGGACGCGAAACTGCGGGAGGCCGGCATCACCGGCGCCGACGGGATGCTCTTTGACCTGGGCGTTTCGTCTCCACAGCTGGATGACGCCTCCCGGGGCTTTTCCTACATGCAGGACGCTCCGCTGGACATGCGGATGGACACCTCCGCTCCCCTGACTGCCCACGAGGTGGTCAATGGCTGGAGCTATGAGGAGCTGCGCCGCATCTTATATGAATACGGCGAGGAGCGCTACGCCCCCGCCATTGCAAAGGCCATCGTGCGGACCCGGGAGACCCGACCCATCGAGACCACCCTGGAGCTGGTGGATGTCATCAAAGGGGCTATGCCGCCGGCGGCCCTGCGGGAGAAGCAGCACCCCGCCAAGCGCAGCTTCCAGGCCATCCGCATTGCCGTCAACGGCGAACTGGAGGCCCTGCCTCCCATGCTGAAGGCGGCAGTGGGCTTCCTGAATCCCGGCGGACGGCTGGCGGTCATCACCTTCCACTCTCTGGAGGACCGCATCGTCAAGCGCGCCATGCAGGACATGGCCCGGGGCTGTACCTGCCCGCCGGAGTTTCCGGTGTGCGTCTGCGGCAAGAAGCCCAAAATCAAGGTGCTGACCCGGAAGCCTATCGTCTCCGGAGAAGCGGAGCTGGAAGAGAACCCCCGCGCCAGAAGCGCGAAGCTGCGGGTGGCGGAGAAGTGCGAGACCTTTGACCTGTAAGACGGTCAGAGCCGGAAGATACGGACGCCGGAAACGGCAAATCAGGGACAGGCTGATGGCCTGACCCGGTGATTCAAAGGAAAGGGCCCCGCAAAAGCGGAGCTTTTGTGGGGAAAGGAGAAACCAGTATGGCAGCGACGGCACGGGAATTGCAATATCGTCAGAGCGGACGTGCCGTGGACGGCAGCCTTGCACGTGATCTGGACTGGGCCGTCCGGGAACGGGAACTGCGCCATGCCGGGGAAGCCCCCCGCCATCAGGAGCAGGAGCAGGTCCGGCAGCAGCCCAAGGTCCACGCGGCCCCCAAGGTTCTGGTCCGGGAGCGTCAGCAGGTTTCGCTGTTCTCTCTGCTGGGCTTTGCCGCTGTGGCGGGACTGGCGGTCCTGGTGCTCATGAGCTACATCCAGCTCACCGCTCTGGCCTCCGATACCGTGGCGCTGAAGAAACAGCTTTCTACCCTGGAGACAGAGCACGCCGCTCTCACCGCCCAGTATGAGCAGATGTTTGACCTGACCACCGTCCGGGAGGCGGCGGAAGCGGCGGGTATGACCAAGCCCAGCACCAGCCAGATCTGCTACCTGGACATGGCCGGCGGCGATACCGCCATCGTTTACCAGCAGGAGGAGCCCAGCGTGCTCAGCAGCGTGCTGACTTCCCTGAACCACGGCGTTTATGCGGTGGTGGAATATTTCAAATGACCTCTGCATTATAATGCAGCAGCCCCCTGCCCATGGATGGCACCGGGCGCTGCGCTGATCATACGTCACACCGCGGGGAGGGAGAAGGCCATCTTCTCGCTCCCCGCAGGTCATTTTCGCATTCCGGCGGAATGTGGAAATGACATTCCAAAACGCCCGTACTCATGCGCCGCCCTGCGGCGCGCCCGTTCAGTTCCAAGGAGGAACCTGTCTATGCCTGTCAATTCCCGCAGAAAAAGTGACGCCGCCCGCCGTGCCAACCAGGTGGTCCGCAGCCGGACCGTGCTGGTGATGGTTTTGCTGGGCGTTTGCACCTTTCTGCTGCTGTTCTGGAAGCTCTACGACCTGCAGATCAACCGCCACGAGGAGCTGCAGGGGCGGGCGGTGAACCAGCAGACCCTCAGCGCGGTGGTCACCGCCTCCCGGGGCACCATTTACGACCGGAGCGGCTATATCATGGCGGCCTCCGCCACGGCGGAGACAGTCCTTTTGTCCCCCCGGGACGTGGCGGCCTATGTGAAATCCCAGGAGCAGGCCATCGAGGAAGCCCGGGAAAAGGCCGCGGAGAAGGGCCAGACCTACACGGCGCCTCAGGTGCGGGATCAGCTTTATATCGCCCGGGGTCTTAGTCGCATTCTGGGTGTGGACCAGGAGAAGATCGAAAAGTGGATGGCGGACACGGACGATGCCTATGTGATCGTCAAGAAGAAGGTGGAGCAGGCGGAAGCCGACCAGATCCGCCGCTTCATGAACGGCGAGATCGACCAGGAGGGCAACGAGCTCACCTTTGTCAACGACGACGGCAAGACCGTCCTGAAGGAGAACCCCAAGAAGAGTCCCACCAAGCTCCAGGGCATCTGGCTCCAACCGGATTCCAAGCGCTATTATCCGTACAGCAGCCTGGCGGCCAACGTGCTGGGCTTCGTCAACGCCGACAACCAGGGCGGCGTGGGCCTGGAGGCCAAGTACAACGATGTGCTGGAGGGCACCGCCGGTATGACCGTCAGCGCCAAAAACGCGGCGGGCACGGAGATGCTGTACCAGTTCGAGCAGTATTACGACGCCGAGGACGGCCATGATCTGGTGCTGACCCTGGATGTGGAGGTCCAGTCCTATCTGGAAAAGGGCATCGAGAGCATGCTGGAGAAGTTCGACGCCGCCAACGGCGCCACCGGCATCGTCATGGACGTGAATACCGGCGCCATCGTGGGCATGGCCTCCTATCCCAATTACGATTCCAACCAGTACGGCATGATCCTGGACACCACTCTGCAGGAGGCCCTGGACAAATCTCTGGCGGAGATCGAGAAGAACCGCAGCAGCTATGCGTCCGAGGAGGCGTACCAGGAGGCGGTCAGCGCGGCCAGAAGCAACGCGGTCAACACCGCCTGGAGAAACAAATGCATCGACTCCACCTATGAGCCCGGCTCCACCTTCAAGCCCATCACCCTGGCGGCGGCACTGGAGGAGGGACTGGTCAACAAGAACTCCACCTTCAACTGCACCGGCTCCGTGAAGGTGGGCAAGTGGACCATCCACTGCTCCAAGAAAGCGGGACACGGCCTGCAGTCCCTGGAGGTAGCGGTGGGCAACTCCTGCAACCCGGCCTTTATCAATATCGGCCAGCGGCTGGGCGGCGAGAGATTTTATGAGTATATGCAGGCCTTTGGCCTGACGGAGCCCACCGGCGTGGATATGATCGGCGAGACCAAGGGCATCGTCAGCAAAACCAGCCTGATGAACGACGCCGCGTCCCTGGCGTCCTATTCCTTCGGTCAGACCTTCAACGTGACCCCGCTGGAGCTGATCCGGGCTCAGGCGGCCTGTATCAACGGCGGCTACCTGTACACCCCCTATGTGGTGGAGCAGGAGCTGGACGGCGAGGGCAATGTGGTCTATCAGCACGAAGCCACTCCGGTGCGCCAGGTCATCAGTGAGGAGACCTCCGCCACGGTCCGGGAGTGCCTGGAATACGTGGTGGCCTCCGGCACCGGCCGCAACGGTCAGGTGGCGGGCTACCGCATCGGCGGCAAGACCGGTACGGCCGATAAAACGGCCACCAGAAACACCACGAAGGAAGTGGTGGTCTCCTTCATGTGCTTCGCCCCGGCGGACGATCCCCAGTACATCATGCTGATCACTATGGATACCCCCAGCCGGAACACCGGCGTCTACGTGTCCGGCGGCAACATGGTGGCCCCCACCGCCAGCAGCATCATGGCGGATATCCTGCCCGTTCTGGGCGTGGAGCCCGACTACACCGCCGAGGAGCTGGCGGGCATGGACGCCGCCGTCCCCAACGTGGTGGGCAAGACCGCGGCGGACGCCAAGTCCATTCTGGAGAGCGCCGGCTTCTCCTGCCGGACCGTGGGCGATGGGGAGACCGTCACCGATCAGACCCCGGCGGGCGGCGCCATCGTGCCCAACAACGCCACTGTGGTGCTGTACCTGGGTGTGGAAAAGAACAATACGCCCCGGGTCATGCCCAACGTGGTGGGCAGGACGGCGTCGGAGGCCAACAAGGTCCTGGCGGATGCGGGTCTCATTATGAAGGTGTCCGGTGCCACCTCTGCCAATGCCGGTAACGTCCGGGCCATCTCCCAGAGTGTGGCCGAGGGAACGGAACTGGAGGCCGGTACCGTGGTCACCATCCAGTTTGGTGACGGTTCAGTGCTGGATTAACGCAGGTTTTGCAGAATTTTTGGCACATTTCTCCGTATACTTCACATTTTCGGACGTCTATAATACCATTGGTGTATCAGGCACCGAGACTGTGATAAGGAGCAGGCTTTATGAAATTAAGTGAACTGTTGAAAAATATGGAGATCCTGTCCGCCACGGCGGACCTGGAGATGGAGATCACAGACGTCAGCTATGATTCCCGGACCACAAAGCCCGGCGACCTGTTTGTGGCCATGACGGGCTTCGCGGTGGACGGCCACGCCTTCATCGGCAAGGCGGCGGCTGCCGGAGCCGCAGCGGTGCTGTGCGAGAAGATTCCCGAGGAAGACATCCCCTATGTGCAGGTGGCGGATTCCCGCCGGGGCCTCGCCGTGGTGGGCGCCAACTTCTTCGGCCATCCGGCGGACAGCATGACCATGGTGGCCGTCACCGGCACCAACGGCAAGACCACCACAACCTATCTGCTGAAAAGCATCCTGGAGCAGGCCCTGGGGGCCAGGGTGGGCCTGATCGGCACCAATCAGAACATGATCGGCGATGAGGTCATCCCCACGGAGCGCACCACCCCGGAGTCCTTTGAGCTCCAGAAGCTGTTTGCCCGGATGCGGGATGCAGGCTGTACCCACGTGGTGATGGAGGCCTCCTCCCACGCTCTGGCTTTGGACCGGGTCTACGGCGTCCATTACGCCGTGGGCATCTTCACCAACCTGACCCAGGACCACCTGGATTTCCACAAGACCATGGAATCCTACTGCGACGCCAAGGCCATCCTGTTCCGCAACTGCGACACCGGCGTCTGCAATGCCGACGACCCCTGGACGGACCGGCTGCTGGCGGAGGCCACCTGCCGGAAGTTCACTTACAGCGAGAAGGCCCCCAGCGACCTGCGGGCGGAGGACATCTGCCTGGAAGCGGATCACATTGCCTTTACGGCCGTGACCGCTGACCAGCGGGTCCCCATCCGGGTCAACATCCCCGGCGGCTTCATGGTATACAACACCCTGGATGTGCTGGGTGCTGCGCTGGCTCTGGGCATTTCCCTGGAAAAGAGTGCTGAAGTCCTGGCCGGTGTCCCCCATGTGAAGGGCCGGGTGGAGGTGGTCCCCACTCCGGGGAAGGACTACACCATCCTGATCGACTACGCCCATTCCCCCGACGGCATGGTGAACGTGCTGTCCTCCGTCAAGGGCTTTGCCAAGGGACGGACCGTGGCCCTCTTCGGCTGCGGCGGCGACCGGGATAAGACCAAGCGGCCCAAGATGGGCAAGGTGGCGGCGGACATCGCGGATTTTGCCATCGTCACCACCGACAATCCCCGGACGGAAAAGCCCGCCGACATCATTGCTGATATTCTGCCGGGCTTCGACGGCAGCGACACCCCCTACGTGGTGGTGGAGGACCGCATCGAGGCCATCCACTGGGCCATGGACCACGCGGAGAAGGACGACGTGATCGTCCTCTGCGGCAAGGGCCATGAGACCTATCAGGAAGTAAACCATGTCAAGCATCATATGGATGAGCGGGAGATCGTGGCGGACTACCTGAACGCCGGGAAATAAAACAAGAAAACGCACAAAAGGGAGAGAGACCTATGGAGATGATATTGCTGCTGGCGGCCCTGGTCAGCTTTGTGCTGACCGTGGTGCTGGGCCGGTTTGTATTGGCCGAGCTGCGGAAACTGAAGGCCGGACAGGAGATCCGGAAGGACGGCCCCACCTGGCATGCCGGCAAGGCCGGCACCCCCACCATGGGAGGCATCATGTTCATTCTGGGCACCGGCATCACCGTGCTGGTCCTGGGTTGGGGACGGATGCTGGCGGGAGAATTCGACCACCTGTATGTATACCTGTTTGCACTGATCTTTGGCCTGATCGGCTTTGTGGATGACTACCGCAAGGTCCGCCAGCACCAGAACGAGGGCCTGACCGCCAAGCAGAAGTTTATTCTGCAGCTGGCGGCCGCCGTGGTGTTCCTGGTGCTGATGCGGTATGAGGGTCTGCTGACCAATGACCTGTATATCCCGTTTTTCCAGGTCAGTATCACCATTCCCTGGATCGTGTATCTGATTTTCGCGGCCTTCGTCATTGTGGGCTGCGTCAACGCCGTGAATCTGACAGACGGTGTGGACGGCCTGGCCACCGGCGTCACCTTCGTGGTGATGGTGTTTTTCGCCGTGACCGCCGCCCTGTGGCACCTGACCACCCTGGCTCTGCTTCCCGCCGCCTTGGCAGGCGGCCTGGCGGCCTTCTTCGTGTATAATCACCACCCGGCAAAGGTCTTCATGGGCGACACCGGCAGCCTCTTCCTGGGCGGCGCTGTGGCGGCCCTGGGCTTTGCGCTGGATATGCCCCTGATCCTGATCCCCGTGGGCATCATCTACATCGCCGAGACCATGAGCGACATTATCCAGGTGGCCTATTTCAAGGCAACTCACGGCAAGCGATTCTTCAAAATGGCACCTTTGCACCACCACCTGGAGCTGTCCGGCTGGAGCGAGGCGAAGCTGGTGGCGGTGTTCTCCGGCATCACCCTGGTGTGCTGCGTGCTGGCTTATCTGGGCGTACAGGGACGGTACTGAGCCGCGGGCGCAAAGCGCACGCCGCGCGGCCAGCGCGTCAAGCGTTTTCACGGATGTGAAAACCTTGAAATCGGCCAAATTCAGTTCGGGCGATTTGAATAAAATTCCAGGGCTCCCGCAAAAGCGGAGCTTTTGTGGGAAAGGAGGGGTGAAGATGGCGACACAGCGGCGTATGACAGCCGCGGAACGGCAGGCAGCCATGGACCGCTACCAGGAGCGGAAGCGGCGGGAGCAGGAGGCCGAGCAGGCCCGGCGGGAACGGGTCCAGCGCCGAAAGGAAAAGGAAGCGGAGAGCCGGGAACTGGCCAAGGGGCCCATTGATCTGCCCTTCTGCCTGCTGGTGCTGCTGCTGACGGCCATCGGCCTGGTGATGCTGCTGTCTGCCAGTTTTCCCTCCGCCTATTACGAGACCGACGGCCAGGACCCCATGCACTACTTTGTGCGGCAGGGCGTCTTTGCCGCCATGGGTATCGCGGCCATGTTTCTGATCGGCAGGATCAATTATCAGCGGTTTCGGGGCGTTGCAAAGCTGATGCTGTACCTTGCTATTATCCTGCTGGTGCTGGTCATCATCCCCGGCAACCCCATCGCCGTCACCCGAAACAACGCCACCCGCTGGATCGGCGTGGGCGAGCTGTTTACCTTCCAACCCTCCGAGATCGCGAAAATGGCGGTGGTGCTGTATTTTTCTGACAGCATTTCCCACAAAAAGGATAAAATGCGAACCACCCGGTACGGCATCGCACCCTATCTGCTGATTATGGGCGTCATTGCGGTGCTGATGATGCTGGAGCCCCACCTGTCCGGCACGGTGCTGATCCTGGGCACCGGCGCGGTGCTGATGCTGGTGGGCGGCATCAACTGGGCCTGGGTCATCGCCGCCGTGGGTGGCGCGGGAGGCGTGCTGTTCCTGATGATGTCCGGCATCATCCAATACGGCCAGAGCCGCATCGCCATGTGGCAGAACCCCTTCATCGACCCCCGGGGCGCCGGCTATCAGCTGTCCCAGAGCCTGATCTCCATTGGCTCCGGCGGCCTGCTGGGCGTGGGCCTGGGGAAAAGCCGGCAGAAGTTTCTGTACCTGCCGGAGGAGCACAACGACTTTATCTTCGCCATCATCTGCGAGGAACTGGGCCTCATCGGTGCTACCATTATCATGCTGCTGTTTGCGGCGCTGATCCTGCGGGGCTACTGGATCGCCCTCCATGCCCGGGACCGCTTCGGCAGTCTTCTGGTGGTGGGCGTCACCACGCTGATCGCCATGCAGACATTCCTGAACATCGGCGTGGTGACGGGTTTGCTGCCCACCACCGGCATTTCACTGCCCTTCTTCAGCTACGGCGGCACGGCTTTGTCCATGCAGCTGGCGGAAATGGGGATCGTATTGTCGGTGTCGCGGCAGATGAAGCCGACGAAGGCAGGATAGTATGTCAAGGGGGAGCAGGCTCCCCCTTGAGAATCCCCCACCACCAGTCTTCGGACTGGTGAACGCCGCCCAAGGCGGCTGGGTCGGGGAATTTTCGCCACGTACACGCCGCGGCGAAAATGATTTGAATGATTTCTTTTGCTGTCGGCAAAAGAAATGAGGTTGATAGGATGGAAAAGAAGATAAAACGGGTCACTTTCACCTGCGGCGGCACGGCGGGCCATGTGAATCCCGCCATTGCCCTGGCGCAGCTGATGCATGAGAAAGACCCGGAGACGGAATTCCTCTTTGTGGGGGCTGAGCGGGGGTTGGAAAAGGACCTGGTGCCCAAGGCGGGCTATGCGTTCCGCACGGTCCACATCTCCAGCTTTCACCGTTCGCTGAAGCCCGCGGAGATCAAACACAACTTAGTGTCCCTCTATAATCTGACCCGGGCGCCCCGGGAGGCAAAGGCCATCCTGCGGGAGTTCCGGCCCGATGTGGTCATCGGCACCGGGGGCTACGCCAGCTATCCCATGGTGAAGGCCGCCGCCAAGGCGGGCATCCCCACGGCAGTCCATGAGTCCAACATGGTGCCGGGGCTCACCACCGAGATGCTGGAGCCCTTCGCGGACCGTATCATGGTGGGCTTCGAGTCTTGCCGCCAGCACTACAAGCACACGAACAAGGTGGTAGTCACCGGCACGCCGGTGCGGGGGGATTTTTTTGATCTGACGAAGAAGCAGGCGAAGCAGAAGCTGGGCGTGGATGACGGCCGACCCCTGATCGTCTCCTTTTGGGGGTCCCTGGGGGCCTCCGGCATGAACCGCCAGATGGCGGATTTCCTGGCCCTGGAGGCGGCCAAGGAGCCCTTCCACCACATCCACGCCGCCGGCAAGGGCGGCTACCCGGTGGTTCTTGAGCTGCTGAAGGAAAAGGGCGTGGACCTGGCACAGCATCCGTCCCTGCAGGTGCGGGAGTATATCTATGACATGGCGCAGGTCATGCGGGCGGCAGACCTGGTCATCTGCCGGGCTGGGGCCTCCACCATCAGCGAACTGACGGCCCTGGGGGTTCCTGCCCTGATCGTGCCGTCTCCCTATGTGACCAATAACCACCAGGAGAAGAACGCCCGGGTGCTGGAGGAGGCTGGCGGCGCGGCGGTGCTGCTGGAAAAGGACAGCTCCGGTCAGTCCCTGTTCCAGGCAGCCTGCGGCATCCTCCGGGATCCGGAGAAGCGGGCCGGCATGGAAACAGCCATGGCCGCCCTGGGCATCCGGGACGCTACGGAGCGCATTTACCAGACCATTCTGCAGATCACGCAGTAACCAGAAATCCCTTTCTCCCATAGGATGGACTGTTGAACCATTCTTTGGGAGCGGAGGGAACGACTATGAGCCAGCTTTTGGTGAGGGGCGGCACCCGTCTTAACGGAGAGGTGACGGTCCAGGGGGCCAAGAACAGTGTACTGCCCATCCTGGCGGCCACGCTGCTGACCGGGGACCAGGTAAAGCTGCGGGGGTGCCCCCGTCTGCGGGACGTGGACGCCTCGATCCGCATTTTACAGGGCCTGGGCTGCGATGCCAGCTGGGAGGCCGACGGCCTGGTGGTGGATACCGCCGGGTTGCAGGGCTGCGCCATCTCTGATACACTGATGCGGGAAATGCGGTCCTCCGCCATTTTCCTGGGTGCCATCCTGGCCCGGTGCGGCCGGGCGGAGCTCAGCTATCCCGGCGGATGTGAGCTGGGACCCAGGCCTATTGATCTGCACCTGGCGGGGCTTCGGGACCTGGGCGCGGAGATCGACGATACCGGCGGCCACCTGCACTGTCGGGCCGCCCGCCTGCGGGGCACCGATCTGGTGCTGAGTCTGCCCTCGGTGGGGGCCACGGAGAATCTGATGCTGGCGGCCTGCGGGGCTGAGGGCATCACCGCTATCTTCAATGCCGCCAGGGAACCGGAGATCATGGATCTCCAGAACTTCCTGAATGCCTGTGGGGCTAAAGTGTCCGGAGCGGGGACCTCCACCATCACGGTGGAGGGAGGTCAAAGGCTCCACGGGTGTACCTACACTGTGATGCCGGACCGCATTGCCGCGGCCACCTACCTGTGCGCGGCGGCCTCCGCCGGAGGCAGGGCCTTTTTGCGGGGCGCCCGGGAGGAGCAGTTGGCTACTGTTACCGCCTTGCTGCGGGAGGCGGGCTGTACCGTGCGGTCTGACGCGGCGGGCATTGCCTGCGCCTGTGACAAGCGGCTGCGGGCGGTCCGCCCGGTGCGGACGGCGCCCTATCCGGGCTTCCCCACGGATGCCCAGGCGGTGCTGATGGCGGCGCTGCTGCGGAGCCGGGGGGCCACGGTGTTTGAGGAGAATATTTTTGAGAACCGTTACCGCCATGTGGATGAGCTGATCCGCATGGGAGCGGACATCCAGGTGTCCGGCCGGGTGGCGGTGGTCAGTGGGACGGACACTCTGTACGGAGCCGCCGTCCAGTGTACGGACCTGCGGGGCGGGGCGGCGCTGTGCGTAGCGGCCCTGGCGGCAGAGGGAGAGAGCCGCATCATGCGGATCGGTCACATCGACCGGGGATATGAAAGCTTGGAACGGGACCTGTCCGCTCTTGGAGCGGATATCGTTCGGATAGAAACAGAGCAGATCGAGGGGTAACTTCATGGCAAGACGCAGAAATTCCAGCCGGCGGCGCAGGGGAAGCTTTGGCTTCCTCTATAAGCTGCTGTCCATCTTGGTGATCTGCGGCGCCGTGGTGGCCGCCGTGACGCTGTTTTTCCGGGTGGACCATGTGGAGATTCTGGGGGAGCAGCGGTACACGGAGGAGCAGATCCGGGAGGCCTCGGCCATTGAGAACGGCGACAACCTCTACCTGCTGAACAAGAACACCGTGGCGGGCAACATCCGGGAAGCGCTGCCCTACATCGAGGAGATCCGCATCAACCGGCGGCTGCCGGACACCCTGGTCATTGAGATCAAGGAATGCGGCACGCCCTTCGCTCTGGTGCAGGACGGCAGCGCCTGGCTTATCAGCCCCAAGGGCATGCTGGTGGATCAGCTGGACCCCTCTGCGGCGGCGGATTGCGGCATGATCTCCGGGTGCCAGCTGCTGGCGCCCACCGTGGGGACGTCCATAGCTCTGGCTACCGAATATGCCTCACAGCAGGAGAGCCTGCTGGAGCTGATGGCGGCTCTGGAGGAGGCCGACATGCTGGAGGATGTGGACGGTATCCGTCTGGATGACCTCTCTGCCATCCGAATGGATTATCTCGGCCGCTTCACCGTGAAGATGCCCTATGGCGCAGATTATCCCATGAAGCTGAAAATGCTGCGACAGGCCATGGAGAGCGGGAAGGTGCAGGACAACATGACCGGTACCTTCGACATGACCCGGGAGAGCGGGCGGATCTATTTGGACCAAAGCACACGGTAAATAGGGGGGGAGCGGGCTCCGTCGGGATACCGCTCCTCTGTTTTTCAGAAAAAAACATGGGAAAACGTGTCGGGATACTTGACCGCGGGAGGAAAGTGTCTTACAATAAACTAAATAGCCTGGACCACAGGATATAGGGTCAAATGACGGGCTTTTCGGCCCGTTTCTACAAATGATAGCAGGAGGCACCAGTATGGCATTTGGATTGGAAACAGGTCCTGATACCGTTGTGAATATCAAAGTCATCGGCGTGGGCGGCGCCGGCAACAACGTCGTGAACCGCATGGTCCGTTCCGGGACCAAGGGCGTGGAGTTCGTGGCGGTCAACACCGACAAGCAGGCGCTGAACGTCTCCAGCGCTACTTATAAAATTCAGATCGGCGAAAAGCTGACCCACGGTCAGGGCGCCGGCTCCGACCCCGAGGTGGGCCGCAAGTCCGCCGAGGAGAGCCGCAACCAGATCGCCAAGGCTCTGGAGGACACCGACATGGTGTTCATCACCGCCGGTATGGGCGGCGGCACCGGCACCGGCGCGGCGCCCATTGTGGCGGAGATCGCCAAGGAAATGGACATCCTCACCGTGGCTGTGGTCACCAAGCCCTTTGGCTTTGAGGGCCGCCGCCGGATGCAGCAGGCCGAGGCCGGCATTGCCGAACTGCAGGACAAGCTGGATTCCCTGGTGATTATTCCCAACGAGCGGCTGAAGCACGCCACTGACCAGAAGATCACCTTTGCAAACGCCTTCGAGATCGCCGACGATGTGCTGCGCCAGGCGGTGCAGTCCATCTCCGACTTGATCCGGGATACCGGCTTCATCAACCTGGACTTCGCCGACGTGACCGCCATCATGAAGAACGCGGGCATGGCTCACATGGGCGTTGGCCGCGCCGCCGGCAAGGGCAAGGCCGAGGAGGCTGCCAAGATGGCCATTTCCAGCCCCCTGCTGGAGACCAGCATCGAGGGTGCCAAGGGCGTCCTGATCAACGTTACCGGCTCCATGGACATCGGCCTGGAGGAAGTGGAGCAGGCTGCCTCTCTGGTGCAGCAGGCCGTCCATCCCGACGCCCTTACCATCTTCGGCGCCACCTTCGACGAGACGCTGGACGACGAGATCCGCGTCACGGTCATTGCCACCGGCTTCGACAAGGTGACTACTGAGCTGCCCAAGGTCTCCGCAGGCGTTGCGTCTGCGCAGGCAGTTACCCCCCACGGCGCAAAGATTCCTGAACCCATTGACCCTGAGGAGGAAAAGAAGGCCGCAGAGGTGGATGACGATGACCACATTTTCGATGACATTCTGAAAATTTTTGAAAAACGTGACTAACTGCTAAATGTTGGAGGACCTCACAGTCTTTTGGCTGTGAGGTCCTTTTTTCGTCCGGATTTTCAGGAAAGCAAAAAACAACCATGGGATCGCTGCCGCTTTTTGCTGGGTGTGGACCGTGGACAGACCGCAGAAGATAACCCAGCCGGGACATCCGGCGGTTTGCAATTTTTTTGGAAAGGAGTGTTTTTTGGATTGTATGGAACAACGGGAACAAGAAAACGGCTTTTGCGGTTCGGAGCAGCGTGCCTCCTGGCGGTTCTGGCGTGCTCCGCAAGTGTGGCCATGGCCGTCGAAATGACGCCGCGGATGCTGGTACCGGTGGGCCACACCGTGGGCATCAAGCTGTTTGCCCGGGGCGTGGTGGTGGTGAAGCTCTCGGACGGCGGCACGCCTGCCCGGGCCTGCGGACTGCAAACGGGAGATGTCATCGTCAAATGCGGCGGCAGCACCGTGACCTCCACGGAGCAGTTCCAGGCGCTTCTGCAGGAAAGCGACGGCAGCACCACCGACCTTCAGGTGCAGCGCCAGGGCGACCCGGTGACATTGACCGTGGAGCCGGAACCCAATGACCAGGGCGTCTACTGCATCGGCGCCTGGATCAGGGACAGCATGGCGGGCATCGGCACCATGACCTATTATGATCCGGCCACGGGTGTCTTCGGCGCCCTGGGACACGGCATCACCGACGTGGACACTGCCCAACTGATGCCCTTTGCGGACGGTTCCATCCTGCCTTCCACAGTCAAGGCGGTGAAAAAGGGGACCGCGGGCAGCGCCGGTGAGCTGAAGGGCGACTTTGACCTGACGGCTGACCTGGGTGACCTGTACGCCAACACCAGTTGCGGTGTTTTCGGAACGCTGGATGCAGCGGATCATGCCGCGGTGCTGGGCGCAGCAGTATCCACCGGCACGGCAAAAGCGGGACCTGCCGTCATCCGGGCCAATGTCCGGGGCGATACGGTGGAGGAATATGCAATTGAAGTTTTGAAGGTGATCCCCAATGCCTCGGACGGTCGGGAGATGGTGATTTCCGTGACGGACCCGGAGCTGATCGCCGTCACCGGCGGCATTGTGCAGGGCATGAGCGGCAGTCCCATTCTGCAGGATGGAAAGCTGGTGGGCGCCGTGACCCACGTTTTGCTGAACGATCCTTGTAAAGGATATGGAATTTCCATGGAAACTATGCTGAAAGCGGCATAAAAAGTACGAAGGCGGGAGGAATCCCGCCTTCGTAGACTGTCGATAAACCCGGAAAACTTGCGCAACGGGAAGGAAGATAGTTACGAAAGACTGCTCCGCAGAGCGTGTCGGAGCGCAACCGCCAAAGGCGGCTCTTGGCGCGTAGACAACCCAGGAAGGGTGTCTCAAGGTGAATTGTCGCGCAGCGGCAAGAGAGGGTGGCCTGGGCCATTCGTTTTCAATCATAAGTTTTTCTGAACTTTTCAAGTTCAGAAAAACTTGCAGTAGCTTGTCGAAAAGATTTTTTCGACAAGCTGGAAGGCGGGAGAAATCCCGCCTTCGTACTGGATAAAACTGAAAAAATGGTATATAATCTCTGCATACGTCAGAAATTGGAACTTTCCCGCAGCTTTTCATTGAGCTTCTGGTAAATGCGTTCCCGCATCCAGGGCTCCGAGGAGGCAGCCAACGCGTCTTGAAGGGCGAACCAGGCCACCCGGCTGTTCTCATCCGGCTTGCTGCGCACAGGGGCGGCAGGGTCTGCCTCCAGGAGAAAGGTGACGTTCATGTGGAGATGGGAAGAGACGTATTCCCCCCGCTTTTCGTGACCGGAGACCGGCAGAATTTCCACTGAAAAAATTTGGTCGGACACAGGCCGGGCCGTTACACCGCTCTCCTCCCGGACCTCCCGCAGGGCCACTGCCAGCAGGTCCTGCTCGCCGTCGGCGTGTCCTCCCAGCCAGGCCCAGGAGTCGTACAGATTGTGATAGGCCATCAAAATTTGCGTCCGGTCCGGACTCACCACCCAGGCGGAGGACGTCAGGTGGGCGGCAGTATTTTCACGGTGAAACAGATCTTCGCCGCTCTCCAGACGGCGGAGAAGCTCTGCGGTATCCCGCACCTCCTGCGGGTTCCAGGGGCGGTATGCACGTAGTGCTGATATAAGGTCCATAAGCGTCTCCTGTTGAACGTTTTTTCTCATGATACCATATCTGTGGCCGAAAGGGAAGCCGCAATCCCATGGGCGGCAGGCAATTGCGGTGAATCTCGAGAAATGTGTCGAACGATTCTGGAATTTTTTTACAGTCAAGAACTTGAAAAAACTGTAAGTTTATGCTAGTTTATAGAAAACGTAATTTGAAGCGTTACGAATCCGTCGCAAATCAAAATTCTTTGTAAAGGAAAGGTAGCATGGAAAACAGGAAAACCGTATTACTGGCAGATGCCAACGAAGAATTCCGCAGCATGTTGCGGGAAGTGATCGAAAAAACAGAAGAATTTGCCGTGGTGGGGTCTACGGGTGACGGGACGGAAGCTTTACAGATTCTGGAGCAGAAGACTCCGGATGTGGCATTGATGGACCTGGTTTTGCCGGGAACTGACGGTGTCACGATTCTTCGGCAGCTGAAGGAGCAGCAGGGAAAGACCAAGGTGATCGTGCTCTCCGCTTTCTGCACAGACCAGGTGGTGGCGGAGGCCATGGGCATGGGCGCCGCCTATTTCCTGCCCAAGCCCTGTGAGGTGGGGACCCTGCTGGATCGGATGCGGATGATCTTTGGCCAGCCGGCCACACCGGAGGAGCACGCCGTGGCCCTGAAGAACCGGGTGACAGCAGTGATCCATGAGATCGGCGTCCCGGCCCATATCAAGGGCTACCAGTATCTGCGGGAGGCCATCATCATCGCCGTGAACGATATGGAGGTCATCAACGCTGTGACCAAGGTGCTGTATCCGGCGGTGGCCAAGCGGTTTGCCACCACGCCCAGCCGGGTGGAACGGGCCATTCGCCACGCCATCGAGGTGGCCTGGGACCGGGGCGACCTGGAAACCCTGCAGAAGTACTTCGGCTACACGGTGAGCAACGCCAAGGGCAAGCCCACCAATAGTGAATTCATCGCCATGATCGCAGACAGACTTTGCCTCGACATGAAGAAAAATCATGTTGGCTGAAAGCCTTGCGGCACAAAGGTTTGCTAAAATTTTTTCAAAATCGCCAAACCTACGAAGGCTCCAAAGTTTCAATGAACGCCGACAAAACAGACCTATAAACTTATTTTGCTGAACCTATGAACACTCCTGCTTTATTGGGTATGAAAATATCCCAATGAACAGGAGTGTTTATGGCTATGACAGACATGGGTTTTGATTGGCAGATTGATGAGTTTATGGTGTTTTGCAGAAGCCGTCAACTCCGCGAGCGAACAATGACCAGTTACGAACAGACCCTCCGCCTGTTTCAGAGATGGTGCGAAGAGCAGATGAACATTTTCACAGTTGACAAGGTTACAGAGTCCATCATCCGCCGTTACATCAATGATTTGCAGGAGCGTGGGAAATACTCGTTTTACGCAGACGAAAAGAAGAAGGAAACCAACCATCCCGACAGACGAAGGGATTTTCGCAATCCTATCACTGTGACCACCATTAACAACTACATCCGCAATCTCCGCGTTTTCTTCAACTGGCTGGACAGGGACTATGTTCTCCAAAAGAACCCCATGAGGAAAGTCAGACAGTTGAAGGTGAACCGCAAGGCGAAGGAGTTCATCAGTGATGATGACTTCAAGAAACTGATTGCTCAGTTGGATAAGTCCTACTACCCTGAACACCGCGACTTTGCCATGATTATGCTGATGATCGACAGTGGAATGCGGTTGGGAGAATGCAGTTGCTTGCTGATGGATGACATTGACCTGGCTGCACACAAGGTTTTCCTGCGGGCTGAGATTACCAAGGGGCGGCGGGACAGAGTTGTCTTCTTCTCTCCCAAAACAGAAGTGATCCTGCGGCGGTGGATTCAGTTCAAGGACAGGTATGTGGAGAGTGACTACCTTTTTCCTGTGAAGCGAAGCGGGGCAAGCATCCAGGTGAGCAACTTTGAAACCAACTTCAAACATTACCTCCGCCGCGCCAGTCTGAGTGAAAAGGTTTCGCCTCATTGTCTGCGGAACAACTTTGCGAAGCGCTGTCTGATGAGTGGCATGGACATTTACACGCTGAGTAAAATTCTCGGTCATTCCAGCGTGACCGTCACAGAGCAAGCCTACCTCGATTTGAACGATGAAGACATTGGGAAACGCTATCAGAACTTCAGTCCTGTGGCGCGGATGTAACCACCTTTAATTGGCTTTAGCCATCAACTTTTGACAACAACCCTCCAGAAGTATCAACTTTCTGGAGGGTTGTTTCTACTTTTATTCACTTTCGTATCTGCTGGAGATGTCCTTAAGGAAGGATTTCATGCCCTCTACAACTTCAGGGGGATTGATGATCCTGGCTTTGGTATGGAAACCGCAAATCCATGCGTAAAACTGTTTGCTGATCTCAACATGGGCAGACACAACAAAATGTCCACTATCGTCAGGACGGTAAAAAACCTCTTCGCTGTTGCCGAAGCGTTCCACGGCGGTGTCCAGGAGGTCATTGGTGAAGCGGATGCTGACGAACTTATCCTCGCCGCCGAACATGGAAAAGACGCGCTGGGTGTAAGTTCTCATGTTTATCTTTTCGTAAACCTGAGTGCCGTCTCTCGGTTCCCTGATGATCTCGACTTCCTTCATGCGGTCAAGGCGGTAGGTTCTCATGTCCTCCTTGTCACTGTCGTAAGCCAGGAGGTAGTAGTTGCCGTCATTGATAAGCAGTTTGAAGGGACTGCGGATGTACGCCTTTCCGCCTCTCCTGGCGACCTGGGTGGAACGATCATTCAGGGTGTGCTTCAGGTACTTGAAACTGATTTTCCATTTTGCCTTGATTGCCTGGTTGATCTTCAGCATGGAAGCCATGATGTACTTGTTGCTGGTTTTGCTGCGTCCGACCAGGTAGACTTCGTTTTGCAGTTCCTCCACCTGGCTCTCGCTGCACAGACCCTCAATGGCAGTCAGCAAATGCTCTTCCTGGCTCTTGGAGATGAATTTGGAAGCGCGGACGCACTCTGCCAGTAGACGAAGTTCCTGGAACTCGTAGGGGCGGCAGACGACCTTGTAGCCGCGCTTGCTGGCATCGTAGACAATTTCATAATTCAAGCGGTCACGGTCTTCAATATCCGCGTTCATGTCCAGGGCGAAGAGTTCATTCAGTGCATCGATGTCGCGGGCGATGGAATGACGGTCTGCGGTGATGCCGTATTCCCGCAAATGCTCCTTGATGGCCTCGGAGCTGGCAGCATGGTCATCGTCTGTGTGCTTCAAAAGATATTGCCATACCAGCAGAGATTTGAACTTCTGGCCGGGACGCTTGCCGCCCTTGTCGCTGTTCTTGATCGGTGATGCCATGCTTGCAGCCTCCGTAGATGATGTTTTGAGTATTATACCACGCCAAAAGTAAAAGAAAAAAGACATTGCGTCTCGCCTTATCTTGAATTTTCCATCTAACTGTGGTAAAGTGTTCTTGCGACACAATCATATAATTTCGGCGATACAAAGGATGTGTTTTTACTTTGGTAAAAACGCACCCTCTAATTTGGCATCCTTTGGGGTCGTCGAATGATTGTGTCGCAGCAATGGGGCTATGCGTTTTTCGGTGTGTAGTTCCATTCGGGGCTACACACTTTTTTAATTTTAGAGAAAGAAGGATGACTATGAAAAAGTATATTTCCCTGCTCTTGGCACTTGTTCTATGCCTGTCCCTGTGTGCTTGTGGTGGAGGAAACAACACACCCGAAGAAGCAACCAAGAATGAAGGAAATACAACTGCTACAGAAATTACTGCAACAATTACTAAAGAGGAAATGTTGAGTAGTGCAACTGCTTTAACACGAGATGAAATCGACAAGTCTATCACTAACATTGCTTTTGCCAAGAGTTTAGTAGGAAATGTATACACTTTTGGCGGCGAGATTTGGTCTGTTGAAGAAGATCATGCAGTTATCACTTTTTACATTACAGATGAACAGGGGGCCTATGCAACTGCCGCAAATATGATGGTTGCACATCTGTATCTTCCTTTGGATGATCTGATCTCTTTAGAGCATCAGCAGAGACTGAATTTTGTTGGCAAGCTCGATGATGTGAGCAGCCATGATGAAACGATTCCCGATTGGGGTACGCAGACTGTTATTGACCTGGTATTCAAGAACTCCGCCATTGCCAGCGATCGTTTTGAAGCAACAGGAAAACTTCATAGCCAAAACGCAAGTTATGGTGAGAATGCATGGAATATCGAATTCCCCAACAACTCGTACTTGAAGGTAGTTCATTTTAGAGATGATGTTAGTTCTTACAAAGGACAGGAAATCACATATTCCTACAAAATAACCGCCGATGGTTGCGTGGATGCTTACATTGTCGAGTAATACAGTACATAAAAGGAGTGGGAAATCCCACTCCTTTTTAACATTCCAAAAGGTTGAGATACTTATAGACTGTCGTTCTGCTCAAATCACAGACTCTTGCCAACTCCGATACATTCAACTGCTTATTTTTGAACGCGGGATAATGGCGGAGAAACACGGCGGGAATATCGTCTGCCGTTGCCTGCGGTCTGCCAATCTTTGCTCCCTTTGCTCTGGCGTTTGCCATGCCAGACCGCACACGCTCCCGGATAATACGCAATTCTAATTCGGCAAACACCCCGGACATCTGGATAAAGGCATTTGTCATAGGGTCAATCTCTCCGTTGGAGCAATCCACGGTAATGCTCCCCACAATCACCAACCGCAAATGCTTCGCCTTGATGATCTCAATGATCTCACACAACTGCTTTGTGCTTCTGGCGAGACGGGAGACTTCCAAAGTAATAATCGTGTCTCCCGGCTGTGCCTGTTCCAAAAGAGAAGACAACTGGCACTTCACGTCGGCGTCCCCGTGTTCGTATTCAAGGAAGATGCGTTCTGCCCCTGCCTGTTTCAGTTCCCGCACCTGACGATCAATGTCCTGCTTGCTCTCGTTGGTGGAGCATCGTGCGTATCCGTGGTTCATATGTCTGTCCTCCTTTTTGACTGCTCCACGGGCTTGGTGTTGCCCGTGGAGCGTATTTGGTTTAGCAAGAGATGGAGAAGCGGCGGCTGTTGGTCTGCTTCGTAAAGGCTTTGTAGAGATCACCATAGACCTTCTTGAATCCCGTGGTGTCGAAGCGGTTGGAGATCACAGAAGTCCAGCGGATGATGTACTGTCCTGCGGTCAGTTCTTCAACCTCTCGCTCCAACATTTCAGCCTTGATGCTGTCGCGGATGGCTTCGGCTTCAGATTTGGCTTCCTCCATCAGGGCTTCCCACTCGTTCAGGGCTTCGATCTTGGCAATCAGTTCGTTCTTACTCATAATTCATATCTCCTTTTGGATGTTATTTGTGTTTGGGTATCTCCCTTAACTGTCTTTATTATAGCACGAATTATCGTGCAATGCAATTGACGATTTGCACGAAATATAGTGCTATTCCTTGTGTAATTTTGCACTTGATTTCGTGCAATGGATAGACTATAATAAGGACAATGGAAAAGGAGGCGATTGCGATACCGTTGCAGTATAAAGTCGATGTTCTGGCTGCGTTGAAGGAGAAGGGCTACAACACCAACAAAATCCGCACAGATGGATTGCTGAGCCAATCCACGCTCCAGAAGTTCAGAAACAAGCAAGGCGTGTCTTGGGAAAACCTTGAAACGCTCTGCGGCCTCTTGGAGTGTCAGCCCGCAGACCTGATTGAGTATGTCCCTGTTCAGGAAACGGGGGACGAAGTTCCCTGAACAAAATTCCTCCTTTTCGGGGCAGTTTTCAGCCCCTTTGAATCCATCCAAAAGTGTTCAGCAAAACAAATGGTTGATTGGACAGGTGGGGCACCCATTTCGGGATAAAAATTTTTCCGATGCCCCTTGCCGAAAATGCGTGGGCAACGCTCCCACGGAGAGGCATTTTCAATCCAGAAGACGGTTTTATGGGCTGTGATCGACAGGGGGAAAGTCTGCCGTCAGGCGTAGGATAACGAAAAAAGGCGGAAGTCGTTCCATTCAGAACGGCTTCCGCCTCTTGTTATTTCCATTCTTTAAAGATGTCATCTAAGGCGACATCCAGTGCAGATTTTAGGCTCTTTTCCATAAACCGCATGATTTCAGCCTCCATTACGGACTTCTTCTTTTTCTTGTCTTTCTCCTTATCTTTCTTCTTGTCACTCACTTCAACTTCACCTCACTTGTAAACTTAAAGGTAAAGTTATCGTCGAGTTCTTCTTCATGCTGGGCGTAGTAGTCGCGCCACATTTGAAAATGCACATCGTCCAAATGCCATAAGGCAAGTGTATCTGCGGATGGTTCTCCGCAAATACTTCTGCGTAAGTCCTAAACGTGTTCTATCATCATGTCGATGTAGTCAAGTTTGCTATAACTCATATCTAATCCTCCCTAATGAAAATTTCTTCAATCTATATAAAATCTGCTCTATCAAGATTTATGTATTTTGCTATTGCAAAATCTCGGACAGAGTGATGGTGCTTGCGGCTTTGTTGATTTCATAGTTTCTCCAGTTGTCGGCTTTTGGAATCTATGTGTTCAAAACGGGCATTAACTCCCTGATGAACTCACCCTCGATCTATCCTAACTCTTCATCAATCAGTTGGGGCAACAAATTGTTGGCGTAATGAAGTACACCGAAAGAAACCCTGTGCCCATGTTTTTTTGCTTCAGAAAGGATACAGTATTTGCGTTCACTTTTTGTTTGGAAGCCGACCCAATGTTGCGCCAGACGGCGGAGCATGTTTTTGCTTTTGCCGATGTAGACGGTCTAATCATCGATGCGGATTTCATAAATGCCGGGGTATTCAAAAGTATCTGCCCAGCCATTGCGCTTTAGCCACTTGTATACGTTTTCTTCGTAGTTATTTCTCTCATAATTCTTCATCAGAATTTCCTCCTGCTTTTTCTGTGTCTTCCGTGCCATACGCCAAATACCAATCGTAAAATGTGTTCTTGCGACCGATAGAGATGTCCAACAGCATCGACAAGGTATCCTTCTTTGTCATGCAATGCTCTTCGGCGTAGGCGGTAATGATGTTAAACCAATCAAGATCGACTGTAATAGACTTACTCATAAAATGAGCTCCTTTTCATCGTAGTAAAGCTTCAGGAAAGTTCTAATCCCTTAACTTTCTATAAATATTATAACAAAAATTTTGTGTAAAATCAAAATCAAGCGCTCTGAGGACAGTTTTCTGAACTTTCACGGCTGCTTCGGTAATGACGAATAAACACGGACTCGGCGGAGGTCGATTTATCCACTAAAGCATTCGCTACTTTTGCACGAACGCCGCTGTTGCGGCTTCGTAGCAAAAGAGCGATGCTTATTTCAATTAAAAAGAGATACTTTTTTCTCAGTAATAATTTTAGTTTCTATTTATTAGCAAGGAAAAAGTATCTCTTTTAGATCTCTGTCCACCATGCACCAGCCGCAAGTTCCTGTCCCAATGTCCTGAAAAAATCCTCGCCAAGTTTCTCTGAAACTTTTCTTTTCGAGATGTTCTGATATTCGCGCTCAAGGACATTCTTTGCATTCACCACAGTTGACACAGACACATTCAGATCTTCGGCAATCATGCCGTTTGTCACCACGCTCAGATCGTTGAGGGCGATCCAGATGAAGACTTTGAGGACATGGGCAAAGGCAACTGCCTCGGAAGAGTAGTCGTGCTGAATGACCGATTGCACCCAGGGGCGCGGCAGCCTGATCTCTGTTGCTTTTGGAATGACTGTCAGATGGCGGGTTCTGCCGTGGCTCTCACAGGAGATGAAGCCATGGGAGGTTAAAGACTCAATGGCGTTTCTAAGTGCGGTTCTGTTTCGATCCTGAGGGGTTACACCTAAGTATCTGCACATGTCAGAGTAGTTGCCAGAGAAGGAGCCGCCTTGCTCAGCAATCATCGCCAACACATTGAACTCTGCTTTTGGCAGTGGCAGCCACTCTTTGTAAAAGATTACTTCTTCCATGGCTCAAAAGTTAATGTAGACTTCCATCAGTTTTTCATCGCTCATGGAATCGAGTTCTTTTTCGAGTTGATCCATCCAGGCGACACCTTCATGGAGCATCAACAGAATGTCGATCAGACCCTCACGCTTATTGCAGCCGAACTCCTGGCAGTAGATTTCCAGATCTTCCACATACTTCTCAAACTTAGTCATTTTCATTTCCTCCATTTCTTGATTAAGCAGCCTTCTTGATTTTGTATTCTCTGATGTCAGGAACCTTCACGGGGGGGACAGTCAGTTTTTCATCCTTGAAAACAGGGGCTTTCTTGTAGTCGGGGAACTGTGCCACAAACCAGTCAGTAACATACTTGTAGGGGCTGGCGGCAGTCTTGGAGAGAGCCTTGACGGTTTCAAAAACATCCAGGAGTTCGGCGGAGTTCTCATAAGCGCTGATGTGCTTTTCCATGTTCTCATAGGTCAGGCGCTTGTTCTTATTGGTGGTCTTGACCTCGCGGCCAGCCTTGACAACAACAATCAGTGTGGGAAAGTCGCTCAGAATTTCTTTGACCAGTTTGTTTTCGGGAGTGCCGTATTCCTGAGAAGCGGAGTGGAACTTGTAGTTCATCACCAGAGTATTGCTGGTGAAGTCAATCTTGTAACCCTTAGTAGCCATAATTCAAAATTCCTTTCTTAATTCAAATTCGTATCTGTTAGCGGATTAGAAGTTCGCGGCGGGGGCGAGAGCAAACAGGCTTTCCTTCTGAGCCTTCTCGGCAGCCAGGTTTTCGAAGTAATCCATGTAGTCATTGACATTGGTGTACTTCTGCTTGAACCATGCCAGGACAGCGCGGTAGGGGTTAGCCTTGACCTTAGAGAGATTGATCTGCTTCTGGAACTCAGCCATGACAGCCTCAGCATCGTCCTGCTCGCGGATGAAAGCAGCCATGTTTTCGTAGGTCATGTTCTTGGTGATGTTCAGCTTGTTGGGGTTCTTCTTGATGCTCTTGGTGACCATTACGGCATTGGGGAACTCCTTCTTGTACTCACGCCAGAGCTTGAACTCGTCGGTGCCGAAGATGGAAGCGTTCTTCTGGAAAGTCTTGGTAACCTGAGCAGTCTTCTCGTCGATGTAGCGAATAGTCATGTTAGTCATTTTAATAATCTCCTTTTAATAATTTTATTTTGAATTTTTTGTTTCCCTTGTTTCTGATGTTAGTATAGCAAATTTGATTTTCTTACCTGGTACAAAAGTGTTCCATTACCTTTTCCTTTTTCTCTTTCTCTTCTTCATGTCGTCATCTCCTTTTTGTTTGGGTTTTGTGTTCCCCTTGTTTCTGATATTAGTATAGCAAACTCGGTGTATTGGCCTGGCACAAAAATGAACCGTTGTTAGGATTCGTAATTTTCTTTCCAGAACTTATCCCAATCGAATGTCATCTTCTTCTGCTTGAAGGTATGCTCCATTCTGCTGAGAGGGACATCGTTCAGCACATCCAGGATTGCAGCGATCCAAATGCACTTTTCGACATCTTCATCAGTAATGTGCTTAAACAGCCCAAAACCGTCGGCATCAAATGAGAGGTGAAGAATTTTTTCATAGATTTCTTTGTAGTCAGCAACAGTCATTCTTTCGAACATTTTTATAATCTCCTTTGTTTTGTTGTTTTGTGTTCCCCTGTTTTCTGATATTAGTATAGCAAAATTATTTTTATGCCCTGGCACATAAACATTCCATCAAGGTGTTGTAAAAAAGAAAAAATCAGCCTCGCATTTGAGGCTGATTGATGGCAGGAGAAACCGAACTTTGGAGCGGGACTCAAAGTGGCATGAGGGCAAGCCTTGCGGCAGACTCTTTTCTGACTCCTGGACACTACAAAGTTCTCAAAACCTATTGGAAAGTTGAAGAAAGTCTTCAAAAGTTGATAGTGGAGATCGATTTGTGTTTAAATACCCCCAACAAACTTCGAATTTCAAGAGTTTATAGGCTTAGAAGTTGACGGATTCAAAAACATCTGATAGCATTAGGACAACCCGATGAACAGTCGTGGTTCATTCCAGCAAATTAAGCAACAAATCTGTTTTGAAGCGAAGCCGTTTTCTGTGGGCCGACAGGCACACCCATCCGCCACGCCATCGAGGTGGCCTGGGACCGGGGCGACCTGGAAACCCTGCAGAAGTACTTCGGCTACACGGTGAGCAACGCCAAGGGCAAGCCCACCAATAGTGAATTCATCGCCATGATCGCTGACCGGCTCCTGCTGGAGAAGAAAAACGGCACGGGCCTGCTGGGCTGAAAAGCGCAAACAAAGGGAGAGGCAAATGCCTCTCCCTTTCCTTATATATGGATCCCGAGCCTTTCCCCCACCGTGGCCCGTTGGATGTCGGTGAGCTTCTGGGGAAGGTCCAGTTCCACGATCCGGTCGCCGTAGAAAAGCAGATAGGTGTTGACCGGATTCCGGTGGCCGTTCTGCTTGTCAATGTATACTTTCCGATATGCCGCATCGGCGCCCCAGGCGCCGGGGTCCTCCTCCGGGACCCAATCCCAGTCGATGGTGAACTTGATCTGGCGGGAGGGGATGGTGAAGGTATCGCCGGTATTTTCCAGATAGTCCCGGACCACCGTGTCCCGCAGCCAGGGACGGCGGATGTCCGTGACCTCGTAGTTCCATGTCAGCTGCTTCTGGGGCTGGCCGACGGTCTCCTTGCAGCTCTGGCGGGAGAGGAAGAAGGTCCGGGTCTCCAACTGCTCCCGGGAGATATGCTCATAGGGCTGGCCTGTCAGGTCCGCCAGGGTCAGGGGCAGGTCGATGGGGTGGACGTCGTACTCATCTCCCTGCCAGGTGTAGGTCTCCCGCCACGGCTCATCCTGGATCAGCCGAATAGCGCCCCAGGTCACGCCGCCGATGACCGCGAAGGCCACCAGAAAGCTGAGGAGCTGTGTCACCAGACGGTTGACCTCCGTGGACCAGCCGGTGCGCCGCAGCAGATACCGCAGCCCGGCCAGCAGCCCCTGAAGGGCAACGATTACCACAAAGACACCAGCGAAGATAAATGATATCTGGGTACTGAAGGAAAAGAACATGCAGAGCAGAGCGACCGTCGTCAGCAGCTCATAGGCCAGCCGCAGCCGCCGGTGGCCCCGGGTGGGGGTGAAGCGGCCCTCCTCGTCCGCGATCCGCCTGGCTTTGCGGCGCCAGAGAAAGTAGCTGGAGATCTCCGTGGCGCAAAAGAGAATGAGCAGGGGCCAGAGGGCCAGCGTACTCAGGGCGGCGGGATTGGCCAGCATGACTCAGCGTCCTCCTTTCAGGGCTTCAGCGGCGGTGGACATCATGTTCTCTGTTATGGTCCAGTCCCAGTCGAACTGCACCTCGGCGATCCGGTCCGGCCAGCAGACCAGGAACTGATTGATGGCCTCCCCGGCGCTGTATCGCTGATAGACCTCGTCCGCATCCCAGGGGGCGGCGTTCACGGGGCGGTATTCATCCCAGTCTTCCTGAGGGAGCTGGTCATTGCCCCATTCCACCCAGGAGATAAAGTCCTTTTTGCACAGGTTATAGAGGAATCCCGACTTTACGGTGACGAGTTCATATTCCAGGTCCGGCTGATCCAGGGCATCCATCCGGGCCCGCTGGGTGTAGGTCCCGTGAGTCAGCAGGAAAGAGCTGTCCACCCGGGCCTGGGTGCTCCATTGGGTGTAGTCCGTTTCCACCAGGTCTTCGATGCGCAGGGGAATGTCGTCGTGATAGACCGACCAGGTCATGCCCCTATATTCGTAGGTCTCCACGGTTGGGCGGTCCTCCAGCCAGCCGGAATTGCGGAAAATCAGGGCCGTCATGCCCGCCATACCGCCCACGGTCAGGGCGATGATCAGGCCGTAGGTGACGGCGATATTCGCCCAGCGGGGAGCTTTCAGGCGCTTCAGGGCGTCTTTGGCGGCCAGGGACAGGAAAATCATCAGGCCCATATAGAGGAGCATCCCCACCATCAGCAGGAACATCCCCCGGGAATTCCAGTAAGAGGCCAGCAGCCACAGGACGATGAAACAGGACCACACCATTACCAAAATGCCCAGCCATCGGACGCTCCGCAGGTCCGGCAGGGGGGCGCCTGACTCCGCCGCTGCTTTGGCTTTCCGCTGCCAGCGATAGTATCGGGTTAGCTCCGCGATAATCAGCAGGCCCAGGGGCAGCCAGTTCAAAATGGTGGAAAGGCTGGCGGTGCTGGACAGGGTGTCCACCGGGTCCGTCCAGATGCGATAGAACTGAAACAGGATTTGGAACAGGGACAGGGCCAGCAGCGCCCAATAGCTGCCGAGAAAGCTCTTTTTCATGCAGCGGCGGATGTTGGCGTATTCCGCTGCCGGGTCCGTCTCAATGGGGACGGCTTGTTCATCCTCGGTGTAAAAAATCTGCACCTGGGCGGAGTCCGCCGCCAGGACCCACCCCGCGGCGGCACAGTAGTCCCGGTAGGTCTCCAGCCCCTCGGAGGGAACGGCGTCAAACTGAGAGGCGGCGGGGAAGAAGGTGAGGGAGAATCGCAGTTTTTTCGGCTCCGTCCGGCGATAGCGCCAGCTCCAGCCGCCGATCTTTTCCAGCATCCAGCCCTTGGCAGCCATGTCCGAAAGATGGGCGGTGATGGCGGTCCGGTCCAGATAGCCGTACAGGGGCATCCATTCCCGTTTCGTATTTTTCACGCGTCCGCACCTCCTGTCTGTGCTTCGTAGTCCGCCGCCAGGGTCCGCAGGCGGCGGTATTCGTCCTCCAGGGCCTTCTGGCCTGCTTCCGTGATAAGATAGCTCCTCTTCCGGCCTTCTATTTTCGTTTCCGCAATATAGCCTGCGGACAAAAAGCTCTCCAGCAGGTTGTACAGCGTGCCGGGACCGACGCTGACCCGGCCCTGGGTCAGTTCCGTGACGCGGGCCATGATGTCTGTGCCGCACAGCTCTGTCCGCAGACACAGCAGGATGTAAAACATCTGCTCCGTCAGAGTTTGAAATTTTTCCCGGGCCATAGGACACCTCCTATTATCGAATATCGTTATTTCAAATATCAGTATAATATCGAATATCGTTAATGTCAAGCGGCAATAAGGCTGCCCTCCCAAAGAATATCGAACGAGGGAGCGGGCGGGCATTTGTGACCTTGCCTTTTTCCGGCACGTGTGGTATCTTAAAGTGGAATATTTAAACAAAAGGAGAAAGAACCCATGACTTATCGTTTTCGCCCCCGGGGCGTCTGCTCCCAGGAGATGCAGGTGGATGTGGATGACCAGGGCGTCATTCAGGAGCTGCGGGTGCTGGGGGGCTGCAGCGGCAATCTGCAGGGCATTGCGTCCCTGGTGAAGGGCATGCCCGCCCGGGAGGCCATTGAGCGGCTGAAGGGCATCCGCTGCGGCTTTAAGGACACCTCCTGCCCGGACCAGTTCGCACAGAACCTGGAGGCCGCGCTGGAGAAACAGTGAGGAGAGGCTTATGAAAATCGTACTGGTGATCGACCAGTTTGACGACGCCAATAACGGAACTACCATTAGCGCCCGCCGTTTTGCCAAGGCCCTGAAGGACCACGGCAACGAGGTCCGGGTCATTGCCATCGGCAAGCCCGCCGACTACAAATACGCAGTGAAGCAGATGAAGTTCCTGCCGGTGATGGAGCATCTGGTCACCAGCCAGGGGATGCGGCTGGCCATCCCCAACAAGCATGTCTTTGAAAAGGCGGCCGCCTGGGCGGACGTGGTGCATTTTATGATGCCCTCGCCTCTGGCGGTCACGGGCCTGCGGCATGTGGAAAAGCTGGGCATCCCCCACACGGCGGCCTTCCACTGCCAGCCGGAGAACATCACCTATACCTTCCACCTGGGCAGAAGCAAGCGGGCCAACGACCTGCTGTACAGCGGGTTTCGGGATACCTTTTACAACCGGTTCACCCATATCCACTGCCCCAGCAACATGATCACAAATCAGCTGCGCCAGCATGGATATACGGCTCAGCTCCATGTGATCTCCAACGGCATCAGTCCCCAGTATTTCTACGGCAAGCTGCCCAAGGAGGACTGGATGAAGGGCTATTTCAACGTGCTGATGGTGGGCCGCTATGCCGGAGAAAAGCGGCAGGACGTGCTGATTGAGGCCTGCGCCCGCAGCCATCATGCCAAAGAGATCCAGGTGATCCTGGCGGGGAAGGGCCCGCTGGAGAAGAAGTACCGGAAGCTGGCGGAAAAGCTCCAGAATCCCATCGTGATGCAGTTCTACGAGCCGGAGCGCCTGATCGATATTCTGCACATGGCGGACCTGTATGTTCACACCTCCGACGCGGAGATCGAGGCCATGAGCTGCATGGAGGCCTTCGCCTGCGGCTTGGTGCCTATTATCGCGGAGTCCTCCCGGTCCGCCACACCCCAGTTCGCCCTGGATGGCCGGAGTCTGTTCCCCGCCGGGGACAGCGCCGCCCTGGCTGCCCAGATCGACTGGTGGATCGAGCATCCGGAGGAGCGGAAGACAATGGAACTGCGCTACGCCGAGCACGCCAAGCAGTATGCGATGGAGGAGTCCATCAAGAAAACGGAGGAGATGTTCCGCATGGCCATCGCCGAACAGGGCGCGGCCAGAAAAGCGGTACATCCCTGAATACATCAGACCTGAGCACGGCCGCCCCTACGGGCGGCCGTTTGTTATGCCCGAAAGCTTCGGCTGCCCTCACAAGCAGGGTTTCCTCCGCATACACTGTCTCAGCAAAGGAAGTGAGGAGATACACCATGGCATTTTCCGACCGGGAGCTGTTGGCGCGTCTGATCCAGTGCGAGGCGGGCGGGGAAGGGGAGAACGGCATGAAGGCCGTGGCGGGTGTGGTGATGAACCGGGTCCACGCCAAAGGCGGGGAATACGCCCGGGTGGGCCAGGGCAGCATCCGCAAGATCATCTTCCAGCCCTACCAGTTCGTCTGCGCCAGTGAGACCGAGGGCGGCGCCTACAATCCTCAGAATATTTACAATATGCGGCCTGAACAGATCCACTACGATATCGCCGACTGGGCCATCGCGGGCAACCGGCTGCCGGATGTGGCGGAGTCCCTGTGGTTTTACAACCCCTTCGGCCCCCAGTGCAGATCTTTCTTTCCATCCAATGTGGGATACTGGCAGACGCGGATCGGCGACCACTGCTTTTACAATCCCACGGATGCGTATTATAAAACTTGAGAGGTGTCATTATGCAGCGTTTGCAGAATACTTACGAGCCCGCAGCCATGCCGCGGACGATGGACCGGGATCGCCAGCGGGACCGGATGGACTGGTCCGGAGAGATCAGCCGGGAACCTACGGAGCCCCGCTATCCCGTGACTGCCGGCCGGGGCACCATGACCGGGACCATGGACCGGGGAACCTCCATGACCGGCGCGAATCCCCCGGAGCTGGCGGACATGGGCAATCAGCTTCCCGTTGAGGTCATTGAGGCGCCTACCTCCCGGGAGGAGGCGTACCTGGGGTCCTGGAAGGCCCTGCTGTCCCGCTATGAGGGCAGCTATGTGGTGGCCACCTTCCTGGTGGGCACCCAGAACACCGTGTCCTGGGAGGGCATCCTGTTCGATGTGGGCAACGACTATCTCACCATTTATCAGGAGAGCCGGGACCGCTATATCGTCAGCGATTACTACTCCCTGAAATTCGTGGAATTCTATGATATCCAGCGCCGCCGCCGGTGTGCCGAGCTGCTGCGGGAGGACGGCTGGCAGAGCAACGGCATCAGCGACAGCATGGGCGGCGGCATGTCCGGCGGAATGGGCGGCGGCATGAGCGGCAGCTCCGGCGGCGCCATGGGCGGTATGCCCCGCCGCTGAAAAAAGGATTGCGGTGCAGGGGAGAGTGTGCTAAAATCCGGATATCACATCAGATAAAGGAGACAGTCCCATGGATTTTGAAAAGCTGTCCGCAGAGCGGTACTCCCTCCGGAAATACAGCGACCGTCCGGTGGAGCCGGAGAAGCTGGCTCTGATCCTGGAGGCCGGGCGCAATGCCCCTACTGCCCATAATCTCCAGCCCCAGCGCATTTTTGTCATCCAGAGCCCCGAGGCACTGGAAAAGGCCGACGGCTGCATGGGTTCCCATTTCCATCCCCCGGTGATCCTAGTGGTGGCCTGCGATCTGCAGGAGGCCTGGAAGCGGGAGACCGATGGCAAGAACCACGGCGAGATCGACGCCGCCATCGCTGCCACCCAGATGATGCTGCAGGCGGCGGACCTGGGCCTGGGCACTACCTATGTGGGGATGTTCGAGCCTGAAAAGCTCTGGGCGGCTTTCCCGGAGATGCAGGGTACCATGCCGGTTGCCATGCTGACCCTGGGCTATCCCGCCGAGGGCGCCCATCCCTCCCGGCTGCATGCTTCCCGCAAGCCCCTGGAGGAACTGGTGAAGTACCTGTAATCCGACGTAAAAAAACGGAGACTGCTTCTGCAGTCTCCGTTTTTTATATTTCCTCAATGTCTGCGGCGGCCCCGGTAATTCCCGCCGCCCCGGCGGCTGACGCTACGGCCGTAGCGGTAGCGGCGGCGGCCGAACAGCAGCTTACACAGCACCAGTACCACGATCAGCACCACCAGTACGATGATGCCCACCCGGACAGAGGTTTTGGCGAAGAAGACCTTCACATCCCGCCAGAAGGTCATCAGCTTGCTGGCCTCCACGTCGAAGCTGGCCAGCAGGTCCACGGAGGCGTAGGTGACATCGTCATAGCTCAGCACCATGGTGCCCAGCTTCTGGCCTTTCTCCACCGGGGCTTCCACAGGTGCTTCCAGGGTAATGGTCCGCTCCAGATCCCCTGCCCCCAGGACCTTGGGCAGAAGGACCTCAATGTCCTTAGCAGGATGGACCGTTACATGGTCCATTTTGGACAGGGAGACAGCGACCTCCTGAATGACCTCCTTTTCTTCCACAATGGTTTTGTAAGTAAAGTTATCAAAGCCGTAGTTGAACATCCGGGTGGTTTCGGAGAAGCTGCGGATGTTGCCCACGCCGTTTTCCACCACCCGGTCAGCCCCCAGGATCACGCTGATAAAGTGGAGACTGCCCCGCATGGCAGAGGACACCAGACAGTGCCCCGCCGCATCGGTGGAACCGGTTTTGATGCCGTGGGCCTCCGTATTGCGATAGCCGATGACCCGCCAGTTGGACAGCAGGTGGTTGGTGGTATACAGCTTCCGTTCTCCGCTGAGATTGGTGGCGGGAACGGTATAGGCGGCGGTGTCGCAGATGGTCATGAAATCCGGGTATTCCATAGCGGCCTTCGTGATCAGGTACATATCCCAGGCCGAGGTGTAGTGCTGGGGGTCATGGAGACCGTTGGGGTTGGCGAAGTGGGTGTTCTCGCAGCCCAGCTCCGCTGCCTTGGCGTTCATGGCCGCCACAAAGGCAGACACAGAACCGGAGACCGCCTCCGCCAAAATGTCGCAGGCCTCGTTGGCGGAGACCACCAGCATGCAGTACAGCAGGTTCCGCACCGACATGGTCTCACCCACCTTGATGCCGGCGGAGCTGCCGTCAGAGGAGAGCCCCTCCAGAGCGGTGGCGGTAGCGGTCAACTCCTGGTCCATGGACAGTTTGCCCGCGTCGATGGCCTCCAGGGTCAGCAGGGCCGTCATGATCTTGGTCAGGCTGGCGGGATACAGCTCCTGATGCTCGTTTTTGGCGTAGGCCACCGCGCCAGTATTGGCGTCCACCAGCAGGGCGGCCTTGGCTAGAATATCCGGGTCGGCGGGGAGCTCCGGCTTCCCGTCACCGGCGGCATAAGCAGTGGGGAACAGAGAAAGGCTCAGGACAAGAGCCAAAAAAAGAGCAAAAAAGCGGTTCGTTTTCATATCTATCTCCTGAGAAATATGTTATAATCGGTATCAGAAACGCTCCGCGGCCGGGATGCCGGCAGGGAACGAATGGTTCTGGCAACAGTATATCAAAAAAATTACGGGAGTTCAACCAATATGGCCGCTGGAAAAATCACGAAAACCGAATGGCTCCTGCTGGGTCTGACGGCGGTGTTTTTGTGCGGCCTGATGGCGCTGTACGCCCATGACCAGGCGGGACTGGCCGCGTCGCCGGTGGAGACCGCCAGGGATGTACCCCAGGAGGTGTTCATGCCGGAGCTGGCGCCCCTGGACCTGAACGCAGCTCCGGCGGAGGAACTGGCGGAACTGCCGGGCATCGGCCCGGAGCTGGCCCGCCGCATCGTGGCGTACCGGGAGGAGCACGGTCCCTTTGAGACCGTAGAGGAGCTGATGGAGGTCTCCGGCATCGGCCAGGGCAAGCTGGACGGGCTGGAGGGCCGCGTCACCGTGGAAAATGAGGAAACGACATGAAGATCTTGGTGGTAGATGACGAAAAGACCCTGGTGAAGGGCATCAAATTCAATCTGGAGAACGAGGGCTACCAGGTGGAGTGCGCCTACGACGGCGCAGCCGCCGTGGACCTGGCCCGCAACGAGAAATTTGACCTGCTGATTTTGGATGTGATGATGCCGGAGGTGGACGGCCTGGAGGCCTGCATGCGTATCCGGGAGTTTTCCAATGTGCCCATCATCATGCTGACCGCCAAGAGCGAGGACGCGGACAAGCTGATGGGCTTTGAGTGCGGCGCGGACGACTACCTGACCAAGCCCTTCAACATCCTGGAGCTGAAGGCCCGGGTCCGGGCGCTGCTGCGGCGGGCCGCCGGTGTCCAGCGGGTCCAGGGCGCTGTGCTGACGGTAGGGGATATCTCCCTGAACACCGAGGAACGGGTGGCCATCCGGAACGGTGAGATCGTGGACCTGACGGCCAAGGAGTACGACCTCATTGAGCTGCTGATGCGCAACCCCCGGCGGGTGTACAGCCGGGAGAACCTGATGAACGTGGTGTGGGGCTATACCTACGCCGGAGATTACCGGACGGTGGATGTCCACATCCGCCGCCTGCGGGAGAAGCTGGAGAAAAACCCGGCGGAGCCGGACCACATTATGACCAAGTGGGGAGTGGGGTACTATTTCAAAGGGTAAGAAACGGGTATGGAACAGCCTGCGGGTCAAATTCGGCCTCAGCTACATCCTCATTATCCTGGCGGTCCTGCTGCTGCTGAACACGTACCCCCTGCTGGTGTCCCAGAGCATGGTGTTCCGCTCCAAGGAGACCACCATGCAGAGCAGCGTCTCCGTGATGGTGTACTCTCTGTCGGGCCTGGACCGGCTCAACGAGGAAAACGTGGCGGCAGCCATGGCGGTGGTGGAGGAGACGGGCCTCTCCCGTATTCTGGTGACGGACGGGGCGGGGAAGGTCCTCTATGACACCCGTGAGACCGGCAGCGTTGTGGGAAATTATGTGCTGTACGCGGAGATCGTCCAGGCACTGATGGGCAACGACGCCTTCTCCTGCAGCTACCGGAACGGGGCCTTCCGCAGCCGTGCTTCCTCGCCGGTGCTGTACCAGAACCAGATCATCGGCTCCGTGTATGCCTACGAGTACGACGTGGAGCAGGCGGCGCTGCTGGAGGGTCTGCAGTCCAACCTGCTGCGCATCTCCGCCGTGGTTGGGGTGGGCGTGCTGGCACTGAGCCTGCTGCTGTCCATGGCCCTGACGGAGAAGATCAGCCGCCTGATGACGGCCATCCGGCAGGTCCGGGAGGGCGCCTACGGCCACCGGGCGGAGATCCGGGGCGGTGACGAGATCGCCCAGATCGGCGACGCCTTCAACAGCCTGGCAGACCGGCTCCAGACCACGGAGGACGCCCGGCGGCGGTTTGTCTCCGACGCGTCCCACGAGTTGAAAACGCCTCTGGCGGCCATTCGCCTGCTGACGGACTCCATCCTGCAGACCGACAACATGGACCAGGAGACCACCCGGGAATTCGTGGCGGATATCGGCATGGAAGCGGAGCGCCTCAGCCGCATCACCGAGGACTTGCTGCAGCTGACAAAGCTGGACAGCGGCATCATCCAGGAACCCGTCGTGGTGGACGTGCTGTCGGTGCTGGAGCAGGCCATGCGGATGATGAGCCTGGTAGCTCAGGAGAGGGGCTCAGAGCTGACCTTCTCTGCTCAGGAGGGCTGTCTGGTGATGGCTACCCGGGATGAGGTCCATCAGGTGATCTCCAACCTGACGGACAATGCATTGAAATACTCCGCTGGAGGGCCGGTGCAGGTCTCCCTGCGGAAGGTCCACGGGCAGGTGGTCCTGTCTGTGGCGGACCGGGGCCCGGGTATCCCGGAGGCAGATCTGCCCCGGATCTTTGAGCGGTTCTACCGGGTGGACAAGGCCCGCTCCCGGGCTGCTGGCGGCACCGGCTTGGGTCTGTCCATCGTCAGCGACACGGTGAAGCGGCGGGGCGGCACGGTGGAAGCCGCCAACCGCCCCGGCGGCGGATCGGTGTTCACTGTCCGGTGGCCTGCGGCAGAAGGAGGAGAGGCGTCATGAAAAAGTGGATGCTGATCCTTCTGGCGGTGTGCCTGGTACTGGTGTGCGGCTATGCCATGTACGGGACCGGAGAGGAGCCGGAGCAGCCGGGTGGCTATCTCCTGTATTTCCTGGAGCAGGATCTGGAATCCGTGCCGGGCGGCGGCGCCCTGCGGGCGGAGAGTATCTGGCTGCCGGAGGCGGAGACGGCGGATACGGAGACTCTGGCAACGCTTCTGGTGCAGGAGCTGCTGGCCGGCCCTCAGGACGAGACCCTGAAGAACACCATCCCGTCGGGAACGATACTGCTGTCTCTGCACGTGGAGGGGTCTCAGGTGCTGGTGGACCTGTCCACGCCTTACGGGACCTTGTCCGGAGTGGCCCTGACTCTGGCGGACCAGGCCATCACATTGACCCTGACCCAGCTGCCGGACATCCTATCCGTGCGGATCACGGTCCGGGGCCGGGAACTGGCCTACCGGGAAAAGCAGGTCTTCGCGGCCCGGGATGTGCTGCTGGCGCCGGAGGGCGATGTGGTCAGCACAGTGGATGTGATGCTGTACTTCCTGGACGGAAACGGCTATCTGAAGCCGGAGCAGCGGACGCTGGACCTCTACGAGGGCGACACCCAGGTCAGCGCGGTGGCCCGGGCCATGGAGAACGGGTCGCTGGATAAGCAGCTATCATCTGTTCTGCCGGAGGGTTTCCGGGTGAAATCGGTGTGGCTGGAGGAGGACGTATGCTACGTGAACCTCTCCTCGGGCATGCTGGAAACGATCTCCGGAGACAGAGGACTGGCGACGGCTCTGCGGGCACTGGCAAAGGCCCTGTGTTCGCTGGAGAGCGTGGGAGAGGTTCGATACCTGGTGGACGGCGAGTTCGCGGACTACTACGGCTCCGTCAACGTGGCGCGGCCCTATATGAGCTGAAAAAGACGGGCGGGACAGAGTTCCCGCCCGTTCTTTTTATGTGCCGAAAAACAGGCGCACCGCCAGGGCTGAGGCGAAAAAGCCTGTCAGGTCTGCCGCCAGGGCGGCGGGGACTGTGTGGCGGGTCCGGCGGATACCGGCGGAGCCGAAGTAGACGGCAATGGTGTAGAAGGTGGTCTCCGTGCTGCCCAGCATGACGGCGGCTACCCGGCCCTCGTAGCTGTCGGGACCGTAGGTGGACAGCAGGTCGCTGACCACGGCCAGGGCCCCGCTGCCGGAGACCGGGCGGATCAGCATGAGCGGTGCGGTTTCCGGCGGGATGCCCAGCCGCTCCAGCAGGGGTGCGCAGAGACCGGACAGCCACTCCATGGCTCCGGAGGCCCGGAACATGCCGACGGCGGTCAGCAGCCCCACCAGAGCCGGGATAATGCGCAGCAGCACCCCGATGCCCTCCTCCGCTCCGTGGGTGAGGGTGCTGTACACATCCACCCGCTTCCCCATGCCGTACAGGGCCACAAAAGCCATCAGCAGGGGGATCACCAGGGAACTGAGGTTCATGGCCGCCCCCTTCCCCAGCGGGAGAGAAGTCTGGCCGTCAGCAGCCCCACTGTCACAGACAGCACCGAGGAGAACCATACTGCCGGGAGAATGTCGAAGGGAGTCCGACAGCCTGCCGCCGCCCGCACGGAGGCAATGGTGGTGGGCAGCAGCTGGATGGAGGCGGTGTTCAGCACCACCAGAAGACACAGCTCATCGCTGGCCACGCCTTCGCAGCGCCGGGCCATCCTGCGGGCGGCCCGGATGCCCAGGGGCGTGGCCGCATTGCCAAGACCCAGCAGGTTGGCCGAGACATTGGCGGAGACGGCGGCCAGCGTTTCCTCGTCCCGGCTGGCATCCGGAAGCAGCCGCCGCAGCAGGGGACGGAAGGCCCGGGCCAGTCCCCGGGAGAGACCGCAGACATTCATGATCTCCATGATCCCGCTCCACAGGCACAGCATTCCCGCCATGGAGACGCTGAGGTCAATGGCCGACTGGGCGCCTGCCATGGCGGCATTTGCCACCTCATCCAGATTTCCCGAGAGGATTCCGAATATCAGAGACAGCACCACCATTCCGGTCCAAATCCAGGCCATTGCCATAAAAAAGCCTCCTTTTTTGCCGATTTTTGTAAAATAAGTTTAAACTTTTTACTTTTGAATTGACAGAATATGACAGAATGTGGTATGGTCGTATTACACAAATGTAATCGTATTTTTTGGGAAAAGGAGATATGCTGTGAAATCGACGGGGATCGTGAGAAAGGTAGACGAATTGGGGCGGATCGTACTTCCCATTGAGATGCGCCGCACGCTGGACATCGCGGAAAAGGATGCACTGGAAATCTATGTGGAAGGTTCCTCTGTCATTCTGAAAAAGTACAAGCCCAGCTGCATTTTCTGTGACGCCTCCAAGGATATCACCGTATTCAAGGGCAAAAACGTCTGTCCCAAATGTCTGAAGGAACTGAAGAGTCTGTAAAAGCAAAGCTATGAAAAATGCCTCTGCGGAATATCCGCAGAGGCATTTTCAGGCTGTCGATAAACCCGGAAAACTTGCGCGACGGGAAGGAAGATAGTTACGAAAGACTGCGCCCGCAGGTGCGATTCGGAGCGCAACCGGGCAAAGCCCGGCTCTTAGCGCGGAGATAACCCAGGAAGGGTGTCTCAAGGTGAATTGCCGCGCAGCGGCAAGAGAGGGTGGCCTGGGCCATTCGTTTTCAATCATAAGTTTTTCTGAATCTTTCAAGTTCAGAAAAACTTGCAGCAGCTTGTCGAAAAGACTTTTTCGACAAGCTGAAATGCCTCTGCGGAATATCCGCAGAGGCATTTATTTGTGTTTATTTATTGTTCCAGCGCGGCGGCATACAGCTCGTTTTTGGAAAATCCGGTATGCTCCGCCACCTCTTTGGCGGCGTCCTTCAGGCGGACACCTTGGGCCTTCAGGGTCAGGACCTGAGCCACGGCGTCATCCAGGGTGACTGTTGCCGCCTCTCGGGGCTCGGCGCCGGCCAGCACCAGGACAAACTCGCCTTTGGGCGGATTCTCCGTGTAATGCGCCACAGCACCGCCCAGGGTGGTCCGGAAGGTCTCCTCATGGAGCTTGGTCAGCTCCCGGCACAGGGCGATGCGGCGGTCGGAGCCGAAGACGGCCTCCATGTCCTGCAGAGTGGTCAGGAGCTTATGGGGCGCCTCGTGGAAAATCAAGGTGCGCTCCTCGTTTTTCAGCGCTTCCAGCCGCTCCCGGCGGTTCTTCTTGTTGACGGTCAGGAAGCCCTCAAAGGCGAACCGCCCGGTGGGCAGGCCGCTGACGGCCAGGGCGTTGACGGCGGCACAGCAACCGGGGATGGACAGCACCTTCACGCCGTTTTCCGCGCACAGACGCACCAAGTCCTCGCCGGGATCGGAGACGGCAGGGGTGCCGGCATCTGTCACCAGGGCGCAGGATTCGCCTGCCAGCAGCCGCTGCAGAATGGCCTGCCCGGCGGAGACGTGGTTGTGCTCATGGTAGCTGACCAGGGGCTTTTTGATCTCAAAATGGTTCAGCAGCTTTACGGACACCCGGGTGTCCTCCGCCGCGATAAAATCCACGGTCTCCAGGGTCTCCACGGCCCGGGGGGAAAAGTCGCCCAGGTTGCCGATGGGGGTGGCGACCAGATACAGCGTGCCGCTCATGGTGTGTCCTCCTGTTGTCTGAAATAGATGGCGTCCACCTCTGTGGTGGGGGCGCCGTCCGGATACTGTAAGATCAAAGGCGCTTCTATGGCCAGGCCCGGTTTTCCGCCCCGGCGGCCCTCCAGCAGGATGAGGGACGGGGCTGTCCCGGCCGTCTTGCAGACAGGCCGCAGCCGCTTGGGCTCCATGGCGGCCCCTCGCAGGGCGCAGAGCAGGTCCGTCAGTCGTTCCGGTTTGTGGACCAGGCAGAAGCTGCCGCCCCAGCGCAGCAGATAAGCAGCCGCATGGCAGACGTCCTCCAGGGTGCAGTCCACCTCTGCCCGGGCGGTGCGAAGAGAGCCGTCCGCTGCCACCGCGCCGCTGGCGGGCGGGTAGTAGGGCGGGTTGCAGACCACCAGATCGAAGCAGCCGGTGGGGAACAGGGATTTTACGTCCCGCAGATCGGCGGTGCAGAAGGTCAGGCGGTCCGTCAGGTCGTTTTCCGCCGCCGCTTTTTCAGCCAGACGGATGGCGGCGGGCTGGATGTCCATGCCGGTGACGGACAGCTTCGGTTGCCGCTGCAATAAAAGCAGGCCCAGCAGCCCGGTGCCGCAGCCCAGGTCGCAGACCCGCAGACCAGGCTTCAGCCGGGGCAGGGAGGAGAGGAGAAAGGTGTCCGTACCGGGTCGGAACAGCGCGTCATCGTAGACGAAGCGGTATCCGCTGGGGCAAAGGGCTTCCCAGTGTTCCATAAGCTGCCTCCCCTCCAATGATGTTACCACATTATAGCGAAAAATGCGCGGAAGCGCAAGATAGGGAAGGGGACTCCGGCCCTCCGGACCGGGAGGAAAGACACAAAAAGTCCCGCAGGGATCACCTGCGGGACTTTTATGTATCCCTTTGAGATTAGTCCTCGGGGACGATGGCACCGTTGGGGCAGGTGTCGCTGCAGGAACCGCAGTCCAGGCAAGCGGCAGCGTCGATCACGTACTGATCGTCACCCTGAGAGATGGCGCCAGCGGGGCAAGCGTCAGCGCAGGAACCGCAGCTCACGCAAGCAGAAGTGATTTTGTAGGCCATGGGAAGCACCTCCATAAGATTTGTGATTCTCATTGTACCATACAATTTCGAAAATGCAAGTCCATGCCGTTAAAAAATTCGCAAGGATTTGAAAAGGCCGTTCACAATTTGTTTTCAAAAAGGTCAAAGAAAGTCAAAAACAACCTATTGACATTGGGCGGCAGAGTGATATACTGACGTCAGAACAAAAGATCAAAGAAAGTCAAAGTCAAAGAATGATTTGACGTTCTTGGAAAGGGATGGTCAACAAGTGGGTATTTCGGATCTGATCGCCAGCTTCCTGCAGGAGAGCCTGGAGGAGGCGGAGAACGGTGTGCTGGAGGTCCAGCGCAATGACCTGGCCCAGCGCTTCAACTGCGTGCCCAGCCAGATCAACTATGTGATGAGCACCCGCTTTTCCCCGGAGCGAGGCTATATTGTGGAGAGCCGCCGGGGCGGCAACGGATACATCCGCATCACCCGGGTGCAGGTGGACCGGCAGACGCTGTTGATGCACGTCATCAACTCTCTGGGCGACCGGGTGGACCTGCCCTCGGCACGGGCCATCCTCAGCAATCTGGTGCAGTCCGGAGCGCTAAGCGAAGACGTGGGCCGGGCGCTGCTGGCTGCCGTGGGCGACAAGGCCCTGGGGGCCGTGCTCCGGGAGAACCGGGATGCTGTCCGGGCGGATATTATGAAGCAGGTTTTGATCCTGCAAGTATGAGTTTGACCTTAGACACACAATAAATTAGTTATTATGATTATTATAATGAATATATAGGAGGAATTGATTATGAAATGCGAGAATTGCGGTAAGAATGAAGTTACCTTTATGTATCAGAGCAACATCAACGGAAAGGTCACCGAGAAGCACCTGTGCAGCGAGTGTGCCGAGAAGCTGGGCTACACCCAGAAGCTGGCGGCTCACAGTCAGCGGATGATGCAGGGCTTCGGCAGCATGTTCGGCGGCAGTCTCTTCGATGACTTCTTTGCCCCTGTGCCCAGCCTGATGGGCCGGATGAGCCGGATGCTGGAGGACCCCTTCGATGATTTCTTCGCCGATATGCCGGCACTGAGTGCGGCACCGGTCCAGCAGGAGGTCCAGACCAGCGGAAAGCAGGAGGACCTGGTGGGGCAGGAGGACCAGAACTGGTTCGCCTATCAGCGAAAGCTGAACGCCCTGCGGCTGGAGATGAAGAAGGCCGTCCACCAGGAGAACTTCGAGCGGGCCGCGGAGCTGCGGGACGAGATCCACAAGCTGGAAGCGGAACACCAGGAAAACAAGTAAACGAACGATTTCCCAGAGGGGAGGCAGACAACTATGAATGAAAACAAATTCACGCCCAGGGCCGAAGAGGCCCTGCGGCTTTCCCAGGAGGCAGCTGGCGAGCTGGGCCACGGCTACGTGGGCACAGAGCACCTGCTGCTGGGCCTGATCCGGGAGGAAGAGGGTATGGCCCACACCGTCCTCACCGAGACGGGTCTGACCGACGACATGATCGTGGAGATCATTAAGAAGAGTGTGGGCGTGGGGCTGCCCGGCAGCAACCCCGCCCAGGGGCTCACCCCCCGTGCCAAGCGGGTGGTGGAGATCGCCATGGAGGATTCCGTCCGGGGCGGCTATAACTACGTGGGCACCGAGCACCTGCTGGCGGGCATCCTGCGGGAGGGCAACAACATGGCCGTCCGCATCCTGCGGGCCGCCGGTGTGGAGGCCAAGCACCTGTACACCGCCCTCATGCAAAAGCTGAACGAGACACCCCGGGGCAAGGCCGCCGAGGCCAGGACCGCCGCTGCCACTGCCAAGGAGGACAGCGGCAAGAACAAGACCCTGAAGGAGTTCACCCGGGACCTGACGGCCGACGCCCGGGCCGGCAAGCTGGACCCTGTGATCGGGCGTGACGAGGAGATCCAGCGGGTCATCCAGATTTTGTCCCGCCGCACCAAGAACAACCCCTGCCTGATCGGCGAGCCCGGCGTGGGCAAGACTGCCATTGCCGAGGGCCTGGCCCGGAAGATCGTCATGGGCGACGTGCCCGACGATCTGCTGGACAAGAAAATCCTGTCCCTGGACCTCTCCGGCATGGTGGCAGGCACCAAGTACCGGGGCGAGTTTGAAGAGCGCATCAAGAAGGTCATGGAGGAGGTTAAAAAGTCCGGCAACGTGATCCTCTTCATCGACGAACTGCATACCATCGTGGGCGCCGGCTCCGCCGAGGGCGCCGTGGACGCCGCCAACATCATCAAGCCCGCCCTGGGCCGGGGTGAGATCCGCGTCATCGGCGCCACCACTCTGAACGAATACCGCAAGTATATCGAGAAGGACGCCGCCCTGGAGCGCCGGTTCCAGCCGGTGCAGGTGGGTGAGCCCAGCCAGGAATCGTCCCTGGAGATTTTGAAGGGTCTGCGGGAGAAGTACGAGCAGCACCACAAGCTGACGATCACCGACGAGGCCCTGGAGGCCGCTGTGTCTCTCTCTGCCCGGTATATCAACGACCGCTTCCTGCCCGACAAGGCCATTGACCTGATGGACGAGGCCGCCAGCCGGGTGCGGATGGAGACGGAAGAAATTTCTCCCGAGCTGAAGAGCCTGGAGGAGAAGATCGCGGCTCTGGTGAAGGAAAAGGACGATGCCATCCAGAACCAGGACTATGAGAAAGCCGCCCAGCTGCGGGATATTGAGAAGAACTACCGGGAGCAGGTGGAGAACGAGCGGGACAAGCGCCGCAGGAACCATGCCCAGCACCGGCCTGTGAACGCCGAGGACATCGCCGCCGTGGTGTCCGGCTGGACCGGCATCCCCGTCACCCGTCTGACGGAGGACGAGGGAACGCGGCTGCTGCACATGGAGGAGACCCTCCACCAGCGTGTGGTAGGCCAGGACGAGGCCGTCAAGGCCGTGGCCCGGGCCATCCGCCGTGGCCGTGTGGGCCTGAAGGACCCCAAGCGGCCCATCGGCAGCTTCCTGTTCCTGGGCCCCACCGGCGTGGGCAAGACGGAGCTGTGCAAGTCCCTGGCGGAGGCCATGTTCGGCGATGAGAATGCCATGATCCGCATTGACATGTCCGAGTACATGGAGCGGCACACGGTGTCCCGCCTGATTGGCTCTCCCCCGGGCTATGTGGGCCACGAGGAGGGCGGCCAGCTCACCGAGAAGGTGCGCCGCAAGCCCTACTCCGTGGTGCTGTTCGATGAGATCGAGAAGGCCCATGAGGATGTGTGGAACATCCTGCTGCAAATTCTGGACGACGGCCGGATCACCGACTCCCAGGGCCGCACCGTGGACTTCAAGAACGCGGTCATTGTCATGACCAGCAACATCGGCGCCAAGGCCCTGACCGCCGCCGGCGCCAAGCTGGGCTTCAATACCCAGGAGCACCGGGACCCCGACGCCGAACAGGCCTTCCAACGGGCCAGGGAGACCGTCATGACGGAGCTGCGCCAGACCTTCCGCCCCGAGTTCCTGAACCGGATCGACGACATCATCGTCTTCCGCTCCCTGACGGAGGAGGATATCCGGGAGGTGGCCCGCCGGATGCTGAAGACTGTGGCAGACCGCATGGAGACCATGGGCATCCATCTGGATGCCGGTGACGAGGCGGTGGCGGAACTTGCCAAGGAGGGCTTCGACCCCAAGTACGGCGCCCGGCCCCTGCGCCGGGCCATCCAGAGCAAGGTGGAGGACGCCGTGGCCGAGAAGATGCTGGACGGCACCCTCCGGGCCGGCGATACCGCCAGACTCACCGTGGAGGACAACAGACTCTGCGTCACGAAATAAGAAACAGTCCCCTGCCGCACCGCGGCAGGGGATTGTTTGCGTCAGTTTTGAAAATCAAAGCGGATATATACCTGAAAGCCGTCGTGCCGCGTCTCGCCGCTTTCCTGAGACATGTGAGTAGACCAGGAATCCTCGACCAGCAGCACGTCCGGCTCTGTGGAGGAACCCCAGACTTGTTCACCCCAGTGGGAATTGACACCCAGCTCTGAAGATGGGATGGTATCATAGCCGTCAAATACCGTGATGCCCAGCGGGGAGAAACTCTCCGGAGCTATCCCCTCGAACCGCCAGCCATAGCGGGTATCCGCACCGTCAAAGCGCTTTACCAGTTCTGCGTCCTTCTGATACGCCGGGTCAAGGAGCAGGTAGTCCACATCCAGCAACCGGGCATATAGCTGTCCGTTGTACCGCAACAGCTCCAGCCCTCGCAGAGTCTCCTCCACATAGCGGACATAGGCCGGATAATACTCCCGCGTCCATTGATTGTAGCACGTCTGATAGAGATAGACCCATTCAGGCATTGCCGGATTGGCATAGCAGGGAACGCTTTGATCATCCAGCTCTGTATCGCCTCCGTAGACAAAGCCTGGAGGGCAGTCCTCGAAAATTGCGCCGTGGGAGGAGGACAGGTACTTGACACCGTTTACTTCCACATGGGGCAAGGTATCCCACCGCGGCTCTTCCTTGTGCTGTTCGCGAAGGGAGAGAGTTGCCGCTAAAAGCAGAATCAAGCCCAGAAGTAACAGAATCAGGCGAATCTTTCGGCATTCCAGCGGTGTGAGCTTCATGGCATATCCTTTCTACGCGTGGTCGGAGTGTTTTTTATACTGTATCATAGAGGGGCGAAAAAGGAAAGCGGCAGGGCGAGTGGGGACAAATTTTTCAACGCATGGGGGAAACTTGATTTGTTCATACTTTTCGTGTATCATAAATATCAACGTTAATTTGAAATTTAACAAATAGAAAGACCATCTAAAGAAGGGAGTATGTCTCATGCCGTTTACATTCAATTTCGGCGGCTTCAATCCCGGGGATTTCGGCGGCTTCAACGGCGCGGAAGGCCAGGGGAACGCCGGCTATACGCCGCCCCGCCCCAAGAAGGAACGCAAGCCCCGGAAGCCCATCGGCAACGCCTTCACCCGCACCCTCATCAACCTGGCTGTGACACTGGTATTCGGCCTGGTGTATTTCTACGTGGAACTGCCGGCCATCAACCTCCATGCGGAGGAATTCTACGTCTTTGCTTTCCTGCTGTGCGCGGTGTACTGCGTATGCGCCGTGCTGACCTCCGGCTTCCAGGGTGAGGGAGTACGGGGGTATGTGGGCTTCGTGAAGAAGCAGTGCACGGTCCCTTTCCTGGCTTTCATCGGCCTGATCGCCGTCATCGCCGTGGGTGCCATCAGCTCCTGGGTGGTGCTGCGGGCCTCCAGCTACAGTGAACTGCTGCCCCTTCAGAGCGGCGACTTCACCGCCGAGGTGGAGGAGATCAGCTATGACCAGATCCCCATGCTGGATGCGGATTCCGCCTCCCGTCTGGGCAGCCGGAAGCTGGGCGAGCTGGCGGACATGGTGTCCCAGTTTGAGATCCTGCCCAGCTACACCCAGATCAACTACCAGGGCCGCCCGGTCCGGGTCACCTCTCTGGCCTACGGCGACCTGATCAAGTGGTTTACCAACCGCTCCGATGGCCTGCCGGCCTATATCGTCATCGACATGGTGACCCAGGAGGCTGAGGTGGTGCGGCTGAACGAAGGGATGAAGTACACCGTGGCTGAGCACTTTGGCCGGAACCTGTACCGCCACCTGCGGTTCCAGTACCCCACCATGATGTTTGATGAGCCGGTCTTTGAGATCGACGAGGACGGCATCCCCTACTGGGTCTGCTCCCGCATCGTCAAGACCATCGGCCTCTTCGGCGGCACCGATGTGGAGGGGGCCGTGCTGGTGAACGCCATCACCGGTGAGAGCGAGTACTACCAGGAGGTCCCCAACTGGGTGGACCGGGTGTATTCCTCCGACATCATCATGGATCAGTACGACTATTACGGCATGTACCACAACGGTTTCCTGAACTCTCTGTTCGGCCAGCGGGATGTGACGCTGACCACCTCCGGCTGGAACTATATTGCCATCAACGACGATGTGTATATGTACACTGGTGTCACCTCCGTTACTTCTGACCAGTCCAACATCGGCTTCATCCTCTCCAATCAGCGGACAAAGGAGACCCACTTCTATCCCTGCGCCGGCGCCACGGAGACCTCTGCCATGGACTCCGCCCAGAGCCAGGTGCAGCAGATGCGCTATGTGGCAACCTTCCCCCTGCTGCTGAACATTGCAGACCAGCCCACCTACTTCATGTCTTTGAAAGGCGAGGACGGCCTGGTGAAAATGTATGCCATGGTCAACGTCCAGCAGTATCAGATCGTGGAGACCGGCAGCACCGTGGCCCAGTGCGAGACCAACTATCGCAAGACCCTGGCCAACGCGGGCCTGATCGGCGCCGGAGACGCCCAGGTGAACCAGGGCGATGTCAGGGAGGAGCACGGCATCATCGCCGAGATCCGCAGCGCCGTGGTGGGCGGCAACACCCACTACTATGTGCGCATGGAGCACAGCCTGGGCTATCTGGACTTTAACGCGGCGGAGGTGCCCAGAGCCGTCTTACTGGATGTGGGCGACAGTATCTGGTACACCTACCGGCTGGATGAGGCTTCTTTCCCGGAGAATGGTATCATTCCTGCTTCTGATTTCCGGTTCGAGGGCGAGGAGAAGCCCACGGATGATTTCCCCCTGGAGACCAGGGCCTGACAAACCATTGAAAAACGGGACGGTTTTGCCGTCCCGTTTTTTCCTGCAAGCAGAATTGGCCGTTGACATCTTTTGGGGATGCGCATATACTTACTTTAAATCGTAAAATAGGAGCGTGAGACCCATGGAATTGAAACTGAATAACGCCGTGCTCGGCGAGGAACTATCCGGCATTCGTCGTTTTACCTTCCTGGTGCGGGGAACGCCCGGCGCCTGTGCCCTGACCATCGGCGAGCCGGACCTGAATACCCCCGATATGGTGAAGGAGGCCGCCAAGGCTGCCCTGGATGCCAACGACACCCACTATCCTCCCGGAAACGGCTATCCCTATATGCTGGAGGCCATCTCCAAATTCGAGGATAAGGCCCATGGGCTACACTATGACCCCGAGGAGATTATTTTGACCATCGGCGCCACCGAGAGCCTGCACATCGCTCTGGCCACTGTGCTGAACCCCGGCGACGAGGTCATCATCCCCACGCCCTCCTTCAGCCTGTACGCCTCCATCACCCGGCTGTGCCGCGGCGTTCCTGTGAACCTGCCCACGGAGGACAACCATTTCCAGGTGGACCCGGAGGCTCTGAAGGCCGCCATCAATGAAAAGACCAAGGCCATCATCCTGACCTCTCCCAATAACCCCACCGGCTGCATCTATACCAAGGAGACCCTGGACGCCATCCACGACATCCTGGTGGACAAGCCCATCTTCGTTCTGTGCGACGATGTGTACCGGACCCTGGTCTACACAGAGGACTACCACAGCTTCTCCGAGTATCAGGACATGCGGGACCGCATCATCGTCATCAACAGCTTCTCTAAGCCCTATGCCATGACCGGCTGGCGCCTGGGCTACTGCCTGGCGGATGCCCCTATCCGGGACCGGATGCAGATCTTCCATCAGTACATGGTGGTCTCTGCCCCCTCCTTTGTCCAGCCTGCCTGTGTGGCGGCTCTGGAGAGCGATACCAGCGGCATGGTGGAGATTTTCCGCAAGCGCCGGGACTACGTGTACAAGCGGCTGGTGGATATGGGCCTGGAGGTCCAGGAGCCGGAGGGCGCCTTCTACATGTTCATCAACATCAAAAAGTACGGCATGGACTCTCTGACCTTCTGCGAGAAGATGCTGAAGGAGGGCCTGGTGGGCCTGATCCCCGGCTGCTACTTCGACTGCGAGGGCTATATGCGCCTGAGCTACTGCTACTCCGACGCGGACCTGAAAGAGGGCCTGGACCGGATCGAGAAGTTCATCAAGACCCTGTAAATGGTATAAAAAATACGCTGTGCGCCGTGCACAGCGTATTTTTTATACCTTGCGCCGTTTGAGGAGATGATCTGCAAGGCGTCGGCCTGCGTACCCAAAGGGCAGAAACAAAGCAATGAGCAGTAGCGAGAGAATCAGACTGGCGATGCCGCCTACCTGACTGATCAACACGAAAAAGACTTCTGAGAAACCGCACAGCAGCGCCATGGAAAAACCCCACAGCATACAGAATCCGGCTACGCTCCGGCGGAACCGTTGAAGGGAAGTATCAGCGGTAAAAAGCTCGAAGCCAGCCAACAGCATTACCGGGGTTCCCAGCAGAACCACCAGCAGCGGCCATCTGGTCGAAAATAAGGAAAGCATGAAGCAATCGTCAGCCAGATACAGGAGAATCAGCAGCACGAACAGACAGAGGCTTACATCCAAAAGCAAGCAGGAAGGGTCTGGAGAGGCCGATGCGGTCAGAGGGAAGACAGACTCCGGGGAGACGGGAGGCGGAGGAGGGGCCGGAGCCTGCGCCTGGGGCGGCGAGGTATGATGGGGGCTGTCTTTCAGCAGGTAGTCCGTAGACACTTGAAACAACTCACTCAGCGCCACAATATATTTCACATCCGGCACGGTTTTGTCCAGTTCCCACTTGCTGATAGCCTGGCGGCTGACCACCAGGCGCTCTGCCAGATCCTCCTGGGACATCCCGGCGTCTGTACGCAAAGCCTGTATTTTTGCACCCAGCGTCATAGGGGGGACCTCCTTGCTTTGATGGGAATAGACTACCAGACCGGCCGGGAAAAGACTACCATTTCAAGCTGTCAAATACCGCAACCGGCGGTTGCGGAGACATGCGCAGATGCACAGGAGCGGCAGCGGAAAGAGACGCTGGTCCATGCGTCTACCGCCCCGAAAGCATGTCGGAAGTAACAAATGCGGGGATATTCTATCCGAGTTTTGCCGGTGTCAGACGCACTCGGCAGAAGGCTTGCAAGGCACGGTAGTATCGTCTCGCTCCACTCCCGCTCCGGTCCAAACTTGACCCCGGAGCGGGTCAAGTTTGAGGCCCCAAGCGCCTTTCTTTTCCCACCGGGCGCGGCGCTTTTCTTTGGGCGCAACCCAAAGAAAAGTGGGGGCGCCTCCCCCGTCCCCCAAAGGGGACATCTCACGCCATGAATAGCAGTTTCTTCAAAAATTCCACGCCTTGGGGCAAAACGGCCTCGTCATCAAAGCAGAAGTCCGGCGCGTGAAGCTCCGGCGTATCGCCTGCGCCCAGGAAGAAGAACACGCCGGGCACGGCTTTCTGATAGAAGGAGAAATCCTCCGCCGCCAGGGCCGGGGCCTCCAGCAGGGAAGGGGCGTCCTGCCCCAAGGCAGTGCAGACCGTCTCGTACAGCCCCTCGTGGTTCCATACCGCGGGATACCCCTCGTTGAGACAGACTTTCACACCGCAGCCGGTCTCGGCGGTAATCTCCTGCCCGATGGACTCCAACTGTTGTTTGCAGAAATGATACGTCTCCTCCCGGTAGGTCCGCAGGCTGCCCTCCAGCACCGTTTTCCCGCTGACGGCGTTGCGGACGGTGCCAGAGGTCATTTTGCCGAACAGGAAGGCCCGGGGTTCTTCAGGGGGAAGGGTGTCCACCATGGCGTAGGCCCGGCGGAGGTACTCCACACCTGCCGTCATGGCGTCCAGGCCCTGGCTGGCCCGGGAGAGGTGGACGCTTTTTCCGGTGACGGTGACTGTCACTTCATTGGCCCGGGCCATCAGGGGACCGGGGCGGGTGAAGACCTTTCCAGCGGGGAGATTCGGCCACAGGTGCAGGCCAAAGACCTGGGTGACGTGGTGGGCTTCCAGAATGCCGCTTTCGCACAACCCCTTGGCGCCGCCGGTGGTCTCCTCGGCGGGCTGGAACAGGAACAGCACGTTCCGGGGCAGCTTTTCCAGATGGGCGGACACATATTCCGCCAATGCCAGGGCCATGGCGGTGTGGCCGTCGTGGCCGCAGGCGTGCATCTTTCCGGGATGCGTGGAGGCGTAGGGCAGACCGGTGCACTCCATGACAGGCAGGGCGTCCATGTCCGCCCGGAAGGCCACGGTCTCGGCCTTTCCGGCGTCAAAAAAGGCACAGACGCTGCCGGGAATGGGGCTGGACAGGGTACAGCCCAGCGGCTCCAGAACAGAGCGGGTATAGGCCACAGTCTCGGGCAGCTGGTTGTCCAATTCCGGGATCTGGTGCAGGGCACGGCGGTGGTCAACAACAGTTTGGGACATGCAGGGGACCTCCTTGCGGGAATTTTATTGCACTTACTATAACATACTGTCAGAAAAACGGATAGAATTTTTGGAAAATTTCTATTGAAACGATTGGCGGATAATGATATGATAGCGAAAAATGAGATAGAGGCGCGGATGCGATGGACCCACGGGAGCCGGCAGGCTGGGAAGGTGGGAAGGGCAAATCCGCCGAACTTTTCGGTCAGGCGTGGCAGGAAGGTGGGCCTGCGGGGAACACCCGTTGGACTGTCCGCGGGAGACTGCGGGGGCGCTATCCGCTAACAGAGACTCCACGCTTTTGTGCGTGAATGGACTGTCGGTAGGAGCGTGTCTCTACCGACTTTTTCTTTTACAAATACAGAAATAAAAAGTATGGAGGGCACACAACATGAAGTTCGAAAACATCAAGGGTTCCATCGTGGCTATGATCACCCCTTTCCACGAGGATGGCAGCGTCAATTTTGAGGTCCTGACGGAGCTGCTGGAGCGGCAGATCGCTGAGGGCACCGACGGTATCCTGACCCTGGGCACCACCGGCGAGTATCCCACTATGAGCCATGAGGAAGACGCCTCCGTGGTGGAGCACACCATCAAGGTCGTGAACGGCCGGGTGCCTGTGATCGTGGGCAGCGGTTCCAACTGCACGTCCACTCAGCTGGAGAAGAGCATCCAGTATCAGGACATGGGCGCCGACGCCCTGCTGCTGATCTCCCCCTACTACAACAAGGCCAACCCCGAGGGCATGTACCGCCACTTTGCGGAGACTGCCGACGCCGTCCACATTCCCTGCCTGCTGTACAACGTCCCTGGCCGCACCGGCTGCTCCATCCCCGTCAGCGTGGTGGAGAAGCTCAGCAAGCACCCCAACATCACCGGCATCAAGGAAGCCAGCGGCGATATGTCCTACGCCATGAAGATCGCCCACTGCATCGGGCCGGACTTCGCCCTGTACTCCGGCAATGACGACATCACCCTGCCCCTCATGAGCATCGGCGGCAGCGGCGTCATCTCCGTCTACGCCAATGTCATGCCCGCCATGTGCCACCAGATCGTGGCGGATTACCTGGGCGGCAACCAGGCTCAGGCCCTGGCCAACCACCTGAAGTATCTGAAGCTGATGAACGATCTGTTTATCGAGGTGAATCCCATCCCCGTCAAGAGCGCCATGAACATGATGGGCCTGAACGTTGGTCCCATGCGGCTGCCCCTGTGCGAAATGAGTGAGGAGCATCAGGCCATCCTGCGGGCCAGCCTGAAGGAGGCGGGCCTGCTGTGAAGATCCTTCTGATCGGCCGGGGAAAAATGGGCAAACTGATCCAGTCCACCGCCAAGGCCGCCGGGGACGAGGTCGTGGCCGCCTTCGGCCACGATGACCTGGGCAAGCTGGCCGGACTGGGAAAAGTGGCCGATGTGGTCATCGACTTTTCCCGGCCGGAGGCCCTGCCTGCCGTCTGTGAATATGTCCGCCGTACCGGGACGCCCCTGCTGTCCGGCACCACCGGCTACACCGAGGCCCAGAAGGCGGAGCTGTTTGCCCTGGGCAGCACGGTCCCTGTGCTGTGGAGCGCCAACTTCTCCCTGGGCGTGGCGGTGCTGTACCGGGCTTTGCGCACCATCTCGGATGTGCTGAAGCCGGACTTTGACATTGAGATCACCGAGACCCACCACAACCAGAAGGCCGACGCTCCCAGCGGTACCGCCAAGCTGCTGGTGGAGGCCATCGACCCCGCCCACGCCCTGACTCCGGTCTATGGCCGGGAGGGGAACTGCGGCAAGCGGGGAAAGGACGAGATCGGTGTCCACGCCCTGCGGGGCGGCACCGTGGCCGGGACCCACTCCGTCCACTTCTTCGGCCCTGACGAGGAACTGGAGTTCACTCACCGGGCCGCCAGCCGCCAGATCTTCGTCAATGGCGCCCTGCACATGGCCCGCCTGCTGCCGGGGCAGCCTGCCGGGGTCTATGACCTGCAAAAAATTCTCTTTGGAGAATAAAAATAGGAGAGACACATGAACGCTCAGGAGATCATCAACTATATCGCGACTTCCGAGAAGAAGACCCCGGTGAAGCTGTATGTCAACACCACCGGCCCTGTGGACTTCGGCTCCGCCAAGGTCTTCGGCAGCGGCAACAGCTTCACCGTGTTCGGTGACTGGACCGAGCTGTCCTCCATTCTGGAGGCCAATGCTGACAAGATCACCGATTACGTGGTGGAGAACGACCGCCGCAACTCCGGTGTGCCCCTGCTGGACCTGAAGAACATCAAGGCCCGCATCGAGCCCGGCGCCATTATCCGGGAAAAGGTGGAGATCGGTGAGGGCGCCGTCATTATGATGGGCGCCGTCATCAACATCGGCGCCGTGGTGGGCAAGGGCACCATGATCGACATGGGCGCCGTGCTGGGCGGACGGGCCACTGTGGGCGATAACTGCCACATCGGCGCCGGCGCGGTGCTGGCCGGAGTGGTGGAGCCCGCCTCCGCCACTCCCGTCATCGTGGAGGACGGCGTCCTGGTGGGTGCCAACGCCGTGGTCATCGAGGGCGTCCACATCGGCAAGAACGCCGTGGTGGCCGCCGGTGCCATCGTCATTGAAGATGTGCCCGACAACGCTGTGGTGGCGGGCAGCCCTGCCCGGGTCATCAAGATGAAGGACGCCAAGACCGAGAGCAAAACCGCTCTGGTGGACGCCCTGCGGACGCTGTAAGCGCACATATAAGGACAAGGGAGCTGACGCACAAGTCAGCTCCCTTGAAATCTATATAGATGTATTTGCTGGCGCTCGGGCTGCCAGAATAAACGGCTTTGCCTCAGTGCAGCTCCGTCTCCGTGACGCACTGGGTCTTGAGTCGCTCTACCAGGAATTGCAGGCCATCCACCACATGAGGGCGAATGTCGCCGCCCACCAGCACGTACATGATGTCATCGCCTACTTGGAGCGCACCCTGGTTGAGCCATACCTTAATATAATAGATGCCCTCCAGCCGGTAGGCGGCCTCCACGGCGGCGTCCACCTTCTCCTGATCATAAGAGAACACCATGCCGGTGACGGGGGCCGTATCCTGCTGCCCCAGGCGAACCTGGGCCTTGGCTGTACCCCGTACAACGCCATTGTGGAACAGGTACATGCCTACCTGATCGGCATTGGGAGCGGATTTTGCCTCTTTGATCCATGCGTCCATGGAGGGAATATTTGTCTGCTGCTTCATAGCGACCTCCCTGCGTTTGATAGGACTATTATAAAGAAAACATCATCTGTTGGCAAGGACATTTCCGCTCCTGAAAACAGCCCTTTGTCTTCGTCAGGATGACAAAATTCAGTACAAATTTTTGGAGGGGCCGGATGTGTTTTTTCGTTGCCGCTGTGGGGCAACTGTGGTATCGTATTATCAATAAACGGGCAGGGGGAACTGGTATATGCTGGTACTGGATTTCATCAACGTTGGCAACGGCGATTCCATCCTGGTGCGGGAGATGAAGGAGGGAGCGCAGCGGTTTGCCATGCTGGTGGACTGCGGCCATGACAACCTGGTACGTGACGACCACGCCCAGGAGCTGGACCCCCGCTCCCAACGTATTTACGCGGGAGACTTCCTGAAACAGCAGGGAGTGGACCATCTGGATATCCTGCTGCTGACCCATTTCCACCGGGACCATGTGGGCGGTCTGAGCCGGGTACTGGACGCAGTGACGGTAGATCGTTTGATGACTCCCTATGCGCCGCCTGCGGATGCTCCTGCTCTGGACCCGGACGGGGACAACGGCCTGCCCAAGGCAGCCCGAAACCTGCTGCGCTGCGTGGATATGTATGTCCAACCCCTGCGGCGGCAGGGAGACCGCATCCGGGAGATCGTGGAATTTGCCGGAGACCGGATGGAGACTCTGCACCTGACCGAGGACCTGAGCATGGATGTCCTCTTCGGTGAGCCGGCCCTGTATCCCCGGCAGAAGGAAGTGTACGACGCCGCCTACCGGGGCGAGCGGAACGGATATGATCTGATCCACTGGGCCAAGTCCATGAATGTGGCCAGCCTGCGGCAGCGGCTGTACTATCACGGTAAAGAGATCGTGCTGGGGGGCGACGCCTACGCCCACATGTGGGAGACGGCCACGGCCACCCCCTGCGATATTTTGAAGGTGCCCCATCACGCGTCGTTGTCCTCCACCACCCGGAAGCTGCTGAAGATGCTGCGGCCCAAGACGGCGGTGGTGTGCGTGGCGGCACGGCGACCGGATGAGCGTCCCCACCCCTACATCGTCAGCCTCCTGAAAGAGTGTGTGGGAGACGTGCGGTTCACGGACGCCGTGGAGATCCCTGGCCTGGTGGAGCCGGAGTTCCATGAGTCGGTACATATTGAGATTGAATAAAAAACGGGCCATCCGGCCCGTTTTTTCATGGGGTATTCAACAGGTCCTGTACCTGCTCCAGAAGCTGCTCTCCGCGAATCAATTCATGGTCATTTACCGAATAACGGCCAGTACTTCCCACCAGGTAGAAAAAGCAAGGGCCGTTGTCATCCATGCCGTGGATGCAGATGCTGCCCTTGACAGGGTGAGCGCCCAGCGGGTTTGACCAGCGGCGACACTTGGCTCGGGACACTAGGGCTGCCAGGTTTTCCAATGCGGCTGGCTCCAAATCCTCTGTGATATAGCGGCCGTCCTGTTCCACCTGGTGAATCCGATATGTACCGGATACCGCGTTGGCGGGGATCAGCAGATAGGCCAGTGATCCCGAAAGCAGAAGGGCGACAATCGTGAAAAGGATGACGCGGTTTCGTTTCATGGGCACACCTCCATTGTTTTTTTTAGTATATTACGGCGATGGCGGATAGTCAATTTGAGACAGCAGGCATAAAACGGCGGAGCAGCCAGGCTGCTCCGCCGTTTGAAGTGCTGATGGAAAATGGAATTACTTGTACATCTCGGGCTTCTCCATGGTCTCCACCTTCAGGAACTGAGAGGTGCCACGGGAAGCGTTCAGAGCGTCACCGGCAACGCAGGCAACATAGCCGTCCCAGGAGGAGGGACCGGTCAGCTTGCCGGCGTGGACGGACTCGACCCACTTGCAGAACTCGATGTCGTAGGCCTCGATGAAGCGCTCCTTCCAGTCGGTCATGATGGGCATGGACTCGGCGGGATTCAGGCTGTCCCAGCCCTGGGGACGAGAGCGACGGACCACAGCGTAGGGATCGGGCAGCTTGACGGTGCCGTTCTCGCAGACGACCTCGCACTGGATGTCATAGCCGTAACCGTCGGCGACCTGGACCTCCACGTCGATGAAGCAGCCCTTCTTGGTGCGCATCAGCATGACCTGGGGGTTGTCATAGCCCTTGTCGGAGTTGGCGGACTGACGGACCTTGACGCACTGCACGTCCTCGTACTCGTCGTCCAGCAGCCAGCGGCAGATGTCCAGCTCGTGGATGGCCACGTTGGTCACGCCGTTCTCGGTCTTGAAGCCCGGGCCCTGAGCCACGTTGCGGTGGCAGGCCTTGATGACCAGGGGAGCGCCCAGCTCGCCGGAGTCGATGATGCGCTTCATCTCGGCGTAGCCGCGGTCATAGTGACGCATGAAGCCCACCTGGACCAGACGCTTGCCGATCTCCAGCTCGCGGTTGATGATCTCCTCGCAGTCCTTGGCGTTCTGGGACAGGGGCTTCTCGCAGAAGCACCACTTCTCCTCGGCCAGGGTCTTCATGACGTAGTCATGATGGGTGGGGTCGATGGAGGTGATGACAACGGCCTCAACGTCGGGGTCCTTGATCATGCCGTCGCAGTCGTTGCCGTAGGACTTGATGCCGTACTTGGCAGCGGTGTCGTCAGCGGCGGCGGCCACATAGTCAGAGACAGCCACGACGGTGGCGCCGGGGACAGTCTCAATGATGCGGCGGCAATGATCCTTGCCGATGGCACCGCAGCCGATGATACCGATTTTCAGAACCTTATCCATGATAATTACCTTCCTTTTCTCTTATATTAAAATGGTAGGATTTTCATATTTCAGCTAGGGGCGGTGAGGACACCGCCCCTGCGGGGATCAATACTTGCGGGCGTCCTTCAGGTGAGCCAACATGTCGTTGTAGCAGGCGACGTTCTCCTCGCGCTCGGAAACCTCGGTATCGCCCACGCGCCACCAGGAGCTGTAACCATCGGTCATGGTCTTGGGCAGAACCTTGATGTCGAACAGCACGGGAACATTCTTGACCTTCTTGGCGTCTTCCAGAGCAGCCATCAGCTCGTCCATGGTGCGGATGGTGTAACCCTTGCAGCCGTAGCCCTCGGCAACCTTGGCGTAGTCAATGTTCAGGAAGTCACCGAACAGGCCGTCCTTGTTGCGCTGACGCAGCTCCGTGCACAGAGTCAGGTTGCCGTGACCGACCTGCAGGTTGTTGATGCAGCCGAAGGAGGCGTTGTCGAACAGGCAGATATTGATCTTCTTGTGCTCCATCAGAGCGGTGATGATCTCACCGTGCAGCATATTGAAGCTGCCGTCGCCGCAGAATGCGTAGACTTCGCGCTTGTCACCGATGGCCAGCTTCACGCCCAGAGCGCCGGCGATCTCGTAACCCATGGTGGAGTAGCCATATTCCATGTTATAGGTGTCGATGCCGGTGGGACGCCACATACGCTGCATATCGCCGGGCAGAGAGCCGGCAGCACCGATAGCCACGTCACCCTCGCTCATGAAGTGGTTGATGGCACCCAGAACGGTGGTCTGGCACAGAGTGGACTTCACATCCTTGGCATAACGCTCAACGGAACTGCGGTTCGCGTCGTTGATCTCGGGCTTCCAGGACTTCTTCTCAGAATAGACAATGCTGTCCAGACGATTCAGCTCCTCCAGCCACTTTTCCTTGGCGACCTTGACCTCGTCCTTGTAAGCGGGTTTGTAGCCGGCCAGCTTAGCCTCCAGACGGGGCAGAGCTTCCTTGGCGTCGGCAACCACGGGAACGGCATCCAGCTTCAGAGCCTGGAACTCAGACACATTGATGTTGACGAACTTGCAGGTGTCCTTGAACAGCCAGCGGGAAGCGGTGGTGAAGTCGGTGTAGCGGGTGCCGACACCGATGACCAGGTCAGCCTTGCGGGCGATCTCGTTGGCAGCGGAGCAGCCGGTGGTACCCAGACCGCCCAGATTCAGAGGATTCATCCAGTCGGTAGCGGACTTGCCGGACTGGGTCTCGCCGTAGGGGATGCCCAGAGTCTCTGCGAAGTGCAGGAACTCGGCATGAGCCTCGGAGTAGCGAACGCCGCCGCCGCAGATCATCAGGGGGCGCTTAGCCTTCTTGATGGCCTCAGCAGCCTCGTCCAGGGCAACCTCGGTTGCGGGACGGCGCTCCAGACGCCAGACACGCTTGGCCAGGAAGGAAACGGGATAATCATAAGCCTCGCCCTCAACATCCTGAGGCAGGGCAATGCAGACAGCGCCGGTGTTGGCGGGATCGGTCAGCACGCGGAAAGCGGAGAGCATGGCGCTCATCAGCTGCTCGGGGCGGACGATACGATCCCAGTAACGGCAGACAGCCTTGAAAGCATCATTGGTGGTGGTAGCCAGAGAGTTGGTGTGCTCGACCTGCTGCAGAACGGGATCGGGCTGACGGCAGGCATAGGTGTCGCCGGGCAGAACCAGCAGAGGCAGATTGTTGGCGGTAGCGGTACCGCAGGCGGTGACCATGTTGGCAGCGCCGGGGCCCACAGAAGAGGTAGCCACGCAGATCTGCTTACGCTTGGTCTGTGCTGCAAAAGCAACGGCTGCCTGAGCCATGCCCTGCTCGTTCTGGCCATGATAGATCTTCATCTTCTTGGCTTCCTGGGTCAGAGCCTGACCGAGACCAACCACGTTACCGTGGCCGGGGATGATGAACACGCCGTGGACAAAGGGAGTCTGGACGCCGTCCACTTCGATGTACTGGTTCTCCAGGAACCGGACCAGGGCCTGAGCCATGGTCAAACGTACGGTTTTCATGGGAATCTTACCTCCTGTCAATGATTGGGATAGATGTGGTCATTGGCGTCGGCCTTCCACAGCCAGGCGTGCTCGGGATCGTCAATGCGGGTCTTGTCCCAGGGATCGCCGTCCAGATGACGGATGCCCCAGGCGTAGCACATGGCGTAGCCGGGCGCGGCGGTCTGGGAGTGGAAGCCGTGGTTGATGACAGCCAGGCCATTGTGGCCGGTCTTGAAGATCTCACCGTTGGCAAAGCCCGCGCCGAAGCCGTCGGGATAGTCAAAGCGGTAGAAATAGACCTCGGGCTGGGGATGGTGATGAGGGGGATAGGAGGACCACTTGCCGGGATGGTTCAACACCTCGCCCAGGACCATGTTGGAGAAGGGGGCGTTGTCCAGGTCGAAGAAGGTCTTGATCTCCCGCTCCATGCAGCCCATCAGCTCGCCGGCGGAGCCCTTGTACTCGGTCTGCACGGTCTCGGGGGTGTACATGACAGCCTCATAGGGCTTGTCATTCAGGGTCTTCTGGATATACAGTTCGCTGTGGGCGTGGGCGGTCAGAGTGATTTTGGTGCCCTTGCCGGCCAGCAGGCAGTAGGCCTCATGGTGGAAGCAGTCGGGGCGGTCGGCTTCGACCTTTTTGCCATCCCACTCATAGGTGACCTTGCCGGAGAACAGAAGGACTGCGATCTCCTTGTTGGCCTCGTCGAAGGTAAAGACGTCGCCGTCCTCCATCAGCAGCAGGCCTACGTCCATCTGGGTGCCCATATCGTCGGTGTTGGCGTCGATATAGGCGTTGTAGCCGTTCTTCAGTTCGGAATTTTTGTTAAAATAGGTCATCGGAACCATCTCCTATTTTGAATAGCATTGGGAAAGGGCTGGGGGAAAGCGCTGGTTTCCCCAGTTCATTCGCCAGCGGCGAATGAAGAAAATGAAATTATTTTCGCTGCGGCGCCCTCCGGGGGGATTCTCTTGCCCCTTCGGGGCAATTTACCTTCTGTACGTGGCGAAAATACATTGCTCCAGCCTCGGCCCAAAGGAACGGGCCTCGGCAGACCCGGCGGTATGATGTCGGGGCAGCCGCCGGGGGCGGCGTTCACCAGTGACCGATGTCACTGGTGGCAGGGGATTCTCAAGGGGGAGCTTGCTCCCCCTTGAGGGCTTAAAGCCCGGTGTGCTCGCGGATGTACTTACGGCCCTTCATAGCGTACTCCAGAGGATTGGCCTTGGCGGGGTCCTGCTCGGCCTCCACCAGCAGCCAGCCCTGGTAGCCGGCGTCGGACAGCACCTTGAACACGGGGTCGAAGTCCACGTCGCCGTCGCCGGGGACGGTGAAGGAGCCGTTGCGGACGGCCTGCAGGAAGCTCCAGTTGTTCTTGCGGACCTCTTCCACCACGCTCAGACGCATGTCCTTCAGATGGACGTGGCCCACGCGGTCCACATACTTCTTCAGCATGGCCAGGGGGTCCTCACCGGCGAAGGTGAAGTGACCGGTATCATAGCACAGGAAGACGTAGCGGGGATCGGTGTTGGCCATCATGCGGTCCGTCTCCTCGGAGGTCTGGACCACAGTGCCCATGTGATGATGGAAGCACAGCTTGAAGCCGCGGTCGGCGGCGATCTTGCCCAGGGTGTTCAGACCGGCGCAGAAGCGGTCCCACTCCTCGTCATTCATGACGTGCTTGTGGCCGCCGGTGAGGACGGGGGTGTCCATCTGGCCCTGGATGGAATAGCTCTGCTCACTGACGTTGATGCGGTTGGCACCGACGGCGGCCAGGAAGTCCAGGTTGGCGGTGAAGTCGGCGATCTCCTCCTCGATGGGACGGGTCAGGATGAAGGAAGAATACCAGCGGCTGGCGATGCGCATACCGCGCAGGTCCAGGGCCTTCTTCAGCTCAGCGGGGTCAGAGGGATACTTGTTGCCAATTTCGCAGCCGGTAAAGCCGGCCAGAGCCATTTCGCTGACGATCTGCTGGAAGGTGTTCTCGCCGCCCAGCTCAGGCATATCGTCGTTGCACCAGCCGATAGGGGCGATGCCCAGGGAAACGGACTTGGGATCAAACATAGGAAACGTCCTCCTTCAATAATAAATAGTGAAAACTGGCTGTCTGTGTGCGCCCACAGATACATTAACAACAACCCGCAGACGCAATCGTTTTTGCCAACAATAAAAGTACCATCAATTTGCCTAAAAATCAACGGCTTTCCTGTATAAAAACGGATTTTTTCCGATTTGCCCAAAGAGCTCTTCTGTTTTTATATGTATGTGACAGAAGAATTCCCCTTAATAAATGCAGTCTGGACTGTCGAAAGTGGCGGCTGTGACGGAAGAAAGAGAAAATGTAAAATTTTTGTAAGAGACAGGTTAACTTTTTTGACAGTTTTGTTCGGTTACATGAAATGAATTGTTGAATTTGCACAAAAAGAAAAGGAGCACTTCGGGGGAAGTTACAGACTTTGCGACTTCTATTGACGCAGAGGTGATTTTTATGCTAGGATAAGTTCGCATTCACCGGGGTATACTGTTTATTTAATCGATTTCTTTTATGTAGCAGAATCCCGGAAATTATTCGAAAAGGAGAAAAGAAGTATGAAGAAGTTCCTCGCACTGATCCTCGCACTGGTCATGTCCCTGTCTCTGGTCGCCTGCGGCGGCAGCAAGACTGAGGAGAAGCCCGCCGAGAAGCCCGCTGAGACCGAGACCCCCGCTGAGACTCCCGCCGACGACATCGAGATCGCTGTCGTCCTGAAGACCCTGGCCTCCGAGTATTGGGGCTATGTGAAGGACGGCTGTGACCAGGCTGCCGCTGAGCTGGGCATCAAGGTTACCGTTGTCGGCCCCGGCGCTGAGTCCGAGATCGAGCAGCAGGTCGCTATGATCGAGCAGCAGATCGGTGCTGGCGTTGACGCCATCATCTGCGCTCCCAACGATGCCGGCGCTGCCGCCAACGCTCTGCAGGCCGCTCTGGATCAGGGTATCCCCGTCCTGTCTGTTGACACCAACGTTGGTATCGCCGGCCAGACCTCTTTCGTCGGCACCATGAACGACGAGGCTGCCTATCAGGGTGGCCTCTGGGCCGTTGAGAAGCTGGGCTCTGACATCAACGCTGTGATCATCTATGGCCAGGAAGGCGACAACACCTCCAACCTGCGTCGCTCCGGTTATGAGAAGGCCTGTGAGGAGAAGGGCGTTACGGTCCTGGCTGCTCTGTCCGGTCAGAACACCACCGACGGCGCTACCAAGACCATGGAAGATATGATCAGCTCCTTCGGCGATCAGATCGACGTTGTGTTCTGCCACAATGACGATACCGCTATCGGCGCCATGAACGCCTGCAAGAACGCCGGCCTGAGCGACGTCACCATCGTGGGCTTCGACGGCAACGCCTCCGCTCTGGACCTGATCAAGGCTGGCGACGAGTATGTGAAGGCTACCGTTGCTCAGCAGCCCACTTCCATGGGTTATGAGGCGGTCATGGCTGCCTACAAGACCCTGCAGGGTGAGACCGTTGATGAAGTCATCCCCGCTCCCGTCAAGGTCATCGATGCTTCTAACGTCAACGGCTAATTGGCAAGTCTGAACCAATTATCCCAAAGCATCCTTATTTCTACTTAAGCAAATGAGTTAAACTGAAATTTGGCGACAGGAACCCTGTCGCCAAATTTCAAGTATAACAAATCCGCGGAAGCGACAGCTGCGGGCATGAATCAGGAAAGAAACGAGGTAATTCCATGAGCGAATATGTCGTCGAACTGAAAAATATTACCAAACGTTTTCCTGGTGTCGTTGCATTGAAAAACATGTCCATTGGTATCAGACCCGGTGAGATCCACGGTCTGATCGGCGAAAATGGCGCCGGTAAGTCCACCCTGATCAAGGTGCTGACCGGCGTTCACAATCCGGAAGAGGGAGACATCTTCGTTGACGGCAAAAAGGTCGTCTTCAGAAATCCTGTTCAGTCCCGTGAGGCGGGTATTGCCTGCGTGTACCAGGAACTGAACATCGTCAAGCAGCTTCCTGTTACGGACAATGTTTTCATGGGACGTGCCGTGAAAAAGGGCTTGCTTCTGGATTATCCCAGAATGCATCAGGAGGCTGCTGAAGCCCTGGCTTCTCTGGGCCATCCTGAAATCGATGTAAAAATGGAGTGCGGCAAGCTGGGTACCGGTCTTCAGCAGATGGTGGAGATCGCAAAGGCCGTTTCTCTGGACGCGAAGCTCATCATCATGGATGAGCCGACCTCCTCTCTGGGTAAGGAGGAGATCGCCCAGCTGATGGAAACGGTCCGTGGCCTGAAGGCCAAGGGCGTGGCCATCCTGTTTGTTTCTCATAAGTTGGAAGAACTCTTTGAACTCTGTGACCGCGTGACCGTCATGCGTGACGGCGAGCACATCATCACCAAGGATATCGGCGATCTGACCGAGGATTCTCTGATCACCGCCATGGTGGGCCGGACGCTGGATAACCTGTATCCCAAGGAATTCGGCGTGAAGGGTGATGTGTGGCTGGAGGGCCGGCACCTCAACGAGGCCGGTGTGCTCCACGACGTCAGCTTCAAGGCCCATGCCGGACAGATCACCGGCTTTGCCGGTCTGGTTGGCGCCGGCCGTACGGAAACGATGCGCGCTGTCTTCGGCGCTGACCGTCTGGACAGTGGCGAGGTGTACGTCAAGGGTGAAAAAGTTACCATAAGAAATCCCAAGGACGCCATCAAGAGAAAGATCGCGTTCCTGACCGAAGACCGCAAGGGTCAGGGTCTGGTGCTGAGTCTGGATGTGCGTACCAACCTGATCCTGGCCAACATGAAGGGCTTCAGCAATGGTCCGTTCCTGGATAAAGCGCGGATCGAGAAGTCCGGTCAGGAGAATGTGCAGGCCCTGAAGATCAAGACTCCCTCTCTGGATGAGGTCACCGCCCAGCTTTCCGGTGGTAACCAGCAGAAGGTGGTTATCGGCAAGTGGGTCAACATTGACGCCGATATCTTCATTTTTGATGAGCCTACCCGCGGTATCGACGTGGGTGCCAAGATCGAAGTCTACCGTGTTATGAACGATCTGGTCAAGGCCGGTAAGTGCGTTATCATGGTCTCTTCCGAGTTGCCGGAGATCCTGGCAATGAGCGATCACGTGGTGGTCATGCGCGGCGGCCGTGTCATGGCAGATATCGACCGCGATACCAAGCATTTCAATTCCGAAGACATCATGAAAGCGGCCTGGGGAGGAGAGTTAGACTGATATGAAAAAGAATAGTTCTGCGAAAGAGCTTCTGCAGAAGCTGGGCACTCTGCTGGCTCTGGTGATCCTGATCGCCATTTTCTGCATCACCATGCCCGATAAGTTCCCGAAGATCGGCAACGTCATGAACATCCTGAAGCAGGCATCCATCAACTGCCTGATCGCTTCCGGTATGCTGTGCGCGCTGATCACCGCCGGTATCGACCTGTCCGTGGGTTCCAACTGCGTGCTGTGCACCTGCACCATCGGCGTGCTGGTCCAGAACTTCGGTCAGACGAACCCCATCCTGCTGGCCGTCTGCGGTATGGCAGTCAGCACCCTGGCCGGTTTCATCAACGGCACCCTGCTGACCCGTCTGGACCTGCCCCATCCCTTCGTGTCCACCATGGGCATGAAGAACATCCTGTGGGGCCTGGCACTGGTCATCACCGGTTCCAAGTCCATCGGCTTCACCAACACCGGTGTGGATTCCCTGATGTGGCTGGGCGGCGGCTCCATCGGCAGAATGACCGATGCCTCCGGCAAGGTCACCTTCCCCGGCATCCCCGTCAGCTTCATTCTGGTTATCATTGTGTTCTGCATCTTTGATGTGTTCCTGAAGAAGACCGCTCTGGGCCGTCAGATCTACTGCTGCGGCGGCAACCCTGAGGCTGCCCGCCTGTCCGGTATTCCCTCCAAGAACGTGCTGACCTTCGTCTATGCCCTGTCCGGCTTCATGGCCGGTATGGCCGGCGTGGTCTCCGTCGGCCGTCTGGCTTCCGCTAACGGCAATGCCGGTACCACCTATGATAACGATGCCATCGCTGCCTGTATCGTGGGCGGTGCCTCCTTCACCGGCGGCAAGGGTACCATCTGGGGCACTCTGATCGGCGCCATGATCATGGCTGTGATCCGTAACGGCCTGAACCTGATGGGCGCTTCCAACGACGTTCAGTACATCGTCATCGGTGCCGTCATCATCCTGGCTGTTACCATCGACGTTGTCCGTAACAAGATGGAGGCCAAGGCCCGCAAGATGGCTGCTGCCTGATCCTGAGCAAGATACTTACCAAAGAGCATGGGGCTCCGCAGCCCCATGCTCTTTCATACATGGAGGAAGAAACTGTGAAAAAGCTGCGTGTAGGCGTCGTGGGCCTGGGCCGTCTGGGCAAGGTCCATGCCTGGAATATTGCGTATAGAATCCCAAATGCGGAGCTGGTGGCCGTCTGCTCCAGCCATGACGGGGGCGTGGAATACGCCCGGCGGGAGTTGGGGATGGAGCATGTTTATGCGGACTACCGGGAGATGCTGGCAAAAGCCGATATCGACGCGGTGGTGATCGTCACCACCTCCTCCGAGCACTGCTGGCAGATCGAGGCTGCCCTGGATGCGGGAAAGCACGTGTTCTGCGAAAAGCCCCTGGGCGTGGATGTGGCCCAGTGCAAACTGGCAGAGGCCGCTGTGGAGCGCCACCCGGACCGGACCTTCATGCTGGGCTTTATGCGCCGGTATGACAAGTCCTACGCCTATGCCAAGAAAAAGATCGAGGAAGGCGCCATCGGCACGCCTTATCTGGTGAAGGCCACCGGCATGGACCCGGAGTCCTCTGTACAGGAGACACTCCGGTATGCCAAGACCTCCAGCGGCATTTTCCTGGATCTGGGTATCCACGATATGGACCTGATGCGCTGGTTCCTGGGCAGCGAGGTCACGGAAGTCTATGCCATGGGCGCCACCTTCAAATATCCCGGCTTCCGGGAGGCGGGAGATGCCGAGACCGGCGCTGCCATGTTCAAGTTTGAGAACGGTGCCATGGGCATGATGCATGTAGGACGTGCCGCTCCCCACGGCTACCATGTGGAGACGGAGATCGTGGGTACCGACGGCATCCTTCGTATCTCTGCCGTGCCGGAGAAGAACCTGGCCATGGTCTATAACGTGCACGGTGCCTGCACCGAATGTGTAGGTTCCTTCCCGGAGCGGTTTGCCGAGGCGTACCTCAATGAGCTGCAGGAATTTGTGGACTGCGCTCTGGAGGGTAGGCAGCCCGGTACTACCGTGTACGACGGCACCAAGTCCACCATCATCGGCTATGCCGCCACGGAGGCGTGGAAGACGGGGAAGATTGTCAAGCTCTGAGAATATCGTCCATAACAAAGCCGCCGCTCCTTATAAGCGGCGGCTTTGTTTACAAATTGGACTTGCTTTCGCGGGAAATGGGTTGTACCATAAGGACAAGCCCTTGTGGAGGAGTTGACAAAATGAATCTGCTTTCATCGGTCTCTCTGCTGCTGACCTTGTTTCTGCTGCCGGTCACTTCCGTGGCGGAGGTTGCCGAAGACCAGGTCCGGGAGACTGTCCAGGAGTGCCAACAGGTGCAGGAGCAGACGGAGGATTGGCGCCTGCTGCTGGTGAACCGCTGGAATCCCATGCCCGAAGAATATGCGGTGACGCTGAAGAAGCTGCCGGGGGGGCTGCAGGTGGATGAGCGGGCCTATGAGGACCTGACCGCCATGCTGACGGACTGCGGCAAGGCCGGCTTGCATCCCATCGTCTGCTCGGCCTATCGGGACGTGGCGACCCAGACCCGGCTGCACAAAAATAAGATCGCCCGTCTGCGGGCGGCAGGCTATTCACAGTCGGCAGCGGAGGAGGAAGCCATCCGCTGGGTGGCGGCACCGGGTACCAGTGAGCACCACACCGGTATGGCGGTGGATATCGTGTCGGCCTCCTATCAGAAGCTGACCCACCAGCAGGAAAAGACCGCTGAGCAGAAGTGGCTCATGGAGCACTGCTGGGAATATGGCTTCATCCTGCGGTACCCCACCGACAAGAGCGAGATCACCGGCGTTGGCTATGAGCCCTGGCATTACCGCTATGTAGGGCGGGAAGCCGCCCTGGCCATGCGGGACAGCGGCCTGTGTTTGGAGGAGTATGTGGTGATTCGGCGGCTGGCGGAGGCAATGAACATACATACAGAAACGATTCAGGAGACGGTGGAAGCCGTCTCCTGATTTTTATGGTTCCCACCGGCACTGCGCCAGGTCCACGGTGCCGTCCGGCCGGAAGGGGACCCCTTCCGCCTCCAGCATGGCCCGCTGGGTGCCGGGAGCAAGGGTGTCGAAGCAGGCTTTTGTGCCACCATAGCGGTCCACCACCCGATGACAGGGGACAGACGGGTCCTGGCAGCCTGCCATGGCGTAGCCAACTGTCCGGGCGCAGCGGGGCATCCCGGCCAGCCGGGCTATCTGCCCGTAGGTGGCCACTTTTCCGGCAGGGATAGCTCGGACCACCCGGTAAAAGACCTCAAAGACTTGGCCGCTCATGTTTCCCGTACCTCGTACAGGTCCGTCCTTCGGGCGGAGAGGATGGGAAGCTGCGCCCGGACGGCCTCCAGGCGGGCAACATCCAGATCGGCGTACAGCGTATCTTCCTCCCCGCCGGCCCGACAGAGAACGGTGCCCCAGGGGTCTACGGCGATGGAATTTCCGTAGGCCACATAGCTGGCCAATTCGTCCCGGGCAGGAGAGACGCCCACAGTGAAGCACTGGTTATCCACCGCCCGCTGCCGGAACAGCAGTTCCCAGTGGGCGGGGCCGGTGGTCATGTTGAAGGCGGCGGGAACAAAGATGACCTTAGCACCCCGCAGGCACATGCACCGGGCCAGTTCCTCAAATCGCAGATCGAAGCAGATGCACAGACCCATGGTGCCAAATTCCGTCTCGAAGGTAGTGATGGCATTTCCCGGGGAAAGGGTATCCGATTCCCTGAACCGCTGCCCGCCCGCCACGTCGATGTCGAACAGATGGGCCTTCCGGTGCTTTGCCAGCAGCTCGCCCTGGCGGCCATAGACATAGCTGGTATTGTAAACATTTCCGTCTGCCAGCTCCGGGAGAGAACCACCCACGATGTAGATACCCAGCTCTGATGCCAGGGCGGACAGGGCCTGCTGGGCGGGGCCGTCTGCTTCCTCACCGTAAGCCCGGAAGCAGCTGTTTTCATAGGGGCAGCAGAACATCTCCGGCAGAACGGCAAAGTCCGCGCCGTTTTCCGCCGCCTCCCGAATTTTCCGGCAGGCGGTTTTGATGTTGATGTCTTTCTCTGCCGTCACCGGCATTTGGATCAGTGCCACGCGCATGAAAACAACCTCCTAAACATATTCCCGCAGCACCAGCTCTGTGGCGCCGCCGTCGGCGGAGAGAATGAGCCGCTTGACTTTGGGATGATGGGCATACTCCGTCCGGATGAGCTCCCGCAGGGCGGTGCCGCTGTGGCTGCCGTGGATGAGCCGGATGCGGTAGGCCCCGGTCCCGGCCCGCCGCAGCTGGGCGTCGATGGCCACTTTGGCCTGATAGGTGTTTTTACCGTGGAGGTCCAGAGTGATAATGGCGTTGTCCATAGCAGGTACCTCCTTCTTTCCATCTATTGTATCACGGGCGGGCTTATGATACAATCAGGAAGAAAATCACAAAGGAGGCCCCTTCCATGGCAGTTTATACGGAAACCAAAACGTACCACACCAAGGCCCACATGGGCATGATCGATGTAACGGAGGACTTTCAGCACGCGGTGACGGAGGCCTGCAAGAAATACAACATTTCCGCAGGGACCATCACCGGCTTCACCACCGGCGGCGTGGCGGGCCTGACTACATTGGAGTTTGAGCCGGGCATGGTGAATCACGACTTGAAGGCGGCACTGGACGTGTTTTCCCCCTACCTGGATGAAAAGGGCCGGGTGGTGCCCTATTGGCACCATGAGACCTGGCACGACGACAATGGCTCCTCCCACATCAAGGCGGCTCTGCTGTCCCCCTTCATCACCATTCCCTTTGTAGCCGGAAAGATCACCATCGGCCCTTGGCAGAACCTGACCCTGGTGGAGTGCGATACGAGAAACCGCGTGCGGGATATTGTGTTCCAAGTGATGGGGGAATAAGGTTCCCCCACTCTCAGAGAAATTCCCGAGATATTGTACTTCGGCATTTGAGCGAAATGACAGAATGTCTGGCGGCGCGGCAGCTATATGGGAAAGCAAAACAAGGTCCGTGGGGCGGTGCTCCACGGACCTTGTTTTGCTTATTGCGCGGCGGTATAGGCCAGGATGGCGTCCCGCAGGAAGGCGGCGCAGCCGGGCTGCTCCTTGTCATAGTAGGCGGTGAACCGGGGATCGGCCACGTACATCTGGGCCACGCCGGCATGGGCCTGGGGCGTGTAGCTTGCCCAGGAAAAGGAGAGCCACTGGCGGTGCAGCTCCGCAATGCGGCGGCCCTCCGCCCCGGCGGGGGCTTCCCCGGCCCGGACAGCGGCGGAGAGGGCGGACAGGATCTCATCCCCCAGGGCCTGCCACCGGGCGTGGTCCTCCGGACTCATGGACAGCACCTTGGTGTTGGACTGATCCACGGTCTCATCGCCGTATTTCTCCCGGATCTCTTTGCCGTAGCGGGCTTCGTTGGTTTCCACGATCTGGCGCTTGAACGCCTCAAATTTCTGAGAATCGGACATTTTATTGCCTCCCTTTGCTTCTATAATAGCATTTTTAACGGTCAGGATCAGTCCGTCCAGCCGTTCCCGGCGGGTCTCCAGTTCTGCCAGATGGCTCTGCAGCGCCTTCTGGCGGTCAAAGGCCGGATCCTCCAGAATGGTCCGGATGGCCTGTAATTCCAAGCCCAACTCCCGGTAAAAGAGGATGGTTTGGAGCTGGTCCACCTGTTCGGGACCGTAGATGCGGTAGCCTGCTTCGGTGGTCCGCAGGGGCTTCAGCAGCCCCTGACTGTCGTACCAGCGCAGGGTGCGGGGCGTGACGCCGGCCAGCTCCGCCAGCGCCTTGATGGTGTATTCCATGTGCATCCCTCCTGACAATCCCTACTATAATCTATGACGTTACGGCAAGGTCAAGAGGATTTTATAAAAAAATTGTTTTCTTTTTTCATCACACTGTTTATAATTGGAAAAAAGGAGAGATGTCCCATGATCAACTCCACATTGTGCTATCTGGAGCGGGGGGAAGAATACCTCATGCTCCACCGGGTAAAAAAGGTCAACGACATGAACCACGACAAATGGATCGGCGTGGGCGGCAAATTTCAGGAGGGGGAGAGCCCGGAGGACTGCATCCTGCGGGAGACCCTTGAGGAGACCGGGCTGACCCTGACTGACTATCGTTACCGGGGACTGGTGACCTTCGTGTCGGACCGGTATCCTACGGAGTATATGCACCTGTTCACCGCCACAGGCTGGACAGGAGAACCCCATGAATGTAACGAGGGAGAGCTGGCCTGGATCAAAAAAGCGGACCTGCTGTCTCTGCCGCTCTGGGAAGGGGACAAGGTCTTTTTGAAGCTGTTGGACACGGACGCCCCCTTTTTCTCTCTGAAGCTGAAATATGCGGGGGAAAAGCTGGTGCTGGCGGTGCTGAATGGGGTGCGCATTGTTTGAGGAGGGACCGGTATGAGCGGAAAACTGCTGCTGTTTGGGTTTGATTCCCTGTTGAATGTGCTGGCGCTGGAGGCGGCCGTGGGCTCCTGCGGCGCGGAGATCGTCCCGGTGGCCCGGATGGACTACAACAAAACGCTGGCGGTCCTGGCGGGACTGGACGCGGATGTGGCCCCGGTGATGCCCTACTCCGGCGGCCCTCTGGGGGGCCGGATGATCGTATTCTGTGAGTTGGAGGACCGGCTGGATGCTCTGCTCCCGGCGCTGCGAAGGGCGGGTGCCGGTCCGGAGTGCCTGAAGGCGGTGCTGACGCCCTCCAACCGGAACTGGAGCGCCCTGAAGCTGTACGGTGAACTACAGCGGGAACACCAGGCCCTGGGAGGCAGGTGAGGGCTGATGAAAATTTTGATCTCCGCCTGTTTGTTGGGGGCCCGCTGCCGGTATGACGGGGCGTCCAAAGGGCATCCGCTGGTGGAAAGGCTGGCGGAGCGGCATACTCTTGTGCCCGTCTGTCCGGAGCAGCTGGGGGGACTGGCTACCCCGCGCCCGCCTGCGGAGCGGCGAGGTGACCGTGTGGTCACGAAGGACGGAGCGGATGTGACGGAGGCGTACCGCCGGGGAGCGGAGGAGACTCTGCGCTTATGCAGGCTCCTGGGCTGTGAGGCGGCGGTCCTCAAGGAGCGGAGCCCCTCCTGCGGTTATGGGGAGGTCTATGACGGGACCCACTCCGGCATCCTGACTGACGGGAACGGCGTGACGGCGGCGCTATTGTACGCCAACGGTATCCCCGTGTATGGCGAATCCCAAATAGAACGATTGCTGAAATGACGGTGGAGCACCCACCGTCATTTTTTACAATTTTTAATACAGTTTTTATCTCTCGCTCATGGAAAAGAAATCTTGCAATACGTCATACCTTTCATGTATAATGAGGCGAAAAAGAACGAAAGAGAGGGAAACGGCATGCTGTATTTGATGGGTCTGAAAGCTGCGGCGGCTTCTTCTCTTTTTCCCGTTCCTTTTGTTTGACCGGCTATTGGTGCCGGTATTTTTTTTGCCCGTGTGTGAAACCATGAAATGAGAGGAGAACTGATATGAACGAGAAGAAATCCAACATCGGTCAGCAGCCTATCCGGGACGCCCGGACCCTGGGCATCCCCAAGATGCTGATCCTGGGCCTGCAGCACATGTTCGCTATGTTCGGCGCCACTGTTCTGGTGCCCATCCTGGTCCAGAGCTACGGCCTGCCCCTGAGCATCCAGACCACGCTGTTCTTCGCCGGTATCGGCACGCTGTTTTTCCATGTCTGCAGCAAGATGAAGGTGCCTGCATTCCTGGGCTCTTCCTTTGCTTATCTGGGCGGCTTTGCTGCCATGGCCAACATGAGCGATGGCATGTACGCCACCATGGAGGCCTCCGAAAAGCTGCAGTATGCCTGCGGCGGCATCGTTGTGGCAGGCCTTTTGTATGTGGTGCTGGCTGCCATCATCAAGGCGGTGGGCGTGCACAAGGTGATGCGCTTCCTGCCTCCGGTGGTCACCGGCCCCATCGTCATTCTGATCGGCTTGAATCTGGCGCCCTCTGCGGTGAACAACGCTTCTACCTGCTGGTGGCTGGCACTGCTGGCCATGGCCATTATCATCGTGGCCAACATCTGGGGCAAGGGCATGATTAAGATCATCCCCATCCTGCTGGGTGTTGTGGGCTCCTATGTGGTGGCGCTGCTGGCCGGCAAGGTGGACTTCAGCGGCCTGGCCAATATGGGTCTGTTCACCGGCACGAACCCCCTGCTGGGCTTCCAGCCCTTTGTTACCAACTTCGGCGGCAGCGTTGCCAAGTTTGATGTTTCCGCCATTCTGGTGATGGCTCCCATTGCCATTGCCTCCATGATGGAGCACATCGGCGATATGTCCGCCATTTCCGCTACGGTGAGCGAGAACTTCATTGAAGATCCCGGTCTGCACCGCACCCTGATCGGCGACGGTATCGCCACCGCCATGGCGGGCTTCTTCGGCGGCCCCTCCAACACCACCTACGGCGAGAACACCGGCGTTCTGGTGCTGTCCAAGGTCTATGATCCCCGGGTCATCCGTCTGGCTGCCGTGTATGCCATCGTGCTGTCCTTCTCTCCCGCTTTTGCTTACATTGTCAACACCATTCCCGCAGCCATCGTGGGCGGCGTCAGCTTCATCCTCTACGGTATGATCTCTGCCATCGGTGTGCGCAACGTGGTGGAGAATCAGGTGGACTTCACCAACTCCCGCAACCTGATTATTGCGGCCGTCATTATGGTCTGCGGCCTGGGCTTCACCGGCGGCCTGACCTTCCAGGTGGGTAGTGCCTCCATCACCCTGACCTCCCTGGCCATCGCCGCCATTGCGGGCATCATCCTCAACGCCATCCTGCCCGGCAATGACTTCAACTTCGGCGAGAACACCAACTCCAAGGCCTCCGGCAATCTGGGCCAGTATTGATACGACATCCATCACCTTTCCGGGAGCGCCGCTTTGCGGCGCTCCCCCAGCTTGTCGAAAAAGTCTTTTCGACAAGCTGCTTTAGCTTTGAGAACTTTCAAAAAGCTCTGAAATCTTGGATTTAAATGGCGCAGGGCACCCTTCCTGGGTTCCCCGCGCACACCCTTCCTTCCCGTCGCGCAAGTTTTCCGGGTTTATCGACAGCCCGCGGGAGCGCCGCAAAGCGGCGCTCCCCTTTTTGCTTCTGCGTTCGAAAAACAGAGATTTTATAAAAACAGGAGAAATCTGTTGACTTTTTCCAAAACTTTTATATAATGGAGACGCTAAGCATGATAGAGGCGCGAATGTCATGAGTCATCCACCCTTTACGGACAGGCACCGGGGTGGGTAAAAGGGACATTTGCCGAGGTTTCGTGGATCAGCCTGTGGAACACGGAGCCGGGCCGCGGGAGAACATCCCCCGGACTGTCGCCCTGAAAGGGGCGGAGCGCTGTCGTGGTTCCATACGCTTTTATGTGCTGTATGAAGTCATGACGCTGTCATGACTTCATTTTTTGTTAGGAGAGAGAAAACATGAGAAACCTGAGAAGACGGCTGCTGCCCCTTCTGGCAGTGCTGCTGCTCCTGTGCAGCGCCATGACCGTCACTGCCTTTGCGGCGGATGACCCCACTGAGGAAAGCGGCACCAAGATGATCGAGTGCACTGACTGCGGAGCTGTCGGCATTGTCCTCACTGACGAGGGAACTGCTGCCGAGTGCGAAACCTGTGGCGGTACCGGCTATGTGGAATCCCCCAGCCAGTTTTATAACACCTTCTGGTCTTTGCTGCCTCCCATCATCGCCATTGCCCTGGCGCTGATCACCAAGGAGGTATACAGCTCCCTGTTCATCGGTATTCTGGTGGGCGGCCTGCTGTACTCCAACTTCGCCTTTGAGACGACGGTGCTCCATGTGTTCAACGACGGCATCGTGGCCTCTGTCACCGACAGCTACAACATGGGCATCTTGATCTTCCTGGTGATCCTGGGCGCCATGGTGTGCCTGATGAACAAGGCTGGCGGTTCCGCTGCCTTCGGCCGCTGGGCGGAGAAGAACATCAAGAGCCGTGTGGGTGCGCAGCTGGCCTCTATTCTGCTGGGCTGCCTGATCTTTATCGATGACTATTTCAACTGCCTGACCGTGGGCAGCGTCATGCGTCCTATCACTGACAAGCACAACATCTCCCGTGCCAAGCTGGCCTACATCATTGATGCCACTGCTGCCCCCATCTGCATCATCGCCCCCATCAGCTCCTGGGCGGCTGCCGTTGCCGGTTTCGCCGAGGACGGCCAGGGCTTCAACCTGTTCCTGCGTGCCATTCCCTATAATTACTACGCCCTGCTGACCATCGTGATGATGGTGGGTCTGGTAGTCATGAAGGTGGACTTCGGCACGATGCGCAACTTTGAGCGCAACGCCGTGGAGAACAATGACCTGTTCTCCGGTGTGAACCCTTATGCCTCCGCTGAGGAGGATGTTCCTGAGGACAAGGGCCGGGTGCTGGACCTGGTGCTGCCTGTGGTGATGCTGATCATCTGCTGCGTCATCGGTATGATCTACTCCGGCGGCTTCTTCGAGGGCGAGGGCTTCATCACCGCCTTCTCCAACTCCGACGCCTCCGTGGGCCTGATGCTGGGCTCTGCCTTTGCACTGGTGTTCAGCTTCATCTATTTCCTGATCCGCCGCTCCATGAGCTTCAAGGACATGATGGGCTGCATCCCCGAGGGCTTCAAGGCCATGGTGCCTGCTATCATGATCCTGACCTTTGCCTGGAGCCTGAAGGCGATGACCGACTCTCTGGGCGCCAAGTATTTCGTCCGTGACTTTGTCCGTACCTCCGCTACCGGCATCCAGCTACTGCTGCCTGTGATCGTGTTTGTCATCGGCTGCCTGCTGGCCTTTGCCACCGGTACCTCCTGGGGTACCTTTGGTATCCTGATCCCCATCGTGCAGAATGTGTTCTCCATGGACAACCCCATGGCCATCATCTGCATCTCCGCCTGCATGGCCGGCGCTGTCTGTGGCGACCACTGCTCTCCCATCTCCGATACCACCATCATGGCCTCCGCCGGCGCCCAGTGCGATCATGTGAACCATGTGTCCACTCAGCTGCCCTACGCCATCACCTGCGCGGCCGTGTCCGGCGTCACCTACCTGATTGCCGGTATCCTGGTGTCTGCCGGTGCGCCCGGTATTCTGGGCCTGCCCGTTGGTATCGTGCTGATGCTGGCAACCCTCTTTGTCATCAAGAAGCGCGAGGGACAGAAGGCCTGATTCACTATTAGATCTGATAAAACCGTCCGGCTATCAGCCGGACGGTTTACATTTCAGGGAGAACGTGATACACTGGACCTCGCGTAAAAAAGGAGGTGTCCGTCATGGAACAGGAGATTCGCTGGCTGCTGGAAAACACAGCTGTGATGGGCCGGAATATATTGTATTTTGAGGAGTTGGATTCTACCAACACCTATGCCAAGGAACTGGCTCTGACGGGCGCCCCGGAGGGAACGGTGGTCATCGCTGATTGCCAGACGGCGGGTCGGGGCCGCATGAACCGGAGCTTCCAGTCACCTAAGGGGAAGGGGCTCTACCTTACGGTGCTTCTCAGGCCGCAGCTTCCGCCGGAGCGTCTGGCGCAGGTGACAGCGCTGGCGGGCATTGCCGTGTGCGGCGCCGTGGAGCGGGTCTGCGGTGTGCGGCCTGGGCTGAAATGGCCCAATGACCCGGTGCTGAGCGGCAAGAAGGTGTGCGGCATCCTGACGGAGCTGGTGACAGATCGAAATGGTGGGCTGTGCCTGGTGGTGGGCATCGGCATCAACGTGGCCCAGCGGCGGGAGGACTTCACGCCGGAAGTGGCGGAAATGGCTGCTTCTCTGGAAATGCTCCTGGAAAAGCCGGTCTCCCGTCCGGCACTGGCAGCGGCATTGCTGGAGGAACTGGACCGGGCCTACGAGGCACTGAAGCAGGGAGACCTGGAGGAATACCGGACCCGTTACCGGCGGGACTGCGTGAACTTGGGCAAGCCGGTGCGTCTGATGGGCCCCGGCGGTCAGGAAGAGGCCCGGGCAGTGGATATCGACCGGGACTTCGGGCTGGTGGTCCGCACCCCGGACGGCGGGGAAAAGACCGTTCGCTCCGGTGAGGTTTCGGTGCGGGGCCTGTACGGATATACAGAGTGAAAGAGGCGAATCAACTTGAAAATACTTTGGGAATTGTTCTGGACCTTTGCGAAAATGGGGGTCATGACCTTTGGCGGCGGTTACGCCATGCTGCCCATCCTCCAGCGTGAGGTGGTGGAGAGCAAGCGCTGGGTCACGGAAGAAGAAATCATGGATTACTATGCCATCGGCCAGTGTACGCCGGGCATCATCGCGGTAAATACCGCCACATTTATCGGCCAGAAAAAGCAGGGGATCGCCGGAGGTATCATGGCGACCCTGGGAGTGGTGTTCCCGTCGGTGGTCATCATCTCCGTTCTGGCCGGACTTATCACGAATTTTTCCCATCTGGTATGGGTGCAGAACGCCTTTGCCAGCATCCAGGTGTGTGTTTGCGTGCTGATTTTTAATGCGGTGATGAAGCTGCTGAAAAAGTCTGTGGTGGATAAGCGGACAGCGGCCATTTTTGCGGTGGTGCTGGTGGGCAGTGTTTTTCTGCGCATCTCTCCCGCCTGGTTCGTCATTGCCGCCGCAGTGACTGGCATCCTTCTGAAAAACCTGGAGGTGAAGGGAAAATGAGCGTCTATCTGCGGCTTTACTGGGAGTTTTTCAAGACCGGCTTGTTTGCCGTGGGCGGCGGTATGGCCACCCTGCCCTTCCTGAAGGACATTGGCCAGTCCACGGGCTGGTATACCTATACGGACCTGATGAATATGCTGGCGGTGTCGGAGTCTACTCCCGGCCCCATCGGCATCAATATGGCCACTTACGTGGGCTTCACCGTGGGCGGTATCCCCGGGGCGGTCATCGCCACCCTGGGCGAGGTGACGCCCTCTATCATCGTGATCCTCATTGTGGCCATGATGCTGAAAAAGTTCCGGGATAACCGCTATGTGAACATGGCTTTTTATGGCCTGCGGCCCGCCTCCACGGGGCTCATCGGCGCCGCCTGCGTCGCGGTGGTGCTGGAGGTGATGACGGGCATCCGGACGTTGGCTGCCGACGGTGCGTTGGTGAATACCTTCCGGCTTGCGGGGGAGACACTGATCAAATGGCCCGGTGTGCTTCTGGGGGCATTGCTGATCGTACTGACCAACTTCGTCAAGCCGGTGAAGAACTGGCACCCCATTGTGTTCATCGCGTTCTCCGCCGTGGTGGGCATCCTGTTCCGGTTCGCCGGTGTCTGACAGGCGCTGGGATGCGCTTATCGAAAAAACAGCATTTTATACGCAATCAGAGCATAAAATCAGGAGAAGCAGGCAGACCATATTCTCTTGGAGCACTACCAGAAAACGGCCGGCAGCGTAAGCTGCCGGCCGTGAAAATTGATCGGATAATTATTTGCCCGTTTGATACGCCGCGGCTCGAACAGCGCCGCGGCGCGTTTATTTGTGTCGCCTGCCTATACGGCAGAGAAGTCTGGTTTTATTTACCACACCAAAGTGGCGAAATAGTCCTCCAGAGTTTCGGCACGGCGGATCAGTTCCACGGAGCCGTCCTCTTTCAGCAGCAGCTCGGCGGAGCGGAGCTTGCCATTGTAATTATAGCCCATGGCGTGGCCGTGGGCGCCGGCGTCGTGGATCACCAGCAGGTCGCCCATGTCGATTTTGGGCAGCATCCGGTCAATAGCGAACTTGTCGTTGTTCTCGCAGAGAGAACCCACCACGTCGTACTTGTGGTCGCAGGGGGCGTTCTCCTTGCCCATGACGGTAATGTGGTGGTAGGAGCCGTACATGGCGGGGCGCATCAGGTTGCAGGCGCAGGCGTCCACGCCGATATACTCCTTGTAGATGTGCTTCTCATGGGTGGCCCGGGTCACCAGATGGCCGTAGGGAGCAAGCATGAAGCGGCCCAGCTCCGTGTACAGGGCCACGTCGTCCATCCCGGCGGGTACCAAAATCTCCTCGTAGGCCTTCCGGACGCCCTCGCCGATGGCGGCGATGTCGTTGGCGGGCTGGTCCGGCAGATAGGGGATGCCCACGCCGCCGGAGAGGTTGATGAAGGTGATATGGGCGCCGGTCTCGTTTTTCAGGTCCACCGCCAGCTGGAACAGGATGCGGGCCAGAGCGGGGTAGTATTCATTGGACAGCGTGTTGGAGGCCAGGAAGCTGTGGATACCGAACTCCTTGACGCCCTTGGCGGCAAGAATTTTGTAGGCCTCGGCGATCTGGGGACGGGTCATGCCGTACTTGGCGTCGCCGGGGTTGTCCATGACCTGGAAGCCCTCCCGGGTCTCACCCAGGGTGAAGACGCCGCCGGGATTGTAGCGGCAGCAGACCTTTTCAGGAACGCCGCCCAGGGCCTCCACCAGCTCGGGGATCAGGGTGATGTCATCCAGGTTGATGATGCCGCCCAGCTGATATGCCTTCTGGAACTCCTCGGGCGGAGTCTCGTTGGAGGAGAACATGATGCCCTCGCCGGTGACGCCGCACTTCTCGGCCATCACCAGCTCCGCCATGGAAGAACAGTCGCAGCCGCAGCCCTCCTCCTTCAGCAGCTTCAGAATGGCAGGGGTGGGGGTGGCCTTCACGGCGAAGTACTCCCGGTAGCCGGGATTCCAGGCGAAGGCAGCTTTCAGACGGCGGGCATTCTCACGGATGCCCTTTTCGTCGTAGATGTGGAAGGGCGTGGGATACCGGGCGGCTATGGCCTCCAGCTGATCTTTTGTCACAAAGGGCGTTTTCATAGGTGCATAACCTCGAATCGTTCATAAAGTGATTATTATTTTACGATGTAAAGTGATGATTTGTCAAGAAACCCGGCGAGAAACGGCGATTTGCACGGGAATCCGGGCGGCTGCGGCTTCCATCATGTGCATCTGCACGGCTATTCTTTGCAAAAAACAGCCCTTGTATTTGCGGCGCGGCGGCGGTAAAATAGAAACGGATATCACATCACAAGAAATGAGGAGAGATGACGATGGCAACTGTGACAGTGAACGCCGTGGGCGAGCAGTGCCCCATTCCCGTGGTGAAGGCCACCCGTGCCCTGCGGGCTATGACAGAGCCCGGTGTGCTGGAGGTGCTGGTGGACAACGAGATCGCGGTGCAGAACCTGACCCGCATGGCCTCCGGCCACCACCTGGAAGCCAGAGCAGAAAAGCGGGACGGCGGTGTTTTTGCCGTTACCATGGAGGTCCGGGAGCCCATGGGCGATGCTCCCACGGAGGAACCCGAGCTGACCTGCATCCCCGACCAGCGGGGCAGCTTGGTGGTAGCGATGGATACCGATGCTATGGGCCGGGGCAGCGAGGAACTGGGCCGGACGCTGATGAAGGGCTTCCTGTTCGCGGTCAGCCAGCTGCCGGAGCTGCCCAGGACCATCCTGTTCTATAACGGCGGCGCAAAGCTGACCACCGAGGGCTCCGATTCCCTGGAGGACCTAAAAAAGATGGAGGCCCAGGGGGTGGAGATCCTGACCTGCGGCACCTGCCTGAATTTCTACGGCCTGACAGACAAGCTGGCGGTGGGGTCTGTCACCAACATGTACACCATTGTGGAAACGCTGGCCGGGGCCGGGAAGGTCATCAAGCCATGATCTATCTGGATAACGCGGCCACCACCCGGCCCAAGCCCCCCGGCGTGGCGGAGGCGATGACGGCGGCCATGATGTCCTGGGGCAACTGCGGCCGGGGTGCCCATGAGGAGGCACTGGCCTCCGCCCGGGCGGTATTCTCCGTCCGGGAACAGATGGCTCGGCTCCTGGGCTGCCCGCGGGCGGACCATGTGTGCTTCACCCCCAATTCCACCCAGGCCCTGAACATTGCCATCAGCGGACTGTTAGGGCCGGGAGACCATGTGATCTCCACGGACCTGGAGCACAATTCCGTCCTGCGGCCCCTGTACCGCCTGCGGCAGCAGGGGGCAGCGGTGGATTTCGTTCCGGCGGACCGGCGGGGACAGATCGACTATGATGACTTTGAACGGCTGCTGCGGCCCGACACAAAGGCTGTGGTCTGCACCCATGCCTCCAACCTGACCGGCGACATGGTCGACATCGGCCGGGTGGGGGAATTCTGCTGCGCCCATGGGCTGCTGTTTATCCTGGATGCCAGCCAGACGGCGGGCGTGTTCCCCATTGATATGGAACAGCAGCACATTGACGTGGTGTGCTTCACCGGACACAAGAGCCTGCTGGGCCCCCAGGGCACCGGAGGCCTGTGTATCCGGGAGGGGGTGGACATCCGTCCCTTCGCCGTGGGCGGCACCGGAGTCCAGAGCTATCTGGAGACCCAGCCCATGGAATACCCCACCCGCCTGGAGGCCGGGACCCTCAATAGCCACGGGTTGGCGGGCCTGGGGGCGGCGCTGGAGTTTCTGGAGAAGATCGGCATTGACGCCATCCGGGCCCACGAGACCGCCCTGGCCCATCGATTTTATGAGACGGTGCGGCAGATCCCCGGCGTTACGGTGTACGGCGACCACAGCAAGGCGGAGCGGGCTCCCGTGGTGGCGCTGAACATCGGGGACTATGAGTCCGGAGAGGTGGCGGACGAGCTGGCGGAGCGCTTCGGCATCGCCACCCGTCCCGGCGCCCACTGCGCACCCCGGATGCACCGGGCGCTGGGTACCACCGGGCAGGGGGCGGTCCGGTTCTCCTGGTCGTATTTCAACACGGAGGAAGAGACCGACGCGGCGGCGGATGCCGTCCGCATCCTGGCCACGGAGGACTGACATGCGCCAAAAAGAGAAAAAGTGCGTGGTGACCTTCCGCACCACCGCAGCCGCCATGGAGATGGAGCGGGCCTGCAAGGCCGCCGGGGTGCCGGGACGGCTGATCCCCGTGCCCCGGACCATCACCGCTGGCTGCGGCATGTGCTGGGCGGCACCCCCATCAGCCCGAGAGACTGTGGAGGAGCTGGTGATGGCGCGGCACTTGATGATCGACGGCATCTATGCTATCATCCTATAATTGAGGTGAGTTTGATGGCGGCAAATTGTGAAGAGTGCGTCCACTACGATTATGACGATGAGGCGGAGGCGTATTACTGCACCATGGACCTGGACGAGGATGAAATGGAGCGGTTCCTGCGCAGCGCCAATGACGCCTGCCCCTTCTACCGGCGGGGCGACGACTATATGACGGCCAGGAGGCAGTGAGATATGGAGCTTGTGGATCTGTACGATGAAAACCGGGTGCCCCTGGGCCGGGTGGCGGAGCGCCACGCGAAAAAGGCTCCGGGGGAGTACCGCATGGTGGTCCATGTCTGCGTGTTCAACAGCCTGGGCCAGCTGCTGATCCAGCGGCGTTCTCCGGAAAAGAGAGTCTGGCCGGAGCTGTGGGACGTATCCGTCGGCGGCGGTGTGGACGCCGGAGAGACCAGCCGTCAGGGAGCGGAGCGGGAGGTTCTGGAGGAACTGGGCTATGACCTGGACCTGACCGGCCTGCGGCCCGCCGTGACGGTGAACTTCGAGGGCGGCTTTGACGATTTCTTCGTGGTGACCCGGGACCTGGACATCAGGGACCTGCGGCTCCAGCAGGAGGAGGTCAGCGATGTCCGCTGGGTGACGCTGGAGGATGCAATGGCCATGCTGGACAGCGGAGCATTCATCCCCTATCCGCCCAGCTTCCTGCGGTTTTTGTTCGAGGCCCATGGGAGCTTTGATTTCCCAACGAAATGAAGCAAAAACGGTGCCGTGGGCGGCTGCCCACGGCACTGCTTTTTCAGTCCAGATTCCTTTGGATGGTCCGTCGGAACACGCAGGTTCCGTTCAGATCGTAGTAACAGAAAACGCCGTCTTCGGAGCAGGCGATGCGGTCGTCCCAGACCCAGGGGCTTCCCCAGCCAATGCCCATGACCGGGTAGGGCAGCTCGCAGTTTTTCCGAATGATCTGCCCCTGTTCGTCCAGCAGATTGCGGATGTTGCTGCCGTCTGTCCGGGTACCGTGGCAATACAGCTTTCCGGTGACGGGGTCGGTGAGGGTGGTGCAGTTCTTGTATCCGGGAAAGGCCAGCTCCGGGCCTTCCTGATAGTCATACTCCGGCTCCACGAACCCCGGCGGAGGGTCTGCTGTGACGGCCCCGGTATCCGGGTCCAGCCAGCAGGCGAAGTGGCTGTTGTCCGGGCTGTTTTCATCGTATTTCCAGACCCGGCCCACATTGTTTACCCAATCTAGGCTGGGACCGCCGTCCCACTGCCAGATGAAGCCCTTGCCCAGATACGGCTCCAGCGCCGAGGCGGGGAAGGACATGGCGGTGCTTCCGTCGGTATTCAGAATGAGGACGGAGCCGTCCGTTAACGCCAGGGCAAGCCGGTCACCGCTGAGAAGCTGGCCGCCGCCGTAGCAGGGCGGCAGCTCCCGGGCCCAGTTCCCGTCCGGGGCGGCCACCGTCAAATTAAAATCGCCTACCACCCAAGAACCCCACTCGTTCTCATACCGGCCTGTGACCTCGCCCCGGTAGAGCAGGAGAAACGGAGCATAGGTTTGTGTTTGCCAATCCTTCACCCGTTCGATCTCCGCGTAGACCGGAGGCGTCACCAGCCGCCCGTCGGCGGTGACGAGGCCCAGGGTGGTGAGGGGACCCATGTAGCTGTCGGTGTCCAGATAGCTGCCGATGTAGGGCAGCAGAAAATCGTAATCACCGCTGGGCTGGAGTATGCCGTCATCGCGGTAGGTATCGGCGTAGGTATACTGTTCTTTCACCGGCTCGTAGGGCGTCAGCTTGGACCAGTCGGTATAGACCGGGGAGACAGGTTTCGAATCAGGGATGGGTTCCAGGGCAGGAGATGCGCAGCCTGTTAGCAGGATAAGCGCCAGCAGGGAAATCGTCAGCCGCTTCATGCGCCATCCCCCACATCCAGCACGGAGACATAGCCCTCATGTGCCACCAGCTTCTGGCCCTCCTCGCTTAAGATCCAGTCATAAAGGATCCTGGCCGGGGCGTCGTCGGAAAGGCCTGCGGCGGTGAGGACATAGTAGTTATTCAGGAACGGGTATGCGCCGCTGCGGATGGTATCGGCGCAGGGCTCCACTCCGTCGATGGAGAGGATCTTCAGGCCGTCGGCCATCTTCATGTCATTGGCGTAGTAGTAAACTGTATAGCCGATGGCGGCGGGGGTGCCGTCATAGGCGGCCACGGCTTCAATGAGGTCGCCCATCTCTCCCCGGACGTAGTCCGCCGGGGCATCCATCATGGGCAGGTCCTTCATCACCAGCTTCAACATGGCGGTCTGGCTGCCGGCCTCGGCGTTCCGCTGGAAGGGGACGATGGGAAGGTCGTCACCGCCCACCTCCGACCAGTTGGTGATCTCTCCAATGTAGATCTTCTGCACCTGCTCTGTGGTGAGGCAGTCTACCGGGTTGTCCGCGTTCACCACGAATACCAGAGCGTCCACGGCAAAGGGCTCCATGTTCCAGTCAAAATTCTGCTCCGCTTTTTCCTGCCAGATGACCTCCGCCGGTTCGGCGGCGATGAGCAGGTCGGCGTTGCCCCACATCAGGTCCCGGTAGGACTGGGTGGTCTTGGAAAATTGGGTGAGGTCGCTGACATCCTCCCGACTCTCGCCCAGCAGGACGCTGGCAATGGCCTGGCCCAAGGGAACCGTGGAAGTGGAGCCGTTGAGGCGGGGGAAGTTTTCCCGGGTGAAGACGAACTGATTCGGCTGAGGTTCCGGCGCGGGGGCCGGGGCTTCCGGGACTTTGCTGCAGCCTGCCAGCAAAATGAGTGCCAGCAGGGGAGCGAACAGGCAGGACCATTTCATAGGACAACACTCCTTTCTGCCATCAATATATCATAAAATTTAAAAAAATCTCTACATTTTACAAACAAATGATTACAAAAGAAGAACAAAAACGGGAGCCTGCTTTGGCAGGCTCCCGAGGCGGTTTCAAGGATCAGGGGACAGAAGGTGCATCATGGAGACCTCGTAGGCAGTGCGCTCCTCGGTCCCGCTGTCGGTGACCTTATGATAGGCACGGCTCTGGACCCGGCCCTCCAGGGAGAGACTGTCGCCCACCCCCAGGTTGCTGGCCCGCACCGCCAGCTGGCCCCAGGCGATGACCGGCAGGTAGTCCGCCCGGCCGTACCGACGGGGGACTGCCAGCATCAGGTCGCAGATGCTCCGGCCCAAGGGCGTTCGCCGGAAGATGGGCGGCTTGCAGAGAGAGCCGGTCAGCAGGATCTGGTTACAGGGCTCCCCGGTGCCCGGCTGGATGTCTGTGGCGTAGACTGTCAGCACCAGCTTGTTGCCCACGCCGCTGCGGTTGTTGAAGGAACGGAACTGTCCCCGGATGCGGAGAGACCCCTGACTATCGATCCGATCCAGCAGTGCTCCCGGCAGGAGCACCGGAAGAACGTCCGGCGTACCGGACAGGCGGGGTACCTCCAGGGAAAAACGGTAGAACTGGGTGCCGTGGTTCTCATGGGACCACTCCGGCCTGTTAGCCGGATGGCCCTCCAGCAGCACGTCATTTTGGCTGTGTGTCATCATGTTGTCCACCCCTCGGTCGTGATGAGACATCCTATGAGGACAGAGCTTGTAAAATGACTGTGAATTTCCGGGCGGCGCTCTTGTGAAAGCAAAAAAATCTGGGTATAATGAGCGCAATGCAATGATCGTACAAGGAGGATGACCATGGCGAATCTGTTGGATTACCTGGATTGGCGGGGGGACCTGACCCTGGAACAGGCACCCTTCAACGAGGTGGATAATCTGATCCTGGCGGAGCTGTCCTTTGTGGACTTCAAGGACATCGTTCCCGGCCCCGGCGAGGGGGATAGCGTGGTGCTGCGGGAGGCGGCGGAGCAATTTTTATCCCGGTTCCCGAAGGGCGAGAAGATCGACATGGGCGTCCTGGTGCCCGCTGCTATCCCGGAGATGTTGCGGAAGATGGCGGATTCCCGCCGGTTTGGGGACATGAAGCTGAACTGCTTCGTGGACCATCTGGATGTGGGAAAGGGTGAGCAGTTCGCGGCCCTTGCCATTGAGACCGGGGATAAAACGCTGTATCTCTCCTTCCGGGGCACTGACGACACCTTGGCGGGGTGGAAAGAGGACTTCGAGCTGGCCTGCATGCCGGAGGTCCCCGCCCAGAAAAAGGCGGTGGCCTACACCTGGGCTGTGGCCAAGCAGTTTCCCCGGAAAAAGCTGCGGCTGGGCGGACACTCCAAGGGCGGCAACCTGGCGGTGTATGCCGGAGTGTTCTGCCCGGAGAGCGTCCAGAAGCGCATCATCGCCGTCTGGTCCAATGACGGCCCCGGCTTCCACAACGACCTGCTGGACCTGCCGGAGCACCGGCGGGTGGCGGAGCGTATCTACTCCATCGTGCCCAAATCCTCCGTGGTGGGGATGCTGCTGGAGCATGAGGAGGATTACACCGTGGTGGACAGCGACCAGCTGGGCTTTATGCAGCACGACGGCTTTTCCTGGCAGGTCATGGGTGACCACTTCATCACCCTGCGGCAGGTGACTCAGCAGGCACATCTCAGCGACCAGGAGCTGCGGAAGTGGGTCCACGGATTGTCTGTGGAACAGCGGGAGAACTTCGTCAATGCCATGTTTGATGTGCTGGCTGCCTCCGGCGCCGTGACCCTGACGGATTTGAAGGACGACAGCTTTAAGGCTGTGGGTGCTATGATCCGTGCCATGAAGGACCTGGACAAGGAGACCCGGGACGGCCTGTGGGATTTTCTGGCCATTCTTTTCAAGAGCAACCTGCGGATGGTGCTGGAAGGCATTCAGGAGGAAACAGAGAAGAAGCGTGGTCCCCGGCGGCTGATCAAAAAGAAAGAAAAAGAGGCGTAAATCTTCTCTTGACATTTTTTCCGCCCTGTGTTAGATTGAGTGACGTTCATTGGAGGGCTTGTGATCGCAATCGCAAAGCTGGATAAGATGCCGGGTGCGCCCGGGGTCTTATCCGGCTTTTTTTGCGTGCCCGGGTTGAGGAGGAGACTATGAAACAGAAACACGATTTTACCAAGGGACCTATTTTGTCATCCCTGCTGCGTTTCGCCCTGCCGGTACTGCTGGCATTGCTGCTCCAGGCTATGTACGGTGCGGTGGACCTGCAGGTGGTGGGGAAATTCGGCACGGCGGCGGATATTTCCGCTGTCTCCACCGGAAGCCAGGTGATGCACACCGTCACCGTGGTCATCACCGGCCTTGCCATGGGCGTGACGGTGCTGCTGGGCCAGAAGATCGGCGAGGGAAAGCCCGATGAAGCGGGCCGGACTGTGGGCTGCGGCATCTGTCTGTTCGGGGTTGTAGCGCTGGCCATAACTGCCGCCATGCTGCTGACGGCGCCGCAAATGTCATCTTTGATGCAAGCCCCTGCGGACGCCTTCGACGGCACGGTCATATACGTCCGCATTTGCTCCGCCGGTGCCGTGTTCATTGTGGCCTACAATATTCTGGGCAGCGTATTCCGGGGACTGGGAGATTCCAAAATGCCTCTGCTGACTGTGGCCATCGCCTGTGTATGCAACATCGCCGGGGATCTGCTGCTGGTGGGCGGATTTGGCATGGGGGTGACGGGAGCCGCTATCGCCACGGTGTCTGCCCAGGCCATCAGTGTGTTCCTGTCCCTGATTATCATTCGCCGCCGGGAACTGCCTTTCGCACTGACCAGGGCAGATATTCGCTTTGACCGGGCGGTGACCGGGAAAATTCTGAAGCTGGGTACTCCGGTAGCTCTCCAGGACCTGCTGGTGAGCCTGTCCTTCCTGGTCGTCATCGCCATTGCCAACGCCATGGGTACCATCACCTCCGCAGGAGTGGGCGTGGCGGAAAAGCTGTGCGCCTTCGTTATGCTGGTGCCCTCTGCCTATATGCAGTCCATGTCTGCCTTTGTGGCCCAGAATATCGGAGCTGGACGGGAAGACCGGGCGGGAAATGCGCTGCTGTGCGGCATCCTGTCCTCGCTGGCGGCGGGCATTCTGATGGGCTGGATGGCTTTTTTCCACGGAGATGTACTGGCGGGGCTGTTCGCGGAGGATGGCGCTGTCATCGCCGCTGCCTGGGAGTACCTGAAGGCCTATGCCATTGACTGCCTGCTGACTTCTTTCCTGTTCTGCTTCATCGGGTATTTCAACGGATCCGGGCGCACATTGTTTGTCATGATCCAGGGCTTCGTGGGAGCGCTGGGAGTCCGTTTGCCGGTGGCCTTTCTCATGAGCCATGTGTCACCGGGGTCCCTGTTCCACCTGGGCCTGGCCACACCGGCCTCCACCGTGGTGCAGATCCTGCTGTGCCTGGCTGTCTTCCTCTACGCTGGCAGGAAACGGCAGAAGTGATCCATATCCGCCTGAAGCCGCTCCAGAAATTGGCTGATGTGATAGCCGTCCGTGGCAGCATGGTGGCAAGTGAGGGAGAGCGGCAGGAAGCACTTGCCGTCCCGAAGCACGAACCTTCCTGCCTCCACCGAAGGGAAGAAGTAGTCATTCAGACCGTAGCTGTGGACGGCGAAGTGCTGGAAGGAGACCCAGGGTACGCAGGAGACCGTATAGGCATTGGCGGGGGGCGGCGTCTCCGGTTGGGCCAGGAAGCCGTGGTTGGCGCCGTATCGGGTCTGGTTTTCCGTAAAAGCGTGATAAAAGGCGGAGAAGTCCGGGTCAAATTCCGTCCACATCATGGAAAAGGACTTGTCATCCTCATGGAACACGGCGTACAGGGGCGTCAGGGTGTCGTAGGTGCCGATCTGCTCTCCCTGCTTCGCCAGACGAAAGGCCGGGTCAGCGTTTAAGATTTTTGTCACCAGCCACAGATAGGCGGGATAGAATTTCAACCCACGCTCTTTCAGTGTCCGCCGCAGGGCGGTCACATCCAGCTCCACCGTCAGGGAATATCCGATGGGAGCCATCCGGGAAAAGTAGTAAAAGGTCTGCATTCGGGGCCAGGCGGCGGGGTCAATGGGGGTAAAGGTCATGGGAAGCACCTCCTGAAAATGGATGCTTTTATGGTAAGTCCGTCCACGAAAAAGCGCAAGCAACGCTCCGTTGAGTGAAGAAAAACAGCCTCCTGCGGCAGTGCCGCAGGAGGCTGTTTTGATGAAATTATTCCTGACCGGGGACCTTGGGAAGGCTTGCGAAGCTGGCTTCCAGCTCGGCGTCGGTGGGGATATAGTCGCTCATCTCGCCGTTGTGGAACTTTTCATAGGCCACCATGTCGAAGTAGCCGGTGCCCGTCAGACCGAAGACGATGGTCTTCTCCTCGCCGGTCTCCTTGCACTTGAGCGCCTCGTCGATGGCAACGCGGATGGCGTGGCTGGACTCGGGGGCGGGGAGGATGCCCTCCACCCGGGCGAACATCTCGGCGGCCTCAAAGACCTTGGTCTGCTCCACGGAGGTGGCCTCCATGTAGCCGTCGTGGTAGAGCTGGCTCAGGATGCTGCTCATGCCGTGATACCGCAGGCCGCCGGCGTGGTTGGGAGAGGGGATGAAGCCGCTGCCCAGGGTGTACATCTTGGCCAGGGGGCAGACCTTGCCGGTGTCGCAGAAGTCGTAGGCGAACTTGCCGCGGGTGAAGCTGGGGCAGGAGGCGGGCTCCACGGCGATGATGCGGTAATCCTTTTCGCCCCGGAGCTTCTCACCCATGAAGGGGGAGATCAGGCCGCCCAGGTTGCTGCCGCCGCCGGCGCAGCCAATGATGATATCGGGGACAATGCCGTATTTATCCAGGGCCGCCTTGGTCTCCAGGCCGATGACGCTCTGGTGCAGCAGGACCTGGTTCAGCACGCTGCCCAGCACGTAGCGGTAGCCGGGGGTGGAGGTGGCAACTTCAACTGCCTCGGAGATGGCGCAGCCCAGAGAGCCGGTGGTGCCGGGGTGCTCCGCCAGGATGGCCTTGCCGATGTTGGTCTCCATGGAGGGGGACGGGGTGACAGAGGCGCCGTAGGTCCGCATGACCTCCCGGCGGAAGGGTTTCTGCTCGTAGCTGACCTTCACCATGTAGACCTTGCAGTCCAGACCCAGGTAGGCGCAGGCCATGGAGAGGGCCGTGCCCCACTGACCGGCGCCGGTCTCGGTGGTGACGCCCTTGAGGCCCTGCTGCTTGGCGTAGTAGGCCTGGGCGATGGCGCTGTTCAGCTTGTGGGAGCCGGAGGTGTTGTTGCCCTCAAACTTGTAGTAGATTTTGGCGGGAGTCTGGAGCTTTTCCTCCAGGCAGTAGGCCCGGACCAGGGGAGAGGGGCGGTACATCTTGTAGAAGTCCCGGATCTCCTGGGGGATGGGGATATAGGCGGTGTCATTGTCCAACTCCTGCTTGATCAGTTCATCGCAGAAGACCGGGCGCAGGTCATCGAAACCCATGGGGGCGCCGGTGCCGGGATTCAGCAGGGGGGCGGGCTTGGTCTTCATATCGGCTCGGACATTGTACCAGGCTTTCGGCATCTCGTCTTCAGCGAGGTAGATCTTATAGGGGATGTTGTTCTTTTCGGTTGCCATGATGTTTGCTCCTTTCATGCTTGCGGGTCTGGGGAAACAAAAAAGACCTTTGTTCCACAAGGACCCATTTTCAATAGGTTCCTTTGGGACAAAAGTCTGAAAACTTCTGCGGTGCCACCCAAATTGACGCTTGCGCGCCCGCTCGGCGACGTGCCATCACACGCCTTTCCTTGGTAACGGGGGAAAAGCCCGTCGGTACTTACTGAGAAAAAAGCTCCGTTCAGCCCGCCCTCCGCAGTCCATTCGGCAAAGGCGTTTCTGCCGCCATCCCACCATCGGCGGCTCTCTGAGAAAAACCCGCAATGCTTACTCGTCTGCGTCATTGGTTTGTTCTTTTGAACTTGGCGCAAGTGTACGCCCCTTCGCCGGCGTTGTCAAGGGGTAAAAAAATATTTTCTCAAAATGCACAAAAACTGCGATAAAAAGCAACAAATTTTCTCACAAGGCTGACGGAAAAATAAGAGGCGGACAGGCTGCAGCCTGTCCGCCAAATATCTCAGCGCTGATATTCGAATTCGAAGTCGTACAGGGACACGGTGTCGCCGTCCTGGATGCCCATCTCCTCTAACCGCTGGTAGAGACCGGACTCCCGCAGCTGCCGGTCGAACCACATGCGGCTCTCGTAGTCGCCGAAGTTGGTGTTGCTCATGAGCCGCTGGAGCCAGGGACCCTCCACCAGCCACGTGTGGCCGTCGTCGGCCCGCCGGATGTCCAGAGGGGCGGAGGTGTCGATGACGGGGGGCTTGGGGACGTACTCCGGCTCGTACACCGTGACGGGAGGCAGCATAGACAGCATCCCGGCCACCTTGCCCACCAGCTGGCGAGTGCCCTGATGGGCGGCGGCGGAGATCTCCAGCAGGGTGTAGCCCAGGCCCTCCACGTGGGCCCGCAGGCGCTCCAGATTCTCGGGGTCCTCCATGATGTCCGTCTTGTTGGCGGCCACGATCTGAGGTCGGGTGGCCAGCTCGGGACTGTACTGCTTCAGCTCCTCGTTGATGGCGTCGAAGTCGGCCACCGGGTCCCGGCCCTCGCTGCCGGACACATCCACCACATGGACCAGCAGGCGGCAGCGGTCAATGTGCCGCAGGAAGTCGTGGCCCAGGCCGGCGCCCTCGCTGGCGCCTTCGATGATGCCGGGGATGTCCGCCATGACGAAGCTGACGCCGTCCTCCACCCAGACCACGCCCAGGTTGGGGAACAGGGTGGTGAAGTGGTAGTTGGCGATCTTGGGCTGGGCCTTGGAGACCACGCTCAGCAGGGTGGATTTGCCCACGTTGGGGAAGCCGATGAGGCCCACGTCCGCCAGCAGCTTCAGCTCCAGGATCACGTCGTGGCTCTCGCCGGGCAGGCCGCCCTTGGCGAAGCGGGGCACCTGACGGGTGGGAGTGGCGAAGTGGCTGTTGCCCCAGCCGCCCCGGCCGCCCTTGCACAGGACGTAGGGCTCCGTGCCGCTCATGTCCTTGATGATCTCATTGGTCTCGGCGTCCCGGACCAGGGTGCCCCGGGGCACCCGGATGATGAGGTCCTGGCCGTCCTTGCCGCTGCGGCGGCCGCCCTGGCCGTCCGCGCCGCTGGGGGCCACGTATTTGCGCTTGTAGCGGAAGTCCATCAGGGTGGACAGGTTGTCGTCCACCTGCAGCACAATAGAGCCGCCCTTGCCGCCGTCGCCGCCGTCAGGGCCGCCGGCCGCCACATATTTTTCCCGGTGGAAGGAGACCACGCCGTTGCCGCCGTTGCCGGCCTTGACGGTGATCCGGGCCTTGTCGATGAAAGAAGTTGCCATGGAACACACCTCCGTTGTTCTTGATAGTATTTCCCGTTGAGGCGTGTGCATCCCGGAGCACGAAGGGTCATGCCCTCGGATGCAGACGCCTGCTCTTGAAAAAGAGCCCCGAACTCTTTGTTCGGGGCTCTTTACAAGAAATCCGATTACTCGGCAGCGTAAACAGAAGCCTGCTTACGATCCTTGCCCAGGCGCTCGAAACGGAGCACGCCGTCCACCTTGGCAAACAGGGTATCGTCAGTGCCGATACCGACGTTGGTGCCGGGATGGATGCGGGTGCCGCGCTGGCGGACCAGGATGTTGCCAGCCTTGACGAACTGACCGTCGGCGCGCTTGGGACCCAGGCGCTTGGACTCAGAGTCACGGCCATTCTTGGTGGAGCCGCCGCCCTTCTTGTGGGCGAAGAACTGAAGACCAATACGAATCATGATACGGACCATCCTTTCTGAAGAATTTTAGAATGGGGAGGAATCATTCTTCCTCCAAAACTTCAATGTTGTCGGGATACTCGTCCCGCAACTGTACAAAGTAGACCATCAGGCCAGTCAGCAGAGACTGGCAGGCGCTCTCCGCCATGGGGCTCAGGCCCCCGGGCAGACGGAAGGAAATGGATGCGTCGCTCTCCCGGACCTTGACCGATGCCGCCAGGCCCAGCACATCGTTGACGGTGGCGTCCACCAGGCGAATGGCGCTGGTGATGGCCGCGCAGACAATGTCGCTGCCCTCCTCGGCATAGCCGCTGTGGCCCTGAGAGTCGAATCCGGTGATCCGTTCACCCTCGGTGCGGAATGTAACGGTGGTCATACTCAGACAGAGATCTTGGCGATCTCAACCTTGGTGTAAGGCTGACGATGGCCCTGACGCTTGCGGTAACCCTTCTTGGCATTGTACTTGAAGATGCGGATCTTCTTACCCTTGCCGTTCTTGACGATCTTGGCCTCCACGGAAGCGCCCTCCACCACGGGGGTGCCGAAGGTGGCGTTCTCGCCGTCGATGATAGCCAGGACCTGGTCGAACTTCACAGTGTCGCCGGCCTCCACGGGCAGCTTCTCGATGAAAACGATGTCGCCCTCAGCCACCTTGTACTGCTTGCCGCCAGTCACGATGATTGCGTTCATTACTTGTTTCAACTCCTTCATTACGGGCTCGCTGTCGGGGGCGGCGCCGGGGCGCACTTGTAGACCCATTCAAAGCGGCTTATCAAGTATATCAACGGATTTTCGGTTTGTCAACGGTTTTTGAAAGAAAAATACGGAAAAATCAATAAATATCCCAATAGGAAATGCGGTGGCAGAAAAGTGGGTGAGTCCGGACACTGTGACGGTGATTGTTTCCGGATTGCTGATGGAAATATGCTGAAAGTCGTTCAGAGTTCGGGGGTTCAAATGAAAACCGAACATGTTGCCGTCTTTGTAGATCAGTCCGCTTGCACCGGCTTCGGTGCAGAGATAGGGTATACCATCCAGGGTGGCTGTCATGGAGGCGGAGGAGGACAGTGTATATGTGGTTTTCTCCACAGGAATGGACTGGCAGCCGGATACCAGCTGTCCGCCGGTGCGGTCATAGACACCGTAGGCGCGGAACCAGACCCGGTAACCGTCCTCGCGTGTTTTGCCGTTAAAATCGACTTTCTGGACAGCGATGCGGCAGCCGCTTTCGTCCTCGTACAGCACCTTTCCCACATTGCTCTCCAGGTCCGCCAGATTCAGTTCCACGGACCAGCTGCCCGGGATGTCTTGATAGGAGATGCCGTAGTTGGAGTCGTGAAATTGAAAAGCCAGGCCGTGGCGGTATGTACCATAAGTTCCGCTTTTGAGTAATATAAAAAATAAAACGGATATTATAATGGCAAAACTGCTGCCGATCAACGCCCAGCGGCGTTTTACCCGGCGGAGGTCCGGGGACTGGGGCGTGCCATAGATGATCTCCGCTACATCCGCGTCCAGCGCCGCTGCGATACGCTCCAGCATCTCCACGTCCGGCAATGCCTTTCCCGTCTCCCAGGCGGACACGGCCTGCCGGGTGACGAACAGGCGCTCCGCCAAATCTTCCTGGGTCATGTGTCTGGCGGCGCGCAGGCGTTTGATGTGTGTCCCAACGGATGCCATAGACAGCCCTCCCCTCAAAACTTTGGCCCCAGCCTACCACAGGCTGGGGCCAAATGTAATGCAAAGGGTATTTGCGCGGCTCAATAGCTCAGCTTTTCCACCGTCCAACCGGCGATCAGGTCCGCGTACCATTTGCAGACGGCCTTGCCGGTGTCCACATCGAGGTTCACATAATTTCCGCACTCGACGGCACTTTTACCGGGCATCTCACCCTCAAAGCCCGCAGCGGCGGTGAATACCTCTTTCAGCAGCTCAATGGCACCCTCCAGGGACAGCAGCCGGTTGTCGAAGAGGAAGTAGAAGCCTGTCTGGCAGCCCATGGGGCCGAAGTAGATGACGGCCTCCTTGTCCTCGGAGTTCCGCAGCAGCGTGGCGATCAGGTGCTCCACGGAGTGCATCTCGCTGTTGGTCAGCAGGTCCCCGGTATTGGGCTTCTTGAACCGCAGGTCAAAGGTCACGATGTCCCCGTCCCGGCGGGAATAATACAGGCCGGGGACCAGCTTGTTGTGGTCCACGGTAAAGCTGGCAATGCGTTCCATATCAAAGCTCCTCCTTCTGCAGCGCCAGGGCGAAGGGCAGGACGACCTTGCCCAGTTCCTCCAGCGCGTGTCCGAAATCAAAATATTCCTCCGCCTGATTGTCGGCAAACAGGTGGTCGGAGACGGATTTCAGTGCCGCGAACTTCACGCCGTTCCGCAGGCACACCTGAGCGATGGCGCCGCCCTCCATCTCCACCAGGGTGGGATGGAAGGTGTTGGCGATCCAGCGGGAGCGGTCGCCCTTGACGGCAAACCAGTCACCGGTGGCCACCCGTCCCGTGACAGCGGGGGTACCCAGGGATTTTAAAATATCCACGCATTTCTCCGGCTCCCAGGTGGGGAAGGCCACCTGGTTCACGGTGGAGACCAGGCCGATGGGGTCGCCCACGGCGGTGGTGTCCACATCGTGCTGAACGAATTCAGAGGCCACCACCAGACTGCCGGTGGGCAGGTCCGTGGCGCAGCCGGCCACGCCGGCGTTCAGGATCATGTCCACGCCGAAGCGCAGGCAGAGGATCTCGGCGGCCATGGCGGCGTTGACCTTGCTGACGCCGCCCACGCAGGCGGGGATGCCCGGCGCAATCTCAAAAAAGGGGACCCCGGAAATGGTCTCCATGGGAGTCAGGTCCCTGGCCCCGGGCAGCGCGTGCAGCTCCGCAGGCATGGCAAATTGTAATCCGATTTTCATAGATGATACCTCCATCTGTGGCGGGAAAATGTTCGCACCCAGTATAACACGGCGGGAGAGCCGGGGCAAGAGGCCTTGCGCATATCCCGTGTGATTCGAGGGAACCCTGTGGATGAGGTGATTATGATGGCGAAACAGGGCATGGCCCGGCCGGACTGGACCCAAACTCATCCCCGCAACGATCAGGAGCCTGTCCCGCTGATCCAGGGTAAGGCCAAACACGGTAAGGAAAAGGCGAAGCCCATTATCCCCGGCACCGGCGGCGCGGACATGAAGGTTTACCATGATCTGAAAGGTGATAACTCGGTCGGCAATACAAAGCCGTGACCGGCAGAACTGCAAAAAGGTCCTCTCTGAAATTCAGAGAGGACCTTTTCATGTGATTAGAAATCAACCCTTCACGATGGCAGCGGTGTCCATGGCGATCATGAGCTTCCCCACGGGGCAGGCCCCGCGGGGACCCCATAGGATTTCACTGCTCGGGCGAACTGAATTCGCCCTCCGCCAAGGTTTTGCACAAGTGCAAAACGCTTGTACAGCGCAAGCGCTGTCCCACACTGTGGGGCCCCGGAGGAGCAAGGCTGCGTTCGAATCAGGAAACTGCTCAGCCCTTGACGATGGCGGCGGTATCCATGGCGATCATGAGTTCCTCGTTGGTGGGGATCAGCAGGACCTTCACCTTGGAGTCGGCGGCGGAGATGACGGTCTCCTTGCCGCGGACGTTGTTGGCCTCGGCATCCATCTTGACGCCCATGAACTCCAGGCCGCTGGCGATGGCCAGACGCTGAGAAGCGGAGTTCTCGCCCACGCCGGCGGTGAAGATGATGGCGTCCACGCCGCCCATGGCGGCGGCATAAGCGCCGATGAGCTTCTTCACGCCGTAGTTAAACATATCCACGGCCAGACCGGCGCGCTCGTTGCCCTCCTTGTGGGCATTCTCCAAGTCGCGGAAGTCAGAGGAAACACCGGACACGCCCTGCACGCCGGACTTCTTGTTCAGCACGTTCAACATCTCGTCGATGTTCATGCCGTACTTGTTCATCACATACTGCAGGATACCGGCGTCCAGGTCACCGGCGCGGGTGCCCATGGGCAGACCGGCCAGGGGGGTGAAGCCCATGGAGGTATCCACGGACTTGCCACCATCGACGGCGGTGACGGAGGAGCCGTTGCCCAGGTGGCAGGAGATCAGCTTCAGCTCCTCAGGCTTCTTGCCCAGCATGGCGGCGGCGCGGCCGGCGACATACTTGTGAGAGGTGCCGTGGAAGCCGTAGCGGCGGACCTTGTCGTTCTCGTAGTACTCATAGGGCAGAGCATACATATAGGCCTTGGCGGGCATGGTCTGATGGAAGGCGGTATCGAACACGGCGACCTGGGGCACGTCCTTGCCCATGACGGCGGTGCAGGCGTTGATGCCGGTGATGTTGGCGGGGTTGTGCAGGGGGGCCAGGGGGATGCAGTCCTCCAGAGCCTTCATGACCTCGTCGGTGATCAGGACGGACTTGTTGAAGGCCTCGCCGCCGTGCACCACGCGGTGACCCACAGCGTCGATCTCCTTCATGGAGCCGATGACGCCGTTCTCGGCGTCCACCAGAGCGTCCAGCACGGCCTGGATGGCCTCGGAATGGGTGGGCATGGCCACGTCGATGGCGTCCAGCACCTTCTTGCCCTCCACCTGGGGCTTGTAGGTGAACTTGCCGTCGATGCCGATGCGCTCGCACAGGCCCTTGGCCAGCAGGGCGCCGGTCTCGGGATTCAGCAGCTGATACTTCAGGGAAGAGCTGCCAGCGTTGATGACCAGAATGTTCATGTTTACCGTCTCCTCTTCTTTTGTTGGGAAAGCCTTGCGGCTTTTCCGTAAATGATATAGAATGAAACTGGGTCCCGCCTTCGGGCGGAAAATCTCACCTTAATTATACCAGAGATTTTCCAGGTTACAACCGCCATTTTTACCGAAATGTCACTATTTTGTCATCACTTAGGGGTGAAATCTGTGCAAGCTGCGGGTATCATTATAGAATACAATCCCCTGCACCACGGGCACCTCTGGCTGCTGGAGGAGACCCGCCGCCTGCTGGGGCCGGACACTGCCCTTATCGGCGTCATGAGCGGAGATTTCGTCCAGCGGGGCGACTTCGCCATCCTGCGGCGGCAGGCACGGGCCAAAGCCGCCGTGGAAAGCGGCGTGGACCTGGTGCTGGAGCTGCCCCTGTCCTGGGCTGTCGGCTCGGCGGAGCGGTTTGCCGACGGCGGCGTCCAGGTGCTGCTGGGAACGGGCCTTGTGGGCCATATTGCCTTCGGCAGTGAGTGCGGTGACGTGGATGCCATCCAGCGGATGGCGAAGGCCCTTCTCAGCCCGGAACTGGACCAGATGGTCCGCCGGGAGCTGGCGAAGGGTGACAGCTATGCCGCTGCCCGGCAGAGGGCTCTGGCGGCCCTGCTGCCGTCGGAGGACGCGGCTTTGCTGGAATCTCCCAACAACATTCTGGGGGTGGAGTATTGCAAGGCCCTGCTGCGCCGGAAGAGTACCATCCGCCCCCTGACCGTCCGCCGGCGGGGGACAGGCTATCACGGCACGGAGTTGGAGGGCGGACTGGCCTCCGCCACGCTGATCCGAAGCCTGCTGCGGGACGGAGAGCGGGAGCAGGCCCTGGACCTGATGCTCCCCGACATGAAGGCTGCCTATTTGGAGGAAGAAGCGGCGGGACGGGCCCCGGTGTTCCGGGAGACCTGCCAGCGGGCCATTCTGGCCCGGCTGCGGAGCATGAGCGAATCGGACTTTGCTGCCCTGGACGAGGGCGGCGAGGGCCTTTGGAACCGCCTGTATGACGCCAGCCGGAAAGCGGTGTCTGTGGAGAATGTTCTGGAGACCGCCAAGACGAAGCGGTATGCCTATACCCGGCTGCAGCGGATGGTGCTATGGGCGTATCTGGGATTAACTCCCGCCGACTTCCCGGAGACGGTGCCCTATCTGCGGGTGCTGGCCTGCAATGAGACCGGACGGACCCTGCTGGCCCGGATGCGGGAGACGGCCTTGGTGCCTGTGCTGACCAAACCGGCGGATGTCCGTCGGTTGGGGCCTGAGGCTCAGGAACTGTTTGAACTGGAAGCCCGTGCCGCTGACCTGTACGCCCTGGCGTTTCCCGAATTGTCTGCCGCTGTGGGCGGCAGCCTGTGGAGAGAGGGGCCCGTGATCCGATAGACCTGAAAGGAGCTGCCCATGAGGACACTGATCGCGCTGCTGATGACGCTGCTGCTGACCGGCTGCGGCGCTTCCGCCATGACCATGGTCACCGGCAGTCAGCCGCCTGCCGCATCCGACCCGGAGCCGTCGGAGATGGTCCGATACACGGTGGAACTTGCTGCGTGGAGCGAGGAAGCCCGGGCGGAGGATGGCACCCTGTTGGCTTCCTATACCTTTCAGCTTCCGGTTCTCACGGTTGTCGGAGAGGATGGAACGCCCATCACAGATGCCCAGAGCAAAACAGAGGAGCAGGCTCTGGCTGCTGCGGCGGCCTTCAATGAGAAATTCGGCAAATGGGCCGCGGCGGAGGAGTTCCCGGAGTTTGTGACCAGTGCGGAGGAAGACCTTGCCCTGAGACGGGAGTGGGATACCCAGTGGATGCCTTATGAGCTGACTCTGGATTGTACCGTTTATCAGACGGAGCGGATCATCAGCGTGGCAGGACTCTATTACAGCTATACCGGCGGTGCCCACCCCAATATCTGGCAGCTGGGCTGGAACTTCGACCTGGAGGGAGGGACCTTCTTCGGACCGGAGATGCTGACTGACGGCACAGAACTGCAGGAAGCAGTCAGCGGGGAGATCATCCGCCAGGCACAGCTCCCGCTGGAGGACGGTACTGTCCCGGCGGAGGGGTATTGGGAGGACTATGAGGCCATCATCGCCAACTGGGTCAGCTATACGGTGAGCTTTGACGAAGAGGGCATGGTCGTCATCTTTTCCCCTTACGAGCTGGCGCCTTACGCGGCGGGACCGCAGATCTTCCGGCTCTCCTATGACTGGCTGGAGCCGCATCTCAGTGCCCGTGGACGGGCCTTGCTGGGACTGGAAAGTGAATGAATTTACATAACCGGACTGACGGGCTGTCAGTCCGGTTTTTATATTTGACATACCTAGAATTACTATGTATAATAGGCATAGAGTTTCTAGGTATTAGATTCCGTGGAGGGATGTTGATGAAAAAGAAGCAGAACATCGAGCACACCCAGCTGCTGGTGCTGTCCCTGCTGTCCAACGAGGACATGTACGGCTACCAGATGATCGTGGAACTGGCCCGCCGATCGGACCACACCTTTGAGATGAAGGAGGGGACCCTGTATCCGGTGCTCCACGGCCTGGAAAAGGATGGCTACGTGGAGGCTTACCAGCAGGAGGCTCCCACGGGCCGGATGCGGAAATACTATCATTTGACCCGGAAGGGCGGTGCCATGCTGAAAACGGAAACGGAGGCATGGGAGAGCTATGCCGGGGCTGTCAACGCCGTGCTGCGTTCCAGCACAGGCCTGACCATGGCGTGATATGACCAGGCGGGAATACACGGACCAAGTCCTCTCCGGCCTGCGGCGGCTGACGGGGCCGGAGCGGGAGGCGGTCCGGGCGGAGCTGGACGCCCACATGGAGGATCACATCTGCGATCTGCTGGACCTGGGGTACGACGAGGAACTGGCCGAGGAGCGCACCATGCAGCGCATGGGCGACCCGGAAGAGGTAAGCCGGGAACTGAATAAGCAGTATCCGATGCGATGGCTGATTTTGAAGTGGGCCGCCATGGCGTTGACGGCGGCGCTGGTGCTGATGCTGCTGACCCGGGTGGAGTGGGGCGTGGTGAAGGAGAATTTGATGACCCGTTTCTGGCCCTCTCAGTGGTATACATACGAGGAGACCTACGAATTCCTGAATGGCGACGATACCGACATCCGGGTGGAGATCGGCGCGACCACAGTGCGGGTCTGCGCGGCCCGGGTGACGGAGATCCAGCCGGGGACCAACTGGGCGGAACTGTTTCCAGGGGACCGATATCTGGCGGTGGTGGTCGTACGGCCATACAGAACGTCCCTGCTGGAATTGGGCAGGGCACCCGGGGGCGGTATCTTGCCGTTTCTGGCCAACAGGACAACTGGACCGCTACGGGGAATCAAACCTGGTATTATTTGCTGCCCGTGAGGCCGGAGGAGACTTCGGTGACGGCGTCCTATCAGGAGCATGGTTATAATGTGTCGTTTTCCATACCGCTGGATTGGGGGACCTTGCCATGAAAAAACCAGTGACAACCCGGCGGCAGAAAGCCATCCGCTGGTGCGCCACCGCAATGGTGCTGCTGGCGGCGGTCTTGGTACTGCTGCCCCGAAACCTGACATTGGAGATGGTCCACGAAAGAGCCATGGAGGACCTGCTGGCGGCGCCCACTGAGACGTTATATCAGAATGTAACGCCCTTTGGAGACTGGTTGGTGCTGGCCCAAAGCCGGGACGCCGTCTGCCTGGGCGTCTATCAAAAAGCAGGTTGGATGAATTGGCGGTGCAAGCGTGTGCTGGCCGTGGACCGGGAGGAGGGCCGGCCCTTCGCTGCCGGGCATTATTACGAGCGGGAATATGTTTCCGGTTTTGGAAGAGAAAACGGCGAACCCACAAGCCGATATGACTACTTTTATGGTTGCGTCTGGGACCCGGCAGTGGAGAAACTTGAGATCGACCTGCAGATGATGGATAGGGAAGAGCAATGGTACGGGCAGACGATTTGCCTGAACGTGGCGAACCTGGAGACCGACAGCAGGGGAGAGCGGTGGTTTTTTGTTCCACAGGGGCAATTGCCGCCGGAGATCGTGAGCTGGTGCAGCTCCGTCACCGCTTATGACAGCCAGGGAAAGGTCCTGGTCAAGCGGTGGATGGAGAATCAGATTTGGGAAGAACCGTGATATAGAGACAGCATATTTCGACAGCTTTCCATAAAATTCCCCGCTCTTCTCCATGATTTCCGGACATGCTAAATCCGGAGGTGAATGGAGATGAAGCATCAGACGCCGGGCTATCTCTGCCTGTCGGACCTGCTGGACCAGGATCTGTCCGCCTATGAGTATTTTCAGACTTTGCCGCCGGATGTGCGGGAAGCGCTGAAACGGGAGGACGGTGTCACAAATTTCGATGAGCTGCAGGCCCACGCAAGACATCTGGCCCAGGATGGTTTGTCGGGAGACCTGTCCGTGTTTTAGGAGAACGTATCCGGGAGGGAAAGACGCCGGGAAGGCGCCTTTCCCTCCTTGACCTTCCTTCCGGAATGGAGTACAATGTAATATTATTTTACGACATCCTGGAGGAGTGGTGCTATGCCCAGTATTTCTGTGATCGTCCCCGTGTATCAGGCGGAGACCTATTTGAAAAAGTGCGTGGAGAGCGTGGTGAAGCAGACCTTCTCTGATTGGGAACTGCTGCTGGTGGATGACGGCTGCACCGACGATTCTCCCGCCATCTGTGATGCCTGCGCGGCGGAGGATGACCGCATCCGGGTGTTCCATAAGCGGAAGAACGGCGGCGTCAGCGCCGCCCGGAACCTGGGATTGAACGAGGCCAAGGGAGATTACATTGCCTTCCTGGATGTGGATGACCGCTTTGAGTTCCGGGCGCTGGAGACCCTGTGGTGCCTGCGGGAGCAGACCGGCGCCGATACCGTGGGCTGTGCCCATCTGAACCTGTATGCCGACGGCAAAAAGTACGTGGAGCCCCTGCTGCCCGCCGGGGTCTACGATGCTGAGGGCATCCGGGAGAAGATCGTGGCGCCCCTGCTGGGTGACCGCCTGACGGCCCCGGTGTTCAACGGCTTCATCTGGCGCTATCTCTTTTCCGCCGACATCATCCGCTCCGCCCGCCTGACCTTTGAGGGAGCCTATCTGGAGGACGAGCTGTTCCTGATGGAGTATTTCTGCAATGCCCAAAAGCTGGCGGTGACGGAACAGCCCCTGTACCGCTATTTCCTGAATCCCTCCTCCGCCACCCACCGGTACATGAAGGATTATCAGAAGGTCTTTGACCGTTTTATGGAGCGGAAGGAGGCCCTGGTGAAGAAGTACAAGCTGGAGGAGCTCCGGCCCCAGTGGCGGGAGAATACCAACTGGGCGGGGCTGCTGATCGCCATCGGCAATGAGTACGCTGTGGGCAACGACATCTCTGCCCGTAAGCGCCAGAAGAACGTGCAGGCTCTGTGCCAGCGCCCGGACATGGCCAAGGCCATTGCGGAGATCACCCCCGTGGGGCTGACGCCCAACAAGCAGATGGTGGCCAACCTGGTGAAGGGCGGACACTTCTTCATCCTGACCCAGATGTACCGCCTGAAAAACCGGATTTGAAGCGAGGACCCGATCTATGACGCTTTTGCGCGAAAGCTATCTCTATCATCTCTGGACGGTGCTGTTGTCGGTCTACGACGGCAGCGTGGTTCACCGCATCCTGGCCGCTGTGGGCGGCTGGTGTAACCGGCAGATCGACGAGAGCCGGGTGCTGCGGGTGCTGTGCCGGGAGGGCGCAGTGGCCCGGGCCTGGCCGGACAGCTGCCTGTGCCGCCTGTTGACCTGGATCATCAATCTGCCGGGAGAACTGCTGCACCGGCTGTATACCGCTCTGCGGCGGACCTTTGAGGACAGCTTTTTCGCCCGCTTGGCCTTTGCCATGGGCGAGGAGACGGCCATTGCCCAGTCGTGGCTGATCATGCTGCTGTGGGTGATCCCCTTTTCCCGGTGGAACAACGCATACAGTCTCATGGGCTTCGTGCTCCTGCTGGTGCTGTTTCACGCCGGGGCTATGCACCGGAAGGAGATGCGGCTGGACCTGGCCAGCATTGGATTCTATCCCCTGATTTTCTTCGGCGCCGTGTTTCTGGGTGTCCTGCTGTCCTATGCGCCGTACCTGTCTTTGCGGTTCCTGTTCTATCATATCTCCGCGGCGCTGTGCGTGCTGGTGACAGTCAGCGCCGTCCGGACGGAGGAGGACTTGAAACGACTGACCGCCGGCGGCGCCGTCTGCGTGGCGGTGTCCGGCCTTTACGGCATCGTCCAGCGTATTCAGGGCGTGGAGGTCAACAAGTCCTACGTGGATCTGAAGGTGAACGCCGGCATGCCCGGTCGGGTGGAGTCCTTCTTCGACAACCCCAACACCTTCGCCGAGGTGCTGATCCTGCTGCTGCCTCTGGTACTGGCGCTGATTCTGTGCTCCAAGCATTTGGTGAGTAAGGCTGTCGCCGCAGGTATCTTCGTGGTGGGGGTGGCGGCTTTGGGCATGACCTATTCCCGGGCCAGCTGGGTAGGCATCGCCTGCGCCATGGTGGCCATGGTATTTTTGTGGAAGCCAAAGCTGATCCCGGCTTTTGCGCTGCTGTGTTGTCTGGCGGTGCCTTTCCTGCCCACTACCATTTGGAATCGGATTTTGACCATTGGCAACCCGGCAGACTCTTCCACAGCCAGCCGCGTTCCTCTGTACCAGGCGGCGCTGGAGGTCATCCTGCATCGACCCATCTCCGGTGCGGGCCTTGGCACTGCGGCAACGCAGACCTACATCCGGGACTATAACCTCTATCATGCAGAGGCACCCTTTGTCCACTCTCACAACTTCTATCTGGAGGTCTGGATCCAGGCGGGACTGCTGGGTGTGGTGGGCTTTGTGAGTTCTATGCTGTGGAACATCAAGCGGTCTGCCCATGCGGTCCGCCACTGTGGAAGTTCTGCGGCCCGGACTATCACCTGCGGCGCGGCGTCTGCCCTTTGCGGCGCCATGGTCTGCGGACTTGCAGATTACCTGTGGAACTATCCCCGGGTCATGTGCATTTTCTGGTTTGTGTTTGCCATGGCTCTGGCCGGTACAAAGGTGTGCCTGACGGAGAAAAAACTTGACTTTGCCGAATGAATCTGTAAAATAAATGGGCAGGGGAGGAACTTCCCCTGCCTTATAACCGGGATTAGCACAGTTGGTAGCGTGGGTGGTTTGGGAGCGTTCCTCCGTCTATCCATGATGGAAACAGCCAAAGCCCGGAACCCCTTGCAACACGGGCATTTGCGGGATTTTTCCGGGCAGCAAAACCGGGCCAAAAACCGCTTTGACCACATAAATGACCACAGACAGGAAAAGACTTTGAATCGCACGATTTTCGTGCTATAATCATGACAGTCAAATAACCGGGTGTAGCGCAGTTGGTAGCGCACGTGATTTGGGTTCACGGGGCCGAGCGTTCGAATCGCTCCACTCGGACCAAAAACCGCCAGTTTTTTAAAGAAAACTGGCGGTTTTCATATTTTCAAACTCCAGAAATGTTTAGACTCCTGTTATTTCAATAGTAATCGGACAGCCCAAAGCATCCTTTGACTTGATTTGCAATGTTTTGCAAATCAGCGAAAAAGAACTATCCTCAGTAGTAAATCTATTTGAACAATCTCCATAGATAGTATAAAGACCTTCGATTATAATTTCCGCTGTATCTTTACTAACGTTTACAAATACATCTCGCACCCCAGGACGGAGATCTTTTCCGTTAGCGCAGACGATTATGGTTGCTTGGTGCTTGTTGCAATTTTCCTGTTGTAATGCGATGTATTTTTCCACAGCAGCAACAGAAATTTCTGCTGGATTTTTGACTATTTCATTGCTCATACAGTTTCTCCTTTTCTTTGTTTCATGCGGCTCAGGATTTGAGGTGTCCTAAACATCGCCAATTACCGAGTTTAAGTTGGACAACTAAACAGCGCCATTTACTCGCGAGATTCTATCTGAGATTATATAGCCCCCACATATGAATGTAGGGGCTATATAAACACTCAAGGTATTCCATTTTATAACAGAAAGCTTTCAATAATAGAAAGCTTCCGTTAGAACAGGAATCGCCCGTTTACGGGCTGTGGGGCAAGTGATGCAAGCGAAATAAATTTCAGTGCGTCTTGAGACGCTTGCCGGCAATAGGCACTTATAGGGCCAACTCAAGCCACCGGCTTAGCCGGTGGTTATGACTTGAAGGCATCTTTTACAATCGTTCAAAGACTCTTAAAATTTCATTCTTGATTTTCATGCATGGATTACCGTCCTACTGTGATGAAATATCTGGAGCCAGGCGTTGTCTCTACTCTCTGAAATCTTGCCAGATTAGGTAGACAAAATAATTATTTTGGGGAGTCTTGTAATTCCAATTTACTTATACCGACTATTTTTCGTGGACACGCTTAATAACTATCAAAACTATTGAAATATAAAGAAATGAGACCTTTTTTAATCGTAGCCTTATAAGCGTGTCCTTACTTGTTAACAATTCCAACCCCCTCTGAAATCAGTTGATTTCAGAGGGGGTTTCTTTGTTGCTTTGGCAAAGTGAACCCCCCGGCTATGCCGGGGGGCTGAAAGAGCTTATAGCGATGAAAAAAGTAAACAAGAAAAAGTCCCCGAGTTGAAATGAGAAAAGGTTTGCCGACCAAACTCACATCAACCGGAGACTAATTCATGACAAATTGTAAAGCTACCGATTTGAAAAGCCTCACAATCGGTAGGTTTGGCCCGTTTACGGGCGGTGGGGTAAGTGATGCGAGCGAAAGATTTTTCGATGCGTCTTGAGACGCGTGCCGGTATTAAGCCCTTATAGGGCTTACTCAAGCCTCCGGCTTAGCCGGAGGTTTTGACTTATTGCGGCGCAGGATTGAAGTAAAAGCAATCAGGGCAAGATATATTCTAAATGCAGAAAAATGAATGTATCCTTGCAAAGGATGGAAAACCAAGATAACTCTGCTGAAGCGCTGTGAAGCAGAAGAGTGGTTTATTGCTGTTTTCCAGAAGGTGGAATATCTCTTTCTGGAAAACCACTCCATTGCATATGCAATCCTGATGATTCGACTGGTTTGGTATGTACTTCACTATCCTGAAGTGACTGATTTTCTGATGATAGATGCGGCAATGCAACTGCTGCAGGAATGATTGTAGGTTACGATAATAGGCAGATATCCGCAGTGCAGTTGATATGACTTGAAAAGAGATGTAAAATCATGTCGAGAAAAGGCGTCACCTTTGGACGACTAATAAACCGCAATACTCGTGAGGAGCGGGAAAAATCGGGCTGAGTACCTCACAGATAATGGATGGAAATTATTATGTTTGCTTTCGTTATTCTCGGAATCATAATCTTGATTGTGATCGTTGTTTGTGTTGGAACGCGCAACACTAACTCCGCTGGCCATAATACACCGGCTCCGAAGACGATTCGCTGTCCAAACTGTGGAAGCCAAGCGATGGTGAAGGGTGACCAGTGGGAGTGTGATTGGTGCGGCGACTATGGGCCGTTGCGCTAAGGTAATGATGGAGTCGACGAACTCGATAAACTGGAAAAATAATGCCATATGGAATACAACAAGCTGATTGCAGAGATGCCGAGCATACTCCTACCGCGCAACATTATATTAACCATACAGAGTGCGTCAGCGGGGGGCTATTGTTTGTACGCAACTCAAGACTGACCGAGTGACCGACGCTGCCGAATTACGCACATATTTGGGCACTGTAAATTATGTAAAATACGAGGGCTTCCGGCCTATGAATATTGCCTGGAAGCTGGATAGATCAATACCTGCAAAATCCCTCAAGAAAACAAACAAGCTCATGATTAGCTGATGAACTGTCCGTATTATGGGCAAGGAGGATACGGAGTGTTCAGAACATCAGATGTGACATTATTCGACAGCATACGCAAAAAGCTTGCGTTGGTCAAACGGGAAGCCGGTCTGTCTTTGCTAGCTTGTAGAGTTCTTCGGCCGCAAGGCGGGTCTTCGCCACCACATCCTGCTGTCCGGTGGGGAAACAGTAGTAGAGTACCTTGCTGTTGCCGATGCAGATCATGTCGCCAAGCTCGTACCAGAAATAATCGGAGTAGAGACTGTACGAGGAACTGGGCTTCTGCCTGTAATCCAGTTTTCCTTCACAGCCGCTGAGATGAAAACCTTCCCGGGTATGGATCAGCCGCCCTTCGCCCACCCGGTAGATGGATTTGCTATCCACAAGCATGCAGATGCGCACAGGAATGTCCAACCGGTAGCTGCCGTCCAGCAGCTCCTGCCGCACACAGTTTCGCTCCCAGCGGTACCACGCCGGAATGTGGGAAAACTCCGTTTCACCCTCCTGCGCCTGCAGGAAACCCGTCTCGGTCAGCAGATACGTCTTTCCGCAGCTGCCGCAGCGGAGGGTGGTTCCTTTGCCGGTCATGGTGCCTTCTTTGTAGCAGTGGGGGCATTTGTAGAGAACGCGGTTCAAGCCGTCGGCTCGGAACGGCTCGGTGATGCGGATCTGCTGTTCTTGCTGGTCACGGAAGTTGTCAAAGGAGAAGCGTTCTGCCAGCAGTGCGTTGATCTCCGCAGTGCTGGCCCCGGCGATCTCCTGCGGGGAGAGAAGATATTCCATGTCAGCAGAAACATTTACCATGCGCAGCTGCAGTCCATTATACAGCGGATCCCGGGCAAAAGCACCATAGGTGCGGATCATCACCAGCGGCACGCCCAGCATCTTTACGCATTTGCCGATGCTCTCCGGCAGGGGCGTCGCCGTACCGTCAAAGGAGTAGCTGGCCTCGGGATACATCAGTACGGAGCTGCGCAGCTCTTTGACGGCGTAGAGCATATCCCGCACCAGACCGAGGTCGGACACAAACTTCTGGGTCGGGATACAGCCCAGATGCCGCATCAGCCATTCCTTACCCACAAAGCCGTCGGAGGTGCAGACAATGTTGAACGGTCGGGGGTAGAGGATCGTGGAGGCAATTTTCAGGTCGATGAAGCTGGAGTGATTCATCAGGATCAGACAGGGCTCATCGGCCCCCAGCCGCTCCATGCCGATGCTGCGGCAGTGAAAATTGGTGGCCTTCAGATCAGCGGCGGAGAGGAGCTTCAGCAGCGTGCGGAAGAAGAGAGAAGGTTTGAGAGGTTTCTTGTGCGCTTCCCGTGGCAGAGCCATGACCTCCTCGTAGGATTTGTCGGTGACCTTGATCTTCATGCTCTGTCCTCCTGCAGCATTTTTATATGTTGTATTTTACCATAAGAGAAGAGATAAACAAGATGTTTGGCGGTGGCTGTAAAAAAACGAGACGGTTTTCCGTTGAAAACCGTCTCGTTTCATAGTGTGGTCAGATCACTTGTCCAGCTCCATGACCTGCGCGGGCTTGGCGGTCTTGCTGAGGAGCTGTGCGTCTTCGTCGGAGAGGACAATGCCCGGCGACTTGCAGGTGTTCTCTATCGTCTCCGCATGGTGGAAGCCGGTCAGCAAATTCGTGTTGGGATACTGCTTCAGGATAAACAGGCAAGGAGCTTTGGTTATTCAATAGTCGAGTGGTTGGCGTCGTCATAGCGGGTCACAGCTGCTGCCAGAGCCTGCGAGCAGCTTACGACTTTATTGGTACGAATGGAGCAACACCGTTCGTTATACTCGAAACCAACGATTTCATGCTCTCGGAAGAAGTAGTCCATAAACCGGCGATGGAGCTGGACGCAGTGTGCAGGAGGCAGGCCGACCAGAAGGGTGATGTCAATCGGACCCGGAGTCTCCTCCACATTCTGATATTCCGGCTCATAGGCGATGGCGAACAGGGTCAGGATGTAAAACGCCCATCTTTGGCTTTGTCACGCATGTAAGAGATGCGCCTCTCTGTCCGTGTATAGTACTTGCCACCCCAGAAAATATAGTTACTTTTGATGTCGAACTCTGCTCGACGTGATACCAGAGGTGAATAGAAATACAGGCGCTTTGATGCTGCAGTTGCCGTGGTCAACGGAAATAATCATGAAAGCCCCCCTTAAATATTGAACCAACAAGAAGGCACGGAGAGCATATCATGCCAAACAGCGCGGTAGCCGATACGGCATCTCGCCGGTGACACGCACTGTGCCGAATGGGAAAGCCCATGACAGAAATTGAATGAAACGAGAGACGGAACACAGTTCGGTTTGATAAAATTCGACAGGCTATCGCAAATTTCGACAAATTTTGATATAGAAATCTTGGAAATCAACCTTTAGCGGAGTATAATAAATATACTAACACTGTTATGAAGAAGCATGATTTTTGGGGTTGAGCCGGATACCCGTTCACAATCTATGCTGCTTACGTAAGGAAGCACACATATGAGAGACAGACACAATCTATGGCGGCGAATCATCCTGGCAGGTGTTCTGCTTTGCTTGATTCTTGCAGGATTTTTCGTTTATCTGCATGCGACCCGCAATATGACGGTGGAGCGAAATGCCAATTATGTCGCAGATGCGGCCTCTCAGACGGCCAAACGCATCGATGATCTGCTGGTAGGTGCCGAGAACAGCATCAGCGCTATCGCCCATATGTATGAACAGAGCATGGACCCAGCGCAGGCGGATGTGGAAATGCTGGATAAACTGACGGAGTCCACGGTCTTTGACTATATCGGCTATGTAAATGCCGATGGTATTTATACGGATAACAGGGGCCTGCAGGCTGATGCGTCCGACCGATATTACGTTCGGGATGGACTGCAGGGCAACAGCGGTATGGACATGATCTTCAACGGCCGGGTCAGCGGTGAGGATCTGGTGATTTTCTATGCCCCAATGCGGCAGGACGGAGAAGTGGTCGGCGTCCTCACCGGACGATACCGGCAGAAGCAGATGCGGAATATCATCACATCCTCTTACTTTGGAGAGCCTGCAAACACCTACCTTTGCCTGTCAGACGGAACCGTGATTGCCTGTTCTAAAGAAGAAATGCCGAAAAATATCCTGGATGAGCTCGATCAGAAGGATGGCGCAGACCAGGAAGCCGTGGGTCTTTTGACCAATGCTCTGTCGACCGGCACTTCCGGCAGCTTTACCTACACCAATTCCTATGGCTCCAGCGCGGCCTATGTGACCAAGCTCCCTCACAGCGACTGGATGCTGCTCCAGGTTTTCCCCATGCAAGTCACCAACGAGATGCTGAGTGAGTCCAGCTCTGCTGCAACCTATCTGCTGCTGTGGCTGGTGCTCCTGTCGGCCCTTTATGTCCTTCTGCTGCTTTTGGAAAGCCGCAGAGAGAAGATGAAGCTGACCTCGGAAAAGCAGCAGATGCGGGAGATCGTGAGCAGCACCTCACGGCTGTTCAGCAGATTCATCCTGGCCAATCTGGAACACGATACCTATACGATCCTGACAAACGATGACCTGACTGATGAGGGTCAGCTGCCGGCTAAGGGTACGTTCAGCGAACTGCGCGATTACTGGCTCGCCCGGATCCTGGATGAAGATGGGGACGGAACCCTCAAAGAGCAGTACAGCGTCCGGTATATTCAGGAGCGTCTGGCGGAGGATGTTCCCTATTTCCAATATGAGAACCGCATCAAAGGAGACGGCATCCAATGGTGGCAGATCTCCGTCCTGTGTCTGAAGCGGGAGGGCGGAGTGGCGACTTCTGTCCTGCTGGCAGCCCAGGATGTGACCGGGCTGAAAGAAGCCGAACTGCGCAGCCGTGAGGCTCTGGAGGACGCCTATCAGTCAGCCAAGGCGGCCAACGAGGCCAAGCGTACCTTCCTGTTCGACATGAGCCATGATATGCGAACGCCCATGAATGCTATCATTGGCCTGTCCGGTTTGCTGGACCGGGATGCTGATGACCCGGAGCGAGTACGCTCCTACAGCCGGAAGATCAATGCTTCCGGGCAGCACCTGCTGACGCTGATCAACGAAGTACTGGACATGTCCAAGATCGACAGCGGAAAGACTTCCCTCAACCTGTCTCCGTTTTCCCTTTCGGAGCTGCTTGAGGATCTGACTGCCGTATATCAGCCGCAAGCCCTTGAGAAAGCGCAGACGCTGGAAATCAATGCCTTTGGCGTGCCGCTGGATCGTCTGATCGGCGACAAGCTGCGCCTCAGCGTGATGCTGGGCAATCTGCTGTCCAACGCAATCAAATACACGCCCGAGGGCGGACATGTGGCGTTGATTGTCCATGGGCTTGCCCAGACGACACCGGGCTATGTCCATCTGCTTTTCGAGATCACGGACAACGGCATCGGCATGAGCCAGGAATTCGTTCAGCACATCTTCGATCCCTTTACCCGCGAAAACAACAGTACCGTAAGCGGTATTCAGGGAGCCGGCCTGGGTATGACCATCACGAAGAGTCTGACAGACCTGATGGGCGGCACCATCTCCGTGGAAAGTGTCCGGGGCCAGGGGAGCACATTTAAGGTGGAGCTGGAGCTGCGCCCAACGGAGGGAGATAATGTTTCGGACTTCTGGAAGGAACAGGGCATCTCAAAAGCGCTTATCCTGGGACCGGAGGAAAAAATCTGTCAATCGATCCAAAGCCTGATGGCAAATACGGGCGTGGAATTGCAATATGCCGCAGATGACCATACAGCTATGGACTTGGTTGGCAGTGAGGCATTTGACCTGATCCTGCTGGACCGGACGCTGCCTGGTATGGATGTGCTGGAAGCCATCCGTAGCATCCGTGCCAGGTCCGGAAATCTTCCAATGCTACTCCTCATCGACAACAACTGGATTACAGTGGAGGAAGATGCCCGGCGAGCCGGCGCCAGCGGCTTTCTTCCGGCGCCTTTTGCCATGTCTACCTTAAAGAAGGCAGTTTCGGAATGCGGCAGCCAGCTCGAAGAGCAAGCAGTTGATAATAATGAGCCTACTCTGGAAGGCCTTCGGATGTTGGTGGCAGAAGACAATGACATCAACGCCGAAATTCTTATGGAACTCTTGGATGTGGAGGGTGTAACATGCGAGAGGGCGGTCAATGGCCTTGAGGCGGTGTCAATGTTTCAGAGCAAGCCTGTTGGCTATTACGACGGAGTGCTGATGGACATCCAGATGCCGGAGATGAACGGCTATGAGGCTACTCGGGCAATTCGGGCACTGAATCGCTCCGATGCGGTGGATATCCCGATTGTGGCCATGACGGCAAACGCATTTGCGGAGGATGTTCAGAAGTCTTTGGAGGCAGGCTTGAATGCGCATATTGCAAAACCTGTGGACTTGAAAATATTAAAGAGCGTTTTATCCAAGCTGACGGGTCAACGCAATACCACCTAAAAAGAGGAAGGCTTTTCATCGTGTTTGATGAAAAGCCTTCCTTTTGCTTTGGCAAAGTGAACCCCCGGCTATGCCGGGGGGCTGAAAGAGCTTATAGCGATGAAAAAGTAAACAAGAAAAAGTCCCCGAGTTGAAATGAGAAAAGGTTTGCCGACCAAACTCACATCAACCGGAGACTAATTCATGACAAATTGTAAAGCTACCGATTTGAAAAGCCTCACAATCGGTAGGTTTGGCCCGTTTACGGGCGGTGGGGCAAGTGATGCGAGCGAAAGATTTTTCGATGCGTCTTGAGACGCGTGCCGGTATTAAGCCCTTATAGGGCTTACTCAAGCCTCCGGCTTAGCCGGAGGTTTTGACTTCGGTTCAAACCTCCAGATTCCTGCCGTTTTCCTTGCTGAACACATGGACCACGTTGCCGCCGAAGGTAAAGGCGATGTCCTGGCCCATGGAGAA
>NZ_JAFBIV010000049.1 GCF_021531915.1 Oscillibacter valericigenes | reverse complement strand
CACGGTAGTTAAGCTCACTTCTGCCCACAATACTTGGCTGGCGACGGCCCGGGAAGATAGGTAACGCCAACACAGGCCTTGGTTCAATCGAGTCGGGGCCTGAGATATTCCTCCATAGCTCAGTCGGTAGAGCACGCGGCTGTTAACCGCGGTGTCGTTGGTTCGAGTCCAACTGGGGGAGCCAAAGTATTGCCGCCACAGGGTGGCGGCAATACTTTCTATAAAACACCGGCACGGGCCTTTAGCTCAGTTGGTTAGAGCAGTCGGCTCATAACCGATCGGTCCCGGGTTCGAGTCCCCGAAGGCCCACCATTATGGTTGTCGCCTGAAGGGGATATCCTCAAGCGATTTAGGGGTATAGCTCAGCTGGTAGAGCAGCGGTCTCCAAAACCGCGTGCCGAGGGTTCGAATCCTTCTGCCCCTGCCATAAAAGTCTTTACAACGTTTGTTGTATGTGATATAATGCTCCAGTCGAGCCACATAAATGGCCCGGTAGTTCAGTTGGTTAGAACGCTAGCCTGTCACGCTAGAGGTCGACGGTTCGAGCCCGTTCCGGG
>NZ_JAFBIV010000048.1 GCF_021531915.1 Oscillibacter valericigenes | reverse complement strand
TTAGATGATGAAAGCCCGGTTCCGGTTCAGGATCAGTCTCCCTGAACTGCAGCGGGCAAGGAGGTTTTTGTATGCTGAAGCTTTTTATTACCAGAGGAAATCATTTCAGATCGGTCTGGACTGCCGGTCACTCCCGCTTCTGGCAAAGCGTGAGGTCCTTTTATCATGCCATCCAGCAGTGCCAGCTGTTGGGCTTCGTATCCGGACAGTCAGAGTGTCCGGCCGGTAATGCGAAGCATCCCCAGCAAATAAGACCTATACCGGAAGGCCAAAGAACACGAGCGGCATTGATACCGCAGCCGTTCCCAACGGTCGTGTTCGCCGCAGTCTCACCAGGCAGGGAGCTTCCATCCCTATGCGGCGTTGATACTAAACAGCCAATTTCATAAACAGAGACAGAGAACGGAACAGAGTTCCTAAGTGCTGATACAGCAAGGTTTCCTCAAGTGATCGGTTCCTGTTTCTGCGGAGATCATCCGGAAACAGGATGTTTGTGCCAACGGGTGTACTGCGTCCATTGGGCATTTCAGAACACAGGAGGAACCTTTTCATATGAGGATCAAGATTCAACAAGTCGGCATTTACGAGACACTGGTTGCACAGTTGGATCGTATTTTCCGGCACAATCGGCAAGGCAGCTTTCATACGAAGCGGCG
>NZ_JAFBIV010000047.1 GCF_021531915.1 Oscillibacter valericigenes | reverse complement strand
ATACGGTTACCGCCGCATTACAACAGAACTACGCAGCCGCAATATTCTCTTAAACCACAAGACCGTCCAGAGGCTCATGAAAGAGCTGGGCCTGGTTTGTCGTGTCAGGATGAAAAAATATCATTCATACAAGGGCGAGACAGGCAAGATTGCTCCAAATCTGTTGAACCGGGACTTCCATGCCGAAAAGCCGAACCAGAAGTGGGTCACCGATGTGACAGAGTTCAGTTTGTTTGGAGAGAAACTCTATCTCTCACCCATCCTTGATTTGTGCAGCCGTGATCTGGTCAGCTATACGATCTCAGACCGGCCTGTTCTGAACATGGTAACAACTATGCTGGAAAAGGCATTCGAGAAGATACCGGATGGAACCGGGCTGATCCTTCATTCCGACCAGGGCTGGCAATACCAGCACAAACAGTACCAGCGGATGCTCCAGAAGAAAGGTATTCAGCAGAGCATGAGCCAGAAAGGAAACTGTCTGGACAATGCTGTGGTGGAGAATTTCTTTGGCCTGCTTAAAAGCGAATTGCTCTATCTACAAGAATTTGAATCCATGGAGCACTTCAAACAGGAATTGATTGAATATCTGGATTACTACAACAACCGCCGTATCAAGGCAACGCTAAAGGGCTTGCCGCCTGCACTTCACAGACAACAAGCCCTCTCGGTTGCTTGAACAATTTTTGATT
>NZ_JAFBIV010000046.1 GCF_021531915.1 Oscillibacter valericigenes | reverse complement strand
ATTTCTTCACACGCAGGAGGTCACTGGTTCGAGTCCAGTAGTCTCCACCAAGAAGAATCCTTAGAGCCGCAAGGCTTTGAGGATTCTTCTTTTCCCAGAACCAGGAAATATTGGGCGGCCGGACTTGCTGTAATTTGCGGCAAAATCCGGCCTTTTTTCATGCCTTTGTTGCAAAAGTGTTGCAAATTTTTCTTGTCCTTCAATCCTTTGCGCCGCAATGGATTGGGGGATTTTTCTGTGTCCGCAGGAGATTACATACTTCTCCAGCAGGACAGTCACCTTTGCAAAGATGTCGATTGTTGCAAATTTGCAACAATTGAACAAAATTAGGAGGTTCTCAAAGCGTTCCGTACCTTCTCAGCAGTCTGGGCCTCCCGGGAGCGGCGGTCATAGTGGGTATAGACACGCAAGGTCATGTCCACCGTACTGTGTCCCGCCAAATACTGCACTTCTTTAATATCCAGTCCTGCTTCAAAGAGGCGGGTAATATAGGTGTGCCGCAGAATATGAGCCGTCACATGGGCCTCCGGCAGTTCCCGCTCGATCAGTTTCCACATACTCTTGTAGGAAGACTTCGTCAGCGGCTGGTGATTCTCCATAGCAATGACGTACTGGGAGTGAGAATTTTTCTTCCGGGCCAGCAGCCATTCCTCCAGTTCCTCAGACATTGGAATATCCCGCTTGCCCGCGCTGGTCTTCAACTCATCACTGATGGTCGTTTCATACCG
>NZ_JAFBIV010000045.1 GCF_021531915.1 Oscillibacter valericigenes | reverse complement strand
TTCTGCGAGCAGCGCGAGGGCAAGCTGATGCCCACCGATTTCGAGCTGATCTCCAAGGGCCGCGACCTGGCCAACGAGCTGGGCGTGAACCTGTGCGGCCTGCTGCTGGGCGGCGAGGGCATCGAGTCCGCCGCCAAGGAGCTGGGCGGCTACGGCGCTGACAAGGTCTATGTCTGCGAGAGCCCCCTGCTGAGCGTCTACAACACCGACGCCTATGCCAAGGTCATCTGCGATGTCATCGAGGACCTGAAGCCCGAGGCGTTCCTGATCGGCGCCACCAACATCGGCCGTGACCTGGGCCCCCGCTGCGCGGCCCGTCTGCACACCGGTCTGTGCGCTGACTGCACCCACCTGGACGTGGATGTTGCCAACTACATCCAGTTCCTGCGGGAAGCTTCCACTCTGGACGTTGACGCCCAGAAGTGGGACATGGAGGACCGCAACCTGAAGATGACCCGTCCCGCTTTCGGCGGTCACCTGATGGCTACCATCATCTGCCCCCGTTTCCGTCCCTGCATGGCCACTGTCCGTCCCGGTGTTATGAAGAAGAACGCCTTCGACGAGGCCAAGGCCGCTGCCTGCGAGATCGTGAAGCCCGCTTTCGAGCTGAGCGAGGCCGACCTGAAGACCGAGGTTGTCGAGGTCGTCAAGGCCGCCAAGAAGCTGGTTGACCTGATCGGCGCTGACTACATCGTCTCCGTCGGCCGTGGTATCAGCAAGGACGTCGAGGGCGGCATCAAGCTGGCTGAGGAGCTGGCTGAGGTCCTGGGCGGCGTCGTGGGCGGCTCCCGTGCCACCATCGACTCCGG
>NZ_JAFBIV010000044.1 GCF_021531915.1 Oscillibacter valericigenes | reverse complement strand
TGCCGTTTTCCTTGCTGAACACATGGACCACGTTGCCGCCGAAGGTAAAGGCGATGTCCTGGCCCATGGAGAAATCGGTGTTCACCACACCCTGCAGGTCCATGGTCTGCACGATGATGATGGCGTCCTTGCCCAGCACGTTCACATGCAGGTGCACCGCGCTGCCCATCATCTCGCTGACGTCCACGGTGCCGTGGAGCATCTGGGCGCCGTCGCCCATGAGAGCGATGTGCTCGGGCCGCACACCCAGGGTGATGGCCTGGGGCTCCACGTTGTTCTTTGCCAGAGCGGCCTGCTTCTCCTCGCTCAGCTCCACTGTGATGCCGCCCACGGCCACAGCGTACTTGCCGTCTTTCTTCACCAGCTCGGCATCGAAGAAGTTCATCTGGGGCACGCCGATGAAGCCGGCCACGAACAGGTTGGCGGGGTGGTCAAAGACCTCCTGGGGGGTGCCCACCTGCTGGATGACGCCGTCCTTCATGATGACGATGCGGTCGCCCAGGGTCATGGCCTCGGTCTGGTCGTGGGTGACGTACATGAAGGTGGTGTCGATCTTCTGCCGCAGCTTGATGATCTCCGCCCGCATCTGGTTGCGCAGCTTGGCGTCCAGGTTGCTGAGGGGCTCGTCCATCAGCAGCACCTTGGGCTCCCGGACGATGGCACGGCCAATGGCCACGCGCTGACGCTGGCCGCCGGACAGAGCCTTGGGTTTCCGGTCCAGATACTGGGTGATGTCCAGGGTCTCGGCGGCCTCCCGCACCCGCTTGTCGATCTCCTCCTTGGGGAACTTCCGCAGCTTCAGGGGGAAGGCCATGTTCTCGTAGACCGTCATGTGGGG
>NZ_JAFBIV010000043.1 GCF_021531915.1 Oscillibacter valericigenes | reverse complement strand
GCAGGCGGTATCCCCCAATGAACGGCAGAATATGCTGGTTCAGCACATACTTGATCATGTTGAGACTGCTCTCCCGCAGATAAGGCTTCTTGTAGATGTCATACCACATCTGGGCAAAATGGCCGAAGGTTTCTTCGCTGCAGATATCCACGCCGGAGTTGACCAGGATCTGAGCCTTCAGAACTTTTTCGTCCAGTTCCTCCTGTGTCTTACCCCGCAGATACTTGCGGGTACCATCGGGCAGTTGGATCGCTTTGGTTTTGTACTGATACTTTTTCTGTGTTGTCTTAGCCATAAGGCGTTCTCCTTTCTATTAACGCCTTGTGATACAGCACTTTTATGATAAAGCAAGCACCGAAAAAGCACAAGGGGTCACTGTGAGATAATTTCATCCAGAACAGAATCTGGAATTTGATAGAGCTGTGCATTGGTATTGTTGATTTTTCGCATGACATCCATCTGAAAATCAAAGAAATATCCATACGCTGGCCTGATCCTGAATTTATGATCACGAGGCGACTGATAATACTCGGAAACATATTGAAGGTCGAACAAAAGACCTTCCGTAAAGTCATGGAGATGATCAGCAAGCTGTGGAAGTCTACGATACAACCGCGAGGGTGTCGCCGGCTCTGTGATCGCCCGCAGCAGTTTGATCCCATTTGGGTCATTGGTGGTGTAATAGAGCGGCAACTCTGTTTCCATATGGATCATCCGGGTATTTCTGTTAACACCGTGCGTCACCAGGCTCTCCACCAGAGCCCATTCATTGCCGATCAGGATATTCCCTGCGAAATACCGTTCCTGTCCAATCGGCGAGTATAGTACCTGATCCCGAAAATACTCCTCCGATGCTTCTGCCCAACGCATATTGTGGTCGCCCAGGAAGTACAGAGCATAAATCTTGTTCCATCTCACCATAATGCCGGAAGCTCTGGAACCCTTGTTGTCCATTCCAAAGCGGGTATGAAATTCGTAGGCGCCGTAATAAGTAAGCTG
>NZ_JAFBIV010000042.1 GCF_021531915.1 Oscillibacter valericigenes | reverse complement strand
GGCCGGCTGGAGCAGGAAAAGGGCATTGTCTACCGTTACAACCGAAACAAGGCAAAGAGGTTGCTGTCTTTTACAAGAAAGCCGACCGAATGACGATAATGACGGTAATGACGGTTTCTACCCCCGGGGGATATATATCGTCATCATCGTCATTACCGTCATAGAAAGGATCAACAATGGAACTTGATTACTTAAACCGCTGTGAGCAGGATCTGCTGCAAGCCGTGCAGGATGCAGAAGCCGCTGTGACGCAGCTGCGGCGTTTCGCGGCATCCTTTCTCCTGATGCAGAACAGACAACCAACGCCGGGAACCAATACCACGACCATTGCATCGGTGGAAAACACGGAAGAAGGCTGGCTGCTGATCTCCCTGCCGGCGATGCTGCCCCGCCGGGGAGAAAAGGACAGAGCACGTTTTCTGGACGAGCCTCTGCGGGCAGCCATCCGCCGTTATTGTCAGGACCAGCCTTTGCCGAAATTCCACACCTGCGTGTTGGTCTACGAGCAAATTTACGATGCGGCCTATCCACGCAGGCGCGTCACCGACCATGACAATCTGGAGTTGAAGCACTGCCAGGATGTGCTGGAGGCGGCCTTTCTGGCCAATGATACAGGCAGCCTCTGCAGTGTGTTCCAGTGCAGCCACCCGGGTGAGGAACCGGGGACACGCATCTGGATCCTCACCCCGGAGCAGTTCGAAATATGGCTCAGCAAGCACAAATCAACGCGGGAAAAATCCCAGAAAACGGAAAATTAGCGTGAAAGTACCCCACCGAATTTCTCGTTTTTCGGTGTACCCCATTTTCGGTGGGGCAGTATGCGGTCAAAACGCTGTGTTTGCAAGGCTTTGCGGGCGAAAATCAGAACGGGGGTAGGCTTGATGTAGTTGGCTTTTCGTGTTTTTGGAGTGGGCAGCCTATTGATAGGCAGCGATGTGTTATGGCGTGCGTGTTTGATGGCTGGCAGTCTGTATGAGGGGCTGGGCTGTATGTGGGCTGCGTGTATGAATGGGTGAGATTGCGGATGGCGTGTGGCGTGTGGGGGATGGAGGATGAGAGGCAATGGTTGAATAGATGATACGAGGAGGTATATGAGATGTTGGAATTGAAGTTTGGGCAGCGGGGATTGAAGCTGCTGTTTTTGGTAGGATTCTGTGGGGAGTTCCCCATGTCATTGCTGGCGAGGTATCCCGGTTATTACGATTACAATCGCCGTATTGTCACAAGTCTGGTAAGGGAAGGGTATCTGAAGGAGCGGAAATTTCGTGACTATGATAATCATGTCGTCCGCTCGCTGAGCCTGACGAAAAAGGGGAT
>NZ_JAFBIV010000041.1 GCF_021531915.1 Oscillibacter valericigenes | reverse complement strand
ACGTCGAGAAACAGGCGAGGATCTACCTTGCAACATTCGGCATTGACTACGACGCCATTACCAAGGAGCAATTCATCAATCTCATTGATGTTTTGAAGCTGTCCAAACACATGAAAAGCTCAACCAACCAGCGTGGCAAGGCGAGGCCATACCAACCGCATGGAAAAGGGAAACGGAAATACAAATAAACAGAAAAACACGCCATACCCAGCCTTTGAAGCTGAATATGGCGTGTTTTTTCGTTGACCAATCCCGTCTGACAGATGCTTATTTCGTGTTATTTGGCGAACGCTGTTTTACGAACACCGGCCATTTGCCGGCGCTTTTTTACGTTTACAGGTCGCTCCGCAGCAAAAACAGCTGCAGGACCTTCTCTGCCAGATGCAGCTCCCGGGGAGAGCAGCGGTCCAGCATGGCCTGGAGAGCGGACTGGTCCGCCGGCTGGTCCTCCTCCCCGAACAGGATGTACTCCATGGACAGCCGGGCAGTCCGGGACACCTTGATCAGAGTGTCGATGGACATCTGGGAGGTGCCCACCTCGATCTGCCCATAGTACCCGACGCCGATGTCCGCCAGCTCGGCAAACTGCTCCCGGGTGAGCCCCATCCGATTACGCTGTTGGCGCAACCTGTGGCCCAACGCGATCCGCTCTTGTTTCGTCATAGTTGTCACGCTCCTTTTCCACAAGTCTACCGTGGGGAATGGGGCTGTAAAATATGTGAAAAGATATTGCTTTTTGGTATCTTTTGGTGTATCTTGCTGGTGAGAAAAAAGCCGAAACCCTTGCGCTGCAAGGGTTTCGGCTTTTTCTGGAAGTTAGAATATTTGTTGCGCTTAAACGTAACAAATGCCTGCGGCAAGCAGCGTGGAATGCCGACTCAAGGCCCCCGGAATTTCCGGAAAATGCGGAAAGAAATGGAAGTCAATTATTTGACTCACAACTGTAACAAAGTTTGGAGAGCAGCTATGCAGGACTACGTAGTGAACCGGCCCGACGAGGGGGCCATGGAGCAGATTTTAGAAAAAAATTTTGACAACGCGGCGGGGGCCATTTTGCGCCTGGCGTGGCAGGCGGGGCTGTTGCGGGACGAGATCCAGCACCTGACCTGGGCGCAGATCGACTTCCTGGACAGCCGCATCGTGCTGCCGGACCGCCGGGTGCCCATCCCGGAGGATCTGGCCGCGTACTTAGCCGACCTGCGGGAGGGCCGCAACCGCTGCTCGGAGGTGGTGGTGCTGTCAGACCGGGACAAGAAGCCCCTGACGCCCCAGTCCATCTCCCGCCTGGCGCGGCAGGCCCTGGACGCCGCGGGGCAGACATCGGTGCGGCTCATCGACCTGCGCCACGACTTCGTGCTGCGCCAGCTGGAGAGCCACGACTGGCAGTACGTCTCCCGCATCACGGGCATCGAGGCGGCGGCCATGAACCTCCACTTCGGGGCGCACCTGGAAAAGAAGAAGGTCTCCACCAGGGTTCGGCGGGAGGCGGCTCCGGCGGAGATCGACGAATTCGCCCTGTGGAAGCTGCTACAGGCGGAGCGGGCCACCCCGGTGGGGGCGGCGCTGTGGCTGACGTGGCAGCTGGGCCTGCGGCTGGAGGAGATTGTGTCCCTGACCTGGGCCCAGGTGGACCTTGCTGCCGAGACCCTGCGGCTCCCGGACCGGGAGCTGCCCCTGACCAGCGGGCTGCTGGGGGTGCTGCGGGAGCTGCGGGCGGCGTCCCCGGAGGCGGAGCGGGTCCTGACCTCCCCGCGCACCGGCAAGCCCTACGACCGCACGCGGCTGTCCCGCCTGGTGCGGGCGGCGCTGGTGCGGGGCGGGCTGGATAATGTGACGCTGCGGGACCTGCGGCTGGACTGCGCCATCCGGGTGGGCGGCGAGAACGAGGTGGTGGCGTGGCTGCGTCGGAAGCGGTCCATCACCCGCAACGAGACGGCGTCGCTGCTGGGGGTGTCCCGCAGCACGGCGTACAACCGGCTGAAGCTGATGGTGAAGCGTGGGCGGCTGACGCAGATCGGGGCCCGATACTATTTAAAAGAAACGGTGGTGCCGCCGGAGCGGCAGGAGGCGGTGATTCTGGAGTACCTGGACCGGGAGGGCTTCGCCTTCCGGCAGGACATTGCGCGGCTGCTGAAGATCGACGCGCGGCAGGTCCGGCCCATCCTGCAGAAGATGATCGCCGCCGGGCAGATCGTGCAGGAGAAGCAGAAGTATTTGCTGGCGGAGCAAAAGGCCCACGCATGAGTGCGGCCCCCTCCCCAGGGGGCACTGGGGGCAGGGGGAGAGGCCTTTGACGCAAAGGCCCCTCCCCCTTGCACCCCCTCCGGAAACCCGGGGGGATTCCGATTTCCCCCCGGACCCCCTTGAAA
>NZ_JAFBIV010000040.1 GCF_021531915.1 Oscillibacter valericigenes | reverse complement strand
GTTGCCAAGCAGGCCATCGGCCTGGGCCTGAACAAGGGCCTGCTGGTCGACTTCGACGGCGGCAAGCAGATCACTCGTGAAGAGGCTGCCCTGTTTGCTTTCAACACCCTGCAGGCTACCCTGGTTGAGTACGACGAGAAGACCACCATCAACGTTGGCGGCGCTCAGGTCGTGCTGCAGGGCAAGGCTCAGGATGTGGCCTGGGGCACTGCCAAGCTGAACGATGGCAATATCAAGCCCGACGGCTTCGTGCAGTTCGCTGAGAAGCACTTCCCCAAGCTGGTCAAGAAGCCCACCTCCGATGCTTTTGGCCGTCCCGCTTATATCTGGGCCAACAACAAGAAGGACCTGGGCACCTATGTTGACTATTCCAAGATGGTCGGTGAGTACACTGTTGCCACCGAGGGCAAGGAAGTCTACACTGACGCCGGCACCATCGTTCTGGACGGCAAGTACACCCTGAATGTTTGGGTGGACGGTGTTGAGAGCGACATCATCACCAAGGCTGATCTCAAGAAGAGCAACGACAGCGATCTGGAAGGCACCGGCAACGGCGTTCTGACCCAGGTCTTCGTTGATAACGACGACGAGATTGTCACCATCACCGAGATTAACACCTATCTGGCTAAGACCGATGACTACAACGAGAAGAAGGAGACCCTGGCCCTGGATGATGTCTATGGCTATGATCCCGCTGTTGCCGTCATCAAGCTGGAGGACATCCCCGCCATCGAGAAGTACGAGGACGGCGACATGGTCCTGGTCACCATCGCTGACGGCGTGGTCCAGACCATTGTTGACCCCGAGACCATCGACGAGGCCACTCTGACCGAGTTCAGCAAGGGCAAGAGCGTCACCACCGGCGGCACCAAGTATGAGTATGCTGAGACCGCTGTTTATGAGGCTGGCACCCTGAATAACTACGATAACGATAACCTGGACAATGTCACTTATGACATGTGGCTGGATCAGTACGGCTACCTGATCGGCATCAAGATCGTTACCGAGAAGACCAAGTATCTGTTCGTCACCGGTTATGACATGGGCTCCAGCAACCTGACCAACAAGACCGCTGAGGCTTCCGTTATCTTCGCTGACGACGGCACCATGGATACCATCAAGGTCAACGTTGGCAAGTCTACCTTCGCCGCTGGCGAGCAGTGGGTCTGGAACACTGGCGACATCACTGATGCTGGTGTCAACAAGTGGTACACCTACTCCGAGAAGGACGGCGTTTACACCCTGAAGTCTGTCGCCGCCCAGTTCCAGGGCACCAAGGCTGACAACAGCGTTATTGACAAGGCCCACGTTGCCATTAAGGATACTACTCCTCAGACTGCCGAGTGGCGCTATGCCAACGACGGCACCAAGTTCATCACTGTCAAGACTTCTGACCTGACTCACGGCAATGCTCACAGCGCTACCGCCAATACCGGCTGCCTGGGTGTGATCGGTAAGGTCGTCTCCTTCGCCGAGGGCGTGAAGAACGTCAACATCAACGTGTTTGACACCACCGATGTTCAGAAGGATCTGAAGTTCATCGACAAGAACGGCAACGCTGTTGCTCCTCACGGCACCACCAACACTGTTTCCTCTGGCATCTATGCTCTGTACAACGCCAAGACCAACTACATCATCGCCGCCGTGGTCGTCGGTGAGGATGCCGGCGCTGCCAGCAGCATTGCTTACCTGTACGGCGAGCCCGAGAACGAGAAGTTCTCTGACGGCAAGTACTACTGGGATATGAAGGCTGTCATCGGCGGCAAGGCCACCCCTGTCACCTTCAAGAGCGAGCTGCCCTATGACGACGCTTTCACTGCTGGTCTGTATCAGCTGTTCAAGGATGCTGCCGATGAGTACATCATCGACGCCGATCCCTGGAACGGTGACACCTTCGCTCAGTACAACACCAATCCCACTACCACCAAGGCCATCGAGGCCACCTATGCGAATGCTGTGGATCTGAGCGCCACCAAGAACACCCTGTGGATCACCAGCAAGACCGCTAAGCAGGGCGTTGCTCTCGACAATGACTGCCCCGCCGTCGTGATCGAGAACAAGGCTGGCAAGCTGAAGACTGTTGAGTACGCCACCGTGGAGAAGGCCATCAAGAACCTGAGCCGCTATGACGAGACCAACAACTTCAAGGGCACCATCTATGTCTTCACCGAGGGTGGCGTTGCCACCAGCGTCATCCTGGTCGACGACATCTATGTCGCTCCCACCTACACCTACGGTGGTGTTGAGGAGAAGGCCATCATCTCCGATCTGAATGCCAGCGCTCTGACTGGTGAGATCGAAGTGGTCCGTCACAATGGTGGTACCTCTGCTCTGGACCTGATCAAGGCCACCCTGAAGGATGCCGGTTACACCTTCAACTACACCATCCCCAATACCACTTCTGAGACTGGCTATGATGTTGTTGCCACCATGGGCGACCGTCAGACCAAGTTCACCGTGACTCAGGATGATGTTGCTTACCTGGTTAAGCTGGAACTCACTCCTGCCTGCAAAGCGGTCGCAAAGCTGTCTGCTGACTATCTGTGGGTCTGCACTGCTGAGTGGTCCGAGGTTACGATTGCTCTGAATAGCGGTGTAACCTTCCCGGCAACCCGCAACGCCTCTGTGGCTGAGAGCGAGTTTGCCGGCAGCACTGGAACTGCTTCTGCTGGTGACACGAGCATGACTGTTCAGATTTCCTTCGCTCGTGGCCAGGCTGCTGCCGATAAGACTGCTACCATTAGCTGGTCCTAATCTTTTGAATCGCCAGCCTGCCTAATTCGCACAAAAAGGCCCCCCGGACTTCGGTCCGGGGGGCCTTTCTTTAAACAGATGCCCAGGCGATCACCTGATAGACACTGTCCTTCTGATTCATGCGGATATCACCAAGGGCATCGGTTTGCCAGGTCAGCGTTGTACCGGACCAGGAGATACTCATAATGCCGGTACTTGTGAAGGGGACAACCGCAGTGGTTGCCCCAGGTGTGGTCAATACGGTTCTGCCATCCACTCCGATGATCAGCACGGCTGCGGGAACCCAGGGAAACTGGAGCGATCGAGAAGTAACCGCGTTGCCAGTTCCGGTATAACTGGTTGTCCAGATTTTGCAGTTGCCATACAGCGCCATGGCCGCCGTCAGGGCCACCAGATCGTCCCGCTGCTGGGCCAGCGCCTGGTCCGTCTTCGCGTTGTCCGTGTTGAAATCCTCCATCTGGATGCGGTCTGTTTTCTCCCATTGCTTCAGTTGATAATTACCAGTTTCCGCCATAACTGCCTCCTCTCACGCCATACACCCGTTCCAGCCAGTCCTCCCGACACTCCCGCTGCAGCCGGGCCAGATACTCCGCCCGCTGCTTTGCCGCCAGCTCCCGCCGGTGCTCCTTCCGCAGCCGGTCACACTCCGCCTGCGTGATATAAAACGCCGCGCTTCTCTTTCCCATAGCTCATTCCTCCTTTTGGGCGCACTGCCCCCATGCGCCTCCCCCGCC
>NZ_JAFBIV010000003.1 GCF_021531915.1 Oscillibacter valericigenes | reverse complement strand
ATGTGTTCAACGCCGTCCCCTCCACCGATTGGGGCAAGCCGGAGACATTGGAGTTTTGGCGTGAACAATGGGCGGAGCTGTGCAACGCCAAGTTTGCCGAGAAGTGTTTGGATTGCCGCATCGACCACCGCAGCTTTGAGCGTCAGGGGGTGGAGCAGATACCCACCCAGCATGAGGGGCCGACTGTCCGAGCGATGGAGGCCAAGGGTATCCGTACCGATAAGGGCAATCTCAACCGCTGGATCAGGAAAACCAACGCCATGCTCCGGGAGGCAAAACAGAAAATCGCCGCTCTGATCGACTGGCTGAAAGAAGTGAAAGCTGAGCTGTCCAAGCCCCAGCCGCCTACGCTGGTGGAGCTGCTGTCCGCCTACTATGACAAACGCAATAAGGGCGCATACAGCAGCAGGGCCAGGATCGCCAATCTGAAAAAGCTGTCCGAGGCGGTCAGCTATCTGGAAGCCAAAGGCCTCTATACCGCTGATGATCTGGACGCGGCTCTGCATACCATGCAGGGCAAAATCGACACGCTGAAAAAGTCGGCATCCGGGAAGCAGGCCCGCATCAAGGAACTGGACGAGCTGCTTCGCATGGCGGATTACTACAAGGCCGGAAAGCCAGTTGCCGACAAGCTGAAAACCATCCGCTTTGAGAAATCCCGTCAGAAATACAAATCCGAACACGACGATACGCTTCGCCTGTTCTACATGGCCGAGCGCAAGCTGAAAGGACAAGTGGCGGACGGTAAGCTGCCTGCTGCCGCATGGCGTGCGGAAAAGGTCCGTCTGGAAACGGAGTACAGGGATTTGCAGACGGAGCTTACGCCCTTGTATGCCGACACGAAAAAGCTCTGGGCCATCCATTACAACATCTATGAGGTACAGCATGAACAGGAGCGTCAGAACGCCACTGTGCGTCAGAAAAAGTCGGAAATCGAACACTAATTCTTACACAAAATCAGGAGGTACTTATGGAACAGAAATCGCAATTTGAACACCAACTCGACCCGGAGGGATTTTATTCCTCAGAGCTGGAATCGCTGCCCCCCGAAAGAGCCGAGCGCAGATTCTTTTGGGGTGAGGACGGCCACATCCATGTAAAGAATCTCTCCGCATTCTGGATTCCCGAACTAACCGTCACCGAGGTCATCCACGGCACCACCTACGTTGTCACAGGCAGCTATGAGGGGACGGAGAACTTTGTCCGCAAGCTAGAACGCATCACATCCAGAAAGTTTGCAGAAAAGCTGGAGGATTCAGAATGACAAACACCCAGAATCTTGGTACAATAGAGCCAACCAATCCTGTACTGACAGTTGCTCCACCAAAGGAGGATGCAGAAATGTACGGAGCAACAGATAAAATCACCGCCCTTTATTGCCGATTGTCTCAGGAGGATGACCGGGCTGGCGAGTCCCTGTCCATTGAAAATCAAAAGGCCATGCTTCTTCAATATGCCAAAGAGCATCATTTCCCAAACCCCACGTTTTTCGTGGATGACGGTGTTAGCGGTGTGACCTATGACCGTCCCGGCTTTCAGGCCATGCTGGCCGAAATCGAGGCCGGGCGGGTGGCCGTGGCGATCACCAAGGACCTCTCACGGCTGGGCCGCAACTCGGCACTGACCGGGCTTTACACCAACTTCACCTTTCCGCAGAACGGCGTCCGCTTCATCGCCATCAATGACAACTACGACACCATTGACCCTAATCGGGTGGACAACGATTTTGCGGGCATCAAGAACTGGTTCAACGAATTCTATGCCCGGGATACCAGCCGCAAGATCAGGGCCGTCCAGAAAGCCAAGGGTGAGCGTGGCGTACCCCTGACCACCAATGTGCCCTATGGCTATGTGAAGGACCCGGAGAATCCCCGCCGCTGGGTGGTTGACCCGGTAGCCGCCGATGTAGTGAAGCGTATCTTCAACCTGTGCATGGAGGGCCGTGGTCCCATGCAGATCGCCAACCAACTGAAATCGGACAAGGTGCTGACGCCCACCGCATACAGGGCCTTGCAGGGAATCAAGACCCCGAACAAGAAACCGGAGGACCCTTACGACTGGCACAGCAGTACCGTTGTGGCGATTCTGGAACGGCGGGAATATACGGGCTGTACGGTGAACTTCAAGACCTATACCAACTCTATCTGGGACAAGAAACAGCGGGATAATCCCCTTGAGAAGCAAGCCATCTTCCCCAATACACATGAGGCCATCATCGAGGAAGCCGTGTTTGAGAAGGTACAGCAGGTACGCCAGCAGCGGCACCGCAAGACCCGCACAGGCCGAAGCAGTATCTTTTCCGGGCTGGTGTACTGCGCCGACTGCGGCGAGAAGCTGTATTACGGTGCGACCAACAATTACCGACCGGAGGGCGCGTTCTTTGACTGTTCTCTCCATTGGAAGCACAAGGACAAGTGCGGTACTCATTACATCCGGGAAGCCGTACTCAGCCATCTGGTCCTGAAACACATTCAGGCTGTGACAGGCTACATTCTGCGGCATGAGGCACATTTCCGCACGGTAATGGAAGAACAGCTCCGGTTGGAAAGCAGTGAGCAGATCCACATCCGCAGAAAACGGCTGGAACGGGACGAAAACCGCATCGCTGAGTTGAAACGGCTGTTCATCAGGATTTACGAGGACAACGCCAGCGGGCGGCTGAGTGATGACCGCTTCGATATGCTGAGTCTGACCTACGAAACGGAGCAGAAGCAGTTGGAGGCCGAGTGCGTAACTTTGCGACAGGAAATTGAAGTACAGGAACGACAGAACGAAAACATTGAGAAGTTCATTCAGACGGCGCACAAGTATGTGGGCATCGACGAGCTGGACGGCTACGCTCTGCGGGAGCTGGTGTCAGCTATCTATGTGGATGCACCGGACAAATCCAGCGGAAAGCGGGTGCAGCATATCCACATCAAGTACGACGGGCTGGGCTTCATCCCGCTGAATGAGCTGATGAAAGAGGAAACGGCGTGACCGAAGTCACGCCGCAACCCTTGAAAACTCAAGGTTTTCGCCATTTTTTTGATTTTACTGTTTTACGACCACCCGGCTAAGCTGGCGCTTTTTGCAAAATCATGCTTTTCCTGGGGAGGGAAATGGGATATAATGCTTCTGTTAATGTTTTGAACGCGGAGGAGTTATCCCATGATGCACAACAATGAGATGTTTCTGCTGAAGCTGGGCGAGGTGGTCCTGAAGGGCCTGAACCGCCGGTCCTTTGAGGACAAGCTAGTGTCCAACGTCCGGTGGCGGCTGAAAAAACACGGCAGCTTCCATGTCTATATCCGCCAGAGCACCATTTACGTGGAGCCCCAGAAGGATGACTGCGACATGGAGGCGGCCTGGAAGTCCTGCTGCCAGGTGTTCGGCGTGGCCGCCGTGGCCCGGGCGGTACCCTGCGACAAGACCGTGGAGGCCATCGTAGAGACCGCCAGGACCTATCTGGCCGACGAATTCGCCAAGGCCCGGACCTTCAAGGTGGAGAGCAAGCGGGCCGACAAGCAGTTCTATCTGAACTCCATCCAGATCTCCCAGGCTGTGGGCGGGGACCTGGCGGAGCTGTTCCCTCACGTCAGTGTCGACGTCCACAAGCCGGACCTGACGGTCTTCGTGGAGATCCGGGAGAAGGCCGCTTACGTCCACGCCCCCTCTGTGCCCGGCGCCGGCGGCCTGCCCGTGGGCATGGGCGGCCACGCCGTCAGCCTGCTGTCCGGCGGTCTGGATTCCCCGGTGTCCTCCTGGATGATGGCCCGCCGGGGCGTGGAGCTGGAGATGGTTCACTTCGTCTCCCCCCCGTACACCTCCCAGCAGGCCCAGGACAAGGTACTGGAGCTGGCACGGCTGCTGACTGCCTATTGCGGCCGCATGATCGTCCACATCATTCCCTTCACGGAGATTCAGGAAGAGATCCGGAAGAACTGCCCCGAGGAGTATTTCACCCTCATCATGCGGCGGTTCATGATGCGCATTTCCGAGGCCGTGGCGAAGAAGGCCGGAGCCAAGGCTCTGGTCACCGGCGAGTCCCTGGGCCAGGTGGCCAGCCAGACCATGATGGCCCTGGGCGTCACGGAGGACGTGACCACTATGCCCGTGCTGCGGCCCCTGATCGGCATGGACAAGGTGGAGATCATCCGCATCGCCCGGGAGATCGGCACCTTCGACACCTCCATCCTGCCCTATGAGGACTGCTGCACCGTCTTTACGCCCCGGCATCCCTGCACCCGGCCCAATGTGGAGGACATCCGCAAGGCCGAGGAGGCCCTGGATGTGGATGGTCTGGTGTCCAAGGCCCTGGCGGGCGAAAGCTGGGTCCGGGTCAAGGCGTGAGTCCCCCGAACGGAGCGCTAACTTTCATATTATAAAGAAGGGATACCATGTCACACACCGCAGAGATCATTGCCGTGGGCACGGAGCTGCTCCTCGGCAACATCGCCAACACCAACGCCCAGGAGCTGTCCGAAGCCCTGGCGGGCCTGGGCATCAATGTCTTCTGGCACACCGTGGTGGGGGATAACCCCCGCCGACTGAAGGAGGCACTGGACATTGCCCGGAAGCGGGCAGACGTCATCCTCACCACCGGAGGTCTGGGGCCCACCTATGACGACCTGACCAAACAGACCATCTGCGAGGCCTTCGGCAAACCGCTTGTGCTGCACCAGGATATTCTCGATGACCTCAAGGTCTTTTTTGAAAAAAACGTTCACATGAAAATGCCCTCCAACAACGTCCAGCAGGCGGAGCTGCCAGAGGGCTGCACGGTATTCGACAACCCCGTGGGTACGGCCCCCGGCTGTGCCTTTGAATCCGACGGCGTCCATGTGCTGATGCTGCCCGGTCCGCCCTTTGAGATGCGGACCATGCTGCAGCGCCACGTCATTCCCTACCTGCGGAGCATCTCCGGCGAAGTCATTCTGTCTCACGACATCATGACCTTCGGCCTGGGCGAAAGCCCCATGGAGGAGCTGCTGCGGGAGAAGATCAGCCAGATGGAGAACCCCTCTCTCGCCACCTACGCAAAGCCCAGTGAGGTCCGGCTCCGGGCCACCGCCAAGGCGGAGAGCGTGGAGGCCGCCGAGGCCATGCTGGCCCCGGTGGTGGAGGAGATGACCGCCTTTCTGGGAAATGTGGTCTACGGCGTGGATGTGTCCGGTCTGGAGGAGGTCTGCTTCCGGCTGCTGAAGGAACAGGGGCTCACCCTGGCCACCGCCGAGAGCTGCACCGGCGGCCGGGTGGCGGAGCGCATGACCGCCATGCCCGGCGTCTCCACCGTGTACCGAGGCGGCGTGGTGAGCTACTGGTCCTCGGTGAAGGCGGATGTGTTGGGGGTCCCCCAGGAAATTCTGGATGCTCACGGCGCCGTGTCCGAGCCCTGTGCCCGCGCCATGGCGGAGGGCGCCCGGCGCATCACCGGAGCCGACATCGCCGTGTCCGTCACCGGTGCGGCAGGCCCCGACCCCGACGAGCGGGGCGTTCCGGTGGGCATCGTATACATCGGCCTCGCCACCCCGAAAGGCACCTTCTGCCGCTCCCTGGACCTGGGAAAGCGGCGGCGGGACCGCATCCAGGACCTGGCCAGTAACCACGCCTTTGATGTTATTCGCCGCTACCTGACGGGCCTGCCCATCTGAAATAAAACGAGGCTTGCAAAAGCAAGCCTCGTTTTTGTTTTAGGATGATTTTAGGGAAGGGCGATTGCTGTTCCAGAAATTCAGCACCGCCATGCCGCAGATCAGGAAATAGCCCAGGACGCTGAATCCGTCCGGCACATCGCCGAAGATGAAAAAGCCCAGAAGGGTGGAGAAGATGACCTGGGAATAGTCATAGACAGAAATCTCCTTGGCAGGGGCACAGCAGTAGGCCGCTGTGACACTGAACTGGCCGCCGGCGGCAAACAGGCCGGCCCCCAGCAAGAGGATCGTCTGCTCTACCGTCATGGGGGCGTGGACCACCAGCACATAGGGCAGCGCCGCCAGGCAGGAAAAGGCAGAGAACACAAATACGATAAATGCCCCCCGTTCCCCCCGCTTGCCCAGGAGCCGCACCAGCGTATAGGCGATACCGGCGCCCAGCCCTCCCAACAATCCGATCAGCGAGGGGCCCAGATCCATATTGCCGAGTGTGGGCTTGATGATCAGCAGCGCACCGGCAAAGGCACCCGCCAGAGACACTCCCTGGACCGGCGACAGCTTTTCCTTCAGCAGGAAGCAGGAGGCGATGACAGCAAAGAAGGGTGACATTTTGTTGAGCATGGAAGCATCGGCCAGAAGCAGGTGGTCCACAGCGTAAAAGTTGCCCAGCAGGCCAATGGTGCCGAACAAAGAGCGGCACAGCAGCAGCGGCCAGTTCTTTGGGTCCGCCAGACGAATGCCCTTTCCCTCCCGGAGCAGTACGACCAGGGCCGCCAGAACGGCCACCAGATTCCGGAAAAAGCTCTTTTGCATGGTGGGCACATCCCCTGCCAGGCGGACGCAGAGGCTCATGCAGGAAAAGCAGAAAGCCGCTCCGAGGATCAGCAGGATGCCCCGATATTTGGAGTTCCGTTTCGTAGAAAACACCAGCTTTCCATGATCTCTCTCATGGAGTAGATCATACCGCAGATCCCGGAAAAAAGGAAGTCTCCTCTGCGAAAAAGCGGGACATTTCTGTCCCGCTTTTCTCACGCTTATGAAATTGGGATCTCCAGGTCCCCCACCCGGACGGCCTTGACCCGGTCGGTGTCCACCAGCTTTTTCAGCAGCAGCTCGCAGGACTCGTAATGCCGGTCCCCGCTGGTTCCTTTGCCTCCGCCGCCGGTGGGGGAAAAGTCCCTGATGGGCGCCTCTGTTCCGTCCTGATACACCAATGCGATTTTCTGCCGCAGCTGCCACATGGTATACAGGTCCGCTTCCCGGTCCCCCGCGTTTTCCACCTTGATGGAGAGGGGCGTCAGCTCCACCGTATACGTCACGCCGTCCTTCCGCTTTTGCCCTTCCTTTGCCCGGGCCGTGTAGGATGGCTGGAAGGTAATGACAGCCGCATGGTCCGTCAGGTCTACCCATTCTCCCTTCCATTCCACGGAGGGCTCCCAGACCAGCACGGTCACAGGCTTCCCCAGGGGTACCTTGTCCGAAAAGGAGCAGATCGCCAGCATGGTCACGGTCCGGCTGTCCGCGTCAAACTCCACGGTCTCCACACTGCCGGAAAAACCCAGATCCTCTCCCGCCAGAGTGCGCATGGCTTCCCGGCTGCTCATGCCTTGGATATCCGCCCAGTCCACAGCCCCGCTGTACAGCCGCACATTGCTGAGCGGACCGTTACGCTCCTTCCAGGCCACCTGTACCATCTCCATATCCACGCTCTCCGGCAGGTGATAATCCAGCAGAAGATACAGTGTCTTTTCGTCCCCCAGTGCCTGCCGCACCGTCAGGGTCACATCGCCGCAGACGGAGGTGACGCCCACATTCTGAAACACGTCCTCTGCCGCCGGGGAATCTGCCGCTCCGGCGCCGAACCGCTCTGTAAACAAGGCGTCCCACGGGACCAGTTCCGCCGCCGTGCCCGCAGTCGCTGCCAGCAGCACCACCAGCGCCGCTGCCAGCAGCACTTTTTTCGCAAAGCTCCGGGGGCGGTAGGCACGCCGCTTTTTCTCCGGCTCCGCTGCCAGCACCCGGGCCTTCAGCCGCTCCGCCTGGTCCTCGGGGACAGGCAGGCGCTCCATCATTTCCCCATACCGGTTCATCTGTCCGCCCCCCATTCCCGCCGCAGGGCCTCCCGGCCCCGTTTCAGGCGCATTTTCACCGCCGGGACCGTGGTCCCCAGGATCTTGGCGATTTCCTCCACGGTCCAGCCCTCCGCGTAGTGGAGGTGGATGACCGTCCGCTGATTTTCCGGCAGGGTCCGCATCAGCTCCCACAGTCCCAGGTCTGTCTCCGCCGGAGCGGGCAGGTCCTTCGTCAGGGCCGTTTCCGTCCGGTGCTTCCGCCGCAGCTCGTCCCGGCACTGGTTCACCGCCACCCGGAACAGCCAGCGGCGCTCCTGCTCCGCCGTTCCGAATTCCGGCGCCCGGTACAGCCGCTTGCAGAACACCTCCTGCAAAATGTCCTCCGCGTCGGCGTCATTTCCCATCTGCATCCGGCAGAAGCGGTACAGGGCCGGGCCATAGGCAGTATATGTCTTTTCAAAGAGTTCCTCCGCCGTCACCGGCCTCACCTGCCTTTCTGCTGATATAACGGATGGGACCGCCAAAAGGTCACACATCCTATGAAAAAACAGGGCGATAAGCGCCCTGTTTTTTATGTTTACCGCCGGACCATGAGCCGTTTCATGCCCTGCTCCAGGCCCTCGGCGGACAGGTCGAACATCTCAAAGACCTGTCCCAGAGTATAGTGGGTCTGGCTCCAGTAGGTAGGCCGCTCCGGCATGGGTTCCGGGTTCAGCCAGATCAGGTAGGGATACTGCTTCCGCAGCCGCTCCAGCCACTCCATGCCGGAGGGACCGTAGCTGTGGGTGGCCCAGTCGAACCGCTTTTCCGTCAGCTCATAGGGGTTCATGGCGGCGTCTCCCACGATGATGACCTTGTAGCTGCTGTCAAAGTTCTGCAGCACCCACTCCGTGGGCACCTGGCCGCTGCGCCAGAGCTGGGGACCCTCGTACAGCTCCGAAAAGACGCAGTTGTGGAAGTAATAGGTGTGCAGTTCCTTGAAGTGGTTGGACTTGGTGGCCGCCTGGAACAGCATGCTGCAAAGGCCGGCATAATAGTCCATGGACCCGCCGGAGTCCATCAGCAGCAGGACCTTCACGTTGTTCTTCCGGGGATTTTTGTACCGCACCTGCAAAGTCCCGGCGTTCTCGCAGGTGTCGTGGATGGTGGCGTCCACATCCAGCACTTTATCGGCGCTCTGCTCCTGAACAGAAAGCTGCCGCAGGGTACGGAAGGCCATCTGGAACTGGCGGGTGTCCAGGGTGTTGTCCTTGCGGAAGTCCCGGAATTTCCGCTCCCCCGCCACGGACATGGCGGTGCGGTGCATAGACTGCCCGCCGATGCGGATGCCGTTGGGATGCCAGCCGCTGTTGCCCCAGGGGGTGCGGCCCTGGGTGCCCACCCAGTAGTTGCCGCCGTTGTGCTCCTCGGTCTGCTCCTTCAGCCGCTCCTCCAGCAGCTTCAAAAGCTCCTCCAGAGATTCGTCTGGAAAGCCAGCCGCCCGCAGGTCCTGGATGGTCCGCCGCAGGTCCTCACTGGGATGGTTCAGCCAATCCAGCATCTCCTCCGGAATTTCTCCCTGGAAGGGCACATCCCTGAAAAACTCCAGGAACACCTGGTCGAAGCGGTCGTACTCCACCTCGCTCTTCACCACGATGGCGCGGCACAGGTGGTAAAAGCCCGTCAGGCTGGAGTGGTGCAGACCCTGCTCCATGCCCTCCAGCAGGGTGATCCACTCGTTCAGGGACACGTCCAGTCCCCGCTGCCGCAGCAGATAGAAAAATGCAGCAAACATCGTCCCTTACCGCAGCGCTTTCCGTAGGGTCTGCAGGTCCTTATCCTTCTTCAGCAGGACCCCGGCGAAGGGGATCTCCCGGGCAATGCGGTCCGGGTCCACGCCGCCGGCCACCATGGCCCGCAGCCAGTCCACCAGCTCGGAGGTGCTGGGCTTCTTCTCGATGCCCCGCAGCTCCCGGACCCAGTAGAAGGCCGCCAGGGCCTGCTGGGCCAGATGGTCCTCCAGGTGGGCGAAATGGACCCGCAGGATGGCCTCCATCTGGGCCTGGTCCGGGAAGTCGATGTAGTGGAACACACAGCGGCGCAGGAAGGCGTCCGGCAGTTCCTTTTCCGCGTTGGAGGTGATGATCACGATGGGCCGCTGCTTGGCCCGGATGGTCTCCTTGGTCTCCGGGATGTAGAACTCCATCCGGTCCAGCTCCCACAGCAGGTCGTTGGGGAACTCCAGGTCCGCCTTGTCAATCTCGTCGATCAGCAGGACCACCTGCTCGTCGGCCTGGAAGGCCTCGCCCAGCTTGCCCAGCTTGATATATCTGGCGATGTTGTCCACGCCCTCAGTGCCGAACTGGCTGTCGTACAGCCGCTGCACCACATCGTAGACATACAGGCCGTCCTGGGCCTTGGTGGTGGATTTCACGTTCCAGATGATGAGCTTCTTACCCAGAGCCTCTGCCACCGCCTGGGCCAGCATGGTCTTGCCGGTGCCCGGTTCGCCCTTGATCAGCAGGGGCTTCTGCAGGGTCATGGCAATGTTCACCGTGTTCATCAGGTCATCGGAGGCCACATAGTGGCTGCTTCCGGTAAATTTCATATCCATAGTCGGTTCCTTTCGTGCTTTTGTCTGACCGGACCATTATATCAGCGGCTTCCGGACAGCACAACCCTTTTATCCCAACGCCACATCCAGCACCATCATAATGAGGAAGCCCCCCACAAAGCCGCAGGTGCCCGCCCGGCTGTGGGCCTGGGGCACCAGTTCCTCCACCACCACGTACAGCATGGCCCCGGCGGCAAAGCTCAGCAGCCAGGGCATCAAAGGCCTTGCCCAGGCCGCGGCCAGCACCACCAACACTCCGAACACCAGCTCCACGCTGCCGGACAGGGTCCCCACGGCGAAGGCTCGCCGCCGGGTAAGGCCCTCCTGCCGCAGGGGCAGGGCGATGGCGGCACCCTCCGGCAGGTTCTGGATACCGATACCCATGGCCAGGGCGGCAGCCCCGGCCAGATTTTCCCCGTTGGCCGCCAGAGCGAAAGCCAGGCCCACCGCCATGCCCTCCGGCACGTTATGTAGGGTGATGGCAGTCATCAGCAGGGCGCTCTGGCGGCTGGCACCCTTGGGCGTGCTCCGCCGCAGGCGGGGCAGGAGACTATCCAGCGCCGCCAGAAAGCTGACCCCCAGCAGCATCCCTACGGCGGCAGGCAGCCAGCCGGGGAAAGCGCCGTCCACCACGGCCTGGTCGATAGCAGGCAGGAGTAAGCTCCACACCGACGCCGCCGTCATGACCCCGGCGGCAAAGCCCAGCATGGTCTTTTGAAAGCGGGGCCTGGGCTCCCCGGAGAGGAAAAATACCAGGGCGGCGCCCAGGGTGGTCATCAAAAAGGTAAAGCCGGTGCCCAGGGCAGCCCAGCCGAGAGATTGCAGCATACGCATCAACGCCTTTGTCTGGATTCGGGCGGAAGATCGCCCGTATGCCAGTATAAGCGATGCCCGCACCGGGGGTGCGGGACGCGAAAACCGGGCGGCTCCCGCCGCCCGGTCATAGACTTGTTTACATCTGCTTTTTGACCATCTGATTGACGATGATCTCATACAAAACCCCGGCCAGCATGAGAAGCAGCGCGATGCCCACCAGAGCGGGATTCAGCAGGATCAGGAACAGCGCTCCGATCGCAACGGCCCAGCCGATATTGGTAACGACCGGCGCCCACTTGCCGAACATATCCCGGGAAACATCCCGGAACTCCTCACTTTCGGCCTTGTCTTTTTCATAGGCATCCTCATTCAGCGCTATGTACAGACACCGGGCTGACGTCACGATGCAGCAAATCCCTATCACAAATCCGTTGTCAAAGTCCCCCCGCAGGCTGCGCCACAGTTTCAAGACCCCCAGCGCTCCCGTGAACAGTCCGCACAAAAAATACTTCCAGCTGTAAATCTTCATTCGCCGCACCCCCTTTTTTCTTTATGGTAGCATAGCCGCCTCTTTTCCTCAACTCCCGGCTTGCATTTTCCGTCCGCCTGTGGTATGTTACAGATAGCGGTATACAAATAAAAAGGACTCATATAATTTCGCTGTACAGTGGCGCGAAAGTTTCTACGGGGCCGCCGAAAGGCTCTGCTATGAGTGTCTGTCGGGTAGGGTCTATCCGGTCAGGCGCTCCTTTTTTGTGCCGACATTTTACGACGAGGTGTTTGTATGGCTGTCACGATTTTGAAAGGAACCATCATCTCCGCCCCTGAACTGGGGAAGCTGGATATTACGGAAAATGGGTATCTGGTGGCGGAAAACGGTGTCATTCAAGGGGTGTTCCCCGTCCTGCCGGAGCAGTACGCTGGGGCAAATGTGGAGGATTACGGCGACGCCCTGATTCTCCAGTCCTTCGCGGACCTGCATCTCCACGCCCCCCAGTACCCCATGCTGGGCATGGGCATGGACCTGCCCCTGCTGGACTGGCTGAACGCCTACGCTTTCCCCACCGAGGCCCGGTTCGCGGACCCGGACTATGCCCGGGAGATCTACCACAAGCTGGCCAAGGAGCTGGTGGCGGGGGGCACCACCCGGGTGTGCATGTTCTCCTCCCTCCACACCGACGCCACCCTCATCCTGATGGACGAACTGGAAAAGGCAGGCGTCACGGGCTATGTGGGCAAGGTAAACATGGACCGCAACGCCGCCCCCGGCGTGCTGGAGGAGACCACGGAGGAATCCAAACGAGAGACCCTCCGCTGGCTGGACGCCTGCGGGGACTTCGCCCACGTCAAGCCCATGCTGACCCCCCGGTTCACCCCTTCCTGCACCAATGAGCTGATGGCCTTCCTGGGCAAGCTGGCGGCGGAGCGGGACCTGCCGGTGCAGTCCCACCTGTCGGAAAACGATGCGGAGATCGAGTGGGTGCGCCAACTCCACCCAGACTGCCAGCAGTATTGGGAGACCTACGCCAAGTACGGCCTGTGGAATGACCGTACCGTCATGGCCCACTGCGTCTGGTCTGACGAGCGGGAGCGGAAGGCCATGCGGGATGCGGGCGTCACCGTGGTCCACTGCGCCGACTCCAACCAGAACATCTGCTCCGGCGTGGCCCCGGTGCGGGTCATGCTGAACGAGGGGCTGAAGGTAGCCCTGGGCAGCGACATCGCCGGGGGAGACCATCTGAACATGTTCGATGTGGTAGCCTCCGCCATCCGGGCCTCCAAGGCCCGCCGCATCCTGGACAGCTGGGAGACGGATTTCCTAACGGTCCCCGAGGGCTGGTACTTAGGCACCTCCGCCGGCGCGGCCTACTTCGGGGAGCAGCCCGGCTTTGCCGCCGGGAATCCTCTCCACGCCATGGTCCTGGCGGACGACACCCTGCCCCAGCCCCACCCCCTGACCCCGGCGGAGCGGCTGGAGCGGTGCGTGTACCTGCGCCAGCCCGGTGCCGTCCGGGCGGTCTGGAGTGCAGGAAGAAAGGTATTTACCGCCGGATAAACAAAAAAGAGAGCCGAAAGGCTCTCTTTTTTCGTGTTTTCTCCGTTTCAAAAAAAGGGGGGGCTTCCGCAGTTTCGGATGTACCGGGACCAGTTTACTCCAGGTTCAGGCGCTTTTTCAGGAACCAGGTCGTCAGAACATAGAAGATGGCACCCACGACTACCTCGCCCAGGATCATAGCGACCATTCCCAGGTGCACGGAAGCCATGCCGGAGATGTTGTCCGTCCAGCCCAGCAGCAGGTGATGGAACCAGCTCTCGTCCAGCAGCACGATGCCCATGCCGCCCAGGAACTGCATGATGAACTGGATGGCGAAGAAACTCAGCACGGACCAGGCCATCTTGTGGTTGGGACGGCTGTGGCCGATGGCCAGGGCCGCATAGAACTGCAGGCACATGGCGCAGCAGCCCACGAAGCACATCACCAGGAACTCCACGATGACGGCAGTGCCGTTGATGGCGTAGTAGGCGGAAAGGTTACGGCAGATCTCCTGGAACAGCTCCCGGAAGCCCGCCGCGATCTGATGGACAAAGCCCACGTCAAAGGCCATGATGAAGCAGGCCAGGCAGACCACCACCAAGGTCAGGGCGAACCATACAGCAGAGACGATCAGCTTGCTCCAGATGTGCTGGTGAACAGAGACAGGCAGGGTCATCATCACATAGCCCTCGTCCTGGAGCAGGTTCTTGTAGAACCGCTGGACCATGACCACCATGCTCATGACGCACACGCCCACGATGGCGATGGCAAAGGCCATGACCAGCAGGACGCCCAGGACATCCAGAAACTTGTTGTCCGTCTCCAGCAGGCCACGGGTGGAGAAGTTGGCGCCCACGGAGGTCACCAGCAGGATCAGAAACAGGGGCAGCATAATGCGGCCCGTGGCACGGAATTCGTGCTTCATCAGTTTTCTCAGCATTTGAACACCTCCCGGAACAGCGCGTCCACACTCATGCCCTTTTCCTCCCGGATCTCGTCCACGGAGGACTGGAGCACCACATGACCCTGGTTGATGAAGATGACCTCGTCCAGCACCTTTTCCACATCAGAGATCAGGTGGGTGGAGATCACCACCGCCGCCTCGGGGTTGTAGTTGCCGATGATGGTGGAGAGGATATAGTCCCGGGTGGCGGGGTCCACGCCGCCAATGGGCTCATCCAGCAGATACAGCTGCGCCGCCCGACTCATGGTCACAATGAGCTGCACCTTTTCCCGGGTGCCCTTGCTCATCTGCTTGATGCGCTGCTTGGCGGGGATGTTCAGGTGGGCCAGCATCTCCTCCGCCGCGTCACGGCGGAAGTCCTTGTAAAAGTCCTGATAGAAGTCCAGCAGCTGCGTGGCGGTCATCCACAGGGGGATGGAGGTCCGCTCCGGCAGGTAGCTGACGATGGCGTGGGTCTCCTTGCCGGGGGCCGCGTTGCAGATGGTCAGCTCACCGGAGGTAGGGGTCAGCAAGCCGTTTGCCAGCTTGATAAGGGTGGTTTTGCCGCTGCCGTTGGGACCCAGCAGGCCCACGATGCGGCCCGGCTCGATGGAGAAGCTCACGTCCTCCAGGGCTGTCACATGACCGTATTGCTTGGTAAGATTTTTACATTCCAGAACCGCCATCGGTGATGCCCTCCTTTCCCGTCTCCTGCCACAGCAGGGAGATCACTTCATCCCGCTGGAAGCCCAGCTGGTCCATAGATTCCAAGAACTGCTTGATATGGCATTCCGCCAACCCTTTTTTCGTCTGCTCGATCATGGCTCTGTCCTCCGTCACAAATCTGCCCGCGGTCCGCTGGCTGTACACCAGGCCGTCCCGCTCCAGTTCCGCGAATGCCCGCTGCATGGTATTGGGGTTCACCCCGGCCTCTGTGGCCAGGTCCCGCACCGACGGCAGCCGCTCTCCCGGTGGAAATGCCCCGGTGACGATGCCCACCTTGATCTGCCGGATCAGCTGGGCATAGATCGGGGCGCTGTCTGAAAAGTACCACTTCATGGCTGTGCCTCCGTTTGTATTATTGTACTGCTTGACTAATACAATATCACATCTTCTCCATTTGTCAAGGGGGAAATTAAAAAAAATTTCTCCCCTGGGCAGGGAAGGGGGGAGGGGAGGCGCGGCTCCGCCGCGAGGTGCCGCCCCCATTTCTCTTTTGAAAAGAGAAACGGGCCCGGCGGGTCCAAAGAGAAACCCAGCGGTCAAAGCGACACATCTGTGTCGATTTGACCGCAGACGGGAGCTACTGTAATCGGTGCAGCTCAAACTTGCAAGCCTATACCGGGTGCGCCCGGCATCGGCGAAACAGGGAGGAGCGCCGCCGCATGAAGAAACTACTGACTCGCTTTCGTGGCAATGGACGTATGGACTTCTTTCTATTTTTGCTGCCGCTCCATTTACCTCGCAGTAGCGCGTAGCGAAGCGGAAAGCGCGGGGCCAGAAGGACAGACCTTTCGTCAACCACCCCGAAAGCAAGTCGGCAGTTCCGACTTGCGGCGGCGGGCTATCTCTGCTCTGCCTGTGTTGGGCGCACCCGGTTCAAACCCACAAGTCTGCACCGCACCGGCCACGACGATCCCCGCATGGAAGCAACCCGGCGCAGGGCCAAGGCCCTGCGCCGGGTTGCGCATAAACATTTTTTCTTTTCCACCGTGCACGGCGCAGAAGGTGAATTGCCGCACAGCGGCAAGAGAAGCCCCTCTGGAGGGTTTTCTTTTTGATGTCTCAAAAAGAAAATGGGGGGTGCATCCCCGTGCGCCCCGCCAGGGGCGCATCATTTCGGATACCGCTCCGCCAGCCGGTGGACGATCTCCTCCAGGGCATCCTCCCGGGCATCGGCCACGATGACCGCCCCGCAGTCCCGCACGGCGGGCACGCAGTTGGCCGGGGCAAAGCCCCGAGCCGCGACGGTCAGCATGGAGATATCGTTGGCCTCGTCTCCAGCACAATAGACGTGCTCCATGGAGATGCCCAGCCGCTCCGCCAGACGGCGGACCATACCGCCCTTGTTGGCGCCCCTGGCGGTCATCTCCAGCAACTCCCGGGCGGAGAAGATCAGCTCATAGTCCTCGCTCCAGCCCTGCTCTTCCATGAAGGCTTTTGCCTCCTCCAGGGTCTCTCGGTCCGCCTCCAGCAGCAGCTTGCCCAGGGGCAGGGGGACCTCCTCCAGGGAGACCCGCTCCGTCACGCCCACCTTGGTCAGGTGCTCATGCTGGCGGGTGATCTCGTTGGGATGGACGGCGTAAATCACGTTGTCCATATGGTAGGCCTCCACGGCCATGGTCGGGAACCGGTCCAGCACCGCCTGACCCCGCTGGCGGACATCGCCGTCCAGCATGGCCGTTTCCAAGTATTCCCCTGTGGAAAAATCATACAGGGCCGCGCCGTTGCACACCACGCCGGGGGCGTTCATGGGAACCTTGTCCGCGTACTTCATAAAGGCCGCCAAGGCCCGGCCCGTGGCAATGGCGAATTTGCCACCCTCAGCCATGAAATACTCCAGAGCCGCCCGGTTCTTCTCCGACAGGGGCGGCACCGGCACGCCGGAGCGCAGGGCCTCCTCCGTATAGATCAGGGTGTTGTCAAAATCGCTGGCCAGCAGTACGCCGGTGAATCTTCCCATGACGGTCTCCTCTCTTATTTCTCAGAAGCAAGTCCCGCCGCCCGCGATGCGGGCGGCGGGACTTGCTTCTCTCTTATTCAGCCTTGGGCGCGGCACCCTCGCCGCCTCCGCCGCCCTTGTTGCGGCGGCGTCCGCCCCGGTGACGGGGACGACGGCGCTTGGTGCCCTCGCCGCCTTCTCCCGCGGCGGCCTGTTCCCCGCCTTTGCCGGCGGGCTTGGGCTGGGGCTTTTGCTTCTGCTGGGGTCTGGGCTGCCGGGGCTGCTTGCCACCCTCCTTGGCCTGCTCCTTCTTTTCGCCCTTTTCAGGTTGCTTCTTCTCATTCTTTTCGGGAGCCGCCTGCTCGGGCTTGGACTGACCACTCTTGCCGCGGCGGCGTCCGCCCCGGTGGCGGCGGCGGGATTTACCGCCTTCGCTGCTCTCGGGCGTACCGATCTTCTCCCGGACGGGAGCGTCCTCCAGCTGGCTGTCCATATAGAAGGGGGTGGACAGGATGGGGACGCTGAACAGCTCCTCCTCTTCCTTCTCCTCCACATAGCGGGCAGGGCGCTCGGGGATCTCAATGCCGTCCCGACTGCCCTTGCCGTTGCGGAGGACGCAAACCTCGCAGTTGTGGTAGCACTTCATGGGCTCGTTGGGGGCCGCGCTGTCCAGCGCCACCTTCACGGTCTCCCGCAGCAGGTCCACACTCTTGACGTTGCCGGGACCGTCGGGGGTCTGGACAAAGCTCTCCACCTTTGGCATCCGCTTGGCGGCGTCCTCATAGGCGTTCTGCTCATACTTCAGGCAGCACATGAGGCGGCCGCAGGTGCCAGAGATCTTGGTGGGGTTCAGGCTCAGGTTCTGGGTCTTTGCCATTTTAATGGAGACAGGCATAAAGCCGTCCAGGAACTGAGAGCAGCAGAAGGGCCGCCCGCAGATGCCCAGGCCGCCGATCATCTTGGCCTCATCCCGGACGCCGATCTGCCGCAGCTCGATGCGGGCCCGGAACACGCTGGCCAGGTCCCGCACAAGCTCCCGGAAGTCCACCCGGCCGTCGGCGGTGAAATAAAAGATGATCTTGTTGCCGTCAAAGCTGGCGGAGACGTTCACCAGCTTCATGTCCAGGCCGTGGTCCGCGATCTTCTTCTCGCAGATGTCGAAGGCCTCGCTCTCTTTTTTTCGGTTGTACTCCACCGTGCGGCGGTCATTCTCCGTGGCCATCCGCAAAACGGCGCACAGGGGCTGCACGATGGCGGCGTCATCCACCTCGTGGTTGCCCTCGGTGCAGGTGGCAAATTCAGCACCCTGGGCGGTCTCCACCACCACCTGGTCGCCCATTTTCACCTGCAGACCCCTGGGGTCAAAAAAATAATTCTTGCATCCGCCCCGAAAGCGGACGCTGATCACTTCTGTCAAAGGATACCCTCCAATTCCGCGGTGAGCGCCCCCAGCACATGGCCCACGCCAACGTTGTAGGCGCACTCTCCGTAATACGTTTCTAACAGTTCTATTGTGGACATAATTTGCGCCTTTGTCAAGTTTTTCGCAAGAAATGGCGCAATTTCCCGGTCATTTTCCTCCGGTTCCTTCCCATACAGCAGCAATAACGCCGCCGCGAAGGCCTGACGGCTCCGCTCCAGCATGGCGGCCAGGGCATCCCGGTCCAGTTTCTTCCGCTCCAGGCGCACCGCCAGTTCGGCCACGGCCCCCCGCTTCCGGCGGCCGATGGCCCGGCAAAGCTCCAGCCCGGGTTCGGAGGTCTCGCCCCCGGTCTCCTCCGCCGGACGGAGCTTTAGCTCCACGCACCGGGACCGCAGGGTCCGGAGCACCGCGGCGGCATTTTCCGCACAGAACAGAAAGGCCGCATAGGGAGGACCCTCCTCCACGATCTTCAGGAGGACGTTCTGGTCCTGCTCCGTCAGGATGGCACAGTCAGGGAAGATGTATACCTTCCGCCGCCCCTCGTTGGGGCGGATATAGGCGTCGGCCCGGATATCCCGCACCACATCCACTGAGATATTTTTGTGCTCCGGGTCCCGGACGGTGATGACATCGGGGTGGATGTCCTCCGCCACCTTGCGGCAGGCGCGGCAGACACCGCAGGGGCGCGGGCCCTCCGCCTCACACTCCATGGCCGCCGCCGCGTACCGGGCAGCCGCCTGGCAGTCTCCGCTGCCGGTGAACAGCAGGGCATGGGACAGGGTCCCACGGGCAGCTGCCTCCCGGATGCGGGCGGCCGCAGGTTCTTTTTCCGGCAGTCCAAACGGGGTCATGTCAACGCCTCCTCACACGATCATCAACATCTTGAAACAATCAGAATGATTCTTTTCAAGTTCCTTGACTATATCATATTTTCATCAAAAAGGGAATATGGGACATCCCTATTCCGCTCCTCTCCGAAAAATATTCCTTCCGCCGGGCCAACACAAACGTTTGCGTGCTTTTTGCTCTTCGAGAGGCGATTTTTGTGTAAAACTGACAGGATTTCTTGAAAAAATTTGGGTTTCCATCCGGATTTCTTTTTACTTTTGCGTATTGTTTTTCGAACGTTTTCCTATTATAATATTAAAGCTAATCCATAACGCAAACGTTTCACTGTAACTCCGCCTTAAGGCATTACCATCAAAATGGAGGAAAGAAAGAATGAGCAAAAAGTACTGCTACCTGTTCACCGAGGGCAACGCCAACATGCGTGAGCTCCTGGGCGGCAAGGGCGCCAACCTGGCCGAGATGACCAACATCGGCCTGCCCGTGCCTCAGGGCTTCACCATCACCACCGAAGCCTGCACCCAGTACTATGAGGACGGCCAGAAGATCAACGACGAGATCGTGGCCGAGATCATGGAGTACATCGAGAAGATGGAGGGCATCACCGGCAAGAAGTTCGGCGACGCCGAGAACCCCCTGCTGGTCTCCGTCCGTTCCGGCGCCCGGGCCTCCATGCCCGGCATGATGGACACCATCCTGAACCTGGGTCTGAACGAGACCGTGGTGGAGGTCCTGTCCAAGAAGTCCGGCAACCCCCGCTGGGCCTGGGACTGCTATCGCCGCTTTATCCAGATGTATTCCGACGTCGTCATGGAAGTGGGCAAGAAGTACTTTGAGCAGCTCATCGACGAGATGAAGGAGAAGAAGGGCGTCACCCAGGACGTGGAGCTGACCGCTGAGGACCTGAAGGAGCTGGCCGGCCAGTTCAAGGCTGAGTACAAGTCCAAGATCGGTTCCGACTTCCCCTCTGATCCCAAGGAGCAGCTGATGGGCGCCGTCAAGGCCGTGTTCCGTTCCTGGGACAACCCCCGCGCCAACGTCTATCGCCGCGACAATGATATCCCCTATTCCTGGGGCACTGCCGTCAACGTCCAGTCCATGGCTTTCGGCAACATGGGCGACGACTGCGGCACCGGCGTTGCTTTCACCCGCAACCCCGCCACCGGCGAGAAGAAGCTGTTCGGCGAGTTCCTGACCAACGCCCAGGGCGAGGACGTGGTGGCCGGCGTCCGCACTCCCATGCCCATCTCCCAGATGGCTGAGAAGTTCCCCGAGGCCTTCGCCCAGTTCGAAGGCGTCTGCAAGATCCTGGAGGATCACTATCACGACATGCAGGACATGGAGTTCACCGTGGAGAACGGCAAGCTCTACATGCTGCAGACCCGTAACGGCAAGCGCACCCCCGCCGCCGCTCTGAAGATCGCCTGCGACCTGGTGGACGAGGGCATGATCGACGAGAAGCAGGCCGTGGCCATGATCGAGCCCCGCTCTCTGGACACCCTGCTGCATCCCCAGTTCGACGCCGTGGCCCTGAAGAAGGCCGACGTCATCGGCAAGGCTCTGGGCGCCTCTCCCGGCGCTGCCTCCGGCAAGGTCGTCTTCACCGCTGAGGACGCCAAGGCCTGGGCTGAGCGCGGTGAGAAGGTGGTCCTGGTCCGTCTGGAGACCTCTCCCGAGGATATCGAGGGCATGAAGGCTGCTCAGGGCATCCTGACCGTCCGCGGCGGCATGACTTCTCACGCTGCCGTCGTGGCCCGCGGCATGGGCAAGTGCTGCGTCTCCGGCTGCGGCGACATCAAGATGGACGAGGAGAACAAGAAGTTCGAGCTGGCCGGCAAGACCTATTCCGAGGGCGACTGGATCTCCCTGGACGGCTCCACCGGCACCATCTATGACGGCGCTGTCCCCACCACCGACGCCACCATCGGCGGCGAGTTCGGCCGGGTCATGGGCTGGGCCGACAAGTATCGCCGCCTGCAGGTCCGCACCAACGCCGACACCCCCCACGATGCCGCTCAGGCCCGGAAGTTCGGTGCCCAGGGCATCGGCCTGTGCCGTACCGAGCACATGTTCTTCGAGGGTGACCGCATCCGTGCCATCCGCCGCATGATCTGCTCCGACACCGTGGAGCAGCGCGAGGCCGCTCTGGCCGTGCTGGAGCCCATGCAGCAGGGCGACTTCGAGGGCATCTACGAGGCCATGGAGGGCTGCCCCGTCACCATCCGCTTCCTGGATCCCCCCCTGCACGAGTTCGTTCCCACCGAGGAGCACGACATTGAGCTGCTGGCCGAGGACCTGGGCAAGTCCGTTGCCGACATCAAGAACATCATCTCCTCTCTGCATGAGTTCAACCCCATGATGGGTCACCGCGGCTGCCGTCTGGCCGTCACCTATCCCGAGATCGCCGCCATGCAGACCCGCGCCGTCATCAAGGCCGCGCTGGCTGTCCAGGCCAAGCATCCCGACTGGAAGATGGTCCCCGAGATCATGATCCCCCTGGTGGGCGAGGTCAAGGAGCTGAAGTACGTCAAGAGCGTGGTCGTCAAGACCGCTGACGAGATCATCGCCGCCGCCGGTTCCGACATGAAGTACCTGGTGGGTACCATGATCGAGATCCCCCGCGCCGCTCTGACCGCCGACGAGATTGCCAAGGAGGCCGGCTTCTTCTCCTTCGGTACCAACGACCTGACCCAGATGACCTTCGGCTTCAGCCGTGACGACGCCGGCAAGTTCCTGGGCGCCTACTACGACAAGAAGATCTACGAGAACGATCCCTTCGCCAAGCTGGACCAGACCGGCGTCGGCAAGCTGGTTGCCATGGCTGCCAAGCTGGGCCGTTCCACCAACCCCGACCTGCACCTGGGCATCTGCGGCGAGCACGGCGGCGATCCCTCCTCCGTGGAGTTCTGCCACCGTGTGGGCCTGGACTATGTGTCCTGCTCTCCCTTCCGCGTGCCCATCGCCCGTCTGGCTGCCGCTCAGGCTGCTATCAAGGAAGGCTAAGCGGAATTCCCGGCAAGAAAGAAATCCGATACAAACGCACCCCCGATTCTCATGAATCGGGGGTGCATTCTATCTATGTAATATCTGTCGCATCATCTTGCAGTCCGCACGGGCCGAGCACTGATGTCAACTGTTCTCTTGATGAAATTATTCCATGTAGAACTTGCAATTCGGGGTAAGATGTAATATCATGTAAAAGTACAGAATTCGGATAAAGGATGGCGCTTTGCGGACCATCCCGGAGATCTCAAATTGATTTAGGAGGCACATCCATGAATTACAGTGCGCTGATCCAAAACAGAAAATCTGTCCGCGAGTTCGCGGATAAGAAGGTGTCCGCTGCTGCGCTTGCGGAAATTGAAACCTATTATCAGAAGTCCTGCCAGCGTCTGGTTCCCGACCTTGAGACAAAGCTGTGCGTTTTCGGTGAGGAGGCCAAGGAGGCTTTGGAGGGCGCCGCTGGTTACGAGAGCTTTTTGGTCGGCGCGCCGAACTATCTGGTCCTCCTGTCCGCCAAGGGCGATCAGGCCGGTGAGAACGCCGGTTTCATGATGGAGGACATGGTTCTGAAGCTGACTGACATGGAACTGGGCTGCTGTTGGATCACTTTCACCGACAGCGAGAAGGTCAAGGCCGCTCTGAAGATCGACTCTCCTCTGGATGTGGCCGCTATTGTGGCCTTTGGCCAGGGTCTCAAGACCACCAAGCGCCTGCGCGTGAACATCCTGAGCATGTCCAACGTGGATATCGCCGCCCAGCGCCAGTATTTCGCCCCCAAGCACGGTCTCCACGACATGGTGTTCATGGATACCTGGGGCAACACTCAGGGCGTTGACGAGTACATCGGCTTCTATGACGACATGCTATGGGAGGCTCTTTACGCGGCGACCCTGTCTCCCAGCTATCTGAACAGACAGCCCTATGGCTTCATCATCCATGAGGGCCAGATCACTCTGGTGAAGGCGCCGGACAGCTACACTGACGAGATCGATGCCAAGCTGGGCCTGGGCATCGTGCTGCTGCACTTCTCCAGCACCGCTTCTCAGTGGGCCGGAAAGATCAAATGGAGTTTCGGCGCGGATGCCGCAAAACTCCAGCTGCCGGAGGGCTACGAGGCTGTTGCATCCTGCAAGCTGTAACAGACCCCGCAATGCAACAAAAAGGCCCTGGAGAGGACTTTGCCCTCCAGGGCTTTTCAGCTTCCGCATACCCGAAGCCAAAACAGGTGAACATTGATTCAGAAGGAGCTGCCCATGATTTCTCAGGAGATTCATTATGTCGGCGTCAACGACCACGCCATTGACCTGTTTGAGAGCCAGTACCGCGTTCCCAACGGTATGGCCTACAATTCCTATGTGATCGCCGATGAAAAAAATGCCGTCATCGATTCGGTGGATGCCCATTTCACGGAAGTCTGGCTGGAGAACATCCGGACCGTGCTGGGCGGAAAGGCCCCCGACTACATCATTGTTCAGCATATGGAGCCGGACCACTCCGGCAGCCTGCTCCGGTTCCTGGAGGCCTATCCCACTGTGCAGGTAGTGGCTTCCTCCAAGGCCTTTGCGATGATCAAGAATTTCTTCCATACGGACCTTGCGGAGCGGCAGATAACTGTGGGAGAGGGCGATACCCTGTCCCTCGGCCGGCACACCCTGCGCTTTATCACTGCCCCTATGGTTCACTGGCCCGAGGTCATCATGACTTACGACAGTACGGACAAGGTGCTGTTCTCCGCCGATGCCTTCGGAAAGTTCGGCGCTCAGGACGCGGCAGAGGCTTGGGATGGCGAGGCCCGGCGCTATTACATCGGCATTGTCGGCAAATACGGCGGACAGGTACAGACGGTTCTGAAGAAAGCAGCGGCGCTGGATATTGAGATCATCTGCCCGCTGCACGGACCGGTACTGAGCGAAAACCTGGGCCATTACATAGACCTCTACAGCAAGTGGTCCTCTTACACCCCGGAGGAGGATGGCATCCTGATCGCTTATACCTCTGTCTACGGGAATACCAAAAAAGCCGTGGAACAGCTGGCGGAGGCATTGGAAAAATCTGGTCAAAAGGTCACGGTTTACGATCTGGCCCGCAGCGATATGTCCCAGGCGGTGGCTGACGCATTCCGATACAGCAAGCTGGTCCTTGCCACGACTACCTATAACAATGACATTTTCCCGTTCATGCGGGAGTTTATCGAACACCTGACTGCCCGGGGTTTCTGCAACCGCACGGTGGCTATCATGGAAAACGGCAGCTGGGCTCCCTCCGCAGCCCGTGTTATCAAAGGCCTTCTGGAAAAGAGCAAAAACCTGACCTTTGTGGAGCCGGTGGTGACGCTCCGCTCCGCTCTGAGCGAGGAGAGCGCTGCCCAGCTGGAGCTGCTGGTGAAAGCCTTGTGCGGTGAAGGCTGTGTCTCTGAGAGTGCGTCCAACGGCAAAAAGAAGTTTGTCTGTAAGATCTGCGGCTATGTGTACGAGGGCGAGACGCTTCCCAAGGATTTCGCCTGCCCCATCTGCAAACGGGGAGCCGAAGATTTTGAAGAAATCAAGTGAATCCGGAGGGAATTATCGTGAGCAATACCAAGTTTTACATCTGTGAGCATTGCGGAAACATCGTCGGCAAGATCCATGACGCAGGCGTTCCTCTGATGTGCTGCGGCCAGAAAATGAAAGAACTGGTCCCCGGCACTGTGGAGGCCAGCACGGAAAAGCATATCCCTGTATTCACTGTGGAGGGCAATCTTGTCAAAGTTTCCGTGGGTGCTGTCGAGCATCCGATGACCGAAGAGCACCTTATCCAGTGGGTCTATCTGCAGACCACTTCCGGCGGTCAGCGCAAGTCCCTGACTGCCGGCTCCGCGCCTGTGGTCACCTTTGCTCTCACCGACGATGACAAGCCGGTGGCGGTCTACGCCTACTGCAACCTCCACGGTCTGTGGATGGCGGAGATCTGAAGCAGCATTGACATTCAATATGATCCCAAATTTTTAATAAAAGGAGTGTTTTGTAATGAAGTACGTTTGCGATCTGTGTGGTTGGGTTTACGATGAGACTGTTGGCGATCCCGATCACGGCATTGCCCCTGGCACCAAGTTTGCCGATCTGCCCGAAGATTTTGAGTGTCCCCTGTGCGGCGCCGGCAAGGACCAGTTCTCTGCCGAGTAAATCGCCGGGAAGCGGTGGACTCCTGGTATCATCAGAAAATGTGTTTTTCTGACTCCAGACGCTGCATAAAATGCCAAGGGCGTTCTGTGGATTTCCGCAGAGCGTCCTTTTTCATTGGGAAAAGGCTCCTGTTCGCTTTGAAAATGCTGACCGTCTATACTGCAATGCATAATAGCACCCAAAGTTTGCGGATAACTTCGAAACAGCGGCAGCGAGCCATGGCAAAAGCAGAATTCGCAGCACACCTGAAATACGCCTGCGCAGCCGAGGTGGGTGCTTCCGACGGCAGCAGCCAGTCTCGCCCGAAAGAACCGGGTTGCTTCCTGAAACAACAGAAAACCAAGGACACGGCCTTGGGCCGTGTCCTTGGTTGATTCAATCCGCCAGGCCCGCTTTCCGCAGGGCCAGCACGATGATGGGGATCAGAATGATATGGACGATGATGCCGGGGACAGCGTTGACAAACGCACCCGCCATAAAGGCCGCCCAGGTAAAGGCGGAGCCGTTGAGGCCCATGAGCACCACCATGACGATGCCCCAGATCACGCGGCCCGCCAGCATGGCAGCGATCAGGGCCACGTAGACATTGAGCACCTTCTTGGGCAGCTTCCGATAGAGGATACCGCTGACCAGACCATAAGCTGCCAGCTCAAAGCACATGGCAGCGCCGGTGGGGAAGAGGGGCGGCATACCGAACAGGGCAAACCGCAGCAGCGGCGCCACGGCGCCCACCGCCAGGGCCCACCAGGGGCCGCAGAGGAAGCCCGCCAGCAGGACGGGAATGTGCATGGGACACAGGGCGCTGCCCACCTGGGGGATCTGACCCGTCAGGAAGGGCAGGACCATGCAGAGGGCCAGACAGACCGCCGCATAGGTCAGGTGCAGGATGGGACTGGTTTTGACATTGGTTTTCACGTTGGGTTTCTCCCTTTCAAAGTAGTTTGCCGTCTTGAACGGGAGGCCGTACCTTGGGATACGATTTTGAAAATGCGCTGGGGAACTCTCCGGCTTGGCCGGAGGGATTATTCACACAGGGAGCGCAGCAGGTCTACCGCTTCCTCCATGAGCTTTGACAGTGTCAGGGACTGGGTCCCCACCACGATGTTGCTGCACTGGTTTACCGGCAGCAGCAGCTTTTTGGCGGCGCTCTGGCCCACGGCCACCGCCATGGCGGGGGTGATCTCCCCCATGAGAGAATCCGCCGACAGGATGCCGATGGGGCCCACGATCACATCCGCCGTGCGGCAGGCCACCAGCACCGGGTTCTCCCCGGTGGCGCCGGCGGAAGCGCCGGCCTTCAGCATAGCCGCCGTGGCGATGGCGTTGGTACCCACCGCCACGATCTCGCAGGGCAGTTCCGCCGCCCTGGCACGCTCGATGAACAGTTGGCCCATGCGGCCGCTCTGGCCGTCGATGACAACTACTCTCATGCCTCCACCTCCAGGATCAGATCGCAGCGGGCTGCCGCGTCCGTTTTCTCAAAATAGCGCCGCTCCAGGGGGATCCAGAGATCAAAAAACCGCTCCGCCATTTCCGGGGTATTGCGCTTCCGGATACGGCTGCGCTGCAGAACCGGAGAAATGCGCAGGAAGGCCGACAGGTCATAGCAGTCCGCCAGGGCCGGGTGCATGCTGTACGCTCCCTCCACGATGTTCAGCGCCTTGGGCGCCACAGGGACAGGCGACAGCACCGTCTGGGTCCGGCAGTCATAGCGGCGGTAGGAAATCTCCTGACCCCCAGCCAAGGGCCGCAGGACCTCCTCCGCAAACCGCTCCCGGTCCACATTGCCGCCGGGCTCCGCCAGCCGCTCCGCCGTCCGCTGCTCCGGCCGCAGGAAAAAGTCATCCATGTGGAACACATTGCAGTCGTAGATCTTTGTCAGCAGCGCCGCCAGAGTGGTTTTTCCGCTGGCGCTGCCGCCCTCAATGGCCACGGTCACCCGGTCCCGCTCCGCCCGCTTCTGGTCGATAGCTGCCAACAGGGGCAGGAGCCAGACGAATTCCCGACCGATGACCCGGTAGGCCGGATGGTATACCGCACGGAACCGCTCTGAGTGGTGACAGGCGGGGAAGCCCGCCTGGCGCCAGATCTCCACAGCCTCCTCGGTTTCCTCCAGCAGAAAGGGAAGTTTGCCCGCTTCCGCCAGGGACAACAACACCGTCAGCTTTTCCTTCAGGGCTGATATGTCACCGGAGGGCTTTTCCGCCGACAGGGCAAACAGCCGGAACAGGGTCTCCGGCGCAAGGCCCGTCTTTTTCAGATAGCCCAGGTGGACCCGGCAGTAGGGACCGTCCAGAGGCTCCACGTCTGTCCGCAGGTCCGGGGCCTCCAGTTCCCGGCGCAGCAGCGCCAAGCCAGCGGCCCGGTCCGTCACAAAATGGCCGCAGCCAAAGATGCTCTGGTGCAGCCCCTTCAGCAGATCGCCGGGCTCCAGAGCCGGATATCGTTTACACTGGTCCAGCAGATATTCCGTTGTCCTTTTCTGCACACTCATGGTCTTATCATACCACTTTCTCCGGCGTCCGGGCAACCCTTTTCAGGAAATATCACAGGGTTTCGGCACCGCTCATCCCGTTTTTTCCATTTTCCAATGTGCTCGACAGATTCAGACAGCATATGACCAAGACTTTGTGTATGATAAGATGTAGCCACCAATATTTTGTGTGTGGCGAAAAAGGAAGGAAGGAATACCTGTCATGAAGTCTATTCCCAAGGAGTATTTGCTGCTGTTCAACGCCATTTCCGATGCGGAAGAGATCCTGAACCAGCTGCGAGAAACTCTCATCGCTGCCCAGCAGCAAGCTGAGGACCTGTACCTGAGCATCCCGGAGGATACTCCGGAATCCGCCTGACCTGACGCGCATCTCAGAAAATCCGTTGCAATTCCCACGGACAGCCATTCCAACATGTGCTATACTATAGCAAAACACGATCAGGAGGCGCTTTATGCTGCACATCGGCTGTCACTTGTCCTCCTCCAAGGGCTTTGCCGCCATGGGGAGGCAGGCGCTGGAGCTGGACGCGGATACATTTCAGTTTTTCACCCGAAATCCCCGTGGAAGCAAAGCCAAGGACCTGGACCCGGCGGATGCCGCGGCCCTGGTATCCCTGATGGAGGAGCACAGCTTTGCCCCCATCATCGCCCACGCGCCCTATACCCTGAACCTCTGCGGCGCGGAGGAGAAAAACCGCGTCTTTGCCCGGGAAACCATGGCCGACGACCTGCGGCGCATGGAGCATGTGCCCGGCCAGTACTACAACTTCCACCCCGGCAGCCATGTAGGGCAGGGGGTGGAAACCGGCATCACCCTTATCGCCGAGGGCCTCAACGCAATTCTCACCCCGGATCAGACCACCACCGTCCTGCTGGAGACCATGGCGGGAAAGGGCAGTGAGGTGGGCGGCCGCTTCGAGGAACTGCGGGAGATCCTGGACCGGGTGGAACTCTCCGGCAAAATGGGCGTATGCCTGGACACCTGCCACGTCTCCGACGGCGGATACGACATCATCGGCGACCTGGACGGCGTGCTGACGGAGTTCGACAGAGTGATCGGCCTGGACCGACTGAAGGCCATCCATCTCAACGACAGCAAAAACCCCATCGGTGCCCGGAAGGACCGCCACGCGCGCATCGGCGAGGGCTTCATCGGATTGGAGGCCCTGGCCCGGGTGGTACGGCATCCGGCGCTGAAGGACCTGCCCTTCTGTCTGGAGACCCCCAACGAGCTGCCCGGATATGCCCGGGAGATCGCCCTCATGCGGCAGCAGGCGGAGCAATTACAGTGATCGCAGTAAAAGAGGACGCGCAGGCGTCCTCTTTTTTTATTCAGGTATCCGGCTTGCTCTTTTTCAGCATATCCCGGTTCTGCTGCAGCAACTGCTCCGACGCATACTCCAGTTGTTCCACCTCCCGGTAGCGGTCGCCCAGGCCATTCTCTTTCAGCGCAGATGCCGCCTTGCCGCGGAATACCAGCTTCAGCAGGATCGGCGTCAGGATGGCACAGCCCACTACGGTGATAATGACAGGCGTCATCAGGCTCTGGCTCAGCACGCCCATGCTCAGCCCCCGGTTGGCTACGATCAGGGCCACCTCACCGCGGCAGGCCATGCCGGCGCCCACCTGGAGGCACTCCTCCCGGTGAAAACCACACATTCTGGCACCCAGCCCGCAGCCGATGATCTTGGACAGGACCGCCACTGCCAACAGCAGCAGAGAAAAGGCCGCCAGTCCGCCGCTCAGCTCCGGCAGCTCCACCTTGATACCGATCCCCGCAAAGAAGATCGGCGTCAGCAGCAGATAGCTCAGGGTGGTAAACTTGGCTTCAATATACTTGGCCTTGGGTGTGGAGGCGATCACCAGTCCCGCCACAAAGGCGCCGATGATGTCCGCCACGCCGAAGAATTCCTCAGCGCAGTAAGCCATCAGCAAGCACAGCACAAAGGCCAGCACCGGATAGCGGCGGAGATTTTTTCCGTCTGCTTGGTCGATCATCCACTGGAAAAATCTCCTGGCCAGCAGCGCCGCCACCACGGCAAACACAAAAAACAGGGCGATCTTTATCAACACCAGCCCCAAGCTGGCCCCCTGGCCCGCCAAGCTGGAGACGACCGTCAAGGCGATCAGGCCCAGCACATCGTCGATCAGCGCGGCGGCCAGAATGGTAGCACCCACCTTCGTGTCCAGCCTGCCCAGTTCCTTCAGGGTCTCCACGGTGATACTGACAGAGGTGGCGGTCAGAATGGTGCCTAAAAACACATCCTCCAGCAGCGTATTATCCGGCAGCCACCCCGCCTTTCCGGCCAGCCAGCCGAAGGCCGTGCCCATGGCCAAAGGCACCAGCACACCGCACAGAGCTACGCAGAAACCGCTTTTTCCCGCGTTTTTCAGCTCTTTCAGATCTGTGGTCATACCTGCCGTAAACAGGATCACGATCACCCCCAGCTCACTGAGCTGGGACAAAAACTCCGTCTCTGTCAACACATCCAGCACAGCCGGTCCCAGGATCAGGCCCGCCAGCAGCGCACCCACCACCTGGGGCATCTGGAACCGCCGGGTCAGCATTCCCAGCAGCTTGGTACTCATCAGGATCAGTGCCAGGTCCAACAGATAATGATAGGACATTGCGCAAGACTTCCTTTCCGGGTGGGCAGACTTTCCGCCCATGTTATCCTTCTCTCTTGGAGCCTACATTGTAGTCTCTTTCCGGGAAGATGCAAGAGGAATTCTGCACAAAATCACGGTGCTTTTTTGCCATTTCAAAAGGAAAGCGCCCCGCTTTTCAGCGGGGCGCTTGTCATCATATGGGAATGATGTGTCCGGGCAGGGAATCAGCCGATGCCGCCGTAGATGGCACCCAGGACCAGGGCCAGCAGGGAGGCAATGCAGAACACCCACTTGCCCAGAGAATAGAACAGCTTGTAGACTTCCTTCTTGCCGCCCTCGTTGACAGCCGCCAGAGCGGTCTCCTTCTTGAGGACCCAGAAGAACATGATACCGGCCAGCAGAGCGCCCAGGGGGCAGATGTAAATGGAGACAACGTCCATCCACTGAGAGGTCCAGGGCTGGATCATGATGGAAACCACCAGGCCGATGGCACCGATAATGACAACGGAGGGAACGCGCTTCAGGTGCAGCTTCTCCTGCAGGAAGGCCACGGGAGCCTCATACAGGTTGACGATGGAGCTGACACCGGCGAACAGCACGCAGATGAAGAAGATCATGCCGACGATACGGCCGCCGGGCATGCCGTTGAACACGTTGACCAGATAGACGAACATCAGGCCGGGGCCGCCAGCAGAGGGCTCCACGCCGCCTGCCGCCATGGCGGGCAGGATGACGAAGGCAGCCAGCAGAGCAGCCAGGGTGTCGAACAGGGCCACGTTGCGGGCGGAGGAGGGCAGGTCCTCGTTCTTGGGCAGGTAGGAACCGTAGATCACGGAGCCGTTGCCGGCAATGGACAAGGAGAAAAAGGCCTGGCCGAAGGCGAAGATCCACACCTGGGGATTCAGCAGACCGGCGGGATTCAGGGTGAAGATGTACTTGTAGCCGTCGGAGGAGCCGGGCAGGAAGGCAATGTAGACGCCCAGAGCCACGAACAGGAAGAATAGGGCGGGCATCATGATCTTGTTGGCCTTCTCAATGCCGCCGGCAACACCCATGGCCATGATGATCAGGGAGACCACCAGACCGACGATCTGCCACACGCCGTTGCCGATGCCGAAGATGCCGTTGCTGGTCATCATGCCGATGGCCTCGCCCAGGGTAGCAGCCTCGGGAGCGGTGGCACCGAAAGCGCCGCCGATGGCGGGCATCTCAGTGCCCAGGGCATACAGGCTGCCGGAAATACCCATCCAGCAATACTTGAAGATCCAGCCCATGACCACGGTGTAGCCGATGGCCAGCATCATGGAGCCGATGATGGGGATGGCGCCGATGGCTTCGCCCACGCCCTTCTTGCCAGTGCGCTCTTCGGTACACTTACCAAAGGCACCCACAGGGCCGGCAGCAGCCCAGCGGCCGAGGGCAAATTCCTCGATGACGCCGGTGGCGCCGATCAGGACGACGAAAATGAAATAGGGGATCAGGAAGGTCAGGCCGCCGAATTTGGAGACCATGATGGGGAAGCGCCAGATGTTGCCCATGCCGACGGCGGAGCCGATGCAGGCCAGAATAAAGCCCCATTTGCTCTTAAAGCCGTCGCGCTGTTCCAGAGTCTGATTGCTCATGCGTTTGACACTCCTTTATCTTTCTCAAAAAATGAGCGGCGCCCGCGGAATTTATTCAATTCGCGGACGCCGCTTTTCACACACATTCTCTCCCGTGCTCTTTCCACGCGGCACGGATTACGCAGAATTTTGCTCAGAGAGAGGACTTACTTCTCCTCGTTGGGATAGGGCTCCAGGAAGGCATGGAAGTGACGCATGGGCAGGTTGTGGCCCCAGACGATGCGCATGTTGGGGATGGACTCACGGTCCTCATACAGAGCCTTGACGGCGGCGATGACGTAGTCCAGGTGCTCCTTGGTCAGGCGGCTGCGGTCGATGGCGAAACGGACCACGTTGGCCAGCTCAGCCTGCTGCTCGGGAGTCTTCAGGTCATACTCCATGGAGTAGTCGCCCAGCTCGGAGACGCGGATACCATAGCGGCGGATCAGCTCCAGAGAGAAGCCCTCACCGGCGAAGGTATCATGGCCGCGCTTGCCGTCGAAGAACTCGTCCATGTTGATGTACACGGCATGGCCGCCAGCGGGGAGCACGACGCCCTTGACACCGGCCTTGTAGAAGCCCTGAGCCAGGTACTCGCACTGCTGCACACGCTCATGCATGTAGTTGAAGTCGCAGGACTCATACAGACCCACGGCCAGAGCCATGATGTCGCGGCCGCTCATGCCGCCGTAGGAGTCGTTGCCGTAGCAGGAGATCTGCTTGACCTTCAGCAGAACGCCCACGTCGGTCTTGATGGAGCCGTCCTCGTTGAAGTCGGAGAACTTCTGCCAGAACAGGCCCTTGTCGCGGAAGGCCAGCATACCGCCCATGTTGGCGTGACCGTCCTTCTTGGCGGACATGGTGAAGCCGTCGCAGTAGGAGAACATCTCGGTGGCGATCTCGGCGATGGACTTGTCGGCATAGCCCTCTTCATTCATCTTGATGAAGTAGCAGTTCTCAGCCCAGCGGGCCACGTCGAAGATCAGGGGGATGTCGTACTTATGAGCGACGCGGTTGATCTCGCGGATGTTGCCCATGGAGACGGGCTGGCCGCAGATGGGGTTGTTGGTGATGCAGGTGAAGATCAGGGGCACGTTCTCGGGACCGACGGCCTGGATCAGCTGCTCCAGCTTCTCAATGTCCATGTTGCCCTTGAACGGGTTCTTCTCATAGGAGCCTCCCTCGGGTACCTGGTACAGGATCTCCTTGTGATACAGGTTGCGGGGCACGGAACCCATCTGCTTGATGTTGCCCTCGGTGGTGTCGAAGTGGCCGTTGGAGGGGATGGTGAACACCTTGCCAGGATGACGCTGGGCCAGGATCTTCTTGACGATCTCCATCAGGACGGACTCAGCGGCACGGCCCTGCTGGATGATGAAGGAGTTGGGGCGCTCCATCTGAGCGGCGCCGCCGTTGAACAGGCCGCCCTCGTACTCGCAGAGGTAGACCTCGTCCATCATCTTCTCCACGTCGCGGCAATCGGTGCGGACCAGGTCGATGACCTTCTTCCAGTTCTTCTCGCCGCCGCGCTCGAAAATGTCGCGGAAGGTGTCCAGCAGGACATAGTAGCCGGTGTTGCGGCCGTAGGCCTCGTCGCCCAGGAACAGGGAGGCCCACTGCTGGTTGGTCATGGCGGTGGTGCCGGAGTCAGACAGCATATCGACAGTCAGCATGCCGGAGGGGAAGGCGAATTCATTGTAGTGGGTGGCCTTCAGGGCGCGCTCGCGCTGCTCGACGGTCACATTGGGGATATCACGAACTGCAAACGTAAAGTGATGGGGGGCAGGAACGTTCAGGGGATACTCTTTAGACATAATACTTTACCTCCAATTAATGTAGGCACGGTGTGCCTTGATTTTAGAGGATACCCCGGTCGTCGAAGGCAGGGTTCCCAGGCCCGGCCTTGCGCCTAGCGGACAGTATCATTCACAGGGATAACAAGTGGAATTTGCCGCGGGCTTACTTGGCGGCGATGACCTCGATCTCCACGAGGGCATCCTTGGGGAGCCGTGCCACTTCGACCGCACTGCGGGCGGGATAGCTGCCCTCTGTGAAGAAGGTCGCATACACCTCATTCATGGCGCCGAAGTTGTTCATGTCGCTGAGGAACACGGTGGTCTTGACCACGGAGTCCATCGTCAGGCCCGCTGCCTCGAGGATGGCCTTCACATTGGTCAGGGACTGGCGGGTCTGCTCCTGGATCCCCTCGGGGAACGCGCCGGTGGCGGGGTCAATGGGGAGCTGGCCGGAAGTGATGACCAGGCTGCCCAGATCGGTGGCCTGGCTGTACGGGCCGATGGCTGCGGGAGCCTTTGCCGTACTGATGATCGTCTTCATCGGAATACGCCTCCTCTCGTTTTTCAGCGAGATGATTTTATCAGAATAAAAAAATTTTGTCAAGTCAGCTTTATGCACTTTGTACGGATAGCCAGATACACATCTCTGCTATTGTGGCAATTGCATACAACCTGCATGCAAAATCAGTTAAGAAAAATTTACAATCGTAATGAGAATTTTTTCTTTGACAAAAAATCAGGCCTTTTATATAATGGTATCAAAATCCATGGTAAAAATCCGAAATGAGGTGAGGGTATGCCCAACGTTCCCAACGCGCTTTTGCAGCATTATGTGAAATTGACGGAGTTTCTTGGGCAGGCGCTGGGCCCCGATTACGAGGTCGCCCTGCACGATCTGACGGATAAAAACCGCTCCATCATCGCCATTGCCAACAACCACGTCAGCGGACGGGAGATCGGCGCCCCCCTGACCAATGTGGCCCTCAGCATCCTGCGGGACAAGAGCTATGAGACCTCGGACTACCGCCTGCACTATTACGGTGTGTCCATCAACGGCAAGGACCTGCGGTCCAATACCATGTTCATCAAGCAGAACGGCCGTCTGATCGGCATGCTCTGCATCAATTTTGACGACAGCCGCTACCGGGCCATCAGCAACCAGGTCATGGGGCTTTGCCATCCGGATATCTTTGTGGAGGACGTGGTCATGCCTACCGCTCCGGAGCCCGGCGCCGCTCCCGCCCCCGCCCGGCATACGCCTGAAAAATTCCGCAACTCCACGGAAGCGGTGGCCATCGATGCCATCAACCGGGAGCTGGAGCGGCTGGGCGTCACTGCGGACCGCCTGACCTCCGAGGAGCGGCTGAAGATCATCGGCGCCCTGGAGACCAACGGCATCTTCCTGCTGAAGGGCGCCGTGAAGGATGTGGCCGCCGGCCTGCACTGTTCCCAGGCCAGCGTATACCGGTACCTGTCCCAGGTGAAAAACGACTCCGCTGAGACCCAGGAGTAATGGAAGCAGACACGGAAGCGGGCGGAAGCCCGCTTTCCTTTTACCATGATGCAGAAAGGACGCGTGCGCTATGCTGACCAAGCTGACTCCGGATCTGATTCCCGCCTTTACAGCAGCCTGCGCCCATGAGCGGGTGTTCGGCTCCAGGATCATGACGGCTCTGCGGACCTACGGCCCCGAGGACGCCCGCGCCCTCTTCTGGCTGCTGCTGAAGGACGACTCGCCCGCTGCTGCCCTGTATCTGGCAGGGGATGTACTGGTGGTCTCCGCTTCTCCGGATGCGGACCCGGCCCCTATCGCGACGCTGGTGCGGGAGTGTGGCGTCCGCGAGGTGGACACCAACCAGGACCAGTGCGCGGCCCTGCAAGGCCTGCTGGGCGGGACCACGGAAAGCTCTTATTATATGGTATACCGGGGCGGCCCCGTGGAGGAGGACTTTCCGGACATCACCCCCGGCAATCTGGCGGCGGTGTTCTCCGTCCTACAGCGGAGCCACGAATACTACCGGACCCATCTGCGGTTTGAACCCTGGGCCGAGGACCTGGGTCAACGGCTAGACACGGGTCTGGCAGAGCTGTATCAGCTGGAACTGGACGGCAGCGTGGTTGCCACCGGCTCCATCGCCTCCCAGGATGACGAGTGCGGCGTTATCGCGGCAGTGGCCGTGGTGCCGGAGCACCGCCACCGGGGGCTTGGCGGCCGCATCAGCCGTTTCCTGGTGAAGCGGATTTTGGAGCTAGGCAAAACGCCCCGGCTCATCTCCGGATATGATGAGGTAGCAGAACTTTACCGGCAGGTGGGCTTTGAAGCCTGCGGCCGCTGGGGCGAATTATATCTTTAAAATCAGAAAAGCAGGAGGAATCCTCTGTGTTTCGGGAATATTGCAGGCGGACCGGCATCCTTTTGGGCGGTCTGCTGGTCAGCGCCGTTGGCATCACCATGATGCTCCAGGCCAACGTGGGCCTGGAGCCCTGGAGCGTGCTGCAGAACGGCATGTCCATTTTCTTCGGCATCACCTACGGCACCGCCGCCATGATCGTGGGGGCAGCAGTCATCGCCGTGGCCGTCCTCTGCGGAGAGAGTTTCGGCATCGGAACCCTGGCAAACATTTTCATCTGTCCGCTTTTCATCGACGGGCTGCTGTACCTGGGGTGGATCCCACAGATGCAGAGTCTGTGGTCCGGGCTCCTGATGCTGCTGGGCGGCATGGAGCTGCTGGCCCTTGGCACCTGGATGTACATGAGAAGTGCCCTGGGCTCCGGCCCCCGGGACGCCCTGATGGTGGTCCTGGCCCGGAAGACCGGCCGGTCCGTGGGCTTCTGCCGGGCCGTGGTGGAGCTGATCGCCATTTTCGTGGGCTGGCGCCTGGGCGGACAGGTGGGCATCGGCACCATCGTCACCGGCGTGGGGGTGGGGACCCTGTTCAACCTGAACTTCGCTCTACTGCGCTTCCGGGCGGCGGACCTCCACCAGGAGAACCTGCCGGAGACCATCCGGCGCATCCGGCAGCGAAACGCCCCGGAGGAACCAGCCCCACAGCCGGAGGCCACCGCGGAAGCCCCGGACCGGCCGGGAGAGCCGGAATAAGGTTTTCACAGCGTAAAAAGCGGAGCAGGCGCTCCGCTTTTTCTTTTCGAATCTTTACAATTTGTTCAAATTTTGATAAGATGGGGCCAGCAAACCAAAATAGCCGCAGCCCCGGGTGGCAGCGCTGTGCCGGAGCGGGGCCGGAAGGGAGGGAAAGCTGCTCAATTCCACACATTCCTGTCCATCAACAGACGAGAAAAAGAGGGAGAGAAACTATGAAATTTAACATGACCGTAACCGTGATCGTGGTCCTCTACCTGCTGGTGATGCTGTTCATCGGCTGGTGGTCCTCCAAGCGCATCACTTCCAACACCGACTTCATGGTGGCCGGACGCCGTCTGGGCCCCTTCCTGATGGCCGGTACCCTGGCTGCCACGGAGATCGGCGGCGGCAGCTCTCTGGGCGTGGTCCAGCAGGGCATGCAGAACCACGGCATTTCCTCTGCCTGGTACATCATCACCATGGGCTTCGCCTTCGTGATCCTGACCTTCCTGGCCCCCAAGTTCCGGGCTGCCACCGTCAAGACGGTGCCTGAGTACTTCCGCCGCCGCTACGGCAAGAGCGCGGGCCTCATCACCGCCATCATCATGCTGCTGCCCCTGATCGGCCTGACCGCCGGCCAGTTCATCGCCTCCTCCGTCATTCTGTCCACCATGCTGGGCATCAGCTACAAGACTGCCGTCATCATCGTGGCCGTGGTGGTCACCATTTACTCCATCATGGGCGGCCTGTGGAGCGTCACCCTGACGGACTTCATCCAGGTGTTCCTCATCATCATCGGCATGATCATCGCCGTGCCCTTCGCCATGAATATGGCCGGCGGCTGGGGCAATGTGGTCGCCAATGTCCCCGCCGAGACCTTCGACATGTTCAAGGGTTACAGCCCCATGGCCGTGGTGTCCCTGACCGTCATGTACGTCGCCACCTTCACCGTGGGCCAGGAGGCCGTTTCCCGCTACTACGCCGCCCGCGACGGCAAGGCCGCCAAGCAGGGCTCCATTCTGGCTGCCATCATCAACTTCATCTATGCGTTCATCCCCGCCATCCTGGGTATCATCACCCTGGCCCTGATCAATATGGGCAAGTTCAACGCCGAGGACTTCGCTGACGTGGGCGCCCGCTATGCGCTGCCGGTGCTGGCTATGGAGACCATGCCCGCCATCATCTGCGGTCTGCTGTTTGCCGGTATCATCTCCGCCACCATGTCCTCCTCCGACTCCGACCTGCTGGGTGCCGGCTCCATCTTCGCCAACGACATCTATCGTGCCGTGCTGAAGCCCGACGCCACCAGCGAGGAGGTCATGAAGGTCACCAAGATCGTCATGGCCATCGTGGGCGTTGCCTCCATGTTCATCGCCCTGTTCAACACCTCCAGCATCGTCACCCTGCTGATGTTCTGCTTCACCCTCCGTGCCGCCGGTGCCTTCTTCCCCTATGTGCTGGGCCACTACTGGACCGGCGCCTCTCTGGCGGGCACCATCGCCTCCCTGATCTCCGGCTCCATCGTGGTGGTGTATCTGGAGAAATTCTCCGGCGGTGTGCTGTTCGGCGTGAAGCTGTCCCAGCCCATCATCCCCGGCCTGATCGTGGGCCTGGTGTTCTTCCTGGTGTTCTCCAAGCTCTTCCCGCCCAAGGTGAAGACCACGGAGCTGGCCCCCGAGGAAGACTGATCCGTTTTTCCGAAAAGGACTCCGGTTCGCCGGAGTCCTTTCAGCTTGTCGAAAAAGTCTTTTCGACAAGCTGCTGCAAGTTTTTCTGAACTTTTCAAGTTCAGAAAAACTTATGATTAAAAACGAAAGACACCCCTCCTGGGTTTCTTTCGTAACTATCTTCCTTCCCGGCGCACAAGATTTCCGATTTTATTGACAGACAAAAAGGACTCCGGTTCGCCGGAGTCCTTTTTCTATACCACTTTTCCCGATACAGGCATTGACAAGGGCCGAAAATCGTGCTAAACAATAACAGACTATCAGTTTATCCGGAAAGGAAATCGTTTTTATGAAGAAATCATGGTGGAACGGCAAGGTCGCCTACCAGATCTATCCCAAGAGCTTCTGCGACGCCAACGGCGACGGCATCGGCGACCTGCGGGGCGTGCTGTCCAGGCTGGACTATCTGAAGGACCTGGGCGTGGACATTCTCTGGCTCTCTCCTGTCTATCAGTCTCCCTTTGTGGACCAGGGCTACGACATCTCGGACTATTACCGCATCGCGGAGGAGTTCGGCACCATGGAGGACTTCGACCTGCTGCTGGCGGAGGCCAAGCGGCGGGACATGTCCATCGTTATGGACCTGGTGGTGAACCACTGCTCCGACCAGCATGAGTGGTTCCGGAAGGCCCTGGCGGACCCGGAAGGGGAGTACGGCGATTACTTCTACTTCCGCAAGGGCAGGGACGGCCAGCCCCCCAGCAACTACCGCTCCTATTTCGGCGGCAGCACATGGAGTCCCGTCCCCGGCACGGACCTGTACTACCTCCACATGTTCGCTCCGGAGCAGCCGGACCTGAACTGGGAGAACCCGGTGGTCCGGCAGAAAATCTACGACATGGTGAACTGGTGGCTGGACAAGGGCGTGGCGGGCTTCCGCATCGATGCCATCATCAACATCAAGAAGAACCTGGCCTTTCCCTCCTTTGAGCCCGACGGCCCTGACGGTCTGGCTTTCTGCACAAAAATGGTGGAATCCGCCGACGGTATCGGTGACTTCCTCCAGGAACTGAAGCGGGAGACCTTCGCCAAACACGACGCCTTCACCGTAGGCGAGGTCTTCAACATGAAGGAGGCCGAGCTGGCGGCGTTCATCGGAGACGAGGGTCATTTTTCCACCATGTTCGACTTCAGTGCCCAGGCCCTGACCTTCGGCGGCCACGGCTGGTACGACGCCCCCACCATTCAATTCGAGCCCTGGCGGGAAGCCCTGTTCACCGCCCAGCAGAAGGTCCAGGGGATCGGTTTCCTGGCCAACATCATTGAAAACCACGACGAGCCCCGGGGTGCCAGCCGCTTCCTGCCGCCCTACGCCCAGAACGAGACGGGAAAGAAGCTGCTGGCCACCACGTCCCTGCTGCTGCGAGGCATCCCCTTCCTGTACCAGGGCCAGGAGATCGGCATGACCAACTGCCAGATGACCGACATCTCCCAGTACGAGGACATCAACACCATCGACCAGTACCAGGTGGCCCTCCGGGCCGGGTGCAGCAGGGAGGAGGCCCTGGAGGCCTGCTATCTCCACAGCCGGGACAACGCCCGGACCCCCATGCAGTGGTCCGACGGTCCCAACGGCGGCTTCACCACCGGAACCCCCTGGTTTATGGTGAACCCCAACTACCGGGAGATCAACGTGGCGGAGCAGCAGAGCCGTCCGGATTCCCTCCTGAACTATTACAAGCGGCTCATCGCCCTGCGGAAGTCGGACGCTTATCTGGACACCTTCACCTACGGAGACTTTGTCCCAGCTTACGGGACGGAGCCGGGTATTCTGGCCTACCTGCGCAAGGGAAATGGCCAGACCATTCTGGTGGCGGGCAACTACGGCGAGACCGCCCGCACCCTGCCCCTGGACGGTCCCATTCAAAAAATCCTGCTGACCAACACCAGCAGGGAGGAGGCCCTCCTGGCCCAGGCAGGAGCCGAAAACCGCATCACGCTGAACAGCTGCGAAAGCGCCGTGATCCTGCTTTGATACCAGCGGCTCCCCGGACAGAACGGGGAGCCGCTTTTCCATGTCTCCGCCGCATATTTCCCGCCGCTGCCGCATAGGTTGTCCCAGAGGTGAAATTGATGCGTGTGTCTTCCTTCCAGCTTCGGCGGAAGCTGCGGGCCGGTCTGCTGGCCGCCGGGGTGCTGTGGGTGGTGGCCGTCACCGCCGGCAGCGACACGGCGGTCTCCGCCTTTTCCGCCCTTCGGGCGTCCCTGCCCCTTGAGGTCCTTCGCTGGGAGTTGGGGGACCTGTGGACGGAGGACAGCCTGTCCCCGGCAGTGGTCATGACCATCGGCGAGTCGCCCCTGCTGCTGGCCGCCCGCCCCGCCGTGGCGGAGCTGTGGCAGGAAGCGGAGACCCCCGAGACTCCCCCAGAGGCGGAGCGGGAGCTGGTCACCACCCCGGTGGAGGAGACGCCCCTGGACGTCCCCTCCGCCACTGACAACGGCGTGCCCGCCAAGACCCTGGTGCCCACGGACCCCAGCGGCTACACCGTCTGCGGACGGACCTACATCAGCAACTCCACGGACCACGCCCTGTCCGTCCCGGACCTGCAGGAGACCTTTTCGGCGGAGCTGACCGCTGAGGAGCCCCAAATTCTGATCATCCACAGCCACGGCAGCGAGGCCTACACCCCCGCCGAGGGCACGGAGGTGGTCTGGTCCGGGGACCACCGGACCACGGACTCCCGCTACAACGTGGTGAAAGTGGGAGACGTGATGGCGGAGGTCTTCGGGGAAGCCGGCATCTCCGTTCTCCACGACCGGACGCTGTACGACTATCCCTCCTACACCGGAGCCTACGACCGCTCCCTGTCAGCCATCCAGAGCTATCTGGCCCAGTATCCCTCCATCCACTTCATCCTTGATATTCACCGGGACGCCATTGAGGACGGGGAGGGGCACCAATACAAGGTGGTATCCGCCATCGACGACACCCGCACGGCGGCACAGATGACCCTGGTGGTGGGCAGCGACGGCAGCGGTCTGACCCATCCCAACTGGATGGAAAATCTGCGGCTGGCGGTGGCCATCCAGGAACAGACGTTGTCCCAGTATTCCACGCTGATGCGGCCGGTGCTGCTACGGAATTCCCGGTACAACCAGCACGCCACCACTGGGTCCCTGCTGGTGGAGGTGGGGGCCGCCGGGAACTCTCCCGAGGAAGCTGCCCTGGCAGGGCGGCTCCTGGCGGAGGAGATGGTGGAAGTTTTGGAGGCCAGAAGCAAGTAGGGGTGGGCGGACTTCGTCCGCCCCGGGAATGCGGCCCCCACTTTTCTTTGGGTTGCGCCCAAAGAAAAGTCGCCGCCGCAGCGGTGGAAAAGAAAGGCGCTTTCGCGCAAAGCCGGCGCCGCTGGCGCCTTTTTGCGCAAATACGGGGGTGGTCGTGGCCGGTGCGGTGCAGACTTGCAGACCCGTACCGGGTGCGCTATCCCCCTGGGGAACAGGGAAGTGCTCCGCCGCATTTGATAGTGCGGCATTTCTTTCGGGGGTGGTCATTGAATGGACCAACTTCTCTTTCCGCTGCCGCTACCCCTCCAGGGAGGGAAATCCAAAGGGGAGGGGCCGCAGCCCCTCCCCTTTGTGTCGTTAGGGGGTGTGGGGGCGAGATCGAAACGCCCCCACGTTTCTGGAAGGGGTCGCAGGGGGAGGTGTCTTTGCGCCAAAGACATCTCCCCCTTACTCCCCGTCTCCCCTCTGGCGAGGGGAAACAAAAACAGCCCGTCCATTCGGACGGGCTAATACTCCGTTCAAAACCCAGCGAAGCGGTTTTGAACGAAAAACGAAGAAAAGACCCGTCCGGTGTCCGGGAAATCCATAGGATTTCCCGGCACCTCAGGGTCTTTTCTGAGTTAGTCGGTAACGTAGGGCAGCAGAGCGATCTGACGGGCACGCTTGATGGCCTCAGTCAGCTGACGCTGATGCATGGCGCAGGTGCCGGTGGTTCTGCGGGGCAGAATCTTGGAACGCTCGGAGACGAAACGACGCAGCTTGGCGGCGTCCTTATAATCGATGCTCTCGCACTTCTCAGCGCAGAACTGGCAGACCTTACGGCGCTTGCCGCGCATGGGGCGGGCGGGACGAGCTTCACGATCGAAAGCCATGGATGGTTCCTCCTTTATCAAAATCAGAACGGCAGTTCGCCGTCTTCTTCGCCGATCTCGGCGAAGTCGGACTGGCCGCCGGCAGGAGCCGCATAGCCGCGGCTGGGAGCGGGCGTGCCATAAGCGGGAGCGGAGCCGAAATCGCTGCCACCCTCACGCTTGGAATCCCCGAAATAGACGTTGTCGGCGATGACTTCAGCGCTTCTGCGCTTGCCGCCGTCGCGGTCTGTCCAGTCACGGATCTGCAGCCGGCCCTCCACCACAGCCATGCGGCCCTTGGTGAAGTACTTGCTGACGAATTCCGCGGTGCCGCGCCAGGCCACGATGTCGATGAAGTCAGTCTCCTTTTCGCCGTTCTGGGACTTAAAGTCCCGGTCCACGGCCAGAGAGAAGGACGTGACAGCGGTGCCGGACTGGGTGCGGCGCAGCTCGGGGTCACGGGTCAGACGACCCATCAGGATGATCTTGTTCAGCATCCGGATGCCTCCTTATTCGCCCTTGCAGACGATCAGGGAACGCATGATGCCGTCAGCGATACGCAGCTTACGATCCAGCTCACGGGGGAACGCGGGCTCGCTGGTGAAGTTCATCAGCACGTAGTAGCCCTCGGTCTTGTAGTTGATGGGATAAGCCAGCTTGCGGGTACCCCACTCTTCCACCTCGACAGCGGAACCGTTCTGCTCAGCCAGGGACTTGAAGTTGGCAACCAGATTGGCGATGCCCTCCTCACCCTGTGCAGGGTCGATGATGTAAACGACCTCATAATTGGCAGAAACCTTTGCCATGTTTGCACCTCCTTTTGGACAAATGGCCCTCATTCTCAGATGAGAGCAAGGATATGCTCGCAGAATGCAAGCCCTATTATTATATAAGATCACGGGCAAATGTCAAGGAATTTTTTCAATTTTTTCTTGAGAAAAACGGTTTCTTTTTACAAAAAAATATGGTATATCAGTACTGGACTTATGAACAGGAGGGACCTCCCATGGCATTTTCCCCAGATATTGTGGTTCTGATTTTCGCGGCACAATTTATAGCATATACCATCAAGGGCCTCATCGGCTTCGGCAACCCCCTGATCTCCAGTCCCATCCTGGCTATGCGGCTGGACAACGTGGTCATCACACCGGGCATGCTCTTTGCCGACTGCCCCATCAACGCCTACATCGCCTGGAAAAACCGGAAGGCCTTCCAGTGGCGCAAAATTTTGCCCCTGCTGATCGCCAACATGCTGGGCGCCATTCCCGGCACGCTGCTGCTGCGGTTCTCTCTGCCCTGGATCATCAAGACCCTGCTGGGCGTGGTGGTGGTAGTTCTGGGCCTGGAAATGGCCACCCGGAGCCTGCGGCCCGTCCGCCAGGGCCGGGAGCGCTCCTGGGTGCGGCTGGCGGTGGCCTTTTTCTCGGGTATCTGCGCCGGACTCTTCGGTATCAACATGTTCCTCACCGCCTACCTGCAGCGGTCCGCAAAAGACTATCAGGAGTTTAAGGGCAGCATCTGCTTCCTGTTCGTGGGGGAGAACTTCTTCCGCTTCGCGGTCTACGCCGCCTCCGGCCTGATCAACCGCCAGGTTGCCCTGTTCGGTCTGATCTCCATGCTGGCTGCCTTCACCGCCATGGTCGTGGCGGAAAAACTGGCTCCCCACATTCGGGAGGAGAAGCTGCAGAAGGGTGCCATCGTCCTGTTCCTGCTGGGCGGCGTCAGCATCATTGTCAAATCCATTCTGTTCCATACATAAGGAGGAAGTTTTATGTTTCAACACTATCAGGGCCTGGGCCATGTGGCCATCCACACCAAGAACATGGACGAGAGCATCGCGTTCTATGAGAAGATCGGCGGCGCCCTCTCCCAGCGGGCATCCATCCCCACCCCGGAGGGGGACAAGCTGCTGGCGCTGGTGTCCTTCGGCGGCATCACCCTGGAGTTGATCCAGTCTCCCACGGAAGCTCCCATGACCGAGGGCTGCATCCCCCACATCGCCATCTACGTGGACGACCTGGACGCCGCAGCGGCGGAGATCAGGGCCGCAGGGGTGGACACCTTCATGACTCCGGAGAAGAAGGTCCTGCCGAACCTCTTCGGCGGCCTGGAAAACTGGTTTTTCACCGGTCCCTCCGGAGAGCAGATTGAGTTATTGCACATGCTATAAGGAATTTCATCAAAATGACTCTGTCATTTTGATGAGAAGGCTTCGCTCCGCTTCGTGCCTTTTGCCCGTCTTGGCGGGCAATGCGACACACGCTTCGCGCAAAGTGTTTTCTGCCACGCACATGTCGCGGCAGAAAACCGATTTCACAGCTTTCGGGCCTGCGGGCCCGAAACTCTGCGAGGCTTTTTCGATTTTCACAGACAAGCCCGGATGCAAAAGCATCCGGGCTTGTCTGTTAATCTTCAATATATTCCCGCACCCGGTAGATGGCGCCGATCTCGTCCTCGCAGATCTTGCGGCAGCGCTCGATCTCCTCTGCCGGGATGGTATCCACCACGGTCATCATCACCGTGGGCACGTACTTCTGAATTTCCTTGGCAAAATCCTTCATGGCCTCGTAGGCCCCCTGCTGGACCGGGTGGCACAGGGCGTCGTACTTCTCGGCGGTGTCGGTGTTCAGGGAGATGGACACCATGTCGAAGCGCCCCTCGAAGTCCGGGCAGATATCCCGGCCGTGGATCAGGCTGCCTGTGCCGTTGGTGTCCATGCGGGTAAAAATTTTCTCACCCTTGGCCTTCATCTGGTCGATGACCCAGCAGATATCTTCGATGCGGTAGCTGGGCTCGCCGAAGCCGACAAACACCAGCTGCTTGTACTTGGAGAGGTCATGGCTCTCGATGGAGGCCAGGATCTCCTCCTTGGTAGGCTCCCGCTTCAGCCACAGGTTGTGGGTGTAAATGCTGCCGCCGGAGCTCTGGTTGTGCCGCAGGCAGAACTCGCAGTTGAAGTTGCAGCGGTTGGTGGGGTTTACATACAGATTGTCCCCGTATTCATAGGTGATGGTAAAGCCTTTTTCCATCGAAATCACTCCAATCCAAATAAACGTTTTCCGTTTTTCCAGGTGATCTGCGTCATCTCCGCCGGGGTCACGCCCTTCCACTCCGCCAGCTTTTCAATGACATAGGGCAGGTAGCGGCTGTCGTTCCGCTTGCCCCGGTAGGGAACCGGGGTCAGGTAGGGAGCGTCCGTCTCCACCAGGATGCGGTCCAGGGGGGTAATAGCCGCCACCTCCGGCGCCCGCTTGGCGTTTTTATAGGTGATGGGGCCGTCGAAGCCCAGATACCAGCCCCGCTTCAGCAGCTCGGCAGCCATCTCGGGGCTGCCGGAAAAACAATGGAACACGCCACGGGCCTCCGGGTATTCCAGAACGATAGCCAGGGAATCCCCGTGGGCCTCCCGGTCGTGGATGATGACGGGCAGATCCAGCTCCCGGGCCAGCTCCAGCTGACGGCGGAATACCTCCTGCTGGAACTCCTTCGGGGGATTCTCCGCCCAGTAGTAGTCCAGGCCGATCTCACCGATGGCCACCACTTTTTCATGGCTGCAAAGGGCCCGGATCACGTCAAAGTCCGCATCGGTGCACCCGCCGCAGTCCTCTGGGTGGATGCCCACGGCGGCGTACACATGGGGATACTGCTCCGCCAGGGCCACGGCGTTCCGGCTGCTGCGCACATCGCAGCCCGGGTCCACCACCAGCCCCACCCCGGCGGCGGGGAGGGCGGAGAGCACCTGGTCCCGGTCGGCGTTGAAGCCGCCGGAGTCGTAATGGGCGTGGGTATCGAAAATGGGCATGAAAGCACCTCACATCACGTTTGTACCGTCATTTTATCACGGTTTTCCCAAAAAGAAAGGTCCAGACTGTGAACAAATCAGCGTGTCACCGGCGCGGGCTATGAAAAAAGGACATCCTTTCCGGATGTCCTTTGATTCACTCGATCAACCGATCTTGTTGAGCTTCAGGGTCATGGCGCTCTTTCTGTGAGCGGCCGTGTTCTTGTGCAGAATGCCCTTGGCAACAGCCTGATCGACTTTCTTCACTGCAACCTTGTAAGCGCCATCGGCCTCGGTGCGATTGCCTTCTGCGGCAGCAACCTCGAACTTCTTGATGGCGGTCTTCAGCTCGGACTTTGCGGCCTTGTTGCGTGCGTTTCTCACTTCACCGATCAGAACGCGCTTCTTGGCAGACTTAATATTCGGCAAACCAAACACCTCCTTAGGCAAATTCAGTGGGATTTTCCACCGTGCAGAATGGTATTTTAGCAGGAATCTCTCGAGAAATCAAGAGTTTTTTCAGAATTTTTGCATTTTTTTCGAATATTGCTTTCTCTTGCGGACATGCTATGCACAAAACCACAAGATTTTGTGTCTGGAGGCGAAACCGTTGTTTGCAAAACGGACCGATCTGGCCCTGGAGGCCCGGGAGCTGTGGCAGGAATCAGCGGAAAAAACGTCCCGCCTGTCCGGGGTGAAGGCCGCGAAAACGAAGCTGGAGGGGTACCCCCTGACCCGGGTGGAGATTCTGAACGAAAAAGGCGCCCAGGCCCTGGGAAAGCCCCCCGGCAGCTACCTCACCCTCGACCTGACCACCTTCTGGCAGCGGAAGGCCGATTTTTTTGAACGGGCGGTCCGGGCGGTGGGCAGCCAGTTGAAGGAGCTGCTGCCCAGCCAGGGTCCGGCCCTCGTCGTGGGCCTGGGCAACGGAGCCATGCCCCCGGACGCCGTAGGGCCCCTGGCGGCGGACAGCGTGCTGGTAACCCGGCATCTGATTGCCGCCATGCCCAAGCACTTCTCCGGCTTCCGGCCCGTGGCGGTGCAGCGCACCGGGGTGCTGGGCACCACCGGCGTGGAGTCGGCGGAGGCCGTACGGGGACTGGTGGCGGAGGTACAGCCCTCTCTGGTCATCGCCATTGACGCCCTGGCCTCCCGCCGGGTGGGGCGGGTGTGCACCACCGTGCAGCTCAGCGACACGGGCATCATCCCCGGCTCCGGGGTGGGGAACCACCGGGCGGCCCTGAACCGGGAGACGCTGGGCATCCCGGTGTTTGCCATCGGCATCCCCACGGTGGTGGACGCCGCCACCCTGGCGGCGGACCTGCTGGAGGAATCCGGTATCACCGACATCGACGAGGAGAAGCTGCGAAGCAGCCAGCAGAACCTGATGGTGACCCCCCGGGACATCGACGCGCAGGTCCGGGACCTTGCCAAGGTGGTGGGCTACGGAATCAACTGGGCTTTGCAGGACTTGGAAATTGAGGAGATCAATGCCCTTTTAAGTTAAAAGTAGTCCCCGGGCCGTTGGCCCGGGGACTGCAGACTCCTCACTTCAATTTCGGCAGGGTGTTGGCGCCGTGGGGCAGGAGGGTGGCCCGCAGGTCCTTGCCGCCGTTCAGCTTCCGGGACAGTTCCAATGCCTCATTCAGGGTCTTTACGGCGTGAATCTTGGCGGTGCCGAACTGCTCCTGGGGAATACCGGTGACGGCGATCAGGTGGTACTTCTCGGCGCTCTCAGCAAACAGGTAGCCGATGAAGGCGCCGATGGAGAAGTTCTCCCGCAGGGCCTTTTCCCGGTCCAGCATGGTCTCGTAGCCTGCGATCTGGCGCTCGGTATCATCGTTGCCGAAGCCCTCGTCGGACTTCGTCACCAGGATGATGGTGCCGCCGTCCTCCACCACCTCCAGGGCGTTGCACAGCGTCTTGATGGTCTGGTAGAAGTTCAGATCCTTGGGATAGCCGCCGGCGCTGGCGATGACCATGGGTGTTTTCTCCTTGGCGGCCACGCCGTACATCTTCTCCACCAGGTCGCAGGCGGCCTTGTGGGCGGTGATCCAGTTACCGGCAAAGGCGCTGATGATCTTCTGGTTATCGTCCACCACCACGTTGATGAGGAAGGTGGGCTTCACCATGGCGCAGGCCTCCATCATGTCGGCGTGGACAGGGTTGCTGTCGGACAGGTTGGCGCTGCGGACCTCCGGGTTGGACCCGGCGCCCAGGCCGGGATTCAGGGCCAGGTTGTGGTTTTTCATAATGGTCTCCCGGCCGGCGATGCCGGGCAGGACGCTCTTGCGTCCACCGCCGAAGCCCGCCATAAAGTGATACACCACGCCGCCGGTGAGGATGATGTGGTCGCATTCCAGAGCCCGCTTGTCCAGCCACACAGGAGTCCCCCGGGAGGTGGTGCCCACATACTTGAGGTTTTCCTCATCAGTGCACTGGTGATCCACCAGACGGATGCGGTCATACACCGCCTCCGTCACCAGGCCGATGTGCTCCTCCCTGGTCTGCTTCCGGTGGGTGCCGGTGGCGGAGATGATGAGCATATCCTCATCCCGGATGCCGGCGCTCTCCAGCTCCTCGATCAGAATGGGGATGTAGGTCTCCGGGGACTGCCAGCGGCGGGTCACATCGGAGATCACGATGCACACCGTCTCACCGGGCTTCACCAGTTCTTTCAGCGGTTTGGAATCAATGGGATGCTCCAGTGCGTAGTGGATGTGCTCCGGCACAGTCCGCCGGGGCAGGTCCACGCGGTTGGGCTCCAGTTCCGCTGCGATCAGCTCCGGGGGCAGCTTCACTTCAAATTCCTGCTGGCCGTATTTCATTGCTTCAGGCATGACAGACACTTCCTTTCACACAGACCCGGGCGCTGTCATCCGGTGCCCGGCGTTTTATGATCGTCATACAACATACAATATCACGTCACATTATACAACGTTCCGACAAATTTTCATCTGGCATTTTTACCGAAAATAGGAGCTGCTTCGTTTAAATATCCAGCTCCAGCACCACGGGACAGTGGTCGCTGCCCAGCACCTCGCTCCAGATGTCGGCGCTTTTGATTTTTTCCTTCAGCCGCTCCGACACGATGAAGTAATCAATGCGCCATCCGGCGTTGTTCTTCCGGGCGTTGAAGCGGTAGCTCCACCAGGAGTAGGCCCCGGTCTTGTCGGGGTAGAGATACCGGAAGGTATCCACAAAGCCGCTGGACAGCAGTTGGGTCATCTTGGCCCGCTCTTCATCGGAGAAGCCGGGGTTCATGCGGTTGCTCTTGGGGTTTTTCAGGTCGATCTCCTGGTGGGCCACATTCAGGTCGCCGCAGTAGACCACAGGCTTTTTGGCGTCCAGCTCCATGAGATAGTCCCGGATGTCGTCCTCCCAGGCCATGCGGTAATCCAGCCGACTCAGCTGGTCCTTGGAGTTGGGGGTGTAGCAGCACACCAGGTAAAACGCCGGGTACTCCGCCGTGATGACCCGGCCCTCGTGGCGGTGCTCGTCGATGCCGAAGTCGTAGGTGACGTTCAGCGGTTCGGTTTTTGTAAAGACGGCGGTGCCGGAGTAGCCCGCCTTGTCGGCGCTGTTCCAGAAGCGGGTATAGCCCGGCAGGTCGAACTCCGCCTGCTCCGGCCGCATTTTCGTCTCCTGCAGGCAGATGACGTCCGCGTCGGCGAAGGCGCAGAAGTCCAGAAAACCCTTTCCCAGGCAGGCCCGCAGGCCGTTGACGTTCCAGGATACCAGTTTCATGGTCATTCTCCTTATGTGTTTGGTGGTTTTCCACATTGTACCCGATATCCGGGAAAAAAACAATATTGCCCCGGCCCGGAAAAGGGAGTAAAGTAGAAACAAGAATGAAATCTTGCGAGGTTTTCAACATGGAACGGGAAAACGGTATGCGCAACATGACGGTGGGCAACCCCGCCGGACATATCTTTTATTTCGCCCTGCCCCTGCTGGCGGGCAGCTTTCTCCAGCAGCTCTACAACATGGTGGACAGCTGGGTGGTGGGTAACTACGCCGGAGACGCCGCCCTGGCTGCGGTGGGCGTGGGCTTTCCCGTCATCTTCATGTTCACATCATTGTTCATGGGCCTTTCCAACGGCGGCACGGTGGTCATCGCCCAGTTCTACGGCGCCGGGCACATGGACCGGGTCCGGGACGCGGTGGACACCATCTACACCGCCTTCATGGTCTCCGCCATCCCCATCACGGCCATCGCCCTGGCGCTGGTGAAGCCAGTCCTGCTGCTGATGCAGGTGAAGGTCGACGCCTGGGCCGAATCCTTTCTGTATCTGGCGGTGGTGTCCGCAGGTCTGATCGGCGCTATCGGCTATAACCTGAACGCCGGTATTTTAGGCGGTCTGGGCAACAGCCGGACGACGCTGCTGTTTCTGGCGATCTCGGCGATCATGAACATCGTGCTGGACCTGGTATTCGTGTTGGCGTGCGGCATGGGGGTCCTGGGCGTGGCTCTGGGCACCATCGTCTCCCAGGCCTTTTCCTGGCTGTTCGGTTTGTTCTACATCAACCGCCACTATCCGGACATCGCCATCCGCCCCTTCTGCCGCCGGTTCGACAAGGCGCTGTTCCGGCAGATCATGGGCATCGGCCTCCCGGCGGGCATCCAGATGTCCCTGGTCGCCATCGGCGCCATGACGGTCATGAGCAAGATCAACTCCTTCGGCAAGGAGTACGCCGCCGCCTACAACGTGGGCTCCAAGCTGGACTCTCTTGCCTTCCTGCCGGTGCAGAGCCTTTCCAACGCCGTCACCTCCTTCGTGGGCCAGAACATCGGCGCCAGACGGCTGGACCGGGCCAAGCAGGGTATCCGCATCACCGTCATTGCCTCCGTGGTCTGGTCAGCGGTCATGCTGGTGCTGATCCCCCTGGGGCCAACCCTGGTGAGCTTCTTCTCCGACACACCTACCGTGATTCGGGCAGGCTCCATCTATCTGAAGTGCATCATGCCTTTCTACTTCCTGTTCTCCGTCATGTTCTGCCTGAACAACGCCATGCGGGGCGCAGGGGACAGCATGTTTGCTATGGTGGACGTGGTCTTTTCCCTGATCCTGGTCCGGGTGCCCGCCGTTTACTGGTTTGCCGACCACTATGGCCCGGACTATATGTATTACGGCGTAGGGGTGGGCTGGACCGTGGGCTTTACCCTGTCGGTCCTCTACTACCTCTCCGGCCGGTGGAAGCGAAAGGGCAGTCTGGCGGAGGAAAATCCCGGCGAAATGTTGTAATTTCGGGAGTTTCCCGTTATAATAAATAATTGCGTGAATCAATACCAGCCCTCTTCCATTCGGAGCGGCTGTGAAAAAGGAGAAAACCCATGGAACAGAAAAAATTCTATATCACCACCCCCATCTACTATCCCTCCGACAAGCTCCACATCGGCCACACCTACTGCACCGTGGCCACCGACGCCATGGCCCGCTACAAGCGGCTGCACGGTTACGATGTGTGCTTTCTGACCGGCACCGATGAGCACGGCCAGAAGATTGAGACCAAGGCCAAGGAGGCCGGCGTCACCCCCAAGGAATTCGTGGACAATATCGTAGAAGGTCCCCGAGGTGTCAAGGACCTGTGGAAGCTGATGAACATCTCCAACGACCGCTTCATCCGCACCACCGACGATTACCACGTCGCCTCCATTCAGAAGATCTTTAAGAAGATGTATGAGAACGGCGACATCTACAAGGGCGCCTACAAGGGCAAGTACTGCACCCCCTGCGAGTCCTTCTGGACCGAGAGCCAGCTGAAGGACGGCTGCTGCCCCGACTGCGGCCGCCCCGTGGTGGACGCCGAGGAGGAGGCCTACTTCTTCCGTCTGAGCAAGTACGCCGATAAGGTCCGGGACCTGCTGGAGAATACCGACTTCCTGCAGCCCCGCAGCCGCGTCAACGAGATGGTGAAGAACTTCATCGACCCCGGTCTGGAGGACCTGTGCGTCTCCCGCACCAGCTTCACCTGGGGCGTGCCCGTGGACTTTGACCCGGGCCATGTGGTCTACGTGTGGGTGGACGCCCTGTTCAACTACACCACCGCTCTGGGCTTCCTGAATGACAAGTACGACGATTACGACCACTACTGGCCCGCCGATTACCACTTCGTGGGCAAGGAGATCGTCCGGTTCCACTCCATCATCTGGCCCGCTATGCTCATGAGCATGGAGATGCCCCTGCCCAAGCACGTCTTCGGTCACGGCTGGCTGCTGCTGGACGGCGGCAAGATGTCCAAGTCCAAGGGCAACGTGGTGGACCCCTATATCCTGGCGGAGAAGTTCGGCGTGGACGCCCTGCGCTTCTTCCTGATGCGGACTTTCCCCTTCGGCTCTGACGGCAACTTCTCCAACGAGCTGCTGATCCAGACCATCAACACCGACCTGGCCAACGATCTGGGCAACCTGCTGAGCCGCACCACCGCCATGGTGGGCAAGTACTTCGGCGGCCAGCTGCCCGCGGGCTGCAAGACCTGGGAGAATCCCGAGTCCTTCGATACCGACCTCATTTCCATGGCCTCCGCCCTGCGGGGCGCCTACGAGGCCCAGATGGAAGCCTGCGCCCCCCACAACGCCCTGGCGGAGGTCTTCAAGGTCATCCAGCGAGCCAACAAGTATATCGACGAGACGGCTCCCTGGGCTTTGGCCAAGGACATGGAGGCCAACGGTGCGCGCCTGGCCCACGTGCTCTACAACCTGCTGGAGGCCACCCGCATCTGCGGCATCCTGCTGACGCCCTTCATGCCCGAGAGCATGGACAAGCTGTTCGTCCAGATCGGCGCTTCCGCCGACATCCAGACCTGGGACAGCGCCGCTGTCTGGGGCAGTCTGAGCGAGACCGCCGCCGTCACCAAGGGCGAAAACCTGTTCCCCCGCATCGACATGGAGAAGGCCATCGCCGAGCTGGAGGAAGCCGCCGAGGCCGCCAGAAAGGCCGCTCTGCCCGCCATCGAGGTGGAGCCCCAGCTGGAGGAGAAGGTGGACTTCGACACCTTCTGCAAGTCCGACTTCCGGGCCGTGAAGGTGAAGGCCTGCGAGAACGTGAAGAAGAGCGAGAAGCTGCTGAAATTCACTCTGGACGACGGCACCGGCACGGACCGCCAGATCCTGTCCGGCATCGCCAAGTATTATAAGCCCGAGGAGCTGGTGGGCAAGACCCTGGTTGCCATCGTGAACCTGCCGCCCCGGAAGATGATGGGCCAGGAGAGCTGCGGCATGCTGATCTCCGCCGTCCACACCGAGAAGGGTGAGGAGAAGCTGCACCTGCTGATGGTGGACGACGCCATTCCTGCAGGAGCCAAATTGTGCTGAAAAAGCCAAGCCTTCCCCCCTCAGGGGGGAAGGTGCCCCGAAGGGGCGAATGAGGGGGGCCGTATCTCCCTCTCCCGTCCCCCGCATCCCTCACGGCCCCGCCGTGCCAGCTTCCCCCCGCTGGGGGGAAGCCTTTTTCCGGCATCTCAAGAACTGAAGGAGTATCTATGCGTTTACAAAGTGCGATCTTTGACATGGACGGCACCCTGCTGGACTCCATGCACATCTGGAACGACCTGGGGCCCAATCTGCTGCGCTCCATGGGCATCGAACCGGCCCCGGACCTGGGGGACCGGCTCATGGTCATGACCTTCCGGGACGGCGCCGCCCTCTGCAAGGAGGAATACCACCTCTCCCAGAGCGTGGAGGAGATCATGGACATGACCAAGGCCAAGGTCCGGACCTTCTACGAGACCGAGGTCCAGGCCAAGCCCGGCGTAAAAAAGTTCCTGTCCCTGCTGAAAATGGAGGGCGTGTGGATGTACGTCGCCACCAACACGGACCGGGACCTGGTGGAGGCCGCCTTGAAGCACACAGGGCTGGATGGCTATTTCCGGGGCGTCATGACCTGCGCCGAGGTGGGCGCGGGCAAGAAGGACAGCCCGGAGATCTACGAGCGCTGCATGCGGCGCCTGCGTTCCACCAAGAAGGACACGGTCATCTTTGAGGATGCCCTCCACGCCATTGAGACCGCCAAAGCCGCCGGGTTCCGGGTCTGCGGCGTCTACGACCCCTCCGCCGAGGCAGACCAGGACGCCATCCGGGGCCTTTCCGACTACTATATCCGCTCCTTTGAGGAGATGTTCGAAACGGAAACTCTGGAGTAACATTTTTGACGGGCCCGCGCCCGTCAAATTTTTTCCATTTCCCTGTAACGTTTCCCCGCAGCGGCGGATATATGGGTGAAAGGAGGGACATCTGATGGACGATATGAGCGCTATTTACCAGCAACACGCCCGGACCGTCTACAAGTTCCTCCTGGCCCAGTGCCGCGACCCGGACCTGGCGGAGGAGCTGACTCAGGAGACCTTTTACCAGGCCGTCCGGTCCGCCGACCGGTTCGACGGCGGCTGCAAGGTGTCCGTCTGGTTGTGCCAGATCGCCAAGCACCTGTGGTATCAGCATTTGCGGAAGCGAAACCGGGAGACCCCCATGCCGGAGGAGGGGATCGACATCCCCCTGCCCTCGGCAGAGGAGGAGACCCTGGCACAGGAGGGGCGGCTGGAACTGCTGCGGAGCATCCACGGCCTGCCCGCCGACGCCCGGGAGGTGGTATATCTCCGGGCCTTCGGCGGTCTCAGCTTCCGGGAGATCGGCGACGTGCTGGGGAAAACCGAGACCTGGGCGAGAGTAACCTTTTACCGGAGCAAGGAAAAGCTGCGAAACGGAGGTGTATCCGATGAAAAATGATCTGACCTGCGCCGTGGTGCGGGACCTTTTGCCGTCCTATGTGGAGGGCCTTACCTCCGACGAGACAAACCGGGCAATGGAAGCCCACCTGTCCGCCTGCCCGGACTGCACCGCCCGCCGGGACGCCATGGCCGCTCCCGCGGAACCCGCGGAGGCAGCGGAGCAGAGCAGGGAAGTGGACTATCTGAAAACCGTCAGGCGGAAAAGCGGACGGCGGGTGGTCATTGCCATTGCCTGCACCCTGGCGGTGATCCTGGCGGGAGTGGCGCTGAAACTGTTCGTCATCGGTGAACCCGCGGGCCGGGAGGGCATGAGCTGGTCCATCCTCTATGACGAAGCCGCCATGGATCTGCGGGTGTACTCCACCTGGTCCGGCGTGGCCTACTGCCGCTGGAATCTAGAAAACAATGACGGCATCGTCCGCCTCACCGCCGAAAAAGTGCTGCCCTCCTTCCTCTACGACTCCGCCGACCACCGGGAGCGCATCCCCCTGGAGGGCGTGCGGGAGGTCTGGATCGCGGACCAACTGATCTGGCAGGACGGCGTTGCCATCAGCAGCGGGACCATGGACCTGTACGGAGCCAAGACCCCCTATGTGGGCGATATCTCCGCCCTGAACCGCATTGCTGAGCTGGCGAACATCCGCCCTAATTTTGGGGACTACCTCAACAGCCTCCACACCTCCAGCCAACCCTACCGCTGGACATTGGAGTTCACCGATGACGGCTGGCAGGGCGTCGTTGGACGGGACTCCGGCACCTTTGACAAATGGATGGCCCGTTACGGCATCCAGCTTTTGGCCCTGGTGGAAAACCTGGAGGAGGTGGGCTGGACCTACACCGACCTCCACGGGGAGAAACGAAGCGGCGTACTCACCCTGGAGGAGGCAAACGCCCTGCTGCCGGAGCTGACAGATGCTTACAACCGGGTCCATGCCGGTTGTGGCTGGGAGCCCCTTTCCAGTGTCAAGGACTACTACAACGACTCTCCGGCAAATCTCCAGCAGCTGGTGGAGATCACCCGGATATCCTCCTAAATCAAGACAGCCTGAGGCCCCCGGCAAAAGCCGGGGGCCTCAGGCTGTCGATAAACCCGCAAGACCAATGCGGCGGGAAGGAAGGGTGTGCGCGGGAAACCCAGGGAGGGTGTCCTGCGCCATTCAAATCATAAGTTTTCAGAACTTTTTAAAGTTCTGAAAACTTGCTCAGCTTGTCGAAAAGTCTTTTCGACAAGCTGAGGCCCCCGGCTTTCGCCGGGGGCCTGTTCGTATCAGCGCTTATTCGTACTTCTTCTCCACCTCTTCCAGACGGTTCAGGAAGGGGCTGGTGGTGCAGCTCATCTCAGGTGCGGCGTTCTTGAACTTCTCCACGTTCGCCATGCTCTCCTTGATGGGCCGGATGGTGCCGGCGCCGGCCACGCAGCCGCCGGGGCAGGCCATGCCCTCCAGCAGGTAGCCGTCCCGCTTGCCGGCCTTGGCCATCATCAACATCTTTCTGCAGTCCTTCAGGCCGTCGGCATGCTCCACCAGGACCTCCCGGTCGGGAGCGATGTGCTTGATGGCCTCCACCACGGCCTCCGCGACGCCGCCGCCCACGGCGAAGCCACGGCCCATGCCGGTGCCTTCCTGCATGTCGTCGGCAGGATCGGCCTCGATCTTGCTGAAATCGATGTCTTTGGCGTCGAACATGCCCAGCAACTCCTCAAAGGTCAGCACGAAGTCCACGTCGGACCGGACGGTACGGCGGTTGGCCTCCAGCTTCTTGGCAGCGCAGGGCCCGATGAACACGATGCGGGCGTTGGGGTGGTCCTTCTTCACCATGCGGGCAGTGATGACCATGGGGGTCAGGGCCATGGAGATATAATCCTTGAACTGGGGGAACAGGGTCTTTGCCATCATGGACCAGGCGGGGCAGCAGGAGGTGCCCATCCAGGGCTGCTTGGCGGGGACTTCCTCCAGGAAGTCGTGAGCCTCCTCCACGGTGCACAGGTCGGCACCGATGGCCACCTCCACCACGTCGGCAAAGCCCAAAATACGCATGGCGGCCTTCAGCTTGGCGGGGGTAGCCTCCGGGCCAAACTGGCCCACAAAAGCGGGGGCTACGCAGGCGATGACTTCCTCGTCCCGCTTGATGGCGTTGATGATCTGGAAGATCTGGCTCTTGTCGGCGATGGCGCCGAAGGGGCAGTTCACCAGGCACATGCCGCAGGAGACGCACTTGTCGTAGTTGATCCTGGCACGGCCCAGCTCATCAGACTCGATGGCGTCCATGCCGCAGGCGGCAGCGCAGGGGCGCTCGATCTTGGAAATAGCCCGGTAGGGGCACTGATTAAAGCACTTGCCGCACTTGATGCACTTGTCCTGGTCGATGTGGCAGTGCTTGTTCTTATCTAAGTAAATGGCATCCTTGGGGCAGACGTTCATGCAGGGGTGGGAAATGCAGCCCTGGCAGCTGTCTGTGATGCGGACCTGCTTGGGGGGGCAGGCGTTGCAGGCAAAGGGAATGATGTTGACCAGGGGATTTTCAAAATACTTCTGGTCGGTGTAAGCCTCGCTGATGGTGGCGGAGATGGGCATCTGGTCCTCCGCGTTCTGCAGATTCATGCCCAGAGCCAGACGGACCCGCTCCCGGACGATGGCCCGCTCCAGGAACACGTCGGCACGGTGCTTTGCCACCTCGCCCCGGATCATCTGGTAGGGGATCAGGTCCACGCGGTTCAGGTCGCCGCCCTCATAGGCCAGGCGGGCCACCTCGGTGAATACGCTGCGGCGGATATCGTCCACCGCACTGTGTACGCCTCTCATATGTTCTTCCTCCATACGCACCGAACGGTCGCATTCCGTCCGGCTGACATTCTGCCATTTGGCGACAACATTATAGCGAAGTCCCCGCTTTTTTGCAAGAAAAGTTTTCAAAATTTCTTAAGAAATCGGTTGCCAAATGTATTTTCTTCAAGTTGCGTCTTTCAGGCGGTTTTCAGGTTTTTGGGATACCATAAATTGAAACCCTTGTTTTGGTGTGTTATAATAAAGGTTCCGAATGGAATTTTGCATATACAGGAGGTTTCTTCCTATGACCTGGAGAGAAAGACGGATCGTCACCATCCTCAGCACCATTCTGCTGATCCTGATGGCGGCGCTGCTGGTGGTTCTGGGGATGCGCTACCGGGCATCCCGGGACATCGGCAAAGAGGATCCCGCCCCCGGTGAAACCGGCGTTGCGGCGGATCAGAACGCCTATACCAGCCTGCAGTACGACAACGGCTCCACCACGCTGTCCTTCACCCGGGACGACAACGGCACCTGGACCTGGGACGGAAGCCGCGACTTCCCTCTGGATGACACGGTGATCACCTCCATTCTGGAGCTGCTGACCAACTGGAAGCCCCAGCAGACCCTGACAGGGGCGGAGGCCGTGGAGAAAAGCGGCCTTTCCGAGCCGGTGGCCTCCCTGACGGCCGCCACCGCCTCCGGCGCCGTCACCACCGTGCTGTTCGGCAACACCACCACCGACGGCAACAGCTATTACGTCCGTCTCAACGGGGACGAGACGACCGTGTACATCCTGGCAGATACGCTGTACCAGCTGATGAAGGTCCCGGTCTACGACATGTACGACCTGCCGGAGCTGCCGGAGCTGACGGAGGACCGCATTCTGTCCGTCACTGTCCAGGGTGCCTCACCGGACGGTGACCAGCCCGGCCCCCTCACCGTGCTGACGGCCCAGCGGGCGGAGGACGACACCGTCACCACCTGGCGCTCCAGCGGAGCCAACGTCACGGACATGCCCCTGGTGCAGTCCCTGCTGGAGGATGTGACAGCCCTGACCATCACCAGATGTGTGGACTTTGACCCCTCTGACGAGGCGGCCACCTTCTGCGGCTTTGACGCACCCGCCGCCAAGCTGGACATTGCCTATACCACTGAGGGCGGCGCCCAGCAGGCGCTGCGCATTACCGTGGGCGAGCGCCTGCCGGACGGCTCCGGCCGCTACATCCGCCTGGGGGACGATACCACCCTGTTTTTCCTGTCCACCGAGCTGCTGGACCCCCTTATGCGGATCGCCGCGGAGGGCCTGGAGGGCTGAGCCATTTGAAAGGAGGCTGCCATGCGGGTATTGATCATTGAGGACGAGGTCCGGCTGGCCTCCACCTTACAGGACCTTCTGGACATGAACGGCTACACCGCCGATGTGTGCCACGACGGGGAGAGCGGCCTGGACAACGCCTTGTCCGGCATCTATGACGTGGTGCTGCTGGATGTGATGCTGCCAAAAATGGACGGCTTCACCGTCCTGCGGAACCTGCGCGCCGCCGGGAACGCCGTCCCCGTGCTGATGCTGACCGCCCGGTCCGAACTGAGCGACCGGGTGGAGGGGCTGGACTGCGGCGCCGACTACTATCTGACCAAGCCCTTTGAGCCCAGGGAACTGCTGGCCTGCATCCGGGCCCTGACCCGGCGGCAACCGGAGCTCCGCAGCAGCGACGCCGTGGAATTCGGCGACCTGAAGCTGGACAAGAGCTCCTTCACCCTCTCCTGCGGGGACCGCAGTCTGCGGCTGAGCCGCAAGGAATTCGACATGATGGAGCTGCTGATGCGGAACCGGGATATGGTCCTGACCAAGGAGACCCTGCTGCTGAAGATCTGGGGCTACGAGTCCGACGCGGAGGACAACAACGTGGAGGTCTATGTCTCCTTCCTGCGGAAGAAGCTGGACCACCTGCGCTCCAAGGTAAAAATCAAGACCATCCGCATGGTGGGCTACTGTCTGGAGGTTTCAAAAATTTGACGTTTTCCCCGATTTTCCACTGATTTTTCCACGTTTTCCACAAAGTTCTCAACAAGGGGGTATCCGCCGTGATCCGAAAGCTGCGGCTGAAATTCGTGGCCATCTGCATGGCCCTGGTGACCGCCGTGCTGGCGGTGGTTTTCCTGTCGGTCTACTTCACCATGGAGCGCAGCATTGATGCCCTCAGCCGCCAGGTGTTGTACCGGGTGGCTCAGGACTCCCTGTACAGCGGCGGCAGCCGGGACTTCGTCCGGCCGGAGATCGGCATCGACGTGGGCGGTGACCGGGTGCTGCTGCCCTACTTCACCGTGGAGGTCTGGGGCAGCCAGGCCTACGTCACCGGCGGCACCTACGACGAGTTGGAGAACACGGAGGCCCTGCAGGCCATCCTGTCCGACTGCCTCTCCCGGCCGGAGCAGGAGGGCGCCATCCACAGCTACCGCCTGCGGTATCTGCGGCAGGACAACGGCCTGTACCAGAAAATCGCCTTCGTGGACATGTCCATGGAAATGACAGTCCTGCGCAATATGATGGGACCGTACCTGGTGATCCTGTTGATCTCTCTGCTGTTGCTGCTGGGCGTCTCTGTGCTGCTGTCCCGCTGGGCCACCCGCCCGGTGGAGAAGGCCTGGAAGCAACAGCGGCAGTTCCTGTCGGACGCCTCCCACGAGCTGAAAACGCCCCTGACGGTGATCCTCTCCAACGCGGAGCTGCTGGAGGCCGCTCCCCTGGAGGACCGGCCCGCCCGCTGGGCCGACAACATCCACACCGAGGCCCGCCGTATGCGGTCCCTGGTGGAGGAGATGCTGACCCTGGCCCGGGCGGACAACATGGTCCGCACCGCCGTGCTGACGGCGGTCTCCCTGTCGGACATCGCCGCCGACGCCGTCCTGGCCTTCGAGCCGGTGGCCTTTGAGGCGGGGAAGCCCCTGGCATACGACATCGACCGGGACGCCGCCGTCCTGGGGGACAGGGACAAGTTGCGGCAGCTGGTTTCCATTTTGCTGGACAACGCCATCAAATACGGCGCCGAAGGCGGCGCCATCCGCCTGCGGCTGCAAAAAACGGACCGGCAGGCCATCCTGACGGTCTCCAACCCCGGGGAGCCCATTCCGCCGGAAAAGCTGGGGCGGCTCTTTGAGCGGTTCTACCGGGCGGATGACTCCCGGGGTGAGCAGTCCGGTTTCGGCCTGGGGCTGTCCATCGCCCAGACCATCGCCCAGGAGCACAAGGCTACCCTGAAGGCCGAAAGCGACGCGGAATCCACCCGGTTCATTTATACCATGGCGCTGAAAAAGTAAAAGAGCCTGCCGCAGAGCGTTGCAATCTGCGGCAGGTCTTTTTTTCAGTCTCTATCAATCCTGGTCGATGCAGAAATAGGTGAACTGGCCGGTGGCCAGCAATTCCCCGGCCCCGTTGGTGATATCCACGATGGCCAGGCAGGTAGCCTTGCCCCGGCGGCGGACCTGCCCCTCGGCCCGGATGGTGCCGTTGGGCTGGTTTTTCAGAAAATGCAGGTCCCCGTGCTGAGTCACGTAATGGCGCCCATCGGTGTGGACGGCGGCGCCGCCCGCGTCGTCCGCCAGGGTGTACAGCGCCCCGCCGTGGACCATGCCGTAGGGGTTCTTGCTCTCCGGCCGGATGTCCAGGCGGTACACCGCCCGGTCCCGCTCCACGGTCTCCAATTCAAAAAAGTTATGGCGGGTAAAGGCGTTCTCCCGCAGCCGCAGTTCCTTCAACTGTTGCTCTTCCTGAGTCATGGTGCTCTCCCTTCGCTGGAATCTTCACCAGTGTATCACCTTTCCCGTCGTTTTTCCACATTTTTTGAAAAAGGGGTTGACAAACGGATTCGTTTGCATATACTGAACATATGAACAGTCGTTCAATTGTTCAGGTGAAAGGAGGCGGACTATGGAGGACCGCTACAATGTGGAATGCTGTGATTTCATCCACGCCCACGAGGAGATCGTGGAAAAGGTACGGCAGGAGCTGCCGGATGAGGACACCCTGTACGACCTGTCGGAGCTGTTCCGCATCTTCGGTGATTCCACCCGCATCCGCATCCTGTATGTGCTGTTCGAGGCGGAGATGTGCGTGTGCGACATCGCGGCGCTACTGGGCATGACCCAGTCCGCCATCTCCCACCAGCTGCGGGCTCTGAAAAACGCCCGGCTGGTAAAGTCCCGCAGGGAGGGCAAGACCGTCTTTTACTCCCTGGCGGATGACCACGTCAAGACCATCATCGACCAGGGCATTGAGCATGTAAAAGAGTAAGTTTTCCACATTTTTATAAAAAGCAGGAGGAAATCAACATGAAGAAGCGTTACAAGTTCGAAGTCGACTGCGCCAACTGCGCCGCCAAGGTGGAAGAAGCCGTGAAGAAGATCGACGGTGTCAACGACGCCACCGTCAATTTCATGGCCCAGAAGCTGGTGCTGGACGCTGACGATGCCCGCTTTGATGAGATCCTGAAGGAAGTCATTGCCGTGGCCAAAAAGGTGGAGCCCGACTGCGAGCTGTACATCTGATCCGGAAGCGCCGCCCTCAACGGCGGCGCTTTTTGTAAGGAGGAACCGCTATGAATTCCCTCTCCAAAAAACAGAAGAAAATGGTCCGGCGCATCGTGATTTCCGCGGTGCTGCTGGTCCTGGTCAAGGTACTTTGCGCCGTTGGAATCCTGCCGGAGCAGGGCCTGCTGACTGGCCTGTGCTATCTGGCCCCCTACGCCGTCATCGGCTGGGATGTGCTCTACAAGGCCGTCCGCAATATCAAAAACGGGCAGGTGTTTGACGAGAACTTCCTGATGGCCCTGGCCACCGTGGGTGCCTTTGCCACGGCGGAGTACGCCGAAGCGGTATTCGTCATGCTGTTCTATCAAGTGGGCGAGCTGTTCCAGGACTACGCCGTGGGCAAGTCCCGTCAGTCCATCGCCGCCCTCATGGATATTCGGCCCGATGTGGCCAACCTGGAGGGGGAGAACGGCGAGATCGAGGAGGTGGACCCGGAGGACGTGCCCGTGGGCGCCGTCATCGTGGTAAAACCCGGCGAGCGGGTACCTCTGGACGGCACCGTCCTGGAGGGCACCTCCGCCCTGGATACCGCCGCCCTCACCGGCGAGTCCGTGCCCCGGGACGTCATCCCCGGCGACGCTGTCATCAGCGGCTGCGTGAACCAGTCCGGTGTCCTGCGGGTGCAGGTGACCAAGCCCTGCGAGGAGTCCACGGTATCCAAAATTCTGGACCTGGTGGAGAACGCCAGCGAGAAGAAATCCACCAGTGAAAACTTCATCACCCGGTTCGCCCGGTACTATACCCCCTGTGTGGTGCTGGCCGCCCTGGCCCTGTTCCTCCTGCCCACCATTGCCCTGGCTTTGATCCCGGCGGCCAGTCTGCCCGGCTTCCTGGCGGGCACCGTCTGGACCTCCTGGCTCCACCGGGCCCTGATCTTCCTGGTCATCTCCTGCCCCTGCGCTCTGGTCATCTCCGTGCCCCTCAGCTTCTTCGGCGGCATCGGCGGCGCCAGCAAGCGGGGCATTCTGGTGAAGGGCAGCAACTATCTGGAGGCCCTGGCCCGTACCGAAACGGTCATTTTCGACAAGACCGGCACCCTGACCAAGGGCACCTTCTCTGTCACCGCCGTCCATCCGGAGGGGGACTTCACCCAGGAGCAGCTCCTGGAATACGCCGCCCTGGCGGAGCACTGGTCCGACCACCCCATCTCCCTGTCCCTGAAAGCTGCCTGCAAGGTGGAACTGGATGCCGCCCGTGTCTCCGACGTGGAGGAGATCGCCGGCCACGGCGTCTGTGCCAAGGTGGACGGCAAGACCGTCTGCGTGGGCAACAGCCGCCTCATGGAGCGGCAGAACGTGAACTGGCTGCCCTGTGAGCTGCCGGGCACCATCGTCCATGTGACGGTGGACGGGTTCTATGCCGGTCACATCGTCATCTCCGACCTGCCCAAGGAGGACGCCAAAGCCGCCATTGCCGACCTGAAGGCAAGCGGCGTGAAGAAAACCGTCATGCTCACCGGTGACGCCGAAGCCGTGGCCAAATCCGTGGCGGCGGAGCTGGGAGTGGATGAATACCACGCCGAACTGCTGCCCGCTGACAAGGTGGAGTGGACGGAAAAGATTCTGGCGGCAAAATCCGCCAATGCCAAGGTGGCCTTCGTGGGCGACGGCATCAACGACGCCCCGGTGCTCAGCCGGGTGGACATCGGCATCGCCATGGGCGCCCTGGGCAGTGACGCCGCCATTGAAGCCGCCGACATCGTGCTCATGGACGACAAACCCTCCAAAATCGCCACCGCCATGCGCATCTCCCGGAAGACCCTGCGCATCGTGAACCAGAACATCTGGTTCGCCCTGGGGGTCAAGGGGCTGGTGCTGCTGCTGGGCGCCCTGGGCTATGCCAGTATGTGGGCGGCGGTGTTCGCCGACGTGGGCGTGGCCTTCATCGCCATCCTTAACGCCACCCGCTGCCTCCATGTTGAGGAGCTGTGACGGTCCCCCATTGAAAATCTTCTGAAATATGATATACTCAGCTTGCTGAAAGCAATTTCGGCAAGCTGAGTATTTTTTCGGGCCGGAGAACGTCCGGCCTTCAGGAGTGATGTGTATGATGAAAAAAATCGTCTCTCTGCTGCTGGCCCTGCTGCTGGCCCTGACCCTGGCGGCCTGCGGCGTCCAGTCCACCCAGACCCAGGCCCCTGATGCCCCCGCCCAAGAGGAGACCGCCCTGCCGGATACCCCGGAGGAAGCCCTGCCCGCTCCGGAGGAGCAGACGGAGGCGGAGCCCGCCGCCCCGCCCGCTGAGGAGGAAGCGGAAGCCCCCGAGGAGGAGTTGCTCCCCGAGGACGGCACCTACACCACAGCGGAGGATGTGGCCCTGTACATCCACCAGTACGGTCATCTGCCGGACAACTTCATCACCAAAAAGCAGGCCGAAAAGCTGGGTTGGCAGGGCGGCAGCCTGGAACCCTACGCCCCCGGCAAGTGCATCGGCGGCAGCCGCTTCGGCAACTACGAGGGATTACTGCCGGAAAAGGAGGGCCGCAGCTATACGGAGTGCGACATTGACACCCTGGGTGCCTCCAAGCGGGGCGCCAAGCGCATCGTCTTCTCCAACGACGGCCTGATCTACTACACTGACAACCACTACGAGAGCTTTACCCTGCTGTACGGGGAGGAATGACATGAAATACGCCATGATCGAGGGTGCGGCCGTGGGGTCCATGGACCGCCTCCACCGCCTGCTGGCGGAGCAGCTGGACTTCCCGGACTGGTACGGCGGCAACCTGGACGCCCTTTACGACTGCCTGACGGACCTGACGGAGGAGACCACCGTCATCCTGTTGCACAGTCAGGCCCTGGCGGAAACCCTGGGGGCAGGATACGGCCGCTTCTGCCGGGTCCTGAAAGATGCCGCAGCGGAAAATCCCAAGCTGCACATTCAACTCTAATTCATGGTAAGAGCGCCCGGACTTTCGTCCGGGCGCTCTGTTTTTGAAAGTATATTCACATCTCACGGTGCATGCGCTTTTCCGCTTCTCGCACCATAAATACCAGCGCCTAAATCAGACTCATGCCAATGGCGATGCCCAGGGCGGAGAGTCCCGTGGTGGTTCCATAAGCGCTGGCAGCCGCCCAGTCGTTCCGCACCGCGGCGCTCATGGCGTGGAACAGGGAGCCGCCCGGCACCAGGGGGATCACCGCCGGGACATAGAACAGGGTGGAGGGTGCCCGCAGCAGCCGGGCCAATACCTCCGCATACAGCTCCGCGAAGGCGGAAGCCAGCAGGCAGGGGAAAAAGACGCCTTCCAGATATCCGCAGCACGCCAGATAGCAGCCCCAGCACAGGAAGCCTCCCAGGGCGGCCCATGGAAGCAGTCGTGGCCGCAGGTGGAACAGGATGGCAAATCCCAGGGAACCTAAGAATGCCGTCAGGAGCTGTGTCACGATCTCTCTCATGTCACACCCCCGTGATCCAGATGGCCAGCATGAAACCGGAGGCCAGGGCCCCGGCCCACAGCAGAGACTCCGTCAGCAGGAGGGCACCGGAGATGGTGTTGCCCACTAGGATGTCCCGGACAGAGTTGGTCATGGCCAGGCCGGGGATCAGCAGCATGATATAGCCGATCATGATTTTGTCCAACTGCAACACGGGGAACAGCAGCACACAGCCGCAGGTCCCCAGGCCGATCAGCAGGGAACAAATCAGGTTGAAAATCACCCGGTTCATGCAAATGGGCATCAGATACTCCTGCAGCAGGCAGGTCAGGGCCGCAAACGCCATGGACACCAGCATATCCGCCGGTCCGCCGCCGAAAAACAAGGTGAAACTGCCCACCGCCAGCATACTGCTGCCATAGATCCGCAGGCGGCTGTTGGACCGGGTGCGGATGCGCTCCACCTCCGCTGTCAGTTCCTCCAGCGGCAGCGGTGTCCGGCAGCAGCGGCGGCTCAGGGCATTGCAGGCCTCCAACCGGAGGAAGTCCGTGCCGGCGGGCCGGGTGATGCGGCGGGTCTGGGTGAGTACCCGGCCATCGGGCATCTTCATGCTGACCACGATGCTGTACGTGATGACAAAGACCTGCATCTCCACAGCGCCGTAGGCCATGCCCATCCGGGAGATGGTCTCCTCCACCCGGCTGATCTCCGCGCCGTTCTGCAGCAGAAGCTCACCGATATTCAGAAGCTGATCCAGCAATGCTTCCACAGCGTTACTCCAGCGTCTCCAGTTCCGCCTGCCAAAGATTGACCTTTGCGTCAGACGGCATCCGCCAGTCGCCGCGGGGGCTCATAGCCACGGAGCCGATCTTTGGGCCGTCGGGGACACAGTTGCGCTTGAACTGCTGGGAGAAGAAGCGGCGGTAGAAGGTCTTCAGCCACTTCAAAATGACCTCCCGGCTGTACTGCTTGCCCAGGGCATACACCGCCAAACGGTAGATCTTGGCGGGGGAGAAGCCCCAGCGGAGCATATAGTACAGGAAGAAATCATGCAGCTCATAGGGTCCCACCAGGTCCTCGGTCTTCTGGCTGATCTGCCCCTGGACGGCAGGCAGCAGCTCCGGGGAGACAGGGGTGTCCAGAATGTCCTCCAGCACATCCTTCAGCTCCCGGTCCTTTTCCGCGTTGTCCCGGGCAAGATACCCCACCAGATGGCGCACCAGGGTCTTGGGGATGGTGCAGTTGACGGCGTACATGCTCATGTGGTCGCCGTTGTAGGTGCACCAGCCCAGAGCCAGCTCAGAGAGGTCGCCGGTGCCGATGACCAGGCCGCCGTTCTTGTTGGCGATGTCCATGAGCACCTGGGTCCGCTCCCGGGCCTGACCGTTCTCAAAGGTGACGGAGTGGTCCTCCATGTCGTGGCCGATGTCCTTGAAGTGGCTGCGGACGGAGGCGGAGATATCCACGGTTTTCAGCGTGGTCCCCAGCTTTTCCGCCAGGATCACGGCATTGTTTTTCGTCCGGTCCGTGGTGCCGAAGCAGGGCATGGTGACGGCAATGATATCCGTCATGGGCCGGTCCAGCATCTTCATGGCAAGGCCGGTAATGAGAACAGCCAGGGTGGAATCCAGGCCGCCGGAGAGGCCCACCACCGCCGTCTTGGCGCCGGTGTGCTCCAGCCGCTGCTTCAGGCCCAGAGAGGCCAGCAGCAAAATTTCCCGACAGCGCTCGTCCCGGTCGCTCTTGTCCTCGGGGACGAAGGGCATGGGGGCTACATAGCGGGTCAGCTTGGTGGGGGAGACGGTCAGGGAGAAGGGGACCTCCCACACAGCAGGCGCCCGGTCGAACATCTGGGTCCGACGGCGCTCATAAGCAAGGCGCTGGATGTCGACCTCCGAAACCAGCAGGCCGCCGTCGAAGCGCCGCTCTGCCAGCATGGTGCCGTTCTCCGCGATCATCTGGTGGGCGCCGAAGACCACGTCAGAGGTGGATTCCCCCTCGCCGCAGTTGGAATAGACGTAGCCGCACAGCAGCTTGGCGCTCTGCATGGTCACCAGCTGGCGGCGGTAGCTGTCCTTACCCACAAGGTCGTTGCTGGCGGACAGGTTCCCCACCACAATGGCACCGGCAGCCGCCAGGTCCACGGCAGGGGAGCAGGGAGCCCACATATCCTCGCAGATCTCAAAGCCCAGGACCAGGTCCGGCATGTCGGCACAGCGGAACACCAGATGATTGCCGAAGGGTACGGACTTGCCCAGCAGGGTCACCGACTGGTTTTCCTCCGGTGCGGCGGCAAACTGCCGCTTCTCGTAAAATTCGCCGTAATTGGGCAGGTGCGTCTTGGGGATCAGGCCCAAAATCTGTCCTTTTTGTATAACAGCAGCACAGTTATACAGTTTGTTGTTAACTTTCACCGGCAAGCCCACCGCCGTTACCACTTCCAGGTTCCGGGTAGCCTCCAGGACGGTGGACAGGGCCTCCTGGGCGCCCCGCAGCAGCGTCTCCTGATAGAACAGGTCGCCGCAGGAGTAGCCGGTCAGGCCCAGCTCCGGCAGCACCAGCACCTTGGCCCCGGCCTTCTCCGCCTGGCGCATCATGGTGAAGGTCTGCTCCGCGTTATAGTGGCAGTCCGCCAGACGCAGCTTGGGCGTGCCGCAGGCCACCGAAATAAAACCGTCTTTCATATTCGGACCCTCCTACATCGGTTTGAATTCTGTCTGTATCTTACCCCTCCCGCGCCAAAAATGCAAGATATCCGCCCAACGGTAAAAGGACCGCCAAAGGCGGTCCTTTTACCGTGTGTGTGTTTTAGGAGGGAGAAAACGCATCGGGTTGGGAGGACCCGTTGCTTGTATTTAAGATACCCAATATTTTTTGCGGAATTGTGATATCCTTATGAACAGTTTGTAAACGTTTCTGTGAAAAACGATTACTTTCCTGTTCCGCAACAAAACAGACGGCTTTGTTTTCCACAAAGCCGTCTGTTTTGTTTATTTGTACTTCTGGCTTTCCGCCACGGCCAACTCGTCGCAGCGGTTGTTGTACTCATTTTCCGCGTGGCCTTTGACCCAGTGGTAGCGCAGAGTGTGAACGTCGGTCAGGGCCAGCAGGCGGTCCCACAGGTCCGGGTTCAGGGCGGGCTTTTTGTCGCTCTTCACCCAGCCCCGGGCCTTCCAACCCTTGGCCCAGCCCTTGGATAAGCCGTCGATGACGTACTTGGAGTCAGACCACAGGTCCACGATACAGGGCTCCTTCAAAATAGAAAGCGCTTCAATGACCGCCGTCAGCTCCATGCGGTTGTTGGTGGTGTTGGCCTCGCCGCCGGAGAGCTCCCGCTTGTGGGCGCCGTACATCAGGATCGCGCCCCAGCCTCCCGGCCCGGGATTGCCGGAGCAGGCCCCGTCGGTATAAATGGTAACTGTTTTCATAAGGTTTCTCCCGTTGCCTTCCCCCTCATGGGGGGAAGGTGTCCCCGCAGGGGACGGATGAGGGGGACCTCCGTCTGACCTCCATGTCGATCCTCTGGCAGACACCCTCAAACTGACGTTGTAGTTCCAAATTTGTAAAACGCAGGACATGGATGCCATACGTCTCTTGCAGATACGCGGAGCGCGCCGCATCCTGCGCAGGACCCTCGTCCTGATAGTGCTGGGAGCCATCCAGTTCCACTGCCAGCTTTGCCTTTGCGCAGTAAAAATCCAGGATATACCTGCCAAAGACCACCTGCCGCCGGAACTGGACCGGGTATGCTTTCAGAAAATCATACCATAGGCGACGCTCTTCTTTTGTCGCGTTTCGCCGGAGGGCCTGCGCGTATCGTTTCATATGCGCGTCCATGTCACACAGGCCCCCTCATCCAGTGCTTCGCGCCACCTTCCCCCCTGATGGGGGAAGGCTTTTTTACGGCTTCTCCTGCAGAAGTTCCTTCTTTTTGGCGGCGTATTCCTCTTTTGTCAGCAGGCCGCTGTCCAACTGACGGCGAAGTTGGGATATCTGCTTCTGTACCACTTCGCTCTCATGCTTTGGGGTATGGGGCGGTTTCGTGGGCGTGTCCTTTTTCGTAAACCGTTTCAGAATCCAAAGATACAGGAATGCCGCTCCAAGTCCTAAGGCCACACCAATCACAAGCAGTTTTGCAATTGCAAATCCCAAACCCGGCATTTCTGGTTCCTCCTTATACGGTCTCAGTTCTCCGTCCCAGTCTCGGTCTCCTCAGCCTCGTCCCGGTCCGTCAGAGCCATGGCGATCACCTTGTCGCCTTCTTCCTTGAAGCGCATGACGATAACGCCCTGGGTAGCACGGCCGGCGGTGCGGATGTTCTCCACAGCGGTGCGGATCAGGATGCCCGCCTGGGTCACCAGCAGCAGGTCCTCGGTGCCGTCCACCACCTTGATACCCACCACGGGTCCGGTCTTTTCCGTCACCATATAGTTCTTGATGCCGATACCGCCGCGGTTGGTGATGCGGTACTCCTCCACAGGCGTCCGCTTGCCGTAGCCCTTCTCCGTAATGGAGAGGACGCACTTGCCCTCGGCGGCACGGGCGGCGCCCACCACGTAGTCGCCTTCCCGGAGACGGATGCCCCGGACACCCACAGCGATACGGCCCATGGGCCGGATGTCGTTCTCGTCGAAGCAGACCGCCATGCCGTCGTGGGTGGCAATCAGGATCTTCTTGGTGCCGTCGGTCTCCCGGACGGTGACCAGGGCGTCGCCCTCGTCCAGCGTCAGGGCCCGGATGCCGTTGTTGCGGAGATTCTTCAATGTGGACACCGGCAGCCGCTTGACCGTGCCGTTCCGGGTGACCATCACCAGGAACAGCTCCTCGTTGCCGGTCTCCCGGAAGTGGATCATGGTCTGGACCCGCTCGCCCGGTTCCACCTGCAGAATGTTGATGATATTGGTGCCCTTGGCGGCCTTGCCGCTCTCGGGGATCTGATAGCCCTTCTTTCGGTACACCTTGCCGGTGTCGGTGAAGAAAAGGATATAGTCATGGGTGGAGGCGGTGAACACATCCACCACGTAGTCCTCGTCCCGGGTGGTGATGCCCTTGCGGCCCTGACCGCCCTTGCCCTGGGCGGCATACTCGCTGACGGGAGTCCGCTTGATATAGCCCGCCTGGGTCATGGTGAAGACGCACTGCTCCTCCTCGATCAGGTCCTCGATATCGATCTCGTCCTCCACGTCCTGGATCTCGGTCATGCGGTCGTCGCCGAACTTGTCGGAGATGGCCTGCAATTCCTCTTTCAGGATTTGGCGGACCAGTCCCTCGTCGGAGAGGACCTTGTTGTACCAGGCGATCTTCTCCTCCAGTTCCTTGTACTCGGTCTCCAGCTTCTCCCGATCCAGGCCCTGGAGGGCTTTCAGCCGCATGTCCAGGATGGCCTGGGCCTGGATATCGTCCAGACCGAACCGCTCCATCAGCTTCTGCTTGGCGTCGTCATAGGCGCTGCGGATGATGCGGATGACCTCGTCGATGTTGTCCTGGGCGATCAGCAGGCCCTCCAGCAGGTGAGCACGCTCCTGGGCCTTTTTCAGGTCGTACCGGGTGCGGCGGACTATGATCTCTTCCTGGAAAGCCAGGTACTCGTCGATGATGTGCCGCAGGGACAGGATTTTGGGCTGAGACTGGTTGTCCACCAGGGCCAGCATGTTGATGGCGAAGGTGGTCTGCAGCTGGGTCTGGCTGAACAGGCGGTTCAGCACCACCTGGGGATTGGCATCCCGCTTCAGCTCGATGACGATGCGCATACCGTTGCGGTCAGACTCGTCCCGGATATCGGAGATGCCCTCCAGCCGCTTGTCCTCCACCTGGTCGGCCATGCTCTTGATCAGCATGCGCTTGTTGACCTGATAGGGAATTTCCGTGATGACGATGCGGGTCCGGTCCTTGCCGAACTCCTCAAACTCATGCCGCGCCCGGATCACCAGCCGGCCCCGGCCGGTGGCGTAGGCCGCCCGGATGCCGCTGCGGCCCATGATGATGCCCTTTGTGGGGAAGTCGGGGCCCTTGATGTGCTGCATCAGGTCCGCCAGGGTGGCGTTGGGGTCATCCAGCACGCAAATGCAGGCGCCGATGACCTCCCGCAGGTTGTGGGGCGGGATGTTGGTTGCCATGCCCACGGCGATGCCGCTGGAGCCGTTGACCAGCAGGTTGGGGAAACGGGCAGGGAGGACCCGAGGCTCCTTCCGGCTCTCGTCGAAGTTGGGGTCCCAGTCCACGGTCTCCTTCTCAATATCCCGCAGCATTTCCTCGGAAATCTTGCTCATGCGGGCCTCGGTGTAACGGTAGGCCGCCGGGGGATCGCCATCCACGGAGCCGAAGTTGCCGTGGCCGTCCACCAGCATATAGCGCATGGAGAAGTCCTGGGCCAGACGGACCAGGGCGTCGTAGACGGAGGCATCGCCATGGGGATGGTACCGGCCCAGCACGTCGCCCACGCAGGTGGCGGACTTCTTGAAGGGGCGGTCAGAGGTCAGGTTGTCCTCGTACATGGCATACAGAATACGCCGGTGGACGGGCTTCAGGCCGTCCCGCACATCCGGCAGGGCGCGGCCCACGATGACGCTCATGGCGTACTCGATATAGGATTTCTCCATCTCGGGGACCAGGGGAGATTCCACGATCTTCTGGTCGGGATACCGAATCTCCTCGGGGTCGTATTGGGGTTTCTTAGACATGTCGGTATCCCTCCTTTAATAATCCAGATTGACGGCGTACTGGGCGTTCTTCTCGATGAACTCCTTCCGGGGTTCCACCTTTTCGCCCATGAGGATGGTGAAGGTCTCGTCGGCCTTCACGGCGTCGTCCAGGGTAATGCGGCGCAGGGTCCGCTTCTCCGGGTCCATAGTGGTCTCCCACAGCTCATGGGGGTTCATCTCGCCCAGGCCCTTGAAGCGGGAGATGTCGATCTTCACGTTGGGGTTGCCGCCCCGCATCTCGGCGGACACGGCGTCCCGCTCCTCGTCGGAGAAGGCTACCCTTGTGGTTTTGCCCCTAGTCAGCTTATACAGGGGCGGCACGGCGGAATAGACGTAGCCGTGCTCAATCAAAGGCCGCATGAAGCGGAAGAAGAAGGTCAGCAGCAGGGTGCGGATATGGGAGCCGTCCACATCGGCATCGGCCATGATGATGACTTTGTGATACCGCAGCTTGGCGGGGTCGAACTCATCGCCGATGCCGGCGCCCAGAGCCGTGATGACGGGCTGGAGCTTGTCGTTGCCGTAGACCTTGTCGGCCCGGGCCTTCTCCACGTTCAGCATCTTGCCCCACAGGGGGAGGATGGCCTGGAACCGGCTGTCCCGGCCCTGGGTGGCGGAGCCGCCTGCGGAGTCACCCTCGACGATATAAATCTCGGTCAGCTCGGGGTTGTTTTCATTGCAGTCCCGCAGCTTGTCAGGCATGGCCGCGCCGCCCAGAGCGGTCTTGCGGCGGATGGATTCACGGGCCTTGCGGGCGGCTTCCCGGGCGCGGTTGGCGGTGAGAGCCTTGTCCAGGATCATGCGGCCCACCTGGGGATTCTCCTCCAGGAAGGTATCCAGCTTGTCGGAGACGATGTTGTTCACCAGGGTCCGGATCTCGCTGTTGCCCAGCTTGGCCTTTGTCTGACCCTCGAACTGGGCCTCGGTCAGCTTCACGGAGATGACGCAGGTCAGACCCTCCCGGCAGTCCTCGCCGGAGATCTTCTCGTCGTCCTTCAGCATCTTGATCTTGCGGCCGTAATTGTTCAGCACAGTGGTCAGTGCCCTCTTGAAGCCCTCCTCGTGCATGCCGCCCTCGGGGGTGTGGACGTTGTTGGCAAAGGAGAGGATGGTCTCGTTATAGCCGTCGTTGTACTGCAGGGCCACCTCCGCCACGGAGTCATCCTTCTGGCCGGCCATGTAAATGACGTCGTTATGCAGGGCGTCCTTGCTCTTGTTGAGCCAGGTGACGAACTCCCGGATACCGCCCTCATAGCACATGGAGTGATACCGCTCGCTCTCCGGCTTGTTGGCGGAAGCAGCGCGCTCATCGGCAATGGTGATGCGCAGGCCCGCGTTCAGGAAGGCCTCCTCCCGCATACGGGTGTGGAGGGTCTCATAATTGTAAATGGTGTCCTCGAACATCTCCGGGTCCGGCTTAAAGGTGACGGTGGTGCCGGTGTGGTCGGTGGTACCCACCACGGTCATCTCCTGGGTCACGTGGCCCCGGGCGAACTTCATCTCATGGATCTTACCATCCCGGTGGACCTGGACCGTCAGCCATTCGGACAGGGCGTTGACCACGGAGGCGCCCACGCCATGGAGGCCGCCGGAGACCTTGTAGCCGCCGCCGCCGAACTTGCCGCCGGCATGGAGGACGGTATAGACCACTTCCAGAGCTGGCTTGCCGGTCTGGGCCTGGATGTCCACGGGGATGCCGCGGCCGTTGTCCACCACGGTGATGGTGTCGCCCTCGTTGATGGTGACCTGGATCTCCGTGCAGTAGCCTGCCAGGGCCTCATCGATGGCGTTGTCCACGATCTCGTACACCAGATGGTGGAGACCGGAGGTGGAGGTGGAGCCAATGTACATACCGGGACGCTTCCGGACAGCTTCCAGTCCCTCCAGGACCTGGATCTCGGAGGCGTCATACTCGTTCTGCGCATTGACTGCCGTGGAATTCAAAATTTCATTTTCAGCCATGTGGTTTCTCCTTTCAAGGGGTCGTTTTCCTTACACAAGGCAAGAAGAGCCGGGCCGGAGCCATTTCCGGCCCGTTTCTCCTTGCCTTCAATCTCATACAAAGAATGATTCAGAATACTTTCTTATCAAAAAAACGATAGAACAGCTCTCCCAATCCTGTACCCAATAATGCAGCTTCCGCGTAGCACATTCCTATGACCACCAGCATTGCCAGATAGCTGTGGAGCGGCAAAATGGTGACCTCGCAGGCCAAAATCGTCGCCGTCAAAAGAACAGGCAGCCACCGCCCATGCCCATTTGTTCCCCAACGGAGAAACCCGTGGAGTACGGCGAACAACAAGCAGGTACAAGGAAGCAGCACGCGGCTGGGACTGCCAATTTCCCAAAAACGCAAAACCAAAAGAAATGTGTTCCAAATGTGCATATCACAACTCCAGTTTTCGGCTCTCCGCCCGGTTTTTCAGGGTGGAGGTGTTCAGCTGGCTCAGATAGACGATCTGCTCATGGTAGGGATGGTCGCAGACCACGAAGCTCTTGGGGATATCGCCGGAGATATCCAGCACCACACCCTCTTTGTCAGCGGCGGACAGATAGTCCCGGGTCCGCTTACTGGTGGAGCACTTGTCCAGATCAAAGATACCGATGATCCGGTGCTCTTGAATGATCTCGTTCTGACCGATATGCAGATACATGGTTTTACTCTGCTCCGTTCACATCGTCCAGACCATCATCAAAATCATGGGAGAAGTCATCCGCGTCCATGTCACTCATGATCTCCGTGGTGCGCATGCGGCGCTTGTCCTTGGCGGCTTCCACGTTCTGATGGATCAGCTCCTTGACCTCACGAGGCTGCTTCACATTCTTCAGATCCAGATGTGGCACACTCTTGTCCGAGGACACCACGCAGATGGTGCCCACGCCGAAGATGCGCTGACCCAGGGACATGTTCAGTTGCAGGTCCCGGACACGATACAGCAGCACCTCATCTTCCTTGATATTGAAAAAACCCCTTTCACAGAACAGGCGGTCTTCACTGAGACGGTAGCGGGTGAAGGACAGGGGAAGGCCAAGATGACGCTTGCGGTCTTTCCAGAGATATTGGATAGGTTCCATAGAAAATCTCCTTTCTGAGGTAGTCCTCTTATAGGGGACGGGGGGATGCGCCGCTTTGCGGCGCTGAAAGGCGCCCCTCATTCTTTTTCGTCTTGCCGAAAAAGAATGCGCCGCGCCCGGTGGAAGAAAAAGGCGCTTTCGGCGGCTCAACTTGACACGGAAGTGTCAAGTTGACCGCAAACGCGAAGGTTGTCGTAGCCGGTGCTTACGTAATTTGATAGTCCCCTGCCGGGTGCGCTTGAGTCTTTGGGGAACAGAGAAAGTACGTCTCCGCATTTGATGGCGTGGGTGCGGCTTTCGGTAGTGGTCATCGAATGGCCGCTGCTTCTCTTTCCGCTGCCGCTGCCCTGTCCCCGGGTGAGGTTTCCAAAGGGGAGGGCTCTTTTCAAAAGAGTCCTTCCCTTTCCTCCTCCGTCCCCTGGCAGGAGGACCATCAGACCAACTCCCCGCCATGTACATGAAGCACCTTGCCGCCCAGAAGCTGCGGCAGGCGGTCATCCTCGCAGCAGGTGATGAACACCTGCCCGCCGTTGATGCGGTTCAGGACGAACTCTTGCCGTTTCGGGTCCAGTTCGCTCAAAACATCGTCCAGAAGCAGCACTGGATACTCTCCGGTGACGTTTTTATAGATCTCCCGCTCTGCCAGCTTCAGCGCCAGAGCCGCCGTCCGGGTCTGACCCTGGGAGGCGTACTGCTTGGCGTCCCGGCCGTTAATGGTTACCAACAGGTCATCCTTGTGTGGTCCCGACAAGCACAAACGGGAGGACCGCTCCGCTGACTGATGGGATTCCATGTGCTGCCGGAGCTGCTCGGTCAGAACTGCAATGTCCACGGCCGGGTCCGTGACAGAGGACACCGTCTGATATTGGATATCCAGCTGCTCTCTTCCGCCAGAACACTCCCGATGGTTGGCGGCGGCGTATTCCCGCAGCCGCAGGGCGAACTGGTGGCGGTAGTGGACCAGCACCGCGCCGAAGCGCACCAGCTGCTCATTGAACTCCGGCAGGGCGGTCAGCAAGTCCGGCCGCTCCTCGGCGTCCCGCAGAATGCGAGTTTTGTGGTCGTAGGCCCGGTTATACTCCGCCAGGACGGCGGCGTACCGGGGCCGAAGTTGACATAAAGCTGTATCCATGAACCTCCGCCGGGCGGCGGCTCCCTCCCGGATCAGAAACAGGTCCTCCGGACAGAAAAACACGGTGTTGTACACGTCACTGAGGGCCGCGCTGTTTTTGGCGGGCACCTGATTGACGGACATTTTCCGCCGCCGGTCCCGGAACAGGTCTACCTGTACCTTAAATTCCCGGTCCCGGGCAAATGCCTGAGCCAGCATCCGGGCGGAGGGGGCATCGAACCGGATCATCTCCCGGTCCGTCCTGGCCCGTGGCGACTTGCCGCAGGAGAGGTACACCAGCGCCTCCAGCAGGTTGGTCTTTCCCTGGGCATTCTCGCCGAAGATCACGTTGCACCGGGCGTCGAAGTCCACGGTCTGGCAGCCGTAATTGCGGAAGTTCTCCAGTTCCAGGCGGTCAATCCGCATAGGCGACCGTCAGTTCCTGTCCCTCAAAGGACACCACGTCCCCGGGACGGATCTTCTTGCCCCGCATGGTGCAGACCTCTCCGTTGACCAGGACCTCGCCGCACTGGACGCACTCCTTGGCCATGCCGCCGGTCTCCACCAGGTTGGCAAATTTCAGCAGGTCCTGTAGCTTGATAAATTCAGTGTTAATCGTAATCGTTTTCATAAGTTACTCCGCACTTTTCAGTCTGACGGGCAGCACCATATAGAGGAAGTTTTCCTCGCCCTCCACGGGAACGATGACTGCCGGAGAAACACCGGTGTTCAGTTCGATTTTCACCGTATCCGCCGGAGCAAATCGCAGGGCCTCCATCAAATAGCGGTTGTTGAAGCCGATCTCCAACCCGTCGCCGTCACCGGAGACGCGGCAGACGTCCTTGGCCTCGCCGTTGCCGGTCTTTGCGGACAGCATCACCTTGTCATGGTCAAAGATGCAGCGGACAGGGCTTTTCAGCTTTTCGGAAATCACCACGGACACGCGGTCGATGCTCTGAATGAGGGATTTGGTATCGGCAACGACGGAAATAGGGTTCTTCCGGGGAATGGCGTTCTTATAATCCAGAAACTCACCCTCCAGTCGGCGGCAGATCAGCTCCGTGTCACCCACCTCAAAGAGAATGTGGCGCTTACCAAGAGTGACGGATGCCAGATCCTCCGCGTCGCCGCAGATACTTTTGACTTCGTTGAGAGCCGCGCCGGGAGCCACGAATGAGAAAGCACCTCCGTCAATTTTTTCCAGGGGTTCCCGACGGACCGCCAGGCGGAAACCGTCCACAGCCACCATGGTAAGGCCCTTGTCATTGATCTCAAAGAGGGCTCCGGTGTGGACCGGGCGGCTTTCGTTGGTTGACACGGCAAAGGCTGTCTCCTCGATCATGGCCCGCAGGGTCTTTTGCTGGATGGACACGGAAAACTCATCCTCTACCTCCGGCAGGTCGGGATAGTCTGCGGCAGACAAGCCCAGAATATCAAAGTCCGCATCTCCGCAGGAGAGGTGTACCATCTGGCGTTCGTCAGCGGTAAAGGTCACCACATCGTCAGGCATCCGGCGGATGATATCTCCAAAAAGGCGGGCGTTCAGGACAATATCACCGCCCTGAACCACATCAGCACCTACCTTGGTGCGGATGCCGGTCTGCATATTGTAGCCAGAGACCGTCAGCTGGTGGTCTACATGGATCAGCAGACCCTCCAGCGCGGGGATGGAACTCTTTTGGGCCACGGCTCTGCTGGTGACGGCGATGGCATTCTGCAGCAGGACTTTTTCGCAGCTGAATTGAATCATAGTAGACTTCCTCTCTGTATGGAGTGTGTCGCTTTTCAAAAGAAAAGAACAAAAGTTTTTAGAAAAAGCAGTCGTAGAACAAAAGCATGTGGAAAAAGGGGAAAACCCTTGAAATAGCAGGACTTTGAGACTTCACAGATCATGTGGAAAAAGTCAGGCGTTTTTCAACAGCATTTTCAGACGAAATGTTTTCCACAGAAGAGTTTTCCTTTTCCACACGGTTCGTGGAAAATCAGCGCTTGGAATTGATGTTGGTTTTGATCTCCTTGACGGTCTCCGCGAAGGCCGGTTCCTTCTTCATTTTCTTCTCCACCTGCTGGATGGAATAGAGGACGGTGGAGTGGTCCCGGTTGTCGAAGACCTTGCCGATGTCGTCCAGGCTCAGGTTGGTCATGGACCGGATCAGATACATGGCGATTTGGCGGGCCTGTACCGCGTCCCGGACGCGCTGCTGTCCCCGGATCACGGATTCCTCCAGGCTGTAATACTTGCTGATGTATTCCAGAATGGCTTCGGGGGTGGGGATATACTCGTTGCTGCGCTTCAGAATGTCCTGCATGGCGCGGGTGACGGTCTCCTCATCGGCGTCGTTGCCCAGCAGGTCCTTGTAGGCAAGAATCTTGTTGATGGTACCCTCCAGCTGGCGGACGTTGGCGGTGACGTTCTCCGCGATATAGGCGGAAATTTTGTCCGGCAGCTCCATGCCAAGCAGGGCGGCCTTGTTCTTCACGATGGCCAGCCGGGTCTCAAAATCCGGGGGAGCCACGTCCACCAGCAGGCCCCACTCGAACCGGGTGCGGAGACGGTCCTCCAGCTGGGTCATTTCAGAGGGGGGACGGTCGGAGGTCAGGACGATCTGACGGCCGGATTCGTACAGATTATTGAAGGTATGGAAAAATTCCTCCTGGGTCTGTTTCTTGCCGGCGATGAACTGAATATCGTCCACCAGCAGCAGGTCTGCCTGCCGGTATTTTTCCCGCATCTCGGCAGTCTTGCCCTCCCGGATGGCATCCACCAGTTCATTGGTGAAGTCATCGCCTTTCACGTAGGCGATTTTGGACCGGGGATCGTTGCGGCGGATCACATTGGCGATGGCGTAGATCAGGTGGGTCTTGCCAAGGCCGGAGTCACCGTAGATCAGCAGGGGATTGTAGTTCTGGGCCGGATGCTCGGCCACGGCCTGGGAGGCGGCGTAGGCCAGCTTGTTGGAGGGACCCACCACGAAGGTCTCGAAGGTGAATTCGTCGGAGGTGAAGCGGTCGCTCTGTTTCCGGACAGTGCCGCCGTTGAACTCGGCAAAGGCAAGGTCATCCAGAATTTTTACTTCAAAGTCGGTGGAAAAGATATCGTGGAGACTGTCCTTGATATTTTTCAGATACAGGGATTCGATGTAACCCTTCTTGAAATCATTGGCGCAGTGGAGAATAAATGTGTTGCCCCGGATATCCACCGCTTCCAGCTCGTCGAAAAAGGCAGCGATGGTGGTCTCCGAGAGTTCTTTTTTCAGCTGTTGCAGGACAATGGACCACACGTCAGCGACTGAGTTCAAAAAGATGCACCTCTCTCTAGTAAATAGTGAATCATGACAAAACAATACACATTTATTATAGCAAAAAAACCAAAGAGACGCAATACATATTCTAATATAAGAATTGGAATTTCCAGAGAAAAGACATGACCAGATATAGGGACTGTTCAGCAAATGAACACCATATTTTGATTTTGATGTTTCAAAAGCGGAAAAAAACAGGAGTTTTTCTGAAATTTCAAGTTTTTATTGACATGTTTTGCAAAAATATGTTATACTAATCCACGCGTCGATAGACGCCTGAAATCATTTACTGCGCCGTTTTCCCTGAAAACGGTGTCGAGTAAGCGTCATGGAAACATGACCGGAAATCTGACAGGAGGTGTCTCAGCATGGCTACCAAACGTACCTATCAGCCCAAGAAGCTCCACGGCCAGAAGGTCCACGGCTTCCGCAAGAGAATGGCTACCGCCAACGGCCGCAAGGTCCTGGCCCGCCGCCGCGCCAAGGGCCGCGCTCGTCTGTCCTACTAATACGGAGACGGAAGCGCGGGAGACACTTGAACAGACGCCTTATGGGACGGCGGGGATTTTGCGAGATCCCTCCGTCCCTATTTGGGTTTCTGTCCGAAGGCGAGAGGGAGCAGTATGAAGCGAGCGGTCACGTTGAAAGAAAATCACGAGTTCCGGCGGCTTTACCAGAAAGGTAAATCGGCGGTGGGGGGCGGCATGGTCCTGTATTGCCGGAAAAACCGGCTGGACCATAACCGCCTTGGTCTCACTGCCTCTACCAAGCTGGGTCACGCCGTGGTACGCAACCGGGCGCGGCGCCGTCTGCGGGAGGTATACCGTCTCCACAGTCCGGAGCTGAAGCAGGGCTATGATATTATCCTGGTGGCCCGGACCCGCACGGTGAAAGCCTCCTGGCAGGAGTTGAACGATACCTTCGTGAAGCTCTGCCGGAAGCTGGAACTGCTGGAGGACAAGCCGTGAAGCATGTTCTGAAGGCTTTGATCCGGTTTTATCAGAGGGCCATTTCACCCTATCGGCCCCGCTGCTGCAACTATATCCCGACCTGCTCTCAGTACGCCCTGGAAGCCATTGAAAAATATGGCGCCCTGAAGGGCGGCTGGTTGGCGTTTAAGCGCATCCTCCGCTGCAATCCGTTCCATAAAGGTGGATATGACCCTGTGCCCTAATTCGAAGGGGAGCAGGCTCCCCCTCGAGCTCCCCCACCACCAGTGACGTCGGTCACTGGTGAGCGCGCCCAAGGCGCTTGGGTCGAGGTATTTTCGCCACGCACATGTCGCGGCGAAAATGATTTCATTTGCTTCTTTTGCCTTTGGCAAAAGAACTGGGGAAACAAGAGGTTTCCCCTAGCCCCCTTCCTTTGTTACCTCGGCCCCATCTTTATTTGGAGGAAACGTTTATGTTTTCAACCCTTGGATACTACATTTGTATCCCCTTTGCCGCGCTGGTCAAGCTGTTTTACAACCTGACCAACTCCTACGGTGTGGCTATCATTCTGTTCACCGTCGCCATCAAGCTCATCATGCTGCCCTTCCAGATCAAGTCCAAGAAGAGCATGATCCGGATGAACCGCATGTCCGGCAAGATGCAGGAGATCCAGAAGAAGTACGCCAACAACCAGGCAAAAATGAATGAAGAGATGCAGAAGCTCTACGAAGAAGAGGGCGTCAGCCCCATGAGCGGCTGCCTTTGGAGCTTCATTCCCCTGCCCATTCTGATCGCCCTGTACTCCATCATCCGTCAGCCCATCACCCACTTCATGATGATCTCCAAGGAGACCGCTCTGGGTCTGCTGGACAAGGCTGCTGCCGCGGGTGTGGATATCAGCGCCCTGACCATGACCAGCAAGGATACCGTACAGTTCTCTGCCTATGGCCAGATCGGCCTGGTGAAGGCCATTACTTCCCAGTGCCCTGAGATCGTGGAGGGTGTGGACGGCTGGATCAACCTGAATTACAATTTTCTGGGCATGGACCTGACGGTCACGCCCTGGGAAGCCGTGAAGAACTTTACCTTCACCGCCGCCATCATCGGACTGATCCTGATCCCCATCCTGGCAGGCGGCTTCCAGCTGCTGATGAGCATTTACACCATGAAGAACCAGCCTCAGCAGGGAGCCAACGGCGCTTCCATGAAGAGCATGATGTACATGATGCCCCTGATGTCTGTGTACATCGGCTTCATCATGCCCGCCGCCCTGGGTGTGTACTGGATCGCCCAGAGCGTGTTCTCTCTGATTCAGGAAGTCATCATGACCAAGTTCTTCAACAAGAAGATCGAGGAAGAGGAGAACGCCCGCTATGAGGCCCGTCAGGCCGAGCGCCAGAAGCGCATGGAGGAAGGCCGGAAGCAGCAGGCAGAACGCAAAAATCAGGAAGAGCGCAAGCAGACCCTGAAGGAAAAGCAGAAGGCCGCCCAGGCTGCCAAGGCCACCAAGGCTGCCAAGGCCGGTATCAGCACCACGGAGGCGGGCCGTGTGGGTAACCGCCCCTATGCCCGCGGACGTGCCTACAAGGCCGACCGCTATGACGAAAAGGAATAAGGAGCCGTTATGAGAGAGTTTATTGACGTAACGGGTAAGACCGAGGACGAGGCCATCAGCAAGGCCCTGGCCCAGCTGGGCCTGGATCGTGACGATGTGTCCGTTGAGATCCTGGAGCGCGCCAAATCCGGCTTCCTGGGCCTGGGCAGCTGCCCGGCCAAGGTCCGTGTCAGCTACGGTCCGGAGGAAGAGGAGGAGATCATTCCTCCCGCACCCCAGCCCAAGACCGAGAAGGCAGAGCCCGTCGAGCAGGTCAGAAAGCCCAAGGCTCCGGAGAAGAAGCCGGAGAAGAAGGTTGAAAAGCCCGCTCCCAAGAAGGAGAATCCCCCCAAGAAGGAAAGCACTCCCGCCGTTCCTTCCCAGGACCTGGGCGAGGAAGTGGACGATGAGAAGGCTCAAGCCATCAAGACCTTCCTGAACGGCCTTCTGGCCCAGATGGAGAGCAACGCCGAGGTGAAGGTCTACCAGCCCGAAAAGGGCCGCTACAAGGTGTTCCTGGTGGGCGATAACCTGGGCGCCCTGATCGGCCGCCGGGGTGAGACCCTGGACGCCATTCAGCAGTTGACCAGCTACGCCGTGAACCGTACCGGCGGCCGCGTCCGGGTCCAGCTGGACGCCGAGGGCTACCGGGAAAAGCGGGAGCAGAGCCTGCAGCATCTGGCCTGCAAGGTGGCCGGCAAGGTGGTCAAGTACCGCCGCAGTGTGACCCTGGAGCCCATGAACGCCTACGAGCGCCATGTGATCCATACCGCCCTGCAGGATGTGCCCGGTGTCACCACCTACTCCACCGGCGTGGACCCCAACCGCCGTGTGATCGTAGCCTACGACCGCGACAAGCGCTGAGCGCTTTCGAGGGGGAGCAGGCTCCCCCTTGAGAATCCCCTACCACCAGTGACGTCGGTCACTGGTGCGTGCGCCCCAAGGGCGCACAGGTCGGGGTATTTTCGCCACGTACATGCCACGGCGAAAATGATTGGAACAAGAGAACTGCCCGGAGTTTTCCGGGCAGTTTTTTTCTGTTCGTGACAAAACCGTCCCCATCGTCGTATCATAGATGAAAGCTTTCAAAACAGGAGACCGGCATGGAACGACAAGCCTTTATGGATGCTGTGGCCCAGCATCAGGATATGGTATACCGTGTGGCCCTGCACTGGTTCGGCGTCCCACAGGACGCGGAGGACGCGGTGCAGGAGGTGTTTCTGCGGCTGTATATGGAGGAAAAGCCCTTCGATGGGCCGGAGCATCTGCGCCGCTGGCTGCTGCGGGTGACGGTGAACGTCTGCAAGGATGCTCTGAAAAGTCCCTGGCGGAAGCGGCGGATGCATGGGAGGCGATCTATGTGGAAAAGTTGTTGCAGGCGGTGTGCATCCTGGAGCAGGCGCAGAGAAAAACGGAAGAAATGGCGATTGAAAAGGACATGATATGGGATTTTCCTTGACATAGAGAACATTTTATACTAAAATGTGGACACTGTGTTGACAGGGAACAGTATCCCCGGCACCCGGGTTCAGAGAAGAGGCGGTTGGTGAAAGCCTCAGTCGGGAAGGGGGAGAAGGCACCCTTGAGCAGCGGAGCGGAAATGCTCCGCCGGCCCCCGCCGTTACCGGGACAGAGTGCGTATCAGCCAGATACGAATTCAGGTGGAACCACGGATCGATTTTGATTCGCCCTGAGCCGAAAACCGGCTCAGGGCGTTTTTTACGTCTTGAGCCAAACCAAAAAAGGAGACGAAAGACATGAAAAACACCGAAAAGACCATGGAAAAGATCGTGGCTCTGTGCAAGAACCGCGGCTTCATCTTCGCAGGCAGCGAGATCTACGGCGGCCTGGCCAACACCTGGGACTACGGCCCTCTGGGTGTGGAGCTGAAGAACAACGTGAAGAAGGCCTGGTGGAAGAAGTTCGTCCAGGAGAACCCCTATAACGTGGGCCAGGACGCCGCCATTCTGATGAACCCCCAGACCTGGGTGGCCTCCGGCCATCTGGGCGGCTTCTCCGATCCCCTCATGGACTGCAAGGAGTGCAAGGAGCGTTTCCGTGCCGACAAGCTGATCGAGGACTTCTGCGCTGAGCAGAACATCACCCTGGAAAAGCCCATCGACGCATTCTCCCAGGAGGAGATGGCTGCTTTCATCGAGGACCATAACGTGCCCTGCCCCACCTGCGGCAAGCACAACTTCACCGATATCCGTCAGTTCAACCTGATGTTCAAGACCTTCCAGGGTGTCACCGAGGACGCCAAGAATACGGTCTACCTCCGTCCCGAGACCGCCCAGGGCATCTTCGTGAACTTCAACAACGTCCAGCGCACCACCCGCCGCAAGCTGCCCTTCGGCGTCTGCCAGATCGGCAAGTCCTTCCGCAACGAGATCACCCCGGGTAACTTCACCTTCCGTACCCGCGAGTTCGAGCAGATGGAGCTGGAGTTCTTCTGCAAGCCCGGCACCGACCTGGAGTGGTTCAACTACTGGCGGAACTTCTGCCATGAGTGGCTGCTGAACCTGAACATGAAGGACGAGAACCTGCGCCTGCGGGACCACGACCCCGAGGAGCTGTGCTTCTACTCCAAGGCCACCACCGACTTCGAGTTCATGTTCCCCTTCGGCTGGGGCGAGCTGTGGGGCGTGGCAGACCGCACCGACTACGACCTGACCCAGCACCAGAACACCTCCGGCGTGGATATGACCTACTTCGACCAGGAGACCAATGAGCACTATATCCCCTACGTGGTGGAGCCCTCCCTGGGCGCCGACCGTGTGGTGCTGGCCTTCCTGGTGGAGGCCTACGACGAGGAGGTCGTGGACGAGGCCAAGAACGACGTCCGCGTGGTCATGCACTTCCATCCCGCTCTGGCCCCCTTCAAGGTGGCCGTCCTGCCGCTGAGCAAGAAGCTCAGCGACAAGGCCCGCGAGATCCAGGCCGAGCTCAGCAAGGAGTGGATGGTGGACTTCGATGAGACCGGTTCCATCGGCAAGCGCTATCGCCGTGAGGACGAGATCGGCACGCCCTACTGCGTCACCGTGGACTTCGACACCGTGGGCGACGCCGAGAAGGAAGGCGACAACTGCGTCACCGTCCGTGACCGCGACACCATGGAGCAGGTGCGTATTCCCATCAGCGAGCTGAAGGCCTATCTGACTGAGAAGCTGGCTTATTAAGAATGACCCAACAGGGCGGGTGTTTCACCCGCCCTGTTTTCACAAAGTTCACGCTTTTTGGGGATAGTTGTGGTAAAATCGGAAAAAAGAAGGGAGGAGAGATGGTTGCTGTATTTACAGACGTTTTCCCTGCCTGATGAGTGCCGGGAGTGGACCTTTCTGGAGAAGGACCCGGAAAACAGGCGCACCTGCTACGGCAGCCGCTATCCCTTCGGCATTTTTCAGAACAAGGGCATTCCAAAACTGGAGTTTGAACCTATCACCATTTTCTGCGGCGGAAACGGCAGCGGCAAGACCACCCTGCTGAACCTGATCGGCGAAAAGCTGGCGCTGCAGCGGGGGGCGGTGTTCAACCGCAGCTCCTTTTACGGCGCTTATCTGGATCTGTGCCGGGCGGAGACCACCCGCACCTTTGACCGGGAAGTCCTGGCCAACAGCCGGGTCATCACCAGCGACGACGTCTTCGACTATCTGCTGGATTTTCGCTGTATGAACGAGAACATTGAGACCAGACGGCGGGAGCTGCTGTCCGAGTACATGGACAAGCGGTATTCCCGCATGCAGATGCGGTCTCTGGAGGACCTGGACGAGCTGCGGAAGGTGGTGGATGCCCAGCGGCACACCGGCTCCCGCTATGTGAATGACCAGCTGATGCGGGACGTGCCCGGCAAGTCCAACGGCGAGAGCGGTTTTTTATACTTCACCCGCCACATTCAGGAGAATGGTCTCTACCTGCTGGACGAGCCGGAAAACAGTCTGTCCGCCCGGCTGCAGCTGGAGCTGGCCCGGTTTCTGGAGGATTCCGCCCGGTTTTACGGCTGCCAGTTCGTCATCGCCACCCACTCGCCCTTCCTGCTGGCCTTGAAGGGCGCCCGCATTTACGACCTGGACCGGACCCCGGTCTCCACCTGCCGCTGGACGGAGGTGGAAAACGTCCGGACCTTTTACGACTTTTTCAAGTCCCATGCGTGTGATTTCTGAAAAATGCCCTAGTTTTCCACAAAAGAGGTGACCTGTTTGAAAAACTTCTGGCTGTTCCAACCCTCAGCCGCCGGACTTTCAGGAGGAAAGAAAGCGGCCTTCTGGCTTTGGAACGGACTGGTCCTGCTGCTGGCGGGCCTGTGTCTGGGGGGGCTGTCCCTGTTCTTCGCTTACGGTGACTACCCCGATATCCTGATGAAAAGCTATTTCCAGCATCCCCTCATCGCGGTGCTGAACATTCTGCCGGTGGTGCTGGGGCTGTTTCTGGTGTATTTCCTGGTGGGGCGGCCCTGGCTGGCCTTTCTCATCACCGGGGTGGTGGTCTGGGGCTTCTCCTTGGGTAACTATTATAAGCTGCGGTTCCGGGACGATCCCCTGATGTTCGAGGATATCCGCCACATCCGGGAGGCAGGTTCCATTGCCCTCACCGCCAACTACGACCTGACTCCCGACAAGCGGGTGTGGTTCGGGTTGCTGTGCCTGATCTTCGGAACGGTGTTCCTGTGGTTCCTGGTACGGGGACGGCTCCGGTGGAAGGCCCGCCTGCCGCTGCTGCTGGCGGGGGTGCTGCTGTGTGTTCCTGTCTGGAAGCTCTGCGCCGACAAAAACATTTATAACGCCAAGACACAGAATTACGATTATATCAACCGCTGGTCCTCTACCCAGGTGTATTTCTCCAAGGGCTTCGTCTATCCCTTCCTCCACAGCGCCACCACCGGCACCATCAAGGCCCCGGCGGGCTACAACCAGCGGGAGACGGCGGCCTTGCTGGCCTCCTATGAGGACGCCGACATTCCGGCGGAGAAGCAGGTGGATGTGATCGTTCTGCAATTGGAGGCCTTTGCCGATTTCTCCCGGTTTGAGGGCGTTGAAGGTATTGACTTTGAGAAGGCCTACGAGGTTTACCATGAGATCGAGGCCGAGAGCTATACCGGCAACCTGCTGACCAACATTTTTGCCGGCGGCACGGTGAACACGGAGCGGGCGGTGCTGACGGGCTTCGCGGACCAGTGGAACTACCGGGTCAACACCAATTCCTACGGCTGGTATTTCCAGGACCAGGGCTACACCGTGGAGGGCAGTCACCCCAGCTACGCCTGGTTCTACAACCGCCAGAACGTCAACGGTTATCTGGGCATTCCCACGTATTATTACTACGAAAACCGGTACAGCGACCTGTACACCGGCGGTATCGCCACGGACAATGTGCTCTTTCCGGAGATTTTCAGGCTGTATGAGGAAAACCGGGACGGGGAGGGAAAGCCCTACTTCTCTTTCAACGTGACCTATCAGGGCCATGGGCCATACGACACGGAGAGCGTATGGCGGGGCATGCACTACACCGACGGCCGGTATTCCACAGCTACCACCAACATTGTGGATAACTATCTGGGCTCTGTGTCCGACACGGCGGAGCAGCTGCGCAAGCTGCTGGATGACTTCGCCGTCGAGGAGCGGCCTGTGGTCGTGGTGGGCTTCGGGGATCACAAGCCTTGGCTCGGGGACGGAAACTCCGCCTATCAGGAGCTGGGGATCAATCTGAACACCTCCACGGAGGAGGGCTTCTATAACTACTACGGCACCCGGTATTTCCTCTGGGCCAACGACGCCGCCAAAAAAGCACTGGGCAAGGACTTCGTGGGGGAGGGGCCGGATGTGTCCTCCTGCTTCCTGATGAATCTGCTCTTTGACCTGTGCGGCTGGGAGGGTAACGCCTGGACCCAGGCCACTACGGATGTATGGCAGGTCATCCCTGCCGTGACCACGGTGGGGGGATACGTGCAGGACGGGCAGTTCACCGAGACCCTGGACGAAGCCGGACAGAAGGCCCTTGAGACCTACAAGGCTCTGGAATACTACTATGGCACCCATTTCCGCTATTGAATCATTCGAAAGGACAGGGGGCACGCTATGCGTGCCCCCTGTTTTGTGATATTCACCAAAAAAGGTCGACCTTTTTCTGCGGTGTATTTCAGCGGGAATACTTGTAATTCTGCCCGTCTTTTTGTATCATAAGGATACAAAAACTGTTTTCCTTCATGAAAATTTGTTTGATATGGAGAGAAAACGGAGAAAAGAGGGAGAGTATGGAGAAAATCTTTCGACTCAAAGAGAACGGAACTTCTGTCCGTACCGAGATCCTGGCGGGTCTCACCACCTTCATGACCATGGCCTATATCATCGCCCTGAACCCCAACCTGCTGACCAACTTTGATGTGGGTTCCCAGCTGTGGAACGGCGTGTTCATGGCCACCTGCATCGCCTCCGCCATCGCCATGTTCTGCATGGCCTTCCTGGCCAACAAGCCCTTTGCCCTGGCCCCCGGCATGGGCCTGAACAGCTTCTTTGCCGTGGTGGTCACCAACATCGTGGGCCTGACGGGCATGACCTATGTGGAGAGCTTCCAGGCGGCCCTGATCATCATTCTCATTGAGGGTATCGTGTTCATCGCCCTGTCCATCCTGAACATTCGTGAGAAGATCGTGGAGGCCATCCCCCTGGGTGTCCGCCTGGGTATCGCCCCCGCCATCGGCATCATGCTGATGAATATCGGCCTGGGTTCCAACGCGGGCATCTACTGCGAGGGCAACGGCTTTGCTGCTCCCTTCTATGTGATGCGGGACTTCTTCGGCGCCCTGACGCCCAGTGTCATCAAGGGCTCCATGGGTGACGCGGGCTACCACGCCATGCTGCTGACGGTCATCACCATGTTTGTGGGCCTGTTCGTCATGGTGATCCTGGCGAAGAAGGGCATCAAGGCCGCCGTGCTGCTGGGTATGCTGGTGGCGTCTGTGGTCTATTGGGCCGGTGAAGCCCTGTTCCTGGGCATCAATCCCTTCGCCTCTCTGGCGACCGCTTCCTTCGCGCCGCCCTTCGCCGATATGGCCCAGACCACTCTGTTCAAGTTCAACTTTGCCGGCCTGCTGCAGGTGGGTTGGTTCACCGTCATCACCCTGGTCATCACCTTCTGCATGATCGACATGTTCGACACCATTGGCACCCTGGTGGGTACCGCGTCCCGGGCCGGCATGGTGGATGCGGAGGGCAACATGCCTAACATGAAGCAGGCCCTGCTGTCCGACGCTATCGGCACTGTGGCCGGCGCCTGCACCGGCACCTCCACCGTCACCACCTTCGTGGAGTCCGCCTCCGGCGTGGAGGCCGGCGGCCGCACCGGCCTGACGGCCCTGACCACCGGCGTGCTGTTCCTGGCTTGCATGTTCATCGCCCCCATCGCCGCCATCATTCCGGCAGCCGCTACCTCCGCAGCGCTGATCTACGTGGGCGTCCTGATGCTGATGGGCCTGAAGAACGTGGATTTCAGCGACATGGACCAGATGCTGCCCGTGTCCCTCATGCTGATCGGTATGCCCATCTCCGGTTCCATCGGCCACGCCATCGGCCTGGGCCTGATCTCCTACACCGTCATCAAGGTCTTCTCCGGCAAGGCCAAGGACGTGTCCGCCCTGACATATGTCATTTCGGCGCTGTTCCTCATCAAGTTCTTCCTGGTGGTGTGACATCCCATACATCAATGTAAAACGGCCCCGGGACATCGTCCCGGGGCCGTGCTTTCTTCAGAAGAACATACCCATGAAGCCATCGGGCATCTGGCGGCTCTGCTCCCAGACATCGTCAAACTGCACCCGGTTCAGGGCCGTCACATTGCCCTCGGACCCGGCCGCCTGGCGGGGATCCGTGGGGGGCTCGTCCAGGTCATCAAAGGACTGATACACACCCACCCGGAAGACCTCTACCTTCCGCCGGGGGCAGCCCCGGCTGTCCAGCTCCAGATACAGCTTCCAGGGCTCGTCCTCTTCCTCGTGGTCCCATTCGATCATATAATACTGCATAGCGTTCTCCTCACTTGCTGAAAAATACTTCAATGGCCGCCCGGTCCGTCTGCACGCTGCCCTGGGCGAAGCCGCCCCGGCCGCCGCCCCGACCGTTCAGGGCTTTGTTCAGGTCCTTTACCAGAGGGGCAATGTCAGTGCCGTCGGCTCTCACCAGGGCGTAGGCGTACTGCCCGTCCTCCCCGGCGAACACCGCCGCCAGACCGCCGCAGCGCTTTGCCACAGCGTCTGCCAGCTTCCGCACGCTGTCGCCCTTCATGGGGGGCTGGAACAGTACCACGTCGCCCCGGCCCTCGTTGTCCCGGGCCATGGATTCAAAGACTGCCTCCTCCAGCTGGGCCATGCGGACTTTGGCGGCGGACAGTTCCGCCTCCAGCCGCTCCACGGCGGCCAGGGTATCCTGGGGCTTGACGGAGAGCTGCTGGCCGATGGCCCTGGCCTGGTCGTAGGTCCGGCACAGGTAGTCCAGGGCCCGTTTGCCGCACAGAATTTCCAGGCGGACGCCCTCCCGGAACTTCTGGCAGGACAGGACCTTGATGATGCCGACTTGTCCCGCCCGCAGAACATGGGTGCCGCAGCAGGCGCAGCAGTCCGCCTCCGGGAAGGTGACGATGCGGACTTTCCCGGTCAGCTCCTTCTTGCTGCGGTAGTCCAGAGTCGCCAGCTCCTGGGGGGAGGGATAGGCGATCTCCGTCGCCTGATCGGCCCAGATGACCTCGTTGGCCTTGCGCTGGGCGTCCAGAGCCTGATCCCAGGAGATGTCGGCGTTGTAGTCAATGGTGACGGTGTCGGCGCCCAGGTGGAAGCCCACGTTGTCGCAGTGGTAATCGGCGCAGAGAATGCCGGAGATGATGTGCTCGCCGGAGTGCTGCTGCATGTGGTCAAAGCGGCGGGCCCAGTCGATGCGCCCGGTGACAGTCTCCCCAATTTCCACAGCCTGGTCGCAGGTGTGGAAAATGACCCCGTCCTTTTCGTGGACGTCGGTGACGTTGGAACCGCCCAGAGTGCCGTGGTCCGCAGGCTGGCCGCCGCCCTCCGGGTAAAAGGCCGTGCGGTCCAGAACCACCTGGAAGCCGGTTTTCCCGGCCTCACAGGCCAGGACCGTGGCGGTGAATTCCCCCATGAATGGGTCTTGATAGTATAGCTTTTCCGTCTCCATGTGGAAAACTTCCTTTCCTTTCAGCCATTAAGAGGCATCTTTCAAATCAATGAAGTGAACAAATAGTATATTCGATCAAAAACAATACAAATTGTATTTAGATTTGCAGGAGTCCTAGCGATTGCTTCCACCGCAGCACCCGGCGGCAGGCGGTGTTGATGACGGCTTCGTCCAGGGTGCCGGTTTCCACGGTCTCCATGACCCTGGGGATCTGGGTCCGGTAGTCGGTGGTGAGGACCAGGTCGTTCCCGGCCTCCAGGGCCATAACGGCCACGGCACCCTCCCCGGCGTAGGCTGCTACGGCGTCCATGGCCAGATCGTCGGTCATGACCACACCGTCAAAGCCCAGCTCCTCCCGCAGGATGCGGTGGACCTCGGGGGACAGGGAAGCGGGCAGGTCCGCATCCATGCACTCCACGATATTGTGGGAGACCAGCACGGCGGTCATGTCTCCGCCGCTTTCAAACCCGGCGGAAAAGGGGAGGAAGTCGCTGTTCACAAAGTCCTCGTAGGGCCGATCGTCCACAGCAATGCCGGTGTGGGTGTCCGCGTTGTCGCCGTAGCCGGGAAAGTGTTTCAGAACGCTGCCCATACCGTCAGCGGTCATCTGGCCAGTGACGGCAGAGACATAGCCCGCTGTGGCGGCTGCGTCCTGGCCGAAGGTGCGGGGGTAGATGAAGTCACTGGAATTGGTGGACACGTCCGCCACCGGAGCCAGATTGACGTTGAAGCCCAGAGCCTTCAGCAGCACATCCTTTTCCCGGGTGTCTGCCGCAACGCGCTCCATGCCGCCGCTGGCAAACAGTTTTTGGGGAGACTGAAATTTGGAGGAGCGAAGACAGGGATTGGAGCTGACCCGTACCACGCTGCCGCCCTCTTCATCCACGCCGATCAGCAGAGGAATGGATGCGTTGTCCTGATAACTTTGGATGGCCTGGATCAGCTCGTTGGCGGTCTTGTCCTTGGTGTCCCGGCCGAAGAGGATGTAGCCGCCCAAGTGATAGGTCCGCACATCCTCCGCGGCGCTCTCTGCCGGACAGCGGACGAAAAACAACTGGCCCACCTTTTCTTCCAAGGTCATGCGGCCCAGCAATTCCTCCAGCGGGTCGACAGGCGGTTCCGGTACCGGCGCGGGAGAGGGTTCGTATGGAGCGGGGGGAGGCTCTGGAGCGGGAGATGGCTCCGCTGTCTGCGGAGCGCCGCCGCAGGCGGCAAGGGAAATAAGCGTCAAAGCGGCCAGCAGCGCCGCCAGCAGTCGTTTCATAGGCACCTCCCGGAAGTTGATGGGGATAGTGTATCATAGTTGGAGAAAAAAAGAAAGGATGCGATGATCACGCATCCTTTTCTGTATTTATGTACAGTTCTTCTGTTTCCTGCTGTGCGGCGATCAAAAGCGCTTTGGCCTGTCCGTAGTTTTGCGCTTCCAACGCTTCCAAAACGTCGGTGCAGGCGTTGAATAGTTTGTAATAGAGTGCCTGATAATCCATGACCTATCACCTCGTTATAGGCATTATAATAACTATAACGAAAGAAGTCAAGTTCCATATAATTGGCATGAGGTGATACCATGCCGATTTCATTTGCACCTATGCGGAAATATATGAAGGAACACAATATTTCCTATTACTATCTTGCTAATGAGGGTATAGAATCTGGAACGCTCCAGCGGATTCGTCATGATCAGCCTGTTACGACCACGACCCTGGGAAGGCTGTGTAAAATCATGCACTGTCATCCAGAGGATTTGATTTGCTATCAGGAGTCAGAAGAAGAGTAAACTCCCCATTCCGTTTGGAATGGGGAGTTTTTTCTTTATTCCTCGGGCTTCACCAAGGCGATGTGCAGCTCGTCCAGCTGCTTCTGCGTGACTTCGCTGGGGGCGTCCATCATGACGTCCTGGGCGTTCTTGTTCATGGGGAAGGGGATGATCTCCCGGATGGAGTCCTCACCGGCCAGCAGCATGACCATGCGGTCCACGCCGGGGGCGATGCCCGCGTGAGGGGGAGCGCCGTAGGTGAATGCGTTGTACATGGCGGGGAACTTGGCCTTCACATCCTCCTCACCCAGGCGGACCAGCTCGAAGGCCTTGATCATGATCTCGGGGTCGTGGTTCCGCACGGCGCCGGAGGAGAGCTCCACGCCGTTGCACACCAGGTCGTACTGGTCGGCAGTGATGCTCAGGGGATCGATCTCGCCCCGCTCGGCCTGCAGCAGGACCTCCAGGCCGCCGGAGGGCATGGAGAACGGATTGTGGCAGAACTCCAGCTCGCCGGACTCGTCGCCGATCTCGTACATGGGGAAGTCCACGATCCAGCAGAAGGCGTACTGCTCGCGGTCCTGATGGCCGGGAACAGCGGCGCCCAGGGTCTTGACCAGGACACCGGCGGTCTTCTGGGCGACGCCCAGGGTGCCGGCGGAAAGGGCCACAAAGTCGTTGGCCTTCAGGCCCAGAGCGGAGACCACCTGCTCCTTGATGGGCTGGACGAACTTGGCGATGCCGCCCACGATCTCGCCGTTTTCATCCAGGCGGAACCAGTAGGGCTTGCCGCCGGAGACGACTTCCACATCGGCCAGGGTCTTGTCGATGAACTTGCGGGTCTCATGGAAGTCGGAGACCACCACGGCCTTGACCTTATTGCCCTCGAAGGGACCGAAGCCGCAGCCACCCAGCACCTCGGTCACGTCTTGAACCGTCAGGTCGATACGCAGGTCAGGCTTGTCGGAGCCGTACTTCTCCATGGCCTCCAGGTAGGGGATGCGCATAAAGGGTGCGCCGCTGGCCCGGTCATACTTGCCGTACTTGGCGAAGATGGGAGGGAGGACTTTTTCGCAGACGGCGAACACGTCCTCCTGGGAGGCGAAGGCCATCTCCATATCCAGCTGATAGAACTCGCCGGGGGAGCGGTCGCCCCGGGCGTCCTCGTCCCGGAAGCAGGGAGCGATCTGGAAATACTTGTCGAACCCGGAGGTCATCAGCAGCTGCTTGAACTGCTGGGGAGCCTGGGGCAGGGCGTAGAACTTGCCGGGATGCTTCCGGGCGGGCACCAGGTAGTCCCGGGCACCCTCGGGGGAGGAGGCGGTCAGGATGGGGGTGGTGATCTCCAGGAAGCCTTCGGCGGTCATGGCCTGCCGCAGGGCGGCCACCACGTTGCAGCGCAGGATGATGTTGCTCTTGACTTCGGGGTTCCGCAGGTCCAGGTAGCGGTACTTCAGCCGCAGGGCCTCGTCGGCCTCCCGGCTGCGGTTGATCTGGAAGGGCAGCTCGTTGTGGCGGCAGCGGCCCAGGACCTCCACCTTGGCGGGGACGACTTCGATGTCGCCGGTGGGGATCTTGCTGTTTTTGGAGTCACGCTCCCGGACGGTGCCCTCCACGGAGATGGTGGACTCCTTGGTGATGGCCTTGAAGGTGTTCACCATGTCCTCGGTCTCGGCCACCACCTGGGTGGTGCCGTAGAAATCCCGGACGACGATGAAGGCCAGACTGGCGGAGACCACGCGGACGTTCTCCATCCAGCCCACGATTTTGACCTGCTTGCCGGCGTCGGTCAGGCGCAGCTCCCCGCAGGTATGGGTACGATTCTGCATCATAGTTGGTTGTTCCTTTCTGTATATGAAATGGGTTTATTGATTTTGAAAATTCCAGGTGATGAAGGGCGAAGCCATCAGCCGCTGATAAACGGCACGGAGGTCCATGGAAAGCAGCATGTCGGTGGGAACTGCCTTTTGCAGCAGGGACTTGGAGAGCTTTTCCAGATCACTGTGATAGAGATATTCACCCGACTTCCAGTCGGCTTCGCAGTAAAAATCTTTCAATTTCAGGTTCAGCTTGCTGTTTTGGCTTTGCTGCTGCCAGCAGGCAGCGGAAAGCCCCAGATAGCCGTCCATGCTTTGAGCGTACGCCGCGCTTTCCGCAAGCTCTTTCTCGGAAAGGGAAATCCCCTTTTCTTTCGCCATGACTTGGAATGGCGCGGAGTAATCGCACCAGAACCGAATGGCATCGGTCAGTGCTTTGTCTGCTCCGCCCTTGCGTTGATAGAGAGCGGTGCACAGCTGGTTGCCAAACAATGCCGCGGTGACTTCCTTACCGTCTACGGTCAAGAGAACCGTCTCCGGTTCCACACCGAGAACGTCTCGGCACAGGTCAAAGGATTTCAGCGTGAAGGTCAGCCGCTGGGCTGGGTCCGTCAGGCGGGCCAGCATGGCGGCGGCTGCGCCCCGGGTCAGGGATGCGGATTCCCCAAAGGTGCCGTAAGCGTCGCTGCCGTTGAGGATACCGGCCCGGTAAAAGGCCAGGACGCGGGTATCTGTACTGTCGGGGACAATATGGACTTCGTTGATGGCGGGAAGCGGCTCCGGCAGCACGCCTGCCAGCATGGTGACAAAGCAAAGCCGGGTGCAGGGGGTGTTAGCGAAATCTAAAGTGGTCCAATCAAACCGCCGGAGAATTTCCCGGACACTGTCATCCTCGCAATGGCTGCTCAGATAGTCCACGGCGGGCTGATACCAGGGTTCCCCCTCGCCGGGGGCGGGGAGCACACCGTCGCCGCCCCGCAGCAGGCTGTGGAGCCGGGCGGTGATGACGGTGATCTGAGCGCCGGTCAGGGGAGAGACAGCATCAAATTTCGCGGTGGACTTTCCCTCCATGAGCCCGGCCTGATAGACCGTCTCCACATAGCTTTCGCACCAGGTCCCTGTTACATCCGCAAAGGAGGGGCTGCCCTTGACTTTGGGTATCAGCCATCCGCTGCTTTCAGCGGCAGAGACAGGGAGGGTGCACAGGAGCATCGTCAGAGCCAGGAACAGGGCTGCAAGGCGTGATTTTCTCACAAAATCAACTCCTGATTGTATAGTTTTAATAGTATATTACAGATAGTATTCAATTATCCCAGGATGACGGCGCCCTTTCCCTTCTCCGCCAGGCCCGCCTTGATGCGATAGATGGTGGCGGCAGGCTCCAGCTTGGTCTGCTCGCCGGTGGCCATGTCCTTGCAGGCCACCACGCCGGCATTGATCTCGTCCTCTCCCAGGAAGATGACGTAGGGGATGCCCAGCTTGTCCGCGTAGGAGATCTTCTGCTTGAACTTCTTGTTCTCGCCGTGGATCTGGGCCCGGATGCCGTTCTCCCGGAGCGCCGTGGCGAAGCCGATGGCGGCGGACAGGTCGTCGGTCATGGGCAGAATCAGCACGTCGGCGGGGGCGGTGGGCAGGTCGGGGTTCAGCATGCCCTGCTCACCCAGCACGTAAAACAGCCGGGTCAGGCCGATGGAAATTCCCACGCCGGGCAGCTGCTTGTCGGTGTAATACTCCGCCAGGTTGTCGTAGCGGCCACCGGAGCAGACGGAGCCGATCTCCGGATGGTCCAGCAGAGTGGTTTCGTAGACGGTTCCGGTGTAGTAGTCCAGGCCACGGGCGATGGTCAGGTCTACGGCGAAGTTCTCAGCGGGCACGCCGAAAGCGGCCAGATACTTTACCACGGTGTTCAGCTCCGTGAGGCCCTCGTCAAAGACCTCGTTCCGGCCCTGGTAACCCTCCAGGGCTGCCAGCACCTCCTCGTTGGTGCCGGTGATGGCGATGAACTTGAGAATTTCGCTGGCCTGCTCCTCGGTGAGAGCAATTTCCTCGTCCATGAGGATGGCCTTGACCTTCTCGGGGCCGATCTTGTCCAGCTTGTCCACGGTGCGCATGATGTCGCCGGATTTTTCCGTTAGGCCCAGCATGGCGTAGAAGCCGTTCAGAATCTTCCGGTTGTTGACCCGAATCTGGAACCGCTTCAGGCCCAGGGTGGAGAAGGTCTTGTAGATGATGGAGGGGATCTCCGCCTCGTTGACGATGGACAGCTTGCCGTCGCCGATGATGTCGATGTCCGCCTGATAGAACTCCCGGAAGCGGCCCCGCTGGGCCCGTTCACCCCGGTACACCTTGCCGATCTGATAGCGGCGGAAGGGGAAGGTCAGGTCGTTGTAGTGCAGGGCCACGTATTTCGCCAGGGGAACGGTCAGGTCGAACCGCAGAGCCAGGTCGGCGTCGCCCTTCTGGAAGCGGTAAATTTGTTTTTCCGTCTCGCCGCCGCCCTTTGCCAGCAGCACGTCGCTGGACTCGATGACGGGGGTGTCCAGGGGGGTGAAGCCGTACAGGGAATAGGTGCGGCGCAGCACCTCCATGATGCGCTCCATCTGCTGCTGGGGCGCGGGGAGGAGCTCCATAAAGCCGGACAGCGTCCGGGGGGTCATTTTAGCCATGGTTGTTCTCCTTCTTTCGTTATATGTGGGACCGATATAAAAAGAATGCTCCCGTCCCAAGGCTTTTGGGACGAGAGCGAACATTCGCTTCGTGGTGCCACCCAAATTCAAGGCCTCAAGGGCCTCCTTTGGCCTCCTGTTACGGGGAGGGAGCCGTGGGCGTTTCCGCCTCCGCTCCGCCGCTGTCCTTCGTCCAGTCCGAACAGGGCGCTCTCAGCGCTGCGCCCCTCTCTGAGGATCGGTGCCTGGGTTACTGCTGCGGCATCTTTGCGGTAGATTTACGCACAGATTGTATCCGTTTTTTGCCGAAATGTCAAGCGATGGGACGGGTAGAGGGGTTCACGATGCAGCGCCAGTCCAGATCGCCCCGGGCCAGGCCCAGCACCAGCATCTCGGCGGTGGCGATGTTGCTGGCGAAGGGGATGTTGTTCTGGTCACAGAGACGGGAGATGTAGGAGATCTCTCCAGCCATCTTCTCGTTGTTGGGGTCATTGAAGAACAGCACCAGGTCGAATTCATTGTAGGCGATGCGGGCGCCGATCTGCTGGCTGCCGCCGTGGGCGTAGGACAGGAAGCAGTGGACCTTGAGACCGGTGGCGTCGGCGACCATGTGGCCGGTGGTGTTGGTGGCATAAATATGGTGCTGGGACAGAATGCCCGCGTAGGCAGTGCAGAACTGGACCATCAGGTCCTTCTTGTTATCGTGGGACATGAGAGCGATATTCATCGGAGGGGTCTCCTTTCTTTATTTGATGCGCAGCAGGGGGACTCGTCCGCCCTGCAGGCGTGCGGCGATATTCCGGTAGGCCAGCGCGGCAGGGCTCTGGCTGTTTGCCAGAAGCAGAGGCGTGCCCCGGTTCAGGCTGATCAACAGGGTATCATCCTCCGGCACGACGCCAATGAGGGGCAGACCCGCTTTGTCGATGGCGTCGTCAATGGTGGCGTGCATGCTGCGCAGAAGCTTCTTTCGGACACGGTTCACCACCAGGTGCAGCTTTCCGCTGCCGAAGCGGTCCAGCTCCATGACGGTGTGCTGGGCGTCCCGCAGGGAAGAGGGGTCTGTGGTAGTGACTACCACGGCCCGGTCCGCTGCGGCAGTGGCCAGTAAAAAGCCGGTGCCAAGGCCCGCCGGAGCGTCCAGCAGGCAGAAGTCATATCGCTTCCGTACCTCCGCCAGCAGGTCCGCCATCTGGGTCTCCGTCACGGGACGGCCCCGGGTGCGGACAGGCGCGGTCAGCAGGAACAGTCCCGGCAGCCGGGGGTGCTCCACCACGGCGGACTCCAGAGAGCAGCGCCCCTGGGCCACATCGGAGAAGTCCATCAGGGCCCGGTCGGAGAGACCCAGGGCCAGGTCCAGGTTCCGGAGGCCCACATCGCAGTCCATGCACAGCACCCTGCGCCCCGACAGGGCCAGGGCTTCACCGACACCGGCGGTGAAAGACGTTTTTCCCGTGCCGCCCTTACCGGACACCACAGCGATGCACTGACCCATGGCGGACCTCCTTCCGACCAAAATTGTTTACTAGTCCATGGCACATTATACCATGATTTTCGAAACCGTACAGCCCAAAATGGAAAAATAATCGAATTAAAGGGGGGATTTCTTGATTTTTGCGAAAGCACGGGGGTATTTTTGGGGTGTTTCTTTCATTTTCTGAACAAAAATGACACGGTGGGTGATCTCGGTGCCGGGGATGACGTAATCCTTTACGTCTGTCACCCGGCCCCCCAGTGTGGCAATGGCCTTTTGGGCCTCCGCCAGTTCCGCATCGGAGTCTACGGATTTCATGGACAAGAAGGTGCCGCCTACCTTCACCAGGGGCAGGCAAAGCTCGGAGAGCATCCGCAGGTTGGCCACGGCCCGGGAGGTGACGATGTCAAAGCCCTCCCTGTGCTCTGCGGCAAACTCCTCGGCCCGGGCATGGACGCAGTCCACATCCCCGAAGCCAAAGTCATCACAGACTTCTTTCAGAAAGTCGATGCGTTTGTTCAGGGAATCCAGCAGGGTCAGGCGGATGGAGGGCTCCAGGATACGCAGGGGCATGCCGGGGAACCCGGCCCCGGTGCCCACGTCTGCGACAGTCTTGCCCTGAAAGTCTGTGAGCTTCAGCAAGGCGGCGCAGTCCAGGAAGTGCAGGGTCGCGATGTCCGTCGGTTCCGTGATGGCAGTCAGGTTCATGACCTTGTTTTTCTCCACTAACAGGTCCGCGTAGCGGACCAGGGCGGGGATGCCGTCCCGGGGGAGCCCCAGGGCGGCCAGACCCTCTTGTAGGAGCTGTTCCATTACTTGTTCTTCAGCAGGTCCCGGATCTCTGCCAGCAGTTTCTCCTCAGCGGAAGGCTCGGGAGGAGCGGGGGGCGCGGCAGGGGCCTCTTCCTTCTTGCGGTGCAGGCCGTTGATAAACTTGATCAGGCAGAAAACGGCGAAGGCGATGATGATGAAGTCTAGAATGGTAGCCAGGAAGCTGCCGTACTTGATGGCGACCTCGGTGGCGGGGTCGATCACGCCGTCGGCACCAGCCACGGCGGCCTTCAGGACGATCTTCCAGTTGGAGAAGTCCACACCACCGGTGAGCATGGACACGGCAGGCATGATGACATCGTTGACCAGGGAGGTGGAGATCTTGCCGAAGGCGCCGCCGATGATCACGCCGACAGCCATGTCCATCACGTTGCCGCGGGCGATGAACTGCTTGAATTCTGCCATAAAACCAGATGTTTTAGCCATAAGGTTCATTCCTTTCTGTATATAACATTAAAAATATTACAATACGGAATATTTTGCTTAAGCTGCCGGGGAAGAATTACTTCTTGGGCACCAGCTTGTCCTTACCGCCCATGTAGGGACGCAGGACCTCGGGGATGAGCACGGTGCCATCGGCCTGGAGGTTGTTCTCCAGGAAGGCAATCAGCATGCGAGGAGGCGCCACGCAGGTGTTGTTCAGGGTGTGGCACAGCTGCATCTTGCCGTTCTCGTCCTTGTAGCGGATGCGCAGGCGGCGGGCCTGGGCGTCGCCCAGGTTGGAGCAGGAGCAGACCTCAAAGAACTTCTGCTGGCGGGGAGACCAGGCCTCAATGTCGCAGGACTTGACCTTCAGGTCGGCCAGGTCGCCGGAGCAGCACTCCAGCTGGCGGACGGGAATGTCCAGATTGCGGAACAGCTCCACAGAATAACGCCACAGCTTCTCGTACCAGTCCTTGGACTCCTCGGGCTTACAGACCACGATCATCTCCTGCTTCTCGAACTGGTGGATGCGGTACACGCCGCGCTCCTCGATGCCGTGGGCGCCCTTCTCCTTGCGGAAGCAGGGGGAGTAGGAGGTCAGGGTCTGGGGCAGCTGCTCGGAGGGGATGATCTGGTCGATGAAGCGGCCGATCATGGAGTGCTCGGAGGTGCCGATCAGGTACAGGTCCTCGCCTTCAATCTTGTACATCATGGAGTCCATATCAGTCTGGCTCATGACGCCCTCCACCACGTTGCCGTGAATCATGAAGGGGGGGATGCAGTAGGTGAAGCCCTTGTCGATCATGAAGTCGCGGCCGTAGGCCAGCACGGCCTCGTGCAGCCGGGCGATGTTACCCAGCAGATAGTAGAAGCCATTGCCGGAGACCCGGCCGGCGGCGTCCAGGTCGATGCCGTCAAAGGACTCCATGATCTCGGTGTGGTAGGGGATGGGGAAGTCGGGGGTCTTGGCCTCGCCGAAGCGCTCCACCTCCACGTTGCAGGAGTCATCGGGACCGATGGGCACGGACTCGTCGATGATGTTGGGAATGACCAGCATGATCTTGCGGACCTTCTCGTCCAGCTCGGTCTCGATCTTCTCCAGTTCGGCCAGACGGTCGGCCTGCTCCTTCACCTGAGCCTTGACGGCCTCGGCCTCCTGGAGCTTGCTGGGGTCCTTCTTGGCCTGGCCCATCAGCATGCCGATCTGCTTGGACAGGGTGTTGCGGTTGGAGCGCAGCTGGTCGGCCTCTACGATGGCGGCACGGCGCTTGGTGTCCAGGTCAATGACCTCGTCTACCAGGGGCAGCTTGGCGTCCTGGAACTTTTTCTTGATGTTTTCCTTGACAATGTCGGGATTTTCCCGAACAAAACGAATGTCGAGCATGATGTGGTATCTCCTTTTGTATATCAAATTATAAGAGTTTTGGGGAAATGTTTCACGTGAAACGTCGTCGGCGTAGACTCCATATCCTTCGCTTCCGCGTGCAGCGCGAAAGCTCATACATTCCGTCACGCCTCCTCTCCGACCCGAACCCGCTTCGCTGGGCTTCGGGCCGGGTTAACGGGGGGAATATGCGGGTCAATCGCCCAGGGCCAGGATGGCGGTGACGGCCTCCTTGAACTGGGTGAAACGCTCATAGGGAGCGGTGACAGCGGCGTCTCCGGCAACTTGCTTGGGCAGACTTTCCACGGAGCCGCTGCTCTCCATCTGGCGGATGATGGTCTGGCAGCTTTCATAGTCCTTGTTGCTGTAGGCCTGCTGCAGGCGGTAGAGGTCCGTCATGGCCTCCAGCACCTGGCCTTGCTGGGCCAACTCCTGCTCCTTGGCGGCCAGGGCCTCCTGGGAAGTTTTCTCCTGTTCCTCCAGGGCATCCTCGGCGGCTGCCAGTTCCTCCTGGAGCTCGATGACCTTGTCCTGATAGCTCTGGACCTCCTGCATGGCGGTGACGGAGTTCTGCAGGTCTCCCAGAGCCTCTGTGTTACTGCGCTGATGCATCAGGAAGGACAAGGCCATCAGCAAAAACGCAGCAATGAAGAGGATCATAATATAGATGATCACGGGCTTGCTGCCTGTGGGATTCCCCTTTTTGGATGTCTCAGCATCGGAGGCCTCCGGCTGGGAAGCCTTGTTTTCGTTTTCCAGACTCATGCTTTCGGTCCTTTCCGGGCTTTGCGGACCTTCAGAAGTGCCAGAGCCTCCAGCAGATCGTTCAGGTCGTCCATTCCGTAGTATTCCAATTCAATGCGGCCCTTTTTCCGGCCATTCACAATCTTCACACCCCGGCCCAATCGGGAGGACAGCTCCTTCTGAGCCACGGCGGCGTAGTCCACCTCGTCGGCGGGGGCCTTCTTTTCCGGCTTTTCCCCGACGGACAGACGCTTGGCCAGCGCTTCCGTCTGACGTACGGACAGACCGCCTTCGATTATGGCGTTGGCGGCCTGGACCTGTTGGGCGGGGGAGAGGGGCACCAGCGCCCGGGCGTGACCTGCGGACAGCAGGCCTGCTTCCACCTGGTTCTGAACCGCGGGAGTGAGCTCCAGCAGCCGCAATGCATTGGTGACGGCGCTGCGGGATTTACCCACGCGGTTGGCGGCCTCCTCCTGGGTCATGTGATGCTGGTCGATAAGGGAGCGGTAGCCCGCCGCTTCCTCCATGGGGTTCAGGTCCTCCCGCTGGAGGTTTTCAATCATGGCCAGCTCAGCAGCCTTGCGGTCGTCGGCCTCGATGACGGTGACGGGCACCTCGCTGAGGCCCGCCAGACGGGCGGCCCGCCAGCGGCGCTCGCCGGCAATGATCTGGTAATAGCCGGAGGAGAGCCTGCGGACGGTTAGGGGTTGAATAATGCCGTGCTGCCGGATGGAGTCTGCCAGCTCTGCCAGAGCGGCCTCGTCAAAGAATTTGCGGGGCTGAGCGGAGTTGCTCTCCACCTCGCTGATGGGGAGATACATGGCGCCCTGGGTCTCGGTGTCCATCACATCGTCACCCAGCAGGGCGCCCAGGCCCCGGCCAAGGCCGGAGGGCTTTTTGGATGCCATGGGGATACTCCTTTCAGCGTCACTTGGCCTGACGCTTCAAAAATTCCGCCGCCAGGGCGGTATAGGCCTCCGCACCGCGGGAAGAGCGGTCGTAGGAGGTGATGGGCTTGCCGTGGCTGGGGGCTTCGGACAGCCGGACGTTGCGTGGGATAACGGTGGCGTAGACCTTGCCGGGGAAGTAGTGCTTCACTTCTTCCGCCACCTGCAGGGCCAGATTGGTGCGGCCGTCGAACATGGTGAGCAGAACGCCCTCCAGCTCCAGCCGGGGATTCAGAGACCGGCGCACCAGGCGGACCGTGTTCATCAGGTCCGAGAGACCCTCCAGTGCGAAGTATTCCCCCTGAACCGGCACCAAAATGCCATCGGCGGCGCAGAGGGCGTTGAGGGTCAGCAGCTCCAGGGAGGGCGGGCAGTCGATGAAGATGTAGTCGTACTGGCCCTGGAGGGAGCCCAGAGCGTCCCGCAGGAGGAATTCCCGGCGCTCCATGGTGATCAGCTCGATGCCGGCGCCGGCCAGAGCCTTGTTGGAGGGCAACACGTCGCCGTACCGGGTGCGGACCACCGCATCAGCGGCGGGCACGTCCCCGATGACCACCTCATAAATGCCCTTGGAGACAGTCTTATCCACCCCTATGCCGGAGGTGGCATTGGCCTGGGGGTCAAAGTCGCACAGCAGGACCTGTTTCCCAGCCTCGGTCAGGGCGGCGGCCAGATTGACACAGGTGGTGGTCTTACCGACACCGCCTTTTTGATTGACGATTGCGATGATTTTAGCCACGAAGGCACCTACTTTCCATAGTTAACAGACAAGATATATTATAACAATGTGTCATATGGCTTGCAAGGGCTTCAGGAGAAAAAGCACGAAAAAATTGCGGAGGTTTCACGTGAAACACTGCGGAGTCGGGCCGGGGCAAACAAGAAAAGGACCTGGATGTTTCACGTGAAACATCCAGGTCCTTATATCAACTGAGCAGCAGCCCACTATAGGGAGGGAGGGTCAGAGACAGGTCTCCTTCCGAAGTCTCAAGGACCTGACCGGACAGCAGGTCCTTCGCCCGGTCCCGGGACCAGGGGAGGGTCAGGTGATGGGGCTTGTGGTCGGCGTTGACCACGGTCAGGCAGACCTCCTGGCCGTATTCCCGCTCATAGGCCAGCAGGGGCCCCTCCGCAAAGCGGTAGCGAATGGTGCCTTTCTGCAGGGCGGACCGCTGGTTCCGCAGGCGGCCCAGCAGGGCGAAGCGGGCCTTCAGGGTCTCGTCTTCGTGGCCCCAGGGGTAGGTGCCTCGGTTGAAGGGGTCCTCCCAGCCCTCCATGCCGGCCTCGTCGCCGTAGTAGACAGTGGGGGAGCCGGGGAAGGTGAACAGGATCAGCGCCGCCAGCTCCACCAGAGCCAGGCCTTTTTCCCGCTCTTTGGGGGAGAGACGGTATACCGCACGCTTCTCACGGTCCTTGGGCATTTTGTGTGCGCCCAGCACCGTCAGGATGCGGGGGGTGTCGTGGGTGCCCAGGAAGTTCATGGCGGAGTTGAAAGCGTCCGGGGGATAGTTCTCCCGCAGGGTCTCCATGGCTTCGGCAAAGACAGCAGCGTCGCCTCCACGCAGATAGTCCAACAGGGCTGTTCGGAAGGGGTAGTTCATGACGCCGTGGAGCTCGTGACCCAGCAGGTATTTCCGCCGCTGGTCATAGGCCACCTTAGTGGAAGCATCTTCCCAGACTTCGCCCAGGATGAAGGCCTCCGGGTCAGTCTTCACTGCAGTGGCCCGGAGCTTTTCAATGAACCAGTCCGGCAGCTCGTCCGCCACGTCCAGCCGCCAGCCGGAGATGCCCGCCCGGAGCCAGTGGCGGATAATGGAGTCCTCATCCTCAATGATATAGTTTACATAATCCGGATGTTCCTCCCGGACGGCGGGTAGGGTGCGGATGCCCCACCAGGACTCGTAATCATCAGGCCAGTGATGGAAAGAAAACCAGTTGTAGTAGGGGCTCTCCTGGCTCTGGGCGGCGCCCAGAGTGGGGTAGAAGCCGTCGGCGTTGAAGTAGCGGCTCTGGGAGCCGGTATGGTTGAACACGCCGTCCAGCATGACCCGGATGCCCCGCTGCCTGGCCTGGGCGCAGAGGGTCCGCAGGTCCTCCTCCGTGCCCAGCATGGGGTCCACCCTGGAGTAGTCCGCCGTGTTGTAGCGGTGGTTGGAGGCCGCCTCAAAAATTGGGTTCAGATACAGGGTGGTGACGCCCAGCTCCGCAAAATCATCCAGCTTGGCAGTGATGCCTGCCAGAGAGCCGCCGAAAAAGTCCCGGTTTCGCACCTCACCGTCCGGATCGGGTTTCCAGACGGGGGCGTCGCCCCAGTCCTCATGGACCCAGCGGTCGCCCACCATCCCGGTGGGGTCTGGGATGGACAGCCGGTGGAATCGGTCTGGGAAGATCTGATACGTTACCCCGGCGCCGAACCAGGCGGGGGTATAGGTTTTCTCATAGACCGTCAGCTGCCAGGGGTCCACCTGGCCGTCGCTGCGGTAGCCGGTCTTGTCCAGATCGCATCCGGTTCCATCCTCCCGCCAGAAGCGGAAGTGATACCAGACCAGATCGGGACTCTTCGGGGCGCTGATCTCACCGGTAAAGGAGAGACGGCCGTCTTCCTCCGCCGGACCGGCCAAAGTTAGCTCGGTCTCGCGGGATATCCCGGAGAATTCCGCGCGCAGCACCAGGGCGCAGTGGGTGAAGCCCTCCGCTGCCAGGGGACGGCAGCGGAAAGTCACGGTCTGGCCGCAGGTGACGGCGCCGAAAGGCGTTTTGAACAGGGGATAGCGGGAATCAAAAACAAACGGTTCACTCATGGATGGGGAGCTCCTTGTGTTGGTTTGATGGAACAGTGAGAACTGGAAACGTTTCCAGAAAGCTGCGCACCGCAAGGCGGTGAAAGCCGGAGTCGGTTACGGCAGCAGCTGGTTTTCGGGCAGGGTGGCAGTGCCGATCTCGTCGGCGGTGAAGTAGGCGTTGAGAATCTTCACGGCGGTGGAGGCCAGAGCTGCGCCCGCGCCGCCCTTTTCAATGACGATGGACACCACGATCTCCGGCTCCTCATAAGGAGCGAAGCACACGAACACGCCGTTGTTGGTCTGCTTGCCGCCCAGCTGGGCGGTGCCGGTCTTGGCGCCCGCGGACACCACGCAGTCCTTGAAATAGCTGTAGACCATGCCGCCGGGCTGGGTATAGCCCAGCATGCCCTTCTTTACGGCCTCCAGGGTGGAGTCATGGATCTCTACCGTGCGGTCGGGGCTGGTATCGCCCAGGGCCAGGACCTCCGAGTTGTCGTAGGTCTTGACGGCCTTCAGCAGATGGGCCTGGCAGTGCTTGCCGCCGGAGACCAGGGTAGCGATGTAGTTGGCCAGCTGCAGGGGCGTGTACTCCTGGTTGGCCTGGCCGTAGGCCGCCCAGGGGGCATAGTTGTGGCCCGTCTCATTCTCGGGAAGGGTGCCGGCGTTATCGCCGATCTCGATGCCGGTGTGCTCTCCCAGGCCAAAGGCAGTCAGGTATTCCCGCAGGATATCCATGCCCATGCGGTAGCCCATTTCCGCGAAGAAGTAGTTGCAGGAGTTGGTGATGGCCTGGATCACGTTGATCAGACCGTGACCGGACCGGAACCAGCACCAGGTGCCGCTGCCGGTGGGGTCGTTGGGATAGGACCACCAGCCCGTGTCCCGGATTTTTTCCGCCAAGGTGGTGGCGCCGGATTCCAGGGCCGCCACGGCGGTCAGGGGCTTCAATGTGGAGCCGGGGGCGTAGGGATAGGAGGTGGCCCGGTTCTGGAAGGGCTTGGCGGGGTCCGCGGCCAGCTGAGCGTAGACAGCCGACTGGCGGTAGGTGGACAGGTCATAGGTGGGATAGGAGGCCAGGGCCAGAATTTCTCCGGTGCCCACCTTCTCTACCACGGCGGCGGCTCCACGGTCATCCCGGCCGTCCTCCAGATTCATGCTGGTGACGGTCTCCGCCAGGGCGTCCTCCACCACCTGCTGGAGTTCCAGGTCAATGGTCAGCTCCACAGTGGCGCCGGGTTTTGGCTCAACTGCATAATACTCACCGGTGATTTTTCCCTCGCTGTTGGTGGACACCACCCGCTTGCCGTCCTTGCCCCGGAGATATTCCTCAAAGGCGGACTCCACGCCGGATTTGCCCACAGTGGCGTCTCCCGGATAGTCGGCGTACAGGGGGTTGGTCATGTCCTCCGCGTACAGGGGTCCCACGGTGCCCAGAATGTGGGCGGCGTAGGAGGTCTCATATTTGCGGACGGAGGAGTTGGAGATTCTGGCGCCGGCATAGCCGCCGTCGGTGATGACGGAGATCAGTTCGATGTCGATATCCTCTGCCAGCACATAGTCGGTATAGCCGTTCAGTCGCCGCAGTGCCAGTTCATAGCGGACGCCCAGCACCTGCCGGGTGTCCTTCTGGGAGAAATGGGAGGGGAGCTTCATCTCCTTCCCCATCAGTTCCAGCAGCCTGGCGGGGGTGAGCCCCGCGGCGTTCAGCAGCTGGCTGGTAAAGGCGGAGAGGGGAAGCTGCTTCAACAGCGCCTTGCCCTGAGTCTCCGGAGATTGAGTGGTGCTGCTGTTCTCCGCTTTGGACGAGGCGGTTCCGTCGCCGTTTTCCTCCTCCGGCACCTCCGCCAGCTCCGGGTGTTCCAGCAGATAGGCGCCCAGCAGGCTGCTGGCCTCCTTCAGGGAAAGCAGATAGGTGCGGAACCGGCTCCGCTGGGTATCGGACATGGCCTCCAGCTTGTATAGGTAAGGCGCGGTGGTGGAGATGGGCAGGTTGTCCGCCCAGGTCAGGCCTTCCTCCCGGCACAGCTCCAGCAGCCGCAGAATGGCTTCGTTCTGGTCCTGGCCCTCTTTCAGCAGACTGGTGTCAAAGGTCAGGTCGTAAACAGAATCATTGGATACCAGGGTGCGGCCCTTGCGGTCCGTAATGATGCCGCGGGAGGCGTTGATGGTCTCCTCCGTGGCAATGGAATGCAGGGACTGGGCCAGATAGTTCTCGTGCTGAAGGACCTGGGTGTTGTACAGCACGCCCAGGTAAACCAGCAGCACAGCCGCCAGAAAGCCCGCCAATGCCAGCAGGCGAGGGGTTCGGGAATCTTTCATGGGATCTCCTCTTAATCATACATGTGGACCTTGCGGGCCACGGCGCGGTAGAGAAACGCTGTGGGAATGCTCAGGGGCAGGGTGACGCACAGCTCCCGCAGCAGCAGGAACAGCCCCGCCTTCCAGGCGCCATGGCCTGTGACCCACAGCAGAAAGCAGCGGAACAGGTCCGTCAGGCAGAAGGCCATGAGGCTCACTGCCAGGGAGCAGAAAAAGCCGGCGGGCAGGACTCTCTGGGCCAGCAGGGAGGAACAGAGTCCGATCACGGGAAAGACCAAGGTGTAAAAACAGGGGATGGACCCCGGCAGCAGAGCATCGCACACCACGCCCACGCACAGGGCGAAGATTGCAGCGGGAGCAGGGGCCTCGTAGGTAGCGGGGATGGCTGCCAGCAGGGGATAGACAAAGGGGATGACCCCCCAGATGGTGACGCGCTGAAACAGCGCCCCCTGCAGCAGGAAGCACAGCGCCGTGGCGGCGGCGTACAGAGTCCACTTGAAAATGACTTCATTGCGTGCCAGCACGGCGGCACCTCCTTTCCAAAGACTGAGAAGCCCCGGGTCAGGTGCCCGGGTCAAAGGAGCGGATCACAAAGACCTCCGTCAGCTGGTCAAAGTTCACGGCGGGAGTCAGGATGGCATAGGAATCGGAGCCGGAGGGGTCCATCTGGACCTTCTCCACGGAGCCGATCACCAGCCCCTGGGGATAGAAGCCGCCCAGACCGCTGGTGATGACCAGGTCGCCGCCCAGCAGGCTGGCGTCGGCGGGCAGCAGGTTCAGCCGCAGGCGCCCCTCCTGCATCAGGGAGAAATCGCCCTGGGCCAGCCCCAGGTCGCCGGTGCGGAACACCTGGGCGCCCAGAGAGGTATCCGTATCCACCAGCGTCAGGATGGTGGCCCAGTTGGTGCCCACCTCGTGGATGATGCCCACCAGGGCGCCGGTCTCGTCCATGACGCAGTCGCCTACCTCCAGGCCGCTGGAGGTGCCCTTGTTGATGGTGAGGGAGGAGGTCCAGTTGGTGACGGCATGCTCCGTCACCATGGCCTGCTGCAGGTCGCCGGTCAGGTCCGGCCGCCGGTCCTGGAGCCCCAGCAGCTCTTTCAGACGGCCGTTTTCCGCGCTGTCCTCCCGGGCCTGGCGGATCTCCGCCTCCATCTCCGCGATCTTGCGCCGCAGGGTGGCGTTTTCCTCCTCCAGGGCCGTGGTGTCCTGGTAGTGCTTCTGGAAGTCATTGAACCAGTCCGCCACCGCCGTATAGGCGGCCCGGAAGGGGGAGGCGAGCACGTTGGCCGCGTTGGCCAGGGGAGAGGAGGTGTAGCTGAACACGGACAGCAGTGTCAGCGCCACGGCGATGACCGCCGCGGCGAACAAAACCCATAATCCGTTGTTTTTCAGGAAATTTTTCAAGAAAAAGCCTCCAATTACAGAAGGTTGACACCAAATTGCGCCAGCATCCGGCTCAGGCGCAGCACCGGCAGGCCCATGACGTTGAAGAAGTCGCCGTTGAGCTTCTCCACCAGTAGGGCGCCCTTGCCCTGAACGCCGTAGGACCCGGCCTTGTCCATGGGCTCCCCGGTGGCGATATAGGCCCGCAGCTCTGCCTCCGTGGCGGAGCGGAAGTAGACCTCGGTGGTCTCGCTCTCTGTCAGGCTCCGGTCTCCCTGCCGGACGGTGACGCCGGTGCAGACGGTGTGGTGCCGGCCCTGGAGGGCGGTCAGCATCCGCAGGGCGTCCGCCTCGTCAGCGGGCTTGCCCAGACGCTGGTCGTCCAGAAACACCATGGTGTCGGCGGTGATGACGATCTCGTCGGGGGTGCACAGCTTTGCGGCGGCATCCGCCTTTTCCCGGGAGATATATTCCACGATCTGTTGGGGCGTCAGACCGGCGGGATAATCCTCATTCGCCTCCGGCACCCGGATATCAAAGTCCGTGATGCCGATGCGCTGCAATAATTCCTGCCGCCGGGGAGACCCGGAGGCCAGTACGATCCTTGCCATGATATAACGACCTTCCTGCGCCAGATAGCGCCTCAAGTTTCACCAGACCTCCGCGCAGGAAGGTCCTTTGCCATCATTTGCGGCTGCCGTTTCAGCGGCGAGCAAATGGGCATGTATATGAATTCGCATGAGAATGCGAATTTTCCTCACTTTCCCGTGGACCCGAAGCCGCCCCGGTCGGGGCCGTCCAGGTGCGCTACCCGGGTGAAGGTCAGCCGGGGCTGATTCTCCACGATGCGGAACTGGCAGATGCGGGCGTGCTTCTCAATGGTCACGTCCCGGGTGGCGTAGACGGGCATCCGCCACTGGTCGTTGTCGCCGCAGTAAGAGCAGTCCACCACCCCCACGGAGTTGGTTTGCAGAATACCGTAGTTTTTGAAGGTGGAGCTGCGGGGGGCGATGTGGGCCTCGTATCCCCGGGGAAGAGCAATGGCCACCCCCAGGGGAATCAGCCGGAACTCCCCGGCCTTCAAGGTCACTTCCTCAGCGGCGCAGAGGTCGATCCAGTCGGATTTGCCCTCCACGTAGCACAGCTCCGGAAGGTCCTCTGCAAAATATTTTACCTTGATTTCTTCCATGTGAAACTCCAAAATTGATGATATATTGTAATATCAGGTGAATATTATACAAATCGTAGTTAGGCGAAGGCGCCGTCTGCGGACGGCGCGGGGACGTGCGGCTCCGCCGCGGGGCCAGCCCCCCCCCCCCATTTTCTCTTCTTGCGAAGAAGAGAAAACGGGCCGCTGGGCGGTCCAAAAGAGAAGAACCGGAGTCGTCGTGATCGTTGCAGTGCAGACTTGCAGGCTGGTACCGGGTGCGCTGGACTCCTGGGGAACAGAGATGGTGCTTCCCCGCAGTTGGTAGCTGGGTGCGGCTTTCGGGGCGCTGATCGAATGGCCTCAGCTTCTCTTTCTGCTGCCGCTGCCCTGGTGCAATTCGTAGGGGCGGATATCATCCGCCCGCTATTGGGGTGCCGGTTTTATTCCACGCCCCGTTCGTACAGGCCCCGGGTGAATTCGCCCTCCGCGGGGCGGCCTTCCTGATAGGCCCGCATGACCCGGACGCACTCCTCCGGGCTTTCGGTGGTGAACCGCAGGCGGGCGTAGGCCAGTCCCAGCCGCTTCCAGTCGGGCCGGTCCGCCAGCCACAGCACCCGGCTGTTCTGGACCTCTGTCCGGTGGCCGTAGGCCGGCAGCAGGGGGAAAGCAGCGCCGGTGCGGTCCTGAAGGAAGTTGGGCCGGTGGCAGGGGCCGTTTTCCGGCACCGCCGGGCCGTTCCGGTCCAGGCGGCAGCCGCAGCCGTTCTGCACCAGGCAGTTCTCCGTGATCATCAGGGGCAGGCGGCCATAGACAATAGCCTCGGCGGGCAGGACCTTTTTCAGGTCCCGCATCTGGGACCCCCGCAGCTCGAAAGAGAGGCAGGCGGAGGACAGCCCCTTGTCCCGCAGGTAGACCAGGGACCAGCTGTTGAAAACGTTCAGACCGTAGTCGCCGTACAGGGCCATGTCCAGCCCCCGCAGGATGGAGAGCTGGCCGATGTTGCCCACGGCGGCGGCAGAGACGCCAAGCTCTTTGGCGTGGGCCAGCCAGTCCTTCAGCAGGACCTCGTCTCGGTCCCGCCAAATGCGGGGCAGGATGGCGCACCATTCGGTATCAGCCCGGGGCAGAGATTCCAGCTCTGCCAGCACCTCCAGAGGCACGTAGACCCGGGCGGGGCCGCAGGCCAACAGGCCCTCCGTGATCTGGGCGGCGGTGGAGACGGAAACAGTCAGGGCGGGGGCGGACTCGCTGCAATCGACATCCGGCAGCGCCGGCAGGGGCAGTTCCCGGCGGGGCGGGACCGCGGTCCGGGCCTCCGTCAGGGCGGCCAGGGCGTCTCGCCGCAGGGCGTTGACGGCGCTGGCGGGGAGGGACAGGCTCTCGTCCACCGTGACCTCCGCGCTTTCGCAGCGGTAGGCGGTGCCGCCGGTCTTTTTCAGCCGGTCTGCCACTTCCTCCGCCGTCAGACTGCGGTTCCGGGCGGCCTCCGGCACGGGACCGGTGACGGTGACCGCGTGGGTGCCGTCTTCCGCGGTCAGGGCGCAGGGTGCTCCGGCCCGGATGGCGGCGGTGAAGCGCACGGGGACCGTGCGCAGGTCGTCCTTCTCATAGGCGGATTTCGCCGCCTCGAACAATTCCTTGGGGTCTTTTGCGTTTTCCGGGCGGGTTCCGAACATCCTGGCGCCGTGCTTCCCCTGCCAGTACCAGTCGGTGAAGCCGGAGCGGGAGAAGGCCTGCTCCAGCTCTGAAAGCTCGGCGGCGGTGGGCTCCCGGTCTTCCTCCAGCAGGCGGGCGTAGATGCGGGTGATGATGGCCACATACTCCGGCCGCTTCATGCGGCCCTCCATTTTCAGGCAGGCCACCCCCATCTCCGCCATGTCCCCCAACTCGCAGGCCAGACAGTTGTCCTTGAGGCTCAGGGGATAGTCCTTTTTGGCAGGTCCGTTGACGCCATAGGGCAGACGGCAGGGCTGGGCGCAGCGACCCCGGTTGCCCGACCGGCCGCCGATCAGGGCGCTCATGGCGCACTGGCCGGAGTAGCACATGCACAGGGCGCCGTGGACGAACACCTCCACCTCCACGGGGCAGTTTCTGCAGATGGCGGCGGTGTCCTCGGCGGAGTTCTCCCGGGCCAGCACGATGCGCTCGCAGCCGTCGGCGGCCATCTCGCAGGCTCCGCCGGAGGTGAACACGCTCATCTGGGTGCTGGCGTGAAGGGGCAGGTCCGGCAGGCTTTTCCGCAACAGCTCAAAAAGGCCCCAGTCCTGCACCAGGATGGCGTCCACCCCCAGACGGCAGACCTCCCGGGCGGTCTCCAGGGCCTTTGGCAGCTCCCGGTCCGTCAGCAGGGTGTTCAGGGTCAGAAAGACCCGGACGCCCCGGATATGACAATAGACCAGAGCCTCCTTGAATTCCTCCTCGGAGAAATTCTTGGCGCTCCGGCGGGCATTGAAATCGCCCCAGCCCAGGTACACCGCGCCGGCGCCGTTCTGCACGGCGGCCCGCAGGGATTCCGGGGACCCGGCAGGGGCCAGGAGTTCCGGTTTGCTGGTCACTTGTTCTGCTGGTTCAGCCGCTGCTGGAGACGGAAGACCTCCCGGCGCAGCTCGCTGGCCTCGGCCTGGGCCTTGCCGGCCTCATCCAGATATCCCTTGATCTGGGCCCGCAGTTGCTCGGCGGAGGCCTGGGCCTTGAACAGCTCGTCGGCGATGTTGGCGGCGGTCAGGACGGCGGCATCGGTGCGGCCCACCTTGGCGCTGCCCAGAACTTCCGCCATCTTGTCCCCCACATAGCTGCCCACCTTCTGCATGTAGGCGGCAGATTCCTCGGCCACAAAGGTGTATTCCTCTCCGCAAATAGTGACGACGACGCGGTTTGCCATGACGATTCCTCCTCTTCATTGGTAAAAGGGCAGAAGCCACCCATTTTTTCAGCGTATAGTATATCATACGAGACAGATGTGCGCTATAAGAAAACCGTGGATTTTGAAAAAATTCATAAACTTCGCGGGTCAGCCTTGCACGGGAATGGGCAAAGGACTTGCCGGGAAGCTGTTTTTCGTGTAGAATAAGGGAACACGAAAAACGAAGGAGGGAGGGGCAGCCATGGCAAGTGTGCTGGTCCATACGGCGGAAGAAAACGTGACGTTGTCGGCCCAGGCGGCCCGGCGGCTGCTGGAAAAGGGCGACGGCGACGCGGCGCTGCTGTATCTGGCCCTCCTGCGGCACCACGGCACCGTGCCGCCCCGGTCCCTGGCGGGAGAGCTCCGCTGGGAGCGGAGCCGCATCGAAGCGGCGGAAGAGACCCTGCGGCAGCTGGGGCTCATCGCATCCGCCGCCCCGGAGAAGGCCGCGCCCCTGGAACCCGCCGACGAGCGGCCGGTCTATCAGCGCTCCGATATTATGGAGCGGCTGGAGGACAGTGGGGAATTCCGCGGTCTGGTGGCCGAGGTGGAGAAAAAGCTGGGCAAGAAGCTGACCACCCCGGACGTGGGGGTCCTGCTGGGGCTCAACGACTATCTGGGCCTGCCCGCCGACGTGATCTATCTGCTGGTGTGCCACTGTGACCAGCGCATCCGCCGCCGGTACGGCGAGGGCCGCCGGCCCACTCTGCGGCAGATCGAGAAGGAGGGCTACGCCTGGGCCCGTATGGGCATCGACACCCAGAAGGCCGCGGTGGAATACCTGAAAAAATACGCCGAAAAGCAGGCATCCGTGCCCCGCTATATGCAGGTGCTGGGGCTGGGGGACCGGCTGCCGGTGGCGTCGGAGGAGAAGTACCTCACCGCCTGGCAGGAGATGGGGTTCCCGCCGGAATCGGTAGCCCTGGCCTACGACAAGACGGTGCTGAAGTGCCACGAGCTGAAGTGGCCTTACTGCAATGGTATTCTGAAGCGCTGGCACGAGGCGGGCCTACATACGCCGGAGGAGATCCAGGCCGGAGACCGGCCCGCCCCCCGGAAGGAAAGCCATCCGGCTGCGTCCGGCGGCGAGGATGTGTCCTGGATGAAGAAGTACATCCAGCAGCGTGAGAAGGGGGTGTGACCATGGCTTATGACGGAAAGATCATGCACCGGGCACTCCAACGGTTCGAGGAGGACAAGCGCCGGCGGGAGGAGCAGTTTCAGGAGCGGCGTGAGAACGTGTTTCGCCGTCAGCCCCGCCTGCGGGAGGTGGACAGCGAGCTGCGGTCCACCATGAGCCGCATCATCGCCAATGCCCTGCGCCAGGGTACGGACCCCCGCCCGGCGGTGGAGCGGTTGCGGGACGAAAACCTGAGTTTGCAGGCGGAAAAGCGGGATCTGCTGGCCCGCATGGGCCTGCCGGAGGCCTGCCTGGAGGAAAAACCGTTTTGCCGCCTTTGCGGCGACACAGGTTACCGCAACGGCCAGGTGTGCCGCTGCCTGCGGACCTATTACGCCCGGGAGCAGCAGAAGGAGCTGAGCCGGATGCTGGACCTGGGCAGCCAGAGCTTTGATACCTTTTCTCTGGATTGGTATTCCGAGGAATCCACGCCGTCCCTGGGCATCTCCGCCAGGGAGAATATGGACTGGGTATATAAGACCTGTAAGGCGTATGCCGAGAACTTCGGCCCGGAGAGCGGGAGCCTGCTGCTGAGTGGCGCCCCCGGGCTGGGCAAGACGCATCTCTCCGCCGCCATTGCCCGGGAGGTCAGCGGTGACGGCTGGTCTGTGGTGTACGACACCGCCGGCCATATTTTCCAGCGTTTTGAGACGCAGAAGTTCGGCCGGGAAGAGGAAGCGGAGAGCGATGTGGACCGGGTGCTGAACTGCGACCTGCTGATCCTGGATGACCTGGGCACCGAGATGACCACTGCCTTCATTCAGAGCGCCCTGTACCAGATCATCAACGGCCGCCTAATCGAGAAGCGGTCTACCATCCTCAGTACCAATCTGAAGGTTGAGGATATCAGCCGTCGTTATTCTCCTCAGATCGCCTCCCGCATCGAGGGCGAGTACCAAATGCTGCCCTTCTTTGGAGAGGATATCCGAAAACTGAAAAAACAGCGCAGATAACCCAAAAACCGGCCCGAAAGGGCCGGTTTTTACGGTTTCCACAGTCGCCACAAGACAAGCGACAGTCCTGTCAGCGCCGCCCCGGGCAGCAGGGACAGCCAGAACCGGGGACTGCCAATTTCCCACAGGGCCGCTCCCAGTACCGTGGCGGCGGCCACCCGGGGCAAACTCCCCAGGGTACCGCCGGTAAGATAGGCCCGAAGGGGCACCCCGGAGGCCCCCAGATACAGGCTCACCAGGTCTCCGGGAGTGGCACCCGCCAGCCGCAGCAGGAACACGGACCGGCCCGGACGGTCTCTGGGCCGCAGGGCCGCCAGGCGGGGATGCCGCGCTGTCAGGGTCTCCAGCGCTGCCTGCTCCCGGCGGCCCAGGAGAAAAGGGATCACCTGCGCCGTCAGCACCCCCAACAGGTTTACGGCCAGGGCGGCGGGCAAAGGGAACAGCAGTCCCCCGGCGGCCTCCAGGGCGGAGAGGGGGAAGGCCACCGACAGGCTCTTGACGGCGTACAGGGCCAGCAGAAAAACCGCTGCCAGTCCTGTCTCCCGGGGAGACCAGGCGGCGATGCGCTCTGCCGTCAGCTGGTCCCGCAGGGGCCACAGGGCCAGTGTTCCCGCCAGCAGCGCTGCCAGCGGCAGCCACCGGTATTTTTCCATGAAATTCCCCTCCCAAATCCGTCGAAATTTATTCATAGTATGCCCAAAAAGGCGAAAAAAGAGATCGCTTTTTCAAAAAAGCGATCTCTTTTGTTTCAGAATTCAGGTTCCTCCGGCATGACGATGATGGCGGGACCGTCGGCGGGCTCCGCAGGTGTGTCCGGCGGCGTCTCCGGCACGGCGGGTGTCTCCACCGCCGGTGTTTCCGTGGAGGTGGGCGGCGTCTCCGGGGTGCCGGGGCTGACGGCGGGGACAGTGGGGTCCGTGGATGCGGCGGCAGCGGGACCCTTTAGGATGACCTTGTTCCGGGCCTTGTAGTCGCTGGTATCCTCGTAGGTGGTGGAGATCAGCTTGCCGTTGGCATCGTACAGGTGGCGGTAGGTCTTCCACTTGGACCCGGTGTAGGGCGTGGTCTTGACCTGCTCCGTGCCGGGGGCCAGGGTGGGATCGTCCTCGTACACCACCTGGAAATCGGTGGTGGACAGCTTCTCGTTGGTCATTTTGGCGGTGATGCCGGTGACGTTGGTGCCCAGCACCTTCACCGTCAGATAGCCGCCCTCATAGCTGGTGACGATCTTGATGGGATAGTCGGTATTGTTGGTAAATTTGTAGTCCGGGCCGCCCCAGGACACGGTGGCGTCCATGCCGGCGGCGATGTAGGCGGGAATGTAGCGGTGAGCGTGGCGCTCCGTGATCTCCAGGTTGCCCCGCAGGCAGGCCAGATACAACGTGGAGGAGGTCTGGCAGATGCCGCCGCCGATCTCGTCCACCGTCTCGCCCTTCACATAGGCGGGAGCGGGCTGATAGCCGTTGGCGGCGGTCCGCTTGCCCACCACGCCGTTATAGGAGAACACGTCGCCGCTGTTCATCACATGGCCGTTGATGGAGGAAGCGGACAGCTTTACGTTGGAGATGCGTGCGGCGGTGCCGCCCACCTTGGTTTTGGCCTCGCCCAGTACGTCCCGGAACAGGACACCTTTTAGGGTCTCGGCGGTGACGGTGGGGTACTCAATGACAGCGGGAATTTCCACGGTCTCACCGGGGTCCGCAGCGTCCAGCGCTTTCTGGGCGGCGGTCACGTCGAAGTCCGCTCCCAGCTGCTCCGGGGTGATGGATTTGGTCTCCGGATCGTACCCGGCGTTCTTCATCTCGGCGGCCACCTCGTCGTGGATGGCCTGGGCCGTCAGGTTCCAGGGGTTGAAATGGGCAAAGCTGATGTAAGCGATCAACTCTCCCTGGGCGCCGTATGTACTAATGGCATGCATCAGCGCATCGGCCAGGGCGTCCTCCTTGACGGAGCGCCCGTTGACGGCCTTGGTGATGGAGATGCTGTTCTCACCGATGGAGTAAGTGGTGTCCTGGGGCTCCAGGGCCAGCTCCTGCGCCAGCTGGGTCACCCGCTCCTGAAAAACAGTCGCATCCATGTCCTCGCTGGAGACCGTGTCCCCCGTGGAGGAAAACTGAGCGGACAGGAACCGGCTGCCCCGGCTGAAAAAGCCGATGCTCCTCTGCTGGTCAAACAGGCGCTGGGCAATGGCGCCGCAGCGCTCCTCCGTATAGCCAAGCTCCCCCAGAGTCACAGGGGGGAGGGAGTCCGAAGGCCAGCCCAATTTGACCGGATCATCCCCGCAGTGGAGAGCCATGGCCTGCTCCGGCAGTTCCGCCGCCAGCGCCCGGGACGCCTGGTCCACGGTCATCCCGCCCACGGCGATGCCGTTGATGTGATAATTGGGGTAAAAGGTATTCAGAGACCCGGCATAGGCGCATAGGCCCACATAGGCCAGCACCAGCACGCCCACGACGATCCCCAGGACCGCCAGCGGCTTTTTGCTGCCGGATTTTACGGCCTCCGGCTTCTGCAGTCGGGCACCGCCTTTTTTCTGCACGCTGGCTTCGTTTGTCGTCTGCTCCATGAAGCCCCTCCTGTTGTTTCAAATGTGGACAGGCACAGAACACTCTATGCTCAGTTTCCCATTTTAACACAGGTTTGGGGAAAAACAAATTACAATCCCGTAACAATCAGGGCACTTTTGGCGCCCGCTGCTTGGGGATGCGAATGGTCAGAAGAATGTCCTCTTCCGTCTCCTGGCGGTCACAGGCGGCGTTCACCCCGGCACTGCGGATGAGCCGCAGGCCGTGGTCCACGCTGTTGAGGAACAGCCGTACATCCTTGAGAATGAAGGTCCGCCGTCCCGCCGGGGGCGTAGTCTGCAGGGCTGCCAGCCGCCGCTCGATGTACTGCTCCGTCTGGGCCACGTTCAGCTGGTGGTCCGCGATGTACTTGAGGGCCGCCAGCCGCTCCGATTCGTCCTCCAGCCGCAGCAGGCACCGGGCGTGGCGCTCTGTCAGGCCGCTTTGCACCAGCTGCTCCCGGCAAGCGGGGGAGAGCCGCAGCAGCCGCAGCTTGTTGGCCAGGGCCGAGGGGCTGCGGCCCAGCTGTCGGGCGGCCTCCTCCTGGGTGATGCCGGTCCGGTGGATGTAATCCCCGATGGCGGCGGCCTCCTCAAAGTAGTGCAAGTCCTGCCGCTGCAGGTTTTCGATCAGGGCCAGCAGGGCGGATTCCTCGTCGCCGGCGGTGCTCTCAATACAGGGGACGGTCTCCAGTCCCGCCAGCCGGGAGGCTCGCAGGCGCCGTTCTCCGGCGATCAGCTCCCAGCCCTCCGCCGTGCGGCGGACCGTCAGGGGCTGGAGGACGCCGTGGGTGCGGATGGAGTCCGCCAGCTCACGCAGCCCCGTTTCGTCAAAGACCCGGCGGGGCTGGCGGGGATTGGGGCGGATCTCCTCCGCAGGCAGCTGCAGCACTTGGATGGTCGGCTTCATGGATTCACTTCCTTCCGGTTTTTACCATTTTACCCAATAAAAGACGAAAAGTCGGGTGTATCCTGTCGAAGAGTGGCCACAGCGGCAAAAAAAGTGCGCGGCTTTTGCCACGCACAAAATTGTTCGTTATACGGAAATGTCTTCTTTTTTTGCGGCGTATGCCCGCCCGGAGGGGGTCCGCATCAGGACTTTCACAATGATGGAAGTGGTGAACTGTAAAAACAGCGGCGAGAAGGCAACGGGAAAGACCACCTGGGCGGGGAAGTATTGCAGCGCCAGCACCGACCCGGCGCTGATGTTCCTGAGACCGGTGTTCAGGCACATGGTCGCCCGGGTGGGGAAATCCAGCCCCAGGAGCTTCGCTGCCCAGTAGCCCGCCAGAAACCCAAACAGGCACAGCAGAAACACCGCCGCCATCACCAGTACCAGCGTGCCGTCGATACTGCGCAGGAAAGAGGAACAGGAGGTGGCGTTGGCGGTGATGACGGTCAGCAGGGCCAGTTTGGCGAACAGCGCAAGTCTGGGCTTCAGCGTCATAGCCGCCTGGCCTCCGGTGACTTGGTACACCGTCATGGCCGCCAGAGCGGGCAGGGCCACCATCACCATCATGTCGCCCATCATGCCCCAGGTGTCCACCTCCACCACGGAGCCCACCAGCAGCTTGAGGGACAGGGGGATCACCACGGGAGCCGCCAGGGTGTCCAGCAGGACGATGGAGAGGCAGAGGGGCGCATTGCCGCCGCAGATGCCCACCCACATGAGAGAGGCCACTCCGGTGGGGATGACGTATTCCAGCACCAGGCCGATGGTAAACAGGGGGGCGTCCGGGAACAGCAGATTTCCAAGGCCCAGCGTCAGCAGGGGGATGACCACATGGAGCAGGAGCAGGGTGACCACCACCGGCAAGGGCCGGAGGAATACCCGCCCCAGCTCCCGGAAGCCGCCGCCCAGGCTGTTGGCAAAGGTCATGAAAGCGAACAGGCCCATGGTGATGCTGCCGTTGAGCCAGGAAAAGGTGTCGGGAAACAGAACGCCGGTAGTGGCGCAGGCCAGGACGAACCAGGGAAAGTAGGAACCGAGGAACCGGTCCCACCGGGACAGCTTTTGCAAAGGAAAACCCCCTTGTGGAGTCAGAAATGACAGGTGTAGGCGAACCAGCCCTCGGCAGAGCGGGTCTCTTCGATCACAAGCCCCGCTTCCCGGAGCTTGTCCGCCACCTCCTCGGCCCGGGTGTCGATGATGCCGGAGCAGAGGAACAGGCCGCCGGGGGCCAGCATGGACCGCACCAGGGGAGCCAGGCCGATAATGACGTCCGCCACGATGTTGGCCAGGACGATCTGATAGCCGCCGCCCAGTTGGGCCCGCATGGCCTCGTCAGTGAGGACGTTGCCTACCTTCACGGTATAGGTGTCCTTGCCGATGCCGTTGAGGGCGGCGTTGTCATAGGCCACCGTCAGGCACTTGTCGTCAATGTCCACGGCGGTGGCCTCCGCGGCGCCCAGCCGCAGGGCGGCGATGGACAGAATGCCGCTGCCGCAGCCCAGGTCCAGTACCCGCTCGCCGCCCTGAACGGCTTTTTCCAGGGCCGTCAGGCACAGGCGGGTGGTGGCGTGGCTGCCGGTGCCGAAGGTCAGGCCGGGGTCCAGGATCAGGGGGACTCTGCCCTTGGGATCGGCGGTCTCCCACTGGGGGATGACCAGCAGCCGGTCGCCGATCTCAAGGGGTTTGTAATACTTCTTCCAGCTGGTCTCCCAGTCGGCGTCCTGGATGTTCTCCATGCTCAGCAGCAGGGTGCCGCAGTCATCCCGGCTCTCCTTCAGTTTCTGCAGAGCCACCCGGACCTCGCCCAGCTTGCCGTAGCCGGTGTCGTTGGCCAGCAGGTAGAAGGTGATGCGGGACTTGCCGGCCATGGCCTTTTCCAGGTCCTCGTCCACATAGTCCCAGTATTGGTGGTTGTTTTCCAGGAAGTCCTGGAAGTCGGTCTCGTCGTCGATGATGACGCCGTCAATGTCCAGGGCGGACAGCATGGCCGTCACCGTGTCCAATCCGGCGTGGGTAGTGTCGATGTGAAGTTCCAGCCAGTTCATATGTTGAGAAGCCTCCTGTGTTATCGTTCAGTGCCCAGGAAGAACAGAGCCAGGGTGCCCGGACCGGAGTGGTTGCCGATGACGGGGCCCACGTAGTTGATGTGGATGTCCTCCGTGCCGAAGCGGCGGCGGACCTCGTCGGCCACGAACTGGGCGTCGGCCTCACAGTCGCCGTGGCTGATGAAGACGGTCTGGTTCTTGGGGTCGATGGCAGTCTTCTCCATCCGGTCCACCAGAGCCAGCAGGGAGGCCTTCCGGCCCCGGGCCTTGCTGACGGAGATCAGGTGGCCCTCGTCATCCACATGCAGCACGGGCTTGATGGTCAACATGGTGCCGAACAGGGCAGTGGCGGCGCTGATGCGGCCGCCCCGCTTCAGGTGGTTCAGATCGTCCACGGTGAACCAGTGGCAGACCTTCAGCTTGATCTCTTCGGCGTAGTCCCGGACCTCGTCAATCGTTTTTCCCGCCCGCTTCTGCTGCGCGCAGAGATAGACGAACAGGCCCTGGCCCAGAGAGGCGGCCAGAGAGTCCACCGTGTAAATTTTGGCGTCGGGGAATTCCTCCCGCAGGCCGTCTGCCGCAATGACGGCGGACTGGTAGGTGGTGGACAGGCCGGAGGAGAAGGCCAGGTACAGAATGTCCCTGCCCTCCTGCAGAATGGGCCGCATGGCCTCCTCAAAATCACCCACGCTGATGGCGGAGGTGGTGGCGGTGGCGCCTGCCCGGATGCGCTCATAGAAGTCATGGAAGCCGATCTCCCGGCCGTCCAGCCAGTTGCGGTACGTATCCTGGCCCATCAGCAGGCTCAGGGGAAGGACTTTCAGCTCCAGCTCCTCCGCCATTTGAGCGGTCATGTCGCAGCAGCTGTCGGTCATGATGACAAAGTCTCTCATATCAATCATGCTCCTTCTTGGATTTTTTTCCGTGGGTTTCCTGGGCGGATTCCTTCTGCTGCCGCAGGAGGGTCACATACCGGCTGCTGGCCACGCCGGCGGCATAGCTCAGCAGGGCGAAGTGGATGGCGGCGTCTGCCAGGGACTGGTCCGGAGCCTGGGCCTCCATCTCGTCGGCGGTCAGGGTCAGGGCCTTATCCAGACTGCCGCAGAAGGCGGCGTAGCTGTCCGGAATGGTCCGGTCCCCCTGCAGCTCCTCCTTGATCAGCAGATCCATGTCCCGGGTGGACATGACATGCTTGAGGACGCAGATGGCGGTCAGATAGGCCAGGTGGTCCCGGTTGTATTTCTTGCCTTCGGCCCGGGGCACCAGGCCGCTTTTTGTGTAGTTGTTCACCATGGCGGCGGTGAGTCCGTCGTCCTCGTCAAAGCGGATGACCTGGCGGTCCATGTAGCTGAGGACCTGGTCCATATACAGGGCGAAATCGGGAAGCTGTTCCCACTCCACCGGTCGCTGCTGCCGCAGACATTCCAGCAGAGATGACAGATCCTGCATGCAAAAGCCTCCTTTTCCAGTTTGAAACTTGGTACAGAGACTATTTTACCACTGTAATCTAGTTTTGTAAATCATATTTTGCAAAGATGGGAACCGGATTTTTCTCATTTTCCGACACAGAACCGTTCAAAGATGCGGGAGATGATCTCCTCCCGGGCGGTGCGGCCTGTCAGTTCACCCAGGGCCTCCAGGGCCTCCTCTGCGTCAGTCAGCACCGCGTCGGGGGTCAGACCGCCCTCCAGGGCAGCTTTGGCCCGGCGGACGGCGTCCCGGGCCCGGCTGGCGGCTTCCTCCTGCCGCTGGTCGGTCAAAAGGCTTCCGGTCTGGGAGGGGGAGCCTGCGGGGTACAGCTCTGCGATGGCGTCCTCCAGAAGGCGCAGTCCACCGGGAGCCACAGAGCTGAAGGACAGGCATTCATCCGGTCCCCGCAGCCCCTTGGGCCGCTTCAGGATCTGGCAGAAGCCGTCGGGAAGCAGGTCGGACTTGCTGAGGCCAAGAATCCAATGGGGTGCGCGGCTGGCCAGCTCCAGGATCTCCCGGTCTGCTTCCGTGGGGCCGGTCAGGCCATCCACCACGACGATCACCAGGTCGGCCTGCTCTACGGCCCTCCGGCTGCGCTCCACGCCCAGCCGCTCCACGGTGTCGGCGGTGTCGTGGATGCCGGCGGTATCCACCAGCCGCAGCAGCACATCCCGCACCACGGCGGTGTCCTCCACCGTGTCCCGGGTGGTGCCGGGAATGTCGGTGACGATGGCCCGTTCATACCCTACCAGGGCGTTGAGCAGGGAGGACTTGCCGGCGTTGGGCCGTCCCACAATGGCGGTCCGGACGCCGGACTTCAGCACCTTGCCCCGCTGGCAGGTGGCCAGCAGGGAGGTGAGCTGGCGGTCAGCGGTGTCCAGGGCTTCCGTCACCTGTTCCGGCTGGATGTCCTCGATGTCCTCGTCGGGGTAGTCCACCACGGCGTAGAACCGCGAGGCGATCTCCAGCAGGGCGTCCTGAATGGGCTCCAGCATCCGGCGCAGACCGCCGTCCAGCTGGGCGGCGGCGTTCCGGGCAGCGGAGGCAGTCTCCGCGTCAATGAGGTCGATGACGGCCTCTGCCTGGGTCAGGTCCAGCTGCCCGTTCAAAAAGGCACGGCGGGTGAATTCTCCTGCCTTGGCCTGCCGGGCTCCGGCGGCAAAGAGGGCGCTCAAAAGCTCCCGCAGCACCACGGGAGAGCCGTGGCAGTGGAACTCGGCGGAGTCCTCGCCGGTGTAGCTGCGGGGGCCGGGGAACCGGATGGCCAGGCCCCGGTCAATAACGCGGCCTTCGGCGTCCAGCATGTCGCCGTAGATCATCTTCCGGGGCTCTTGGGCGGAAAACGCTTTGCCGTTCAGGGCGCGGAAGACCTTATCGCAGAGGGCGAAACAGCCCTCGCCGGATACCCGGACGATGCCGATGGCGGTGGGGTTCCCGCCGGTGGCGATGGCGGCGATGATGTCCATGAGATCAGCTCCTTGAATAGGGGTGTCCGCCCACGGGGCGGGGGACGGGGGATGCCCGGCTTTGCCGGGCGGGAATGCGGCCCCCACTTTTCTTTCGTCTTGCCGAAAGAAAAGTCGCCGCCGCAGCGGTGGAAAAGAAAGACGCTGGGCGGATCAACTTGACACGGCTGTGTCAAGTTGACCGCAAATACGGGGGTCATCGTGATCGTTGCGGTGCAAACTTAAGGGCCTGTACCGGGTGCGCTATTCCCTTGGGGGAACAGAGATGGTGCTTTCCCGCATTTGGTGGTCTGGGTGCGGCTTTCGGTGGTGGTTATCGCATGGTTCCCGCCAATGGCCTGTATGCGGAAAACGGACGCCCTTCGGCGTCCGTTTTTCGGAGAGGGGGGACAAGCCCCGCTTTATTATTTAATGCGCTCGCCGGCGGCTTCCTTGGCGGCGATCTCCTTCATGGCGTCCTTATGGGACAGGTTCACGCGGCCCTTCTCGTCGATCTCGGTGACCTTGACCCACATCATGTCGCCGATCTTGCAGGCGTCCTCCACCTTCTCAATGCGGTGGTCGGCCAGCTTGGAGATGTGCACCAGGCCGTCCTTGCCGGGAGCCAGCTCCACGAAGGCGCCAAAGGTCATCAGGCGCACCACGCGGCCGTAGTACAGCTGACCCACCTCGGGCACGAAGACGATGTCGTCGATGCACTTCTTGGCGGCGTCGCAGCTCTCGGGGTTGGGAGCGGCGATGAAGATGGAGCCGTCGTCGTTGATGTCGATCTTGGCGCCGGTGTCGGCCACGATCTTCTGGATGACGGAGCCGCCCTTGCCGATGACGTCCCGGATCTTGTCGGGATCGATATGCATGGTGATCATCTTGGGAGCGTACTTGCTGACCTCGGGACGGGGCTCGGCGATGCAGGGCAGCATGATCTGGTCCAGAATCTGCACACGGGCGTCGTAGGTGATGTCCAGGGCGTTCCGGATGATCTCCATGGTCAGGCCGTCGTTCTTCAGGTCCATCTGGATGGCGGTGATGCCCTTCTTGGTGCCGGCTACCTTGAAGTCCATCTCGCCGTGGAAGTCCTCCACGCCCTGGATGTCGATGAAGGTGGTGAAGGAGCCGTCGTCATCCTGGATCAGGCCGCAGGAGATGCCGGCCACGGGGGCCTTGATGGGCACGCCGGCGTCCATCAGAGCCAGAGTGGAGCCGCAGATGGAGCCCTGGGAGGTGGAGCCGTTGGAGCTAACCACCTCAGACACCACGCGGATGGCATAGGGGAACTCCTCCACAGAGGGGATTACGGGCAGCAGGGCACGCTCGGCCAGGGCGCCGTGACCGATCTCGCGGCGGCCGGGGCTGCGAGCGGGCTTGGCCTCGCCGACGGAGTAGCCGGGGAAGTTGTAGTGGTGCATATAGCGCTTCTCGGTCTCTTCCCAGATGGTGTCCAGCTTCTGGTTGGCGGACAGGGTGTCCAGGGTAGCGACGGAGAGGACCTGAGTCTGACCGCGGGTGAACAGGCCGGAGCCGTGGACCCGGGGCAGCACGCCCACTTCGGCGGCCAGGGGGCGGATCTCATTCTTGGCACGGCCGTCCACGCGGTGGCCCTCCAGCAGCCAGGCCTTGACGATCTTCTTCTGGAACTTGTAGGTGATCTCCTCCAGGTACTGGTCCATGTCGGGATGGGTGTCCAGATACTTCTCGTGCCACTTCTCGATCATGGCGTTCCAGCGGGACTCCCGGACGTTCTTGTCATCGGTGTCCATGGCGGCCTTGGCCTCGTCCATGAAGTTGGCCACGATATCGTCGAACAGCTCCTGGTCAAAGGCGGCGTGGGGATAGTCGAACTTGGGCTTGCCGATCTCGGAGACCATCTGGTTGATGAGGGCGATCTGCTTCTGGTTCTCCTCGTGGGCCATCTGGATGGCCTTGAACATGGTGTCGTTGTCCACCTCGTTGGCGCCGGCCTCGATCATGACCACCTTCTTGCCGGTGGAGACCACGGTGACGTCCAGGTCGCTGACCTTGCGCATCTCGGAATCGGGGTTGATGACCAGCTTGCCGTCCACCAGGCCCACCTTCACGGCGCCCACGGGGCCGTTCCAGGGGATGTCGGAGATGGCCAGGGCGGCGGAGGTGCCGATCAGGGCGGCCACCTCGGGAGAGCAGTCATGGTCCACGCTCATGACGGTGGCCATGATGCTGACGTCATTGCGGAAGTCGTAGGGGAACAGGGGGCGGATGGGGCGGTCGATGACACGGGCGGTCAGGATGCCCTTCTCACCGGGGCGGCCCTCGCGGCGGTTGAAGCTGCCGGGGATGCGGCCCACGGAGTACATCTTCTCCTCAAAGTCCACGCTCAGGGGGAAGAAGTCGATGCCGTCCCGGGGACGGGGAGCGGCGGTGGCGCACACCAGCACGCGGGTGTCGCCGTAGCCCACCATGACGGCGGCGTTGGCCAGCTCAGCCAGCTTGCCCACTTCCAGGGTCAGGGGACGGCCGGCCAGCTCCATCTCATACTTGTGGTAGCCGGGGAACTGTCTCTGCTTGATAATGGTTGACATGATTTGTCTCCTTTTCGTTGAATCTTTTCTCCATGGGAGCCAAACCATTTAGCACTTGAAAAGAGGTTTGAAGCGCGTTTTCAAGCCCATTTTCAACTGCTAAAGGCTTTGAGCGGCTCTCATGGACGCCATGGGAAAATGTGAAGAAAGGGTGGTGCGGGTATCCACACCACCCTCATTCAGCAATTACTTACGGATACCCAGCTTGGCGATCAGAGCACGATAGCGCTCGATGTCCTTCTTCTGCAGGTAATCCAGCAGGCTGCGGCGCTTACCGACCATCTTCAGCAGGCCCCGGTTGGAGTGCTTGTCCTGGGGGTTGTTCTGCATGTGAACGGTCAGCTGGTTGATCCGCTCGGTCAGAATGGCGATCTGGACCTCGGGAGAACCAGTGTCGGTCTCATGGGTACGGTTGGCGTCGATGATAGCAGTCTTCTGTTCTTTGCGCAGCATAGTGTTTTCCACCTTTCATAAGATTCCCCGCGGGACTGCGCATCGGGACGGTGAAGTTCCGCGAAACGAGGTCCTGGGGATGTTTTCCGCACATTCGCGTGCTTTATGAATATACCACACCTATTTTCAATTGTAAAGAGGAAACTGCGCCTTTTTGACCGGTTTTCCAGATAAGTTTTCCCGGAAAAGAGTGAAAAATGTGTGCATCCTGCCTGCTGAAAGTTTTTCTTGACAGAATGGGCGCTTCGTGATAACCTGACCGTACTAGTACAGTTAATACAGTTGACACGGAGGTGCGCAATGTCTATCGTATTTTTACTGACCTGCGGGGTCGGCGTGCTGGGCGTCATCCTTCTCGTGGCAGTCCTGATGAGCAGGAGGTGAGGGTATGATCAGTCTGAACTACCGGGATTCCCGCCCTATTTACGAGCAGATCAAGGACGGACTGAAAAAGCTCATGGTGTCCGGCGCTCTGGCGGCGGACGAGAAGCTGCCGTCGGTCCGGGCCCTGGCCACCCAGCTCAGTATCAACCCCAACACCATCCAGCGGGCCTACAACGAACTGGAGAGCGAGGGCTACATCTACTCCATTCCCGGCAAGGGCAGCTTTGCCGCCGGAGATGTGGGAACAGATGAGAACCGCAAGAAGGAATTGAAGGAGAAGGTCCGGGAGCTTCTGGCGGAGCTTCGGTATCTGGGCGTCAGCGAGGAAGAGCTGCTGACGCTTCTGCGGAAGGAGGAGACCACATGATCGAAGTGAGAGACGTCGTCAAGAAATTTGACGGCTTTGCGGCCCTGGACGGGGCGTCGCTGTCGGTGCCCACGGGCAGCGTGTATGGCCTGGTGGGCCCCAACGGCGCCGGCAAGTCCACCATCATCCGCCACCTGACGGGCATCTACCGCCAGGACAGCGGCACCGTGGCCATCGGCGGCGAGAGCGTCTGGGAGAACGCGGCTCTGAAGAGCCGCATCGCGGCCATCCCCGACGACTGGTACTATTTCAACCAGGCCAGCGTCCGGGATATGATGCGTTTCTATAAGGGGTTTTACCCCAACTTTTCCATGGAGCGCTATGAAAAGCTGAAGGAAGTTTTCCATATCGACGAGAAAAAGACCATCCGCCGCCTGTCCAAGGGTATGCAGAAGCAGGTGGCCTTCTGGCTGGCCCTGAGCTGTATGCCGGACTACCTGGTCCTGGACGAACCGGTGGACGGTCTGGACCCGGTGATGCGCCGTCAGGTGTGGAGCCTGATGATGGGCGATGTCAGCGAGCGTGGCACCACGGTGCTGGTCTCCTCTCACAACCTGCGGGAGCTGGAGGACGTCTGCGACCACGTGGGCATCATGGACCACGGCAAGGTGCTGCTGGAGCGGTCCCTGGCTCAGCTGCAGGACAACATGGTGAAGCTGCAGGTGGTGTTCCAGGACGGCGTGACCGAGGTCCCGGCAGAGCTGCCGGTGCTCCACGCCTCCAGGGTGGGCCGTATCCATACCTTAATTATGCGCATGAACGCGGAGGAAGCCACCGCCAAGTTGTCCACCTATAACCCCATGCTGGTGGATGCGGTGCCGCTGACTTTGGAGGAGATCTTTATTTATGAGTTGGGAGGTGCGGACTATGCAGTCAAGAACATCGTTCTTTAATATTACCTTATTCCGCAAGAACCTGACCCGGTTCTGGCCCCTGTGGGGCGGCGCCAGCTTCCTGGGCAGCCTGTTCCCTCTGGCCATTCTGCTGCAGCTCATGCGGGGCCACCGTTGGTTTGCCGAGCCTCTGGAGGCAACCCAGGCCTATTATAATGTAGTGGTCTATGGATTGCCCATCATTTCCCTGATCTATGCCATCCTCTGCGCCATGCTGGTGTGGAGCTACCTCTATAACAGCCGCAGCGTAGGGCTGATGCACACCCTGCCCGTCACCCGGCGGGGCGTGTTCGTCACTAACTTCCTCTCCGGCATGGCCATGATGACCATTCCCTACGCGGTCACGGGAGCGCTGTGCGTGCTGATCTCCATTGCCTGCGGCGGCTTCGAGCCAGTGGGCCTGCTGGTGACCGTCCTCAGTGTGCTGGGAGAGAGCTTTTTCTACTTTGCCACTGCCACCTTCGTGGCCTTCATGGTGGGCAACGTGTTTGCCCTGCCCGCCCTGTACTTCCTGCTGCATTTCCTGGCGCCCCTGCTGGACTGGCTGCTGAGCATGTTTGCCGGGAACTTTATCTTCGGTCTGAACAGATGGTACTCCGGCGCGGTGGAATTCCTGTCTCCTACCGTGTATCTGGAGCAGCAGGTCTATGCGGACTGCACCTATGAAGAGGTCCGTGCCTTCACGGAAATGACCCACACGGAGTCCTATGTCAGCAAGCTCACCTCTGTCACCCTGGAAAACGCCTGGCTCATCGCTGTCTACGCCCTGGTGGGTGCGGTGCTGCTGGCGCTGGCCTATGCCCTCTATACCCGCCGCCGCAGTGAGAGCGCCGGCGACGTGGTGGCTGTGGGCTGGATGAAGCCCTTCTTCCGCTTCGGCCTGGCGGCTCTGGCGGCCCTGCTGGGAGGCATTGCCCTTTATGAACTGTTCTGGAGCAGCTTCCAGGACGGTCGGTATTACGACGTTCTGCCCATGGTGGTCTGCATGCTGGTGGCCGGGGCCATTGGCTACTACGCCGCCTCCATGCTGCTGGCCAAATCTCTGAAGGTCTTCCGGGGCAGCTGGAAGGGCCTTGTGGTGGTGGCCGCGGGCTGCGTGGCGCTGTGCTGCGTGCTGCACTTTGACCTGCTGGGCGTCTCCCGCCGGGTGCCGGAGGCCGGGCAGGTAGAGCAGGTGGAGTTCTACGCCGCCGACAATACCTACACCCTGTATCCCGGCGAGGACGCAGAACTGCTGGAGCAGGTGCGGGCCGTCCACAAGGCCATCGTGGAGGACCAAAGCTACATTCTGGGCTATCAGTCTGATTGGAGACATACCGAGCAAAACAATGTGACCGAAACCTACGTCCGCTTCATCTACACTCTGAACAATGGAAGAAAGGTGGAGCGCCGGTATTCCATCCCTCTGACGCAGGAGCGCCTTGCGCAGGCGGACACCTACGACAGCCTGCTGGATACACTGGTGAACAGCCGGACCATGAAGGCCAAGCGCCTCCACGCCGGGGACAGCCGCTACACCGTGGACAGCGGCAATCTGTGGCTGGAGATGCGGGGCGACGGCTATGACCTGAACAGCCGGGAGTGCGCCGCCCTTCTGGACGCCGTTGCCAGGGACGCCGCCTCGGGTGCCTGGGGCGACTATAACTGGTTCGATCAGAACAATAACAGCGCCTATGCCATGAGCCTGGAGCTGCGGTTTGCCCGCCTGGAGCAGGACCACTGGAACTATGACTGGATCAGCATCAACGTCCGTCCGGGCATGGACAACACCATCGCCTGCCTGAAGGACCTGGGCCTGGTCACGGACAAGGACCTGGTGATCCGGGAGGACATGGAGAAAACGAACGACTGGAATACCAGTAAAACCGAGACGTATGAGGAGAAAATGGCCCAGGAGACCGCCTCTGTGGGTATCATCGGCGGCGCCGACGGCCCCACCACCGTGGTCGTTGCCGGGGTGACGGGCTGAGCCATGCCGGAACCATACAGAAGAAGGCGCAGGCGCCGCCGGGCTGTCCCGGCGGTGCCCCTGCTGCTGGGGACGGTGCTGGTGTGTCTGATTGCCGCCGTGCTGTGGGTCCTGCTGCGGGACCGGGGTCCCGAGGCGAAAGATATCCCTGTGCCGGATTATGTGGAGCAGGATTACCTGACAGTCAACGAGTGGTCCCGTCCCGGGACGCCGCTGGAGGAGATCAGCGGCGTGGTCATCCACTACGTGGGCAATCCCGGCACCACCGCCCGCGCCAACCGCAACTATTTCGAGTCCCTGTCCTCCGGGTTAGAAAACACCTATGCCAGCAGCCATTTCATTGTGGGCCTGGAGGGGGAGGTCATCCAGTGCATCCCCCTGACGGAAATCGCATATGCTTCCAACGGGCGCAACGGCGACACGGTTTCCATCGAGGTCTGCCACCCCGACGAGACGGGCGAATTCTCTCCCGTCACCTATGACCGGACGGTGGAGCTGACGGCCTGGCTGTGCGTGCAGTTCAAGCTGGACCCGGAAACCGACGTCATCCGCCACTACGACGTGACGGGGAAGGAGTGCCCCCGGTATTACGTGGAGCATCCAGAGGCCTGGGACACCTTCCTGGCGGATGTGGCGGCGGCTGTGAAAGAACAGGAGGAAGCCCATGGATAAGGTGCGCATTTCCGGCTATGGCCTGAAATACTGGGCCATGTGTTTCATGCTCTGCGACCATATTGCAGCCTTTGTGATCCGGCGCGGTGTTTATGGAGCCTTCCTATCCCCGGAGGGATATCTGAATTTTTCCGCCGCGCCGGCATGGCTGACCGCGGTCTCGCATATTTATGATGTGCTGGATGTTCTGGGACATGCCGCTTTTCCGCTGTTTGTCTTTCTGGTGCCCGAGGGCTTTCTACACACCCGCAGCCGGAAGCGGTATCTGCTGACGCTGCTGGCGGCGGCTCTGATCTCCGAGCCGGTCTATGACTGGGCGCACTACGGCGTCCTGTGGAGCTGGCAGCTCCAGAATGTGCTGTTCACCCTGACGGTCTCCTGCGGACTGCTGTGGTGCCTTTCGGAAATCGAGCGCCGGGGAAAGGCGCGGATCTTGTACATGATCGCCATGATCGCCGCGGCCGGGGGACTGGCGTTTCTGGTCCGGGGCGAATATGTGTTTCTGGGGACCACGGCGGCCGCGCTGTTCTATCTCCTGCGGGAGAAGGGCCCCTGGCGGCTGGCAGGACTGCTGCCCCTGATGGTGGCCTCGCCTTGGGTCCTGCTGGCGGCGCCGCTGCTCCTGCTGTACAGCGGCGAGCGGGGAACACACGGGTGGAAGTATTTTTTCTATGTTTTTTATCCGGCGCACTTCCTTGTGCTGGTGTGGATCGGAGACTTGCTGCAAAAAAAATTGTGATTTTTTGAGATCAGGTGAAACAAAACGCCTCCGAGAATCGTCTTATAAGCAAACGGACTTTTCAAAGCTGGGAAAGGAGCCTTCCGATGGAGAAGACTGTGCTGAATGAACCCCTGTTCCGCGTCTGGGTCGACACCCGCCGCCGCATCGTGTCCTTCCATGAGGAGGAGGGCTGCAAGCTGCTGGAATTCCGCAGCCGGGAGATGTTTTTGAACTGCGTGGATCAGTACACGGGGATGCAGTACCGGTATCAGTGAGAGGAGAGGGTCAGCCAAAGGGCTGGCCCTTTTGTTTCCCCTGGCCAGGGGAACGGGGAGAGGGGGGACATTTCTCTTTTGAAAAGAGAAGTGTCCCCCACGCCCCCCAAAGAGAAACCCGGGGGGATTAGCCGACGCCCAAAGGAAATGGCGTCGGCAGACCCCGCGTAAACATGCGGGGCCTCGATTCCCCCCCGGACCCCCTTGAAACGACACAAAGGGGAGGGGCTGCGGCCCCTCCCCTTTGGATTCCCCTTCCCGGGGGGAGGGAGCGGCAGCGGAAAGAGAAGCTGGTCTATTCGATGACCATCTCCGAAAGAAGTGCCGCACGATCAAATGCGGCGGAGCACCATCTCTGTTCCCAAGGGGTATAGCGCACCCGGTATGGGCCTGCAAGTCTGCACAGCACCGGCCACGACGCCCCCTCGTTTTGCGCAAAAAGGCGCCAGCGGCGCCGACTTTGCGCGAAAGCGCCTTTCTTTTGACCGGGCGCGGCCGTTTTCTTTGGGCAAGACCCAAAGAAAATGGGGGCGCATTCCCGCGCCGCAAAGCGGCGCCCCCCTCCCCGCCCCCGGAAAGGGGACAAATTGCTCAACTTTCCCGTTGACAAACGGCGAAAACGTGGTATGATAAACCAGTAATTGAACATTTTTGGCGTAGATAAGGACGAGTACCCCTCAGGTTCCCGCGAAGAGAGCCGCTGTTTTGGTGCAAGGCGGACGGGCGCGGGGGGCGAAAATCACCTTGGAGCCTCCTGCTGAAAGACGACGCGAGTAGGTAAGGACGTGTGACGAGCGTTATTCCGTCGGCCCGTGACGGCGGGTTGTGAGCGGTCGTGTCCGCAAGGCCACGGCAACCGAGAGTGGTACCGCAGAGTGTTTTTCCTAACGCTTTGTCTCTTGATGGAGACAAGGTGTTTTTATTTTTGCGAGGAGGTATGCTTATGGAGTGCCCTGGCTGCGGCGCACCTATGGAGCGCGGGTGGCTGATATGCGGTATGCCGTGCATCTGGACGCCCAACCAGTCCGGAGGCAAAGCACTTTTGAGCGGCGGTTTTTTGGAGGGCGCGGACGATGTCCGCCTGCCAAAGGATGAAACGGGCCGCCCGGCGGCATGGCGCTGCCGAAAATGCCGGAAACTGATCGTGGATTTTTAAGAAGCATGACACAGAAAACTGATTTTATAGGAGCGAGAGATATGGATTACAACAAGACCATCAATCTGCCGAAGACCGACTTCCCCATGCGGGCGGGCCTGCCCAAGCGGGAGCCGGAGATGCTGAAGCGCTGGAAGGACCAGGACGTGTACAACGAGCTGTTGAAGAAGAACGAGGGCAAGCCCCTGTTCAACCTGCACGACGGCCCTCCGTTCTCCAACGGCAGCCTCCACATGGGCCACGCCCTGAACAAGTCCATCAAGGACTTCATCACCCGGTCCTACGCCATGCGGGGCTACTACACCCCCTATATCCCCGGCTGGGATAACCACGGCATGCCCATCGAGTCCGCCATCATCAAGCAGAACAAGCTGAACCGCAAGGAGATGAGCGTGCCCGATTTCCGCTCCGCCTGCCGGGACTTCGCCCGCCACTACATGGAAGTCCAGAGCGAGGGCTTCCAGCGGATGGGCGTTCTGGCGGACTGGGAGCATCCCTACGCCACCATGGACCCCGGCTTTGAGGCCGAGGAGGTCAAGGTCTTCGGCGAGATGTACAAGAAGGGTTACATTTACAAGGGCCTGAAGCCTGTGTACTGGTGCCCCCACGACGAGACCGCCCTGGCCGAGGCCGAGATCGAGTACCAGGACGATCCCTGTACCACCGTGTATGTGAAGTTCCCCATGCACGATGACCTGGGCAAGCTGCCCGGTTTCGACCACAGCAAGCTGTTCTTCGTGATCTGGACCACCACCATCTGGACCCTGCCCGGCAACCTGGGTATCTCCCTGCATCCCGATGAGAGCTACGCCCTGGTCAAGAACAACGCCAACGGTGAGATCTATATCATGGCCGAGGCTCTGACCGACAAGGTCATGAAGGTGGGCGGCGTGGAGTCTTACGAGATCGTGGAGACCCATCCCGGCGCCTTCTTCGAGAACATGCTGGCCGACCATCCCTTCCTGCCCAAGACCAGCCGCCTGCTGCTGGCGGACTACGTCACCATGGACTCCGGTACCGGCTGCGTCCACACCGCCCCCGGCTTCGGCGCCGACGACTACCAGACCTGCAAGCGCTACGGCATGGACATGGTGGTGCCCGTGGACGATCAGGGCAAGCACACCGAATACGCCGGCAAGTACGCCGGGATGTCCACCGACGAATCCAACCCCGTTATTCTGGCGGATATGAAGGAGAGCGGCGCCCTGTTTGCCTCCGAGGATATTGTCCACAGCTATCCCCACTGCTGGCGCTGCAAGGGCCCCATTATCTTCCGCGCCACGCCCCAGTGGTTCTGCTCCGTGGACTCCTTCAAGGACGAGGCCTGCGCCGCCTGCGACGACGTGCGCTGGGTGCCCGGCTGGGGCATTGACCGCATGAAGTCCATGGTCCGGGAGCGCACCGACTGGTGCATCTCCCGTCAGCGCAAGTGGGGCCTGCCCATCCCTGTGGTCTACTGCAAGGACTGCGGCAAGCCCATCGTCACCGATGAGACCATCGCCGCCATCTCCGCCCTGTTTGAGAAGGAGGGCTCCAACGCCTGGTTCTCCAAGACCGCCGAGGAGATCCTGCCCGAGGGCTTCACCTGCCCCCACTGCGGCAAGAACGCCGGCTTTGAGAAGGAAGAGGACACCCTGGACGGCTGGTTCGACTCCGGCTCCACCCACTTCGCCGCCATGAAGCGGGACCAGGGCTTCTGGCCCGCCACCATGTATCTGGAGGGCCTGGACCAGTACCGCGGCTGGTTCCAGTCCGCACTGCTGACCGCCGTGGGCGCATTCGGCCAGGGGGCTCCCTTCAAGGAGTGCGTCACCCACGGCTGGACCGTGGACGGCGAGGGCAAGGCCATGCATAAGTCCCTGGGCAACGGCATGGACCCCGCCGAGATCTTCGACAAGTACGGCGCCGATCTGCTGCGCCTGTGGGCCGCTTCCGCCGACTACCACGCCGACATGCGCTGCTCTCACGAGATCTTCAAGCAGCTCTCCCAGAACTACCTGAAGTTCCGCAACACCGCCCGGTACTGCCTGGGCAACCTGGACGGCTTCGACCCCAACGCCCTGACTCCCGCCGCCCAGATGGAGGAGCTGGACCGCTGGGCCGTCACCCGCCTGAACGACCTGATCGTCAAGTGCTTCAAGGCCTATGACGACTATGAGTTCAACGCCGTCACCCACGCCGTCAACGACTTCTGCGTGGTGGAGATGTCCAACTTCTACCTGGACATCATTAAGGACCGGCTGTACTGCGACGAGACCGACGGCGCCAAGCGCCGCAGCGCCCAGACCGCCCTGTACCTGATCCTGGACACCATGACCAAGATCATGGCGCCCATCCTGGCCTTCACCTGCGACGAGATCTGGCAGGCCATGCCCCACCGCGGCGGCGACGACGGCCGCAACGTGGTGTTCAACGACATGAACCAGCCCTTCGCCGACTACGCTCTGGACGAAGCCGCTATGGCCAAGTGGGACAAGATCATCGCTGTCCGTGCCGCCGTCAACGGCGTGCTGGAGGCCGCCCGTGCCGAGAAGAAGATCGGCAAGGCCCTGGAGGCCCGGGTGGACCTGACCGTTCCCGCGGAGGATGCTTTCCTGGCGGAGATGGACAGTGAGCTGCTGGCTGACCTGCTGATCGTCTCTCAGGTGAACGTCACCGTGGGCGGCGAGCTGGCCGCCTCTGTGGAGAATGCCGCCGGCGCCAAGTGCCCCCGCTGCTGGAAGCACTCCACCCAGCCCGGCAAGGACGACCTGTGCCCCCGCTGCGCTGCCGTGGTGGCAACCCTGCCCGAATTCTGATAATCCCATACGCAACGGCCCGGAAGCGTTTGCTTTCGGGCCGTTTTGGTTGCATTTCCGGGGAAAAGCGTGTACACTGGTCAGTATCATTGCGAGCTTAAAGGAGAATCCTCATGTTATATGCGATCTTTGCCGTCCTGGGGGCGGCGCTGCTGGTGCTGGACCAGTGGGTCAAGCACTGGATCACCGTGAACCTCCCCCTGGGGGAGTCCATGCCCTTCCTCCCGGGTCTGGTGGAGCTGCGGACCGTCCACAATTACGGTGCCGCCTGGTCCAGCTTTTCCGGCCAGCGGTGGCTGCTGCTGGCTGTCACCGCCTGCATCGTCCTGGCGGTGCTGTACGCACTGGTGCGCCGCATCGTCCGCCATCCCCTGGGGCTGGCTGCCTGCTTCCTGATCCTCTCCGGCGGCATCGGCAACATCATTGACCGGGCCCGGCTGGGCTACGTGGTGGACATGTTCCAGTTCCAGTTCTGGGAGTCCTACCCCGTGTTCAATGTGGCGGACATGTGCATCGTCTGCGGCTGTATCCTGGGCGCCGTTTGGTACCTGTGGTTCTACGAAAAATACGACAAAAAGGATGCCGGGAATGGAACTTCTGACGCTCCAACCGAATAAAGAGGACGCCGGACAGCGGGTGGACGCCTGGCTGGCGGCCAACCTGGAGGACGTGACCCGCTCTGCCGCCCAGCGGCTGCTGGAGGAGGGCCGGGTGACCTGCGGCGGAAAGCCTCTGGCGAAAAATTACAAGCTGAACGGCGCTGAGACGCTGGAAGTTTCCCTGCCGGACCCGGAGCCGGTGGACGTGGTGCCCCAGGATATTCCGCTGGATGTGGTGTACGAGGATTCCGACGTGATCGTGGTGAACAAGCCCAAGGGATTGGTGGTCCACCCCGCCCCCGGCCACCCGGACGGGACCCTGGTCAACGCCCTGCTGCACCACTGCGGGGACAGCCTCTCCGGTATCGGCGGTGAGCTGCGGCCCGGCATCGTCCATCGCATCGACCGGGACACCTCCGGCCTGATCATCGCGGCGAAAAACGACTTCGCCCACCAGAAGCTGGCGGCACAGTTGCAGGACCACACCCTGGCCCGCATTTATCGCTGCATCGTCACGGGCAATCTGCGGGAGGACGCGGGGACTGTGAACGCCCCCATCGGGCGGCACCCCGTAGACCGGAAAAAGATGGCGGTGGTGGCCAACGGCCGCCCTGCTGTCACCCACTGGACCGTGCTGGAGCGGTTCCCCGGCTTCACCTATGTGGAGTGCCGCCTGGAGACCGGCCGGACACACCAAATTCGCGTCCACATGGCCCACATCGGCCATCCCATCCTGGGGGACACGGTTTACGGGAACAAAAAGCCTGTCCCGGGCCTGCAGGGGCAATGCCTCCACGCCGTGGGGCTGCGGTTCCACCATCCCCGCACCGGGGAGATGGTGGAGCTGTTCTGCGGCCTGCCGGAGGAATTTCAAACCCAACTGCAAAAATGCAGAGCAAGAGGAAAATGAGCTAAAAAATGAGAGGGTCACCCCTCTCATTTTTTATATTTATTTTCGAGAAACATTCAAAATGCACAAAAAGAAAACGATTACGTACCATAATTATGAGAAAAATAAACCTTGCGCTCCCGGAGCGCCGCTGGTAGAATAGGCCCCGATCTCAGGACGTGAACGCACGTCCGAAAAGGAGGAAACCAAGATGACAAAATCGATTCAGATTACCGATAACCGTCAGGTGGAGCGCATCAGCGATCTGGCCAGCAAGGCCCCTTACGAGGTCTGGCTCAGCGACGATACCGTGATGCTGGACGCCCGCTCCCTGCTGGGTCTGTTTGCCCTGGTGGGCAAACGGGTGAACGTGGTGGCCGAGGACAACGTGAATCCCCGGTCCTTCGAGCGCCTGGTGAACAAAATGGTCTGATCCCGCTAACAGAACGCCCCCGATGCGTAGGCATCGGGGGCGTTAACATTTGCGGGACAGCTCACAGCACCATGACCAGCGTCCCCGCCAGCAGCAGAAGGGAGCCAACGGCAGACTTCACGGTGAATTTCTCGTGAAGGAACAGGAAGGCCAGGGCCAGGGTGATAACCACGCTGAGCTTGTCGATAGGGACCACCTTGGACACCTCACCGATCTGGATGGCCTTGTAATAGCACAGCCAGGAGGCGCCGGTGGCCAGGCCCGACAAAATCAGGAACAGCCAGCTCTTCTGGCTGATGGAGGAGATGCCGCCCTGGGCGTTGGTCAGGAACACCATGCCCCAGGACATGAGGAGAACGACGCCGGTGCGGATGGCGGTGGCCAGGTTGGAATTGACGCCCTCAATACCTACCTTGGCCAGGATGGAGGTCAGCGCCGCGAACACGGCAGAAAGTAATGCCAGAATAAACCACATAACAAAACGCCCCTTTATTTCATGCTGTTCCTATGATACTCCAATGGAGAAAAAAGGCAATACCGGAACTGGAAAAAGTCGAAGAAAGGCGATTTCCAGTTGTTTTCCCGCGGCCTTCGTGATATGATACATTAGTTAAAGTATCTCATTCTGGAGGAACGACATTGGAACGCAAAAACGTACTGGTTCCCGAAGCGGACCTTGTCCGTCAGCGGGAGTTTGAAAAGAAGATATATGACATGTTCGCTGCCCGGGAGGCCCACCCCGTGGCCTGCGTGGATACCTTCGGCTGCCAGCAGAACGTGGCCGACGGCCAGAAGCTCATGGGCATGCTGGAGACCTGCGGCTTTACCCTGACGGACAAGCCTGCCGAGGCGGACCTGGTGATCCTGAACACCTGTGCCGTCCGGGAGCACGCCGAGGACCGGGTCTTCGGCAACCTGGGCGCCCTGACCCACGCCAAAAAGGAAAACCCGGAAATGGTCATCGCCCTCTGCGGCTGCATGGCCCAGGAGACCCGAGTCTCCGAACGCATCAAAAAATCCTATCCCCTGGTGAACCTGGTCTTCGGCCCCCATGCCCTGTGGAAGTTCCCGGAGCTTTTGTGGCAGGTCTATGAGAGCCGCAAGCGGGTCTTTTCCGTGGACGACGAGCACGGCACCATCGCCGAGGGCATCCCCGTGGTGCGGGAGAAGGGCGTCAAGGCCTGGGTCTCCATCATGTACGGCTGCAACAACTTCTGCTCCTACTGCATCGTGCCCTACGTCCGGGGCCGGGAGCGGAGCCGGGACCCCCAGTGTGTGCTGCAGGAGGTCCGGGAGCTGGTGGAGGCCGGGTACAAGGACATCACCCTGCTGGGCCAAAACGTCAACTCCTACGGCAACGACCTGGACCTTGATTACGACTTCGCGGACCTGCTGGCTGAGATCGACCAGATCCCCGGCGAGTACCGCATCCGCTTCATGTCCAGCCATCCCAAGGACGCAACCAGGAAGCTGTTTGACACCATGGCGGCAAGCCAGCATGTGGCCCGCCAGCTGCACCTGCCCTTCCAGTCCGGCAACGACCGGGTGCTGAAAGAGATGAACCGGCGGTACACCCGGCAGCAGTACCTGGACCTGGTGAACTACGCCAAATCCGTCATGCCCGGGCTGGTATTGACCAGCGACGTCATCATCGGCTTCCCTGGCGAGACGGAGGCCGAGGCCATGGATACCGTGTCCCTGGTGGAGGAAGTGGGCTTTGACGCCTTGTTTACGTTTATTTACTCTCCCCGTCCCGGCACGAAGGCGGCGGAGATGCCGGACCCCGCCACCCGCCAGGAGAAGCAGAAGTGGTTCGACAAGCTGCTGGAGGTCCAGAACGCCAAGTCCGCCGCCCTCCACGCGGCCTATATCGGCCAGACGGTCCGGGTGCTGGTGGACGGCGAGAGCGACGACCCGATGTACCCCCTGGCATCCCGCACCGACGGCAACCGGCTGGTGCGGCTCAAGGGCGGCAAGAGCTTGATCGGGCAGTTCGTGGATGTGAAGATCACGGACAGCAATACCTGGGCGCTGTACGGGGAGATGGTCTGAGAATGGCGCCGTCTGCGGACGGCGCGGGGACGTGCGGCTCCGCCGCGGGGCCAGCCCCCCATTTTCTCTTCTTGCGAAGAAGAGAAAAACGGGCCGCTGGGCGGTCCAAAAGAGAAGAACTGGAGTCGTCGTGATCGTTGCGGTGCAGACTTGCATGCCCGTGCCGGCTGCGCCTGACATGGGCAGAACCATGATAGAATACCGCCGCAAGCGGACACTTCCGGCTTTCTTTCGGGGTGGCAGACGCATGGAATATGCTTCTCTTTTCGCTGCTGCTCCCCTTACCTCACGGTAGTGCGCAGCGAAGCGGAACGTGCGGGGCCAGAAGTGTGCCAAATCCGACGACCACCCACGAAAGAAGCACCTAAGCCCCCAAATGCGGGGAAGCACTTTCCCGGTTTTCCAAGGGTGCGGCGCACTCGGTACAAGCCTTCAAATCATTACCGCACCGACCACGACAATCTTCGCGTTTGCGGTCAACTTGACACAAGGGTGTCAAGTTGAGCCGCCAAAAGTGACTTTTTCTTCCACCGGGCGCGGCGCATTCTTTTTCGGCAAGACGAAAAAGAATGGGGGCGCCACCCCCGTAAGCGGCCGCTTACGATAAACAGAGATAACGAGGTGAACCCCATGGCGGAACTGACCCCCATGATGAAGCAATATCTGGAAATTAAGAAGGACAACCCGGACTCCATCCTGTTCTTCCGCCTGGGCGACTTCTACGAGATGTTCGCCGACGACGCCCGCACGGCGTCCAGGGAGCTGGACCTGACCCTGACCTCCCGGGACAAGGACCCCAATAAGGCCCCGGAGGACAAGGTCCCCATGTGCGGCATTCCCTACCACGCCAGCGAGTCCTACATCGCCCGGCTCATCGGCAAGGGCTATAAGGTGGCTATCTGCGAGCAGATGGAGGACCCCGCCACCGCCAAGGGCCTGGTAAAGCGGGACATTATCCGGGTGGTGACCCCCGGCACTGTCATCGACGCCGCGTGTCTTGACGACAAGTCCAGCAATTTCATCTGCGGCATCTATCTGGACTCCCGCTGCGCCGGCGTGGCCTTCTGTGATATCTCCACCGGCAAGGCCCACCTGACGGCCTTCACCGGCAAGGACCGGCTGGAGCACGTCATCAACGAGCTGGGCCGCTTTTCGCCCGCCGAGGCCATTTTGAACGACGGCGCTTACGCCGAACGGCCTCTGACGGATACCCTGCGGGACAAGTTCTCCTGCCGGGTGGAGAATGGCGGCGAGCGCCGCTTCCTGCTGAAAGAGGCGGAGCAGAACATCCGGAAGCAGTTTGGGGAGGACGCTCTGAAAAACCTGCCCGCCGGGAACCCGGCGGCGGCCATGGCCCTGGGCGGACTGCTGAATTACCTGTACGAGACACAAAAGACCGACCTGAGCCACATCAACGACCTGGATTACTACGAGCAGGGCCGGTTCATGGAGCTGGACCTGACGGCCCGGCGGAACCTGGAGCTGACGGAGACCCTGCGGGGCAAGGAGAAAAAAGGCAGCCTGCTGTGGGTGCTGGACAAGACTAGGACCCCCATGGGTGCCCGGTGTCTGCGCTCCTGGCTGGAGCGGCCGCTGCTGAGCGTCACCGCCATCTGCAAGCGGAATTCCGCCGTGGCAGCACTGGTGGAGGACACCATTGCCAGAGAAGAACTGACTGCCGCCATGACGGGCCTGGGGGACATGGAGCGGCTTATCGGCCGCATCGTCTACGGCACCGCCGGTGGCCGGGACATGGCCTCTCTGCGGGCGGCCATCGAAAAGCTGCCTGCGGTCAGGGAACAGGTGTCCCGGCTCTCAGACCGCCGCCTGTCGGAGCTGACTGCGGAACTGGATACCCTGGACGATATCGGCGCCCGCATCGCCGCCACCATCTGCGACGAGCCACCGTTTTCCGTCCGGGAGGGCGGCTTCATCAGGGACGGCTTTAACGAGGAAGTGGACCGCCTGCGGCACATCCTGAAAGGCGGCAAGGGCATCATCGCCGAGATGGAAGCCAAGGAAAAGGAGCGCACCGGCATCCGCACCCTGAAGATCGGCTACAACAAGGTCTTCGGCTATTACATCGAGGTCAGCAACTCCTTCAAGGAGCTGGTCCCTGATACATACATCCGCAAGCAGACACTGGTCAACGGTGAGCGGTTCATCACCCAGGAGCTGAAGGACCTGGAGCACCAGATCCTGACGGCTTCCGAGCGGGTGGTGGCACTGGAGTACGAGCTGTTCACGGCCCTGCGGGAGGAGGTCTCCGCCGCCGCCCAGCGCATCCAGAAGACCGCTGCTGCCGTGGCAGAGATCGACGCTCTGACCTCCTTCGCCGCCGTGGCGGTGCGGAACAACTACTGCCGCCCCGACGTGGACGAGTCCGGCGTCATTGAGATCAGGGAGGGCCGTCATCCCGTGGTGGAGAAGGTCCTGAAGGATACGCTGTTCGTCCCCAACGACACCTTCATGGGCGAAAAGGAGGAGCGGGTGGCCATTATCACCGGCCCCAACATGGCGGGCAAGTCCACCTATATGCGCCAGGTGGCGCTGATCGTCCTCATGGCCCAGATGGGCAGCTTCGTCCCGGCAAAATTTGCCCACATCGGTGTGGTGGATCGCATCTTCACCCGCATCGGCGCCAGCGACGACCTGTCTGCCGGCCAGTCCACCTTCATGGTAGAGATGACGGAGGTCTCCGACATTTTGCATCACGCCACGAAGAACTCTCTGCTGATCCTGGACGAGATCGGCCGGGGTACCAGCACCTTTGACGGCATGTCCATCGCCCGGGCGGTGCTGGAATACTGCGCCGACAGGAAGACTCTGGGGGCCAAGACCCTGTTTGCCACCCACTACCATGAGCTGACGGAGCTGGAGAATACCCTGCCCGGCACCGTGAACTACTCCATTGCCGTGAAAGCCAGGGGGGAGGACATCATCTTCCTGCGGAAGATCGTTCCCGGCGGGGCGGACCGCAGCTACGGCATCGAGGTGGCCAAGCTGGCGGGGCTGCCGGACAAGGTGGTCCAGCGGGCCAAGGCCGTCCTGAAAGAACTGGAGGCGGAGAACGGCGTGCAGTACGTGGCTGCCCGGAAGGAGACGGACCAGGTGTCTCTGGACGCCATTGGGGAGGGCGAGGTGCTGGACGCCCTGCGGCGGTGTCAGCCGGATACGCTGACGCCCATCGAGGCGATGTCGCTTCTTTATGAGTTGAAGCAAAAGCTCAAGTGAGAATTGCGCCGTCTGCGGACGGCGGGGAGACATGCGGCTCCGCCGCGGGGCCAGCCCCCCATTTTCTCTTCTTGCGAAGAAGAGAAAACGGGCCGCTGGGCGGTCCAAAAGAGAAGAACCGGAGTCGCCGTGATCATTGCGGTGTACATTTGCGGGCCTGTACCGGGTGCGCTTGTGTCTTGGGGAACAGAGATGGTGCTTCCCCGCATTTGGCAATGTGAATCATCTTTCGAAATCATAACGAGAGCGGCAGCGGAAAGAGAAGCAGTTCCATGCGTTGACCACCCCGAAAGCAAGACGGAAGCCTCGACATGCGGCGGTATGCTACCCCGGTTTTACCCATGTCGGACGCACCCGGAAGAAGACTACCAATCTCAGTTGGCACCGACTACAACAACTCTCGCGTTTGCGGTCAAATCGACACGAATGTGCCGATTTGAGCCGCCCCAAGCGCCTTTCTTTTGGACCGTGAACGGCCCGTTTTCTTTGGGCGCAACCCAAAGAAAATGGGGGGTTCATCCCCTATGCCGGGGTCCCGGCATATCTGAGGAGGTTTCTATGGCAAAACGCAAATCCACATCCTATATGTCCCCCGGAGAGCAGATCGCCGGTGTGATCTTTTTCGTCATCTACCTGGTGGTCCTGCCCTTTGCCACGGACCCGCTGTTCCGGGTGCTGGAGAAGCTGCTGGCGGTGAACATTTCAGGCACTGTGCAGAACATGATCTATTACTACGTCCTGTTTGCCGTGACGGTCATTATTTTCCACAAGTTCCTGATGCGCACCTCCCGCCAGTTCGCGGATAACCTGGGCATCGCCTGCAAGTCGGTGCTGGTGGGCCTGGTGGGGCTGTACGGCCTCAATGAGCTGGTGTACCGCCTCAGCAACCTGGTCATCACCAACCGCACCAACCTGAACGACACCACCATCTCCGCCCAGATCCAGGACGCCCCCCGGGTGACACTGCTGATCGTCATTTTCCTGGCCCCCTTTGTGGAGGAGGTGCTCTTCCGGGGCCTGGTGTTCGGCAATCTGAAAAGCAAGAGCCGGGCGGTGGCGTACCTGCTGAGCTGCCTGCTGTTTGCCCTGCTGCATGTGTGGCAGTTCGCGGTGGTGAAGCAGGACATCACCTATTTCCTGCTGATGGTCCAGTATCTGGTGCCCGGACTGGTGCTGGCCTGGGCCTATGAGCACAGCGGGACCCTTTGGACATCCATTGCCATCCACGCGGCGGCCAACGCCCTCAGCGCGTGGGCTATGCTGTAAGAGGAGGAATCGTTATGTCCGGTGAACTGACTGTCAAACGCAGCGGCGGCTGGCGGAAGGCGGCGGCCCTGACCATTACAGCGGCGGTGATCCTGCTGATCATGCTGCCCATGGCGCGGATGCTGTCCACCCAGCTGCAGAGCGGCCTGATGACCCAGTTCGGCATCGCCATCCTGGTACCGGTGCTGATCTGGCTGCTGTATCCCCAGATGATGAAGCTGCTGCCCGGCGACAAGGGCAACAGCGAGACGCTGCGCTGGACCATCCGGGACGGCGTGCTGATCCTGGGAGAGACCGCCATTCCACAGAAGTCCATCAAGATGGTCTACTGCTGGGAAAAGGACGGCGACTGGACCGTCAACATTGAGACCACCGGCAAAAACCAGCTGCTGCGCTCCGTGGAAGGGGACGCCCGCTCTGTGCGGCAGCTGTATGCTCTGGTGGACGCCCTGGGCTTCCGGAGCCAGTGGCGGGAGATTTGATTTGAGAGAGAAAGAAGACCCGAGCCCATGAGCTTTCTGGATACGTTTTTTGAGATGCTGGTGATCCTTTTCGGTATCGGCGCGGGCTACCTGGCCCGCCGCCTGGGCTACCTGGGGGGAGAGACCGACCAGAAGATCTCCAAGATCCTTCTGAATATTACCGTTCCCTGCCTCATCATTGCCACGGTGTCCACAGGCGACAATCTGCCCGGCGTGGCGGAGATCCTGTCCGTGCTGAAAGTGGCTGTTGTATTTTATGGCATGGGGGCGCTGGCGGCTGCTGTGGTACCCCGGCTATTGGGCGGCACGGAGAAACAAAAGGGCGTGTGGCGCTATGTCCTGGTGTTTCCCAACGTGGCGTTTATCGGCTATCCGGTGATCGTGGCCATCTTTGGGCCGGAGGCGCTGTTTTATGCCGTCATTTTGGTGCTGCCCTTCAACCTGCTGTCCTATTCCCTTGGCCCCTTCATGCTGTCCGGCCGGGCCAAGTTCCGCTGGCAGCAACTGACCACCCCCTGCATCATTGCCTCTGTCGCCGCCCTGGTCATCGCCCTGGGCCACATTTCCCTTCCGGCCCTGGTGGGCGAGTGCACATCCTTTGTGGGCGATCTGACCACGCCCCTGTCCTTGCTGATCGTGGGGTCTTTGCTGGCGGGCCTGCCGGTGAAGCAGGTGTTCACCTCTCCCCGGATGTGGATGCTGACGGCGGTGCGGCTGCTGGTACTGCCCGCCCTGCTGCGGGTGGTCCTGGGCTGGATGCACGTGGAGCCGCCTGTTGTGGCGGGGATCGCCGTTATCCTCATGGCCATGCCCGCGGCGGTCAATGGGACACTGCTGAGCATGGAGTACAACGGCGATACGGAGTGCATGGCCCAGGCCACCTTTCTGACCACCCTGGTCTCCATCCTCACCATTCCGGTGGTGGCGGTGCTGTTCCTGTGAGTTTCGTTTTCTGGAGGGATATGAGATGCCCCATATTCAACAATTACCCGCTCATGTGGCGGATTTGATCGCTGCCGGTGAAGTTGTGGAACGGCCGGCCAGCGTGGTCAAGGAGCTGGTGGAGAACGCCATCGACGCCGGGGCCTCTGCCGTGGTGGTGGAGATCCGCCGGGGCGGCATGGGCCTGATCCGGGTCACGGACAACGGCTGCGGCATCGCCCCCGGTGAGCTGCCCACCGCCTTTCTGCGCCACGCCACCAGCAAGCTGCGCTCTGCCGGGGACCTGGGCAAGATCGGCACCCTGGGCTTCCGGGGCGAGGCCCTGGCGGCCATTTCCGCCGTCAGCCAGGTGGAGATTCTGACCCGGCAAAAGGGCAGCGGCAGCGGCGCCTCCCTGCGCCTGGAGGGCGGCGTGCCCGGCCAGGTGGAGGAGGCAGGCGCCCCGGAGGGCACCACTATCGCCGTCCGGGACCTGTTTTACAACACCCCGGCCCGGCTGAAATTCATGAAAAAGGACAGCGCCGAGACCGCCGCCGTGGCGGGCCTCATGCAGCATCTGGCCCTGTCCCATCCTGATATCTCCTTCAAATTCATCAAGGACGGCGCGGAAAGCCTCCACACCCCCGGCGACGGAAAGCCGGAGTCTGCCGTCTACGCGGCCCTGGGCCGGGATTTTGCAAAATCCCTGGTGCCGGTGGAGGGCCGGGGCGGTGAGGTGGCCGTCAGCGGCTTCGTGACCCAGCCCCTCATGGGCCGGGGCTCCCGGTCCATGCAGGTGTTCTTCGTCAACGGCCGCTTTATCAAGTCCCAGCTGCTGACGGCGGCCCTGGAGGAGGGCTACCGCAACCAGATCATGAAGGGGAAGTTCCCCGGCTGCGTCCTGTCCGTGACGCTTCCGGTGACGGAGGTGGATGTCAACGTCCACCCCGCCAAGACCCAGGTGAAGTTTGCCCGGGAGCGGGAGGTTTTTGACGCGGTGTACCACACCGTGCTGGACTGCCTGGACGCCCGGACCGTCCCGGCGGTGTCCAAGAGCGTCCAGCAGGCGGTGAATCCCCGGCAGGATTTCTTCCAGACTATGGACGCCAGGACTTACCGGGAGCAAGGGGCGAAAAGCACGGAAAAGCCTGTCCCCGCGGCAGCGTCCAAGCCTGCGGTGTCCATTCGGCCTGCGGTCCAGACACCTGCCCGTCCGGTGGCGGAGAAGTCTTACACCACCTCCTGGGACGGAGAGTGGAGCTCCACCGTTCAGGTGGCGGACAGCGTCCCGCCCCCGGTGCGGCCCGCGGCTTTCCGGCCCCTGGAAAAACCGGCGGGAGCTTTCGGAAAGCCTCCTGCCTCCGTGATGGAGGGACTTGCGGAAAAGACCGCCCCGGCGCCGGAGAAGAAGCCGGAACCCTTGGCGGAAGCACCTGTGAGACCGGAGCCGCCCAAACCGGAGCGGCCCTTTGTACCCGCCATCCCGGCGGAGCGGCAGACCGCCCTGGACCTGCCGGAGCAGCAGACCATGGAGGAGCCGAAGGAGGTCCCCTGGCGCATCGCTGGGGAGGTGCTGCACACCTATATCATCTGCGAGAGCGAGGACGGCTGCGTCTGGCTCATCGACAAGCACGCCGCCCACGAGCGCGTCAACTTTGACCGGCTGAAGGCCGGGCTGGAGCCACCCATGCGGCAGACCCTGCTGCGGCCCATCGCGGCGGAGCTGACGAAAGAGGACGGCGCCCTGCTGCTGGAAAATCTGCCTTTGCTGGAGCAGTTCGGCTTTGCCTGCGAGGACTTCGGCGACGGTGCCATCCTGGTGCGGGAGGTCCCGGCGGATCTCAACGCCGAGGACACGGTGCCCACGTTGGAGGAATTTGCGGAAAATCTCCGTGCCGGACGCAGCCTGGAGGAGAAGCGGGAGAACCTGCTGCACACCATGGCCTGCAAGGCCGCCATCAAGGGCGGCTGGACCAGCGATCCGGCGGAGCTGCGGGTGCTGGTGGAGAAGGTCCAGAGCGGGGAAGTGAAATACTGTCCCCATGGACGGCCCGTGGCAGTGAAGCTGACGAAATACGAGTTGGAAAAGATGTTTAAGCGGGCATAATATTTTTCAAGGGGGAGAGTCCCCCTCATCCGGCCCCTGCGGGGCCACCTTCCCCCCGGAGGGGGGAAAGGCAGAAAGGAGCGGTCAATTGAAAATTTTATTTGTAGACTGCTGCATCAGCCGACGGGGAGGAGATTCCCGCACCCGGGTCCTGGCAGACGCCTTTTTGGCCGCATTCCGGGAAAAGCACCAGGACGCGGAAGTGGAGACCGTCTCTCAGGAAACCCTGCTGGCCTTAAAGCCCTTTGACGCGGCCATGCTGGATGACCGGGACGCTCTGGCCTCCGTGGGAGCCTGGGATGCGCCGGTGTTTGATCTGGCCCGCCAGTTCCGGGCGGCGGATGGTATCGTGGTGGCGGCTCCCTTCTGGGACCTGAGCTACCCGGCGGCTCTGCGGACGTATATTGAGTATATCTCCGCCAATGGGCTTGCTTATCACTATGACGAACAGGGCTGTCACGGAGACTGCCGGGCGTCCCGCCTGGTGTATCTCACCAGCGGCGGCGATTTTGAGCATGAGGACAGCGTGGGCGTGGTCCACTGGCGGCAACTGGCCACCATGTTCGGTATCCCCCGGTTTGACTACGTGTTCGCGGGGGGCCTGGACATTGACCCCGCCGTGGCGCCGGAGCTGCTGGCGGGGGCCTGTGAGCTGGCCCGAAAGCTGGCGGCGGAATTCTGAGAGAACAGATTGGGAGAGGAGGGAGACCATGGCACCGAAGATCGTTTGCGTGGTAGGCCCCACGGCCTGCGGAAAAACCACATTGGGCGTTTTGCTGGCCCAGAAATTCAACGGGGAAGTGGTCTCCGCCGATTCCATGCAGATCTACCGGGGCATGACCATCGGCACCGCCGCCCCCACAGCGGCGGAGATGGACGGCGTTCCTCACCACATGATCGCCGTGGCGGACCCGTCAGAGCAGTGGTCCGTGGCCCGGTACGCCGAAGCGGCCATCCCCGTCATCGACGATATCCTGGCCCGGGGAAAGTTACCCATCCTGGTGGGCGGCACGGGACTGTGGCTGGAGGCCGTGGTCAGCGGCCGCACCTTTGCCGGGGGCCACGCCGGGGGAGCGGTCCGGGAGACCCTCCAGCGGCGGCTGGCGGCGGAGGGGATCGAACCCCTGCTGGCGGAGCTGCGGCAGGTGGACCCGGTGTCGGCGGAGCGTCTCCACCCGGCGGATGAAAAGCGCATCCTCCGGGCGTTGGAGGTGTATCTGGAGACCGGAAAGACCATCACCGCCCACAACCAGGAGACGCAGCGCATCCCGCCCCGGTACGACGCCGTGTGGATCGGCCTGCGGTTCGCGGACCGGGAGGACATGAAGGCCCTCATCGACCGGCGGGTGGACAAGATGGTGGAGGAGGGACTTCTGGCGGAGGTGGAGCGCCTGCTGCAAAGCGGCATCCCCCGAGAGGCCACCGCCCTTCAGGCCATCGGCTACAAGGAGTTTTTAGGGGTGGCGGACGGCACCGCCACCGTGGAGGAGGCCGTGGCGGAGGTAAAGCTCCGCTCCCGGCAGTACGCCAAGCGCCAGCTGACCTGGCTGCGGCGGAACGGGGACATCCATTGGATCGAGTGGGAAAAAGAACGGGATTTTGCGAAGGCCTTACAGGTTTCGACGGAAATTCTGACTGCCGCTGGGGTATCCTAGTCCCGGCGGACGAAAAAAGGAAAAATCGTCCGACCCACACAGAAAAAGGAGCGGACGATATGCAGACCAAAGCGAATTTACAGGATCTATTTCTTCTCAGAGCCAGACGGGACAGGGTGCCTGTCACCGTGTTCCTGATGAACGGCTTCCAGATGCGGGGCACCATCACCGGCTTCGACGCCTTCGTGGTCATTCTGGACAGCGAGGGCCGGCAGCAAGTGATCTACAAACATGCCATTTCCACCATTGCCCCCTTACGGAACGTGGACCTGACAGAAAACGATCCATAACCCCTGCGCTTTCCCTGACCGGGGGAGCGCGGCTACATAAGAGGCCAACATGAAAAACAACTCTCTCGGTACAAAATTATTGATGGCGGCGGTGACATTGGGCCTGGCCGCCTATTTCGGCTTCCAGGCGGTCCGCTATTTCAGCGATCCCCTGTCCACCATCCCGGCATACAACTACCGGGTGGAGGAGGCCGTCAGTGTCTCCGGCTACGTGGTGCGGCAGGAGCAGGTGTTACCGGATCAGACCGGCGGTGTGCTTCAGGTCCGCAGAGCGGAAGGAGAACGGGTCGCCGTGGGCGGCACCGTGGCGGCGGTCTACGCCGACCAGACCTCAGTGGACCGGCAGACGGAGATCGAGGCCCTGAACGCCCGCATCGGGCAGTTACAATACGCCCGGGAGGCGGAGGTCGGCGTGGAGGTAGCCCAGAAGCTGGACACCCAGATCCGCCGGAACATCCTGGATTACCGGGCCGCCCTGACGGCGGGCCACCTGGGCGACGCCCAGAAGCAGGGCGCCCAGCTGCGGGCCCAGGTACTGAAGCGGGATTACACCAACACGGACACCACGGACCTGACCCTCCAGATCCAGGAGCTGCAGGCCCAGGTGAAGGACCTGAAGGCCCAGATCGCGGGCGCCGTCCAGCGGGTCACCGCTCCGGTCTCCGGCCTGTATTCGGCGGTGGTGGACGGCTATGAGACCGTTTTGACGCCGGAGAGCATCCGGGAGCTGACGCCCTCGCAGCTGAACGGCATCAAAGTTGACAGCGCGGTTGCCTCCGGCGTGGGCAAGCTGGTGCTGGGGGACTCCTGGTACTACGTGGCTGCCATGCGGACGGAGGAGGCTCAGGCCCTGAAAGAGGCTGGGGAGCTGACGCTCCGCTTCGCCAAAGGCGTGGAGCGGGACCTGACGGTGACGGTGGCCCATGTGGGCGCTGAGGAGAACGGCCGGTGCGTGGTAGTATTCGAGGGAAAGACCTACTTGGCTGAGCTGACGCTGCTGCGGCAGCAGAGCGCCCAGATCATCTCCGACAGCGTGGAGGGCATCCGGGTGCCGGAGGAGGCGCTGCGGGTCGTGACCACCACCCAAACGGACGCGGACGGGAACACCACGGAGAGCAAGGACATCGGCGTCTACTGCGTGGTGGGCGTGGAGGCCCGGTTCAAGCCGGTGGAGATTTTGTACAGCGGGGAGAACTTCGTGCTGGTGCGGGCTGACCAGCCCTCCGACAAGGAGACTCTCCGCCTGCGGCCCGGTGATGAAGTGATCCTCTCTGCCAGAGATCTCTCCGACGGCAAGGTCGTGGCCGCGGATTGAGGGCGGAAATCAGAACGAGTTTGTAAATTTATCATAGAAAGAAGTTGGAAAGTATGTCCATTGCCGAAAACATTGCCCAGGTGCGGGCCAACATCGCGGCCGCCGCCAGAGAGGCGGGCCGGGACCCCGGAGAGATCACCCTGGTGGGCGCCAGCAAAATGAACGACGCCGCCGCCTGCCGGGAGGCCATCGCCGCCGGCATCGACGTGTTGGGAGAGAACCGGGTCCAGGAGATGACCCAGAAGCTGAGTGAGCAGGCTTATGACGGCGCGCCCCTGCACTTCATCGGCCACCTGCAGCGCAACAAGGTCAAGCAGGTAGTGGGCCACGTGGCCATGATCCAGTCTGTGGGCTCCCTGGCCCTGCTGGAGGAGATCGAAAAAGTAGCCGCCGCAAAGGACCTGGTCCAGGATATCCTGCTGGAGGTCAACATCGGCGAGGAGGAGGCCAAGAGCGGTTTTGCTCCGGCGGAGCTCTTCGCAGCGGCGGAGGAAGCCCGGAAGCGGGAGCATGTCCGGGTGCGGGGACTGATGACCATTCCCCCCGCGGATGCCGATCGGGATACCAATATGCAGTATTTCCACAAAGTTCGGGCACTTTATGTTGACATCAATGCGAAATTGTTCCATAATGAATTAGAATATCTCTCTATGGGCATGAGCGGCGATTATGAAGATGCCATCCGCGCCGGTGCCAACATGGTCCGCGTGGGGACCGCCATCTTCGGCGCCCGCCATTATACTTGAGGAAAAACTCCAACAAGGAGGCTGCTGCCATGGGCTTTATTGATGAGCTGAAAAAGCTGACCCATCCCTATGAGGATGAGGACGAGGAATTTGAGGAGTTCGAGGAGACCCCCCGCCGGGACACCTTTGAGGACCGGCGCAACAAGCCGGAGGACCGCCGCAACAAGGTAGTCAACATCCACGCCACCACCCAGCTGAAGGTGGTGCTGGTGAAGCCGGAGCGGTTTGAGAACGCCTCCGAGATCGCCGACCATCTGAAGGACAAGCGGACCGTGGTCCTGAACCTGGAATCCACCAACAAGGACATCGCCCGCCGGCTGATCGACTTCCTGTCCGGCGTGGCCTATGCCGGTGAGGGCAAGATCAAGAAGGTCTCCGCCAACACCTACATCATCACGCCCTACCATGTGGATATCGAGGGCGACCTGATCGACGAGCTGGAAAATAACGGCTTGTACTTCTAACAGGGGGAGAGACAGATATGCTGACACCGCAGGAAGTTTCCACACACGCCTTTGCCAAGGCGGTCATGGGCGGATACAACATGGCCATGGTCGACGAGTTTCTGGACGAGCTGACCGATGACTATACCGCTCTTTATAAGGAAAACGCGGCCCTGAAGGCCAAGATGAAGGTCCTGGTGGAGAAGGTGGAGGAATACCGCGCCACGGAGGATTCCATGCGGGCCACTCTGCTGACGGCCCAGCGCATGGCGGACTCCATCGTCCGGGATGCCGAGGCCAAGCGGGATGAGATCCTGGCCAAGGCCGACACCGACGCCAAGGAGAAGACCGTGCAGTACCAGCAGGAGCTGACCGTGGCCCAGGAGCGCCTGGCCCAGGGCCAGCAGGAACTGGCGAAGTTTATCTCCGCCAGCCGGGACCTGTGCGCACGGGAACTGCAGTTCCTGGACCAGCTGCCCCAGCTGGAGGTGGAGCAGCCCGCCCCTGCCCGGGAGGAAGCCCGGGTGGAAGAGATCGGCGAGAACGTGCTGGCCGCTTTTGCCGCCCAGCAGGCGGAAGAGATTACGGAAGAGATCAAGGAGGAGCCTGTGGAAGAGGAGGCCCCGGTGGACGACTATCCCACGGGCGATCCCTTTGCCCGGGAGGATCTGGACGCCACCCGCCGCATCAACCTGGATGATCTGAAGTTCGGCCGCAACTACACCGGCGAATAAATCACGCAGAAGCGGCTCCGGGAAGGAGCCGCTTTTTTGATGAGGAGGACCTATGGAGAAGCAGATGCCCATCGTGGCTTTTTTGTATGACTTTGATAAGACCCTCTGCACCACCGACATGCAGGACTACGCCTTCATCCCCTCCCTGGGCATGACGCCCTCGGAGTTCTGGGCATTGGCCAACGGCTTTGGCCGCCGCAACCGCATCGACGGCATCCTGGCCTATATGTATACCATGATCCGGGAATCAGAGCGGAAAAACCTCCCCTTCACCCGCCAGGATCTGGTGGAGAAGGGCCGCGGCATCGTGCTGTTTCCCGGTGTACAGGACTGGTTCCGCCGCATCAATGAGTTCGGCAGGTCCCAGGGCGTCCAGGTGGAGCACTACATCATCTCCTCCGGCCTGCGGGAGATCATTGAGGGCTCCTCCATCAGCGGGGAGTTCAAGGAGATCTACGCCAGCGAATTTTACTACGATGAGAGCGGCCGCCCCGTCTGGCCCAAGCTGGCGGTCAACTTCACCGCCAAGACCCAGTTCGTCTACCGCATCAACAAGGGTGTGCTGGACGTGTCCGACGACAAGACGCTGAACGATTCCATGCCCGATGACAGCAAACGGGTGCCCTTCACCAACATGATCTACATGGGGGACGGCCTTTCGGATGTACCCTGCATGAAGATGATGCGGGCCTACGGCGGCCAGGCCATCGCCGTGTATCAGGACAGCAACCGCATGGGCGTGGAGGACCTGCTGGCCAAGGGGCGAGTGGATTTCATCTTCAAGGCGGATTACAGCGAGGGCACCGCCCTGGACCTGACGGTGAAGAACATCATCCGCAAAATGGCCATTTCCGATCAGCTCTGGGAGGAGAATACCCAGCAGCTTCGCAGCATCGGCGGCGATGTGCTGCCCAACCAGGTGGGGCTGTTTTGAGGATGGTCCCCCTTGACAGGGGGACGGGGGAAGAGGGGGAGAGGTCTTTTGAAATGACACCTCCCCCTTACACCCCCTCCAGGCCGGGCATCTGCCGCCCGGTCATCCGAGGCCCGTTCCTCTGGGCCGAGGTGAAACCCGGGGGGATTCCGAATTTCAACACCGTCGCGGCATTGCGATTCCCGGCCTCTTTGGGGCCGGGAATCGCGCCGCTTCCTCGAAACAGGCTCGCTTCATCCGCCACTGGCGGCGCTTCGCCTGTTTCCCCCACACCCCCTTGAAACGGCCAGACCAGGGGGCCTGCGGGCCCTCTATTCTGGACTACACCCCCGGAGGGGGAGCGGAAAGAGAAACAATTCCATTCGTTGACCACCCCGAAAGCAAGGCGGCAGTTCGGCATGCGGCGGCGGGCTATCTCTGTTTCGCCTGCGTGGGGCGCACCCGGTACGGGCTTGCAAGTCTGCACCGCACTGGCCACGGCGACCAAACGTTTTGCGCAAAAAGGCGCCATCGGCGCCGGCTTTGCGCGAAAGCGCCTTTCTTTTCCACCGCTGCGGCGGCGACTTTTCTTTGGGCGCAACCCAAAGAAAAGTGGGGGCCGCATTCCCGTCCGGCGAAGCCGGGCACATTCCCCACGGCGCCCCGGCAGGGGCGCTGTTTTACCCCCAAATCCTCTTTACAATTCGTATCCAATTTGGTAAACTATACGCTGCGTATTTAAAAAGAAACTCTTTATAAAGGAGAACCGATATGGCTTCCGAATTTTCCAGAACATTGTCCCTGCTGCGCAAAGAGCGGGGCGTTTCCCAGCGGACCGCCGCCGGCGACCTGGGTATCTCCCAGGCCTTGCTGAGCCACTATGAAAACGGCATCCGGGAACCGGGCCTTTCCTTCGTGGTGAAGGCCTGCGACTACTACCATGTGTCGGCGGACTTTATCCTGGGTCGTACCCTGTCCCGGGAGGGCAGCATGCTGACCAGCGAGGAAATTTTGAACGCCGCTGAGCCGGGAAATGTGCTCCAGGGCAGCGTGATGGCTACCCTGCAGAGCAAGCTGCTGGGCGGCGCCATCGGCGTGCTGTTCGGCCTGCTGGGCAGGCTGGGGGACAAGGCCGCCATCAACGCGGCAGCCGCGTATCTGGGCAGCGGCGTCTATCAGCTGTACCGCCACCTGTACCGGGAAGCTGGCGCCAACGAGGACTACTTTGCCCTGGATGCCGGTGACTGCACCATGGGCATGGCCGAGGTGGAGATGAAGCTGGAGGAGACCCGGTTCGTCCACGCCCTGAAGCAGCAGGCGGCCCAGAAGACGGAGTTCCCTGACTTGGCGCCCGAGGCCCTGGCAGCAGGCTATCCGGGCCGGAACCAGAGCCTGACCCAGGTGCTCAGCTCCGCCGACAGCCGCCTCAACGGCCTTTCCCAGCAGTGAGATGAGTTTTCAGTCGTTGGCCTTTCTGGCCTTTTTGACGGTGACGGTTCTGGTCTGCCTTAAAGTGGGACACCGGAGCCGCCGGGTGGGATCGTGGCTGCTGCTGGCGGCCTGCGGGGTGTTCTGCCTGTGGGGGTTCCCCGACCGAAAGGTCCTGGGCGGGTTTTTGGTGCTGCTGGGCGGCTGTATCGTGACCTGGGCGGCTGCCGGAGACTTTTCCGCCCATCCGGAGCGGAAAAAGCCGGTGTTCCTGGTGGCCCTGGCCTGGTTGACCGGCACGCTGCTGTGGTATAAGTACGCCGGTGGGTTCACCGGCGGCTGGATGCCCCTGGGCCTGAGCTTCTTTACCTTCCAGCAGATCTGGTATCTCAAGGAGGTCTATACCGGGGCGGCGGAGCCTGCGGGCAGAAGGGACTACCTGCTGTATACCTTCTTTTTCCCCACTCTGACCTCCGGCCCCATTCTGCGGCCCTCCGCTTTTTTTCCACAGCTGAACGGGGAGACCTTCCTGCACCCCGACTGGCGGGATATCTCCGCCGCCCTGTATGCCATCTCCCTGGGCATGGCGAAAAAGGTGCTGCTGGCGGATTCCCTGGGGACGGTGGTCTCCAACGGCTGGGCCATGCTGGCGGACCTGACGGCCCCTGGGGCGTGGCTAGTGATGCTGGCCTACACGCTCCAACTCTACCTGGATTTTTCCGGCTACTGCGACATTGCGGCGGACTGCGCCCGCCTGCTGGGGATCCGCCTGCCGGTGAACTTCGATTCTCCCTACCGGGCCCTGAGCGTGGGAGAGTTCTGGAAGCGGTGGCATATCACCCTGACAACCTTCCTGCGGGAGTGCCTGTACTTTCCCCTGGGCGGCAGCCGGAAGGGAAATGCACGGACATACCTGAATATCCTGATCGTCTATCTGGTCAGCGGCGTCTGGCACGGCGCCGGGTGGACCTTCCTGGTGTGGGGCGGCCTCCACGGTCTGGCCCAGATCATGGAGCGGGCCTGGGGCCCCCGGCGGGAGCGGCTCCCCAAGGCCCTCCGCTGGGTGCTGACCTTCCTGTTCGTCAACCTGGCCTGGGTGTTCTTCCGGGCGCCCAGCCTGGGGGCGGCGGGAGGCCTCCTGTCCGCGGCAGTGTCCGGCGGCGCGGGCCTGCCCCTGTCTGCCCTGGCGGCTGGGGTGCTGGACAGCGAGACCACCGCCCTGACCACCCTGCTGCCCATGCTGGCGGGGCGGGTGCCGGGGCTGGTTCTGGCGGCGCTGCTGGCGGTGAGTCTGACGGTTTCTCTGTGGCCCCAGAATACCATCCGGAGAATGGAAAGTTTCCGGCCTAACCTGGGCACCGCCCTGGTGTGCGGTGTGCTGCTGGTGTGGGCGGTGCTGTCCTTTTCCAGCGGAGCCACCTTTATTTACTCCAATTTCTGAGGAGGCGCGGCCTTGAAAACACCATATCAACGCTGGGCGGCCGCGCTGCTGGCGACCGCCGCGGTGCTGCTGGCTCTGTGCGCGGAGACGGTGCGGTTGGTGGACCCCTTTTTCCACTACCATGACCCGGACCCCGAGGGGGAGGTCTGGTTTGACCAGCGGGCCCAGGGAGCGGGGCTCCTGCGGAGCCAGGCGTACGAGACGCTGCTGATGGGCTCCTCCCTGGCGGCCAATTACCGCCCCTTCTGGTTCGATGTGTTTTACGACACCTCCACCGTGAAGGTCACCTTTCCCAACGGCGGCTTCGGGGAATTCACCACGGCGCTGGACTATGCCTGCACCCAACAGGATGTGCAGCGGGTGATCTTCGGCCTGGACCCCAATCTGCTGGCCCGCAGTCCGGCGGAGGCACCGGAGGAATTGCCGGACTATCTCTATGACGACGACCCCTGGAATGACGGGCAGTATCTGCTGAACAAGGATGTGCTGCTGCGGTCGGGCTATACCCTGCTGAAAAAGGCACAGGGAGAGACCCAGACCATTCAGGACGCCTTCGTGTGGGACGGCAATGTGTTCTTCTCCAAAGAGCTGGCCCTGGCGGGCTATGAGCGGCCGGAGGAGACGGGCATCGCACTGCCGGAGGATGCCTTTCTGGAAAACTGCCGGGAGAACCTGACGACGGTCACCGGCTGGCTGGAGCAATACCCGGACACGGAGTTCATCTTTTTCTTCTCTCCGTACAGCATCCTGTTCTGGGATAAAATGGACCGGCTGGGGCAGACGGAGGCCATGCTGGCCCTGTTGGAGGAGACCACGGAGACGCTGCTGCGGTACGACAACGCGGAGCTGCAGTTCTTCATGGCGGACACGGATGTCATCACCAACCTGGACAACTACGCTGACCACATCCACGTGGCGGGCCGGGTGACCTACCGCATGGCCCAGGCCATGCCCACGGGGCAGTACCGGCTGACCGCGGAAAACCGGGCGGAAGTGCTGGACGGCCTGCGGGACTTTGTGGTACACTACGATTACGACGAGATCTGGAAATGACCTCATGGAGGTACTTGACATATGAGTAAACAGGCAAATATTCGAAATTTCAGCATTATCGCTCACATCGACCTCGTCGCCGCAAGCTCCGTATCCCTCGCTTCTGCCTGACGGCAAAAGCTCACTCATTGCGCTGCGGCTCCTCTCCCCAAAAAGCCTGACGGCTTTTCGGGGGCCCCGATTTTGATCGAAAGTAACGGCGCTTCGCGCCGCCCCGCCGTGCGGGGCCCCGCGTGGACTTGCCGATGGAGGTTATACGTTTATGTCCAAACAGGCAAATATCCGAAATTTTTCCATCATTGCGCATATCGATCATGGCAAGTCCACGCTGGCGGATCGGCTGCTGGAGAAGTGCGAGGCAGTGGCCCAGCGGCAGATGGCCGACCAGCTGCTGGACAACATGGACCTGGAGCGGGAGCGGGGCATCACCATCAAGGCCCGGGCCGTCCGGCTGAACTACAAGGCCCAGGACGGGGAGGTCTACGAGCTGAACCTCATCGACACCCCGGGCCATGTGGACTTCAACTACGAGGTTTCCCGGTCTCTGGCGGCCTGCGAGGGCGCCGTGCTGGTGGTGGATTCCACCCAGGGCGTGGAGGCCCAGACCCTGGCCAACACCTATCTTGCCATGGAGCACGACCTGGAGATCCTCCCCGTGTTCAACAAGATCGACCTGCCCGCCGCCGACCCTCTGAAATCCAAGCAGGAGGTGGAGGACATCATCGGCCTGCCCGCCATGGACGCGCCGGAGATCTCCGCCAAAATGGGCATCAATATCGAGGCGGTGCTGGAGGACGTGGTGAAAAACGTGCCGCCTCCCACAGGCGACGAGAAGGCTCCTCTGAAGGCCCTGATCTTCGACAGCCAGTACGACAGCTACCGGGGTGTCATCGTCTACATGCGGCTCATGGAGGGCACCCTCCGGGTGGGCCAGACGGTGAAGATGATGGCCTCCGGCGCCAGCTACCAGGTCATCGAGTGCGGCCATCTGCTGCCTCTGGGCCTGGAGCCCTGCCAGGAACTGCTGGCAGGCGAGGTGGGCTACTTCACCGCCTCCATCAAGAACGTGCAGGACACCCGGGTGGGCGACACCGTCACCGATGCCGCCGAGCCCACGGCGGAGCCCCTCCCCGGCTACCGTCCGGTGCAGCCCATGGTCTACTGCGGCATCTACACCGAGGACGGCAGCAAGTATCCGGACCTGCGGGACGCCCTGGAAAAGCTGCAGCTCAACGACGCCTCCCTCAGCTTTGAGCCGGAATCCTCCGTGGCCCTGGGCTTTGGCTTCCGCTGTGGTTTCCTGGGTATGCTCCACATGGAGGTCATCCAGGAGCGGCTGGAGCGGGAGTTTGACCTGGACCTGGTGACCACTCTGCCCTCCGTCATTTACAACGTCTATAAGACCGACGGCACCATGGTGCGGGTGGACAACCCCCACAACTACCCGGATCCCGGCACCATTGAGCACGCCGAGGAGCCCTATGTGAAGGTGAACATCATCAGCCCTAACGAGTACGTGGGCAACATCATGCCCATGTGTCAGGCCCGCCGGGGCGAATTCAAGGACATGCAGTATCTGGACACCCACCTGGTGGAGCTGCACTACCAGATGCCCCTGAACGAGATCATTTACGACTTCTTCGATACCCTGAAGGCCAATACCAAGGGCTATGCCTCTCTGGACTATGAACTGTCCGACTACCGGCCCAGCGAGCTGGTGAAGGTGGACCTGCTGCTCAACGGCGACAAGGTGGATGCCCTGAGTTTTATCGCCCACAAGGACAAGGCCTATCCCCGGGCCCGACGGCTGTGCGAGAAGCTGAAGGAGAACGTGCCCCGCCAGCTGTTCGAGATCCCCATCCAGGCCGCTATCGGCGGACGGATCATCGCCAGGGAAACCATCAAGGCCATGCGGAAGGACGTGCTGGCCAAGTGCTACGGCGGCGACGTGACCCGAAAGAAAAAGCTGCTGGAAAAGCAGAAAGAGGGTAAGAAAAAGATGCGGAGTTTGGGTACGGTGCAGGTGCCGACAGAGGCATTCCTGGCAGTGCTCAAGCTGGACGAGTGACGCTTGCCCTCTGCGAGCGTCAGCGAGCCGCCGCGGAAGCGGCGTACAAGCGTTTTGCGGAGCAAAACCTTGGATCGGGCGGGCTTTGCCCGCCCGGTCAGGTCAAATGCGGGGTCCCCGCAAAATCAAAGATTTTGTGGGGTGCGGCAAGAAAAAGATGCGGAGTTTGGGTACGGTGCAGGTGCCGACAGAGGCATTTCTGGCAGTTCTCAAGCTGGACGAGTGACGCTGCACATTCCTGCGGAAAACGGAACACATCATATGAAAAAAGCGCAGGTCCCCGTTTGCTTCGGGGACCTGCGTTTTTTGAAAGAGACGATCAGACCAGAGCTCAGCCCAGCTTTTCCAGCTCCGTCAGGGTATGGGCACAATAGCCGGAGGCGCCCACAAAGGACAGCAGCGCCAGCACACCGCTGAGATAGTACGGTGCACTGCCCTTGACAGCGCCCGCTTCCTCCAGGATGGCGCCTGCCATCACCACGATCAGCACAGCCACAACGATCCAGGCGCGGTGAATGATCTTCTTTTCCTTCTTTGTATCCATGTTGAATACCTCCTTGTTTTTTTCATGAACAACGTGTAGTATACTGACAATATAGACAAAATTACATATCTAAAATAAGAAGTTTTACCCAAAGAACTTGACGCTTTCAAGGAAATTCGCTAGAATACATTCCGAATTTTAAGAACACCGCAAGGAGGCATCCCGATGGATACAACAGACCGCCGCATTCTGCGCGTTTTGCAGCAGGACGCGCGAATTACCATGACGGCCCTGGCCGAGCAGATCTCCATGAGCGTACCGGCCACGGCGGAACGGGTACACCGGCTGGAGGAGCAGCAGGTCATACGGGGCTACCACGCGGATATCAGCGCTGTGGCCGCGGGGTATGAGATCGAGGTCATGATGCTGGTGACGGCCCATGCCGGCGCGGAGCAGAGCCTGTATCAGCTGGTCGAGGACAGACCGGAGGTAGTGGCCGCCTGGGACCTGGCAGGCCGCACCGGATTGATGCTGCGGGTCATCTGCAAGGACATGGTTTCCTTCCAGACTCTGGTGGAGGCCTTTCAGCAGGTCGCCACCACGGAGTCCTATTTCTGCCTGCATCAGCGCAAGGGCGTCCAGTTCCCGCTGGAAGATGTGTAAACGAACAGGACGGCGCGGGATCGCGCTGTCCTGTTCGTGCGTTTCCGGCTCTGCTGCAGACCGTGAACGGACCCAAAAGGCTTTGCAGCGGCATAATAGGTCGACCTTCTCGAAAATGCACAAAAAGTAGTACCTTTCCCCAATGGAAAGTCTACTTCTGGAAATGCGCGGAGTCGTTGACTGTTGGGGGAAAAACCATCATAATAACATGGAAATCATAAAAAATGGGAAAATACGGGCAAAAGGCAGGAGGAAGCTATGAAAAAGGGCTATTTGGTGCTCCAGGACGGCCGGGTGTTCGAGGGCATCCGCTTCGGTGCCGGGGCTGACGCCGTGGGCGAGCTGGTGTTCACCACCGGCATGTGCGGCTACATCGAGACCCTGACGGACCCCAGCTACGCGGGGCAGATCGTCATGCAGACCTATCCCCTCATCGGCAACTACGGCATCATCCGGGAGGACTTTGAGGGCGAATGCTGCGTCAAGGGATATGTGGTCCGGGAGTGGTGTGATGCGCCCTCCAATTTCCGCACGGACTGCGACCTGGACACCTATCTGAAGGAGCAGGGGGTGCCGGGCCTGTACGGCGTGGACACCCGGGAGCTGACCCGCATCATCCGGGAGCACGGCGTCATGAATGCCACCATCTGCGACGAGGTGCCCGCCGACCTGACGCCGGTTGCCACCTACGCCGTCACCGGCGTGGTGGAGGCTGTCACCTGCAGGGAGCCTGCTGTCTGTCCGGCAGAGGGGGAGGAGGCCTTCAAGGTCTCCCTCATCGACTACGGCGCCAAGCGGAACATCGTCCGGGAACTGCAGAAGCGGGGCTGCACCGTCACCGTCCTGCCTGCCACCACCTCTGCTGAGGATATCCTGGCGGCGCATCCCGACGGCGTGATGCTGTCCAACGGCCCCGGCGACCCGGAGGAGAATGTCTACCAGATTGAGCAGATCAAAAAGCTGCTGGGCAAGGTCCCCATGTTCGGCATCTGCCTGGGCCACCAGCTGACGGCCCTGGCCGCCGGGGGAAAGACCTACAAGCTGAAATACGGACACCGCGGCGTCAACCAGCCCGTCCGGGACGTGAACGGCGTCCGCACATTCATCACCAGCCAGAACCACGGCTACGCCGTGGACTCCGACAGCATCAAGGCCGGAAAGCTCTCCTTCGCCAACGCCAACGACGGCACCTGCGAGGGCATCGACTACCCCGACCTGAAAGCTTTTACCGTGCAGTTCCACCCGGAAGCCTGCACCGGACCGAAAGATACGTCCTTCCTGTTTGACCGCTTTGTGGACCTGATGAAAGGAGGCGAGCTGTAATGCCTTTGGATACTTCCATTAAGAAAGTCCTGGTCATCGGCTCCGGCCCCATTGTCATTGGTCAGGCCGCTGAGTTCGACTACGCCGGCGCCCAGGCCTGCCGCATTCTGAAAGAGGCCGGGGTCAATGTGGTGCTGTGCAACTCCAACCCCGCCACCATCATGACCGACCAGGCCATGGCGGATGAGATTTACCTGGAGCCCCTGACCACCGAGACCATCAAGCGCATCATTATCAAGGAAAAACCCGACTCCATCCTGGCGGGACTGGGCGGCCAGACCGGCCTGACCCTGGCCATGCAGCTGGACAAGGAGGGCTTCCTCCAGGAGCAGGGCGTCCGCCTGCTGGGTACCGACGCCAAGGTCATCTCCCGTGCCGAGGACCGGGAGCTCTTTAAGGAAGCCATGGCGGAGATCGGCCAGCCGGTCATCGCCTCCGACATTGCCGAGACCGTGGAGGACGCCCTGGCGGTGGCCGACCGCATCGGCTATCCCGTCATCGTCCGCCCCGCCTTCACCCTGGGCGGCGCCGGCGGCGGCGCGGCGCAAAACGCTGCGGAACTGCGCATCATCGCCCAGACCGGCCTGGACGCCTCCCCCATCACCCAGGTGCTGGTGGAGAAGGCCATCTTCGGCTGGAAGGAAATCGAGTTCGAGACCATGCGGGACGGCGTGGGCAACGTCATCGCCGTCTGCTCCATGGAGAACCTGGACCCCGTGGGCGTCCACACCGGCGACTCCATCGTGGTGGCCCCCACCCAGACCCTGGCGGACAAGGAATTCCAGATGCTCCGCAAGGCCTCTCTGGACATCATTGCCCACCTCGGCATCGTGGGCGGCTGCAATGTGCAGTTGGCCCTGAATCCTGACAGCTTTGAGTATGCCGTCATTGAGGTCAACCCCCGTGTGTCCCGCTCCTCCGCCCTGGCCTCCAAGGCCACCGGCTATCCCATCGCCAAGATCACCACCAAGATCGCCCTGGGCTATACCCTGGACGAGATCAAGAACGACATCACCGGCAAGACCTGCGCCTGCTTCGAACCCACCCTGGACTACATCGTGGTGAAGATGCCCAAGTGGCCCTTCGACAAGTTTGCCGACGCCAGCCGCACCCTGGGCACCAAGATGAAGGCCACCGGCGAGGTCATGTCCATCGCCCCCAACTTTGAAATGGCCCTGATGAAGGCCGTCCGGGGCGCGGAGATCGGCCAGGACAGCCTGAACCGCAAGCGGGACCCGGAGGATACTGCCCCCATCTGGGAGCGGCTGCGCCGGGTGGATGACCGCCGCCTGTTCACCGTGTTCGAGGCCCTGAAATCCGGCATCTCCATCGGGGAGATCCACAGCATTACCAAAATCGACCGCTGGTTCCTGGCCAAGCTGAAGAAGATGGCCGACTTCGAGCTGGCTCTGGAGAAGGACGGCCTGACCGCCGACCACTACGAGACCGGCAAGAAGATGGGCTATCCCGATGCCACGCTGCTTCGTCTCTCCGGGGCGGACAGCCTGCCCTGTGACAGCAAGACCGCCGTCTACAAGATGGTGGATACCTGCGGCGCTGAGTTCGACGCCGAGACTCCCTATTTCTACTCTTCCTTTGACAAATTCTGCGAATCCCGCACCTTCCCCCGCAGCGGCAAGCCTGTCATCATGGTCCTGGGCTCCGGCCCCATCCGCATCGGCCAGGGCATTGAGTTCGACTACTCCTCTGTCCATTGTGTGTGGACACTGAAGGAACTGGGCTATGAGGTGGTCATCGTCAACAACAACCCGGAGACGGTCTCCACCGACTACGACACCGCCGACCGCCTGTACTTCGAGCCCCTGTTCCCCGAGGATGTCATGCACATCATCCAGGTGGAAAAGCCCGTGGGTGTGGTGGTAGCCTTTGGCGGCCAGACGGCCATCAAGCTGACCCAGTTCCTGGACAGCCACGGCATCCCCATCCTGGGAACCTCCGCCGAGTCCATCGACATGGCCGAGGACCGGGAGCGGTTCGACGAACTGCTGGAGCGCTTCCACATCAAGCGCCCCCGGGGCATGGGCATCACCGGTATGCAGGGCGCCCTGGACGCCGCCCATGAGCTGGGCTATCCTGTGCTGCTGCGTCCCTCCTACGTCATCGGCGGCCAGAACATGGTCATCGCCCATAACGACGAGGATGTCCGGACCTACATGGAGGTCATCCTCTCCGGCAAGATCGAGAACCCTGTCCTGGTGGACCAGTACCTCATGGGCAAGGAGCTGGAAGTGGATGTCATCTCCGACGGCAAGGACGTGTTGATCCCCGGCGTCATGCAGCACATCGAGCGCACCGGCGTCCACTCCGGCGACTCCATTGCCGTGTACCCGCCCTTCTCCATCAGCGACAAGATGCTGGAGGTCATCATCGAGTGCTCTGAAAAGCTGGCTCTGAGCCTGGGCACCAAGGGCCTCATCAACATCCAGTATTTGATTTACCAGGGTGAGCTGTACGTCATTGAGGTGAACCCCCGTGCCTCCCGTACCGTGCCCTATATCTCCAAGGTCACCGGCGTGCCCATGGTGGACCTGGCTTCCCGGGTCATGGTGGGCCAGCCCCTGGCCTCCCTGGGCTACGGCACCGGCCTGTACCAGCAGCCGCCCTATGTGGCGGTGAAGGTCCCCGTCTTCTCCTTCGAGAAGATCACCGACGCCAACGCCGCCCTGTCCCCCGAGATGAAGTCCACCGGCGAGGTGCTGGGCCTGGGCAAGAACATGCAGGAGGCCCTGTTCAAGGGCCTGGTCTCCGCCGGCTACAAGGTGGAGAAGTCCGAGCACGCCGGCGTGCTGATCTCCGTCAACCGCCGGGACCAGCCGGAGATCGTCAACATCGCCCGAAAGCTGGATGAGATGGGCTTCAAGCTCTATGCCACCGACGGCACTGCCCATGAGATCTCCCAGCTGGGCACCGATGTGGAGATCGTGGGCAAGCTGGGCCAGGACAACCGGGTCTTCCAGTTGCTGGAGGAAGGCAAGATCGACTACGTCATCCTCACCGGCTCCACGGAGCCCAGCTATATCAAGGATTTCATCCACCTGAACCACCGCTGCGTCCAGCTGGGTATCCCCTGCCTGACCTCCCTGGACACCGCCAATGCCCTGACGGACATTTTGGCCTCCCGGTATAACCAGCACAACACGGAACTGGTGGATATCTGCCACCTGCGGACTGAGCGCCAGAAGCTGAAATTTGCCAAGATGCAGACCTGCGGCAACGACTATATCTTCCTGGAGAACTGGAACGGGGAGATCACCTGCCCTGAGTCCCTGTGCGTCACCTTCTGCGACCGCCATTACGGCGTGGGCGCAGACGGCATCGTGCTCATGGAGCACTCCTGGAAGGCCGACGCGAAGATGCGCATGTTCAACGCCGACGGCAGCGAGGGTATGATGGCGGGCAACGCCCTGCGGTGCATGGGCAAGTACCTGTATGACAACGGCATCGTCAACAAGGACGAAGTGACCATTGAGACCGGCAAGGGCGTCAAGACCGTGAAGCTCTACACCACCGGCGGCAAGGTGACCTCCGCCTGCGTGGACATGGGCTATGCCACCCTGGACACGGCGGCTTTGAAGTTCGCCATCCCCGAACAGACGGTGGTGGACTATCCCGTCCGCATCGGCGGCCGGCCCTACAACATCACCTGCGTGGACATGGGCAACCCCCACTGCGTGGTGTTCTGCCCCCGGGTGGATGCGGTGGATATCGATTTCATCGGCCCCCGGTTCGAGCACGCCCCCTACTTCCCCGAGCGGGTCAACACGGAGTTTATCCGGGTGGTGAACCCCAGCACCATCAAGATGCGTGTCTGGGAGCGGGGCAGCGGCGAGACCATGGCCTGCGGCACCGGCGCCTGCGCGGCAGTGGTAGCGGCTGTGGCCAACGGCCTGTGCGAAAAGGGCCGGGACGTCACCGTCCGGGCCAAGGGCGGCGATCTGATCGTCAACTACACCGACGAGCGGGTGACTCTCACCGGCGACGCCAAGCTGGTCTATGCCGGAGAAATGGAATACTGATTTTTCGGAAAGACCGGCGCTTGCAGGCGCCGGCCTTTTCATGGAGTGAACAGCTATGAAAACAGAAACCACGATACAGAGGTCGGAATCCCTGGCGGTGGCCGCGCTGCTGGCCCTGGCTGGGGGCCTGTTGGACGCCTATACTTATCTCTGCCGGGGCGGCGTGTTTGCCAATGCCCAGACCGGCAACATGGTGCTGCTGGCCATCCGGGCGGCGGAGGGCAATTGGAGGGGTGCCGGGCACTATCTGGTGCCTGTGGCCGCCTTTGCGGCAGGCGTCCTGGTGACGGAGGCTCTGAAGGAGCGGACCCCCGTCACCCGGCTTCTCCACTGGCGGCAGGCAGTGCTGGCGGTGGAGATGGCGGCGCTGGCGGCTGTCGCCTGCATCCCCCTTGGTGCGGGAGATGGGGCCGCCAATGTGCTGGTGTCCTTCGTCTGCGCCATGCAGGTGCAGGCCTTCCGCAAGGTCCGGGGCCACGCCTTCGCCTCCACCATGTGCACCGGCAACCTCCGCAGCGGCACGGAGGCCTTTTACCGGGGGACCCGGAAAAAAGACCCGGCCGCCATGGAGACCGCCCGCTGCTATTTCGCGGTGATCGGCTGCTTTATCGCCGGAGCGGCCCTGGGCGGCCTGCTGCTGCCTTGCATGGACCGGTGGACGGTCCTGTCGGCGGTTCTCCTCCAGGCGGGGGCCTTTCTCTGGATGTGCCTTTGAAACAGAGTGGCGGTATTTCGCAAATTTCTGCAAAAAACCGGTTCTTTTTGCAAAAAAATGGCGCAGCCCTCTTTTCATGTCCGCCAGAAACTGGTATACTTTTTAACGGAATTTTAACAGAGAACGGAGATGTCTGTCATGGACTCCAGCACCCAGCCCAAGCACCATCTGCCTACCATCGGTATGCGGAATATCAAGACCGCCATTGCCGCCACCCTATGCGCGCTGGTCTACTATTTCCTGGACCGCAGCCCCGCCTTTGCCTGTATCGGCGCCATCTTCGGCATGGGCAGCGACTATGAGATGAGCAAGCTCCACGGCGGCAACCGTTTTTTCGGCACACTGGTGGGGGGCTTTATCGGTATGGGGCTGTTCGCCATTTACGCGATGCTGTTTCCGGACGGCAGCAATCGCTGGTTCCTGATCCCCCTGACATTTATCGGTGTGGTGCTGCTGATCCTGGCCTGCCAGTGCATCTGGGTGGGTGGCATCCAGCCCGGCGGTGTGGTGCTGTGTATCATCCTGTTCAACACGCCGGTGGAGACCTACATCTCCTACGCTCTGAACCGCATCCTGGACACCGGTATCGGCGTTCTGGCAGCCCTGTTCGTCAATGCCATGCTGCCCGGTGGCTTTACCTTCCGGTTCATGCGCCGCTTCTATGAGTGGCTGGGTATCCGGAACGATATCCACCATACGGGACCGGAGGTGTCCATCATCAGCAGAAAGAATAAAAAAGATCGCGAATAAAAATACACCTTTGTTGTTTTTTGAAAAGATGAATTTGCCGCTTGACAAAACGGTGAAAAGTCGGCTATCATAAGCCCAACACAAATCACCGGAAATACAATGACGGGGAAAAAGTCTTGCCACAGACGCTTCAGAGAGTTGCCGGCCGCTGCGAGGCAATGCAGAGTGGAGAGATGTCACTGGCCCCTGAGTAGTTTCGCTGAGACGGAGACGTTTAGGCGAAAACGGGTTTCCTCACCGTTACCAAAGAGGCGGGATTCGCGCAGCAGGCGTTGCGCTGATGCCGGAAGCGGGCATTTTTTATGCCAATGAGAGTGGTACCGCGGAAGTTTTACAGCTTTCGTCTCTTCAACCGAAGAGACGAAAGCTGTTTTTGTTTTTCCGGACAGATCTGAAAAGCAGGAGGAACCAAGCTATGAAGCGCATCAAGATTTTTGACACCACCCTGAGAGACGGCGAGCAGTCCCCGGGCTGCAGCATGAATATCTCTGAGAAGATCGAAATGGCAAGGCAGCTGGAAAAGCTGGGCGTGGACATTATCGAGGCCGGCTTCGCCATCGCCTCTCCCATGGACCACAAGAGTGTTCAGGCCATCGCCGGTGCCGTGACCAACTGCACCGTGGCATCCCTGGCCCGCTGTACCAAGGGCGACATCGACGCCGCCTGGGACGCGGTGAAGACGGCAAAGCACCCCCGCATCCATGTGTTCCTGGCTACCAGCGACATCCACATGGAGTACAAGCTGCAGATGAGCCGGGAGCAGGTCCTCCAGCGCATCAGCGAGATGGTGGCCTACGCCAAGAGCTTCTGCCAGGACATCGAGTTCTCCGCTGAGGATGCCTCCCGCTCCGAGTGGGCGTTCCTGGCGCAGTGCTACTCCAACGCCGTGGCTGCCGGCGCCACCACCCTGAACGTGCCCGACACCGTGGGCTACTCCACGCCCCAGGAGATGGCGGAGCTCATCACCTACCTGCGGCAGAACGTCACCGGCGTCGAGAACGTGGACATCTCCGTCCACTGCCACAACGACCTGGGTATGGCCGTCGCCAACTCCCTGGCCTGCGTGAAGGCCGGTGCCACCCAGATCGAGTGCACCGTCAACGGCATCGGCGAGCGGGCGGGCAACGCCAGCCTGGAAGAGCTGGTCATGGCTATCCACACCCGCCGGGATTTCTACGACGCGGAGACCGGCATCAATACCAGGCAGATCTACCGCTCCAGCAAGCTCCTCAGCAACATCACCGGCGTGCCCATCCCGCCCAGCAAGGCCATCGTGGGTGCCAACGCCTTCGCCCATGAGTCCGGCATCCATCAGCACGGCGTTATCGCCAATGCCCAAACTTACGAGATCATGAACTCCGTGGATGTGGGCATCCCCCAGAACACCATGGTCCTGGGCAAGCACTCCGGCAAGCACGCTCTGCGGGAGAAGCTTATCTCCATGGGCTACGAGCTTACCGACGAAGAACTGGAGAGTGTGTTTACCCGGTTCAAGGTCCTGGCGGACAAGAAAAAGAACATCACTGGCTCCGACATCGAGGCCCTGGTGCTCCACCGCCGCAATACCGCCATCGGCTCCTGCCGCCTGCTGAGCCATGTGGTCAATGCCGGCGACGGCGTGCCCAACACCTCCTGCATCAAGCTCCAGCGGGATAATGACGTGCTGGAGGAGGTCGCCATCGGCTCCGGTCCTCTGGACGCCTCCTTCAAGGCCATCAACCGGATGCTGGATATGGACATCAAGCTGGAGAGCTTCAGCCTCAACGCCGTCACCGACGGTGAGGACGCCATCGGCGAGGCCGTGGTGAAGGTGGCCGCCCCCGACGGCCAGGTCTATACCGGTACCGGCCTCTCCACCGATATCATCGAATCCTCCATCCGGGCCTATGTCAACGGCATCAACAAGATGATGGAAGCCACCGCTTAAAGGAGACAACGATTATGGGAATGACAATGACACAAAAGATCCTGGCCAAGCACGCGGGTCTCGACAGCGTGCGGGCCGGACAGCTGATCCAGGCCAAGCTGGACCTGGTGCTGGGCAACGACATCACCACCCCGGTGGCCATCAACGAATTTGAGGCGGCGGGCTTTGACAAGGTCTTTGACAAGAGCCGCATCGCCATGGTGATGGACCACTTCGCCCCCAACAAGGACATCAAGTCCGCCACCCAGTGCAAGCAGTGCCGCACCTTCGCCCGCCGCTTCGACATCGACAATTTCTACGATGTGGGCGCCATGGGCATTGAACACGCCCTGCTGCCGGAGCTGGGCCTGGTGGCCCCCGGCGAGACCGTCATCGGCGCCGATTCCCACACCTGCACCTACGGCGCCCTGGGCGCCTTCTCCACAGGCGTAGGCTCCACGGACCTGGGTGCCGCCATGGGCGCCGGTGAGACCTGGTTCAAAGTCCCCTCCGCCATCAAGGTTTACCTCACCGGAAAGATGAAGCCCTACGTCTCCGGCAAGGACGTGATCCTGACCCTGATCGGCATGATCGGCGTGGACGGCGCCCGGTACCAGTCCCTGGAATTCACCGGCCCCGGCGTCGCCAACCTGACCATCTACGACCGGCTGACCATCTCCAACATGGCCATTGAGGCCGGCGGCAAGAACGGCATCTTCCCGGTGGACGACGTGACCCGGGCCTACGTGGAGGGCCGCGTGAACCGCCCCTGGACTGCCTTCGAGGCAGACGAGGACGCCGAATATGAGCGCACCATCGAGATCGACCTGAGCCAGGTGGAGTGCACCGTGGCCTGGCCCCACCTGCCGGAGAACGCCCACAGTGCCCGGGAGGGCAAGGACATCGCCATCGACCAGATCGTCATCGGCTCCTGCACCAACGGTCAGCTGCCCGACATGGCCGCCGCCGCTGAGATCCTGAAGGGCCGTCACCTGGCTCCCGGTGTCCGTGGCATCATCATCCCCGCCACCCAGAGCGTCTATCGGGAGTGCATCCACCGGGGCTACACCGACATCTTCCTGGATGCGGGCTGCATCGTCTCCACCCCCACCTGCGGCCCCTGCCTGGGCGGCTACATGGGCATCCTGGCCGCTGGAGAGCGCTGCGTCTCCAGCACCAACCGCAACTTCGTGGGCCGCATGGGCCATGTAGACAGTGAGGTCTATCTGGCTTCCCCTGCCGTGGCCGCAGCTTCCGGCATCGCCGGACACATTGCACACCCCGATGAAATTTAAAGGGGGAGCAGGCTCCCCCTTTGCCCGCAAGGGGCACGCCGCATCCGTAAAGCAGCAAAGCTGCTAACGGCTGCGCAGTAGATTCCCCCCACCAGTGACATCGGCCACTGGTGAACGCCGCCCAAGGCGGCTGGCCCGGCATCATACCGCCGGGTCTGCCGAGGCCCATTCCTTTGGGCCGAGGCTGAGTCAAAGTATTTTTGTCAGGCACACGCCCCAGGGCGGCTTCTCTTGCCGCTTTGCGGCAATTCACCTTCTGTCCTGACAAAAATAATTTCAATATTCGCCGCGAAATGCGGCGAAATGGAGGAATATGCTAATGAACGCACACGGATCTGTACATAAATACGGCGATCACGTGGACACCGACGTGATCATCCCCGCCCGGTATCTGGCCACCCAGGACGCCAAGGAGCTGGCCTCCCACTGCATGGTGGATATCGACGCGGACTTCGTCAACAAGGTGAAGGAGGGCGACATCATGGTGGCCGGAGCCAACTTCGGCTGCGGCTCCTCCCGGGAGCACGCCCCCATTGCCATCAAGGCCAGCGGAATCTCCTGTGTCATTGCCAAGAGCTTTGCCCGCATCTTCTACCGCAACGCCATCAACATCGGCCTGGCCATCCTGGAGTGCCCCGCCGCCAGCGAGGGCATCGACAACGGGGACGAGGTGGCGGTGGACTTCGACACCGGTACCATCACCAACGTCACCAAGAACGAGACCTATCAGGCGGAGCCCTTCCCGCCCTTCATCAAGGATATGATCGCCAAGGGCGGCCTGATGGCTTCCCTGAAGGCCAGGGAGGCGGCGAAATGAACAAGACCATCGCCATCATCAAGGGGGACGGCATCGGCCCTGAGATCGTGAACGAGGCCATGGGCGTGCTGGATGCCGTGGCCGCCAGATTTGGCCACACCTTCACCTACGTGGACGCCCCCATGGGCGGCAACGCCATTGACGCCTTCGGCGTACCCCTGCCGGATTCCAGCCTGGAGACCTGCCTGAACGCTGACAGCGTGCTGCTGGGCGCCGTGGGCGGCCCTAAATGGGATGACCAGCCCTCCGCAAACCGCCTGGAGCGGGGGCTGCTGAAGCTCCGGGGCGCCATGGGGCTCTACACCAACGTCCGCCCTGCCCGCATGTTTTCCGAGTTGTCCGACGCCTGCCCCCTGCGGGCGGATATCGCCGCCAGGGGCATCGACTTCGTGGTGGTCCGGGAGCTCATCGGCGGCGTGTACTTCGGCGAGCACCGCACGGGGGAGTCTGGCGGCGAGCAGAAGGCCACCGACATCATGTCCTACACTGAGCATGAAATTCGCCGGGTGGCCCACGTGGCCTTCCAGATGGCTCAGAAGCGCCGCAAGCGGGTGACCTCCATCGATAAGGCCAACGTGCTGGACACTTCCCGGCTATGGCGCAAGACCGTCACGGAGGTGGCGAAGGAGTACCCGGATGTGGAGCTGCTGCACATGTATGTGGACAACGCCGCCATGCAGATCGTCCGGGACCCCAGCCAGTTCGATGTCATCGTCACGGAGAACCTGTTCGGTGACATCCTCTCCGACGAGGCCAGCCAAATTACCGGCTCCATCGGCATGATCCCCTCCTCCAGCATGGGCGAGGGCACCCGGGGCCTGTACGAGCCCATCCATGGCTCCGCCCCGGACATCGCGGGCCAGGACAAGGCCAACCCCATCGGCACCATCCTGGCGGCGGCCATGATGCTGCGGTACAGCTTCGACATGGCGGCGGAAGCCGACGCCATCGAGGCCGCCGTGGACGAGACCCTGAAGGCCGGGATCCGCTGCGGCGACATCATGCGCCAGGGCTGCACCCTGGTGGGCTGCCGGGAAATGGGCGCCCAGATCCGCTGTCGTATCTGACCACTGATGTCAGACATCAGAAAAACTATACTTGACATTTGCAAACTTCTATGGCAAAATCACCCTCAAGAAATATGATGAAGGGAACAAGTAATCCGCTTCGCTCCGTTTTCAGAGAATTGCCGGTCGGTGCAAGGCAACAAACGTCGGAGAGGATGAAATCATCCCGGAGTAGCCTGCTGAAGGAGGATTCCTTAGGTAGAGCCGGACGCACCCGTTACCGTGCAGGGCTTGTTGGAGCCTGCTGAGATGACGATGCGGTGACGCATCGTTAACAAGAGTGGTACCGCGAAGGATTTTTCGACGCCTTTGCCTCTTGGTTTGCAAGAGGCAAAGGCGTTTTTGATTTCCTGCCGTGACCAGTCCGGCCGGAACCATCAGCACAGACCCCAAAACAAATACACAAATAAAAAACATCAACAAGAAAAAGGGGAAAATGATCATGGCTGTGAAAAAATATTACGATTCTGACTGCAATATGGGTATGCTGGACGGCAAGACCGTCGCCGTCATCGGCTTCGGCTCCCAGGGCCACGCCCATTCCGAAAACCTGGCCGAGTCCGGCGTCAACGTGGTGGTGGGCCTGCGGAAGGGCTCCGCTCACTGGGAGAAGGCTGCCAAGTTCGCCGAGACCTGCCCCAACTTCCGCGTGATGGAGGTTGAAGAGGCCGCCAAGGCCGGTGACGTGGTCATGATGCTGGTGCCCGACGAGCTGTGCGCCGACATCTACAACAAGCAAGTGGCTCCCTACATGACCGAGGGTAAGACCCTGGCCTTTGCCCACGGCTTCAACATCCACTTCAAGACCATCGTGCCTCCCGCCAACGTGGACGTCATCATGATCGCCCCCAAGGGCCCCGGCCACACCGTCCGCAGCCAGTACCTGGAGGGCAAGGGTGTGCCCAGCCTGATCTGCGTGGAGCAGAACTACACCGGCAAGGCCAAGGACGTGGCTCTGGCCTATGCCTCCGCCATCGGCGCCGGCCGTGCCGGTATCCTGGAGACCACCTTCAAGGAGGAGACCGAGACCGATCTGTTCGGTGAGCAGGCCGTCCTGTGCGGCGGCGTCTGCGAGCTGATCGTCGCCGGCTTCGAGACCCTGGTGGAGGCCGGTTACGAGCCCGAGATGGCTTACTTCGAGACCTGCCATGAGATGAAGCTGATCGTTGACCTGATCAACCAGGGCGGCCTGGCCAAGATGCGCTACTCCATCTCCAACACCGCTGAGTACGGCGACTACCGCACCGGCAAGCGCATCATCACCGAGGAGACCCGCAAGGAGATGAAGAACATCCTGCGGGAGATTCAGGACGGCACCTTCGCCTCCGAGTTCCTCACTGAAATGAACCCCAACGGCGGCCGCAAGACCCATTTCCTGGCCCAGCGCCGCATGGCCGCCGAGCATCCCATCGAGAAGGTGGGCGCTCAGCTCCGCGCCATGATGAGCTGGCTGAAGAAATAATACAAAATCCGCGGTGCAGGCCGGGGCCGGAAGGCCTCCGGCCTGCCAGTGAATCCGAAAGAGGAGAACGCCATGCGCAGTGACAATGTGACAAAGGGTGCCGAGCGGGCGCCCAACCGCAGCCTGTTTTACGCCCTGGGCTACACGCCCGAGGACCTGGAAAAGCCTCTGATCGCTGTGGTCAGCGCCCACAGCGACATCGTTCCCGGCCACATGAACCTGGACAAGCTGACCGCCGCCGTGAAGAGCGGCATCGAGGCTGCCGGCGGCACCCCCTTCATGGTGCCCGCCATCGGCGTGTGCGACGGCATCGCTATGGGCCATGTGGGTATGAAGTACTCCCTGGCCAGCCGGGAGCTGATCTGCGACAGCGTGGAGACCATGTTCCTGGCCCACCAGTTCGACGGCATGGTGCTGGTGCCCAACTGTGACAAGATCGTCCCCGGCATGGTCATGGCCGCCGTCCGTATGAACGTGCCCGCCGTGGTCTGCTCCGGCGGCCCCATGCTGGCAGGCGCCTATGACGGCCAGGAGGTGAGCCTCTCCAAGATGTTCGAGGCCGTGGGCTCCTACAAGGCAGGCATGATCAGCGAGGAAAAGCTGGAGGAGTGCACCCAGAACTGCTGCCCCTCCTGCGGCAGCTGCTCCGGCATGTACACCGCCAACAGCATGAACTGTCTGTGCGAGGCTATCGGCATCGGCCTGCCCGGCAACGGCACCATCCCCGCCCCTTACAGCAAGCGTCTTCAGCTGGGCCGTCAGGCCGGCGCCGCCATCATGGAGATGGTCCGCCGCAACATCTGCGCCCGGGATATCATCAACGAGCGCAGCATCCGCAACGCCCTGACCTGCGACATGGCCCTGGGCTGTTCCACCAACACGGTGCTGCACCTGCTGGCCATCGCCCATGAGGCGGGCGTGCCTGTGGACCTGGCCCTGTTCAATGAAATTTCCGCAAAGACCCCCAACCTGTGCCATCTGGCTCCTGCCGGTCCCACCCATATGCCGGACCTGTACGCCGCAGGCGGCATCCCCGCCGTCCAGGCGGAGCTGGCCAAGCAGAACCTGCTGGACCTGGACTGCATGACCGTCACCGGAAAGACCGTGGGCGAGAACATCAAGGGTGCCAAAAACCTCAACCACAATGCCATCCGGCCCATTGAGGATCCGTACAGCACCACCGGCGGCCTCCAGATCCTGTGGGGCAACCTGGCCCCCAACGGCTGCGTGGTCAAGCGCAGCGCCGTGGCCCCGGAGATGCAGGCCCACACCGGCCCTGCCCGGGTGTTCAACAGCGAGGAGGAGGCCATTGCCGCCATCTATGCGGGCAAAATCGTTCCCGGCGACGTGGTGGTCATCCGCTACGAGGGTCCCAAGGGCGGCCCCGGCATGCGGGAGATGCTGAATCCCACCTCTGCCCTGGCAGGCATGGGCCTGGACAAGACCGTGGCCCTCATCACCGACGGCCGCTTCTCCGGCGCCAGCCGCGGCGCTTCCATCGGTCACGTCAGCCCCGAGGCTGCCTCCGGCGGCCCCATCGGCCTGGTGTGCGAGGGCGACCAGATCGCTATCGACATCCCCAATGCCTCCATTACCCTGCTGGTTTCCGATGAGGAGCTGGCTGCCCGGAAGGCCGCTTATGTCCAGCCGGAGCCCAACATCACCACCGGATGGCTCAGCCGCTACGCCCGCATGGTCACCAGCGCCGATGAAGGAGCTGTTCTGAAGTAATGAAAAGCCTGAATACCATTCGCCGCAGGCTGATCAGTCTGGTCATCTTCCGGGGCCTGCTGGACGATCCCGCCGTGCAGGCGCTGCGCCGCATGCTGGAAGTCCGCTGCAGCGGCACCGAGGATGACTTTGTGGAGGCCTGCGCCGAGTTCGAGTCCGTGCTGTTCGGCAGGGGCTGCGACAACTGGACGGACTACCTGTATGAGATCGTCATGGAGAACGAGAACGTCTGCGTCCGCCAGCACGATCCGGAGACCTTCAGCCCTATTTTGCGGGCGCATATGGAGCATGAGCTCCAGTTTCTCAACAAGCTGGCGCAGCTGACGCTGGAGGATTTCATCCATGGCGCCGAGTATCAGGACCCCGACGTGTATCACGAGAGCTGGAATGTCTCTGACCGGGATATTGCGGGAGACTATGCTGCCCGGCTCCGGGAGGTGGGCTCCAAGGGCTACGGCGTCTTTGCCCGTTACCATATGTTCACCGTGGAGAACGGAGCGCTGGTGCCGGTAAAGCACCCGGACCCCCAGCAGCTGGAGGAGCTGCCCGGCTACGAGCAGGAGCGGCAGAAGGTGATCGCCAACACCCAGGCGCTGCTGGACGGCAAGCCTGCCAACAACGTGCTGCTGTATGGCGACGCCGGCACCGGCAAGTCCAGCGCCATCAAGGCCATCGCCAACAGGTTCGCGGACCAGGGCCTGCGGCTGGTGGAGGTCAAGAAGAACCAGCTGTACCAGATCCCCGACCTGATGGACACTTTGGCGGCCAATCCGCTGAAGTTCATCCTGTTCATCGATGATCTGAGCTTTACGTCCAACGACGATAACTTCGCTGCCCTGAAGGCCATTCTGGAGGGCAGCGTGGGCGGCCGGGCCCAGAACATCGCCGTGTACGCCACCAGCAACCGCCGTCATTTGATCAAGGAGACCCTGACGGACCGGGCCGGGGACGACATCCATGAGAGCGACACCCGTCAGGAGCTCATGAGCCTGTCGGCCCGCTTTGGCCTGACCATCACCTTTGCCAGCCCCGACCGGGACCGCTACCTGTACATCGTGGGCCAGCTTGCCAAGCAGTACGGCCTGGATATGGACGAGCGGGAGCTGAACGTCCGCAGCGAGGCCTTCGCCATCCGCATGGGCGGCCGCAGCGCCCGGGTCGCCAAGCAGTTCGTGGAGCTGTGCAAGGCCGGGGTACAGGATTAAATGTAGAGAAAGAGGAGATGCCCCATGACCGCAGCTGTTTTTTGGGAGTTGGCGCTGTCCGCCTGCGCCACCACCTTTACGCCGGGACCCAATAATATCCTGCTGCTCAGCAGCACCAGCACCTTTGGTTTCCGCAAGTGCCGTCCCCTGATCTTCGGCATCTGGACGGGCCTGCTGACCGTCATGCTGATCTGCGGCTTCGGCTGCGCCGTGCTGGGTGAACTGGTCCCCCAGATCGTCCCCGTGGCCAAATATGTGGGCGCCGCCTATGTGCTGTATCTGGCGTGGAAGACTTTCACCCGCAAGACGGGAGACGGCACCGCCGATGCCTCCAAGCCCCTGACCTATGTCAACGGCTTCCTGCTGCAGTTTCTGAACATCAAGATCATGATGCTGGGCATCGCCTTCTACTCCGGCTATATCCTGCCCTACGGCTTCCATGTGGGTCACATCCTGGCCTTCGCCGTCATCATGGCGGCCTGCGCCGGAACGGGCAATCTGATCTGGGCCACCTTGGGAACCCTGCTGTTCCCCCTGTACAAGAAGTATGCCAGGGTCATCAACACCATCATGGCGCTGCTGCTGGTGTGGTGTGCCTGGAAGATCGTAGCCGTGTGACAACATTACAAATAAAACGTCCTCTTGCCGCTTTGGCAGGAGGACGTTTTATATATAAATGTATACGGCAAGTGCCTGCGCTCCTATCCTTTTGCTCCGCCCTGGCGGTATTCCCGGGGCGTGACGCCGTACCGGGCCTTGAACTGGCGGTTGAAGTTGGAGAGGTTTTCAAAGCCCACTTCTCCGGCGATGTACAGGATGCTGTCACCGCTCTGGCGCAGATGCTCCGCCGCCGCTGCCAGCCGCCGTCCGTTCAGGTAGGCCGTGAAGCTGCTGCCGGTCATCTGCCGGAACCAGCGCATAAAATGGCTGGTGCTGCAGCCGCAGCCCTCCGCCATCCGGGCCACCGTTAACGGCTGGGCGTATTCCGTCTCGATGCGGTGCAGCACCCGTTTCAGCCGCTGGGTGCCGGGGGAGTCGGGAGGGATAGGTTCGGGATTCATGCGCAATAATAGGAAGAGCAGCCGCAGAGTAGCTGCCTTGACTCCCAGCTCATAGCCGGGGCCCTTGTCCCCGCAGAGGGACTCCGCGTCGGCGAGGCAGGCGGCCACGGCGTCGTACTCCGACTGCCCCGGATGCAGGGATAGCGGCAGGGCCAGCCGTCCTGCCGCCAGGGGCACCAGGTACTGCCGGGCGCAGATATCCGCCGCCCCGGAGCCCAGAAAGTCCACGTCGAAAATGATATTTTCGTATTCCATGCGCTCTCCGGGAAGGCCGCTGAGAGCATGGAGGGTCCCCGGTGGCAGGATGAACAGGTCCCCCGCGGCGGCCTCCATGGTTGTCATACCTGCCTGCACCTGCCCCCGCCCCTTCTTCACGTAGATCAGCTCCATGCTCTTCTGCCAGTGCAGGGCCACGGAGGGGAAATCCTGGGGGATGGTGCAGGGATAGATATTGAAGGGGAACAGCACGCTGCCGTGCTGCTTGGTTTCCAGAAAGCTGTCGGTTGGGGTCGGGGCCATGGCAAAATCCCTCGCATTTCCACGAAAATGATCGGATCGTATCAGAATATACCGTAATTTCATAAGAAATGATACCACGGAAGAAATAATATAGCAAGTGAAACGAACCCGAAGGTTCCCATGAAAGGAGATGCGGGCAATGTATGAATCCATCGGCGCGGAGCTGCGGGCTCTGTGCGGAAAAGAACTGCGGGAGGCCACGGACCGAGAGGTGTACCGCGCCCTGCTGCAGATGGTGCAGCGGCGGGCCGCGGAGCAGTCCCGGCCGGTGTCTGGCAGGAAGCTGTACTATATTTCGGCCGAGTTTCTGATCGGCAAGCTGCTTTCCAACAATCTCATCAATCTGGGCATTTACGAGGAGACCCGGGCCTGTCTGGCGGAGGCCGGCAAGTCCCTGGCGGCCATGGAGGAACTGGAGCCGGAGCCCAGCCTGGGCAACGGCGGTCTGGGCCGTCTGGCGGCCTGTTTCCTGGATTCTCTGGCCACACTGGACCTGCCCGGTGACGGCATCGGCCTGCGGTATCACTGCGGCCTGTTCCACCAGAACCTCAAGGACGGCGTGCAGAGCGAGAGCCCGGACTTCTGGCTGACGGATGACTGCTGGGCCCAGCGGACGGAGACCGTGTATCCCGTTCAGCTGGCGGGGACCACGGTCCAGGCCCGGCTGTACCGCATCGCCGTCACCGGCTACCAGGGCCGCACCAACCAGCTGAACCTCTTCGACCTGGATACGGTGAACGAGGGCATCCTGGGGGAGGGCATCTCCTTCGACAAAGCCGATATCCCGGAGAACCTGACCCTGTTCCTGTACCCGGACGACTCCGATGACGCGGGCCGTCTGCTGCGGATCTATCAGCAGTATCTCATGGTCAGCGCCGGCGCCCAGCTGATTCTGGAGGAGTGCGCCGCCCGGGGCTGCGATTACCACAACTTGGCGGACTACGCCGCCATCCAGATCAACGACACCCACCCCAGCATGGTGATCCCCGAGCTGATCCGCCTGCTGGGCGAGCATGGCATCGCCTTTGAGGAGGCGGTGGAGATCGTCACCAAAACCTGCGCCTACACCAACCACACCATTCTGGCGGAGGCGCTGGAGAAGTGGCCCCTGGGCTACCTGGAAAAGGTGGTGCCCCAGCTGGTGCCCATCATCCGCCAGCTGGACGCCCTGGCCCGCACCCGGACGGAGGACACCAGCACCGCCATTCTGGACGGGGAGAACCGGGTCCACATGGCCCACATGGACATCCACTTCACCCACTCCACCAACGGCGTGGCGGCGCTGCACACGGAGATCCTGAAAAACAGTGAGCTGGCCAATTTCTACCGGCTGTATCCGGAGAAGTTCAACAACAAGACCAACGGCATCACCTTCCGCCGCTGGCTGCTGCAGTGCAACCCCAAGCTGAGCCGGGAGATCGAGCAGCGCATTGGCCCGGGCTTCAAGAAGGACGCCGGAGAGCTGGAGAAGCTGATGGCCCTGACGGAGGACCGGGAGGCTCTGGAGAGCTTCGCCGCCATCAAGGCCTTCAACAAAAAGCAGCTGGCCCAGTGGCTGTATGAGAAGCAGGGGGTCTGGGTGAATCCCGACGCCATGTTCACCATCCAGTCCAAGCGGCTCCACGAGTATAAGCGCCAGCAGCTGAATCTGCTGTTCCTGATCCACCAGTATTTCCAGATCAAGGCCGGCCACAAGCCCGCCGTGCCTCTGGTCTGCATCTTCGGCGCCAAGGCCGCCCCGGCCTACACCATTGCCAAGGACATCATCCATGCCCTGCTGACCCTCTCCAAGGTCATCGCGGCGGACCCCAAGGTGTCCCGCTATCTGCAGGTGGTCTTTGTGGAGAACTACAACGTGGCCGCCGCGGAGAAGATGATCCCCGCCTGCGACCTGTCCGAGCAGATCAGCCTGGCCAGCAAGGAGGCCAGTGGCACCGGCAACATGAAGTTCATGCTCAACGGCGCCGTGACCCTGGGCACCATGGACGGTGCCAACGTGGAGATCGCCCAGCGGGTGGGCCAGGAGAACATCTATGTCTTCGGCCGGACCTCCAACCAGGTCATCCACCGCTATCAGGTGGGAGACTACAACGCCCATGAGTGGTATGAGGGAGATCCCAATATCCGCCGGGCTGTGGACTTCCTGGTCAGCGACGAGATGCTGGCCGCCGGCCGGGAGGAGCAGCTGCGGCGTCTGCACCGGGAGCTCAGCGGCAAGGACTGGTTCCAGACCCTGCCGGACTTCAACGCCTATCTGGTCCGCAAGACCCAGGCCATGATGGACTACGCCCACGACCCCGAGGGCTGGAGCCGGAAGTGCCTCATCAACATCGCCCAGGCGGGCTTCTTCTCCTCCGACCGTACCATTGCGGAGTATAACCGGGATATCTGGCATCTGGGCTGAGAGACGGAAGTTGAGATTTTGAAAACCACCGGCACACAGCCGGTGGTTTTTATACAAAAAAGAGGTTGGGATATGTCCCAACCTCTTTTTGCTGAAAGTGTTTATCAACTGCTCAGGTCTTCGGAAGCAGATCAGGCTTACTCGGCCATCTTCTTGTACTTGTTGTAGCGGGCCTTGACGTCGGCAATCTCCTTCTGATAGAGAGCGTCGGCCTTCTCGGGGAAGTTGTTCTTCAGGGAGGCAAAGCGGTTCTCGCCCATCAGGAAGTCCATCAGCTTACTGGTGTCAGGCTCGGGAGAATCCAGCTGGAAGGGATTCTTGCCCTGCTCCGCCAGACGGGGATCATAGCGGTAGCAGTGCCAGTAGCCGCACTCCACAGCCTTCTTCATCTCGTTCTGAGAGTTGCTCATGCCAGCCTTGATGTGCTGCTCCAGGCAGGGACAGTAGCAGATGACGATGGCGGGACCGTCGTACTCCTCGGCCTCCCGCAGCGCCTTCAGCGTCTGGGCCTGATCCCAGCCCATGGCCACCTGGGCAACATACACATAGCCGTAGCTCATCAGGATGGCGCCCAGGTCCTTCTTGGCCACCTGTTTGCCGCCGGCGGCGAACTTGGCCGTAGCGGCGGTGGGAGTGGACTTGGAGGACTGACCGCCGGTGTTGGAGTACACCTCGGTGTCCAGGACCAGCAGGTTCACGTTCCGGTTCTGGGCCATCACGTGGTCGATGCCGCCGAAACCGATGTCGTAGGCCCAGCCGTCGCCGCCGATGGCCCACACGGACTTCTTGGCCAGGTATTCCTTGTTTTCCAGAACGTAGGCCACATCCTCGGTCTGCTCAGCGGCCTCCAGGGCGGCGATCAGCGCGTCGGACACGGCGCGGGACTTCCCGCCGTCGTTCCAGTTGGCCTGGTAATCGTCAATGGCCAGGACGGCGATGCCGGATGCCTTGATGCTCTCCAGACGGATCAGCAGCTCCTTGCGGATGGCGTCCTGGGCGTGGAAGAAGCCGTAGGCGAACTCGGCGTTGTCCTCGAACAGGGAGTGCTCCCAGGCGGGGCCGCGGCCGCAGCTGTCCTTGCAGTAGGGCAGGATGGGCGCACCGCCGGAGATGGCGGAGGAGCAGCCGGCAGCGTTGCCCGCGTACATCCGGTCGCCCACCATCTGGCTCAGCAGCTTGATGTAGGTGGTCTCGGCGCAGCCGGCGCAGGCGGCGGAGAACTGGAAGTAGGGCTTGGCGAACTGCATGTTCTTCACGGTCTTGCTGTTGATGACGTCCTTCTTCAGGTACTTGTCGTCCATGGCGACCAGGTCGAAGTTCTCCTGCTCGGGCTTCATCTCCTCGAAGGGGGTCATGACCAGCGCGTCGGCCATCTTCTCGCTGCTGTTGGCGGGGCAGGCGGTCAGGCACACGCCGCAGCCCAGGCAGTCGTAGGGAGAAATCTGCATCCGGAAGGAATAAGCGGGGGCGTCCTTGCCCAGGCCCTTGGCGGGCACAGTGGTGAAGGAAGCGGGTACATTCGCCTTTTCCTCCTCGGTCAGCAGCACGGGACGGATGGCGGCATGGGGGCAGCACATGGCGCAGCGGTTGCACTGGATGCAGCTCTCGGCGTTCCACTGAGGAACCTTGGCGGCGACACCGCGCTTGGAGAAGGCGGAGGTGCCGTTCTCCCAGGTACCGTCCAGCACGCCGTGCTTTTTGAACACGGAGATGGGCAGCTTGTCGCCCTGCTGACGGTCCATGGGAATGACGATGTCCTTCACGAACTGGGAAGCGCCCACGGGCTCGGCCACGGGGGTATCGGCAGCGTCCGCCCAGCTGGCGGGGATGTCCACCTTGACGGCGGCGCTGATACCGGCGTCCACGGCGGCGTTGTTCTTGTCAACGATGGGCTGACCATACTTCTTGAAGTAAGAATTGTAGTTATTCTTCTTCATATCCTCCACGGCCATATCCAGAGGAATGACCTTGGTCAGAGCGAAGAAGGCGGCCTGCAGGATGCTGTTGGTGCGGTTGGCACCCAGGCCCACGGCCACCGCGTGCTTGGCGGCGTCGATGATGTAGAAGTTGGCGTGCTTGCGGGCCAGATCACGCTTCATCTTGCCGGGCAGACGCTCCTCCAGCTCCTCCACAGACCAGGGGCAGTTCAGCAGGAAGGTGCCGCCCTCCTTCAGGTCCTCGGTGGTGTCGTACTTCTTGACATAGGTGGGGGCGTGGACCGCCACGAAGTCCGCGGAGGACACCAGATAGGTGGAACGGATGGGCTGGTCGCCGAAGCGCAGGTGGCTCTGAGTCAGGCCGCCGGACTTCATGGAGTCATAGGAGAAGTACGCCTGGGCATACTTGTCGGCCACCAGGCCGATGGTGGAGATGGCGTTCTTGTTGGCGCCCACGGTGCCGTCGCCGCCCAGGCCCCAGATCTTGCAGGAGACCTCGCCGGGACGGTTGAACTCCACGTCCTTGTACTCCAGGGAGGTGTGGGTCACGTCGTCGATGATGCCGATGGTGAAGTTGTTCTTGGGCTCGGCCTGCTTCAGGTTGTCATAGACAGCGATGATCTGGCCGGGGGTGGTGTCCTTGGAGCTGAGGCCGTAACGGCCGCCCACCACCCGGATGTCGCCGCGGCCCGCCTGATTCAGGGCGGTGACCACATCCAGGTACACAGGCTCGCCCACGGAGCCGGTCTCCTTGTTCCGGTCCAGCACGGCGATGCGCTTGCAGGTGGCGGGGATGGCGGCAGCAAAGTGCTTCACGGAGAAAGGACGGTACAGGTGGATCTGCACCATGCCCACCTTGCGGCCCTGGGCATTCAGGTAATCCACGGTCTCCTTCACGGTCTCAGAGGCGGAGCACATCACCACGATGACCTCCTCCGCGTCGGGAGCACCGTAGTAGTTGAACAGCTTGTAGTCCCGGCCGGTGAGCTTGTTGATCTCGTCCATGTAGTGCTGGACGGTGTCGGGCAGGCTGTTGGCCTTCTCGTTGGCGCCCTCCTTGCACTGGAAGTACACGTCGGGGTTGACGTTGTTGCCCCGGTTGGTGGGATGCTCGGGGTTCAGGGACTGGCGGCGGAACTCGCTGAGGGCCTTCTGGTCGATCAGGGGACGCAGGTCCTCATAGTCCAGGGCCTCGATGCGCTGCATCTCGTGAGAGGTGCGGAAGCCGTCGAAGCAGTGCATGAAGGCGTACTTGCCGCTGATGGCGGACAGGTGGGCGACGGCGCCCAGGTCCATGGCCTCCTGGGGGCAGGAGGACATCAGCATGGCGTAGCCGGTCATGCGGCAGGTCATGAAGTCGGTGTGGTCACCGAAGATGGAGTGATGGTTGCTGGTCACCACACGGGAGGCGATGTGCATGACGCTGGGCAGGAACTGGCCGCCCATGGCGTACATGGCGGGGATCATCAGCATCAGGCCCTGGGAGGAGGTAAAGGTGGTGGTCAGGGCGCCGGCCTGCAGGGAACCGTGGCAGGTACCGGCGGCGCCGGCCTCGGACTGCATCTGGATGACGTCCACGGTGGAGCCGAATAGGTTCTTCCGGCCCTTGGCGGACCACTCGTCCACCTTCTCCGCCATGGGGGAGGAGGGGGTGATGGGATAGATGGCCGCGACTTCAGTGAAGGCATAGGCCACATGGGCGGCGGCGGTATTGCCGTCCATGACAACGTATTTCTTTTTCATATTCAGAGCACCTCTTTAGATAGATTCGTACCCGTTAGACGTAGTTGCACACCCGGGCGATGGCCATTTCGGTGAAGCCCAGGGATTCGGCCTTGGTCTGCTTGCCGCAGGCGGTCTCCACCACCATGTTCAGCAGGTCGCCGCCCAGCTCCTCCAGGGTCTTGGTGCCGTAGATGAGGGGGGAGGCATCCAGGTCGATGTTATCCTCCATCTTGGCGAAGGTCAGCTTGTTGCCGGTGATCTTGATGACGGGGGCGATGGGGTTGCCGGTGGGGGTGCCCCGGCCGCTGGAGAAAACCACCACCTGGGCACCGCCGGCCACCATGGCCGCCACGGAGGAGGGGTCGTTGCCCGGGGTGTCCATAATGACCAGGCCCTGCTTGGCCTCCACCTGCTTGGCGTAGTCGTACACGGCGTTGACGGGGCTGTGACCGCCCTTGTGGATGCAGCCCAGGGACTTCTCCTCCAGGGTGGTGATGCCGCCGGCCTTGTTGCCCGGAGAGGGATTGCCCTCCCGGACCTCCTCGCCCACCAGCCGCAGAGCGGCCTCGTAGCGGTGGACGATCTCAAAGATGCGGTCATGGACCTCGGGGGTGGCGGCGCGGCGGGCCAGAATGTGCTCGGCGCCGATGAACTCCGTGGTCTCAGACAGGATGGAGGTGCCGCCGGCGGCCACGATGCGGTCGCTCATCTCGCCGATGACAGGGTTGGCGGCCAGGCCGCTGGTGGGGTCGGAGCCGCCGCACTCGGTGCCCACGATGAGCTCGGAGAGGGGGAACTCCTCCTTCTGGAGCAGGGAGGCCTCCGCCACCATCTCCTTGGCGTAGCGGACGGCCATGTCCACGGCCTTCAGGGTGCCGCCGGCCTCCTGGATGATGACCTGCTTCAGGGGCTTGTTGGTCCGCTCCTGGATGGCCTTCACCACCAGGTCCATCTGGCAGTTCTCGCAGCCCAGGGATACCACCACGGTGCCGTAGACGTTGGGGTTGGCGGCGTAGCCCGCCATCACGTCCATGGTCAGCTGCTGGTCGGAGGCCACCTGGGAGCAGCCCTGCTGGTTGTTGAAGGTGACGGAGCCCATCACCTGCTGGGCGATGATGCGGGTGGTATCGGAGGCGCAGACGCTGGCGGGCAGGATCAGCACATAGTTCCGAACGCCCACGCGGCCGTCGGGACGCTTATAACCGTAAAAAGTCATTGCTCGTTTCCTCCTTACTCTTTCGCTTCCAGGTCTTCCCGGTGACCCTCCACGTTGTGGACGTGGACGTGCTCACCGGCCTTGATGTCGCTGGAGGCGACGCCGATATGCTCGCCGTACTTCACCACAGGCTCGCCCTTGGCGATGTCCCGGGTGGCCAGCTTGTGGTAGATGGTGATGTCCTCCAGGGCGGGCAGGCTGACTTCTCTGCCCTCGCAGACATAGACGGCATTGTCGCCCTTGGCGATGGGCTCAATGGCGACAGCCACATTGTCTTTCGCGTCGATGATCATTGCATTGCGCATGGCTGATTACTCCTTTTCAGGGTCCGCAGACCGATTTATATCAGCAGTTCTCTTACAGGGGGATGACCAGGGCACCGATCAGGGCCAGCACGAAGATGCACACGGAGGAGATGAAGGAGCCCAGGGTGTAGGTCTTCAGGCCGCCGGTGACCGTCAGGCCGGACATGTTGGTGGCGACCCAGAAGCCGGAGTCGTTGACGTGGCCGATGGAGTTGCCGCCGGACAGGCAGGCCAGAGCCAGCCACACGGGATGGCAGCCGATGGCGGGCGCCACGGTGGCCATGATGGTCATGGAGGTCATGCCGGCCACGGTGCCGGAGCCCTGGGCCACGCGGAAGATCATGCCGATCAGATAGCACAGGAACATGGCGGGCACTACGGAGCTGGCGCCGGTGCTCAGCAGGGAGACGATGGAGTTGCCGATGCCGGTGGCGGCGATGACGGAGGAGAAGCTGCCGCCAGCACCAGTGATCAGCAGCACCACGCCGGCGCTCTTCAGGGCCTCGCCGGCGGACTTCTCAAAGTTCTCGCGGCCGATATACTTCAGGCTAACCAGGTAAGCGCCCAGGGTGCCCAGCAGCATGGCGATGACCTTCTCGCCCAGGAACTTGCAGATCACGGGGGACTCGTCGAACAGGGCGTTGCCCACGGTGCCGGCCAGGATGCAGACGATGGGGATGATGATGGGCAGCAGGCTCATGGCGAAGGAGGGACGGGGACGGTTGGAGTCAGCGTCGCGCTTGGCGGACTCCAGCAGCTCGGTGACCACGTTGGAGCTGTGGTTCACGTCCTTCTCCTCGTTCCAGATGCCCTTGTCGTGGATCTTGATGAACACAAAGTCGCTGACCAGCACGGTGATGAGGCCCACCACCAGGCCGACGCCCATCATGATGCCCAGATCGAAGCCGAAGATGTCAGCGGCAGCCAGGGGGTTGGGGGTGGGAGGTACCACGCAGTGAGCGGTGGTGGCACCGATGGTCAGGCAGCCGGTGACGTAGCACATCTTCTTGCTGATCTTGGCGGCGATGGTGATGCCGATGGGGATCAGGATGACGAAGGTGACGTCGAAGAACACGGGGATGGACAGCACGAAGCCGGCCAGGGAGATGGCCCACATGGCCCGCTTCTCGGGGAAGGCGGAGACGATCTTGTCGGCGATGACGCTGGCGGCGCCGCTGTCATTGAGCAGCTGGCCCAGAATGACGCCGAAGCCGATGGGCAGGCCGATGCCGGTCATCATGTTGCCGAAGCCGGAGGAGATGGTGGACACCGTGTCCATCACGCCCAGGCCGCCCATGATACCCATGTACAGGCAGGCGATGACCATGCCGATGGAGGCGTTGAGCTTCAGGACGATGATGCACACCAGGATGATGGCGATCGCGATCACCAAATGCAAAATAAGCAGTGCGGGAGATACCATAATTTCTTTTTCCTTTCTCTTTTACGCAGAACCAGAAATTGCTGGACCGCTGAATTATTCAAACACCGGGGGAAATAGATGACAGGATCCCGGATGTTCTCAGAACAGATTGCCGTTCTCGTCGAAGGGCAGGTCGTAGGGCTCGGTGAGGATCTCGAAGTTGGGGTTGTTCTGCACCAGGGGCAGCATCCCCTCGGAGATCTCAATGACGCCGATGTGGGCGGTGTTGGGAATACGGATCATCTTCATGTTGTCGTGATCCTCGGCCTCGGGGCAGCACATGAGGGCCAGCTGCAGGGCCTCCCGGTCATTGTCCATGATCATGGGGATCTTCATCAGGTGCAGGAAGGTGTTGGTGACGCCGGTGGGATAGGTCATCTCCAGCTTCATGCGGTTCACCAGACGTCGGGTAGTGACCTCCGCCAGGCCGATGCCCTGGGCGTTGCCGTGGGTCTCATCGGTGATGTCCAAGACGACACACTTTTCCGCCTGAATACCGCCGGTGCAGTACTGAGGCAGCACAAAGCGGCCGGACACGTTGGGGTCCATACCGTCGCCGGAGATGTTTTTGCCGATCTTGTCCACCACCAGCACGTCGCACTTGTCAAACAGCAGGTGGGCGATGGTCTTGTAGGAGATCTCCTTCAGCTTGGGCTCATCGGTGATGATCTCCTCGGGGCTCAGGCCCTTGATGAGGTAGGTGTCGTCGTAGGCGTTCTCAATGATGGCGATGCCGCCCAGAACGGGAGCGTTCTCCAGAATGGTCCGGCCATACTCCTCCACCAGCTCGTGCATGATGGCGGGGCTCTGGTGGTGGATGCTCTCGGCGCCCTTCTGCTTACCCAGGCCGATGGCCATCATCTTCATCAGGCCGCTCTCGTAGGGGCCCCGGAAGGAGGTGTGGGGCTTGATGCGGTTGAAGAGGATGATGCCGTCCGCCTCGGAGGCGTTCTTGTCAATGAACACCGGCTGGTGGCGGACGCCGGAGATGCCGATCTGGACGGTCTCCATGGAGCTCTTGACGGGGCAGCCCATGGCCTCCTCGGTGATGCCGTAGTCCTTCAGGATCTGGGTCTGGCCCTCGGCGGTGGCACCGCCGTGGCTGCCCATGGCGGCCACGATGTAGGGCTCGGCGCCCTTGGACTTGACGAAGTCCACGATGGTCCGGGCCATCAGGGCGTTGTGGTTGATGCCGCGGCTGCCGCAGGTGATGGCGATTTTCTGGCCGGGCTGGATCTTGCCGCCGATCTCGGGGCGGTCCAGCTCCCGGATGATGACGCCGGGGATGTCGCTCTCGGGGATGCAGGTTTTGTCAAAGTTCTGGCGGACCTTGACCATGCGGGGAATGGGGGTGTCTTTGATGAGGTTGGTAATGGTCTCCATATCTCTTTCCTCCTGTATGGCCGCTGTCTCTCTGAAACGGCGGCCAAAATTAAACTATTGTTCAACTGAACGGGCAGCTTTTGCCCGGAAAGTATCAGCAGTTATACAAGTTCTTGATCTGGATGCCTGTGTCGTAATACGAGGTCTCTACGGGACGGTCCTGAAACAGGGCATCTGTCAGAAGCTGAATGGAGTGGTAGCCCTGCAAGTACGGCCCCTGGTCGATGAGGAACTGTACGGTGCCCTTTTTCATAAAGGCCATGTTGGAGTCGGTAACGTCGAAGCCCACAACTTTGACTATTCCGGAGAGTCCGGCGTCATCCACCGCCTGGGCGGCGCCGCTCAGGCCTGCACCGCTGACGAAAATTCCCGTCAGTTCCGGATGCTCCGTCAGCTTTTCCCGCGTCAGCCGGTAAACGATATCGTGGTCACCTCTGCCGTAGATCACATGGGACACATCCATCTCCCCGCTGGACGCGTTTTGAAAATGACCGGTGAAGCCCCGGATGCGCTCCTCGCTGGAGTTGTGGAGCGGGTCAACGCCCACGATCAGGGTACAGCCCTGTTTCGGTGAGATCTGTTGCATCAAAAAGGCGGCGCAGGCACCGCTTTTATAGGAATCCTGGCCTACAAAGCAGTCCCGCAAATCACTTTCGATGTCTTGGTTATATGTGATAATGGGGAGATGTTCCTCCGAGAGCGCCCGAAGACGGCCATTGACTGCCTCCGACGCAATGCCGCGCAGCACCAGTCCCTGCACGCCACTGTCCAGCAGCCGGTCCAGAGCTGCCAGATAGGCGTCAGGATCACCCGGCGGGGCAAACTCCGTCACGGTCTCCAACCCGTGCTGCTTGGCATAGGCAATGCCGCTGCTGATGCCCTGCATGACCTGCACCTGAAAATCCGGCTCACGGAAGGAGACCAGAACGCCGATCTTGTTCTTTTTCCGGGCAAAATAGAAGGCCCGGCCCAGGGCGTTGGGCTGGAAGTTCATCTCCTCCATGACGGCCCGGACCTTTTCCGCCGTCTCCGGTTTAACCTGTCCCCGGTTGTGGAGGACCCGGTCCACGGTTCCTCGGGATACACCGGCCTTTTCGGCAATGGTCTCAATAGTTGTCATGACTCGTTTCCTCCCTTCGTTAACTTGGTTTGAAGTCCGGACACTTGTACATGCACAGCACGCGCATCATGCCGTGAACGTGCACGAAACTGATGTAAAAAGAAAAGCGAAACATTTTCGCCCGGAAATATACCTTGTTAAATTCAGTATAATTTCTGTTGGAGCAGTTTTCAACTGTCATATATGACGAAAAATGAGTCGGTTTTTGTGCTATTGTTAAAGATGTATCAAATTCCAGAGCACGCCTGCCCATTTATGACAGCACGCTCCGGGGGAAAGCCCGGAGCGTGCTGTGTATTCAGGAAAACAGGCCACTGATCAGCAGACAGATCTGGGGAAAAATGGCCGTGGCGATGATCAGCCGGTAGATCTGCACCAGGATGAGCCGGGGGCTGCTGACGCCGATATCGGCGGAGATCAGCGCCATGTCCGATGCGCCGGCGGGAGTCAGCATCAGCATCCCTTCCCGCAGGGGGACGCCGAACAGCCGCTCCATCCACTTGCCAAATACAGCCGCGTTGGCCAGCAGCACGACGGTGGTGATGAGAATGGCCCACAGGACGGTCAGGATACTGCCGAAGCGGGAGGGGTCCAGCAGGCAGCCGATATATGCGCCGGAGAGGACCTGGGCCACACGGCGCAGCCAGTGGGGAAAACGAATGGGAAAACCACTGATGTTCAGCAGAAATGTGCTCAGGAGGGAACAGAGCACAGGAGCTGCCGGAATATGCAGCAGACTGCCGCCCCAGGCACACAAAGCGGCGATAGCCAGGGCCGCCAGCAGGCGGAGCGCATTGCGCCGTGGGTCCGGCCTTTCGCCGGCGGGGTCCTGTTCCGTCGAGGCTGTTTCCGGCATGGGAGGTGTAAAGCGCTCTACCACCAGGGGGAAAACCATCAGTCCTACGATCAGACGGCAGAAATGAACCAGCAAGACCTTGGAGGGGTCGGCGCCGAAATCCGAGGCGATCAGCGTGGTCTCCGCAATGCCGCCGGGTATGGCGCAGACCAGGCAGGTCAGCAGATCAGAATATCCGACCAGACACAGCAGGAAACCGATGGCCAGATTCACTACCAGCAGGGAGCAGGTGATCATCAGTACCGGCTTCCAGAAGGTCCGCAGCTGGCGGAAATCCTCCCGCCTGGCGGAGCATCCGATGAAGGTGCCCGCAATTACCTGGGCCATGTTTTTGGCCGCGTTGGGGATGCTGTCTGCGTGGAATACGGCAGTCAGCACTGCCGAGGCGATGACCGCACCGATCAGCATGCCGGCGGGGACGTGTTTCCGGTAAAGGAGATATCCGACAGTGGTGCTCAAAGCCAGTGTCAGCACGGTTTGTATCATAGAGGTCCTCCCTATACGGCTCAAAGAAGCCGACGGATCAATCCTGGTCCTTCTTCTGGGCGACAGCTTCCTGACGCTTGCTCATTCGCCACAGCGTCGTGCGGCTGACACCCAGCTCCCGGGCCAGATCTTTTTTCTTTTTTGCCGGAGGAGGCACAAGGGTTGCTGCAGGCTTGTGCTGCAGTGCGGGAGAGGGCTGGGCGCTGCCGGAAAACACATGCAGCTCGTTCAGTGTTTCCACATCCACATCCGAAGAGTCGTTTAACACCACCAGCCGTTCGCAAATGTTGCGCAGCTCCCGCACATTGCCAGGCCAGGCATAGAGGCGCAGAATATCCTGCGCCTCGGCGGACAGCTTCGGCACCTTTTTGCCCTGCTCAGCGGCCAGAATCCGCAGCTGGCCCTCCATCAGGGGGATCACGTCGTCCGGACGCTCCCGCAGCGGGGGAATATAGATCTCTAGAGCGTTCAGCCGGTACAGCAGGTCGCTGCGGAAGCGGCCCTGGGCGATCTGCTCCTGAATGTTCACGTTGGTGGCGGCGATGACCCGCACGTCAATGGGGATCGTGGCGGCGCTGCCGATCCGGCGGATCTCCTTCTCCTGCAGGACCCGCAGCAGCTTGGCCTGCAGTGCCACAGGGATCTCGCCGATCTCGTCCAGAAAAATGGTGCCGTGATGGGCTAGTTCAAAAAGGCCTGCCTTTCCCTCCCGGGACGCACCGGAGAAGGAGCCGGGTTCATAGCCGAACAGCTCGCTTTCCAGCAGGTTTTCCGGCAGCGTGGCGCAGTTGATGGCCACAAAGGGCTGATTCATGCGGCCGCTGGCAGCGTGGATGCTGTGGGCAAACAGTTCCTTGCCGGTGCCGGTCTCGCCGGTGATCAGCACGTTGGAGTGGGCCTGGCTGAATTTCTTGGCGATCTCCACCTTTTTCTGCATCTCCGGATTCACCGCAATGATATCCCGGAAGGTGTACTTGACGGAGGAGCTCTTTCGCACCAGGCTCTTCCGAAGCTGGCGCTCCTCCTGCAGGATCTTGCTGGCGGAACTGGTGGTGATCAGCGTGCCGATACCGGAGGCCTCACCGGAGATCAGCTTGTATTTGACGTAGTACTTCTGGCCACCCAGATTGATAATGGTTTCCTCACCGTCCCGGCAAGGTGCCTCCCGGCTGCCGATAAAGGACAACTGGGGATTGATATCCCGGACGGGAAGTCCCTGCCAGTTGTGAAGGAAGGCCAGCTGATACAGCTGGTAGGCCTGACCGTTGGCCTCCAGAACGCGGCCAGTCTCGTCCACGGCCAGCACCGCGTCATCACTGTTGTCCAGGATCATGCGGATGATGTTTGTCTTGGTGCGCTCAGTGTTGATGGTACGGGCGGTGTTCAGGACCTCCTGCATTGCCCGTTCCAGGGTGGCCGGGCGGATATTGATGTAGGTGCAGGGCATGCCCCGCTTCTGGCAGATATCGCTGACGGTACCGCCGCTGACCACGGCGTCTACTCTGTCCCGCTGGCAAGCGTCCACGGCATCGTAGGCACTCTGCTCATCCACCACTTCGTAGAGGCGGATGTCCGCATGGGTGAACTCGCACAGAGCCGCCAGAACGGGCTTCAATTCATCCCGCTTGAGACAGAGGCCGATCTTCTTCGGATGGAAGTCCTCCCGGCAGTGCAGGAGCGCTTCCAGAATATCGGTGCCGTCAAAGGCCAGGTGGATGACATGCTTGCCGGGGTACTGGGCGCAGACCATGCGGTAGGTGATGCCCCGGGCCAGGACCACGTCGTAGCTGTCCAGATGATTCAGGATCTCCGGACTGCCGAAACGGTGGACCACGTCGATATGGACCTCATCCGTCTGCATGTCCCGGACCAGGCCTTCCACATAGCTCAGCTGGCTGGGCGACGGTACGAATACGATGACGTTGACCATGGCGCTCTCCCTCCTGCAGCTGTCATAAGTATAATTGAGGCGGGCCTGCAAAAGCGACCCGCCTCAATCATACTACAAATTGTAACTCAGCTCAAGTCTTAGCTCAAACCGTTGGCAGCCATGTAGTCAGCCTCATAGGCGGTGACATACTCGGTGGCGGCGACGGTATCCTTGTACTCGTCCAGCAGCTGGTTCTTCTGCAGGTACTCGGTGTGCCAAGCATCGGAAGCGGACACCTTGCCCAGAGCCTCAGACCAGAAGGCCACAGCGGCATCGCTCATGGCGGCGGGAGCGGCAACGCCACGCCACACGGGAACTTCCACATTGTTGTAGCTGCCGATCTCAGACAGGGTGGGGGCGTCGGCCAGGTTGCCGGCATAGCGCTCGTTGGCCAGAGCCAGGACGGCGTTCAGGTCGCCGGACTCCACATACTGGGAAGCGGCGGCGGGCTTGGAGATGACGAAGTCCACGTTGCCGCCCAGAGCAGCGGTGATGGCGTCGGAGGTGGAGTCGTAGGTGATGTAGCCCATCTGCTGCTCGGTCAGACCGACCTCGGCCAGCAGCTTGCCATAGGTGGTGATATCGTCGCCCTTGGAACCGCCGATGACCACGAAGGTGCCGTTCTTGGCAGCCTCAATGGCAGCAGCGAAGTCGTTCTGGTCGCCGCCGGCCTTGGCATAGTCCGTCTTGGCCTCGGAGCCGGGGCAGGAGAACAGCAGCTGCTTGTCCACAGCCATGATGGCCAGGATGCGGAAGTTGGAGGAACGGTTCTTGGTGTTCTTGACCATGGGCATCAGGTCGCCGGAGTTGAAGGTCAGCAGGGTGTAGTCGGCGTCGCCAGCCTTCATGGTAGCCACCTTGTTGCGGCCAACCTCGCCGGAGCCGTCGGTCTCGTTGGAGACAACGATGGTCTGGCCGTTGACCAGATTGTCGTTCTTCATGATGTCGGCGATCTTACGGGAGAAGATGTCGGAGCCGCCGCCGGCGGAAGAGGTGCAGATCCAGGTGATGTTCTTGCTGGGAACGAAAGCAGCGGTCTCGGTGGAAGCGTTGTTGCCAGAGGTGGCGGGCTGCTCGGTCTTCTTGCCGCCGCAGGCAGCCAGAGACAGGGCCATGAGCAGTGCAAGAGTCAGGGCCATCAGTTTCTTCATGATTTTTTTCTCCTTCTTTTCAAATATATTTCCATTTTTATTGGAAAACTGAGGAATGGGGGTCAGGCCTGTGCCTTCTTGGCCTTCATCTTCCGGCGGATGCTCTTGACCACGGGGGTGAGCACCAGCACCAGGAACACGGCCAGCAGCACCAGCTTCAGGGGGGAGTCGACAAAAATCTTCAGACTGCCCTGGGAAGCAATGAAGGCCTTGCGCATGTTTTTCTCCAGCATGGGAGCCAGCACGAAGGCCAGCAGCATGGGAGCGGTGGGGAAGCCGTTCTTATCCAGCAGGTAACCCACGATGCCGGACACGAACATCACGATCACACCGTACATGGAGTTGCTGGTGGAATAGGCGCCCACGATGCATACGCAGGTGATGATGGGAATCATGTACTTAACGGGCACACTGAGGATCTTGATCAGGAAAGGAATGACCAGAATGGCCACCAGCAGGGTGAACACGTTGGCCATGTACATGGAGGAGATCAGACCCCAGCAGAACTCAGGGTTGCTGTCGAACAGCAGGGGGCCGGGATTCAAGCCCCACATCATCAGACCGCCCAGCAGGACGGCGCCGGTGCCGGAGCCGGGGATGCCCAGAGCCAGCAGGGGAGCGAAGGCGCCTGCGGCCGCGGCGTTGTTGGCGGCCTCAGAGGCGGCGATGCCCTCGATAGCGCCGGTGCCCATGGGCTCCTCGCTCTTGAACTTCTTCTGCATGGCGTAGCCCACCATGGAGCCGGTGGTGGCACCGGAACCGGGCAGCACGCCCACGAAGGTGCCCATCACGCCGGAACGGAGGATGGGAGGCAGGATGCGCTTGAAATCGTGACCGGTCAGCATGGACTGGCGGATGGACAGCTTGGTCTTGCTGTCCTCGTTGGCCCGCTTCTTCTCGTCGGCCTCGCGCTCATTGATGAGCTTGATGACCTGGGCAAAGCCCACACAGCCGATAATGAAGGGAGTGAAGGGCACACCGCCCAGCAGATACATGTTGCCGAACTCAAAGCGGGGAGCGCCGGACAGGGTATCCATACCGATGGAGGCCACCAGAATGCCCAGCATGGTGATGACGATGCCCTTGATGGGGTTCTCGCCGATCAGCCAGCTGATGGAGGTCATGGCGATCAGCAGGATCAGGGTCATCTCGGCGTAGCCGAACTTCAGACCCAGGGTGGCCAGACCGGAAGCGGTCAGGGTCAGGATCAGGATGCCGATGGTGCCGCCCAGGAAGCTGGCGATGTTAGCCGCCATCAGAGCCTGGCCGGGACGGCCCTTTTTGGCCATGGGGTAGCCATCTAGGGCGGTGGTAATGGCCGGGGAGTCGCCGGGGATGTTCAGCAGGATGGCGCTGAAGGAGCCGCCGTACATATTGGAATAGTACAGGGCGCCCAGCATGATGATGGCAGTGGTGGGATTGAATTTGTAGGTCAGGGGCAGCAGCAGGGCGCAGCCAGCCAGGGAGCCGATGCCGGGCATGGCGCCCACCACCAGACCCAGAACAGCGCCCAGCAGGCAGGCACCGATGTTCTCAGGAGCGAGGGCTACCTGGAAACCGGCCAGCAGGGACAGAAAGTTTTCCATGTCAGACCCTCCTTAGAAAATCAGATCGCCCAGCAGACCCATGGGGAAGCGGATCTGCAGCCAGGCGGTGAACACACCCAAGATGATGGCGGCCATGATGATCTCAATGACGATGATGACCTTCCAGGGGGCGTGCTCCACGAACTTGAGCCAGAGGAAGATGTAAATGAGGCAGCTGGGCACCAGGCCGATGAGGAAGGTGCACAGGATGATGCCGGCGGCGCCCAGCATCACCATCAGCTCGTTGCGGTTGTACTTGACCTCGTCGCTGTTCTTGTCACGGGCGATCTGGACGAAGCAGGCGATGCTGGAGGCCAGCAGCACCACGGCGATGATGATGGGGAAGAAGCCGGGGGTGGGCTGGGCGTTCCAGAACCCGTAGTTCTTCAGACCCACGACGATGAACACCAGGGACACGATGATCGTGGCCAGGGGGATGACCGTCCGCAGGTTGAAGCCTTTCTTCTTGTTCTCCAAAGTTTTTCCCTCTCTCTTGTTAAAATATATCAGCCATTGGCTTTTTCACGCTTAGCCATCGCCATCTTGGCGGTGGTCCGCACGGCGCGTTCAAAGGAATCGGTGGTCACGCTGGCCTTGCCCACCTTGTCAAAGGCGGTGCCGTGGGCGCAGGTGGCGATGGGATAGGGCTGGCCGCCGGCCACGGTGATGCAGCGCTGGAAGCCCACCAGCTTCAGGGCAATCTGGCCCTGGTCGTGATACATGGTGACCACCACGTCGAAGTCGCCCTTCAGAGCGCTGATGAACAGAGTGTCGGCAGAGTAGGGGCCGGTGACGTTCCAACCGGTCTCCTTGACCACCTTTTCAATAGTGGGCTGGATGATGTCCACTTCCTCGCGGCCGCACAGGCCGAACTCGCCGCAGTGGGGGTTCAGGGCAGCCACGGCGATGCGGGGCTTGTGGCCCAGGCTCTCGCCGGTGATCTCGCCCAGCTCGATGGCCTCCCGCAGGGTGGTCTCATTGATGATGCTGCTGACTTCGCTGATGGGCACATGGCTGGTGGTGCGGACGGTCATCAGATCATCCATCATATTGACCTCGCAGAAAGGCGTGGTCAACTGGAAAGCGTTGGCCAGGTAGGTGTGCTCGCTCTCGTCATGCATACCCGCCATCTTCATGGCGCCCTTGTGGAAGGGGCCGAAGACGAAACCCTCGATCTTACCGGCCTTGCACAGGTCGATAGCGGTGTCCAGCTGGTGCAGGTCACCGGCGCCGCAGTACTGATTGGCCTCACCATAGACCACCTGGGCGGGATCCTGGTCCTTCAGGTCCAGCACGGGATAGCCCTTGGACCAGTCGCACTGGCTCAGATCGTCAATCACATAGTGGGGCACGTCGCCGCCCACGACCTTCAGGCCGTGCTCGAACATCCGCAGGTCGCCGATGATAACGGGACGGCAGTAGTCAGCGTAGTAGTCTTTGACGGCCAGCATGGCCACCAGCTCCGGACCGACGCCGGCGGAGTTGCCCAGGAGAACGCCGAGAATGGGTTTCTCACTCATAAGTAGATACCTCCATATCTGATTTTCAGTGTTTTGCGGAAGTCATTTTCTGCATTTTATTTGCCTAAATATACAAGCAATTATCGTGCCAAAACAACAGTATAAGGCGGGCAGAGCAGGGAAAGGAATTGCTTTTTGTCAGTTCTGCTTAAAAGATAGTGAAAAATTAAGCAAAGTAACAAGAGGAAAACTGACGGTTTAAACGTTTTCTTTTTTCGTTACATGGTTAATTTTGCTGATATGAAACACAAAGTGAAACATAATAAGACCCATGCAACGTTATTGAAACCAATAAATGTTTCGATAACGTTGCATGGGCTTACAATATTTGTAATTCGCAGAACCAAAATAAGGAAAAGCGTGGGGGAAGAGAAGAAACCGGTTGACAGACCGGGAAAAGTACCCTATAATAGCCAACGGAATCGGGAATTCCCGGTTCCAGTCCAATACTGTTTTGAGAATGCACCCAACAAGGGCGCAGGAAGGGGCACACCACCTCGGGTGTGTTGCTTTCTGCGCCCTTTTTGCTGTGCAAAAGGAAACTGGAGGAACGAGACATGAAAAAAATGTACAAAAAACTGAGCCTGCTGCTGGCACTGACCATGCTGGCGGGCGTACTGTCCGCCTGCGGTGCCAAGCAGGAGCCTGCCGCCGACCCGGCTCCGGAGACCGATGGACCCGTGGCGGTGGAGAAGCTGAACATCGCCTTTGCCCCCTATGATGCCTCTGAGGTCATCATGGCCGCCACCGAACCCCTGTGCGGTATGCTGCAGGAGAAACTGCTGGAAAAGGGCTATGATGTGAAGGATATCGAACTCTCCGTGGGCGCCTCCTATGAGGCCGTGGGCGAGGCCCTCTCCGCCGGCAGCGCCGACGTGGGCTTCATCTCCGGCGGCACCTACACCCTGTACAGCGACGACTGCGACGTGCTGCTGAGCGCCCTGCGGTCCGCATACAGCAAGGATTCCGAGAATCCCGCCGACTGGAACGACGGCACCCCCGGCGCATACACCGGCGACAAGGCCACCTATTACCGTTCCATCATCCTGGCCGGCCCCAGCGAGAAGGGCCGGGCCCTGGCCGCCAAGGTCAACGCCGGGGAGGAGCTGACCTGGGAGGAGCTGTCTGACGCCACCTGGACCGTCATGAGTGCCTCCTCTGCCTCCGGCTACATCTATCCCGCCCTGTGGCTCAACGAGCACTACGGCAAGACCATCAGCGACCTGCCCAATGTGATCCAGTCTGATTCCTACAGCACCTCCATGGCCCGGCTGGCTGCCGGACAGGCGGACATCGCCGTGGGCTTCGGCCATCTGCAGTACAAGTACGCCGACCAGTGGACCGGTGAATTCGGCGGCACCGGCTCCGTATGGGAGCAGACCAACGTCCTGGGGGTCACCGAGGGCATTTACAATGATACAGTCAGCGTCAGCAAGGCCTCCAAGGTGATGACCGACGACTTCCGGCAGGCCTTCGGCGAGGCCATGATCGAGATCGGCGAGACGGAAGAGGGCCTGGCCATCATCCAGACCTTTGCCCATACCGGCTATGCCTTTGCTCAGGACAGCGACTACGACGGCGAGCGGGCCGCCCAGGAGCTGCTGAAGTCCCTGAGCTGAACATAACTTTTTGAGAGGTGAATGACGTGCTGGAGATCCGGGACCTGAGAAAAACATACCCTGGTCAGGGCGGCTCTGAGGCCGCACTGGAGGGCGTCAGCTTTTCGGTGGGGGCGGGGCAATTTGTCTCCGTCATCGGCCCCTCCGGCGCGGGAAAATCCACCCTTTTGCGGTGCATCACGGGCCAGCTGACTGCCGACAGCGGCAGGATCCTGCTGGAGGGGACGGATATGGCGGCCCTGCGGGGCCGGAAAAAGCGGCGGCTGCAGCGGAAGATCGGCATGATCTACCAGGACTTCTGCCTGGTGGGCTGCTCCACGGCGGAGGCCAACGTGCTGAACGCCTGCCTGCCGGAGCTGGACCCGCTGTCCGTCCTGCTGGGGCACTTCCCGAAGGAAAAGCGGAAGAGGGCCCGGGAGCTGTTGGCCACGGTGGGCCTGGCAGGGAAAGAACAGCAGCGGGCCGACAGTCTCTCCGGCGGAGAGCGCCAGCGGGTGGCGGTGGCCCGGGCCCTGATGCAGAGCGGTACGCTGCTGCTGGCGGACGAGCCGGTGGCCTCCCTGGACCCAGTGCGGGCGGAGGAGGTGCTGGCTCTGCTGCGGCAGCTGCAGCGTGACCAGGGGCTCAGCGTGCTGATGAACAGCCACAACGTGGACCAGGCCCTGCGGTATTCGGACCGCATCCTGGGCCTCCGGCAGGGCCGGGTGGTCTTCGACGGCCCGCCCGATGCCGTGACCGAGACGGTACTGCGGGACATTTACGGAGGGGAAACGGCCCATGAAGCGGAGTAAACGGCTGCGGCCCCTGCTGCCGGCGGCTGTCGCGGTGCTGTGCGCCTGGTTTTGCGGCTTTTCCCTGACCACCCTGCTGGAGCGGGGCGGGGAGATGGGCCGCATTCTGGGACAGCTGTTCCCGGCGGACCTGGGGTATCTGACCAAGGTGCTGCCGCCCCTGCTGGACACCCTGCGGATGTCCCTGCTGGGGACCTTTGCCGGAGCCCTGATGGCCCTGCCTCTGGCGGGGCTGTGCTCCGGACGGGCCTCCGGCCATCCCCGGGCGGCGGCAGCGCTTCGGGGGCTCATCCACCTGCTGCGGGCCATTCCGGTGCTGGTGCTGGCACTGCTGTGCTCCTTCGTGTGGGGAACCGGCTCTTTCGCCGGGGCCTTCGCCATCGCCCTGTACGCCCTGGGCCTGTTGGCCCGCATGGGCTGGGAGACGGTGGAGCACCAGGACCTGGGGGCCATGGAGGCCCTGTGCGCCGCGGGCTGCGGTCGCGGGCGGGCCTTCTGGCGGGCCTGCCTGCCCCAGGTGCTGCCGGGATATCTCTCGGACGTGCTGTATGTATTGGAGGCCAACGTGCGCCACGCCGCCATTCTGGGCTATGTGGGCGCCGGGGGTCTGGGCATTTTATTAAATGAGAAGATCGCCTGGCGGGAGTGGAGCCGGGTGGGCACCATTCTTCTGCTGCTGTACGGTGTGGTCTTTGCGGTGGAGACCTTCAGCAGCTGGCTGCGGCGTCTGCTGGCGGGAAAGACCCACATCTCCGGCACCGCCCGCCGGGGTCTGTGGTGCCTGGGGGCGGCGGTGGTGCTCTGGAGCGCCGTGACCATCTCGCCTCCCACGGTGACGGCGGGAGGCCTGACGGTGTTCAGTGGCATTCTCACCGGCCTGCTGCACCCGGACTGGTCCCTGCTGTGGAATTTTACGAAGAAAGGCGTGCCCTACCTGTGCCTGGAGACCCTGGCCATGACCGTGGCCGGAACGGCCATGGGCGCCGTGGTGTCCGTGCCGATTGCTCTGTCGGGCAGTCGGAACATTTCCGGTCCCTGGCGGGCGGGGGTATGGAAGCTGCTTCTCCTGGCCCTGCGGACCCTGCCCGCTATCGTCACGGGCCTGCTGTTCATCCGGGTCACGGGACCCGGCTCCTTTGCGGGACTGCTGACCCTGGCAGTCCTGTCGGTCTCCATGTGCTGCAAGCTGTACATCGGCGCTCTGGATGCTATGGACCTGGGGGCTGTCCGGGCCATGGAGACCATGGGCTGCGGCCGTCTGGCGGTGCTGCGCCACGGCGTCTGGCCCCAGGCAAAAGGCCCCATGCTGTCCGCTGCTTTGTACCGCTTTGACGTGAACCTACGGGAGGCGGCGGTGCTGGGACTGGTGGGCGCCGGCGGCCTGGGCACGCCGCTGCTGTTTGCCATGAACGGCTACCTGTGGCCTCAGGCGGCGGCCTACCTGCTGGGTATGCTGGTGCTGGTGCTGATTTCCGGCACCATTGCGGACCGCAGCCGGAGAAGAAAAGTGTAAACGTGTCATAATGAAAAGGAGGGACTGCTTTCGCAGTCCCTCCTTTTTGCCGCCTGCAGGCGGATTTACAGGCAAAAACACTTCTGCACGTTCCGGCGCTGCCTGGAATGAAGAACATTTCATCCGCGGAAGACAGTGAGTGGGACCGGCAGAGACTTTGGCATGACAGCCTGTTTTATGCCTCCAGCGCCCGGATCAGATTGACCATCTCAATGGCGCCCTGGGCGCAGTCCGCACCTTTGTTGCCGGCCTTGGTGCCGGCCCGCTCGATGGCCTGCTCGATGGTGTCGGTGGTCAGGACGCCGAACATGACGGGGATGTCGCTGTTCAGCGCCACGTTGGCAACGCCCTTGGAGACCTCGCTGCACACATAGTCGTAGTGGCTGGTGGAGCCCCGGATGACGGCGCCCAGGGCAATGACGGCGTCGTACTTGCCGCTTTTGGCCATCTTGGAGGCAATGAGGGGGATCTCAAAGGCACCGGGGACCCAGGCCACGGAAATATCGTCCGGCTGGACGCCGTGGCGCAGCAGAACGTCCTCGCAGCCGCCCAGCAGCCTGGAGACGATGAATTCGTTGAACCGGGCGCAGACGATGCCCACCTTGATGCCCTCGGATACCAGTTTGCCTTCGTACAGTTTCATAGTAATTTCCTCCTGTAAATTTAATTGTAGATTCAAATCAGTAGTCCAGCAGATGACCCATCCGCTGCTGCTTGGTCCGCAGATAGAACAGGTCCTCCGCCGTGGCAGCCATCTGAATGGGCACCCGCTCCACGATCTCCAGGCCGAAGTCGGAGAGCTGGTAGACCTTGTCCGGGTTATTGGTCAGCAACCGCATGGTCCGTACCCCCAGGTCCCGGAGGATCTGGGCGCCGGTCCAGTACTCCCGCAGGTCCGGGGCAAAGCCCAGCTGCACATTGGCGTCCACGGTGTCCAGCCCCTGCTCCTGCAGGGCGTAGGCCTTCAGCTTGTTGATGAGGCCGATGCCACGGCCCTCCTGCCGCATATAGAGCAGGATGCCCCGGCCCTCCCGCTCGATCTGCCGCATGGCGGCGGCCAGCTGGTCGCCGCAGTCGCAGCGGCGGGAGCCGAACACATCGCCGGTCAGGCACTCGGAGTGGACCCGGCAGAGGACCTCCCTGCCGTCGCCGATATCACCCTTCACCAGGGCCACATGGTGCTCGCCGGTCAGGTCGTTGACGTAGCCGTAAATCTGGAAATCCCCGAAGCGGATGGGCATTTTGGCGGAAGCCTCCCGCACTACATGCTTGTCGTGGCGGCGGCAGTAGTCCTGCAGCGCCTTGATGGTGATGACCTTCAGGCCCCACTCCCGCGCCTTTTCCAGCAGCTCGGTGGTCCGCATCATGGTGCCGTCATCCCGCATGATCTCGCAGCAGAGACCGCACTGATGAAGGCCCGCCAGACGGCACAGGTCCACCGTGGCCTCGGTGTGTCCGTTCCGGGCCAGCACGCCGCCCCGCCGTGCAATCAGTGGGAACACATGGCCGGGCCGCCGCAGATCCTCGGGACGGGTGGCGGGGTCCACGCACTTGCGGCAGGTGTAGCCCCGCTCCGCGGCGGAGATGCCGGTGGTGGTGTCCGCATGGTCGATGGATACGGTAAAGGCGGTGCAGTGGTTGTCGGTGTTGACCTTCACCATCTGCTCCAGCCCCAGGCGGGCGGCCACTTCCTCACTCATAGGCGTGCAGATGAGACCCTTGGCGTGGGTGGCCATGAAGTTCACGTTTTCCGTGGTGGCGAACTGGGCGGCGCAGATCAGATCCCCCTCGTTTTCCCGGTCCGGGTCGTCGATGGTGACGATGATGCGGCCTGCCCGCAGCTCCTCCAGCGCTTCCTCCACGGTGCAGTAAGTCTGTTCCATATTGCTTCCTCCTTAAAATCCGTTGCTTGCCAGAAATTCCAGGGAGATGCCGCCGGACCTGGTCTGTTCCGTCCGGGGCTGCAGCAGCTTCTCCACATATTTGCCGATGATGTCCGGCTCCAGGTTCACCATATCTCCCGGCCGTTTTTGGCCCAGGATGGTGACCGCAGCGGTATGGGGGATGATAGAAACGGAAAAGCGGTCCGGCTCCACAGACGCCACCGTCAGGCTAATACCATCGATGGTGATGGAGCCCTTCTCCACGACGTACCGCAGCAGGGAAGGAGTCGCCTGCACGGTGTACCAGACGGCGTTGTCGTCCTTCCGCAGGGCGGTAATGGTGCCGGTGCCGTCGATGTGGCCGGAGACGATGTGGCCGCCGAACCGGCCGTCCGCCGCCATGGCCCGCTCCAGATTTACCCGGCTCCCCGGCACCAATGCGCCCAGGGAGGAGCGGTTCAACGTCTCGTGCATCACGTCGGCGGTGAAGCCGCCGCTGTCCTTGCCGGTGGCGGTCAGGCAAACGCCGTTCACCGCCACGCTGTCGCCGATTTTCAAATCAGACAAAACCAATGCCGCACCGATGGACAGCACCGCCGAGTGGGCGCCCCGCCGGATGGAGCGGATGGTGCCCATCTCCTCAACGATTCCCGTGAACATCCGTATCCACCTCGCCTTCCAGTAAAAAGTCCTCTCCGATTTGGGTGACAGTGGTGTTTTTCAGCTTCACCGCCTGAGCAGGAAGCTCCACGCCCAGGCCCGCCACCGGGGATTTGGCGTCCTTGCCGCCGAACAGCTTGGGGGCAATATAGGCCTGGACCCGTTGGACGATGCCGCTCTCCAGCGCCGCCCAGTTCAACGTGCCGCCGCCCTCCAGCAGCACACTGTCAATTTCCGCGGCGCCCAGCCGTTCCATCAGCACGGAGAGGTCCACATGGCCGTCCCGCTCCGGCAGGACGAACACCCGGCAGCCCGCAGCCTCATAGGGCGCCCTTCGGGCTCCGTCGGTGCAGGCCAGGATGGTGGGGACCTCCCGGGCGGTGCGGACGATCTGGCTGTCCAGCGGTGTCCGCAGGTGGGTGTCGCAAATGACCCGGACGGGGTTTCTGCCGCCCTCCATCCGGCAGGTCAGCAGGGGATCGTCCGCCAGAACGGTCCCCACACCCGCCATAACGGCCGCATAGCGGTGGCGGTCCTGATGGACTCTTTCCCGGGCGGATTCCCCGGTGATCCACTGGGAGGCTCCGGTGCGGGTGGCGATCTTGCCGTCCAGGGTCATGGCGTATTTCATCACCACATAGGGCCGCTTGGTGCGGATATAGTGGAAAAAGACATCGTTCAGGGCGTCACATGCTTCCTGTAGGACCCCGGTTTCCACCTCCACGCCGTGGGCGCGGAGAAATGACAGCCCCTTGCCTGCCACCAGGGGGTTGGGGTCCCAGGAGCCCACCACCACACGGGAAATGCCGGCCTCCAGAATGGCCTCCGTGCAGGGCGGCTGCCTGCCGTGGTGGCAGCAAGGCTCCAATGTTACGTACAGAGTGGCCCCTGCCGGGGATTCCGTGCAGGCGGCGAAGGCCTCCCGCTCGGCGTGGAGGCCGCCGCAGCGGTGGTGGTAGCCCTCTCCGATGACGCGCCCGTCCTTGACAATGACGGCGCCTACCATGGGATTGGGATTTGTCCAGCCCCGGCCCCGTTCCGCCAGTTCCAGGGCCAGACGCATATAGTCCAGATCGTTCATGGTGCACCTCCAAAGAAAAAAGTGCCTTGAACAGACCGTTCAAGGCACCGCGATACGGCAAAAAGGCCCACGCCCATGGAAAAATAAAAGCCCCGGAATGAAACACATTCCAGAGCAAAACCATGGGCGCAGGTATAATGACCCCTGCGTTCACACGATCTTCTTTCATCCAGACTGTACTGTCGGCCTCGGAATTTCACCGAATCATGCCTTGCGGCTCGTGGGCTTTACCACCGGTGGGGAATTGCACCCCGCCCTGAAGATCCTGATTCAATTGAGGCAAGTATACGCCGGAGAGGTCTTGCTGCCAACCCCTTTTGTCAACCGGGTATATTTGCCGAAGAAGAAAATGGCAGATCAGATCGTTCGTGAGCGGCCCGGGGCCGCTTGCTTTATAAATGCTCTTGACTCTCTGCACAAATGCTCCTGCAGGTATCCCGCTGGATCAGCTCCGGCGTCAGCAGGAACTGGGTAAACTCCGTTCCGTCGCTCTGCCGGATCAGCTCCGTCAGCAGCCGCACGCTGGCGGCGGCCAGAGCCTCGGTTCGCTGGGAGATGGTGGTCAGCCGGATCTTGGGCAGGGCGGCATAGTCGATATTATCGAAGCCAAGAAGGGAGAGCTGATCCGGAATGGCGATGCCGAGCTCATCGGCTGCCTGCATGATGCCCAGGGCCATCAGGTCCGAGGCGGCGAACACCGCCGTATGGGAGAAGGGCTGCAAAAAGAAGTTCCGGGCCAACTGGTAGCCGCTTTCGGAGGTAGAGTGGTTGGCGGGATTCCAGACGGTATCCACAGTCATATCCAGCTCTGCTGCCGCATCCAGGAAGCCCTGGTGGCGCAGCTGGTGGGTATCGCTGCCCTGACGCACACCCAGATAGGCCACCTTCCGGTGGCCCAGACCGTGGAGATACCGGGCAGCCATCTGGCCACCCACATAATTGTCTGTGCAGACGGAGTTGATACGTTTGGAGGATGCTATGGGGGGGAAGGCGGCACCGATCAGGACCGTGGGCACTGCAGACTGGTAGTGCTCCAGCAGGGGAAGAGCGCTGTTGCTGGCACTGGCCAGCAGGATGCCGTCCACACCCTGGCTGAGGAGAAATTCAAAGAGCTGATCGATGCGGTCCGAACCGGGCTGTCCGCTGCACAGCATGACCTGATAGCCCAACTGGGCGGCGCAGGTCTCAATGTGCAGGGCCAGGGCGGCATGAAAGGGCGCAGAGATGTCCGACAGGATGACGCCGATGACATTGGTGTGGCTGGAGATCAGGCTCCGGGCCAGCAGGTTGGTGCGGTAGCCCTCCTTCCGGCAGAGCTCCAGGATCCGCTCCCGGGTCTCCGGGTTGATCTCCGGGGCATCATTCAGGGCCCGGGAGACGGTGGTCACAGAGACGCCTGCCATCCGGGCAATATCCTTAATGGTCACACGCCGCATGAGCGGACCTCCTTTCACCATATAGATTGGTAACGTTTGCATTGCCGTCGGAACCGACGAAGATACCCACATGTCCAGAATGTGAAGAAATAAAGGGGAATCCTCCAAAAATTCACCGATTTCAAAAGGAAATGCCGTTGAAAAGCGGCTGAAATCGCTTTCGCTGGATTCATTATAACAAAAATGAAGCAAAAGGAACATTATCTATTTTAAACAAAAAAGGAACAGATATATAGTGTCTAATGTGAAAAATGCAATGGAAGCCTTGACAATTCATCCTAAATAATGCTAATGTAAAGCCAGAAAGCCGAAAACGTTTGCATAAATTACTGATTCATATAGCGTTGCTTTCGGTAAAAATCCAGGAAAGAGAGAGGGTGTCTCCACGCAATGAAGCAACAAGAGCAAAACTACTCCAAATCCCGGCGGTTGAAGAACCAAATCAAGGCGGTGGTCACCAATCCGTACAATGTGATCGTGCTGATCGCCATCATCCTGCTGGCCTATCTGATCGTCCTTCCCCTGTTGGACATGCTGGCCACCACTTTCCGGCTTGCCCAGCGTGACCTGCGGGCTGTTCCGGGCGGTGTTGCCGGCGAATTCACCTTCTATTATTGGCAGCGGCTGCTGGCCAGCGACCTGAGCTGGAACCTGCTGGTAAAGCCCCTGCTGAACTCCCTGACCATCGGCTTCGGCGTGTCTGTCTGCGCCATCGCCCTGGGCTCCTGCCTGGCATGGCTCATGGTCCGCAGCGACCTGCCCTTCAAGCCCTTCTTCTCCCTGGCGGTCATCATCCCCTATATGATCCCCTCCTGGGTGAAGTCCCAGGCCTGGCTCTCCATGTTCAAGACACCCCGTGTCGGCGGTGCGCCGGGCTTTGTGGCATCCATGATGATGAACGCAGGCATATCCAATGACGCGATCGAGAGCATCCTTTCTCCCATCGCCTATGGCCGCATCGCCATCATCATCGTGCTGACGCTGCACTATTACGCCTATACATACCTGCTGGTCTCCGCGGCGCTGAACTCCATCAACTCCGAGCTGGAGGAGATGGGCGAGATCCAGGGCGCCAGCAAGACCCTGATCCTGCGGAAGATCACCCTGCCTTTGGTGCTGCCCGCCATGCTGTCCGCCGTCATTCTGACCTTCTCCAAGGCCATCGGCACCTTCGGCACCATCAATTATCTGGGTGCTCCCGTCAGCTTCCGGACCCTGTCCAGTGAGCTGTACTCCAACAGCAAGTCCCAGAACACCCAGACGGCCTTCGCCATGGCCATCCTGATGATCTGCATTGCCTCTTTGTCGGTGTTCATCAACCAGAAGCTCATCGGCACCCGGAAGTCCTATGCCACCGTGGGCGGCAAGGGCGGCCGGTCCACTCCCATCGGTCTGGTCGGCTGGAAGCCCATCATCACTGTGATCCTGTTTATCTTCTTCATCGTCGGCATCATCATGCCGGTGGTCATTCTGATTATCGAGAGCTGCATGCTGAAGGAGGGCACCTACTCCCTGTCTAACTTCACGCTATACTACTGGATCGGTGAGGGTAATCCCGATATCATGGAAGGCGTCCCGGGCATCTTCAAGAACAGCAACTTCAAGCTGTCCCTGTGGAACTCCCTGAAGCTGACCTTCGTCAACGGTGTGTTCGGCACCATCTTCGGTCAGATGCTGGGCTACATCTGCGCCAAGGGCCGCGGCAAACTCCATGGCCGGTTGGTGGAACAGCTGGTGTTCATCCCCTACCTGATCCCCTCTGTGGCCTTCGGCGGCATCTACCTGTCCATGTTCTCCAAGCCCCAGAGCATCTTCGGTGTGGAGCTGATCCCCGCCCTGTACGGCACCTTTGCCCTGCTGACCCTGACCTCCGTGGTCAAGCACCTGCCCTTCGCCTCCCGTGCCGGTACCTCCAACATGATGCAGATCAGCGGTGAGCTGGAGGAGGCTGCCACCATCGAGGGCGCCGGCTTCTTCAAGCGCTTTGTGAAGATCGTGTTCCCCCTGTCCAAGGGTGGCTTCATCTCCGGCTTCATGCTGATCTTCGTCTCCATTATGAAGGAACTGGACCTGATCATTCTGATCATGACCCCCAAGACCTCCACGCTGCCTTACCTGGCGTTCCAGTATCAGAACCAGAACTGCCCCCAGGCATCCAACTGCGTGGCCATCGTGATGTTCTCCATCGTGTTCCTGGTGTACGCGCTGGCTAACATCTTCGGAGACGCCGACCTGGCCAAGAGCATGGCCGGCTGAGAACAGAAAGGAGACGAAAACGAATTATGAGCAAGATCGTACTGACAAATGTCGATAAATTTTACGGCAAGAACCACGTCCTGAAGGACCTGAACCTGACCATCGAGGACGGCGACTTCATGACCCTGCTGGGGCCCTCCGGCTGCGGCAAGACCACCACCCTGCGTGTGGTCTCCGGCCTGGAAAAGCCCCAGAACGGCTTCATTCATATGGACGGCCAGGAAATGGTCAATGCTACCGAGGCCTATTTTGCCCCTCCCAGCAAGCGGAACCTGAACCTGGTGTTCCAGTCCTACGCCCTGTGGCCCCACATGACCGTGTATGAAAACGTGGCCTTCGGCCTGAAGATCCGCAAGGAAGCCAGCGATGTTATTGAGAAGAAGGTGGCCAGCGCTCTGGAGCGGATGCAGATCGGTGAGTATGCCAAGCGCTATCCCACCGAGCTATCCGGCGGTCAGCAGCAGCGTGTTGCCATCGCCCGCGCCATCGTGTCCGAGCCCCGTCTGCTGCTGCTGGACGAGCCCCTGTCCAACCTGGACGCCAAGCTCCGCGTGGATATGCGGGCCGAGCTGAAGCGCCTGCACCACGAAACCGGCACCACCATCATCTACGTGACCCACGACCAGGTGGAGGCCCTGACCATGTCCACCAAGATCGCCCTGTTCCGTAAGGGCGAGCTGGTCCAGGTGGCGCCTCCCCTGGAGCTGTACGACAACCCCTGCAACCTCTATACTGCCGACTTCATCGGTAACCCCAGCATCAACTTTATCAAAGGTACCGCCACGGTGGACGCCGCCGGTATGACCACCGAGAGCTCCGTTGGCCAGGTCGCCTTTGAGCGGGCCGATATGACCCCCGACGCCCCCCAGAGCGGCAAGTTGGACGTGACCCTGGGCATCCGCCCCGAGCAGCTGAGCATCACCCGCACCCCTGACGACCAGCACCGCATCGAGGGCCATGTCTACTCCGGCATGCCCGCCGGTTCCGAGACCCTGGTCACCGTTCGGGTGGGCGGCGACATGCTGACCGTGAAGGAACTGGGCTCCACCCACTACAACAGTGACGAAACCGTCTATCTGGGCTTCAATCCCAAGAAGATCAACGTGTTCGACACCAACACCGAGAACCTCATCAAGTACTGCGTCTGAGATCGTACCCCCTGCGGCGGATGCCGCGCGAAATAAAACGGAAGAAATCAAGGAGGAAAAGGAAATGTTCAAGCACAAGAACGCTCTGGCCGCCCTCATGGCCGTGGTCATGCTGCTCAGCCTGACCGCCTGCGGCGGCAAGAAGACCGAGGAAAAGCCCGCAGAGACCCCCGCCCAGTCCGAGACTCCCGCCGAGACCCCCGCCGCGTCCGATCTGACCGAGTGGGAGCAGCTGTCCGGCATCTACAACACCGATGAGACCGACGAGGAACTGTATCAGAAGGCCCTGGAGGAGGGCGCTACCGTGACCCTGTACTCCATCTCCTCCCGCTGCACCAAGGTCGAGGCTGCCTTTGAGGAAAAGTATCCCGGCATCGACTGTGTCCCCTTTGACATCTCCACCAACGAGCTGCTGGAGAAGGTCACCCGTGAGTATGATGCCGGTGCCCCCACCGCTGACGTGGTCCACATCAAGGACCAGGATGGCTCCATGTACATCGAGTACGTCCAGGGCGGCAAGTTCTATAACTACCAGCCCGCCGACATCTTCTCCCACATTGACCCCGAGTACACCGCCACCGCCACCCCCCTGTACATTGAGCTGACTCAGCTGTTCTACAACACCGAGGCATATCCCGATGGTTCCCCCATCACCAACCTCTGGCAGCTGACCGAGCCCCAGTGGAAGGGCAAGATCATGATGCAGAATCCTCTGGACAACCTGTCCTGGGGCTCCTGGATCACCGGCTTCTGCGTGGGTGAGGAGCCCGACCGTCTGGCCGAGGCTTACAAGAACCTGTACGGCGAGGAGCTGAAGCTGTCCGACGGCTGCGAGAACGCCGGTTTTGAGTTCCTGAAGCGCCTGCACGCCAACGAGCCCATCTTCACCGCCTCCTCTGACGAGATCGCCGAGGCTGTCGGCACTCCCGGTCAGAAGGATCCCCCGGTTGGCTTCTGCGCCTCCTCCAAGCTGCGCAAGGCCGAGGATAACGGCTGGGTCTTCGCTCCCGTGAATCTGGAGCCCGACACCGGTATCCCCGCTGTCAACACCCTGTACATCGTGGAAGGCTGCGAGCATCCCGCCGCCGCCAAGCTGCTGGTCCGCTTCATGATGGGCGGCATCGACGGCGACACCTCCGGCTACAAGCCCTTCAACACCCTGGGCGGCTGGCCTGTCCGTGACGATATCGAGCCCGCAAAGGGTTCCACTCCCTATTCCGAGATCAACGTGGCTCCCTTCGACGCCAACGAGATCTATGTGAACTACAACACCGTGCGCGACTTCTGGCAGATGCTGGGCTGAGTTTTTCAGTCTGACTGACATGTAAGCCACCAAGCGGCGGGCGGATTCCCGCCCGCCGCTTTCCCCTTGCTTCCACTCTATGATCTGCCGCTCACAAGGAGCCTGTTATGAGTTTTTTTATTGACCGTTTCAACCGGAGAAAAAGTCCCCTGGCCCTGGCCGCCTTTGGCGCGGCCCTGCTGGATCTGGCTGTTTTCGGCCTGCTGTACGCTTTTTTGGCAAAGCCGCTCTACGACACCATCTCCCTGGGCAGCACCGCCGCCACCGTGGTGGTCCATGCCCTCATCATTGCCGTGCTGGGCACGGTGATCTGCTGCCTGCTGTTCCTGCTGAAGGACAAGCGGGTGGCTCCTTACGGTTTTCTGGGCCTGGCTGTGCTGCTGCTTGTTTTTTACGCCGTGGCCTTCCTGCTGGAGGAGGACGCCCGGCCCCTGATGCTGTACCTCATCACGCTCTACGGTCTGGCCCCCGTGCTGGTGGGCAATGCCGTGGCGTGGCCCATTTACCTGAAAATCAAGCGCGCCAACCCCGCGCTGAACCATAGAAAGACCATAGCCGAGGAACTGCGGGAGGCTGTGGAAAAAGAAAACGCCGGAAAGGCTGCCCGCCCGGAGTCGAAGGATACGAGGCACTCCGCGCCGGAACCCTCCGAACCGGAGTCTGCGGCTACGGTGGAGGAGGCTATGTTCGGCCTGCAGGCGGACCGCTCCCCCTTTGCGTCCCGCTCCGCCCAGGAGGAAGCCATGCTGCTTTACGAGGACGACGAAGATGAAGAAGCGCGCGACGATTAAAGATGTGGCGGCTCTGGCGGGCGTCAGCGCCGCTACGGTTTCCCGGGCTCTGGACAACCGTCCCGAGATCAGCGCCGAAACCAAGAAGCGGGTCCGGTCCGCCTGTGCCCAGCTGGGCTACGTACCCAACGCGGCAGCACGGGGACTGGCCGGTCACGCAACCCACACCATCGGCCTGGTGCTTCCCGATATTTCAAACCCCTACTTCTCTGACATGGCCACCGCTATTGAGGAGACCGCCGCGGCCCACGGCTACCGGGTGTTTCTGAGCAATTCCCTGCGCAAAAAGGACCGGGAATTGCGTGCCATTGAAAACCTGGTGGCCCGTCAGGTGGACGGCATCCTGGTGAACCCGGTCTCTCCGGAAAGCCAGCTTTGCCACCGGGAAATCCTGAGGGGACTGCCCTGCGTCTACCTGGGCGCCAACCATGATGAAAGCCTCAACTATGTAATGACGGACAACGAGGCTGGTGCCTATGCCGCCGCCCGCTATCTCATTCTCCTGGGTCACCGGGACATCCTGTTCCTGGGGGGACGGACCACCTCCCGCACCCGGGCGCAGCGCATCCGGGGGTTCCGCAGGGCATTGGCGGAGGCAGGGCTGGAGGGCCGGGAGCTGCCTGCGCCTCCCGATGTGAGCCTCATGCGCCAATGGAGTTATGAGACCGCACTGGAGCTGCTGAAGGGTCCTCTGCCGGATGCCATCTTTGCCTACTCGGACATGACCGCCCTGAAGATCCTGGAGGCGGCGGAGCAGCGAGGTGTCCGCATCCCGGAGGACCTGTCCGTAGTAGGCTATGATAATATTGCATTTGGGGCACTACCCCGGATCGACCTGACCACTGTCTCCCAGCATAAGTACCGGCAGGGACAGTTGGCAGTGGAGCGGCTGCTGGAGCAGATCAACGGCTCTGACCAACACACGGCGGATATTCTGGAACCGGAGCTGGTCATCCGCTCCACCTGTATCAGGCATCAAACCAACAGATAAAGGAGGACCTTATATCCCATGAACGGACTTCCCAATGACGAACGCCAGCGCCTTGGCGCGCTGCTGGACCACGCCTCCCAGGAGGAGGTCATGGCCATGATCCCTCAATTTTCCCAGGCGGAGATTCACAACATCGCCGCTGCGCCCGAACAGGCACCGGACTCTTTGGGAGTCCTGGTGTTCAACATGGAGCGGGGCGTACACCTGGCGGAGCTGGGTGACTTTCTGGAGAACTGCCCGGAGGTCCGGCCCTTTGATGTGATCCTTGCCAACGAGCTGGATGACGGCTGCGTCCGCTCCGGCCAGAAGGATACCACAAAAGAACTGGCGGAGCGCCTGGGTATGAACTACGTGTTCGGCCTGGAGTTCATCGAACTGGTGAACGGCGAGGACGCCAAGGGCTTCCACGGCAACGCCATCTTCTCCCGCTGGCCTATCAAGCAGGCGAAGGTCGTCCGCCTGCCGGAGCAGTACAACTGGTACTTTGACCGTCAGCGCCGTATCGGCGGCCGCCTCGCCATTCTGGCGGAGCTGGACGTGAACGGCAAGAGCGTGGGCGTGGGCACCATCCATCTGGAAAACCGCACCCACGGCCCCGGCCGCCAGGAACAGCTGGAAACCATTCTGAAGGCCGCTGACGAGATGTTTGCCGGAATGCCGGCGGCGCTGGGCGGCGACCTGAACACCAATACCTTCGACGGCCGGGACAAGGACGCCATCCAGGAGATCGCCGGCAGTCCGGAGCTGCAGCGCCGCTGCCTGGAGGACGTGGCCGCTTGGGAGGGCTGCCTGCCTGCCGCGGAAAAGGCCGGCTACAAGGCCATGCCGGACCATCCCATCCTGACCCGCCGCAAGCCCCTGCCCGGCGGCGGACACCTGGACCTGCGTCTGGACTGGCTGCTGCTGCGGGACCTGGAGCCTACGGACAGCCGCACCATTTCCACTTGCCGCGAAACCTGGCCCTTCGCCGTCCCCGGATCCGCGCTGGAGGCCTTCGGCGGCCAGGAGCTCTCCGACCACAACGCCGTCTGGGCCAGCTGCGCCCTCCCGAGATAAAAGAGAGATAGGAGATCATGCTATGCTGAACACAGTTCTGTTTGATATGGGCGGTACCCTGGAGGATATCTGGTACAACGACGAGACCGTCGCCGACGTGATGGAAAAGCTGAAGGCTGTCCTGCGGGCCAACGGCCTGGAGCCGGGCTGCACGGATCAGGAATTTCAGGAGCGGGTCCTGGCCGGCGTCAAGGATTACAAACGCTGGAGCGAGGGCAACATGCTGGAGGCAAAGCCCGAGGAGATCTGGCCTGACTATTACCTGAAGTCCTTCGGCTTCGACCGTGAAAAGCTGCTTCCCATCACGGAGGAGCTGGCAAACCTCTGGGAGATCACCTACTATCACCGGGAGCTGCGGCCCGGCGTCAAGGAACTGATGGACGGCCTGAAGGCCCGCGGCTACCACATCGGCGTGATTTCCAACAACGCGTCTCTCTACAATGTGTTCAACGTGCTGGAGGAGTACGGCATCCGGGACTACATGGAGGATGTAACTGTTTCCAGTGTCACCGGCTACCGCAAGCCCCATCCGGAGATCTTCCGCATCTCCATGCGGCAGATGCGCTGTAGGCCGGAGAACTGCGTCTATGTGGGTGACACGGTCTCCCGGGACATCATCGGCGCCAAGCGGGCCGGCTTCGGCCGGGCGGCGCAGATATACTCCTTCCTCACCGCCCAGAAGGATGTGGGTATCCCCATCGCGGAGTCGGAGAAACCCGACGTGGTCATTCAGAACTTTGAGGAGTTCCTGGCCTGGCTGGACCGGGAAAACCCCGCCATGGCACTGAAATAAGGCAAAGGCCCCCGGAGCAACGCTCCGGGGGCTTTGTTCTGTGTTCAGCCGCAGATCTGATCCGCCACGCGGCACAGCAGGTTCGGGTAGTTGGAGATGATGCCGTCCACGCCGCGATGGATCATATCCAGCATATCCGCCTCGTCGTTCACTGTCCAGGTGTTCACCTTCATGCCCCGGCTGTGGAACAGGTCCATCAGCTCCGGCTGGTACTGCAGCAGCATGTAGCGGGGGTGCATGTTGTCGGCGTTGGAGGGCAGAAGGTAGTGCTCCATGTCCAGAAGGGGTTTATCATACAGCAGCCCCGTTTCGATCTCCGGACACAGGTCCTTGAACCGCTGCATGGAGATGTGGTTGAAGGAGGAGACAAAGACCTGTTCCTGCATCCCACGGGCGCAGACCTCGTCAATGACCCGCTGCTCCAGGCCATCGTAGAAGACCTCGTAATTTTTCAGCTCCAGGTTCAGGAGCATCCGGGCCTCCCGGCAGAAGTCCAGCAGCTGCCCCAGGGTCCAGATGTGCTGGCCGGCAAATTCCGGGGATTTCCAGGCGCCGATGTCCAGCTCCAGCAGTTGGGCATAGGTCAGATCCCGGATGAAGCCGGTGCCGTTGGAGGTGCGCTCCACGGAGGCGTCGTGGAAAATGACCAGCTGACCATCCTTTGAGAGGTGGACATCGCTCTCAATGCCGTCGGCATTTGTTTTTTCCGCAGCCATGCGGAACGCCAAGGGGCTGTTTTCGGGATAGATACCGGAGAAGCCCCGGTGGGCGAATAGCAGAGGGCGTTTCATAGAGTTTGCTCCTTTGAGCGGCAAAAGCGCATGACCATGCCGCTCTGCGCCTTTTGCCGACAGTTTATCATCCGTATTATATACACGCTCTGTAAAAATTGCAACGAAAGCCGCACTGCCCGTGCCCGCGGAGGCGGATATCATATGGAGAAGGCTATGGGCCGCACGTGATGCGTACTGCATGTTCCGGGGGCGTTCTTTCTTCGCGGCTCAACGCTCCTGTGATGCCGCATAGAAATCTCTGCCGATGATATAGCTGCTCCATGTCGCAGAATTCCTGCAGGCCTGAACCGGGATTCTTGTGTTTCTTCCATGCGGTTCGTTTCCATTTTCTCCGCGCCCACCCTGTCTATCCGGACATCCGCGCTTGCAGCATCATAGCCGTTCATCTCCGGCATCATAATATCCATAAAAAATCATGCCGAAGGTATCCGCCGGATCATGCGCCGGATACCTTCGGCCATATTTGCCGGAAAACAGCTTTTGCTGTCTACGCACAGCCGCCTTCTTCCGGTTTCTCTTCACTTCATGCCTTTTCGTGTCCAAACACGTTCTGCAAGGTCTGTACAACTTCCGCCAGATCAATGGGCTTGGAGAGGAAGCCATCCATACCGCAAGCAGCCGCCGCCTTTCGATCCTCGTCAAAGGCGTTGGCGGTCATGGCCAGAATGGGAATTCCGGCCAGTGCGGGATCTTCCAGCGCACGGATCGCCCGGGTCGCCCCGTAGCCATCCATAACCGGCATCTCCTTTCTCCCGGTTTGTACAACTATTGGGAATCTGCGCACAGCGATGCAGATTCCGCGCAATGGCCTTTACGACCTCATCCATCGCAATGGGCTTTGGCAGGTGACCGTTCATCACCGGCATCTGCCGTTTCAAAACCGTTCTCCATGCAGTCTTCTACTTCTCCCACAGGCAGCAGCTCCCCTTATGCTGCCTCTTGGCCTGGTACAGCGCCGCATCCGCCTGTTCCAGCAGCTTCGCCGAAGGCCGTTCATCCGCACCGCAAAAGGTGATCCCCCCGGAGCAGGCGGCATGGAAGCCGTTGGGCAGTAAGAACTCATGGAATTCCCGGCAGATTTCCTCACCCTTGCGCAGAATGGTGGGCAGCGAACTGATCCGCCGGAGAACTACCGCGAACTCGTCTCCGCCGTAGCGGCAGAGGACATCTTCCTTCCGGGTCTGGCGGCGAAGCAGATCGCTGAAGAAGCGAAGCATTTCGTCTCCCGCTTCATGGCTGTACTGGTCATTGACTTTTTTCAGATCATCCAGGTCAAAGAGATACACCGCCACAGGCAGGTCCTCCTGGCGCAGAGCGTCCAGCGCGGCATAGAAACCACGCCGGTTCAAAAGTCCCGTCAGGTAATCCCGGCAAGCCTCGTCTTTCAGCTTTTGCTCCTGCTCCTGGTGGGCAGCCATGCTGAGCAGGTAGCGCACCCTTCTGCGCAAATCGCTCAGCGGATGGTGCTTGCACAGGAAATCATCGGTATCCAGCTCCGTGCAGAGTCTCTCCACATCCCTGCCCTGAGGTACCGTGGTTAAAACCGGAATTCTCCAGAGGACCGGGTCCTGGCGCATGGCTTTCAGCAGGCGGAAAGCGCCCTCCTCCGGGAGCGTCGCGCTCAGGATCATGGCCGCGACGGGAGGCTGGCCACCCTGCATGACGCAGGCGAGGGCATCCGACTCACCGGCAGCCTCCAGCACCTGGTATTGACCCGCAAAGGTCTGTCGGACACTCTCACGGTATCCGGCATCCTCATCCACCACCAGCAGCTTCAGAAGACTGCTTTTGTGCTCCTCAGACGCTACCGGCGGCGTCAGATACTTGGAGACCTGCGTCTTCAGCAGCGCCTCAAATTCACCGACAGGCATGGGCTTGGCAAAGAAGTAGCCCTGGACATAGTCGCATCCGATCTCCCTCAGATGCTCCAGCTGTTCCCGGGTCTCCACGCCCTCTGCCACCACGCTCAGGTTCAGCCAGCGGCCCAGCCGCACAATAAACTGCAGGATCCCTTGATCCGCGGGCTTGGCCGTCTCGCTCCGGATGAACTTCATATCCAGCTTCAGGATATCCAGCTTCATTTGATTCAGCATGTTCAGCGAAGAATAGCCGCTGCCGAAGTCATCCATTTCGATGATGAAGCCCAGCTTCCGCAGTCGTTCCACCGTGCTGAGAATCTGCCCCGGATTCTCTGTATAAGCACTCTCCGTCAACTCCAGATGGAGTTGGGCGGGCTTTACGCCGTATTTCCGGACGATCCCCAGCAGCGTATCCGTCAGGTCGGACTGATAGACATCCGCCCGGGAGACGTTGACCGACACCGGAATCTGGGGATACCCTTTTTCCCGCCAGTCCCGGAGCGTGGCGCACACGCTCTCCCAGACATACCGGTCCAGCCGGGTGATGAAGCCGTTTTTTTCAAACAGGGGAATGAACTCCCCGGGTGACAGGAAGCCCAGATCCGGATGGACCCAGCGCACCAGCGCCTCCGCTCCTGACAGACAGTCATCCCGCAGGCTGTATTTCGGCTGGAGGTAGACCATAAATTGGCCACTCTGCAGCGCGGTCTCCATGGCCTCGGTAATGGCCTGCTCCCGCAGCAGCTTGTTTCGGAGGACATCATCATAGACGGCAAAGTGGCGGTTGTACTGGCCCTTGATGCTGTCCGCGGCCAGCATGGCCCGGTCACACATCTGCTCCACCGGCACGGAACGGTCCGTGATCTGATAGATGCCCCACTTCATCACCACGTTCCGGCCCTCCGCCAGCTCCTTCCGCTCCGGATCAAAAGAAGCCCGGTCCAGGATCTCCTGTTCGCGCTCCTGCAGGCACACGAACCGGTCGCCGCTGAAGCGGCCGCAGATCGCAGACGGTCCCACCATCTGCCGCGTGATACCGGCCACCTCCTGCAGCAGTCGGTCTCCCGCAGGAACGCCGAAGGTGTCGTTGAACAGCTTGAAATTCTCAATATTGGAGCAGACGATGCTGTATGCCCCGTCCGGGTCTTCCTGCAGCCGCTCCCGGACCTTCTGATAGAAGAATTCCTTGCTGTACAGCCCGGTCAAGCGGTCATACTGGAACAGATTCACCATGGCCGCGGTCTCCCGCAGGTTGATAATGCTGGCCACCCGGTGCAGAATCACTTGGGGACGGTAGGGCTTCGGCACAAAATCCGTGGCGCCGTGAGCCAGGGCCGTCACCTCGTCCGCCTCGCTGTCGCTCTGGGTCATGACGATGACCGGAATCAGCGACAACTCGGCGTCTGCCTTGATCTTCTCCAGAAAGGTAAAGCCGTCCATGACGGGCATCATCACATCCAGCAGGATCACGGCGATGTTATCCGCGTGCGCTTTCAGCACGTCCAGTGCCTCCTGGCCGTTCTCCGCCTCCAGGACCGCATATTGTCCGGACAGGATCTCCAGCAGCATCTCACGGTTGAGCGGGTTATCTTCTACCACCAATATCTGTCTCTTCGGAAGCATACTTGTATCCCTCTTTTATCTCGATCTCTAAAATGAAATGTGAAATGCCGCAGGTCGCGGAGGGTCACCTCCGCCGCTTGTTTCAGTGTCAATGCGATAGAAAAAACGGTGGGATCTTCCGTTTCCGGTCAGTTCCCCTCCGTGTAGGACCGAATGGCCCGGACCGTCTCCTCATAGTCCCGCCGAACCTCTTCCAGCAGCGCCGAAGCGCCGGCCGGGATGGTGTCCGCCGGCGGGCGCAAAGCCTCCGTCAGGCGGGAGGCGGAATCCAGCAGCCGGGTGAAACTCAGATTGGCGCAAACGCCCTTCAGCGTGTGGGCAGCCCGGAAAGCCGCTTCCCGATCTCCGATCTCCATGGCGGCGCAGAGCATCTCAAAGCTCTTGTCCTCCCGGAATTTGCCCACGAACTTCTCCACCAGTCTGAGGCTGGGGAGCCGGGCGCTTACCTCCGCGTAGTTCCCACCCAGCTGTTGATAGCATTCTCCCATTGTCATACAGTTCTTCCCCCCGTCTGTCTGCCCCGCTGCGGTATGTGCAGTCATCACCGGGGCATCCAGAGATTGTCTCCATTTTTTACAAAAGGCTCTATGTCAGTCCTCATTCCTGCCTGGTGCTCAGGCTCCGGATCAGGACAGTCTCCCTTGCTGTCTTCAGCAGCAAAACTGTCATTTTTGATGACAAAAGTCAACCAAAATGACAAAATTACTCCCAATTTTATCATTATATATAGCATATATTAGCAGACTACATGTCGAAAATCAATGTATTTTGGAACTAATGTCACTTAAATTTACATTTTTCTCTTGTATAAGTGATAAGATGCATATATAATGCAGCAAAGGAGTGAGTATTATGATGCCGTTTGCCGAAAAGCTGTCCTTTCTCATGCATATCACGGAGACCAGCAACAAGGAACTTGCCGCAGAATTGGGGGTGGACCCCTCTCTCATCAGCCTGATGCGCACAGGCAAACGGAAGCTGTCCAAAAATCCTGCCCAGGCCCGGAAGATGGGCGCCTTCTTCGCCAGACGCAGTTCTGCGGCATTTCAGCGCCAGGCCCTGTCTGAAATGCTGGGGCAGGCGTCCATCAGCCCCAGCATGCCCGTGGAGGCACTGGCCTCCAGTCTTGAGAGCTGGCTCCAGGGAGATCGCCCCATCACCGACACGTTCCTCTCCGGCATCCAAGCCTTTCCCACTCAGTCCCAGGACTCGCCGCCCCTTCCCACCCTAACCTCCGCTTCGGGAAACCAGACCCGGTTTTTCTACGGGGAGGCAGGCCGTCAGGAGGCCATGAACCGGATCATGCAGGAGAGCCGGAGACTGGAGACGCCGGGCACCATCATGGCGGTAGTGGACGACAACCTGGAGTGGCTGCTGTCCAACTATTCTCTGACCAGACAGGTCCAGACCTGGCTGCTGCATTCGGCAGAACAGGGTTTCAACTTTTTGCAGATCATGCCCCCTCTGAATTTTATCAACCGTTATACGGAATCGCTGCAATTCTGGCTGCCCGTATACGCCACAGGACAGGCCAAGGTCTATTACTATCCCCGGCTCCGCGGCAACCTTTACCGCCACTCCATGATCGTGGTGCCCGGATGCTGTGTGCAGTACGCGTGCTCTGTGGCAGCCGGCAGTACCAGCGACATCACCATGTTCTCCACCGATCTCAAACTGGTGGCAGCCTTTGAGCAGCAGTTCCGGGAACATCTCTCCCTCTGCCGGCCGTCGCTGGACGTATACCGGAATTTCGGAGAGTCCTATCCCAGCTTCCGGGACTACTTTGAGCATCGGGGAGAGAGCGTCCAGCTGATCAACTGCCTCTCCCTCACCAGCATGCCCCCAGAGCTGCTGGAGCGGTACACCCGGGAGACGGAGCACGAAACATGGAGAAGTACTTTCCAGATCTATTTGGATAACGTTTCTAATTTTGAGAGCAAGCTGGAGCAGGTGCCCTTTATTGATATGTGCCGCCTGTTTACCGCGGAGGAGGTCCGCAGCGGCCATGCGCCTGTGGGGTCCTCCTCAAAGGACTATTCCGGCCAGCCCTGGTACACTCCCGAGACCTACTGCCTCCACCTGAAAAACATTCTGCGGCTCATGGAGCAGTACGAAAATTATTTCTTCGTACCGCTGAACGAAAAGGAATACCCGGATTATGACCTGTTCGTCAACGAGGGCCACATCGCCCTGATCGTCCGCACCGCAAAGCCGCTGATGACCCTGGACGTCCGCCGCCCCCCAATGGTCACCGCCTTCCGGGAGCATCTGCTCCGCCGGGCCGAGGCCGCCGGCTATGACGGCATTCACCGGGAGAAGGCCCGAATGGAGCTGCGGGGCCTGATTCAGGAGCTGAGCAACTGACGGTACCCACGTGTCCATCTGCCCAAAACGCAGAACTGCTGTTATGAAGTGAGCGGAGCATCCAGGATGCTCCGCTCATTTTTGATGCCTGAAAGATGGAGGAGCCATACTGAAAAAATACGTTCACCCCGGCCTCTGCCGGACCCTTTATCCCGATTTTTTCCATATTGCACCGCTGGCTTTCTTCAAATTCTGTACAAGACGCAGCCGGTCTGGCATCTCCGGGAAAATAAAAAAATCCTTGGAAACACTTGGTTTCCAAGGATTTGGTGGAGATGACCGAACTTAAACCAGTGACCTCCTGCGTGTGAAGATACGTCGGGGGCGGAAAGAACGGGTTATCCCGTCCTTTCCGCCCCTTTTGGCTCAAAATGATTTGCTATCCGCTCCGTTGTCTCCATTGTTTCCTGCCTGCTCCGATTGCAGTCTGGGTCACAGTTTGGGTCATGTGAAAAAAATGCAAGGTACTTCACGTCATCCATTAAAAACCTGGGAGCTTGAACTGGAGGCACTCAGCAAATCTCCAAAAGATACTTCCGAAGTGCTTTGAGGCCGACATGGTTTTTATTTTCCTGCAGGCAGACAAAACTAAGGCTCTCCTCAAATGGCGGCCACAGGGGGACTGCGCAGACTCCGTAGTATTCCGCAAATGATTTGGGACCCAGGATGATGCCTGTTCCATTGCGCACCATGTCCATGGATGTTTCTACGCCATCCAGACGGTACGTTCTGCCGGGGACGACCCCGTGCTTTTGGAGTGTTCTTTTTAAGACCTGCGCTTCCATGAAGTCCTGCGGGGCGGCGATGATTGCGCAGCCTCGCAGGTCTTCAAAAGAGGCATGGGCCTGTTTTGACAGGGGACTTCCGTGGCTGGTGAGAACACACTGGGGCTCTCGGATCAATTCACAGCGGAAAAAGCGATGGAGATCGGGGCAGGTCTCTGAGGAGGATAAGTAATTCAGAGCAAGGTCAAGATCGCCGTTTTTCAAATCCTCCAAAAAGTTTTCGCTGGATTGGATGAATGTGGGCTCTATGTGGGGATACCGCTCGAAAAAAGCCATGATTTTCGGGAACAATCCGTTGGAGAAGACCCGCGGCCCCAGATAGATGCGCAGATGCTCCCGGTTTTGCCGGCTCAGGCGGGCATTGGTTTCTTGCAGCTGTGCCCATGACTGCTGTACCAGCCTGGCCCCATCACAGAATTCTTCCCCCGCAGGCGTCAGGGAGACACCCTGCGCTGTCCGGTAGAGCAGGGAAAAGCCCAACTCACTTTCCAGCTTTTTGATTTGCAGGGAGATGGCCGGCTGTGAGACGAATAGTGCTTCTGCCGCCTTTGAAATACTGCCGTGATCGGCCACGGCCAGAACATATTGAAGCTGTGTGATGTTCAGATCGGTTCGCCTCCCGGATATTTGCGTTGCTTATATCCCTATTTTAACTTGACATTTCTCAAAGCGCAATATCTGTCTTAAAATAAAGGGGAAAGAAGGGCGTGAGAGAATGCTGATAGGTTCCATAGTCAATGTTGCGGCTATTTTGGCCGGTTCAACAGTAGGGCTGCTCCTTCGATGGGGCATCCGACGGTTTTCTGCTCTGTTTTCCGCTGGCAGCGGCCAGCTGGGAGAACGGCTGCAGAGCATCATCATGCAGGGACTGGCGCTATGTACGACCTGCATGGGGATCAGCGGCTCGCTGAAGGGACAGAACAGTCTGATCATGATTTTGTCCATGGTCATCGGTGGGTTGATCGGAGAACTGCTGGATCTGGATAGGGCGATGAAGCGGGCAGGAAACTGGGTGCAGGAGAAAATGAGCCGGTTTGGTTCAGAGGGCGAAACATCTACGATTGCAGAGGGTTTTGTCACTGCCAGCCTGTTGTACTGTGTCGGCGCCATGTCTATTGTGGGTGCATTGAACAGCGGTCTCATGGGAGACCATGATATGCTGTTTGCAAAATCGTTGTTGGATGGGACGGCATCGATCATTTTCACCGTGTCGCTGGGGGTGGGGGTCCCGTTATCCGCCATCGCCGTATTTTGCTACCAGGTGCCAATTACGCTGGCGGCCTCTGTGTTATCCCCCTTTCTCGGAGAAAGCGTCATTGCGGAGATGACCTGTGTGGGTTCCCTTCTGATTTTAGCTATTAGCCTGAATATGCTGGGCATTACAAAAATCAAAGTCATGAACCTGATTCCCGCGATTTTTCTGCCGATTTTTTTGTGTCGGTTCTTTTAATCCCCTTTGGCACTCCTTGTATGGCCTTGGCAGATGTTCCACGCCATTTGCCCATGCCAAGCAGAAGCGCATAGATTTCCAGAGTCGCAGAACGGCCAGCATTTTGCTGGCCGTTCTGCATTTTTGACCATGGATACCTGCTGGGACTTTTCTTGAAAAGCTGCGTTTTGGCAGCGCCCTCAGGATTTGTCGCGGCCTTCCAGACTATCGAGGCCAATCCGATTACAGAGAGACGCGGAAATAAACCATTCAGCCTATTCGGGGCAGTTGACATGGTTTTATCGGTAACCATCCGGCCGGGGCTTGCCCGGCCGGATTTGTTGACAAGGAAAAGAAGATTGGGATATCACGAAGTCCCAAATCAAAATTTGCGATGCAGTTGACAAAGAAGAACCTGTGGTCATAGAAAGAAGAAACAAGCGTTGATTCAAACCCTGGTTGGCCCTGTGAGCCATTGTGTGCCCTCGGCGTGAGATGGGTCCGTACACCTTCAAGCCACATGCTTTGAATTTATCCGATGTGATCTCTTCTGCAGCGAAGGTAGCCTTCGCAGCTCTGGCGGCTTTACTCCAGGTGTAAAATTTATCCACTGGGAACTTCCTGAACTTTATTCCGGAAAATCGTTTCTTGTATCTCTGACAGTAAACGTGGAACACATCGTTGGCTTCCGTATTCGTTTAGCTATTTCCCTTCCCATACTGTTCCCGCAAGCTCTGATGTCCTTCCTGATCGTGGCGCCGAAAATCATCTGCCGTAAATAGTTCCCACTGCGGTTCCGCCGCACGCAAGTCGAGGTTCATCATCTTCTCCGGGTAATAGATTGCCGGGTCAAACTGGATGTTTGCGGCCACCCGGCGCTGCCAAACTGTCTCGTCGATGAGCTCCGCCTTGCCTGCCTCATAGCTGGTCAGCACATGGTCGGTATCAATTCTTCGCAGGAATTCCTCCGAGGTTAGTTTACCGGCAACATACTAAACGGGCATTCTCACTCCAGGCGTTGTACTGGTCATGATCCATGGGAAGCAAGCCGCCGCGTTCGCTTGGCGCGGCGTCCTGGTAGCGCAGGAAGCGCTCATACATACGATCTCGCATCTGGTCGCAGATCAGAAGCGCCTCATCCTGTTCCTTTTTGCGGTTTCTGCTAAATCTCGAACCTCGATCCTTGCAGCGATAACCGTCAGTCACCCTGTCACAGTACAGGGTGAGTTTTTTTGTTTTCGGGATAAAGTAACCCCAGCAGTATTCGCACCGGGCGATCCGCTGCCTGTCCTGTTGGAAGTAGAGCGTCAGCTCCAGAAGCCGCAGGTCAAGCAGCGAAAAAACCATAAAGGACCGACCACCTTCGGGAATGTCGTTCAATCGAGCCGGATTGCAGGCTTCCGCGATGTCGGGATATACCCTCCGCAGCTTTTCAAGGCGCTCCCCCTGCGTTGCATGCTCCATTTTGTCAAAAGTCATCTCGAAAATATTCCGCAGGAGGGTCTGCACACGAATTGGCTTCTCCAGGATATGGAGCAAGTTCGCTCCTGCGTACAGCAGGAAAGACGCGCTGCCGTCATCCTCTTCCAAACAGCTTTTCGGCAGCGACTCTTCCAGGAAGTAAAAACTGACCGGGTCGATCTCCCGGAGCATGGACGGCAGAGACCGGATTTTGCACACCAAATCATAGAAGTCACTTACAGAAACGTCTATTCGTTCTTCAAATAACGGATGCTCGTCCCACAGCCGTTTGATCCCCCGGCGATAGTCCGTGTAATCGATCTCGGTGGCGGCGATCAAATCCGCGGCAGGCGTTGCTGCGGGGAGCCGTTCTTCTGTCCCGTCGCTGCGGCGAAGCACAACGGCGAATTTGCCATTCTCCTCTTCCTCAATCAAAAGCCGGAAATCACTTGCTGCCATGCGCACCGCCTCCCTCAAAAAAGATTACTTCCTGATGTGAATTCCTCTGATTTTATTTTACCATGGGACCATACCAAAGAAAAGCCTTTGCACCTCGACAATTGAATACCCACCGCCAAAGTTCATACTCGCCGGGAGAAGTATCGCCAGGACTGCATCATCAGGGCTCCCGCAAAGTCGAAGACTTTGTGGGAAGAGGAGCCGCAACGGCGTGAGCGAGTTTTCGAATGAATCCGAAAACAAGTGATACAAAGTTTGTGGCGACGAGAGCGTACCAACGGGGAAGAAAACGCCGTGGAGGTCAGAAAGGATCACAGGGCAGGAAGGTGTATGGTGTGTGGCTGACAAAAATTTTATGAATGGTGGTGATATTCATCTGCACTCAGGCCAACAAATATCTCAACGCCCCTATTAAAAAGGAAAGCCGCCGAAACTGCTGCAACAGTCCGGCGGCGCGCCGCGTTCCGAAAAACGCAGACTCCATCTGCGAACAGTCTAACAGAGAGGCACCCGGAACGCAAGAAAAATTTTATCTCTGAATTCAAAATCAGGAGGTTCCGTATGCCTGTTCTCGGTGAACGATTTTATCAAATGAGCAACGCTATTTTCTGCTATGACCTGAAGCCAATCCCCTTGGCCGTGTACAGTTACCTGGTCTGCTGCGCTGGACAGAAGGATGTATGCTGGCCCAGCATGAAGACCATCGCCCTGCACTGCGGCTGCTCGGAAAACGCGGCGCGGGACGCGGTCAGTCTGTTGGTTGACCGTGGGTTCATCCGCAAGGTCAAGACCTCGCGGTGTGTGAAAAGCGGTAAGTGGCTTCAGGGGAACAACCACTACTACATCCTGCCGCTGCCTGAGCTTCCCGCAACAGACCACAGTGCATGAGGGGGAAGCCCCTCAACAGATGGTGGGGAAGTGTATGAACAAGACGAAGAGTAACAAGAAAAAGTCCTGCTACCAGGTCATCACCCCTGAAAGAACGAACTGGACAAGGCACGCAACTCCCGCCCTGCTTGGCCCTGTAAGCCGCTGTGTGCGATTTTTCCAGAAGCAGCGGGAACAGACACCGGCCAGGGCTGTGAGGGCGAATTTGAGCCGGTTTCAGAGGAGCTTGCGAGGACCATATAGGGCTCCCGCCGAAGCCCAGCGACAAGGTGAATTGGCGCAAGCCAAGAGAAGGTGGCCTGGGCCAAGCGGGTTCGGTGGGAAAAGGAGGAGCAGCGAAATGAGCGAGTTTTCACCCATTTTGGGTGGAAACGAGGGATATGGAGCTGGCGACGACGTGAAGCAGGATGTGGGTCGCGGTTTGGGTCATGGGAAAAGCAGAAAGATTCGAACGAATATTTCGATCGCAAAATAAAGAAAAGTTCCTGATTTCTTGCGAAATCAGGAACTTTTTGTTGGAGACTACTGGACTCGAACCAGTGACCTCCTGCGTGTGAAGATACGTCGGGACGTCAAAGCTCTGCTATTGGGTGCTTTCCGGCACTTTTGGCCCCGATTTCTGTGGGTACAAATCACTGCCTTGTCCACTGTGTCCACCCGCTGATTTTCTGATATTGGTCAGCGTATTGGTCAAAGCCCCGGCTCCGCCGAATCAGGCGGAGCCGGGGCTTTTTCTCGAGTGCAAACCTTGCTGCCGTGATAGTAGCTTGGACCGGAACGATTGTCAAGTACCTCTTTCCGGCTCGGGCAACTTGCTCTGTACCACCCCCACTCCATCAGGTGGTGGGGAAGTATATGAACAAGACAAATGATAACAAGGAAAAACTCTTTTGGAAATTGCGCAGAAAGTGCTTAAGTACCATGATCATTTTCAGCCATTCTCATTCCCCTCAACAGCCAAAAGGATGAGGCCTTGCGAATTACCAAGTCCATTGTTTTCATACGATGTTCTGCTCCAGCGGTTTTCTGCTTGTAGAGTCTGCATCAGACTCTCGCCATGGCCTCCTGGAAGTCCTTCTGGTCGGTAAAGACCTCCTGCTTGTAGGGGTTCTTTTTCTGCGCTTTTGCCCGCTTGATGATGGTGGCCAGGATGACCACATTCACCACCAGGGCAATGATGGACACCACGCCCTGAGCGGTGGGATCGGCAGCGGTAGGCCGGATGGCAGGATCCATGAAGCCGTCGGCGTAGATGGAGGGGATGGTAGTGAAGACGCTCTTGTCCTGGAACAGGGGGAACACCTGAGCGAACATGCACCACAGGGCCAAGGTATTGGCACGGTTCTGGATCCATCCGCCCTTATTCCAGAAGTGGTTGGCAAAGGTGGGAGCCAGCAGCAGGGCCAGACCGCAGTACCAGGAGTGGGTAGGCAGGCAGTTGTAGGTGTACTCGAAGTTCCAAAGGTCATAGGCCAGGATGTAGCACCAGGTCATGTCGGGCCACAGCATATCCTTCTGGTCCTTGGAAGTGTAAATGCCCCACCAGGCCGTCATGCAGAAGATGTTGATGATGCCGGCGATGCCGTTGACCCAGTTCCACCAGCCGCCGTACAGCCACACGTTCTCGGAGGAGAGCCACCAGCGGTCTCCGAATTCCGCCATGGCCATGGCCCCCCGGATGCCGGACTCGAAATCGCTGGCCACAGCGATGAGGATGTTGATGGCAACGATTGCAAAGGGAAACACCTTGAACCACTCTGTCTTGCCGATGCTCCACTTGTATTTCAGCATCATGAAGCCGATGCACCCGGCGGTGGCGGCGTACAGCTTGGCGTAGTGGAACCAGCTGTTCATGTTGGTGTAGGTCTGGTTGTTCAGCGCCCACTCCGCTCCGGCGGCGGCGCCCACGTAGATAGCGATGAAGTACACCGTTAGCGCGGCGGGCAGCACCAGGAAACAGAAGATGCCGCCAGTCTTGGTGCGGCGGGCAAATTCGTTTGCCAACACCAGACAGGTGAACACCAGCACAAAGCCCAAAAGCTGATAACCGGCGGTCTCGCCGTAGAGTTGGAACAACATATCCGATTCCTCCTAGTAATATTTTCTCCCGATTATCCCATTTGTTGCGGAATTTCGCCCGTTTCCGGCGGCTCCGGGTCCGGCACCTCGATCTCCTTGATGTTCAGCTCAGAACCGGTCAGCAGCCATGTCTCTCCGCTGCCGCAGTGGGGACAGGTCTTCCCGTGTGCCACGGTGGGATAGTCCTTCCCGCAGCCGTCGCAGTGGGTCACGGCGGGAAGGATGTCCGTCCGCAGCTCCGCTCCACGGAGCAGGTCGGACTTCTTCACCGCCCAGTCCCAGCAGTCGGTGAGGTAAGAGGGCACCACGCCGGAGACCTCCCCGATCTCCAGCGTCACGGCGCTGACCCGGGTGAGGCAGTTCTGCCGCCCCACCTCCTCCACGGACTTGATGACGTGGAATACGATGCCCAATTCGTGCATTTATGCCTTCTTTCCAAACTTGATCTTCAGCCCCCGCTTCACCATGTAGGGGAACACAGCTTTCAGCTTATCCTCGATGGGCACCATGGTGCTGCACTCCGGACGCTCCCGGAACAAGTGGATGGCATCGAAGCCACACTTGGTGGTGCAGACGCCGCAGCCGATGCACTTGTTGGGGTCCACCACGGAGGCGCCGCAGCCCAGACACCGGGCGGTCTCGATCTTCACCTGCTCGGCGGTGAAGCCGGTGCGCTCGTCGGAGAAGGTCTTCCGCAGGGCCTCGTTGTAGCCGGGGCGCTGGCGGGGGGTGTCGTCATAGCTGCCGATATCCAGGTTCTTCTTGTCCAGCTCAATGAACTGGCGGCGGTTGCGGCCGATAGTCAGGCTGCTGTGGGGCTGCACAAAGCGGTGCAGAGACACGGCGCCCTCCTTGCCGGCGGCAATGGCGTCGATGGCGAACTTCTGGCCGGTATAGGCGTCGCCGCCCACGAAAATGTCCGGCTCGGCGGTCTGGAGGGTCAAGGGGTCTGCTTTGACCGTGCCGTTGGGGTTCAGCTCCACACGGGTGCCCGTCAGCAGCTGGCCCCAGTCGGCCTTCTGGCCGATGCAGTAGAGGACCGTGGCACAGTCGGCGGTCTCGGTGACGGAATCGTCAAAGGTGGGGGCGAAGCGGCCTTCGGCGTTTTTCACGGACAGGCACTTGCGGAAGGTGATTCCGGTACACTTGCCGTCGGCGGAGGTGATCTCCACAGGACCACAGCCCGCCCGGATGGTGATGCCGTCCTTCTCGCACTCGGAGCGGTCCTCCTCGCCGCAGGGCATGTCGTCATAGCCCTCCAGGCAGTACATGGTGACTTCCGCGCCGCAGCGGACGGCGGTGCGGGCCACGTCGCAGGCGATGTTGCCGCCGCCGATGACCACCACCTTGCCCTCCAGCTTCTGCGGGCCTTCCAGGTTCACCTGCTTGGTGAAGTCGATACCGGCCGTGACGCCCTGGGCGTCGTCGCCGGGGATGTTCAGTCTGCCGCCGCTCTGGAGGCCGATGGCCACATAGAAGCCCTGGTAGCCTTCCTCCCGGAGCTGCTGGATGGTGACATCCTTACCGACCTCCACGCCGCAGCGGAATTCCACGCCCATCTCCCGGAGCACGTCGATCTCCGCGTCCACCACGTCCTTTTCCAGACGGAAGGAGGGAATGCCGTTCATCAGCATGCCGCCGGGGCGGGCGGCCTTGTCGAACACTGTGGGCTTGTAGCCCTTCTCCGCCAGGTAGTAGGCACAGCTCATACCGGCGGGACCGGCACCGATGACGGCGATCTTCTGGGAGAAGCCGCCCTTCAGGGTAGGAGTCACCACCGGGGGAATGAACCGGGTGGCACTGTCCAGGTCCTGCTGGGCGATGAACCGCTTCACCTCGTCGATGGCTACCGCCTGGTCCACGGTGCCCCGGGTGCAGGCGTCCTCGCAGCGGCGGTTGCAGATGCGGCCGCAGACGGCGGGGAAGGGATTCTCCCGCTTAATGAGCTGGAGCGCCTCGGTGAACTTGCCTTGGGCCGCCAGCTTCAGATAGCCCTGCACGGCGATGTGGGCGGGACAGGCGGTCTTGCAGGGGGAGGTGCCGGTGTCATAGCAGTTGATGCGGTTGTTGTCCCGGTAGTCTACGTCCCACTTCTCCGGCCCCCACTTGGCGGCGTCCGGCAGCTCGTGACGGGGATACACCACGGGGCCGTCCTTGGTACAAAGTTTCTGACCCAGCTTCACGGCACCTGCGGGGCAGTATTCCACGCAGCGGCCGCAGGCCACGCAGTTCTCCGGCTCCACCTTGGCAACATAGGCGCTGCGGCTCAGGTTGGGCGTGTTGAAGAGTTGGGATGTCCGCAGGGCGTAGCAGACGTTGACGTTGCAGTTGCAGATGCCGAAAATTTTCTGCTCGCCGTCGATATTGGTGATCTGGTGGACGAAGCCGTTGTCCTCCGCCTTGCGGAAGATCTCCAGGGCCTCCTCCTTGGTGATGTAGCTGCCCCGGTTGGTCTCCACGATGTAGTTTGCCATGTCGCCCACGGCGATGCACCAGTCCTCCGGGTCGTCGGCGCAGCCCTCGTCAAAGGTCCGGCGGGACAGGCGGCAGGAGCAGGGGGACTTGGCGTACTGGCCCTCGTACTTGTCCAGCCAGTGGGAGATGTGCTCGATGGAGATGGACTGGCTCTCGGTGGGGATGGCCTTCTCCACGGGAATAACGTGCATACCGATGCCTGCGCCGCCGGGAGGCACCATGGGGGTGACCCGCTCCAACGCCTCAAAGCTCATGCGCTCGAAGAACTTGCCCAGCTCCGGGTGCTCCTCCAGCTGCTTGGCATTCATATTGGTGAACTCGGCGCTGCCGGGGACGAACAGGGGGACCACATAGCGCTTCTCGTGATTGGGATTCTTGCCGTCCAGGTCTTCCCAGTTGTATTCGATGAGGCCCACCATGCACATCTCAAACAGCAGCTTTTCCAGATGCTCCGGGTCCTTGCCGGTAAGCTTGGCAATCTGGGCCAGGGTCTTGGGCTTGCGGACCTCCATTTTCAGGGCAACTTCGGCCATCTCATCGGTGACGATGCCCTGGAGGCCCCAGTATTCCGCGTCCTCATAGGTGATCTTCCGCCCCATGCGGTTGGTGATCATCTGGCCCAGCTTCAAAATGATCTCCCGCTTGGGCATATCCTCCGGAATTTGATAGGGATGGGGGTCGTAGTTGGACATAACACACTTCCTCTCTTTCTCTCAGCTCTGCCAGTCACGGACCTGCTGCAGCAGCCAGTCCGCCCAGGCGCCGATGCCCTCTCCGGTTTTGGCGCAGATGGGGATGATCTGAATGTTGGGATTGCGCATTCTGGCGTATTCCGTCACCTTTTCCATGTCAAAATCGAAGTAGGGCAGCACGTCGATCTTGTTGATGAGCAGCACGTCGCAGACGGTGAAGATCAGAGGATATTTCAGGGGCTTGTCGTGGCCCTCAGGGACAGAGAGGATCATGGCGTTCTTCACCGCACCGGTGTCAAACTCCGCCGGGCAAACCAGATTGCCCACGTTTTCCAGCACCACCAGGTCCAGGTTCTCCGTGCCGAAGGCCTCCAGGCCCTGCTTCGTCATGTCGGCATCCAGGTGGCACATGCCGCCGGTGTGGAGCTGAATGGCCCGGACGCCGGTGCCGTCGATGGTTCGGGCATCCACGTCGGAGTCAATATCCGCCTCCATGATGCCGATACGCAGCTCACCCTTCAGCGCCTCGATGGTCCGGCAAAGGGTGGTGGTTTTTCCCGCTCCGGGAGAGGACATGAGGTTCAGGAGAAAGGTCTTCTCCGCCTTCAGTTTCTGCCGCAGGGCATCTGCCTGCCGGTCGTTTTCCGCAAAGATGCTCTCCTTCACCTCGATGACTTGAAAGCCTGCCATAGTATTCCTCCGTTTCTGGCTTGACCAGATGAATTGATTTCCAGTTACTACCTCGAATGTATCACAGAAATTCACAAAAAGTCAATTAAAATACGAAAATAATTGTGAAAAATGGTTGAAAATTCTGAAAATCCAATTTATAATAAGAAAAACATGATTTGTGGTATGTGGTCATACCACATCCAGAAGGAGGAAGTGGATATGGAATTTGAAAAGCTGGTGTCCCCCTCGCTGAAGGACCTGTTCATCAGTCACATCGAGGCCATGATCCTATCCGGTGAGCTGCCGGTGGGGCAGCAGCTGCCGCCGGAGCGCCAGCTGGCCCAGTCCATGGGCGTCAGCCGGGCGGTGGTCAACAGCGGTGTGGTGGAGCTGGAGCGCCGGGGCTTTCTGGAGATCCGCCCCCGGGTGGGGACCTTCGTGACGGACTACCGCCAGGCGGGGACTCTGGAGACCCTGAAATCCATCATGACCTATAACCGGGGCCATCTGCGGAACGAAGAGATTCGCTCCATTCTGGAGGTGCGGGACGCCCTGGACAAGCTGGCGGTAGCCGGCATCATCCCCCATGTGACGGAGGAGGACATCGATCTTTTGGCGGAAAAGGCGGAGGCCATCCGCCTGGCCAGCGACAATCATCAGGCGGCGGAGGCGGCCTTCGCCTTCCAGCACGAGCTGGCCATGCTGTCCGGAAATACCCTGCTGCCCCTGATTTTCCGGTCCTTCTATTCCTCGGTGCTGGTGTTGTGGGAGCGGTTCTGCGCCCTCCACGGCATCCCCATGCTCTATGAGACCAGCCTCCGCCTGTGCGACCACATCCGGAACCGGGACATTTTGGGAGCTGTTTCCTGGATCGATTACTGTACCCAGGAGGCCATCTCCGGCAGCCGCCAAATCTATTATTGAGGTGGGCCATGAACAAAAAAGAGATTATCGCCTATTTTGACCGCTGTGCCTCCCAGTGGGATGCCCGCATGGTGACGGATGACGGCAAGATCAACGGTATTCTGGATACTGCCGGAGTCCGGGAGCACGGCGTGGTGCTGGATGTGGCCTGCGGCACCGGCGTCCTCTTTCCATATTATCTCAGCCGAAACGTATCCCGGGTCATTGGCGTAGACATCTCCCCTGAGATGGCCAAGATCGCCGCCTCCAAGCTCCATGACCCACGGATCGAGGTGGTCTGCGGAGACGTGGAGACCATTCCGGTCCGGATGCAGTGCGATTGCTGCGTGATTTACAATGCCTTTCCACATTTTGAAGAGCCGGAGCGGCTGATTGGACGCCTGGCCCAGTGGGTAAAGCCCGGGGGACGGCTGACGGTGGCCCACAGCATGGGGCTAGAGGCTCTCCGCAGACACCATGCCGGGCGGGCGGAGCATGTCTCCCGGGAGATGCTCAAGCCGGAGGATCTGGCGGAGCTTTTTGCACCATGGTTCCGGGTTGACAGCATGGTGTCGGATGAGGCGCGCTATCTTGTGTCAGGCGAACGCACTGACATGCGGTGATATACTGCCGAGAGGTCCTGATGCGCTGGCCCCGGCGTGAGGCGGGGGAGTCGCATCATGGATACCGCCTTGCGGTCACTGCGTTACAAGCGGATTTTGAAATTTTCTGATGATTTGAGACGTTTTTGACACTTTTTGCTTATTTATACTTTCCTTTTAGCTCTCTTTGAATCTGCGTTTTCCGTGTGCTGCGCAGCTTGCTACGGCTTATTATGTGGTCAAAAACACACCTATCTTGTTATTTTTTGACCTGCACTATCGTATGCTGGAAGCGGAGAAAAATGGAAATAAACCATAAATCGGTTCGAAAAGATAAAGCAGCTCTTCGTTGCCAATAAAATTCAAATAGGCTATAATGAGCATGATAGGAACTACTGAAATATCATGTCATTTTTGCATGAAGGAGGGAATCGGCCTCATGTCACAGGTCACGAAACGGGCGTTGGAACAATCACTGAAAAATTTGCTGCTCAAAAAGCCGCTGACCCAAAACGCAGAAAGGGTGACTGCTTAACCATCAATGATCCTGTTCTTTGATTTTCAGGATGAAGGCATGTAAAGGCAAAAAAGGAGCATAGTCATGATGAAATGCACCCCATTCGTTAGACAGTATGGCATGCTGCCTGACGAATGGGGTGTTTATTATGCCCGAAGAGGTACCTATCCGCTGGTATCTCGGATTCACCAGAATTTTTTCTTCTTCATGACCAAGAGGCAAATCAAGACCACAAGAACACTGATGCCGATGACTGCCGGGTAGCCGTATTTCCAGGTCAATTCCGGCATATTGGAAAAGTTCATGCCATACCAGCCTGCCACCAGAGATAGGGGTAAAAAGATAGTCGTGACGATGGTGAGTATCTTCATAATGTTGTTCTGGCGAATATCGATTTCCGCCTGAAACAGTTCCCGCACCTGCAGGCCATATTCCCGCAGCATCTGCGCCTCATCCTTCAGCCGTCCAATGCGTTTCTCCACCATATGAAACAGACGGAGTTCATGCTCATTGAAATACTCATTTTCATTTTCCTGAAATTCACAGACCATATCATCCTGCTGCGTATAGTACCGTATCCAGTTGGATATTTCTTTTCGTATTGCCGTCATTTGGGGGTTGAATCCTTCCAACTGGCCTGCCAGCACCTGATCTTCGAGTTGGTCCAGCTTATCCTCCAATTCCTGCAAGTGGTGCATATCCTTGGCGATGATCAGCTCTAGGAACGTATAAAAGAAACTGCCTGGGCTCTTTTCCATCTGGGGATTCTCCCGGATCAGTCTCTGGATCATGGCATGGGCCACACCCGCATCGTCGCACAAAACCACATGGCTGGGTGTCATCAGATAGCCGAAGGCGATGGGGGCCTTTTCTTTCGTATGCCGTGGGGTCACAATAGTCCCGCACAGATAATTCCGGTGGGGTTCAGCCTTACATACGCGGGCATCCCTCGCTGTAGGCGTATGGCGGAGAACCTGCTCTAGTCCAGGGAGTTGGAGATTCTGGTCCAGCTCCTCCGAGGACAGCAGTGTAAGGACGCAGGTATCTGGCTCTGGCTTTCCAGACAGCGGCGTCAGGTTAGAACCTATCCTATATTGATACATAAGCGGCCTCCTGAATCGCTTCTTTTTCAGTGCCATTGTACCACTATCTGCACAAAGCGCAAGCCGCCTGCGGTTTCATCGTGAAAAGCATTTTCAATGGTTCTACACAGTGCAATCGGGGTATAACCAGCATCATTTTCTTTCCTGATTCGTAGGCGAGCGCTAAAAGTGCTGAGGCATTCCTTGCGGCCCCAGCATTTCTAATGCCTGACGGCCGAGAAATCGTATCATATGTGAATGAACTTTTGTATTTCTGTTAACATTAGCACTCTCCTATTGACAGTGCTAACGCAAGAGACTATAACAGAGTCGTTCCAAGCGGGAGGGCAAAACAGCCCCCTCACACAGGGCATTTCAGTAAGGATTATGAATGGAGGAATGACTTATGATGCCCAGTATTTTTGGTGAGAACCTGTTTGATGAATTTTTTGATGACGACTTTCCTATGATCCCGATGCGTTCTATTCGGAATCCGCTGTACGGGAAGAACGCCAAAAACCTGATGAAGACCGATGTGCGGGAAACCGACAACACCTATGAGCTGGATATTGATCTTCCCGGCTTCAAGAAGGACGAAGTTCAGCTTGACTTGAAGGATGGCTACCTGACCATCAGCGCCGCCAAGGGATTGGACAAGGACCAGGAAGATAAGAAGGGCAAGTACATCCGTCAGGAGCGGTACGCCGGTGCTTGTAGCCGCAGCTTCTTTGTGGGCGAGGGAATTGAGCCTCGGGATGTGTCCGCCAAGTTTGAGGATGGTATCCTGAGAGTATCTCTTCCCAAGCAGGTAAAGAAAGAACTGCCCAGAAATTCCACAATCACGATTGAATAAAAGACAAAGCTAGCTAGGTGTGTTCCTGATCCTGCAAGGAATTGTATCCATTATGCGTGGATGCTTTTCTGGCCGCCTTTGGATTTGATTGCTCCGTCGAGTAATTCAGAATATGACTGCATGTTCAAGTGAATGTAAACGGTCGTGGTTTAGCAGTAACTACTGAACCACGACCGATTTATATTTGGGCAAATCTTTTGAATTAGTTTTGAGTATCCTGAAACTCCTACTTTGCGATATCAATCTGAATATAGACAGTCAGCTTGTTCTGGCCCACGTCGATCCAGTCCATGGGCTGGGTACAATCATAATCGTAGTACAGCTGATAGCCCTCCATGGCGTCAAATTCCACCTCCGTGGACTTATCCACCTGGAAAGCCTGTTCCTCGGAATTCTCTTTTCCGGGATTGATAACCACATTCAGATAGCAGGCGTCCTCCGGGAACAGAATGCTCATAGCCGCCTGCTCCTCCATGAGCCGGGGTTCATCGTAGAGAATATTGCTGCGGGTCACGGAGACTACGCTGCCGTCCTCTGCACTATGCTCCGTCACCTCCATGCCGTTGATGAGGCCGGTCGCATCGTCGATAAAGTAAATAACCTCGCTGCTGATCCCTGTCAGACGATTCTCTCTGGCGGCGGTCAGGGTGCTGGTCCCATACTCCGTGCTGTCGGTCTTGCCCGTCACGGTCTCATGGTCACACGGCTGACGCGCCAGCCAGCGGTCAGACACCATGGCTTCATACTCAGATGCCGGACACAGCGTCATCGTTTTCAGGCCGTCTTTTTCGCAGGTGTACAGGGCACCGGGAACGTCATCGTTGATGTATCCCGCCTCGCAGTATACTACCTGGTCAGCGTCATCGTACTGTTCATAGTCATACCACAGACGGCCATTGGAACTGACGAATTGCCGGACAGTCTTATTCTGCCAGTTGTTTTCTCCGTCCCAGGTCTCGGAGACGCAGGTCACCGCGCTGTGTTCCTTCATGATCATGGGGATGCTGTTGCTGTTGCGAAGGTCTGTGATCTCCGGATCATCCTGCCCGCTGATGGGCATAACGGAAGCGTTGGAGACGTCGGCTACTTTCCCGTCCTTACAGCTAACATTCATCGCCCGGATTTCCTCCAGTGCATCATCCTTGGCATAGGAGAAAGACACAGTTGTCTCGCCGTCTCCCAGCGCCCGGAAGCTGGCGACAAAGGTTCCGTCATTGTCCTCCTCCGTGACCGGCTCCAACAGGGTGGTGTCGTCGATGGTAAAGTTCCAAATGAATCCTTCCTTTTCGGCGGGAAGGCGGATGGTCAGAATGCCTGCTTCCTGATCAATTTCATACCAGGTGTCGGGCGCAGGTTCTTCCGGGGAACTTCCCTCAGCGTTGCTTTCACCGGCGTTCTGTTGACTGCACCCGCCCAGCATCCCTATCACGCAGGCGAGAGACAGGATCAGGGCAAGTATCTTTTTTGCGTTGTATTTTTCTTTCTGAATCATATCATGTTACCTCGATTCTATATGTCGATCCATCAGGGAATCCAATAGCGGATGATCTGCACCACCTGCTCCTGCCGGACAGTGATGACCGTGTTGTAGCAGTTGAAGGGCGTTTCGCTGGCCTGAATAGCCGCAGGGACGTCCTCGTACTCATAAACCAGGCCATCAGGTTCCTGTTCCAGGTCGGCGTGGTCCTCAAAGGTGCAGTCAGTGGATACGGGCAGGGTGATCGTTCCCAGATCATAGTAGATCGGATGGTCATCCATTGCGTAGGTGCGGTACAGACCGTCATCCTCAATCAGCTCTACGCCGCCGCTTTCGATGCCGCCGTTGATGATGACGGTGCCGTTATCCCGCCGGATGCTCTCAACGGTCACCGGCTTCCGACAGACCTGGATCTGGTCGCCTTCTTTCAAGCCCTGAATATCTTCCAGTTCATAGCGGTCATAGTCATAGATCTCCGCGGTCAGGGAATACCCATCCCCGGTTTTGACAAGGTCCGCTGCCGTGAAGTCCACAGAGTATCCGCCGTCGGCAAAGGCGTCCTCCACACCATCCATCGGATACAGCGGCATGACGTACCCAAGCTTCTCCACAATGGTTTGGGCGGCGTCCAGCAGCACCTGGGCATCGCTGCCGCCGGCAACACACCACTGCACCTCGGCCTCCGGAGCATACCAGCCCACCCAGGCCGCATCCTCGGACTTGCGCAGCTGGACGGAAACATCTTCGCCGCTCCAGTCCAGGCTCTCCGTCCAGTCAGCATAAATACCGGAGATGTCCTGGGGCTGCTCTGCCTTTAAGGCACGGCAGTAGTACGTTTGCCCGCCTTGTTCAAAATTGACTTCGGCCATTTGCTTGTCGCTTGCCCCTGTGTCGATCAGGTAGTAGGAGGTGCCGGAGGCACTGTCCGGCAGGGGGATGGAGTATCCCAGCTGCTGAAACTCAGCTGCGCTGGATTCGTGCATGGGGTTTGCGATCATGGCCGGTTGGTCGGTGCCTCGGTGGGACAGGGTGATGGCAGTTACAGCTACTGCAAGACAGGCGGCAATCGCCCCGGCTCTGTACAGCCAGGATCGTCTCTTTTTCATAGGCTGCTGAGCTTCCTCCAGCAGGTCATCGTCCACGGCGTTCATCCATTTTTGAAAACGAGTTTGATTCATAGTCTGATCCTTTCCTGTTCCAGTTCCGTGCGCAGCCGTTCCCGTGTGCGGAACAAGGATGTCTTAACCTTTGCTTCGCTGACACAGCATTCTTCCGCGATCTCCCGGATGCTCTCTCCATACCAGTAGCGGCGCAAAAAGAACACGCGGGCCTCAGCGCTCTGACGGCGCAGGAAGCCGTTCAGCACCCGGCGCAGCTCTGATGCATCCAGTTCTGTGTCCGGATCACCCTGTCCGGCAACGATCCAGGGTTCCAATTCCTCAAAAGCGTCGGTGAGGGCGGTGCTGCGCTGGGCGGCAGTATTGTAATTATAGCGGTCCAATGCCAGATTCCGGGTGATGCGGGCCAGATAGGCCCGCAGAGAGCGGGGGCGTTCCGGCGGGATGGCATTCCAGGCACGAAGGTAGGTGTCACTGACACACTCCTCCGTGTCTCTGGGGTCTGCCAGGAGCCGCTGGGCCACACTACGGCACAGCGCACCATATTTCTTCTGGGTCTGGGTAATGGCTTCCTCGCACCTCTGAAAGAACAGTTGAATGATCTCCTGATCTCCCATGGCGGCTGAAAATTGTGCTTTCTTTGTTTCGATTTGTTCCATAGTGTTTCCCCCGGTACTTGAAGCGGCTTCATCCTATTAGACGGCACCATATCCGTTTTCGTTTCAGAAGTCAAGTGGAACATTTTTGGGCTATTCCAAGTTTAATGTAAGATTATAGATTATATTTAAGAATTGAGCAATATACTCCCTATTTTTCTTGATCAGATTAGTCACCATAATATGCACAATCCCACCACCCTGCCAGAATAACTCTTATCAGTTTACAATCCCACTACTGTCAAAAAGTATACCTTTTGACAGGCTCATTCCATATAAAAAGCACGCTCCAAAAGTGCGCCAAAACGCTGGCGTTTACTTTTGGGGCGTGTCGTTTTGTCGAGAGACATTTTGATACACGATTAGGTCAACTAATCGAGATGTTGTAAGCGGGGGGGGGGCCGTTAGGCCGCACAGTGGCCGGTGAGTTCCGCAACCGTGGCCGCTGGCCACCGCCGTATGCAGAAAAGGGCTTGAAACAAAAGGCTTCCGAGGTTTTGATGTATATTACTATGAGGTTTTATGGTCTTGCGGGAATGCATAGAAAATGTACCCCCTTTACCGAGCCTTGGGGAATAAACAAATGATAGGTAAATAATTAAATGACGGGCGATCGCACTGTTTATACGATTTCCCAGATGCCTCGACCAGGGCTTTTTATCATTCCCTTTTGTTTGAGTTCTGTTCTAGCCCACCGCATTCTATAACTATACTCAGAACCCGTACAATTGGCATCTTCAATCTCCAACAACTTGGCAGGTAACCATAGCTATTGGATCATTGTAAACCACTTTTGCGATATCAGCGTTCGAGATGCCGTATTCGCTGACTCCGTTTTGCCGATCAAGCAGCTGGAAGACCTCACCAAATATCGCAGGTGCGTTTCCACGGTTTATTTCCTCAATCACAAGGAAGTACTCATGGTTCGGGTCATCTGTTGCCTTCTTGAGGATTCGGGTAAACGGCCCAGGAATAAAAGGATAGCTAATATGTCCATCAACATTTGTCGGCATTATCTGCCCGACAAAATCAGAATAGGTGTAATCCGGATGGAATACGACCCTTTCCATATACTGTTCATCATCACAGTAATCTCTTTTAATTGTATGACTCTTACCGCAACCCGGCACACCATAAAGAAGGATGTTTTCACCAATACGATTCTCGTTTTGCGTTGCATTGGGTAAATGAGTGCCGTTTTCCGTCAATTCAGTTGCAGGGGTTCCGTGGAACCATTTATAGTTATTTAGGTAGAAGAACATGAATTCGCGCCTGAAGGCACACGCAAATTCACCGCCGCCCTTGTCTTGCTGGACAAAGCCGCTCTTCATAGCTTCAGCTATTGAATTGATTTTGATCTGTTTCGAGATAGGAGTCTCCGGGGCCGCAGTAGAGGGTTTTAACGCCCACGCACAGAAGATAACTTGCCCTTCTCTCTTATAGACACCAAGAAGCACGGCTGGCTTTTCTTGTTGTGCCATACGATATGCATAGTTTATGTATTTGCTCTTCTGCTGAATGTTCGTGGAACGCTGAATGTATGTTGGGAACATGGTTCAAGGTAAAAACACGACAATAAGCTATAAGATTAAGCAATGCAGGGCAATTCCAAAAGAGGACTGGATAATAGTTGAAGTCACCCATGAGGCAATCGTTGACCGTGAGACTTTTGATAAGGCGCAGTCGCTTTTCAATCAATTCATTCGTAAAGCCCCCCAAAAAAGTGAAGTTGATTTGTTCTCCGGATTTGTACGATGCGCGGACTGTCTGCGTGCAATGAACAAAAAAACAAATTCCCACCCATATGGGACGTATCACTATTATCGCTGTGGCACCTCAAGAAAGATGAAAAAATCATCATGTACGAATCATACTATCCGAATAGATAAAATGGAACTGGCAGTACTTGCATCTATTCAAGGGATGATTGATTCTGCGGTTGAAATGGATAAGTTGATCAAGCGGATCAACTCTAGTCCGGTAAAAAAGAAAGAGTCCTCACACATCTGCTCAGCTATCGATACTCACACCGCAGAACTCGAAAAGCTCAAAGGAATGATAATCGACCTGTACCCCGATTGGAAAAGTGGAATCATTTCTAAAGAAGAATACTTTACGCTGAAGGAACAATTAACCGAGAAAATCACTTCTCTTGAAAAGGCACTTGAAAACCTTAAGCGAACGAATGAGGAGTTCAAAAATGGCATTACCGAAGACAACGATTTTATTTCTCACTTCAAAAAATATGGAAAAATAGATACTCTCACGCGAGCGATGGTAGTCGAATTGATTGACAAGATATACGTTCATGAGGGCGGCCGCATTACTATCTCTTTCAAGTTCACAGATGCCTATGAAAAGGCCCTCGAGTATATTGAACTAAACAAGGAAGCAATTTTGACCGCCTGAGATTCCCCAAACTGCATAGGACACCATAATATGGCAGAATAGCCAAGTTTGAGCCTGACTAATTGGTAAAAAAGCAATAGTATCAAAATTGTCTTGCTTCAGGGGAGGAATATGCGTTGAATTTGACTGAAAATATTTTCCACATGGTGCACCCTTGACTTCTTCCCCGGGCATTGCAGACGATACGGCAAGTCCGCTTCCATGGCCTCCGCCAAGATCCGGAACCCATGTCCTGAGAGCTTTGCATAGTGTTCCAGGTCGCCGTCGTAGGTCATCATCATATCGTGCATCAGTTTCCGCCCGTACTCCGTGGTTGAAACACCCTGGGTGCCGGAGCGCAGCATCCACCTCCATGGATAGTGACGGTACACAGGCTCCATTCTTTTCAGGAGCCACAGCTCCACCCCCGTTACATAGCTGCGCTGCAGCGGAGCGGAGTCAATGGCCACAAATCCCCTCAACTTCTCCGGGTACAACTCCGCATAGGCCTGTCCCACATATCCACCCATGGATTGGCCAATGATAACCGGTTTATCCAAACTCTCCGAACGGAGTATCCCGTCCACCCATTTTGCCTTGTCCATCAGACTGAATGAAAATTCGAACGGCCAGGAAGCGGCGTGTCCGGGCGCATCCCAGACGGTCACATTGTAGTTGCCTTCAAAATACGCCGTTTGCTTTTCAAACAGCCGATGATCCGCCGTCAGACCCGGCAAAAATACCAGGGTCAGTTTACGATTGTCAGTCCTGTCATTGATCCAGTAATGGATCGTACCGCAGGGCGTTTCCCAGGTTTTCTCACGCATACGGTGAGCCTCACAGATTCAAAAACCGCTGCAAGTCCCGGTTGCTGCCGAGAACAAAAATCGTCTCGTCCGCCCGGAAACAGTGGGTGGGGCCGGGCAAAGGCTCCAGATTGCCGTTCCATTTCGTCGCCAGCACATTGATGCGGTACTTCTGCCGGACGGCCAGCTCCACGATGGTTTTCCCCACCCAGGATGCCGGCACCGCGGTTTCAAAAATAGAGTGGTCGTCTGTCAGTTCAATGTAATCAAACACATGGTCCGCGGTATACCGCACCGCAGACCAGTTTGCCATCTGCCTTTCCGGGTAAATGACATCGTCCGCGCCGTTGCGGAGCAAAAACTTCGCGTGGACATCGCGGGCCGCCCGGGACAATACGAAGGGGGCGCCATTCTCTTTCAGCAGCGCGGTGGTCTCCAGAGAGCTTTGAAAATCATCACCGATGGCGACGACACACAGGTCAAAATTCCGGACGCCCAGGGAGGCAATAAACTGTTCATTGGTGCTGTCTCCGATCTGGGCGTTGGTAACCAGAGGAAGAATGTCATTGACCCGATCCTCATTCCGGTCCACAGCCAGCACCTCGTGGTGCAGCTCCTTCAGCTTTTCCGCCATGTGGCGGCCAAAACGCCCGAGTCCGATCAAAAGCACAGATTTCATATGAATACTCCTTTTAACCTACCGTTACCGGTTCTTGTGGGAATTGAGAAGAAATGGCCCGATTGTTCGCCGTGAATGCGTAGATCATGGTCAGGCCGCCCACCCGCCCAAAGTACATGAGAAACACCAGAATCATTCTGCACGGCAGCGAAAACCGCGCGGTGCCGCCCAGGGACAGCCCTACCGTACCGATGGCGGAGGCCGCCTCAAACAGCGCGTCCATCAGCGGAACCTGGTCGATGCAGCAGATCAGGATGCCGCCCATGAGGAAAAACAGCAGGTACAGGAGGAAAATGGCACAGGCACTCTGGAGCGCACCGTCCTGCACCCGCCGCCCATAGCACTGGGCACTGCGCCGTTTTTTGAAAACCGCGATGGCGCTCAGCACCAGCACCGCAAAGGTGGTGGTTTTGAAACCGCCGGCTGTCGAACCGGGAGAACCGCCGGTGAGCATCAGAAGAATGGTCAGCAGCTGGCTGGGCTCGGACATCTGCGCCAGATCCACCGTGTTGAAGCCCGCGGTCCTGGGGGTGACAGACTGGAACATGGCCGCCAACACTTTCTCCATGGGAGACAGGCTGTCCCATTGCGGGAGCCGGAACTCATAAAGGAGGAAGAACAGGAACCCAAACAGCAGCAGCCCCGCCGTCGTGACCAAAATGAGCTTGCTCTGCAGCCGGTATTCCTTGAACCGGAAGCGCCGGGTGGAAATATCCTGCCAGGTCAAAAATCCCAGTCCACCCACCACGATCAGAAGCATAACGGTCATATTGACAACGGGGTCTCCGGTATAGCCGGTCAGGGAGGAAAACGGCGCCTTTACGCCCATCAAATCAAAGCCTGCATTGCAGAAAGCGGAGATGGAATGAAACACCGCGTACCACAGGCCGCGCCCAAGGCCAAACTCCGGGCAGAAGCGAAACGCTAATATCAGCGCACCCACGCCCTCAATGGCAAAGGCAGTCTTTAGAATAAAGCCCGTCATACGGACGATACCGCCCACTTGGGGCGCGGAGATGGACTCCTGCATGACCCACCGCTGCTTCAGCCCGATCCGCTTGCCGGAAAAGATAAAGATCGCCACAGCCATGGTAACCACGCCCATGCCGCCCACCTGGATCAACAGCAGAATGACCAGCTGTCCAAACTGGGACCAATAGGTGGCAGTGTCATGTACCACAAGCCCAGTCACACAGGTGGCTGAGGTGGCCGTAAAAAGGGCGTCGGCAAAGGAGGCTCCACCCCACTCATGTGTGGAAAAAGGCAGCATCAGCAAAGCCGCTCCCAGCAGGATCAGCAGCAAAAAGCCGAAGATGATGATGCGGGCGGGTGACACCCGCTCGCTTTTCCATAAAGGCGCAAAGACTGCCTGAAGCGTTTCTCTGAACACGCGGTCACTGCCCCCCTAAAGAAAAGTATCAGAACGTATAAAGATTATAGCACGGAAGAAATGAGGAGTTTATTAGGGTTCTTCACAGGGCATTAAGATTGAATAAAGGCGGGTAAGCCCTGGCAGCAAGTATCCCGCGGCATTTATACAATCTTAATCTCCTGCGGAAAACGCAAATCTCACCCATAGATGTTTACGTTTATAATGAAACCAGGGAACGAGGTTTCATTGACCGTTTGCGCTTTGGGGAGGGAACTGTATGGAAGCCTTTGCGCTGATCACTGGTTTTCTTTATATCGCGGTGGTGGGATATCTCACCATGGACCGCCTTGGGCATTTTCTGGACAAGGGCGGCATCTCTCCCTATTGGGATGAAACGGAGGAACGGCAGGCCCAGGACGCAAAAAAGGAGCCCGTGCATACGGACTCTTTCGGCAAGCAAGAGGGTTGCAATCCCCCGCACTCCAAGGTAGTATAAGGAATACCACGAAAGAAAGGGGGCGGTTTTCCATGGCGGACGGGTATCATCCGGACTCTGAAGCACTGCTGCAGGAACTCCGGCAGACAGAAGGCCAGCCGGGAGGCCGGCTGAAGATATTTTTCGGCTATGCCGCCGGGGTCGGCAAGACCTACGCCATGCTGGAAGCCGCCCACCGGGCCAAGGCCGCCGGCGTGGATGTGGTGGCAGGCTATATCGAACCCCACACCCAGCCTGAGACGCGGGCATTACTGGATGGACTGGAGCTGCTTCCCGCTAAGATCATTCCATACAAAGGCGTGGAACTGCGGGAATTCGATCTGGACGCGGCGCTGGAGCGCCATCCCCAGCTGATTCTGGTGGACGAACTGGCCCATACCAACGCCGGGGGCAGCCGCCATGTAAAACGCTATCAGGATGTGCAGGAGCTGCTGCGTGCAGGCGTCGACGTCTACACCACCGTCAACGTGCAGCATTTGGAGAGTCTCAACGACAAGGTGGCCGCCATTACCGGCGTGTCCGTTGCCGAGCGCATCCCGGACAGCGTGTTCGACTCCGCCGATCAGGTGGAACTGGTGGATCTGGAGCCCGCCGACCTGCTGGAGCGGCTGCGGGCGGGGAAGACCAGGCAGGCCGGGCAGGCCAAGGGGAACTTTTTTGCTGGCAAGAATCTGGCCTCCCTCCGGGAGATCGCCCTGCGGCGGACAGCGGACCGACTGGACGCGGCTCCGTGGTCCGAGGGAAACGAAAAGCCGAAGGCGGGGGAACATATTCTGACTTGCCTTTCCGCCTCTCCCTCCAATCCCAAGGTCATTCGCACCGCCGCCCGGATGGCAAGGGCTTTCCACGGAGCCTTCACGGCCCTGTTCGTGGAGACGCCGGATTATGCGTCCATGTCCGAAGAGGACCGCAGGCGTATCAGCGCCAATGTCCGTCTGGCAGAGGAGCTGGGCGCCCGGATCACCACCACCTACGGCGATGACCCCGCGGTGCAGATCGCGGAGTACGCCCGCATCAGCGGCATCTCCAAGGTCGTTTTGGGCCGCAGCCCTCACCGAAAGGGATTTCGGCGAACCAAAAATCTGGTGGACCGGCTCAATGACCTTGCCCCGGATCTGGATATCTACATCATCCCGGACCAACAGGGAAACAGCCTGACAAAGCACGCCGATCATCCCCGCCGGAGCGAGGAGCGCCTTTCCGCCGGGGACCTTCTGAAGATGCTGTCTGTTCTGGCAGGCTGTACACTGGGCGGCTACTTCTTTGCCGCTCTGGGCATCTCGGACACCAACATCATCCTGCTCTACCTGCTGGGCGTGCTGGGCATCGCCATGGTCACCACAGGGCGCAGTTACAGTCTGCTTTCCTCGCTGCTGTCGGTGCTGCTGTTCAACTTTTTCTTCACAGAGCCTTATTTCACGCTGCGGAGCGATCCCAGCTACATTGCCACCTTCGGCATCATGTTCATCGTGGCCCTGCTCAGCAGCTCTCTGACCATCAGGGTCAAGACCCAGGCGAAGATGAATGCCGACAAGGCCTACCGCACCGCCATCCTGCTGGAATCCAGCCATAAGCTACAGACGGCGGACAGCGCGGAGGCCATTCTGACCGTCACCGCCCAGCAGTTGGGACACCTGTTGGAGCGGGATCTGGTGGTCTATCCCACAGACGGAAAGGGTGGACTGCTACCAGCCGTGACCTTCCCCTTCGCGGAGGAGCGGGATCTTTCGACGCTGCTGACACCTGACGAGGAGGCGGTGGCGGAGTGGGTCCTGAAAAACAACAAGCACGCCGGAGCCACCACCAACACCCTGCCGGGCGCCAAGTGCCTGTATCTTTCCATCCGGGGCACCGGAGGCGCTCTGGCGGTAGTCGGCATTGCCGTGGAAGGCGGGCATCCGCTGCAGTCCTTTGAGAAAAACCTGATGGTGGCTCTGCTGGACGAATGCGCCCTGGCGCTGGAAAAAGAGCTCACCATGCGGGAAAAGCAGCAGGCGGAGGCCCAGGCAGGTCAGGAAGCCCTGCGGGCCAATCTGCTGCGTGCCATCTCCCATGATCTGCGGACCCCCCTCACCAGCATTTCCGGTAACGCCAATATCCTGATGGAGCGTGCGGACCAACTGGAGCCTGAAAAGCGTCGCAGTCTCTGTACCGCTATCTACGATGATGCCATGTGGCTCATCAATCTGGTGGAAAACCTGCTGGCTATCACCAAAATCGAGGATAACCATGTCAACATGAACATGGAACCGGAGCTGCTGGAAGATATCTTTTCGGAAGCCCTCTCCCATTTGGACCGAAACGCCTGTAAACACCATATCTGCAAAGAGCTGGCTGACGATATGCTGATGGCTGATATGGACGCCCGGCTGATGGTGCAGGTGGTCATCAACATCGTAAACAACGCCATCAAATACACACCCGAGGGCTCCCACATCACGCTGTCCGCCAAAAAGGCCGGGCAACTGGTCATCGTTGAGATTGCGGACGATGGTCCGGGTGTCTCTGCCGAAGCCAGAGAACGGCTCTTTGACCGGTTCTATACCGTGGGCAATGAACGGGGCGACGGGCGGCGCGGCCTGGGACTGGGTCTCTCCCTCTGCAAGTCCATCATCACCGCCCACGGCGGCACCATCGAAGCGATCAAAAACGAGCCCCAGGGAACCATATTCCGCTTCACCCTGCACGCATCGGAGGTAAACGCCCATGAATAAACCACAAATTCTGTTTGTTGAGGACGATACTGCTGTTGGCAATCTGATCGCCACGACGCTGGAGACCCAGGACTACCAGTTCCACCGGGCGAAAAACGGTCAGCAGGCGATCCTGGACGCGCTGTCTTACCGTCCGGACGTGATGCTGCTGGATCTGGGACTGCCGGATATGGACGGTATTGAAATCATCAAAAAGATCCGCTCCTGGAGCAATATGCCCATTATTGTGGTGTCCGCCCGAGCCGACGACTGGGACAAGGTGACCGCTTTGGACGCCGGGGCGGACGACTATCTCACAAAACCTTTTTCTGTAGACGAGCTTTTGGCCCGGCTGCGGGTGGCTCTGCGGCGGGTGCGGTTTGACAACCAGAAAACCAGCGAGGCATCGGCTCGTTATCAAAACGGCGGCCTGGTCATCGACTACGCCGCCGGCTGCGCCTGGCGGGACGGTCAGGAGCTGCACCTGACGCCCATTGAGTATAAGCTACTGTGCCTGCTGGCTAAAAACACCGGCAAGGTGTTGACCCACAATTATATCATCAGTGAGATTTGGGGCGGCTCAGCCGACCATGCCGCTGCGGAGCTTCCTTCCCTGCGGGTCTTTATGGCTACCCTGCGAAAAAAACTGGAGGCAGACCAGAGCCATCCCCAGTACATCCAGACCCACATTGGCGTGGGCTACCGCATGATCCAACACAATCAGGACAGTGCGGTGTCACCGGAAGCCTGAAAGCATCCGTACAGCTGACCGATACCGGTGGCAAAATATGATGCTCCATAAATCATTGAGTTTTATATGATATATTCTTCTTTCCTCACCACAAAACGCCCAGCCGGTTTACGGCTGGGCGTTTTGCATATTTATAGAATCGAATAATCGCTTTCAATACTGAGCCGCATAAAGTTACTATAGCTGATGTTGACTCAGTCGAAGATTTTCATACTGTCGAGGATTGTCGATTACACAGAATTTTCTGCGGTCTCGAGTAAAACTTCGAAGCATAGTCTGCGGAGAATGGCTTTAATAACTACTGCTTTTATGGTACAAGGTATGACTCAATTATGAGGTATTTCAACCTTGCCCTTATCGGAGAATAGTACGATTCAATTCAACAAATTGGAATTTGTAATCCTCGTTTCACAGCGAAAGGGGGCTATATTTATGCTCTTTCCTTCCTAAAAGTAACAAGGAATGCACCTTTCCACTGGGTTGAAGTTGCCATATAATTATAGGTCACAAGTTCCCAACCGTCAGCGGCTTTCTCATTAATGAGTTTATCCAATTGTTCGATATCTTCTTCGTTCGCTTTGTCTGTAAACCACTTAAAAGAAGCCCTTAAAATTTCTGTCTTGTAAATATACATATTTATACCTCCTCTAATACTCTAATAATTAAAGTTTGTCTAACTGTCCTTTGTCTATATAGAAGAAAAGGACAGTAGCAAGTTCCAAACTATGGCTATATTATAGCATAATTCGGTTTATGTATCTCACTTCTGAAATGAAAAATTGTTTATACATAATTATTCGCGAAAATGTATATTTCTTGTTCACCAATACTCATCTCGAACAGAGACTTTACATATATATCACCGGGAAAGACATCAAACAGGGCGTTCCAGTCAAATATACCACCAATCCCCAATATTCCAAGCATTCTTAATCTCTTTTCCAACCATCTCTTTTCCAACAAATTCATCACACCCTCCCGGGAAAAATTGAACTCAGAAAATCCAGTCAGAGCTGCGCAATGACAGCGTATAGGGATGCTCCCAATCCTCGGTATCGTAGAACAGGGCTGTCTTTTCCTGCTGGTCATACACCCAGCTCCAGCAGGTCAGCTCGCCGCCGTTTTCTCCAGGGAAGTTGCTCTGGGCCACCGCCGCAAGGGCATCGCGTACCTCAATGGACGTCATGACACCGTCTGCGGTCTGCCGCAGTTCGGAAAGCGTGTTGAAACGTACATAGGACTGCCCGCTGCCGGAGGTACCATCATCCTGATAAAGATAGTAGTTCGTGACCACCGGCGTATCCGTTACCACCATCTCACCGTCCACCCACTCCACGGCCACGCTCCGGCCTGTGGCATCGGAGACAGAGAGATGCTGGGCCGCACCGATCGAAAAATGTATATCATACTGCGAAAGCAATTCCAGCGCCTCATCTACAGTAGCTGCCTTGTCCAGCAGAAGCCGAATGGCGGAGGTAGTAGTCAAATCGGACTTTTGAGTGTCCTGATCCACAGCCTGCCCATGGCTCACCATCAGGTCGGCCACGCACAGTCCTTTTTCGTTCATGCCGTCCAGTGGGACGTAGACTGCCGCCAGGGCCATGAATCGATCTCCAAGGCTTCCATCAGGCTTCCAGTCTTCACCAAAGCCAAGGAAGTCCAGACAGCAGGTGGATACCGACGCATAGCCGTCTTTCGGAACCGTGTGGATCAGCATGGTATCGCAGTCCTGCCAGTCGAAGTTTCGCCCAAACAGAGGGGCGCCATCAGGGCTTTTTACCGCCAGCGTGGAGCAGGCGTACTTTCCACCCGCAGCGGAGGTGTCGGGCTTCCAAAAGCCATGAGAAATGTATGCAGCCAGATAGTCACCCATCTCCGCGTCACTGCTCGCGCCGCCCTGGGCCAGAAAGTCATCAAAACCGTAATCTCCCCGGTATTCCATAGACCAAAGGCCGTCATCCAGCTTTTGAATGGTCATTGCCGCCTGAAGCTGGGTGCCAAACATGGCCCACGCTGTCAGCAATACCGTCAGCAGCGCTGCCGCCAGAACGAGCAGAACAATGCCTGTTCTGCGATGCCTCGCGGGAGGAGGCGAGGCTTCCTTGTTTCGAAAGAAAAAATGTGTATCCATGTTTATGTCCTTTCACAGCGGCTCCGCGCCCCTGTAGAAATCTGCGAATATCTATTTTGCGATTTTCTCAAATCTGTATTGCTCCTGAACGCGCTCTCCCAGCAGGGTGATCGCCTGCTCAGGGCAACTGCTGATACAGCGGTAGCACATGGTGCAGCGGCTGCCCGGACGGGGTCTTCCATCGACCATGGAAATATTGTGCAGGGGACAAAGACCGGCACATTTTCCGCAGCCGAGACAGTCATTGCTGATTTTCAACTTGTCTGTGTATCCCGCATTTTTGCGATAAAACCACAGCCGCTGGCCAAACAGGCCGATTATGTGCGATGTGAACGAAATACGCAAAGTAAGCCATGACAGGCGAGCACAGCGCGAACACCGTCCACCCGATGACAAACCCCATCGAATATACCCCGTGGCTCAAAGCAGCTACAAAATAATACGTCACCAGCATTCCAAGGCAAAATGCCAAAACATTTCCCATCGCGTGCTTCGCTGTCCTGCTGTAAATGGAAATCAGCGTGCCCATCAGGATCCAGACTGCCATCTGGGAAAAGACTTCTCCCCAATTCGTTGTGAAAATGTCCAACAGTCTCGCAGCGGCTCCGATAGCGAGCCCGAAACACAGCATGGAAAACGGATTCATGATCCTGCTCGTCATCCGCTTACCCTTCATGAGATTCTTCCGGTTCATGGTCATTTTCCAAGTTCCGGCAGTTGTGGTCGTCCCTGTCCTCCGCAATGCGGAAATTACGGGCCGCCAAAAACATACAGGCAGCTGCCGCAAACAGAATGCCGCCATAGGCGATCTTCGCACAGACTGCCATGAGAATGCCCGAAATGCTCATCAATGCTCCGGCGCAGGTGAGCATACGGGAAGTAAAATGCTTATCCTTCATAGTTTTTGTCCTCCACGATTCTGCCGTCTGCCGTGACGGTCAGATACATTTTCTCCGCAGTGGCATCAAAGCGGAATTCCCCGGATGCCACAATGCGCCTATCCGCGTCTTTGGCGGTAATGCTAAAGGGCACCGGGGCGCCCGCGTTCTTGGAAACGATCATGATATCGTTATCCATGAAGATATACCTCGTTTTAGCGGATCATATCAGCAATTGCTTCGACAAGGCAGCCCTTGCTTTGGTAATATGCCAGCATCTCATCCAGCTTCTTTTTATCATAACTGGTGATACAGTCAGAAAGAATACGAACAGTATAGCCCGCTTTGGCCATGTTGTAGCTGGTGGATTTCACACAAGCAGTGGCATCTGCCCCAGCCAGGAAAAACTCTGTGATGTGGTTTTCTTCAACAAACGCCGCAAATGCTTCACTGGTCAGCGCGTTGCTCTTGGTTTTGGTAAACATATTGCCGGAAACGATATGCAATTCCGGCACCAATTCAACTCCGCGGGTCCCGGGCTTAAAGTTCCGCGTACCGGCAGAGAGGTTGTTGTGCTGAATGTAAACGACATGCATACCGCTGCTGTTTGCCCAAGCAATCGCCCGATTGACATTGTCAATAATCTCTCTGTAGTTTTTTGTGATGTCATTCTGTAGGTCAATCACGACTAGTGCTTTATTTTCCATAATCCCTCTCCTTACACTTCAGTATGGTTGCTTCACCCGCCAACAGTTTGTTTACGTATACATCGAAAGCCCTCGAAATCACCGTGCCGCTGGCTGATAGACCTTAAAAAACTGCCGGATGTGCTTTTCCACCAGATCCATGACTTCCGGCTCACGTTCCGGTTCCCGGTCACAGAGGCTGATCCATGTGGAAATGGGCAGGCAGAACTGGGCTGCCATGATCTCCGGGTCATCTTCTGCCAAAACACTCTGCCGGATTAGGCGCTTCATCAGCCCGGTGAAGTACCCCAGCACATCGGAATAATTTTGCTTGGTCTGGAGATTCGCCAGCTCCGGATTCTGGAACTGCTCGATGACCAGCATTTTTCGCGCCCTGCTGATGGCAGGATCGTGGAGGATATAGCGGACCTGTCCCTGAATCATTTTAACAGCATCATCGGAAGTCTGCGGAAAGCTGCCGACATCTCTCTGCCAATCTGCCCTGGCAAAAATAGAATGTGCCGCATACTGTTCCAATACTTCTTTCACAATTGCGTCCAGAATTGCCTGCTTGTTCTCAAAATGGCTGTAAAGAGACGCCTTACGGATACCGACGGCGCTGGCAATCTGGGCAATAGAGGTGGCTTCAAACCCCTGCACAGAGAACAGTTCCAGCGCTGCTTCCAGAATTTCCTGCTTTGTATTTCCTCGATCCATACCTAGTTCTCCTTCACTGCGGCAAAACGCTCTGTTTGCTGTGATTGAAACATCGTGCATTATCATTATAGCTACCTATCGTTCGGTAGTCAAGAAAAATAAGGTTGTTATGCTCCCTAAATCAAATTTCTGCCGTTTATGACTGTATGATACCGTTTTTTGTTGCAGGTCTTATCAGGATGACGCATAACTCCACCTTATGCGTCTCTTTATAAGAGAAATACGTTCAACGTAGACCTAATGCAAATACAGCAATTGTTGTGTTTACAAAAGTCAACGTTGAACGTATTTTTTAATTTTTTCTGCTCCCGTGGGTGGTCAGAAGGGGCCTGTTTTCTACATTTATTACGAGAGGATTACCGGTCATCACTCAAAGTTGAAAATTTTTTGCCGAAGGGGGTTTCATTTTACCCCTCTGTTTCTCCGTTTATATGAGGGCATATGAAGGCTATGCCTGTAAATCTCTCTTGCCAACCAACGGAGAAGGAGGGAGGGAAATCACTCGAAGAAGAAAATGTTTTGTCTGAGACGGGTATAATCGGCCCCGCTTTTTCTCCATTTATTATGAAGGGATATGCAGGGCACCTCTGAAGACCCCACTGCAAATTGTGAACAAAATGTGAACTCTTTGCATAGGAGATCTTAAAAAATAGCCCGTTTTCTCTATTTATTACGAAAGACTCTTTTTTCGAACACAGTTTTGAATCAGAAAGTGAGGAAATCTATGTTGCACACAAGAACAATTCGGGAAGCGGCGGCCTGGTTCAAAAGCCAGGACCCGCAGACCTGCCTGACAGAGACCGCCATCCGCACGCTGCTGCGAAGCGGTCGTGTCCCCTGTGTCCGGGTAGGGAAGAAGTACCTGGTCACCATCGAAGCGCTGGAAGCATATCTCTCCGGCGGTGAAACCGCGCCTGCGCCTTCAGAGAGTGTCGGCCGAAAAGTTTGGAGGATCGAGTAATGACAGAAAATCAAAATGACCTGATCACCATCACGGCGGGAGAGCTGATGGACAGGCAGTTTCTCCCCAGACACAGCGTTGTGGACAATTTTCTGCCGGCTGGGACATTCATCCTGTCCGGGCAACCGAAAATCGGCAAATCCTTTCTGATGCTCATGCTCTGCTGGTGTGTGTCGGAGGGAAAGCCCTTCCTGGGTTTTGAAACGCGGCAGTCCGAGGTGCTGTATCTGACCCTGGAGGACACGGACGCTCGTATTCAGGAGCGGCTGGCCCGGATGTTTGGCACAGACTGGGATGGAACGAAACTGCATCTGACATTTCATACCACGCTGAGCGGTAATGACCTGATCCAGCAGCTCCGAAACTTTGTCTTTGACCACCCGGAGACCCGGCTGATCGTCATTGATACGCTTTATCTTGCCAGAGAGGGCGGCGATGGTGCCACATACAGCTACAGCTCAGACTATAAGGACATTCGCCCTTTCAAGCTGTTCACAGACGCCTACGATCTGGCGCTGATCCTCGTCCACCACACCAACAAGAAGCCGGACGAGGGCAATCCCTTCAACCAGATATCCGGCACCAACGGCCTTCTGGGCGCGGCAGACGGCGGCTTCGTCTTATGCGCGGAACAGGATAAACGCTTCCTCCATTGCATTGGCCGGGACCTGCCCATGCAGCATTACGAGCTTCGGTTCGACCGGGAGACCTGTCTGTGGGAATTGATCCGTGCCTGCAAGTCTGCCACCGAGCTTGTGCCGGAGCCGCTGCTGGATGTCATCGACGCTGTTGTGGAAGACCAGTGGCAGGGGACGGCTTCCGAACTTCTGAAAGCTGTTCAGAAAATCACCCCGGATATTGCTTTGCAGCCCAATTCTCTGACCCGGAGACTGAACCCGTTGACCGGCCGGCTGGAGCAGGAAAAGGGCATTGTCTACCGTTACAACCGAAACAAGGCAAAGAGGTTGCTGTCTTTTA
>NZ_JAFBIV010000039.1 GCF_021531915.1 Oscillibacter valericigenes | reverse complement strand
CCTTTGTGTCGTTAGGGGGTGTGGGGGCGGAATCGAAACGCCCCCACGTTTCTGGAGGGGGTGTAAGGGGGAGGTGTCTTTGCGCCAAAGACATCTCCCCCTTTCCCTCAGGCCCCCAGGCGGGGGCACTTTTTACGCCATGATGACGCCAATCACCAGAAACGCCATGGTCAGCAGCAGGAAATACAGGATCAGCTTCCACACGTACTTGACCCACTTATCATAGGGCACATGCCCCAGGGCCAGGGCACCCATGACCACCGCCGCCGTGGGGGTGATGATGTTCACCAGGCCCGACGCCGACTGGAAGGCCGTCACCACCAGGTCGCCCCCCACCCCCGCGAACCGGCCCAAGGGCGCGATGATGGGAATAGACAGGGTGGCAAGCCCCGAGGAAGACGGGATCAGGATGGTCAGGGGCAGGTAGATGAGATACACCAGCAGCACGAAGCTGACAGGCCCCGCCCCGGCCAGGGCCTGCTCGCCCCAGTGGAGGACGGTGTCGGTGATACCGCCGTCGTTCATCAGCACCGTGATGCCCCGGCTGATGCCGATGATGAAGGCCACGCCCAGCAGGTCCGCGCAGCCCGCCACGAAGGTGTCCGCGATCTCCGCCTCGCTCATGCGGTCCATGAGGCCCACCACGATGCCGCCCACCAGGAACAGGGCGGACAGCTCCGGGAACCACCAGCCTAAGGTCGGCAGGGGCAGGCCCATCTCGTCAAAGGGGATGACGCCGTAGATCATAATGAGGAACACCAGGGTGAACACCGCCAGAATGACCTTCCGCCGGGTGGTGAAGGCCACGGTCTCGTCCATGCTGACCTGAATTTTCCCGGCGCCCACGCCCACCACGGACCGGGAGGGGTTCCTCTTCACCCTGGCGGCGTAGGCCATGACGAACCAAATGGCGGCGCCCTCGAACACCACCCACTGGATGGCCCGCAGCAGCAATCCCTCCCCCAGGGAGACCCCGGCGAACCCGGCGGCGATGCCGGTGGCGAAGGGGTTCACCGTGGAGCTGATAACGCCGGCCCCGGCCCCCAGCAGGATGACGGAGATGCCCACCACCGCGTCATAGCCCGCCGCCAAAAACACCGGCAGCAGCAGGGGGTAGAAGGCCATGGTCTCCTCCCACATGCCGTAGGTGGTGCCGCCCAGGCCGAAGAGCACCATGAGGATGGGGATGAGCCACTTCTCCCGGCCGCCCAGAAGCCGGATGGTGTGGGCCACCCCGGCGTCCACGGCGCCGGTCTTCATGACCACGCCCAGAAAGCCGCCCACCATCAGGATAAAGACGCAGACATCCACGGCGTCGAAGAAGCCGGAAAAGGCCGCCTTCAGCACCGCGCCAATCCCCTGGGGGTTGGGGTCCGTCAGGTGGTAGCTGCCTGCCACGGGGACGCCGTCCACGTAGTCGTAAGCCCCCGCCGGGATGAGCCAGGTGGCAACGGCCACCAGGATGATCAGCAGGAACAGAATGGTGTAGGCTGTGGGCATACGAAACTTTGATTTTTCCATAAAAGCTCTCCTTTTTTTGAGCTTTTCGCTGCCGCCTGCCGCGGCACAGCGCACGATTATTTGCCGATTGTCGCCACCATGACAGCCTTGATGGTGTGCATCCGGTTCTCCGCCTCGTCGAAGACCACGGAGTGCTTGCTGCGGAACACCTCGTCGGTGACCTCCCGGATGTCCACGCCCTTGTCCTGCCACTCCCTGGCAAGCTTGGTCTCAAAGTCGTGGAAGGAGGGCAGGCAGTGCATATACAGCACATTGGGGTTGCCGGTGGCTTTCAGGGTCTCCTCCGTCACCCGGAAGGGGGACAGCAGCTCCGCCCGCTTGGGGATCAGCTCCTCCTCCCCCATAGAGGCCCAGATGTCGCCGTAGATGACATCGGCGTCCTTCACATCCTCCATGTGGTCAGTGATCTCAATGAGGCCGCCGTTCTTCCGGGCCTCGGCGAAGACCCGGTTGATCAGGTCCTTGTCCATCTCTTTGGCCAGTTCCTCGGGGCCCAGGGCCACGAAGTGCATGCCCATCTTGGCGGCGCCGATCATCCAGGCGTAGCACATGTTGTTCCGCACATCGCCGGGAAAGACCACCTTGACCTTGTTCAGGGGCTTGTGGCAGTGCTCCTCGATGGTCAGCATGTCCGCCAGAATCTGGGTGGGATGGTCGGCGTCGGTCAGGCCGTTCCACACGGGCACGCCCGCCCATTTCGCCAGGTCCTCCACCACGGACTGCTCATAGCCCCGGTACTCGATGCCGTCGAAGAAGCGGCCCAGCACCTTGGCGCTGTCCTCCAGGGACTCCTTTTTGCCCATCTGGGAGCTGCCCGCGTCCAGGTAGGTAACGTGGGCGCCCTCCTGGGTGGCCGCCACCTCGAAGGAGCAGCGGGTGCGGGTGGAGGTCTTTTCAAACAGCAGCACAATGTGCTTGCCTTTCATCGTCGGCTCGCAGATGCCCGCCCGGCGCTTGGCCTTCAGGTCCCGGGCCAGGTCCAGCAGATAACGAATTTCCTCCGGGGTAAAATCTTCCAGAGTCAGAAAGCTCCGGCCTTTCAAATTCACTGCCATGGTGATGTCTCCTTTTCAAGATGAAGTAGTTGGGTGTCCCCCTGCGGGGGACGGGGGATTGCGCCGCTTTGCGGCGCGGGAAGGCGCCCCTGCCGGGGCGCGCGGGGGATGTGCCCGGCTTTGCCGGGCGGGAATGCGGCCCCCACTTTTCTTTCGTCTTGCCGAAAGAAAAGTCGCCGCCGCAGCGGTGGAAAAGAAAGGCGCTTTATGTCCAAAGCCTGCCCTTTGGGCAGGTTTGGACAAATACGAGAGTTGTCGTGGCCGGTGCCATGCGAACTTGCAGGCCCGTACCGGGTGCGCTATACCCCGGCAAAACAGAGAACTGCTTCCCCGCATTTGGCACTGCGCAGCAGCTTTCGTGGGTGGTCGACGAAAGGACTTGACTTCTGGCCCCGCGCGTTCCGCTTCGCTACGCGCTGCCTGGGCAGTTGCTCTCCCCCCTTCGGGGGTGTAGTCCAGAATAGGGGGCCCGCAGGCCCCCTGGTCTGGCCGTTTCAAGGGGGTCCGGGGGGAAATCGGAGTCCCCCCGGGTTTCTCTTTGGGGGGCGTGGGGGGACACTTCTCTTTTCAAAAGAGAAATGTCCCCCCTCCCCCCGTCCCGGTGGAGCCGCCGGGCAATCAGGGATCATCCCTCCAAAGGGGCATACTCATACATCTCGGCCCGCCCCGCCCACGGCTCAGCTCCGCGCTGGGGATGGTGTGGATACGAATCCCCGCCTCCTCCAGGGAGCGGTTGGTGACGTAGTTGCGGGAGTACACCACCACCTCGCCGGGGGCGATGGCCAGGGTGTTGCTGCCGTCGCTCCACTGCTCCCGGGCGGCGTCGATCTCGCTGCCCTGTCCGCAGGGGATGAGGGTCACCTTGTCCAGGTGCAGGTGCTCCTTCAGGATGTCCTCCAGGCGGCCGTCCTCCTGGCGGATCTTCATCTTCCGGTTCTCATCCAGTTCCATGACGAACACGGTGATGCTGGAGAGGATGTTGGGGTGGACGGTGAACTTGTCCCGGTCCACCATGGTGAACACCGTGTCCAGGTGCATGAAGGACCGGGTCTTGGGGATATTGAAGGCCAGGACCTTGCGGAAGGTGCCGTCGTAGGACAGGACGGCCTCCGCCAGGGTGTCGATGGAGTCCTCCCGGGTCCGCTGGGAGATGCCCACCGCCAGGACCTCGGGGCTGAGCACCAGGATGTCGCCGCCCTCCAGGGAAGATGTCTCGCCCCGGTCGTACCAGCGGGGGGCGTTGCGGTATTCGGGATGGTGCTCGAAGATGAACTTGCCGAAGAGGGTCTCCCGGTTCCGGGTGGGGGTGTGCATCTTGTGGATGGACACGCCGGTGCCGATGGTGGCGAAGGGGTCCCGGGTGAAATACAGGTTGGGCATGGGGTCCACGGCGAAGGGGTAGTCATCCTCCAGGTTGGTGAGGTAGTCCCCCAGCTTTCCGCCGCTGCCCCGCAGCTGGGCCTTGCGGACGCCGGCCATCATGGTATCCACCATCTTCCGGTCGTCCATCCGCTCCAGATAGTCCTCCAGCAGTTCCCGGCTCCGGTGGTCCGTGACGCCGGACTCGTCCAGGAACTGGCGGATCAAGTCCTCCCGCACCTCCCGGCCGGAGAGGGACTGCACCACCAGGTCGGCCAGGTACACCACCTCCACGCCCTGCTGGCGCAGGCAGTCGGCGAAGGCGTCGTGCTCCCGCTGGGCATCCTTCAGGTAGGGGATATCGTCGAACAGCAGCCGCTCCAGGTACTCGGGCATCAGGTTTTCCAGCTCCAGGCCGGGGCGGTGCAGCATGACCTTCCGCAGGCGGCCGATCTCCGAGGTGTTATGGATTCCCGTTTCCAAGATCAGATCACTCCTTTTCAGGCTTCAAATGGGTTCCTGCATAGGGTCTCTGGATTTTGGATTTTCATACACGAAAATGGAAAATTTGCTTTCTCTTCGGAGTATGCGTTGGATGTCGGCCCACGGGGCCGGGACGGGGGTGTGCCGCTTTGCGGCACGGGAATTGCGCCCCTGCCGGGGCGCACGGGGGATGCCCGGCTTCGCCGGGCGGGGATGCACCCCCCATTTTCTTTTTGAGACATCAAAAAGAAAATGCGCCGTGCACGGTGGAAAAGAAAAAAT
>NZ_JAFBIV010000038.1 GCF_021531915.1 Oscillibacter valericigenes | reverse complement strand
AGACAACAAGCCCTCTCGGTTGCTTGAACAATTTTTGATTGCAATTATTGTCTAACTTTTCGGGGTCACTTCAGGTGAGGCGGTCATGTTTTTGTTTTCAGGTCACCAACAGCACCACATAGCCCGCATACAGGGCCAGCATCAGGACACCCTGCCAGCGGTAGAACTTGCCCTTGAACAGGGGCGGCAGCACAGCCACACAGCACAGCAGCAGGCAGACCGGCAGGTCCAGCGTAGTGGTCTGAGGGCCAATGGTCAGCCTGCCGCCGGAGACCGCGGAGCACACCGGCAGGATCATGGTCAGGTCGATGACGTTGGCGCCGATGATATTGCCCACGGACATGGAGGCCTCTTTCTTGGCAATGGCCGTCAGGGTGGTCACCAGCTCCGGCAGGGAGGTGCCGATGGCCACCATGGTAACGCCGATGATGGCGGAAGGAACGCCCAGCAGCAGAGCCAGTTCGCTGCCGTAGTCGATCAGCAGCCGGGAGCCGATGACGATGGCCGTGATGCCCAGGGCGAACATGGCCAGCTTCATGCACATCTTCCGCCGGGAGACGGTGCGGCGCTCCGGATGCTCCTCCCGGCTCTCCGCCATGCCGGCCCTGGCGTCCACGATGTTGTTGCCCAGGTACACCGCGAAGATGACGAACAGCACCAGGCTGGGCAGGAAGGGCAGCACGCCGCCCCGGCACAGCACCAGCAGCAGAGCAGCGCCGCTCACCATCAGAATGGCCTTCAGATGAAACTGCTTTTTGCTGACCACTGACGGGATACACAGGACAGAAATGCCCAGGATCAGGCCCAGGTTGGCCGTGACGGACCCCACGGCGTTGCCCACCGCCAGGTCTACCTCCCCCTGCAGCACACCGGTGACGGATACCGTCAGTTCGGGCAGCGTGGTGGCCAGGGACACGATGGTGGCGCCGATGATGAACCGGGGCACGCCGGTGGTCTCCGCGATCCAGACCGCACCGTCCAAAAACCAGTCTCCGCCCTTGACGATCAGAAGCAACCCCAGCAAAAACAACAGCACTGTGATCCAAACGTTCATTTACATCTTCCTCTCAACAATTTACACAGAAAAAGAGACCTTTATTGCACAGACCTCTCCCCGTGCAATAAAGGTCTCGCTTTTACGATGCGTCCGAGCGGCCCATGGCCGCTGTGATGACGAGCCGCACCACGCCCGGAGGCGCAAGCTACTCCCCTTTATTATGATACACCTATTATAAGGAAAACATACAGGCCGTGTCAATCCGTTTCGCCCAAAAATTCCGGCAGAAAGCGGATATCTTTTTCCAGGCGCGTCCGCCCGTCCTCCAGGGTCCCAGCGGCATGGAATCCGTAGTCCGCAAAGAAGCTCCGGGCGGCGTGTTCCTCCGCCAGGGCGGCCATGAGCTGTCCGCCTCCCAGCGGGCGGGTGTGCTGCACCGCCTGGCCAATCAGCTGGGCGCCGAAGCCCCGCTTCCGGCAGTCGGCCCGGATGCACAGCAGGGAGATCCAGCCCGGCTCCGGTCCCAGCTGGACCACACCCACCGGCTCTTCCCGCAGATAGCCCACCAGGGTCTCCCGGCGGGCCACATCTGCCAGCAGGCGCTCCAGATCAAAGGCGGCGCCCCACTCCGGGGACAGCAGTTCCCGCAGAAAGCCGGACTGCTCCGGCAGCCGCAGGGGCTGGAACCACAGCCCCGGCTCCAGGGCCACGGCCCGCTTACGGACCTTCTCCCCCTCCAGGAACTCCGGCGTTTTCAAATGGCTGTTGTCGTCCCGGAACACCACCCGCATGGCGTCTTCATCCGCCTCCAGCAGAGAGACCGCCGTGTTGTCGCCGGTGGGCGTCTCCCCCAGCCGCTCCAGGGGACAGCCCTGCAGATACGCCAGGATCAGGCGGATGGCGTAGCCATGGGAGAAAACCGCCACGGTCTTTCCCTCATTTTCCGCCGCGATGGCCCGGATGGCCGTCAGCACCCGCTCCAGCACCTGCCCGGGCGTTTCAGCGCCCTCCACATGCCATTTGTCCGGCTGGCGGTTGAAATAGTTCATCTGTACCGGGTCCTCCCGGTAGATGTCGCCCCAGGTCCGCTGTTCCCAGCGGCCCACGCAGATCTCCCGCAATTCCCGCATCCGGTGCAGCGGCAAGCCCTTGGCCTTGTATACGGCGCTGGCGGTGGCACAGGTCCGGTACAGGTCGCTGGCGTACACGGTGTCAATATGGATGTCCGCGAACCGCTTCTCCAGCGCCCGGACCTGCCTCCAGCCCCGATCCGTCAGGTTGCTGTTGTCCTGGCCCTGGGCGATGCGGTATAGATTTCCCTCCGCCTCCGCGTGGCGGATCAGATAGATGCTGGTCATACTGCCTCCAGAAACAAGTTGATTTCCCGGATAGTATATCTCTTATGCAGCATTTTGGCAAATCTTGTCCGAAATTTTTTGTCAGATTCGGGCCATACTAGCTCCGTGCCGATGAAGGAGTGACTGATGATGAAGATGTGTACCGGATTTTGGATCGGTATGGGCGCCGGATTGATGGCCGGTGCCGCGGTAGGGATGATGGTGCCCTGCGGCAGAGATCCCATGAAAACACAGGTGGGCAGAAGTATCCACAAGCTGGGTGTCGCCGTGGACCACGCCGTGGACAACATCGTTTCCGAAATGCGCTGAGGCGCGGGCGGAGGGCAGAGGCCCTCCGCTTTTTTGAAAAAAGTAAAATCAGGGCTTGACTTTTCAGAATCCTTTGCTATAATGATAACGCTGTCTCTTCGAGGCGGCAGACAACTGTATCTGCGGAAAAGCACTGGAACAGCTATGGAGAAGTCGCCTAGTTGGTCGAGGGCGCATGATTGGAAATCATGTAAACGGCAAAACCGTTTCGAGGGTTCGAATCCCTCCTTCTCCGCCACAAGAAACCCTGGAATCGCAACGGTTCCAGGGTTTTGTCATACCCCTTGACCCTTACGCTGACCCTTACGAGGTTTTTTAACAATCTCCTAGGGGGTACTCACCCGGATACTTTCTGGATAAACTGCTCCATCCGGTCCGCGGACTGCTGGCGCATCTTCTGGGATATATGGCCGTAAACATCCAGCGTAAAACTGGCGGTGGCATGGCCCAGATTGGTCTGTACCGTTTTAATGTCGTCGCCGCTCTCCAGAGATACCACTGCATAGCTGTGGCGGAGGTCATGGAAACGCTCCTGCTCCAGTCCCATGGATTTCACGATCTCCTTGAAGGTCTTATAAACCGTGAAATGGGAGAGATTCCCACCGAATTCATTTGTAAATACCAGGTCCCAGGGATTCTTCCAATCCTGCCCTGCCAGCAGCTGCATCTGCGCCTGCTGGCTTTTCTGCTTTTTCAGAAGATTCATCACAGAAGGCGCCACCGTGATCATGCGGCTGCGTCCGCTTTTGGTCGGGGCCAGTACGTACTGTCCGCCCACCTTCTTGGTTTTCTGAAGCTGCTTGTTGACATACAGCGCATTGTGTTGAAAATCAACGCAATCCCAGGTCAGTCCCAGGATCTCGCCCTGCCGCATCCCGGTAAACAGCGTCACACGGTAGACCAGTTCATATTTGCAGCCTTCGATCGCCTTCAGAAAAGCAGTGATCTCCTCCTGCTCCATAGGATGGATCTCCTTCCTGCGAACCTTTGGCAAATCGCAGAGGTTCGTCGGATTGCTCCGTATCATTCCCAGCTTCACAGCTTGCTCCAATGCCTTATGGAATACACCATGAATGTTGCGGACCGTCTTGGGAGAGAGTTCCTTCTCAGTCAGGAGACCATTATAAAACCGCTGTATCTGCGGAGCGTTCAGCGCCGCCAGCCGGATTTTCCCCAGCATTGGCTTGATATAGTTATCACAGTTCCTCTGATAGGCGTCCAGTGTATAGGGCTTCACAGAATACTTCACATAGGTCTCAAGCCAGGTATCCAGCCATTCCTCGACGGTGTCCTTCGTGGGCTCCATATAGGTTCCATCATCCAGCTCCGTTGTGATCTGTGCCAGCTTCTCCCGGACTTCCTTCTGCGTCTTTCCGTAAATCGACTTCTGGACTTGTTTGCCGCTGGCCGGGTCAAAGCCGGTCGTAAACCGTGCTTCCCACCTGCCATCGGCTCTCTTACGAATCGTTCCGGCACCCTGTGCGTTCTTTCTTGTCTTTCGCACGTTTATACTCCTTTCCGCGCGCCGACCGATTCCGTGGTTAGGGTACTTTTATTGTACCCCAGCCACCGAATGCGGTCAATTCAACATTTCATGAAATCATCGGTTCTCGTCGGAAAGATACTCTACCAGCGCATCTTTTGGAATGCGGAGCTGCTTGCCGATCCGAATGCTGCGAATCGTTCCACAGCGGACCAGCTCATAGGCTGTATTTCTCCCGATGTCGAGAATGGGCATCAGGTCCTCTACCCGAAGGGTCAGCGGGAGTTCATCGTAAGAGCGATATTTACTGGCCATGCTTATCACCCTTTCTCACGGAGGCCAGATAGATGTTGGTCACATCCGGCCGCTCATGGCCCAACAGACGGGAGACCTCAAAATGGGCGTCCAGCGGGCTCTTGCCGTTGTTGATCAGTTCCTGGTACTTCTCCGCCGCGTATGTATGGCGGAGCCCATGGAATGTCATTGGGCGGTCAGAGTCCGCATCCCGCACTTCGTCCCGGTGCTTCATAATGAAAAATTGCAGATGGTTGATAGCCCGGTCCGTGGGTATCTCATCAGGCACCAGCAGCTTATGTCCCCGTGGTGTGCGCTCCAGCTGCTTCCGCATGGCAATGGCAATCTGCTCATTGATGGGAACCGTCCGCACCTTGCCGCCCTTCCCCTTGATGGTGATGGCGTTCTCCCGGAGCGCCCGCTCCGCCGTGGCGCTGTCGATACGGAAGCACTCGTGGATGCGTAGGCCGGAATAGCGGGCCAGGTACATCGCGAGAATGAAATCATAACGGTCAATCGCCAGCGCCTTACCCAGCATCTTGTTGAACTCCGTCATGCTCCAGGTGCGGTCATCCTGCCCGAACCTGCGGCGTTCCAATGCAACGCCTAACTCGTCGTTGGAAGGCAGCGTGTACTTGTGATCCATCTTGTCATGGAAAAACCGGATGGCAGCCAGATCTGTTTTGATGGTACTGGCCGATTTGCCGGTGTCCTGCAGATAGATCACATAACTGACAAGATGCTTGCCGCTGATGTTGGATAGCTTCTGCAGATGGTATACATCGGCCAAATAGGCGCAGAATCGCTTCATGGCCTCATAATAACGCCGCTTCGTATGAAAGCTGCCTTGCCGATTGTGCCGGAAAATACGATCCAACTGTGCAACCAGTGTCTCGT
>NZ_JAFBIV010000037.1 GCF_021531915.1 Oscillibacter valericigenes | reverse complement strand
GGAGTCTCCTGGGGGGCGGGGGCCTCCTGCTTGGTGCCGCAGGCGGTCAGGGACAGGGCCATCAGCAGCGCCATGGCCAGAGACAGGGACTTCTTCCAAACATTCATAGCAGTTTCCTCTTTTCATCTTCATTTGCGTTGAAGCGCGGCGGGCGTTCCGCCGGTTCACAGAGTTTCGGGGGCGTACACCGTCTTGGCGGTGATGCCCTCCAGGCGGCCGATCTTCCCCGACAGGGCGGAGATCACGTCCGCCGGGGCGTCCATGGCCACGCTGATGACGTTCACCCCACGCTGGTGGTAGGGTACGCCCATGCGGCCGATGATATGCTTTCCGTACTGGTGAAGCAGGTCATTGAGAGCGGCCACCGAGGTTCCCTCCCGGACGATGATGGCCAGCACGGCCACGCGGGTATCCATAGGTTCTCTCCTTTCCGAAAAAAATCCTCCTCCGCCGTTCAGGCGAAGGAGGATCGAAGCGTATCAACACCAGGCCCAGGTCTCCCTGTGCCGCGGTCCTCTCCTCTTCCGGCCCGGACGCATCCTCGCCGTCAGAACGACAGACATGAAGTTGGGTGTCGGCGGTCAGAAAACACTTCCCGCAGACAAGTTACAGTTTATCACAGGCAGCCGCCTCGGTCAAGGGGGCGCAGCGGCCGAAGGTGGAGGTCAGCTGACGGATTTCCTGTGCCAGTTCCGGGGTGGTCTTTCCGGGCAGCATCCGCCAGCACCAGTTGTTCTCCGCCACGCCGGGGACGTTGACCCGGGCCCCGGCCCCCAGGGCCAGGTAGTCCTGCATCTGGGCCACGAACAGCTCGGCCACGCTGCCCTGTCCGCTGCGGAGCACCGCCTTGCGGACGGCCTCCGTGTCGTCCCGGACGCCCAGGTAGCGCTCCACAAAGTCCCGCTCCGCTTCCCCGGCGGCCTCGTACCAGCCCACCAGGGTGTTGTTGTCGTGGGTGCCGGTGTAGCAGATGCAGTGGGCGGGGTAGTTGTGGGGCAGGTAGGCATTTCCGGGGTTGTCAAAGGCGAACTGCAGCACCTTCATGCCGGGCAGGCCCGCCTGGTCCCGCAGCTCATGGACGGCGTCCGTCAGCAGTCCCAGGTCCTCGGCGATGTAATGGACATCGGCGTACCAGAACCAGCTGGTCAACACCCGCAGCAGGTCCATGCCGGGGCCCTTCTCCCAGTGGCCCACCTTGGCAGTCTCCGCCCCGGCGGGCACGGCCCAGTAGCTCTCCAGGCCCCGGAAGTGGTCGATGCGGATGGTGTCGAACAGGCGGATGGCGCCGTCCACCCGGCGGATCCACCAGCCGAAGCCGTCGGCCTTCATGTAGCCCCAGTTGTACAGGGGATTGCCCCACAGCTGGCCCTCGGCAGAGAAGTAATCCGGGGGCACGCCCGCCACCTGGCTGGGCCTGCCGTCGGAGTCCAACAGGAACTGCTCCCGCTCCGCCCACACGTCGGCGGAGTCCAGGGAGACGTAGATGGGGATATCGCCGATGATCTTGATGCCCAGGTCGTTGACGTACTGCTTCAACGCCGCCCACTGGGTGAAGAACCAGTACTGGACGCAGGTGTGGAAGGCCACATCCTCCGCCAGCTTCTCCCGCCAGCCGGGCAGCACCCAGGGCTCATGGCGCCGCAGGGCCTGGTCGGGCCAGTCGTACCAGGCGGCGCCGCCGAAGTGGGCCCGGGCGGCGCAGTACAGGGCGTATTCCCGCACCCAGGGATTTTTCGCCGCGAAGTCCTCCACGGCCCGCAGGCCCTCCGGGCTCATGCGGTGGAAGGCCTTCCGCAGCAAGGGCTCCCGGGTGGCTTTCAGGGCCTCGTAGTCCACCTTGTCCATGGAGGGCACCTGGGCCTCCGCCAGCTCGGCGGCGGTCAGCAAGCCCTCCGCCCCCAGGGCGTCCAGGTCGATGTACAGGGGGTTGCCCGCAAAGGTGGAGGGGCTGGCGTAGGGGGAGTTGCCGGAGCCCACCGGGCCCACAGGCAGCACCTGCCACCATGTCTGGCCGGCCGCCTTCAGAAAATCCGCAAAGTCCCGGGCCTCCTTACCCAGGGAGCCGATGCCGTAGCGGCCCGGCAGGGAAAAAATTGGCAGCAGGATGCCGGATGCACGTTCCATAGGAAAACCTCTCCTCACGTAAAGTTCTCTTTCATTGTAGGGATTCAGCGGAGGGATGTCAAGGGTGCGCATAGGGTTTCCGCCGAAGTAGCCATGTACCGCACGGAAAAAATGACCGCCCCGAAATGGGGCGGTCAGCAGCTTATCCAGAAGGTCTCACAACATTTCACCGCCGCAAGCAGTGAAATCAATTGCAATCCCCTATTCGTCAAAATGCCACAGTATTTTGACGAGGTCACTTCATCAGCTCGTACATGACGGCCTTGATGGTGTGCATGCGGTTTTCGGCCTCGTCGAAGACGATGGACTGGGCGCTCTCGAACACCTCGTCGGTGACCTCCATGGCGTCACGGCCGAACTTCTCGCCCATTTCCTTGCCCACCTTGGTCTTGTGGTCGTGGTAGGCGGGCAGGCAGTGCATGAAGCGGCACTGGGGACCGGCGTTGTCCATCAGGGCCTTGGTCACCTGATAGGGCCCCAGCAGCTCAATGCGCTCGGCCCAGACCTCCACCGGCTCGCCCATGGACACCCACACGTCGGTGTACAGCACGTCGGCGTCCTTGGTGGCCACCATGGGGTCCTCGATGAACTCCAGCACAGCGCCGGTCTCCTTGGCGATGGCCTGACACTGGTCCACCAGTTCCTGGGCGGGCATGTAGGCCTTGGGGGCGCAGGCCACAAAGTGCATACCCATCTTGGCGCAGCCCACCATCAGGCTGTTGCCCATGTTGAACCGGGCGTCGCCCAGGTACACCAGCTTCACGCCCTTCAGCTTCCCGAAGTGCTCCTGAATGGTCAGGAAGTCCGCCAGGATCTGGGTGGGGTGGAACTCGTTGGTCAGGCCGTTGAACACGGGGACACCGGCGTACTTCGCCAGCTCCTCCACCAGTTCCTGGCCGAAGCCCCGGTACTCGATGCCGTCATACATGCGGCCCAGCACCCGGGCGGTGTCGGCGATGGACTCCTTCACGCCGATCTGGCTGCCGGTGGGGCCCAGGTAGGTGCTGCCCATACCCAGGTCCTGGGCGGCCACCTCGAAGGCGCAGCGGGTGCGGGTGGAGGTCTTTTCAAAGATCAGGGCCACATTCTTCCCCTCCAGATAGCGGTGGGGGATGCCGGCCTTCTTCTTGGCCTTCAGGTCGGCGGCGGTGTCCAGGAACTGCTGAATTTCAGCAGGAGTGAAGTCCAGCAGCTTCAGAAAATGGGTGTGGTTTTCCATGTCATGTCCTCACTTTTATGTGGTGTGTTGGCCCTCCGGTACAGCTCTCCGGGCCGGAATTGAAAATTTTCGAAAATTGTCCGCTAGTACAAGTGCTACTGTAAGAGTAAATGAAAGAGTCAGTGCTATTGTTAATACAAGTGTGCGCTCCGGCGGCTGCTGGAAGCCGCGCCATGAGAGAGAAGAAATTATCCCAGTGTTTTTTTCATGATGGCCAGACCCTGGTCCATCTCCTCCTTGGTGATGACCAGCGGGGGCAGCAGGCGCATGCCGGGTCCGGCGGTGAGAACCAGCAGGCCGTTCTCAATGAGCTTGTTTGCGATCTCGCTCTTGTTGTAGCCGTCCTTCACCTCAATGCCGATCATCAGGCCCATGCCCCGGGTCTTTCCGAAGCAGGGCAGGTCCAGCGCCTCGATCTGGTTGCGGAGATAGGTGCCCTTGGCCTGGACGTCCTCCAGGAAGGCGTCGGTCAAGGTCTCCTGCACCACCAGGCCGGCGGCGGCGCAGACGGGGTTGGCGCCGAAGGTGGTGGCGTGGGTGCCGGGGCCCAGGACGTTGCGGCACTTCTCGTTGGCCATGATGCCGCTCATGGGCAGGCCGCCGGCGATGCCCTTGGCGAAGGACACCACATCCGGCAGAATGTCGTACTGCTGGAAGGCGAACAGCTTGCCGGTACGGCCCACGCCGGTCTGGACCTCGTCCGCCAGCAGCAGCCAGTCCCGCTCCTCGCAGAGCTTCTTCACCGCCTGGACGTACTCGTAGTCCAGGGGCAGCACGCCGCCCTCGCCCTGGACCAGCTCCATCATGACGGCGCACACGTCGTCACCCGCGGCGGCCTCCAGGGACTCCAGGCTGTTGGCGTCGGCGTAGCGGAAGCCCTCGGTGAAGGGGAAGAAGTAGTTGTGGAACACCTCCTGGCCCGTTGCCATCAGGGTAGTGATGGTGCGGCCGTGGAAGGAGTTGTTCAGGGTGATGATGGTGGCGCGGCCCTTGCCGTACTTGTCAAAGCTGTACTTCCGGGCCAGCTTGATCATGCCCTCGTTGGCCTCGCCGCCGCCGTTGGCGAAGAACACGCAGCTCTCGCCGGTGCGCTTGCAGAGGGTCTCCGCCAGTCTGGCGGCAGGCTCCGTGTAGAACAGGTTGGACACATGGCCCAGCTTTTTCGCCTGGGCGGAAATGGCGTCGGCCCAGGCCTGGTTGCCGTAGCCCAGGTCAGTGACGCCGATGCCGCTGGTAAAGTCGATGTAGGCGTTGCCCTCGGGGTCGTAGAGGGTGGCGCCCTGGCCGTGGTCGATGGCCACCGGGAAGCGGCCGTAGGTGGTCATGATGTACTGGTGAGTCAGGTCCTTGATCTGTTGAGACGTCATATCAGTTTTCCTCCTGTTTCAGCATGGTGCCGATGCCGCGGTCACTGAGTAGCTCAATGAGGATGGAGTGAGGGATGCGGCCGTCCAGGATATGGACCCGCTCCACGCCGCCGGCAATGGCGTCCACGCAGCACTGCATTTTGGGGATCATGCCGCCGGAGATGACGCCGTCGGCGATCAGACCGGACACTTCGCCGGTGCGGACCTCGTGGATCAGGGTCTCCTCGTCGTGAGGGTCCCGCAGCAGCCCCCGCACGTCCGTCAGCAGGATCAGCTTTTCCGCGTGGAGCGCCTCCGCCAGCTTGGCGGCGGCGGTGTCGGCGTTGATGTTATAGGCGGTGTCGGCGTCCATGCCCTGGGCCACGGTGGAGACCACGGGGATGTAGTGGGTCTCTAGGGCGTTTTCCACCGGCTCCGGGTTCACGCCGGTGATGCGGCCCACCAGGCCGTACTTCTCGTCCAGGCACTCGGCCTGGAACAGCTGGCCGTCCATGCCGCACAGGCCGATGGCCTGCCCCCCCAGGCGATTGATCTGGGCCACCAGGTTCTTGTTGACCTTTCCGCAGAGGATGGACTGGACCACGTCCATGGTGGTCTCGTCGGTATAGCGCAGGCCGTCCACGAATTTGGACTCGTGGCCGATCTTTTTCAGCATGTCGCTGATCTCCGGACCGCCGCCGTGGACCATCACCACCCGGATGCCCACCAGGCTCAGCAGGATGATGTCGCTCATAACGGCCTTGCGCAGGTCATCGGAGATCATGGCGTTGCCGCCGTATTTCACCACAATGGTCTTGCCGGTGAATTTTTGGATGTAGGGCAGGGCCTCCACCAGGGTCTGGGCCTGCTGTGCATGGGATGACATAAGAATCAGCTCCTTGTTGGGTTTGTCCCCAGTTTGTCCCCCCAACGGGGGACGGGGGATGCGGCCCCCACTTTTCTTTCGTCTTGCCGAAAGAAAAGTCGCCGCCGCAGCGGTGGAAAAGAAAGGCGCTT
>NZ_JAFBIV010000036.1 GCF_021531915.1 Oscillibacter valericigenes | reverse complement strand
GTGTTGGCGTTACCTATCTTCCCGGGCCGTCGCCAGCCAAGTATTGTGGGCAGAAGTGAGCTTAACTACCGTGTTCGGAATGGGAACGGGTGGACCCTCACTCTAATCAACACCAACTTCGTTTTCCGGGCTACCGGAGAACTTTTTCAATTATAAGGGTTTCTGTTCACGCTGTCAAGAGAAAGTTTGGTGACCCGTACCGGATTCGAACCGATGTTAACGGCGTGAGAGGCCGCTGTCTTAACCACTTGACCAACGGGCCATGGTGCACCTTCACGGACTCGAACCGGGGACCCACTGATTAAGAGTCAGTTGCTCTACCAACTGAGCTAAAGGTGCATACTTTCTTTTGAAAAAGAAAGTATGCAAAGAAAACTTTAACATTCTTTCTTTTTCCGAGCGTGCCCTATGCACCCTCAAAACTGAACAATGTATCCTACTCGTGATTCTTTCAGGCCGCCTGCATTCTTTCGTAGGTCAAGCCCTCGGGCTATTAGTACCGGTCAGCTGCATACATTACTGCACTTCCACCTCCGGCCTATCAACCAGGTAGTCTTCCTGGGCCCTTACCTCATGAAGAGTGAGAGATCTCATCTTAGGGGGAGTTTCACGCTTAGATGCTTTCAGCGTTTATCTCGTCCGTACATAGCTACCCAGCTATGCCCTTGGCAGGACAACTGGTGCACCAGAGGTACGTCCATCCCGGTCCTCTCGTACTAAGGACAGCTCCCTTCAAATCTCTTACGCCCGCAACAGATAGGGACCGAACTGTCTCACGACGTTCTGAACCCAGCTCGCGTGCCACTTTAATCGGCGAACAGCCGAACCCTTGGGACCGAATTCAGCCCCAGGATGTGACGAGCCGACATCGAGGTGCCAAACCTCCCCGTCGCTGTGGACGCTTGGGGGAGATCAGCCTGTTATCCCCAGGGTAGCTTTTATCCGTTGAGCGATGGCATTTCCACTCACATACCACCGGATCACTAACTCCAACTTTCGTTACTGCTCGACCCGTCGGTCTCGCAGTTAGGCTGGCTTATACGTTTACACTCACTGCACGATTTCCGTCCGTGCTGAGCCAACCTTTGAGCGCCTCCGTTACCTTTTTGGAGGCGACCGCCCCAGTCAAACTGCCCGCCTAACAGTGTCCCCCGACCGGATTCACGGCCGCAGGTTAGAAATCCAGCAGTCCAAGAGTGGTATCCCACCGGCGACTCCACGCGAGCTGACGCCCTCGCTTCTAAGTCTCCCACCTATCCTGTACATGAACTACCGAATTCCAGTATTAAGCTGCAGTAAAGCTCCATGGGGTCTTTCCGTCTAGTTGCGGGTAACTGGTATCTTCACCAGTACTACAATTTCGCCGGGCGGGCTGTTGAGACAGTGCCCAAATCATTACGCCTTTCGTGCGGGTCAGAACTTACCTGACAAGGAATTTCGCTACCTTAGGACCGTTATAGTTACGGCCGCCGTTTACCGGGGCTTCAATTCAATGCTTCGCTTGCGCTGACATCTCCTCTTAACCTTCCGGCACCGGGCAGGCGTCAGCCCATATACGTCATCTTTCGATTTAGCATAGACCTGTGTTTTTGGTAAACAGTTGCTTGGGCCTATTCTCTGCGGCCTCTTTCGAGGCTCCCCTTATTCCGAAGTTACGGGGTCAACTTGCCGAGTTCCTTAACAACCCTTCTCCCGTTGGCCTTAGGATTCTCTCCTCATCTACCTGTGTCGGTTTGCGGTACGGGCACCTTAGCATACACCAAAGCTTTTCTCGCCTCTCGAAATCGCCGACTTCCCTACTATATTTCAGTCCCTTTCGCCCGGGTCAACCAACGCCCGGGTTCGGCTATTCAAAAGTGTCCCTCTGGTTTAAGTTTCGGTGGTTACGGAATTTCTACCGTATGTGCATCGCCTACGCCTTTCGGCCTGAGCTTAGCTCCCGACTTACCTTGGGCGGACGAACCTTCCCCAAGAAACCTAAGATTTTCGGCCATTATGATTCCCACATAATTCTCGCTACTCATTCCGGCATTCTCACTTCTGTACAGTCCACCGCTCCTTCCGATGCGACTTCACCCCATACAGAACGCTCCCCTACCACTGTGCAAAACACAATCCTAAGCTTCGGTTGCGTGCTTAGCCCCGTTACATTTTCCGCGCAGAGTCACTCGACCAGTGAGCTATTACGCACTCTTTTAATGAGTGGCTGCTTCTAAGCCAACATCCTGGTTGTTTTCGCAACTCCACATCGTTTTCCACTTAGCACACATTTGGGACCTTAGCTGTAGGTCTGGGCTGTTTCCCTTTTGACAATGAAACTTATCTCACACTGTCTGACTGCTATGCATCAATTATCCGGCATTCAGAGTTTGATAGGCGTCGGTAACTTTATCAGCCCCTAAACCATTCAGTGCTTTACCTCCGGTAATCTAACATAACGCTAGCCCTAAAGCTATTTCGGGGAGAACCAGCTATCTCCGAGTTCGATTGGAATTTCACCGCTACCCACAAGTCATCCGCCACCATTGCAACGGGGGTCGGTTCGGTCCTCCATGGGGTTTCACCCCCACTTCAACCTGCTCATGGGTAGGTCACCCGGTTTCGGGTCTATGGCAACGAACTTCATACGCCCTATTCAGACTCGCTCTCGCTACGCCTCCAGTACTTAATACCTTAAGCTTGCTCGTTACTATAACTCGCCGGACCGTTCTACAAAAAGTACGCCATCACGCTTTAACGCGCTTTGACCGGTTGTAAGCACAAGGTTTCAGGTTCTCTTTCACTCCCCTCCCGGGGTCCTTTTCACCTTTCCCTCACGGTACTGCTCCTCTATCGGTCATCAGGTAGTATTTAGGCTTGGAGGGTGGTCCCCCCTGTTTCCCACGGGGTTTCACGTGTCCCGCGGTACTCTGGATCCAGTCTCACAGTCTTCTCTTTCGCCTACGGGACTCTCACCCTCTGTGGTGGGCCTTCCCAGACCCTTCGGCTAGATAACCTCTGCTAAATGACTGTCCGCAACCCCGGAGAATAAATCCTCCGGTTTGGCCTCTTCCGCGTTCGCTCGCCACTACTTGCGGAATCTCGGTTGATGTCTTTTCCTCGCCCTACTTAGATGTTTCAGTTCAGGCGGTTCCCCGCGTACGCCTATTTGATTCAACGCACGCTACATGGATATTGTCCATGTGGGTTGCCCCATTCGGAAATCTCCGGATCAATGGATATTTGCTCCTCCCCGAAGCTTATCGCAGCTTGTCACGTCCTTCATCGGCTCCTGATGCCAAGGCATTCCCCTTGCGCTCTTTATAGCTTGACCAATCAAAAACAGATCTTCACCTGTTCTCGTTGTGAATTATGCAGGCTTCACAGATTTGAAATTGTAATCGTTACCCTTCATCCTTTCGGATGTTGTTCCACAATTAAAATTTTGCTTCCGTGCCTTTTCAAGCACAGAACCTCTCTGTTGCCTTACTTATCACTTTCATCTTACATTGTTCAGTTTTCAAGGTGCATTCTTCCAGCCTCTTTTGAAGCCAGATTGAAACACTCAATCTCTTGAATGCTTCAATCCAATTTCAATGGTTGGTGGAGATTAGCGGGATCGAACCGCTGACCTCCTGCTTGCAAGGCAGGCGCTCTCCCAGCTGAGCTAAACCCCCGTTAATCTATTTTCTCCGTTTCCGGATTCTTTTTGAATGGTGGGCCCGAGTGGGCTCGAACCACCGACCTTACGATTATCAGTCGTACGCTCTAGCCAGCTGAGCTACGGGCCCATATCCACCGAAGGCTGTATACCCTCTAAATTAAACAACGTAACTACTCAGCCACCACACGACTGACCAGGATGTTACAAGAAGATGTCTCACTTCTTGAGGTCTCCTTAGAAAGGAGGTGATCCAGCCGCACCTTCCGATACGGCTACCTTGTTACGACTTCACCCCAATTATCGAACCCACCTTCGGCCGCGCCCTCCTTGCGGTTAGGCTACGGACTTCGGGTGTTCCCGACTCTCATGGTGTGACGGGCGGTGTGTACAAGGCCCGGGAACGTATTCACCGCGGCATGCTGATCCGCGATTACTAGCGATTCCGACTTCATGCAGGCGGGTTGCAGCCTGCAATCCGAACTGGGACGGCTTTTGGGGGTTCGCTCTGCCTCGCGGCTTTGCATCCCTCTGTTGACCGCCATTGTATTACGTGTGTAGCCCAGGACATAAGGGGCATGATGATTTGACGTCGTCCCCACCTTCCTCCGTTTTGTCAACGGCAGTCTCGCTAGAGTGCTCTTGCGTAGCAACTAACAATAGGGGTTGCGCTCGTTGCGGGACTTAACCCAACATCTCACGACACGAGCTGACGACAACCATGCACCACCTGTCTCTACTTTCCCCGAAGGGCACCTAATGTATCTCTACTTCGTTAGTAGGATGTCAAGCCCTGGTAAGGTTCTTCGCGTTGCTTCGAATTAAACCACATAATCCACCGCTTGTGCGGGCCCCCGTCAATTCCTTTGAGTTTCAACCTTGCGATCGTACTCCCCAGGTGGGATACTTATTGTGTTAACTGCGGCACGCAGGGGGTCAGTCCCCGCACACCTAGTATCCATCGTTTACAGCGTGGACTACCAGGGTATCTAATCCTGTTTGCTCCCCACGCTTTCGCGCCTCACCGTCAGTTGTCGTCCAGTAATCCGCCTTCGCCACTGGTGTTCTTCCTTATATCTACGCATTTCACCGCTACACAAGGAATTCCGATTACCTCTCCGATACTCAAGATCAACAGTTTCAAATGCAGTTCACGAGTTGAGCCCGTGGATTTCACATCTGACTTGCCGACCCGGCTACACGCCCTTTACACCCAGTAAATCCGGACAACGCTTGCCACCTACGTATTACCGCGGCTGCTGGCACGTAGTTAGCCGTGGCTTATTCAAGGGGTACCGTCTTCTGCTCTTCCCCCTTAAAAGAAGTTTACAACCCGAAAGCCTTCTTCCTTCACGCGGCGTTGCTGGGTCAGACTTGCGTCCATTGCCCAATATTCCCCACTGCTGCCTCCCGTAGGAGTCTGGGCCGTATCTCAGTCCCAATGTGGCCGGTCAACCTCTCAGTCCGGCTACTGATCGTCGACTTGGTAGGCCGTTACCCCACCAACTATCTAATCAGACGCGAGGCCATCTTTCAGCGATAAAATCTTTGGCATGTCCAGGATGCCCCGGTCATGCATCATGCGGTATTAGCAGTCGTTTCCAACTGTTGTCCCCCTCTGAAAGGCAGGTTCCTCACGCGTTACTCACCAGTCCGCCACTAAGCAACTTTATCCATTGACCGAAGTCTCTATCAAAAGCGCTCCGTTCGACTTGCATGTGTTAAGCACGCCGCCAGCGTTCGTCCTGAGCCAGGATCAAACTCTCTATAAAATGGTATCTAAACGACCGTAGTCGCTCAAATCTTTTACAGAGCTATTTGTCATAGCTTCATTTTTATAGTTACGAATCTCAGTAATTGACTTAACCTGAGTTTCGCAACTTCTTGGTTGTGATTCCTAAGAACCACTTCCGTCTGGTGCTTTCTTTTCGTTACGTTGTTTAATTTACAAGGTACACGCCGTATCCGGCGGAACATTGCTATTATAGCAAACTTCATTTCGTTTGTCAAGAACTTTTTTCAGAAGTTTTTGAACTCGCGATCCGTTTTGCTCAGCAGCAACTTTTTTAGGATAACATATCCCTCGCTGTTTGTCAACTGCTTTTTTCGAGGTTTTTCAA
>NZ_JAFBIV010000035.1 GCF_021531915.1 Oscillibacter valericigenes | reverse complement strand
TGAAAATCGAATGACCGTCCGAATGGGATATGTCCCCCGGCGAAGTGACGCATCTGGCGCACCAAAGGGGACGAAAACGCCGGGAGCGATCCTCCGGGCAGGAACGACATTCGGGAAAAGCGGCAAAAATTCACAGCTATTTTCAAACCATGTGAAAACAGCGAAGAAACCGCTGTTTTTGTGGTGCTGTCCATTTCATTCAGCGATACGCCAGACAGCGCACACAGTACGCCGCTTCGTGTGCCTTTTCACCAAACCACGAAAAGTCAAGCGGAACAGCAAAAACGATAGGTGCCCCTTGTGAACAGGGGTACACAGGCGGCAATTCCAGCGGATGGCCGCCTATGATAAAACAACGCTCTGCGGCAAACGGGAGCTGCCATCCAGCACATCTATTATATCACAGGGCGAATCCAAAAAGGGAAAGGAATTGTAAATATGAGCAGAAACAAGGCAGAAAACTGCCGCAACGAAGTAAAATCCTACATCACCCGGGAGGGCATGACCATGACGGAGGTGGTGGAGCTGCTAGCCGACGAACACGGCTGGAGCAGCAGCGTCCCCAACCTGTCCGGCAAGCTGCGGCGTGGCTCCCTGCGGTACACCGAGGCCGTGGAGCTGGCCGATGTGCTGGGATATGATCTGGTCTGGCAGAAACGCCGGGAGGTGCGGTAATATGGCAGGAACGACGGACGGACTGCTGAAAAAATATCGACAGATACCGCGCAAACCTGTTGATTTTTTCGGATGGATGTACTATACTTTATTTCAAACGAACGCTTTGAATGAGGAGGGCAATTCGATGGCGAATTACACGAAAGAGCAGTGGAACGCCAAAAAAATCGAGCTTATGGAAACGTGCTTCAACGGTTTTGCCGATCTGGGGCTGCACGGCACCGGGATCCGCACCCTGGCGAAGCATTGCGGGTATAACACGACCATGATCTATACCTATTTCAAGGACCTGGACGACCTCATCGTCCAGTCCACGGAATACTGCATGAGCAGGGTGGAGGATGAGTTCATGGCCAAGGCCCCCACCGACGTTGCGGACCTGCGGCGGTTCATTGACGAGATCCCCTACTGGACGGCCCAGAAGCACGGCAAGAAATACCGCCTGATGTATCAGGTCTACACCCACCCCAAATACCGGGAATACGGCAAGAAATTCTTCGCGGGCGTGGATGCGCGCTATACCGAATACGCGAAAAGCCTGGAGCCAAAGCTGGGCATCCCCTATCAAAAGCTGACGCCGCTGATCTTCATTCTGATCCGGGCCTGCGTCCACTACGCCCTGTTTGAGGATGAATTTTACCTGAAATCCCAGATAGAAGCACTCAAGGAAACCCTGGAACTCTTTATTAGAAAGTATAACCCCAACGCGATTCCAAAGGAGGACTGAAAACATGAAAAAACGGTTTTTAAGTATCATCACGGCCCTGGCCCTGTGCCTGAGCCTGCTGCCCACGGCGGCGCTGGCGGCAGATACGGTGACAGGCGTGCCCTATCTGGACGAAACCGGCGACGAAAAGACCTGCGCCAGAGCCACGGTGGTGGAAAGCAACACCATCAACTGGGGCGTACGTACCTGGTATGTGGTACAAGGCACAGTTGAGATCAACCGCCGTGTTATCGTATATGGCGATGTCCACTTGATCCTGACCGACGGCTGTGAACTCATTATCAACGGCGGCATTGAGATGGAGGACGATGATACTGATCCTGATAACGGCAGCAGAAACGCCTTGACCATCTACGGGCAGGCAGGCGGCACGGGTAAGCTGACCACACGGAACGTCGAAGACTATGACGCGGGCATCGGCGGCACCATTAGCTCCGCTGATGGCCACGGCTGCGGCGAGATCACCATCAACGGCGGTTACATCGAAGCCACCAGCATCTTCGGCGCGGGCATCGGCGGCGGTTGGAGCTCTGGAACGTGCGGTTACGGCGGCAGCGTCACCATTAACGGCGGTTTTGTCAAGGCCATCAGCACCTACGGCGCAGGCATCGGCGGCGGCGGAGGTGCCATAGGTGGACACGCCATAGGTGGAGCCGGCGGCGAAATCACCATCACCGGCGGCACTGTTACCGCCACCAGCACTTACGGCGCGGGCATCGGCGGCGGTTGTAGCCCTGGAACGGGCGGCATCGCCGACAGCGGCACCTTCCAGACCAGCAACGGCAGCGCGGTGATCTTCGCAAGCTCCATTGGCGACCAGAGCGGCAAAGAGTCGAATGCATGGAGCGGCGTCATCTTTGAGGGCGACAGCGGCGCGGTCTATGGGGATCAGACGCTGACTGGCGACCTGACCATCCCGGAGGGCAAGGCCCTGACCGTCCCCGAGGACAAGACCCTGACCGTCCCCGAGGGCAAGACCCTGACCATTCCGGAAGTCGCGACCCTGACCAACAACGGCACCATCAACAATTTTGGTACCATCGTCGGCACGGTTGGCGGCAACCAGCCCAAGAATTTCGTCAGCGCGGAGTATCTGGATGAAGACGGCGCAGAGCAGACCTGCAACACCGCCATCGTGGTGACCAGCGAAGACACCACATGGACAACCGGCTGGTATGTGGTCACCGGCGATGTGACGATGGGAACGGCTGATGCGCCCAAGCGTGTCACCGTCACCGGCGATGTCCACCTGATTCTGGCGGACGGCTGCAATTTCACCGTCAAAGGCGGCATTCAGGTGCAGGACGATGACGCCGATATCACCAACGGCAGTGCCAACGCCCTGGCCATCTACGCCCAGTCTACGGAGGAAAGCACCATGGGCAGGCTGACCGCCCAGAATGCAGCAAAAGGAAACGCGGGCATTGGCGGCGGTGGCTATGGCGGCAACGGCGGCACCATCACCATCAACGGCGGCACCGTCAAGGCCACCGGCGGCGACGGGGCGGCCATCGGCGGCGGTGGTAGCAGCAGCTCCGGTGGCTACAATGCCGGCGGCAGCGGCGGCACTATCACCATCAACGGCGGCAGCGTCACGGCCACGTGCGACAGCGGCGGCGGCGCGGGCATCGGCGGCGGCGTCGGCCTTGACTGGGGCATCGGCGGCTACGGTGCCGGCGGCAGCGGCGGCACCATCACCATCAACGGCGGCACCGTCAATGCCACCAGCACTACGGGCGCGGGCATCGGCGGCGGTGGTGGCAACAACGGCGGCATCGGCGGCGAGATCACCATCAGCGGCGGCACCGTCGAGACCACCAGCATCGGCGGCGGCAAAAGCATCAGCAGCGAGCAAAACGGCGCCCCCGGCACCTTCCAGACCACCAACAACGGCAGCGCGGTGATCTTCGCAAGCTCCATTGGCGACCAGAGCGGCAAAGAGTCGGACGCGTGGAGCGGCATCATCTTTGAGGGCGACGCTGACGGCAAGGTCTACGGCACCTCCGTCACCCCCATCGAGGATTTCACCATCGACAGCGGCAAGACCCTGCTGATCCCGGAGAGCGCTGCGCTGACCATCGCGGACATCACCGCCGTGAACAGCGGCAGCGTGTATGTGGACGGCGCCCTGACCGGCACGGTGAGCGGCGATGGCGGGGTGTATTACCCCCTAACCGTCAATGGCGGCACAGCCACCGGCACCCTGAACTTGGAGCAACACGATGGAAAGACCTACGCCAAAGCGGGAAGCGAGATCACGTTAACGCCCGATACGCCGACGGGTTATAAGTTGACGCAATGGAGTTCTGTTCCAGTGGTAACTATAAGTGAAAACAACACATTCACCATGCCAAGTGCGGCTCTCACCGTTACCGCACAGTTCAGCAAGATTTATTACATTACCTATGAATTAAACGGCGGTACGATCAACGGCGACTATGACGCCAGCTACACCTACGGGCAGAGCGTAACGCTGCCCACAAACGTTACCAAGGCAGGCTATACGTTCGCAGGCTGGTACGACAACGAGACCGTCACGGGCGATCCCGTCACGGAGGTCAGCGCGGACGATACGGGCGACAAGACATTTTGGGCCAAGTGGACGAAGAACAGCTCCGGCGGCGGTGTCAGCACCTACGCCATCACCCTGGAGAGCGCCAAGAACGGCACCGTGACCATGATGCCCAAGACCGCTTCCAAGGGCACCACCGTGACCCTGACGGTCAAGCCCGACAAGGGCTACACCCTGGAGACCCTGACGGTCACCGACAGAAACGGCAATGAGATCGAACTGACTGCCAAGGGCGACGGCAAGTTCACCTTCAAAATGCCCGGAAGCAAGGTCGCCGTCAAGGCCACCTTCATGGAGGATAACTCCATGCTGAACTTCTTCGTGGACGTCCCCGCCAGTGCCTACTACTATGACGCGGTTCTGTGGGCCGCGGAGAACGGCATCACCGGCGGCGTGGATGATACCCACTTCGCCCCCAACGCTCCCTGTACCCGCGCCCAGATCGTCACCTTCCTGTGGCGCGCCGCCGGATGCCCCGAGCCGGAGAGCCTGACCAGCCTTTCCGATGTCCCCGATGACGCCTACTACGCCAAGGCAGTTGCGTGGGCTGTGGAGCAGGGCATCACCACCGGCACCGGAAACGGCACCTTCAGCCCCAACGCCACCTGCACCCGCGCCCAGGCCATGGCCTTCATCTACCGCAGCGAGCAGGCCCGGGGCGGCGGCATGCAGGGTGCGTGGATGTTCCTGAATCCCTTTGACGATGTGAATCTGGAGAGCTACTACGGCGAGGCGGTCATGTGGGCCGTGGCCAACGGCGTCACCGACGGCACCACCGCCACCACCTTCAGCCCCAACGCGAACTGCACCCGCGCCCAGATCGTGACGTTCCTGTTCCGCTGCCTGGGCGACGAATAAGAACGCACAAAAGATCCCTTGATAACAAGGGCGCACTTCTATACAGGGTAAGCCCTGTATTGTGCGCTCTGCGAGGCGAACAGCCCGGACACTCGAATGTCCGGGCTGTTTTGCGTCACTTCTTTCCGAACAAGGGAGTGCCTCCCTTGCGCTGCTTACGCAGCTATCCCAGCGCACTTTGCAGCGGGAACACTCTGCTTTCAGCAGACCGTCCACGCCGCAAAGTCTGAAAATCCCATACCGTCATCCAGACCGTCTACCGAAAATGTAGGCGGTCTTTTGATATCAACCCAACAAAATCAAGGAGGTCATGTATTATGCCGAAACAGAAAACCATCCCGGAATTGAAAGATGAGATGGCCGCCAGTGAGCGCCAGCTTGCCCAACTCCGGCACAAACAGCAGCAGCTTGAAAACCGTGCCGCCTACTACGAAAAGGGAGATCGGCGCAAACGGGCACATCATCTTATCACCCGTGGCGCAGCTATTGAAAGCGTTGCATCGCTGACAAGGGTTTTGACCGAAACCGAATTTTACGCCTTTGCGGAAAAAGCCTTCGCCTTGCCGGAAGTCAAGAGCCTGCTTATGGAGGCCGTCAACGTGCACAACAAAAATGAGTTTGGGGGTGATTGACTATCGCACTGTATCATTTTCATGTAACCCAGATCAAGCGCAGCGCCGGACAGTCTGCCGTGGCTGCTGCCGCCTATCGCTCCGGCGAAAAGCTGCACAGCGAGTATTACGGCGAGGACAGCGACTACACCCGCAAGGGCGGCGTGATCTGTTCGGAAATCCTACTGCCATCCTATGCTCCGCCAGAGTACGCAGACCGGGAAACCCTCTGGAACGCCGTGGAGAAAGTTGAGCGAGGAAAGAAAGCCCAGCTTGCATATAGTTTTGATATTGCCTTGCAGAACGAGTTTTCCATGGAGGAGAACATCGAACTTGCAAGGCAATTTTTGTTGGACAATTTTGTGAGCCGGGGCATGGTGGTGGACTTTGCCATTCACCAGCCTGACAAGGAGGACGGCGGCATCCAAAATCCGCATTTTCATG
>NZ_JAFBIV010000034.1 GCF_021531915.1 Oscillibacter valericigenes | reverse complement strand
TCAAGCTGGCTGAGGAGCTGGCTGAGGTCCTGGGCGGCGTCGTGGGCGGCTCCCGTGCCACCATCGACTCCGGCTGGCTGTCTGCCGACCATCAGGTTGGACAGACCGGCAAGACCGTCCATCCCAAGGTGTACGTCGCTCTGGGCATCTCCGGCGCCATCCAGCACAAGGCCGGTATGCAGGATTCCGAGTGCATTATCGCCGTGAACAAGAACGACACCGCTCCCATCTTCGAGATCGCCGACTACGGCATCTGCGGTGACCTGTTCAAGGTCACCCCGCTGCTGATCGAGGCCATCAAGGCTGCCAAGGCCGCGAAGTAAGAGATACTTCTCAAAAGACGCCATCCGAAAGGGTGGCGTCTTTTTTGCGCAATTTTGAAGAAAAACTGGGTTTGATACCGTTTTATGAGTAACGAGATCAAGGAAACAGGCGTCTTATTGATGAAAAGCAGAAAAAGTTGTCCGGGGCATTGACAAGACTGTACTACTGTGATAGTGCATTGCTAAAATAATACAAAAGGATTCAAGGAAATACTTGACAATCCGCGTAGAATATACTATATTAACTGTACTAGAACGGATAATACAGTAAATGAAAAGGAGATGTGTCCTTTGAAAGTTCTGATCGCAACCGATTGGTACACACCTGCCGTCAACGGTGTGGTGACCTCAGTTCTGAATCTGAAGCGGGAACTGACGGCCCGGGGCCATGAGGTCCGGGTACTGACCTTGTCCCAGACGCCCCACTCCCGTCGGGAGGGAGATGTGACTTACATCGGTGCCGTCAGCGCGGGGATGATCTATCCCGGCGCCCGTCTGCGGACTGCCCCTGCTATGAAGCTGCTGGGGGAGCTGGAGGCCTGGAAGCCGGATATCATCCACACCCAGTGTGAGTTTTCCACCTTCGTGATGGCGAAGCGGTTGGCAGCAGCCACGGGCGCACCCATTGTTCATACGTACCACACGGTTTATGAGGATTATACCCATTACTTTTCTCCAAGCCAGCGGTGGGGACGGGCCGCGGTGGCTTCCTTTACCCGCTGGGCAGTGGGCCATACGGAGTGTGTCATTGCACCGACCGCCAAAGTGCGGAGAATTCTGGAGCGCTATCAGGTGGATCGCCCGGTCCACGTGATCCCCACGGGTATTGATCTGAGCCGGTTTGATTGTCCTGCGGACGTAACGCGCCTGACAGAACTGCGCCAGCAGCTTGGCATCGCTGCCTCGGACAAGGTCCTGGTGTATGTGGGCCGCCTGGCGGAGGAGAAGAATATCGGCCAGCTGCTGGAGCTGCTGGCCCCTGTGGAGCGGCAGGATGTGCGTCTGCTGCTGGTAGGGGATGGGCCCTCCCGGCAGGAGCTGGAGGAACAGGTGAGAGCTCTTGGCATGGAGAACCGGGTGACCTTCACCGGTATGGTGCCTTCCGCTCAGGTGGCGGATTACTACCGGCTGGGCGACCTCTTTGTCAGTGCCTCCACCAGTGAGACCCAGGGACTGACCTATCTGGAGGCCTTAGCTGCCGGTGTACCCGCCCTGTGCTGCCGGGACGAATGTCTGACGGACGTCATCGTGGACGGCGTTAACGGCTGCCAGTTCCGGGACGGCGTGGAATTCCGTCGGTTCCTGGACCGTTTTCTGGAGGACGAGCACCTGCGCCGCCAGTTGTCCCGGGGAGCGTCGGAGACTGCCCGACGGGAGTTTTCCGCAGAGGCCTTTGGCCACCGGGTGGCGGAGCTGTATGCGTCTGTACTGGAGCAGCGGAGTCGGGATCATGCGGCGTGACCGGAAGGGCAGGGAGGTGCCCGCCTTTCTGAGCAAGACCACAGTTCATCTGACCACAGCGCTGGGACTGTTCTTCTGCGGGCTGTTTGTATGGTATGGACTTCGCCATGGCCTGTTCACTTCCCAGGAGGCTCTGCGGACCTTTGTGGAGGGCTTCGGCATCTGGGGCGGGGCGGCATTCGTCCTGTTCCAGGCGGTGCAGGTAGTGGTACCCATCCTGCCCGGCGATCTGGGATGTCTGGCGGGGGTACTGCTGTTTGGGCCCTGGTGGGGTTTCGCCTGGAATTATACGGGTATCTGCCTGGGGTCCCTGGCAGCTTTCCTGCTGGCAAGATGCTACGGCAGACCCGTTCTGGACCTGCTGTTCCGACGGGAGACCATTGAAAAATATGAGCTTTGGACAGAACGCCATTTTGCCCGTTGGTTCGCTGCCGCGATCTTCTTCCCGGTGGCGCCGGATGACTTCCTGTGTTGGCTGGCCGGCACTACCCGGATGACCCTGAAGCAGTTTTCTGCCATTATTCTGTTGGGAAAGCCGGCGTCCATTGCGCTGTACAGCCTGGGGCTGACGGTGGCCTTTCGGCGGCTGGCAAGCCTGCTGCCGGCCTGAGAAAGAGAGGGTTTTATCATGCGTGTGCAGTTATACAGCGGCTCTCTGGCGCTGGTCCGGAAAAGCGGCGTGGGCAAGGCTGTGGAGCATCAGAGGGCTATGCTGGAGCGCTGTGGTGTGGATGTTACGGACCGACGGGACGCCGGGATTGTCCACTGCAACACCGTGTTTCCGGACAGCTGGCTGGAGGCTCACTGGGCCCGCCTGCGGGGCAGAAAGGTGGTCTATTACGGACATTCTACCATGGAGGATTTCCGAAACTCCTTCCGTGGCTCCAACCGTCTGGCGCCCCTGTTCCGCTGGTGGATCACGCGATGCTACAACAGCGGCAGCATCGTCATCACTCCCACGGAGTATGCCCGCCGCCTGTTGCTGTCCTATGGAGTGCGGGTGCCGGTCTATGTACTCAGCAATGGAGTGGACACATCCTTTTTTGCACCAAGCCAGGAGCGGCGCATGGTTTTCCGAAAAAAGTACGGCCTGTCGGATACGGACCGGGCGGTGCTGTCCGTGGGACATATGATCGCCCGCAAAGGACTGGTGGAATTTGTGGAGATGGCCCGCTCTATGCCGGAGACCCGGTTCTTTTGGTTTGGCTATACGGCGCCGGAGCTGATCCCTGCCCATATTCGTCAGGCTGTGGAGACGGCGCCGCCCAATGTGACATTCCCGGGTTTCGTCAGCCCGGAGGAGCTGCGGGATGCCTACTGTGGCTGCGATGTCTTTGCGTTTCTATCCCATGAGGAGACGGAGGGGATCGTGGTACTGGAGGCCCTGGCCTGCGGCATCCCCACGGTTTTGCGGGACATCCCAGTGTACGACGGCTGGCTGACCGACGGGGGACAGGTTTACAAAGGACGGGATGACCGGGAACTCCGGGACCGGGTGGAGGGACTTCTGTCCGGAAGGCTGCCGTCCCTGGCATCAGCGGGACTAAAAACAGCCAGACAGCGGGACCTGGAAACAGTGGGTCGCCGCTTGCGGCGCATCTACGCCCACGCGGGTTTTCTGGAATGTCCGGAGCCCCGGAGGTTGGGCGGCCCCACAGCCGTGGAACGGTCCTATATATAATGTATCATTATGAAACGGCCTGTGGTTCAAGTGAACCACAGGGCCGTTCTCTTTTTATACGATGTCAAGAAGCTCCCGCAGATCGTGGATTTCATAGTCGATGGTGAGATCCGGCGGCGCAGAGGTACCCTTTGGATTGAACCAACAGCAGGGAAGACAGGCGTTATTGGCACCCCGGATATCTGTGGACAGAGAATCGCCGATGATCAGCGTGTTATCCGGAGAAAGCGCCGGAACGCAGGTGCGCACATAGTCGTAATAAGCCTTATCGGGCTTGGATGCTCCTGCCTCCTCGGAGATGAAAGCGCCTTCAAAGACTTCACCGAAGGTACAGAGAGTCAGACGGCTGCGCTGCACAGAGGCGACGGCGTTGGTCACCATATATAAATGATGTCCCCGGCTTGCAAGTGTGCGGCAGACCTCCTCCGCGTGGGGCAGGGGAAAGACCGACTGGCCAAGGGCGGCTAAGTAGTCCCGATTGCATTTGCCAGGATCGCGGTCCAGCTCCAGAGCCTTGAGAAAGCGCACGTAGCGCTCGTGGGTCACAAAGTCCTTGGTAACTTCGCCCCGGTCAAAGGCCTGCCACAGCACTTCGTTGATCTCATGGTAGAGCTGATAGACCTCCGGCGTATCCGGGATATGGTTAGCGGTACACATGGCAGAAAAAGCCCGGGAGGAGGCTTTTGGAAAATCAAACAGGGTGTCGTCCGCGTCAAACAGCAGGTATGGATACTTCATAGGCGCTCCCTTTCTTATGTTTGGGATATTCTATCACGGGGACCGGCAAAAGACAATCACCAATGCCCTTCCCGGACCATACCATGAAACGAGGGGGGAGTGTTGGATGAAAAAGACCTTTGGCGTCATTGGCGGGGACCGGCGGCAGGCCGAGTTGGCTCGGCTGATCGCACAGGATGGAGCGTCAGTCCTTACTTATGGGTTGGAATGCTGGAAGCCTGTTGGCGCTGCTGCCTTGGCGCAGGCTGTAACAGCGGATGTGGTGATTTTGCCGCTTCCGCTCTGCAAGGGGGAAGGAGTCCTGAACTGCGAGGAGGACCCGGTGCCTACACTGGAACTGTTCCGGCAGCTTCGGCCCGGGCAGCGGATTTTGGCAGGGAACGTAAAGCCTCAGCAGTATCGGGAGGCTTCGGCCTGCGGCCTGACGCTGGAGGACTACTTCCTTCGGGAGGAACTGACAGTCGCCAATGCTGCCGCTACCGCGGAGGCTGTCATCCAGGTGGCCATGGAAAACCTGGACCGGACGCTGCTGGGCATGGACTGCCTGGTGCTGGGCTTTGGCCGTATTGGGAAACTGCTGAGCTACCGCCTTCACGGCCTGGGGGCTCATGTGACGGCGAGCGCCAGAAAGCCAAAAGATCTGGCCTGGGTCCGGGCTTACGGTTGGAACGCTGTGGAAACCGGATCGCTGAATGGAAAACTGGGGTCCTTTGGCCTGGTATTCAACACGATCCCCTCACGTGTTTTGGATGAAGGTCTGTTGTCACAGCTGCCAAAGGACTGCCTCTGCATCGACCTGGCGTCCCAGCAGGGGATTGACGCAACGGCAGCGGAGCGGCTGGGGCTGCGCCATATCTGGGCCAGATCGCTGCCCGGGCGGCTGGTTCCCGGTACGGCTGCGGCTGTCATCCGGGACGCAATCAACTACATCTTATTGGAAGGGTGACCCTGTGTGAGAAAAGAACGGGTCGGATTTGCGGTATGCGGTTCTTTCTGTACCCATGAGGCGGTGCTGAGAGCGCTGGAGAAAGTGACGGCATCTTATGAGACTGTGATCCCCATTGTATCTGAAAATGCCGCCTTTACAGATACGAGATTCGGAACTTCCGATGATCTGTTGGAACGGCTGGAAGAACTGACAGGACATGACGTGCTGTGCGATATCCCCTCTGTGGAACCCATCGGCCCCAAAAAGCTGCTGGACGTACTGGTGATCGCGCCTGCTACCGGCAATACCCTGGCAAAGCTGGCGGCTGGGATCACGGATACAACTGTTACCATGGCGGCAAAGGCGCACCTGCGCAACGGAGGACCTGTCGTAATCGCTATGGCCAGCAATGACGGGCTGTCCGCCGGGGCAAAGAATATCGGGGAACTGCTGGTGCGGAAAAACTATTACTTCGTTCCATTTGGGCAGGATGATTTCCGGAAGAAGCCCTGTTCGCTGGTGGCGGATTTTCAACTGCTGCCGGAGACGATTGAAGCGGCATTACGGGGAGAACAGCTGCAGCCCATACTGCTGCGCTGATCAAAGGACGGAAGGTGATCCTTCCGTCCTTTTGCTTGCAAAAAGCGGGAAAAGTAAAAATGACGAAAGGCATTTGTAAAATGGAGATTTATAATAAGCAATGCTAATAGTAAAAATAAGCATGATTAGTAAAAGACTGCGGCAGAAGGGTGAAATAGCAAGAAAAAACTGGTAAACACGGAAAGTTATACAAACCGGATAAAAGAGGGTTGACTTTTGCCGAAGTGAATGGTATTCTAACAAAGCTGTCGCTGAGGTGAAGGCCGCGGCGGGCTGCAGAAAAGAAGTTGAAAAACCTCGAAAAAAGCAGTTGACAAACAGCGAGGGATATGTTATCCTAAAAAAGTTGCTGCTGAGCAA
>NZ_JAFBIV010000033.1 GCF_021531915.1 Oscillibacter valericigenes | reverse complement strand
TGTCGTCGGAAACCAGGCCCAGCTTGGTCTCGCCGCCGGTCAGCACGCCGTCCTTCTCGTCCTTGACGATGGCAACGGAGATGTTGGTGCACTCAGAGCCGGTGCCGCAGGTGGTGGGGATGGCGATGACGTCCTTCTCGTGGACGACGGGGAAGCGCTTGAAATACAGGTTGTGCACAGTGTCGGGACGCTTGCAGCCCAACAGCTTGCACAGGTCCATGATGGCGCCGCCGCCGACAGCGATGACGCGGTCATAGCTGTCATAGGGGATGGCGTCGTACATGGTCTGGATCATGGCCTCGGAGGGCTCACCGGCACCAAACTTCTCCTGGAACACGAACTGGCACTTCAGGCCCAGCTCCTCCATGAAGGGCTTGTAGATGAACTCGTTGGTCAGAACCACGTCCCGCTCGTTCAGCTTGAACTCCTCCGCCATCTGGGCGAAGGTCTGGAACTTGTACACGGTGGGGGCGAAAATGATCTCGCGCTTATCGGCCATCAGAGAGGCGGAAAAAGCGTCCATTGCTTTAGCCATAATACATCTCTCCTTGAAAAAAATATAAAGTCTTGTGTGCGCAGATTTGCCGGAGGGAACTAAGTTAGAAGTATCCTAACATAGTTCCTCCGGCAAGCCCGCTTAGGAAGAAAGAGAAAAGAAAGCAAAGAAATTACTTGCGGGCCTTGGGGGCGTGGACGCTGTTGCCATGGCAGGCATGAGCGGCTTCCATCACAGCCTCGCTGACGGTGGGGTGGGGGTGGACGGTGCTGCCGATCTCACTGATGGTACCCTCGCACTCCATGACAGCGGCCACCTCGGCTGCCAGGTCCGTGGCCCGGGGACCGATCACATGGAAGCCCAGGATCTCCTCCGTGGCCTTGTCGAACACGAACTTCACGAAGCCCTTGTTCTCGCCCATGGTCAGAGCCTTGCCGTTGCCGGACAGGTTGAACATGCCGGTACCCACGTCTTTCCCGGTGGCCCGGGCCTGCTCCTCGGTGAGACCCACCATGGCGGTCTCCGGATTGCAGTAGACGCAGGAGGGAATGCGGTTCAGATTCAGCTGCTTGCAGGGCTTGCCCGCAATGTGGTCCGCCACCATAGTGCCCTGGGCGGTAGCCACATGGGCCAGCTGCATCTTGCCGTTGATGTCGCCGATGGCGTAGACGCCGGGGACGTTGGTGCGGCACAGGCCGTCCACGTCCACGAAGCCCTTGCGGTCCATCTTCACGCCGATGGTGTCCAGGCCGATGCCGCGGGTGTTGGGGATACGGCCGCCGGCCATGAGGACGACGTCGCCCTCGGCAGTGCCCTTGGCGCCGTCCTTCACGGCGGCGTAGTTGACCTTTAGGCCCGGTTCAATGGACTCTACCTTCACGCCAAGCACCAGCTCCACGCCGCACTTTTTCAGCTCGGCCTCCACGAAGTCGGTGACGTCCTTATCCAGGGGGCCAAGGACCCGGTCCAGCATCTCCACGATGGTGACCTTCACACCCAGACGGTAGAAGAAGGTGGCAAACTCAACGCCGATGACGCCGCCGCCCACGATGATGATGTGCTTGGGGCAGGTGGTCATGTTCAGCAGGCCGGTGGAATCCACTACGCCCGGCAGGTCCACGCCGGGAATGGGGATGCGGGCGGGATTGGAGCCTGTGGCCACGATGAGGTGGCCGCAGGACAGGGTCTCCCCATTGTCCAGATTGACGGTATTGCGGTCCGCCAGAGTGGCCCGGGCTTTGAAAACCGTCACGCCGTGGCTCTTTTCCAAAAAGGCGATGCCGTTGCTCAGCTGCCTGGAGACGGCGTTCTTTCGCTCGATGATCTTGGCATAGTCAAAGGTGACGTTGCCGGCGGTGACGCCGAAATCGCCGCCATGGGTGGCGTCATAGTACACGTCGGCGGAGTGGAGCAATGTCTTGGTGGGGATGCAGCCCCGGTTCAGGCAGGTGCCGCCCAGCTCGCCTTCCTCCACCAGAGCGGTCTTCAGACCGTTCTGGCTCAGACGGATGGCGCAGGCATAGCCGCCGGGACCGCCGCCCACAACGACAGCATCAAATTTCTGCATTGCGTGTCCCTCCTTAAATCAGCAGCACAGGGTTCTGCAGGTAGCTCTTGACCTTCTGCAGGAACTTGGCGGCCTCGGCACCGTCAATGATGCGGTGGTCATAGCTCAGGCACAGGGCGCACATGGACTTGATGACGATCTCGTCCTCGCCCTCGTCGTTGGTGACCACCACAGGGGTCTTGGCAATCTTGCCCACAGCCAGAATGGCGGACTCGGGAGGATTGATGATGGCGACGAAGTCGTCCAGGTCGAACATGCCCAGGGAGGACACGGTGAAGGTGCCGCCGTGGTAGTCGGCGTCGGTCAGCTTGCCGTCCCGGGCCTTCTCAATCAGCTCAGTGGACTTGGCGGCGATGCCGGAGAGGCCGATGATGTCGGCGTCCTTGATAACGGGGACGATCAGACCGCCAGGCACAGAGACGGCGGTGCCCACGTTCACATAGTCGTGGTAGACGATGTTGCTGCCGTCCACGGAGGCGTTGACGATGGGCATATCCTGAAGAGCTTTGGCGCAGGCCCGGACGATGATGTCGTTGTAGGAGATCTTGATGCCCAGGTCCTTGTACTGCTTGCGCAGGGCGATGGCGGCGGTCATGTCCACCACCATCCGGTGGTTGGTCTGGGCGTTGGTGGACTTGCTGGCCAGCATATTCTTGCTGATGGCCTTGCGCATACCGCTCATCTTCTCAGTATGGGTGCCGCGGGTCAGCTGGCCTGCGGGAGCCTCAGCATCGGCGAGGGTAGCATCGGCTGCGGGAGCGGCCGCAGGTGCGGCAACAGCTGCGGGAGCGGCGCCGGGCAGGTCGGCGGTGGTGATCTTGCCGTTTGCGCCGGTGCCGGTGACGCCGGACAGGTCAATGCCCTGGGCCTTGGCAACGTTGGCGGCCAGAGGTGTGACGGCAGGCTTGTTGGCAAGATAGCTTATTACATCCCGGTCGATGATATAGTCATCAGGCCCGGTGGCGGGAACATAGGCCAGATCCACGCCGTTTTCTTCCGCGTGCAGACGGGCACGGGGGGAAGCCCAGATCCTGGTGTTGGGATCACGGGCAGGAACAGCGGCGGGAGCGGCAGGGGCAGCAGCGGGAGCCGCTGCGGGCACAGGAGCGGCAGGCGCGGCGGCGGGAGCAGCACCGCCAGCGAAGCCGGACACATCCGTACCGGCCTCGCCGACGATGGCGATAGGCTCGGTGATGGGCACCACATCGCCTGCGGGATGAAGGATCTTCAGCATGGTGCCGGAGACTTCGGCGTCCATGGTGATGGTCAGCTTATCGGTCTCCATCTCGAACAGGGGCTTGCCCGCGGTGACCTGTTCGCCCTCCTTGACCAGCCAGTTGATGATAGTGCCTTCGGTCATCATCAGGCCCTGCTTGGGCATGATGACCAGAGAGGCAGAGGCGGGCAGCTCCGCGGGAGCCGCGGCAGGCGCAGCGGGGGTGGCAGGAGACTCAGGGGCAGCCGCAGGAGCAGCTGCTTCGGGAGCGGCAGGAGCCTCACCGCCCAGCAGGGCGGAGATGTCCTCGCCGGGAGTGCCCACGATGGCGATGGGCTGGGTAATGGGCACCACATCTCCTGCGGGGTGGATGATCTTCAGCAGGGTGCCGGAAACCTCGGCATCCATGGTGATGGTCAGCTTATCGGTCTCCATCTCAAACAGAGGTGTGCCGGCGGCGATCTCCTCGCCTTCCTTTTTCAGCCAGGCCGTGATGGTGCCTTCCGTCATCATCAGACCCTGCTTGGGCATAATTACGATAGAAGCCATGGTAAAAGCTCCTTTCTGTCAGCGGTACATGGTGGCCTTGCAGGCGTCCACGATCTCCTTCACGCTGGGAATGACGGCTGCTTCCAGACCGGGGTTGAAGGGCAGGGGGCAGGGCTTGGCACCCAGGTGAATGGGAGCGGCGTCCAGATAGCGGAATGCCCGCTTGCTGACCTCCGCGATGACCTGAGCGCCCCAGCCGCAGTTCTGGTGAGCCTCGTGGACCACCACCAGACGGCCGGTCTTCTTCACGCTCTCCGTCACGGTGTCATAGTCAAAGGGAACCAGAGTGCGAGGGTCGATGACCTCGGCAGAGATGCCCTCCTTGGCCAGCTCCTCAGCGGCCTCCAGAGCGCGGCTGACATACAGCAGATTGGTGACGATGGTGACATCGGAACCCTCACGCTTGATGTCGGCCTTACCGAAGGGGATGCAGAAATCGGGATCATCGGGAACCTCGCCCTTGGTGATGTACAGGGCCTTGTGCTCAAAGAAGCAGACGGGGTTATCGTCCCGGATGGCGGTGCGCAGCAGGCCGGCGGCCTCAGCGGGGGTAGAGGGGCAGGCGACCTTCACACCGGGAATATGCATGAAAATGGTCTCCAGAGACTGGGAGTGGGTGGCAGCGTTGCCGCGGCCGGTGCCCTGCTGACTGCGCAGAACGATAGGCAGCTTGGCGTTGCCGCCGAAGACATAGCGGGTCTTGCACATCTGGTTGAAGATCTGATCGGCGGCCACGAAGGCGAAGTCCCAGTACATCAGCTCCGCCACGGGACGCATACCGGCGGAAGCGGCACCCACTGCGGCGCCGACGATGGCGGACTCGGAGATGGGAGTATTGCGGATGCGCTCCGTGCCGAATTCCTTGTACAGATCACGGGTGGTGCCGAACACACCGCCCAGCTTTTCCACGTCCTCGCCCATGACGAAGACCTTGTCATCGCGCCGCATTTCTTCCTGAATGACCTTGCGGACTGCCTGTGCGTAAGTCATATTAGCCATGATTTCGTACCCCCTTAACCTTCATAGAACACATCGTCCAGAACGTGGGCCGGATCGGGCTCCGGGCTGTTCATGGCGAATTCCACGGCCTTGGCCATCTTTTCGGCGGCAGCCGCGTCGATCTCGTCCAGCTCCTTCTTGGTAGCCAGCTTGTGGCGGGTCAGGTAATCCCGGAAGCGCTTGATGGGGTCCTTGTTCTGCTTCCAGTCCTCCACTTCCTCACGGGTGCGGTAGACCTCGGGGTCACCGGTCCAGTGGCCGCGCCAGCGGTAGGTCTTGCACTCGATGATGGAGGGACCTTCGCCCTTCAGGGCACGCTCCTTGGCCCGGGCAAAGGCTTCGTACACGGCTACCACGTCGTTGCCGTCCACTGTCTCGCCGGGGATGCCGTAAGCGGCACCGCGGACAGAGATATCCTCAACAGAGGTGGACTGCCACACGGGAACGGTCATGCCGAACTGGTTGTTCTCCACGACGTAGATGCAGGGCAGCTTCCAGACGGCAGCCATGTTGATGGACTCGTGGAAGGTACCCTGGTTGGAGGCGCCGTCACCGAAGAAGGCCACAGCCACATTGGGTTTGTTCTGCATCTTCAGAGCCAGAGCGCCGCCGGTGGCAATGGGGATACCGCCGCCCACGATGGCGTTGGCACCCAGATTGCCTTTGGTGAAATCGGCAATGTGCATGGAGCCGCTGCGGCCCTTGCAGTAGCCGGTGGCCTTGCCCATCAGCTCCGCCAGAGCACGGTCCAGCTCGGCGCCCTTGGCGATGCAGTGGCCGTGACCGCGATGAGTGGACGCGATCAGATCCTCATCCGTCAGCTGGGCGCAGACAGAGGCGGCCACAGCCTCCTCGCCGGTGTACAGGTGAACGGAGCCGCGCAGTTTGTTTTCCGTGAACAGTGTCCACGCCGTTTCTTCGAAGTCCCGGATCTCGTTCATTTTGTTATAGATCCAAAGACCGGTTTTCTTGTCGATCATAACGAACGGCACCTCCATAGTTGAAATCAAAAGCAGGCACAGCTGCCTGCCGTATTTGGATGTTAATATCTTAACACCCTAATTATAAATTATCAATAATTTATAATCGATAATAGTAGACAAAATTTGAACGGGTGGTTTGTAGAGAACGTGGAATTCTGCATAGGGATTTGACTTCACCAATGGAGAACATTATAATAAAGCAATCATCCAAGGAAGAATCGCGGTGTTTTTACCGCCGGAGGAAACAAAATGGACAAGGAAGTTATGGAGACTTCTCATCGGAAGGTATTCCGGGAGGAAATCCGGAACGCCATCCGGGAGGCAATCTTCTCGGGAGAACTGAACCCCGGGGATCGTATTATCGAGACGTATTGGGCGAAGGAGCTTGGAGTGTCCCAAGGCCCTGTTCGGGAGGCCATCCGGGATTTGGAGGCAATAGGCCTTGTGGAGACGGTGCCGTTCAAGGGTTCCCGTGTCCGCTCCCTGTCAGAAAAGGACATACGGGACAATTACAGCGTCCGTATTTGCCTGGAATCCAAGAGCATCCGGGATGTTATTACGATGCTGACAGACGACAAGATGGAACAGCTGGCGGTTTCCCTGCAGGATATTCTGAAAGAAATGGATGACTGCGCGAAGCGGGGAGACCTGCGGGCGTTTACTGAGTGCGACACAGCTTTCCACCGGACCATCATTGACGCCACGGGAAATCAGGTGCTTTTGAAGCTGTGGGAGCAGTGTAATATGCGAAACTGGCTCACCGTGCCTGCCCTGACTAACGCGGAAAGCCTGTTGCAGCTTCAGTCCGGCCATCAGCACATCTGCCAGGCCATCAGTGCCAAGGATGTGAAGGAAGCCACATCGACGCTGGAGGATCATTTGACTGGATTGATGGACGGATTTATCCGGGGTATCCAGCCGTGACCGGGAGGAAGTATTCCTAATCATTCCTCTGTACATTTTGTATTGACGGATTGAAATGGAATCCATGGAAAGCATACACTCCTATGATACTCTGGCAGTCTATATCCCTATAGAAGATTAAGGAAACTCGTTTTCGAAAAATGATGTAAAAACACCCCGGAATCCATTGCGCTGCAATGGATTCCGGGATAGTTTCTTTTTGATTCTCCGTGGGACGCGAAAAACGCAAAATCATTTCCATATTTTGGGTGCTTTGTTTAGCTGTTGTTTTCCTTCAGCTGCCGCAATCTACAAACTCATACCGGATAATGATAAAGGGAATTCTGACTGTCGACAAATCTACAGGAGAGGATACTCAACGTATAACGTAGACGATTGAAAACGCAGGAATCGGAACGACTACATAACGGCTACGCATAACGTAAACAAAAAAATATGTTGACGATCGGTTACGTTATGCGTAACGAATGGTGCTTCCACACAAACGCCAAGTAGATTCTGGTATGATAGCCACCCCGTTGAAAGCATGGTAAACTGACGCCGTATTGATTCAATGAACTTCCCCGGAACGGGCCTTGTTATGTAGTGAGCTGAGGATGCGGAGCATCCCGGCAGGTTGAATGGTTTTTGCCAGAAATGAACTTGCGTTCTCGAACGAAACGTTGTGCATATCCCTTTTATAAAATGTCAAAAATAATTTCAAATTAGGCACAGATTAACACGAAATAACACCAGATAAACTCTCAAAAAGTTTGACATCTTCGATATCTTGTGCTAATATAATCTTGTTTTTATTAGATATGCCCACTCCCGGCCAGTGGAGATTGCTAAGTTGTGAAGCGAACCCTTAATGTGGTCGCTATGACTCTGCACGCTTGTGCAGTATTGATTGCCCCTCAGGGGTATTGGGATCTGTTTCCGCCTGTCTGATGGTTCCTGTGGCTTTGCACCCATGGAACATCAACGCCTGCTTACAGCATTGTTTGCGGGAATGCTGCGGGAATAGGATCGGTTTAGGATTTACCTGCTTTTGCAGGGATTGTAGGTATTAGGGATAGTACTGCTTCATTTGATTGTGCAATCCCATTTTTAGGATGAATATTGCTTACTAGAGGTCTGAAAAAGGCGAAAGCCGTTTTCA
>NZ_JAFBIV010000032.1 GCF_021531915.1 Oscillibacter valericigenes | reverse complement strand
ATACAAAAACCTCCTTGCCCGCTGCAGTTCAGGGAGACTGATCCTGAACCGGAACCGGGCTTTCATCATCTAACAATGGATACAAAAAGGCCTGAAAACGGCTTTCGCCTTTTTCAGACCTCTAATAAGCAGTATTCATTCTAAAATGGGAATGCACGATTTTACGAAGCGGTGCTTTCCCCAACACCTACAATCCCTGCAAAAGCAGATAAATCCCAAACCGATCCGATTCCCGCAACATTCCTGCAAACAATGCTGTAAGCAGGCGTTGATGTTCCATAGGCGCAAAGCCACAGAAGCCATCAAACGGGCGGAAACAGATCCCAACACCCCTGAGGGGCAATCGATACTGCACAATTGTGCAGAGCCATAGCGACCACATTCAGGGTTCGCTTCTTCACAACTTAGCAATCTCCACTGGCCGGGAGTAGGCACATCTAATAAATACAAGATCATATTAGCACAAGATATCGCAGATGTCAAACTTCCGAGAGTTTATCTGATGTTATTTCGTGTTAATCTGTACCTAATTTGAAATTATTTTTGACATTTTAAATAATGGAATTACGCACAACGTTGCCGTTCGAGAACGCAAGCGCATTCCTGACAAAAGCCATTCAACCTGCCGGGATGCTCCGCATCCTCAGCTCACTGCATAACAAGGCCCGTTCCGGGGAAGCTCATTGAATCAATACGGCATCAGTTTACCATACTTTCAACGGGTTGGCTATCATACCAGAATCTATGTGGCATTTATGTGGAAGCCCCATTCGTTGCGCATAACGTAGCCGATCGTAAACATATCTTTTTGCTTACGTTATGCGTAGCCGTTATGTAATCGTTCCAACACCTGTGTTCTCGATCGTCTACGTTATACGTTGAGTATCCTCTCCTGTAGACCTGGCGACAGTCAAACGAACCTTTATCATTGCCCGGTATGAGCTTTGTAGATTGCGGCAGCTGCAGGAAAACGACAGCGCAAGTTAAACTCCCAAAATATGGAAATGTTTTTGCGTTTTTCGCGTCCCACGGAGAATCAGAAAGAAGCAATCCCGAAATCCATTGCGGTGCAATGGATTCCGGGATTGCTTTGCATCATTTTTTGAAAGTGAGTTGCCTTAATCTTCTATAGGGATATAGACTGCCGGAGTATCATAGGAGTGTATGGTTTCCATGATCTGCCGATCCCAGAGGAGGAAGGGGACATATTTGAGTACATCATGTCTGATCGGCTGTCTGCATCTGCGGAGGAGATCGCCCTTCGGGCGCTTACGATGGAGTCTTTGCATGAGCAGTTCCAAAGTCTATCCAAGCGGGATATTTTGGGGAGGAGTTTTGGTGCTTTTGGTTACCCAAAGAGATCGCCATCCGAAACAGGCTCTGGGAAGACGGCGTGGAAAAGGCGAAAAAGCATGCGCTGGAAAAGCTGCGGGAACGGTGTCTGAACAGCACGGCATGGAAACTCCGTCGGGCAAGCCGCATGGTGGACAGTGCGATTTCACTGGAGCAGTTGTCGTGAGCGGGACAGATAAAAAGTTGTTTTCTTTGTTAACAGCATTGCTCTTTTGAAATGGAATAGTTGGAAAAGAATTTACTCATATGCTTTTTTCTAAACCACTTGATTTGTTTCGTTTAAGCGAATATAATAATTTTTTATATCCGTGATTTGCGAGGTGTTTGTTATGAATGGATATATTACAGTCCAGGAAGCTGCTGTAAAGTGGGGGATTACCCCCAGGCAAGTTCAAACTCTATGCAAGTCGAATCGTATTGACGGTGCTACTCGCATGAGTCGAATTTGGATCATTCCAGAAAATGCCGAAAAGCCGACAAACGATAAAAGAAAGGTAGCGTACAAGCTTGTTTATCAACCGGGCAAACGGGTTATCACAATTCTGGGAATCTTGCTGGGAATACTCCTGTCGATGAATACTGGCCAAACGGCGGTCCTCGCCGCGGATGACATCTCGCGGAACCTCCTCAACGGAAGCTTTGAGGATGGCCAGACCTGGGAGGCTGCTTATAAACAGATGGATCAAAGTGCTGTGCCGTACTGGAATACAACGGCATACGGCAGTACCGGCACCGGCTCTATTGAGCTGTTCCGGAAGAACACCGGCATCTACATAAATAAAGTGACACTCACTCCGACGGATGGAAGCTACGCTGCGGAGCTGAACGCCGATGAGGAGAGCACGCTCTATCAGGTGGTCAAGACCTATCCAGCCAGCGTGTACGAATGGGGTCTGGATCACGGCGCCCGAAACAGCTCCGACACCATGGCGCTGATCATCGGCCCGAAACAGGACAATGCCCCCTCCAAGCCCAACAAGGCCGGCCGCGATCACTTCATGCAAATGGTGGACTGGCTGGTGGCCCAGGGCGAGGTAGGGCAGCATGACACAGCCGGACTGCATGAGCAAATCACGCTGTACAGCAAGAAGTTCGGCCCCAATGGCACCTTCCTGAACGACGCGGGCAATCACCCCTTCAGTCTGGAGCCCGGCTTTGCCTATACTGAGGAGTGGCACATCTGGATCATCACGGACTGCAAGGCCGCCAACGGAGTCACCGAAAACCCGTGGAGCTCCTACGGTTTCAACGCAGATACCGGCAGCGAAAATGAGACAGCCAGCGCCGGCGGGACAGAAAGCCGCGACGTGGATCTGAGCAAGTATTACTATTACACGGTTCCGGCGAAGCAGGATGAGACGCTGTTTGCCTTTGTGTCTGTGGGTTACACGGGCACCTCCGCATCCACCCCGCAAGCGGCAAAAACTTACGGCAACTTCCTGGATAACATCCGATTTACGCTGTATCACCCCTTCAGCGGAAGCTCTACCACCCACGGCGACGCAGTGATCATGGACAGTGCCGGCAGCGTCATCGCCGGCACCGCGGACGGGGGCGGCGGTGTCACCTACGTCCCCGATGGTTCCAGCCTGACCGTGCAGGCGGTGTTGAAGAAACAGGACATTGAGCAGGGCTGTGAATTCGTGGGCGTTTACAATACCTATCGGAACTCTGCCGGCAATCTGACAACTGACTTTTTGAAGTTGTCCGGAAATTGCGTAGTGGATAACGGCAGTCTGACTGATACGGAAAAAGCCGGAAAATGGGTCAGAACCACCAACGGGCAGGGAGACTTTGTCTATACCTACAAGCTGGAAAACGTGACCTCTGGCGTCAACCTGCACTTTCTGTTCGTTAAGAATCCCACTATCACCTATGACGCCAACGGCGGATCGCCCTATATCACCGGGCAGACCCATGCCGATCACGAGGCAGAGAACGTCTATACCTTCAAGCCCAAAACCGATGGGGACTTCGGCGTGGACAGCTTCATCCCGCCGTATACCTCCCACGCGGCCACGGGACTGGACGGGGACTGGAAATTCGTGGGCTGGAAGCTGACGGGCGACACCCCGGAGGGCGATCTCCCGGAGGGCGCCGTCAATCCGGAAGGCCTTGACTCCATAATCCTGCCGGCCGAACACACCGTAGCCTGCGACTACATGATAGGCAATGCGGGCGCGCCCCAGTTCTTCAAGTTCTACAATGGCGCGCCGGATATGTACAATTCACTTGTTTATGATTTTGAAGACGTCATCGATGGCATTGTCTGGATGCCGGCAGCTGCTCCGGCACCGGAAGTCCAATATGCCAACAGTCACAAGGGTCTGACCATGGTGGCCCAATGGCGCTGGCGGCTGTGCTTTTTGCCCCAGGTCCGGAACAGCTCCGGCGTCTGGGAGGAGGCGAATACTCCAGTCGGCACCATCCAGATCGTGGGCGTGGACGAGAGTGACGAGTATCTGGAATCCTGCGGCTATGGAAGGGCCTATTTCGCCAGTATGAACCAGCGGATCACAGTCAAAGCCACGCCCAAAGACGGCTTTGTCTTTGAGGGCTGGTATGACGAGACCGGCGCGCTTCTCACCGCCACCGATACGTACATCTACGATGTGACATCGGCCAGCGGTAAGACCTGCTACGCCCGCTTCTCGGACAAGGTGACCCAGACTTACCAGCGAGTTGTCCGAGTGCAGGATGAGAACAGAACGTGGCAGTGGGAAAAAACCGATAACGACTCCGTGGGCAAGCTGAATTTCTACACCTATACCGATGCCGTGGGTGCCTATGCCGGCTCTACCGCAACGGCCGGGACGGGTTACCGTTTCGTGGGCTGGTATGATACGGTCGGCAACAAGGTCCCGTCCAGCATGCTGGACATCAGCGGCACCACTATCCGTTACCCCGCCACAAGCGACGGAACCTACTATGCCCGGTTTGTGCCGGAGATCGCCATCACGGTGACGGGCAACAGCGCTACCGCGGAGTACGATGGCAGTGAAAAGACCGCCAGCGGGTATCAGATCAGCTACGCCTGGAACGACGGCTCAACGAACCGGACCGATCAGCCGCCCTTCCTCGTGTTGGATGAATCGGCTACCGCCACCAACGCCACCATCAACGCCACCAACGCGGGTGAGTATACCATGGGTCTCAGCGCGGCTCATTTTCAGGTTACGGACACGGATGACTGGGCCTATACACTAAAGGTGACCCCCGGCAAGCTGACGATCCAGCCGCGGAATATCACCATTACTATCCAAAACAAGGAGAAGTTCTACGAAAGTGCGGACCCGATGTTTGATATCTACAATTCCGAATTCGCCACGATCACAGGCGAGATCCTGGCGAAAGACAAGGCTGCTCTCAACCTTCAACTGATCCGCACCAACAGTGCTGTGAATACCATCGGCCATTATGAAGATGTGTTGACCGCCACCTATGATACGGGAAACACGAACTATCTCATCACGGTGATTCCCGGTGACTTCACCATCAATTCCCCGGAGAGCGAAGATGCGAAGCTCATCGCGCAAACGATCCAACAAATCTATAATCCCGACAACCCGACGCTGGCGGCCAGTGTCCAGTTCATAAACGCAGATTCGAACGATTACACCGTTCAGTATTCTACGGACGGCGGCAGCAACTGGACTGACGATGCGCCCAGTCTGACCGGGGTTGGAACGATCACATTTAAGGCGAAAGCGGTCAACAAAACTGACACGTCGATTGTTCTCGAAAGTGATGAGGGAACCATCTCTGTTTTGCCCAAGCCCATTACCATTGAGATCAAGGGCAACACCGCTACCATGACCTATAACGGCGGCTCCCAGAGCGTGACTGGCTTTACGGTGGTAAACGCATCCGCCCTGCCGGCTGATACAGCGGTCAAGCCGAAAGACGAAAAGAGTGCGAGAGCAAGCGGCACAACTTGCATAGGTGGTCAAAATGGATACTACTACATGGGCCTGACTACCAGCGACTTTACGCTGGCAGGCGATGTGGCCGGGAACTACGATATCACCTGGAAGGTAACGGACGGCTGGTTACGCATCACCAAAGCGCCTCGCACCATCCAGGTGCAGGGCTTCAGCGGCTACTATGATGGCACAGAGCACAGCGTGACACTGATCAACAAAGTAAATGGCGACTCCGTGGAGTACTCACTGGATCAAACCACCTGGTCGGCAGAATCACCACAATTCACCGATGTGGTGAATACGCCGGCAGTGGTCTACATCCTGGTGAAAAACGCGAACTACGAGGATGTGGAAACCACCGCCATCGTCACCATTGAGGCCAATCCGGTGACCATCCGGGTGGATGACAAGACGATGACCTATGGTGACAATGATGCGCCCACCCTTACCGGCAGCGTCACCAGCAATCCCCAGTTGAACGAAACGAAACTCATAAACGACCTCCATATTACCTATTACCGGGAAAACAGTGGTAACGACCTGCCCGGCACCTATCCGGGGGTTCTGAAAGCCAGCTATGATACGACTAATAAGAACTATACCGTCACAGTGGTACCCGGTAACTTCACCATTCAGGCCGCCAGCATCGATGGCGCGGCGGTGACTGCTTCCGGCGGTGAGAAAAACTATGACGGCACGGCGCTGAAGGTAACTGCCCAGCTGTCACCGAACGCGGCGGATTACACCGTCGAGTATTGGGACGTCAGCCAGTATCCCGACGTGGAGACCTGGACGACTGTTGCCCCCAGCGTGACGAATGTGACGGACGGCATGAAAACCGTGCGCGTCAGAGCTACCCGGACGGGCTATCAGACGCTGACCTGCGACCCGGTAACCATTCAGGTGAAACCGCTCCCCATCGCCATCACGGTGAATAACGCGGAAAAGGTTTTCGGCCAGACGGACCCGGCCTTTACCGGCGAAATCACCAGCAGTCAAACGCTGAGTGAAGCTCAGAAGACGCAGATCAAGTCTGTCCTCAATATCGCGTACTTCCGGAAGAACAGCGAAAGCGACCGTCTGCCTGGTACCTACACCGAGGTTCTGACGGCCAGTTATGATGCGGATAACAAGAACTATGCCGTCACGGTAGTACCTGGCAACTTTACCATTCATACCGCTACCGTCTCCGGTGCGGCAGTGGAGGTTTTGGGCGGCTCCAAGGTCTATGACGGCACGGCTCTGACGGTGAACGCCAGTGTGACCGGAGCAACGGACTACAAAATCTGGTATTCTGAGGACAACCGCGCAACCTGGCAGGAGACGGCACCCAGCGTGACAAATGTGGCGGATGGCGTGAAAACAGTGTACGTCAAGGCCACCCGGGATGGCCATGAGACGCTGACCTGCTCAACTCCGGCGGAGATCTCGATTCGGGCGCGGGCGGTAAACATTCAGGTGCAGGATGCGGCGAAAGATTTCGATGCCGCTGATCCGAGCTTCCAGGGAACCGTCACAGGCGATGGTATTCTGGGAACAGATATTACCATCCGCTATTATCGTACCAATTCTGTCGAGGAAGTAGGTACATATCCGGGCGTGCTGACTGCGGACTGCACCTATGCGGCAGGAGTAGACCGGCGAAACTATGTAGTCACGGTGGCGCCCGGCAAATTTACCATCCAAACTGCGTCCGTCGATGGCGCGGTGGTGACGGCTTCCGGCGGTTCCAAGACCTATGACGGCACGGCGCTGACGGTAGACGCCGGTGTGACCGGGGCAGCGGGCTACAAGCTCTGGTATTCTGTGGACGACCGCGCGACCTGGCAGGAGACGGCACCCAGCGTGGTGAATGTGGCGGATGGCGTGAAAACAGTGTACGTCAAAGCCACCCGCCATGGATATGTTACGCTGACCCGGGAGGACCCGGTCAGCATCCAGATCCAGCCGCGGCCCATCACCGTATCTGCCACCAACGAGGAGAAATTCTATGACGGCACGGAGCTGACCGGCGGATTTATCTACACACAGCAGACAGCAGAGACCCCCGGCAGCGGTCTGGTCTCCGGCCAGACCATCAGCGCAGCGGTTTCCGGCAGCCAGACAGGCATCGGCCAGTCGCCCAACACTGTGGCAGAGGACTCTGTGGTGATTCGGGCGGGAGATACGGACGCCACCGCCAACTATACCATTCACTGCGTGGATGGAACCCTAACCGTCAAGGCGGCAATCAACATTGCCGTTACTGCGTCTCCCGCGCAGATGCAGGTGAATCAAGGTCAGGATGTGGTGTGGACCGTCACGGTGGAAAACCGGGATAGCCATGATGCCTGCGGCCTGATGCTGACCAACACGCTGAGCGGCGCGGCTATTACGGCGGCTAACGGTGTAGACCCCACCAACTTCAACATTCCCGCCGGCGGCGCGGCAGTGTTTACTGTCACCCTTGCAAAACCCTCTGCCGGTAGCTATGTTGACCATGTTTCGCTGCAACAGCAAAAGGCGGATCTGACCATGATGACGCTGGCGCAGGCAGATGCGGCGGAAGTGATTGTTCGCGATGCCAGTTCTTCTGGAGGAGGAACCCAGTCGGCAACACCTGTCCTGCCGAAGTACAACACGGGCTTCCGCGGCTGTAACCAGAACCACACCTGCCCCCTCTGGCCGTACACCGACATGGATGCAGACGGCTGGTACCATGATGGCATTCACTTCTGTCTTGAGAACGGTCTGATGAGGGGGTACAGCGACGACCGCTTCCAGCCCAATGCTTCCACCACACGGGCCATGATTACTGTGATGCTTTGGCGGCTGAACGGCAGTCCCGTGGTGAACTGCGCTCTGGACTTCGAGGACGTTCAGGAAAACGCCTGGTACACCGAGGCCATACGCTGGGCCAAGGTTCAGGGAATCGCAAACGGTTATGGCAACGGAAAGTTCGGCCCGGATAATGTGCTGACCCGGGAGCAGATGGCATCCATTCTCTTCCGTTATACTCAGTTTCAGGGCGGTGATCTGCGGGATGAAGCAAGTGCCGACCTCTGCGTCTTCGACGATGCGGCAACGGTGTCCGAATACGCCGTTCCCGCCATGCAGTGGGCCTATGGATCGGGCGTGATTCAAGGTATGAACGCAGCCAATGGCGGCCTGGTGCTCAAGCCCAACGGCAGCGCTACCCGCGCCCAGATGGCAACCATGATGATGCGTTATTGCACGGAAGTTATGAAATAAAGTGAAATTTCAACCAAATAGAACCTGTCGCTTGATCCTCTGTTCTGCTACATAGGGCTTGCTGAAAAAGTCCTGATTTTAGCCTTAACTCAGAAAATGCCCGAATAATATCCGGGTTTTACCCATTGCCAACGCTATTTTCTAACTTTGGGTGTAAATCAGAGCGTGTAATTGTGCATAGCACATCAGAAGCCTGCCCCCAAAATGGGCATTTTAGAAGCAGTACCCCCTTGATTATGGGGGATTGTTGATTGCAATAATCAGGGAACTCCGAACCATTCGTTGCACTATTTTGGGGTTCCTTTCGAAAACAGCTTATTATTCATAACATATTCATGTTTTTCAGTGGGCCCTACATAGCGAGCTGCCGTTAGCGGCGCCCAGCGGTAGCTGAGCGCCGCTAACGGTAGCCTTGTTTTAGACAGTCGTTCCGGGTTTAATCACCACGGTGTAGTGCTTGGTTGCGCGCTTCAAGATAGCGTTGGCAGAGACCTCGTCATTCAGAATCATGGAGCTCCAGCTTGCCGGTTCCCGTTGCGAGCAGATAATGGTGCTGAGATTAATCTCGCATCGCTTCTCCAAAATTTCAAATAGGATTTTCACCTCACGCTCGTCGGTAATGGTATGTAACAGGAAATCGTCCAGGATGAGCAGAGCGGCTCCACAGATCCTTTTCAGGCGCTTCTGGTACTTCGAGTAGTCCTGCACCTTGAGTGCCACCAGCGCCTCCAGAAGGGACTCGCAATGGTGGTATTCCACTTTGTAGTTGTTGCAGGCAACAATGCCAATGGCCTTTGCCAAATAGGATTTACCGCTGTCGGATGGTCCCAGAATGCAAACATTCAGGCCGGAATCAATGAAGTCTAACGAAGCCAACGCTTCAGTAATTCCTCGGGGCAGATACTCACGCTCAGCTGAATCAACACAGTTGGTGAGTTCCTGCGGGCACCCTCGCAGATGTGCGCTGCGTAGACGGCACTGGATGCGTTTGTTCATCTTCTTCTGGTATTCTGGCTCAACAAGATTAGCTATCGCCATCAATGGTTCCTTTCTGTTCCGGAAGCGGAAAATGAGACTTTTGATTTTATAGACTTCATTAGAGAGGGAGATTCAACCGTTTACAATGGTAACTGGAACATATGTTTTGTGAAACGGGATTTCAGTTCAGATCTACTTGGAATGAAAGATATTAGGACTGGAAAAGTAACATTTGATGAAGGCGTTGTTTATGAAATGTCCGATGATAAATTAATCTTCAATCTGATGAATTTTCCTAAACATATATGCTTTGAGATGACAAATCTATTCGATATACTTGAAAGGAACTATAACTTAGTTGAGGGTGTCGGAGAAAGTGGCGGTTATCATGCCCAGATTTTTATGAGCAGTTTGTTTTCTCAAATGGAGTTTTGTTAGTTACAGAGTGCGCAAGATGTTTCGAATGGGAGACCATTGGGCATTCGGGAGATTCAGAGAAATCTCGGTGATGTTGTGCCAGAACAAGGAGTTTTATTGATTACAGCTGCCCAAAATATTCATTGCCAAGGCTGTTAGAATTTGTGCAGACAGTATTTGCACAAATCGCTGGTCGACCACATTTCCACCACAGACAGGTGCGGAAACAATGGAGACTGCACCTTTAGAAAGTTCTGGAAAGCATTTTCTTCGGAGCAAAACAAATAAAACAAGCGGAAATTGTTATAAAAAACATCAAAAGTCGCTTGGTAAGGATGAGGCCGGCGGTTCGAATCCGCCCATCAGCTCCATTTCAGAATTTTTTCTTTTGCCGTGTTGCGATGAAAATCTTATCTATAAGTTGCCGTGAAGACTCTTTCTGGCAGTGATAATAATACCAAAATCAAGATGCAAAATATGCCCGGCTCATCGGTGGGATACCATTAATGAACCAGGCATTGATTTTCTCTGTGCGGCAGCAAAATGTTGATTGATCGCTGCTTGTATTAGGTGATTACCGGAAGCGTTATTTGTCGGGCGCACAGTTGCTGTAAAAGTCAAAAGTTCATACAGCCTCAGCACTTTCCGCTCCCGCAAATGACTGGGGCCCAAACGGTTGGGCGATTACAATTACCTGCGCTATAATCCCCGTATTTCTTCACACGCAGGAGGTCACTGGTTCGAGTCCAGTAGTCTCCACCAAGAAGAATCCTTAGAGCCGCAAG
>NZ_JAFBIV010000031.1 GCF_021531915.1 Oscillibacter valericigenes | reverse complement strand
ATGATTGATCTCCACCTCAGCGCATTCGCGCCAAGGTGGAGATTTTTATACGCTGTTAGAATTGACGCTTACGTTCATCTCGACCCTTGACATGCCGGTATGCAGCCGATCACTCTGGCATGCGATCCGCAAAGAATACAGTCAGTTGAGCGTGGATCACGCTCCAGTCCTGTCTCCGGCCAGTCCATTTCTTCGTGATATCCATCATGGCAAGATACAGCATTTTCAGCAGGCTGTCATCCGTGGGAAACACGGATTTTGCCTTGGTCACTTTCCGGAGCTGGCGGTTGAAGCCCTCGATGGTGTTGGTCGTATAGATCAGACGGCGAACCTCCTGGGGGTACTTGAAATAGGTGCTGAGATTCGGCCAGTTATCCCGCCAGGACTGAGAGATTTTGGGATGGTCTCGGAGCATTCACTTTTTGGTCTTCATCTACACATCGCTCTTATTCGCAGTTAATTCGGAATAACATAGTCTGAAATTATTTCCTTTTTCTTTTCCCCTTTCCATGGGTCATACCGCCTTTACCACGCTGGCTGATCGGGCTGTTCATGTGCTTGGACAGTTTCAGCACTTCAATCAGATTTGTAAACTGCTCCATGGTAAGTGCATCGTAGTCAATGCCAAGGTTGGCGAGGAACAGACGGGCTTTCTTTTCTTCGGCGCTGCCCTTGTAGTCCATGGCATCCTGTAATTGTTTTTGCACTTCCAGAGCGGCGCAACTCTCGTCAGCTGTGGTTGCGTCCTTGCGGTGCGTATCACGAATGTCACGTAGGATGCCGGTCAGATCCTTGGAAATCACATGACCGAAATACTCATCTTCCTGCACCTGTGCCAGCTCCAATGTGCGCAGATACAAGTCCTCTTGATCATTTCCTTTTTTCTTAATCACAGACTGCCGGACAGCTTCCATGGCGGCATTCATGTTTGTGATCCGCATATCTGCAATGCGGTCAACATAGATTTCTGCATCCAGCATCATGCGCTGAAAATCTTTGTGGCAGATCATTTCAGAAAGCAACCGGTGATTGAAGTTTCCAGTCGTTAATACAGTAATTGCATCATCACTCAAATGCAGAGCATCCAGCTCTGTGTTTGGGTGATTTTTATTTTCTGTCAGACCCAGTAGATAGTCCGTGGACACGCCATAGAACTTGGCGAGAGTTTGGATCGCAAAGGGGCTGATGTCTTTTGCGGTTTCATCAGATTCATATTTTCCCAGGGCGGAACGGGACAGGCCGGTGCGCTCTGCCAATTCTTCCAGTGTTAACTTAAAATCCACAACACGCAGATCTTTCAATCTTTCCTGAACAGTAAGTTTCAGTTGCATATTTCATCTCCATTCCATAAGCGTGGAAATCCACGCAATTTTACGCTCTTTTCCTACCTTTTGGACATACGGGAGAGAGCGTCTTTTTTCGCTAAACTGTACTTGTAAATCACCAATGCACCTTGAAAACTGAATGACCGTCCGAATGGGATATGTCCCCCAGCGAAGTATCGCCACGACTGTGAAAAGCACGAGCGTACCAACGGGGAGAAAACGCCGGGAAGATCTCCGGGCGGGAACGACATTCGGGCAGAACGGCACTCAAAAATCACAGGTTAAATTCAAACCATGTGAAATCAGCGAAAAAACCACTCTTTTTGTGTTGCTATCTATACCAATGAGTGATGCACTCAACAGCGTACAGGGTACGGCATAGGATGAAGGTTTTCGTCATTTCATAAAAAACCAAGTTAAACAGCGAAGATGGATACTGCCCTTTATGTACAGGACATTGTTACAAAAATTCTGAGCGAAACGATGATTCTCTGTTTTCGTCACGAAACACTGTACGGCACTTGCTGTTTAATAAACAAATTATACCATATCACGAACAAAAAAGAATGGAGGAAATGTGAATTGAAGAAGAAAAAGTCTGAATTGTATCGAAACGAGATCAAATCCTACATTGTCCGGGCCGGTATGACTATGAGTGAGGTGGTGGATTATCTGGCAGACGAGTATGGATGGAGCAGCAGCGTCCCCAATCTGTCCGGTAAGTTGAAGCGTGGGAGCCTGCGCTACGGCGAAGCGGTGGAGTTGGCTGATGCTCTGGGTTATGACATTGTTTGGGTGAAACGGGGGTAATGCGATTGGCGAATGAACAGTTGGAAAAATTGAAGCACCAGAAGTATGTAGCTGAGAAAAAGCTGACCGCAGCCAAGCACCGAGAGAAGCAATTACAGCATGAGTTGAAGCAGTTGACCCGGAGTGAGAGAACCCATCGGCTCTGTACCCGTGCCGGTATGTTGGAAACTTTTCTGAGGGAGCCGACGGTTCTGACCGATGATGATGTGATGGAGCTTTTGACTTTCGTCTTTCATGGTGAAGCGGTTCAAAAGAAGCTGAATATGCTGATTGAGAAACGAAAGGAAACGGGGCAACCGGACGGGGGCTAAAACCCTATTCTTGAATAGGGCGCAATTATACACCACCTAAAGAGGGTGATTGCGTCCTGCCGGAAGCCCCTTACAGGGAGTTTGATGATTTCCGCAAAAGTCCTTTGCTCCAATCATCCAGAGGAAGCTACACTTCCCCTGCGCTGGCTCTGCCAGCTACCCCTTTGTGGACTTGCCGCCAGGGAACGATTGCAGGCACAATCATTCCCCGGCAGCAAGTTTATATTCCACCACCTGACCGTGCTGAAAAGTATCGGTCATTTTTCATTTCACCGAAAGGAGGTTCAACCGAAATGCCGGTTCCCCATCTGGAGATACGAATTGTTCAGAGAAGCAAAGGCAGCTCTGCCGTTGCCGGAGCCGCCTACCAAGCCGGAGAAAAATTGTTTTCTGAGTACGACCAGAAATCCAAAGATCACCGAAGAAAACAGCAGGAAGTTGTTTACACGGAAATCATGCTTCCAACAAACGCCCCTCCCGAATATGCAGACCGGGCAACACTCTGGAACTCTGCTGAGGAGGTGGAGAAGCAATGGAACTCGCAGCTTGCAAGGCGATTTGTCGTCGCCCTGCCCAGAGAAGTTCCGCTTGAAATGTGTCCGCAGATGCTGCAGGAATACTGCAAGGAGCATTTTGTGTCCAAAGGAATGTGCTGCGATTTTGCAATCCATGATCCAGATCCTCCCGGACACAATCCTCATTGTCACATCATGCTGACCATGCGAGCTATTGACGAAAATGGAAAGTGGTTGCCCAAAAGCCGAAAAGTTTATGACCTTGACGAGAATGGAGAACGCATCCGTTTACCGTCTGGCAGATGGAAAAGCCACAAGGAAAATACCGTTGACTGGAACGAACAGTATCACGCCGAAGAATGGAGACACGGATGGGAAGTTATTCAGAATAAATATCTGGAGCTTTCCGGAAGTGCCGAACGTGTGGATATGCGTTCCTATGAACGGCAGGGCGTTGATGTGATCCCGACAGTACACATGGGAGCCGCCGTGTCTGCTCTGGAACGCAAGGGCATTGAAACCAACATCGGCAATCTCAATCGAGATATTAAGGCTGCCAACCGCATGATGAACGCCATCCGCAGCACCATCAAAAATCTGCGAAACTGGATTGCGGACATTCTGGAAGCCACCAAGGAAGCTATTGCAGAAGCACAGGCAGAAAAGGAAAATGCTTCGCCCAATCTCTCCAACCTGCTCCGTGATTATATGAATCTGCGAAAGGCAGAACGCAGCGAGTGGTCGAGGTACGGGCAGCAGAAAGGCACAGCCGATGATTTGAAAGCTGTCTCCAAAGCGCTGATCTATTTGAAAGAACATGAGCTTTTCACTCTGGAAGATTTGGACACCGCACTGCAAGGCGTGAACCAGAAAACCGGAACAATCAGCAAGGAAATGAAAACCGCATCGAACCGAATGAAAATTATTACCGCCATTCAGACTGCGGTTGCCGACTGTCAGACCCATAAGGCAGTCCATGACAAATATATCAAAATTGGTTGGAAAACAAGACAAGCTGCCTTTGCCGAAAAGCATAAGGACGAGCTGACTGCCTACAACAAGGCGTACCGCACTCTGAAAAAGCATGGTGTTGATTTGAACCCTAAGACGTTGCAGTATATCATGGGTCATTCGGACATCAGCGTGACGCTGAATGTTTACACTCATGTGCAGTTCGATGACGCACAGGCAGAGCTGCTCCGAGTAGCGGAAGCCTGAGACCCCTCGTTGGTAAAGAGCATTTATTTACCAACGGATTTACCAATATTGCAGGAAAAAGCATGAGAAAATACGGGAAGATTTGAGAAGATATCCCGGAAACACAGAAATATGAAAATGCCAAAAACTCCTGCAATATTGGGCATTTGAGAAGAAATACAAGACTTATATGGAGATATAAGACGATGATAAAAATACTATTTGTTTGCCATGGAAACATTTGCCGCAGCCCTATGGCGGAATTTGTGATGAAGGACCTGGTCAGGAAGGCGGGACTGGAGGATAGCTTCGTCATCGCCTCCGCCGCCACCAGTACGGAGGAGATCGGCAATCCGGTATATCCGCCCGCCCGGCGGAAGCTGGCGGAGCACGGTATCGGCTGCGCCGGTCACGCCGCCCGGCAGCTGACCGCCGGAGATTACGGATGCTGGGACTATCTGGTGGGCATGGACAGCGCCAACCTGCGGAACATGCGGCGTATCTGCGGGGGAGACCCGGATGGGAAGATCTCCCTGCTGCTGGATTGGACAAGTCGACCCGGTGATGTGGCGGACCCCTGGTATACCGGGGACTTTGAGGCCACCTGGCGGGATGCGTTGGCCGGATGCCGGGGCTTGCTGGACCACATCCGGCGGGGAGGCAACTGACGGTTGCTTTACAACCGGAGAGAGGCGTGATAGGCTGATACCAGGAGGCGAAGACGATGGAATTTTACGAAGTATTCACAGACCTGCGGAAAAAGATGGGCTTTTCGCAAAATCAGGTGGCAGATGAACTCCATGTGACCCGGCAGGCGGTGAGCCGCTGGGAACGGGGCGAGACCATCCCGGAGCCGGAGACCCTGCTGGCCCTGTCCCGGCTGTTCGACGTGTCGGTCAACACATTGCTGGGCAGCCCGAGGGCTTTGGTGTGCCAAAGCTGCGGGATGCCCCTCAGCGATGAATTCCTGTCACGGGAGGCAGATGGGACCCTGAATGAGAAATACTGCAAATGGTGCTGGGATGACGGGCGGTTCGCCCAGGATTGCACCATGGAGGAGATGGTGGAGCACTGCATTCCCAACATGCCCCTGGGCCAGTCGGACCCGGAGGCTTGCCGGGCATACATGCGGGGGCTCCTGCCAACTTTGGAGCGGTGGAAAACGCCGTAAGGGAGATCAAAAGGCGGCCGAAGGGCTGCCTTTTTTGCGTATAGGGCCGGAGTGTCAAGGGAAGGGGACATACTCGCAAAATTCCGGAGGGTGTCGAAGGATAGTTCTTGCAGTTTTGAGGGTTTTGTGGGATAATCGCTATAATATGTAATACGCAATACAGGAGAGACTGCTATGAATCCACAGAAAATCGCATTGCTGACGGATTCCTGCGCGGATATTTCACCCCGGATGATCGAGGAGAACCACATCTTCGTGGTGCCCCTTCGGATCCTGTGTCAGGATGGAGAATACCGGGATGGCGTGGATATTAACGGCGCGGATATCTATGCCCGCCTGCGGGCGGGAGAATTGCCCCAGACCTCCCTGCCTGCTGCGGAGGATGTGGGCCAGGCTTTTCGCCAGATCGTGGCGGAGGGCTACGACGGCGTCATCGCCATTATGCTGTCCAGCGGATTGTCCGGCACGTATAATCTGGTGCGGCTCCTGGCGGAGGAATGCCGGGAGAAGCTGCCGGTCCGGGTGTTCGATTCCCTCAGCGGATCTCTGGGCCAGGGCCTGACGGTTTTGCAGGCGGCGGAGGATATCCGGAACGGAATGGGCTGGGAGGAGCTGACGGAGCGCCGTATCCCCAGTCTGATCGCCAATACCTTCCCCTTCTTCTCCGTGGATACCCTGGAGTATCTGATGAAGGGCGGGCGCATCGGCAAGGTGACCGCCACGGCGGGCACCCTGCTGCAGATCAAGCCCATCCTCACGTTCGCCGGAGACGGCCAGCTCCAGTCGGTAGCCAAGGTCCGGGGACGCCATCAGGTGATGGACAAGCTGGTGGCTATGACGGAAAAGAGCTGCGGGGAGCACAAACGGTACAATCTGGCGGTGGCCAACGGCGGCGCCCCGGCGGAGATGGAGACCATTCGGCAGAAGCTGATGGCAGCCCTGCCGGATTACGATCATATCTGGGAGGGTGAGATCGACGGTACCCTCAGTGTCTATATCGGTGACGGTGTCCTGGGCGCAGCAGTCCAGGTGCTGGAGTAAGTAAAGATAAAAGAAAGATAGAAGAGGCCTGCATCCAATGTGGATGCAGGCCTTTGATCATTTCATAACACCGGACGGCCGAATGACCGTCCGGTGTTTGTTGTACAGGGGAAGGATTACTGCTTGGCAGCCAGGGCCTTCTGCAGCCAGTCCTTGCCGTCCACAAAGCGGGAGACGATATAGGAGACCACATAGTCGCCGGCGGAGTTGATCATGGTGGCGGGGGGATCCACCAGGTTGCCGATGGCCACCAGAATGGGGAAGGCCACCTCCATCTGCTCGGGGAAGAAGATGGAGCAGATGATATACTCACCGATATAGCCACCGCCGGGAACACCGCTCATGCCCACGGAGGACAGCACGGCCACCAGTACCACGGGAATCAGCTGGTTAAAGCCCATATCCTGGCCGAACACGCCCCACACGAAAGCAATCTTCAGCACGCAGGAGAAGCAGGAGCCGTCCATGTGCATGGTAGCGCCCAGGGGCAGCACCATGTCGGAGACATCCTTGGAGATGCCGGTCTCCTGAGCCACTTCCATGTTGGTGGGGATGGTGGCAACGGAGGAACAGGTGCCCAAGGACACCACGGCAGGACGGGTGATGTGTTGGAACATGACCTTGACAGCGCCCTTGCCGCCACCGAACCGGGCGAACAGAGGCCATGCCGTGAAGATATAGACGAAGCACAGAGGATAGTACAGCAGCAGGGCACGGCCATAGGTCACAGTGACTTGGGAGCCGTAGGTGGCCACCAGGTCGGCGAAGATGGCGAAGAAGGCGATGGGAGCGTAGTAGGTGACGATCTTCACGAACTTCAGCATGACGTTGGTCAGGTCCTCCAGAAACTTGCCAACCATGGTGTCCTTGCCGCCGTTCAGGTTCACAGCAAAGCCGAACAGCAGGGAGAAGACAATCAGAGGCAGCATGGCCCGGCGGGTCAGCAGGCCCACAAAGTCGCTGGCGGTGAAGAAGTTGACGATCATCTCGGACATGGAGGCGTACTCACCGATCTCCTCGGAAGGCAGCTCTGTCCAGGCGGAGAGAACAGGGGGGAAGATCTTTACCAGTACGAACATGATCACGGCGGCGATAGCGCCAGTCACAACAAAGGTACCAACGGTGACGCCCATGATTTTACCAGCCCGCTTACGGCTCTGCATATTGGCCACGGCGCTGGAGATGGACGCGAACACCAGGGGAACCACGATGCAGAACATCATGTTGATGAACACGGTGCCCAGGGGCTTGATAACAGTGGCGCCGGCGGAGACAGTGTTGCCGTCCGCATCCAGCACCACGGGCCATATCCAACCCACGATGGCGCCCAGGATCATGGAGCCAATCATAATGGCCATGAAGCGGTAGTTTTTAGCGACGGATTTTGCTTCCATTTTCATTCCTCCTATTTTTTACACACACGGGAGTTTTATTTTGCAGGACAGAGATCTTCGTCCGTGACCTCGCCCTTTGCAACGATGTTGGTGGGACCTGTCAGATACAGGTCTGTAACACGGGAGCCATCCCGCATCACGTCGATGATGAGCTGACCGCCGGTCATATCCACCTTGACGTCGTGGCCGCTAACCTTTCCCTGGAGCGTCAGAACTGTCACCAGGGAGCCGGTGCCGGTGCCGCAGGCGTAGGTGAAATCCTCCACGCCCCGCTCAAAGGTCCGCTCAAAGACGGAGTCCTCGCCGGTGAGCTCATAGAAATTCACGTTGGCACCCTTGGGGAAGGCGGAGTGCCAGCGGATGGCCCGACCAAGCTCCCGGAGCTCATTCTCGTCGGCGTGCTTCAGATCATGGTAAGGGACGACGGCGTGGGGAATACCGGGGTTGCCCAACTCCACATAGGAGCAGGCATATTTCACACCGTCCACATCCACGGGGTAATCCAGCTTGACGGTGGTAGGATCATTGAGGCGAATCTTGTACAGCCGCTGGCTGATCCGCTTTCCGGTGACAATGCCGGCGGTGGTCTCCACAGTCTGGGTTTCGCCGGCCAGACCGTTCTCATAGCCGTAGCGGCAGATACACCGGGCACCATTGCCGCACATCTCGCCCATACTGCCGTCAGAGTTGAAGAACAGCATCCGGTAATCACCGCCCTGGGTGGGAGTGTCGATGACCATGAGACCGTCGGCTCCGATGGACATGTGACGCTCACAGAGGGTTTTGGCAAGTTGAGGGAGACTTTCGACAGGCAGATGCTCCTTGAGATTGTTCAGCACCACGAAATCGTTTCCGGCGCCGTTCATTTTCCAGAACTGCAAGGAATACCCCTCCTTATACTAATTTTATTGTATTATAACAGCACAGAACATCGGTGAAAACTGGAGAATGTGCTAAAAATCATGCAAATCATGCGGGCCCCTTGTGAAAAATCGCTTGATTTACTGCTTAGATGCCAGTATCATAGAGACAAAACAGACAAAAGAGAGGGACACTTATGCCCAAAAAGAACGGTAGAAATACAAAGGGACGCATTATTTCCGCAGCGTGGAAACTGTTTTACGAGCAGGGATATGAGAATACGACGGTGGAGGATATCGTCTTTGAGTCTGAGACCTCCAAGGGCTCGTTCTACCACTATTTTGAGGGAAAGGACGCCCTGCTGGGGACGCTGGCTTATGTGTTCGACGAGAAGTACGAGGAGCTGATGGCGGTCATGGACCCGGAACTGGGGGCCATGGAAAAGCTGATCTATCTGAACCACGAGCTGTTTGCCATGATCGACGGCGGCATTTCCATGGATCTGTTAGCACGGCTGCTGTCCACCCAGCTGCTGGCCCGGGGCGAAAAGCATCTGCTGGACAGGAACCGCACGTATTTCAAGCTGCTGCGCCAGATCATCACAGAAGGTCAGAGGGCGGGCCAGCTGCGGACGGACAGAACGGTCAATGAGATCCTGCGGGCCTATGCTATGTGGGAGCGGGCCTTGATGTACGACTGGTGTCTGGCGGGCGGTGAGTACTCTCTGGTAGCCTATACGGACAGTGTGACGCCCATGTTTTTGGAGAGCTACCGGGGAAAACCAACGGAGGAAAAATAAGATTTTGTTTTTTAGACAAGTATGAATATGAAAAATCGTATAGTATAAAAATATTAATATATCAATAAAAAATATAGAAATGATAAACAGAGTATAGAATTCATTCTATACTCTGTTCTGTATTTCATTCTTGTGATAAGTATGGTATGATGTCTTCCATTGAAACACAAAGGAGAGAGAAACTGCTATGACAACCGCACAAATCTGTATTATGGGAACCATCATCCTCTATCTCTGCTTCGTGATCATCACCGGCGTGATGATCGGACGGCGGAGCAAGAAGAGCGCCGAGGGCTTTTACCTGGGTGGCCGCGGTATGGGCCCTCTGGTCACCGCCATGAGCGCGGAGGCCTCTGATATGAGCTCCTGGCTGCTGATGGGCCTGCCCGGCTTGGCCTACCTCAGCGGTGTGGCTGACGCCGGTTGGACGGCCATTGGCCTGGCTGTTGGTACCTATCTGAACTTCCTGCTGGTGGCCCGGAAGATCCGCCGGTACAGCGTAAAGCTGGATGCCATCACCATCCCTTCATTCATTTCCAAGCGCTATGGGGAGAAGAAGCCCGTCATTATGTGCATTGCCTCCCTGATCATTCTGATTTTCTTCGTCCCCTATGTAGCCTCTGGTCTGGCGGCCATCGGCAAGCTGTTCAACAGCCTGTTCGGGTGGAACTACCTGGTGGCAGTGATCATCGGCACCATTGTGATTATTAGCTATACTTCCGTGGGCGGCTTCAGCGCTGTTGCCACCATGGACCTGATCCAGTCCATCATCATGACCTGCGCCCTGGTCGTCATCACCTGCTTCGGCGTTTATCAGGCTGGCGGCGTGGGTACCGTGCTGGAGAATGTCCGGGCGCTGCCTGGCTACCTGAGCCTTGTGCAGACCCATGATGCTGCTTCCGGCGGCGCTGCGCCTTACGGCCTGGTCACCATTGTTTCCACCATGGCCTGGGGCCTGGGGTATTTCGGTATGCCCCATATTCTGGTGCGCTTTATGGCCATCCGTGATGAAAGTGAGCTGAAGCTGTCCCGTCGTATTGCCTCCGCCTGGGTGGTGATCTCCATGACAGTGGCTATCTGCATTGGTATGATTGGCTACGGCGTTTCCAAGGCCGGACGCATTCCTGTGCTGGAGGGCAGCGCATCCGAGACCGTTATCGTCAGGATCGCGGACCTGCTTTCTTCCTATGGTTTTATTCCCGCCATTATTGCCGGTCTGATCCTGGCTGGCATCCTGGCTGCTACCATGTCCACGGCAGATTCTCAGCTGCTCTCTGCCGCTTCTGCCTTCTCTGAGAATATGCTGCAGGATGTGTTTGGCGTGAAGCTGACTGCCAAGCAGACCATGCTGGTGGCCCGGCTCACGGTCATCGTCATTGCCGTCATTGCGGCCTTCCTGGCTACCGACCCCAACAGCAGCGTGTTCCAGATCGTGTCCTTCGCCTGGGCGGGTTTTGGCGCTACCTTTGGCCCCGCCATCCTGTTTGCTCTGTTCTGGAAGCGCAGCAACCGCCAGGGCGTACTGGCCGGCCTGATCGCCGGTGGCGTCATGGTCTTCGTTTGGAAGTTCTGTGTGCGCCCGATGGGCGGTGCCTGGAATGTCTATGAGCTGTTGCCCGCATTTATTGTGGCCTCTGTTGTCATTGTGGTGGTGAGTCTGCTGACGAAAAAGCCCGATGAGAGCATTGAAAAGATCTTTGACGAGGTCAATGCAGCGTAATATACATTACAAATAGAAAGATAAGTCATCCGCGTGTTCCGTGAAGTGACCCCGAAAAGTTAGACAATAATTGAAATCAAAAATTGTTCAAGCAACCGAGAGGGCTTGTTGTCT
>NZ_JAFBIV010000030.1 GCF_021531915.1 Oscillibacter valericigenes | reverse complement strand
ACCGCCAGGACGCCCTCGGCCGTCACCTGCAGGTTGGTCTTCTTCTCGGGCTCACCCTTCTTCTTTTTCTTGGACTCACTGTGGGGGTAAATTTTCTTAATATGTTTCAGGGTCACGCTTGCCATGCGCGCTCACTCCTTCCATAAATTCGGGCAGTCTCTGCGATCTTCTCGGTCAGGGTCTGATCGATCTGCCCCTGCTTCATGCGCCACTGCCAGTTTCCGCCCAGAATACCGGGCGTGTTCATGCGGGACTTGGCGCCCAGTCCCAGGTAGTCCTGCATCTGGACCACAAACAGGTCGGCCACGGAGCTCATACCGCCCCGGATCATGCCCCAGTTGAAGCCCTCTTCTTCATTCAGGCCCAGATACTGCACCGCCAGGGCGATGTCCGCTGGGGCAGCCTCCTCCCTCCACGCCATGATAGGGGCGTTATCGTGGGTCCCGGCGTAGCACACGCAGTTGGGCGAATAGGTGTGGGGCAGATAGTTGCTGGGCTCCCGGGAGTCAAAAGCAAACTCCAGGATCTTCATACCGGGCAGGCCGGAATCCTTCAGCAGCTGGTGGACCTCCGGGGTCAGGTACCCCAGATCCTCCGCGATAAAGCTCAGATTTGGGAACCGGGCCGTCAACACGTTCATCAGGTCCATGCCGGGGCCCTTGACCCAGCGACCAATCTTGGCGGTGGTCTCTCCGTAGGGTACCGCCCAGTAGCTTTCCAGTCCCCGGAAGTGGTCGATCCGCAGTACGTCGTACAGATGGGAGGCACCCTCGATACGACGGACCCACCAGGCGTAGCCGTCCTGCTTCATGGCGTCCCAGTCGTAGAGGGGATTACCCCACAGCTGGCCATCCTCGCTGAAATAATCTGGCGGCACGCCGGAGACCTCCACCGGCACGTTCCTCTCGTCCAGCTGGAAGCTCTCCGGGTCCGCCCAGACGTCGGCGGAGTCCATAGCCACGTAAATGGGCAGGTCCCCGATGATGCCGATGCCCTTTTCGTGGGCGTAATCCCGCAGGGCATTCCACTGCTGGAAGAACAGATACTGGATGTAGGTGAACAGACGGATATCCTCCGCCAGTTCCCTCCGGTACCGCTCCACAGCCTCCGGGCGGCGCAGGCGGATATCCTCATTCTCCCATTCCGTCCAGGATTTCATGCCGAAGCGGCGCTTCAGTGCCATAAACAGTGCATAGTCCGGCAGCCATCCGGCGTTTTCTTCTGTAAAGGCTTTTACCTGTCCAGCATCCCGTTTCCAACCTCTTTCGGTTGCTTTCTCCAAAAGCCAGAAGCGGTTTTTATAAATCTTCCCGTAATCCACCGTCTCTGGATCCGTTCCCCAATCCACGGACTCCAGCTCCGCTTTTGTCAGCAGGCCGTCGGCCCGGAGGGTCTCCAGATCCACGAAGTAGGGGTTGCCGGCGTAGGCGGAAAAGCTCTGATAGGGGGAATCCCCGTAGCTGGTGGGCCCCACCGGCAGCATCTGCCACCAGGACTGGCGGGCCTCATGGAGAAAGTCCACAAACTCGTAGGCTTCCTTTCCCAGGGTCCCGATGCCATAGGGTGACGGCAGTGCGGAGACCGGCAGTAAAATGCCGCAGCTTCTCTTCATAGGCACACCGCCTCAGCCCTTGACGGCGCCGGCAGCCACACCCTTGATGATATGCTTCTGGCAGAACAGATACAGGACGATGATGGGGATAATGCTCATCATAATGACAGCCATGGTGGCGCCCAGGTCCACGGTGCCGTAGCTGCCCTTCAGGTACTGCACCAGGATGGGGATGGTCATGTACTTGGTGCGGTCCAGCACCAGGTAGGGCAGCAGGTAGTCGTTCCAGACCCACATGGTCTCCAGGATGCCCACGGAGATCAGGGTGGGCTTCAGCATGGGCAGCACCACCAGGAAGAAGGTGCGGATGGGGCCGCAGCCGTCGATGGCGGCCGCCTCCTCGATCTCCAGGGGCAAACTCTTCACGAAACCGGAGAACATGAAGATGGCCAGACCCGCGCCAAATCCCAGATAGACGATGGGAATGGTGAAGGGGGTGTTCAGCTTCAGGTTGTCAGCGGTGAAGGTCAGGGTGAACATAACCATCTGGAAGGGCACAATCATGGAGAACAGGCACAGGTAATAGAAAATCTTGGCAAAGCGGCTGTTCACACGGTTGATGTACCAGGCGGTCATAGAGCAGCACAGCAGGATCAGGGCCACGGAGGCCACGGTGATCAGCAGGCTGAAACCCGCCGCCTTCAGGAAGGGATAGTTGCCGAAGGTCATGCCCTTGATATAGTTGGCCCAGCCCACGAAGGACTCGCTGCTGGGCAGGGCAAAGGCCTCGGTGTTGACAAAGGTATTGCCCTTGAAGGAGTTGATCAGCACCTCAAAGATGGGGATCATCCAGAAGATGCACAGCACCACAAAGACGCAGGTCACGACTTTGCTGGCGGTGGAAGAACGTTCTTTCATTACTGCTGTACCTCCTTGCTGCGGGTAGCGGCCTGCTGGGCAATGGCCAGAACGGCCACCAGAATGAAGAAGACCACTGCCTTGGCCTGGGCCACGCCATGCCAGTTCTTGTTGATGTTGTAAGTAGAGAAGATGTTCAGGGCCAACAGTTCGGTCATCTTGACCTTGCCGCCCGCGATCATCATCTCGGGGGCGCCGCCGGTCAATGCCATGTTCTGGTCGAACAGCTTGAAGGAGTTGGTCAGGGTCAGGAAGGTGCAGATGGTGATGGATGGCATCACGTTGGGGATGGTCACATGGATCAGCGTCTGCCAGCGGTTGGCGCCGTCAATGCGGGCGGCCTCCATCATATCCTCTGGCACCGCCTGGAGACCGGCGATGTAAATGATCATCATGTAGCCGATCTGCTGCCAGGCCACCAGGATCACCAGACCCCAGAAGCCATAGGTGGCATTGGAGGTCAGGTAGGTGTTATAGCGCCGCAGGATGGCGTCGAAGATCAGCTGCCACACGTAGCCCAGCACCACGCCGCCGATCAGGTTGGGCATGAAGAACACCGTGCGGAACAGGTTGGAGCCCTTGATCTTCTGTGTCAGGGCATAGGCAAACGTAAACGCCAGGACGTTGATGATGATAATGGACACAATGGCAAAGGCCGCCGTGTTCTTGAAGGCATTGATAAAACCGGGGTCCTTGAAACCCTTCACATAGTTCTGAATGCCCACCCAGGTGGCGTCCCTGGGGGTGTTGAAGTTGCAGAAGGACAGATAGATGCCCTGCAGGAAGGGCCAGATGAAGCCGATGATAAAGCACAGGAATGTGGGCAGGATAAACAGCGGAAAACAGCGTTGGATGGGCCGCCGCAGCAAATCGCCATTTGTCGCTGCGCTGCTGGATCGTTTGCTCAAAGCTTCTCCCTCTCTTTCTGATCAATTTGAGGACACTGCCTCCCCGCCTGCGCGGGGCGAAAGCTCCATATGGACAGGGCCTTCGCCTCGCACAGGATGGGAATAAAAAAGGAGGGGCGGGCGTCAGCCCGCCCCTCTCTTTCAGGATACGAGATTACTTGTGAGACGATCAGCCGTTCTGCACGCCGTACTCGTAAGCCCAGCCGTCCACGAACGCGGTCTTGACAGCGTCCCAGTTGGCGTCGGACTGATCGGCGGAATAAGCGGCCAGAGCGGAGACCACGGTGGCTCTCCAGCTGTCCACGTTGGGGGTATGGTTGAAGGCCCAGGTGACCGTGTACTTGCCGTCAGCCATGTAGGCGTTGGCGTCATTGAAGAACACGTTCTCAGATGCCTTGGCGTTCTTGAAGGGGATGGGGCCAAACTGCTCGGCCATCATCTTGGTGCCCTCGTCGGAGGTCACGACCCAATAAATGAAGTCCAAAGTGGCCTGGATGTCTGCCTCAGAAGACTTGGCGTTGACAGCCCAGCAGTTCTCAGTGCCGCAGCACAGGCCGGCATTCTCCTCGCCGTCAGCACCGCAGTAAATGGGGATCATAGCCAGATCCTCGGCCTTCAGGCCGGCCTCGATCAAGCCAGCGTACTCCCAGGTACCGTTCTGATAGAACACAGCCTTGCCTTCCTTGAACTCGCCGCTGGACATGTCGCCGGTGGCGGTGGTCAGGGAGGATTTGGAAGCGGAAGCGTTGTCGATGTACAGATCCCAGATGTTGCGGAAGTTATCCAGATAAGCGCCGGTGATGGTGGCGGGCTGCTCGGTCACGCCGTCGTCACGGAACTCATAGTACAGGGGCATGTTGGCCAGGTGGCCGGAGAAACGCCAGGAGGAGGAGCCGTCCAGACCGGAGGAGGAGAAGGCGTCGAAGCCCAGCTCGCCGCTGCGGGCATGGATATCCTCAGCCACGGCCTTCAGGGTCTCGAAGTTGGTGATGTCGCTCAGCTCATAGCCGGCGGTCTTCAGCAGAGCCTTGTTGACGATGATGCCGAAGGCCTCATAGCAGTAGCCGATGGCCTTGACAGCGCCGTCCTCCACCAGGTTGAAGTCACCGGTGGTCATCTCGTCCAGCACCTTGGTACCGCTCAGGTCCATGCAGTAATCGCCCCAGTCCAGCAGAGCCTGGGCATTGCCGCACTGGAACAGGGTGGGAGCCTCGCTCTTGCCCATCTCGGCGGTCAGGGTGGTGTTGTACTCGCCGGAAGCGGCGGTAACGACCTTGACCTCAACACCGGTCTGAGCGGTGTAGGTCTTGGCCAGCTCCTGCCAGGCCTGGTCAGCCTCGGGCTTGAAGTTCAGGTAATAGACCTTGCCGGTAGCGGCGGGGGTCTCCGTTGCGGGAGCATTGGTGTCAGCGGGCTTTTCTTCCTTCTTCCCGCCGCCGCAGGCAGCCAGGGACAGGACCATAGCCAGCGTCAGCAGGAGTGCGAACAGCTTTTTCATGGTGGTACTTCCTTTCATTCCTTATAAATATTTATTTTCACATCCATGGATGTAAAAATCACAGGTTATCAGAGCTTGCAGACACTTCCGCCCGGTCGGACTTCCGTATTCAGAAGCAGGTGGCGGTTCCCCGCCCGTCCTTCAATCATATCCACCAGGATGCGGACAGAGCGTTCCCCCATCTCCTCCTGAGGCTGGACCAACGTAGTCAGCGTCGGCACCACATAAGCGGACATGTCGATGCCATCGATGCCCACCACGGAGCAGTCCTCCGGCACCCGCTTCCCGCAGTCGTGGACCGCCCGCATGGCCGCCACGGCCATGGAGTCCGAGATCACGAATACCGCTGTGAGATCCTTCCGCCGCGCCAGCAGCCGCCGCATTCCCTCGTAGGCCTCGGCCATACCAAAGGAACCCGTTTCCTCTACCAGGGAAGCCTCCGGCTGGATGCCGCCCTCCTCCAGTGCCTGCCGGTAACCCATATACCGCAGCTCGCTGATGGAGCGGTCACTGGTGGAGCCCAGCAAAGCGCCGATCTTCCGGTGTCCCTGTTCCAGCAGCAGCCGTACAGCCCGGTAAGCCGTCTCCCGGTCATCGATGGTCACAGAGGAATAGGTATCTTCCGGCAGCTGTCCAAAGCTGTTGGTGAAGCTGCAGCACACAAAGGGCACATCCAACAGCGCCACATTGTCCGCAGTATAGTCGCAGCAGCCTCCCAGCAGGATCAGGCCCCGCAGGCGCTTGGACCGGGCCAGCTCCGCCGCCTCCCGCAGTTCGTCCTCCCCGGAGCGAATCTGATGGAGGACCATGGTGTAGCCCGCTTCGCCGATGGCACGCTCGATAGCCCGGATGACACCGGTGAAGAAGGGGTTCCCCACGCCGCGGACCACCAGGCCGATGGCGTCAGACGCGGGTTTGACCAAATCCCGGGCGCTGTTGTTGGGCACGTAATGGGTCTCCCGCACCACCGCCATCACCTTTTCCCGGTTGGCGGCGCTGACGTCGGGGTGGTCGTTGAGGACCCGGGACACCGTGCTGACGGACACGCCGCAGCGCTCCGCAATATCCTTGATCGTCACAGTGTCACCGTCCTCTCTTGTTTTGCTAAAACGTTACCGGGAACGTTTCCAGTCCTTACATTTATATAATATAGTCGATACTTTGCTTCCTTGTCAACGAGGTTTTGTGCTTTTTGTAGACTGGCACAAAGAATTTCATTTCTCATGTTCAACTCCCACAAAGGCCAATCCAGGTAATCGTTTACCTAATCCTTTACCTAAAAAAGCACCGGGAAGGCTCACAGGCCCTCCCGGCATTTTCGATCACTTTATGACAGTTTTTTCTTCTCTATCAGGCACCGTGTCCCTGGGCGCGGATAACCTCCACCACCCGCTCCGCCAGTTCACGGCAGCGGTCCTCGCTCTCGGCCTCCACCATGACGCGGACCAGGGGCTCCGTACCGGACTCCCGCACCAGGATGCGCCCGGTGTCACCCAGCTCGTCGGCCACGGCCTGCACCGCCGCCTGGACAGCAGGATCCTCCTGGGCCGTCTTCTTATCCTTTACCCGGACATTGATCAGCACCTGGGGATAGACGGTCATGCCTTCCGTCAGCCGGCTCAGGGACATCTTCTTGGCCAGCATGACCTCCATGACCTTCAGCGCGGTCAGAATGCCGTCGCCGGTCCGGGCATACTTGGAGAAGATGATGTGGCCGGACTGCTCACCGCCGATGCGGTGGCCGTTCTGTACCATGTTCTCGTAGACGTACTTGTCGCCCACTTTGGTCTTCTCGTAGTCAATACCAGCCTCGTCCAGTGCCTTGTACAGGCCGAAGTTGCTCATGACCGTGGTGACCACCGTGTTGTTCACCAGCTTATCCCGCTCCTTCATGTAGCAGGCATAGACATACATGATCTGGTCGCCGTCTACCAGCTCACCGTTTTCATCCACGGCCAGGCAGCGGTCGGCGTCGCCGTCAAAGGCAAAGCCCACATCCATCCCGTTTTCCTTTACATACTTCTTCAGCCCCTCAATGTGGGTGGAGCCGCAGTCAGTGTTGATGTTCAAACCGTCGGGGTGGTCGTTGATAATGGAAACTTCGGCGCCCAGGGCCTTGAACACGCTGGGTGCAATGGACCAAGCGCTGCCGTTGGCGCAGTCCAGGGCCACCTTCTTGCCCTTAAAGGAGTACATGGCCAGGGAGATCAGATAGCCGATATAGCGGTTCCGTCCGGCGCTGTGGTCCACGATGGCGCCCACGCCGTCCCCGGTAGCCAAGGGCAGCTCCTTCCACTTCTGGCCGTCCAGCTCCAGTTTGCCGTCCAGATAGTCCTCCACCAGGGAAATGGTTGCCTCGTCCATCTTCTCCCCTTCCCGGTTCATCAGCTTGATGCCGTTGTCATAGAAGGGATTATGGCTGGCAGAGATCATCACGCCGCAGTCAAAGCCGTCGGTCCTGGTCACGTAGGACACAGAGGGCGTGGTGGTCACGTGCAGCAGATACACCTCTGCTCCGGAGGCCGCCATACCGGCGCTGATGGCGTACTCCAGCATGTAGCTGGACCGCCGGGTATCCTTGCCCACCACAATGCGGGCCCGCTCGTTCCGGCCGTAGTACCAGCCCAAGAAGCGGCCGATTTCATAGGCGTGCTGTGCCGTCAGGCCCTCGCCGGCCTTGCCGCGAAAGCCGTCGGTTCCAAAATACTTACCCATATGTATTGTCACTCCATTAGTCGTTCAGATTCAATCCGGCGCTCATTCCGCGCCGTATTTTTTATCATACGCCATATCCCGAAAATTGTCCAGACCTATCCGCCTCTTTGCCCTCTTTCCCCCTCTTTGGCCAGGAACAGACCTGCTCCGTCGCCTTCCAGCACCAATTCTCAAAGCGTTTTCCCATGACATCAAGCAAGAGACGCGCCGCAGATGACGGCATTGACCTTCTCCGTAAACACGTTCCACTCCTCTTTCTTCTCCTCCAGGGCTTTCAGGCCCTTGCGGGTGATGCGGTAGTACTTCCGCACCCGGCCCGTCTCCGCCTCCTTCTCCCGGACCGTCACCAGCCGGTCCGTCTCCAGGGCGTGGAGGATGGGGTACAGGGTCCCCTCCTTCAGTTCAAAGGTGTGGTCTGACCGGCGGGCCAGCTCCGTGATCATCTGGTATCCGTACATCTCCTCCCGGGCCAGCAGGGACAGCACCAGCAGGGTCGTGCTGCCCGTCATCAGACTTTTTTCAATTTTCATACGACGCTCCCTTCCGCAGTATTTCTGCCGATATTCAGTCTTTCATAGACCGTCTCTTCCAAAACTGCCCCGTTTTCGTCGTAAAACCGGAGAACAGCGGGAGATGTCCGCAGCAAATAATCTGCCTGGATCTCCGTTTCATCCGGTGATACAAAGGTGAAGCAATACGGATCTTCTTTCTTCAATTCCAGCGTCCGTTGGACCTGCCCGCCGTCCATCATGCAGACCGTCATATCCAGTTCCGCCGCTGCCGCTTCCTCCAGGAAGCCGACCACCTGCCCAGTGAACTGCACCACATAGCCGTCTCCTTCTTTCCTGATACAGTTGAAATCCAGTGCATACCGAACCTCCGGATCGTAGAGCATTACGCTTCCCATTTGGTATCCCAGGAAGGTCTTTTTGTAGTCCACGGTCATCAAACGCCCCTCGTTTTCCAGGAAAAAGGAGTCGACCCTTGTCAAATTGTTCGGACGTGATGTGAGATACACTGACGGCGTCTCCAGCAAATACTGGTGCCCCGCCCTGCGAAACAGGCCCTCCCGGCTCAGGGCCGGAAATTCCAGAAGCCAGGATATCACAAACATGCAAATGCCGATCACCAGTAAATTGCGGATGATCTTTCCCTTGCGGTTCAGCCGCATCATTCCACCGCCTCCCATTCCACACGCAGCGCAAAGCCCTCGCCGCTGTCACAGATCAAGTCCAGATACTCCGGCCACTGGTCGATCCCATCCACAGAAACGATGTATTCCTCATAAAACGGTGTTCTGGCGCTCTGCCCCAAGCTCATACGCACCAGCCCATCCCAGTTTTCCTTGTACTCCGTATAGGAAAGGTCCCATTTGGTCCGGACGGCCAGATAGCGGTCTCCATGGCTGTCCACAGCGTTCATGGTGCGCAGCGCCGGGTCAGGGGCGTCATCCCAGAAGCGGTTATCCCGCACCGCCAATACAATGGTCGCGTTATAGTAGCTATTGTCCAGCGTATCCTTCCACAGAGCCGCGTAGGGAATAGAAAAGGTGTATCCGCACACCTCCGTGCTGCTCCCCTTTGTCATGGCCACTCGGGTGAAATACGGGTTGTCCGAGTCCGACAGATACCCGTCCGCTTCATAATCTGTCTCCTTCTCTGGCCATTCCAGATCCTGGACGATGGTGATGTAGTTGGAACCGCCATAGAGGAGCACCGCGATCAGGGACAAAACTGCCAGCGCCTTGCTCACCAGCCACAGCCATCCCAGCCAGGGCTGATGCACCCGGTCCATGGCCTTGCCGATCTCCACCGGGTCTCCCATGTCACCCAAAGCACGCTGGTCCGCCAGCTCATGCTCGTAGCCCAGCCGCTCCAGGTCCTTCACATGGTCCTCATAGTGGGCTGTCAGCTCTTCAGCCACAGCCGCCCGGTCAGGTCGGAAACGTATCTGCTCTACCACATCATCCCGCCATTTGTAAAATTCCCGCAAATCTATCACCCTCAGGAAAAGCAATACCTCGGCTATCTATGTTTATAATACATAGATGACCGAGGTTTGTCAAGGAATGGGCTTATTGTTTTTCCGGCAGCAGCGGACTGTACATCATGATGGCATCATTGGTGAATAGGAATTGCTCCTCCAGCAGCCTGTCCTCCAGGTCATAGACCTTCCGGTAAAGCGCATTATGGCGGATATAGCCGCCCCAGGACGCCTGGTCGATTCGCACCTCCCGCTCCACGATCTCATAGCGCCGCTCCGGCGGCCGCACCGCCCGCCACGCCCCTTCCAGATGAGTCTCCCCCACCCGCAGGCACAGCTGGAAATCCTGGTCCGTGTCGTTGCGGATCATCAGGTCCCGGTGGGGATAGGCGCAGGTAGCACCGCTGCCGAAGGGCTGGGTGCGGTTGGAATCCGGAAAGACATCGTGGGAATGGCGGTAGCGCTCCACCACCGTCAGCGGCGTGTGGAGGGTCATCCAGAAAATCAGGTTGGAAAGCTGGCAAAGTCCCCCGCCAATGTCGCCGCCGATTTGACCAAGGAACAGCACCATGCCCTCCTTATAACCCTTTCGCTTGCTTGGCTTTCCGATCAGTCGCCAATAGCTGAAAGTCTCACCCGGATGCAACACCAGCCCATCCAGCCGGGCCACGGCTAGCTTCAGGTTCGTCACCTTGTTCCGCTGCCATTCCATTTGGTCGCCACGAAGCTGACGGATCAGAGGTGTTGCGTGGGCAAACTGTACGCAGGGCAGCCATTCTTTTATGCGCTCTTTTGCCCAGTTAAACCTTGGAGAACACCAGAGCAAATACCGCTTTCCCGTGTAATAAGCTTTGCCCAGATGCAGCCGCAGCCAACTGCGGTGGATAGGCGGGCGGAGATGTTTGTCATGAGGGTCCATCACGTCCCTGCCTCCTCATATCGTTCCACGGTCAGTTGGCCGTCCAAAACGAACATTTCCATTTCCTCATCCCAAGTCATGTGGCCGCTCGCGCCGCCAAAATACTGCTGGATTCCGGCATCCGGCAGCATCACAACGGCATATGCCGCCAAACCGCCGCTTTCATCCACATCGATCTCTAATCCGCAGACAGACACTTCCGCAATCCGAGAAAAGGCTGTTTTGACATCTTCCGAAAAGTCCTTCCAGGCAAGCTGTCTCAGTGTCACGCCGTCAAAGATCATACAGTGATTCGGGTGAAAGCCTGTCCCGCTCCAATGCTCTGTATAAATAAACTCCGGAGTGCCGTCTCCTGTCAGGTCTGTCCAGTGGATGCCGGTAGAGCCGCCTGCCGGCATAAAAGCAGCGGTAAAGGTGGTCGTCTCTCCTCCGATGGATAATTCCGCCTCTCCGGTTTCGTCCATCAGCAGACGCACATCTGCATCCTGCCGCGTGAATTGATAAGAAAGGCGTCCTCCCCGCTCTGTCTCCGAAACAGTGAAACCGTCAAAATAGTCATACTCGTTATAGTGCTCCAGCATCTCATAAAGCGGTAAATGCCGCTCGGATAAATCAGTAGAAATCTCCTCCGCTTCTTTTTCTTTCTCCTCCAATTCTGTTGCTTCTCCCTGACTGCATCCTGCCAAAAGGAGAAGCAGACATAAAAATAAAAATCCCCATTTCTTCATTTTGTGTACTCCTTCGATCGATCGCGCAGTCAGTCCATATTTGAAATTTTATCAAAGGATTTCCCTCAAATCATTACAAAAGGAAAACAAATACAAAAGAAAAAAGCGACAGTCTTTCGACTGTCGCTTAGTGTTGGCGTTACCTATCTTCCCGGGCCGTCGCCAGCCAAGT
>NZ_JAFBIV010000002.1 GCF_021531915.1 Oscillibacter valericigenes | reverse complement strand
TCAAGCTGGCTGAGGAGCTGGCTGAGGTCCTGGGCGGCGTCGTGGGCGGCTCCCGTGCCACCATCGACTCCGGTTGGCTGTCTGCCGACCATCAGGTTGGACAGACCGGCAAGACCGTCCATCCCAAGGTCTATGTCGCTCTGGGCATTTCCGGCGCCATCCAGCACAAGGCCGGTATGCAGGACTCCGAGTGCATTATCGCCGTCAACAAGAACGACACCGCTCCCATCTTCGAGATCGCCGACTACGGCATCTGCGGCGACCTGTTCAAGGTCACCCCGCTGCTGATCGAGGCCATCAAGGCTGCCAAGGCCGCGAAGTAAGAAACGCGAAAAAAAGACCTCCCCGGATATCGGGGAGGTCCTTTTTGTATCCCTAAGGGATACGGGGAATGCGGCCCCCACTTTTCTTTGACAGCGTCAAAGAAAAGTCGCCGCCGCAGCGGTGGAAAAGAAAACGCTTTTGGGTCCAAACCTGACCAAAGGGCAGGTTTGGACCAATACGGGAGCTGTTGTGGTCAATGCGGCGGTAATTTGGGAGTCTGTACCGGGTGCGCTTTGGTCTTGAGAAACAGAGATGGTGCTTCCCCGCATTTGGAAATGCGGCACGGCTTTCGGGGGTGGTCATCGGATTTGACCAGCGATTATTTCCGCGCGTTCCGCTTCGCTGCGTGCTACCCGGGTGTTCCAGGGCAGCGGCAGCGGAAAGAGACGCTGGCCCATACGTCTACCACCCCGGTTCACGGAGGAATCATCAAATGCGGCGGCGCACGCCTGCTATGCTACAATGTATAGCGCACCCGGCAGAAGACTTCCGCATCTCGGAAGCACCGGCCACGACAACTCTCGTATTGCGGTCAACCCGACACATCTGTGTCGGGTTGAGCCGCCCAACCGGTTTCTCTTTGGACCGTGAACGGCCCGTTTCTCTTTTTCACGAAAAAGAGAAATGGGGGGTTCATCCCCCGTCCCCCGGTTCGGGGGACCCTCCGCCTCACCCCTCGGCAGAGATCTCCCGCACCGTCAGCCGTGTTCCGTCCACGGAGAACCTGACCTCCATCCCGGCAAATCCAAAGCCATATACCCGCTCCGGGTCATTCTGATAGTGAGGCCGGGGGTCCTGGGCCAGCACGCCCCGCAGAGCCTCCCGCCGGTCTGCCGGAACACGCTCCAGCAGCTCCGGGGGAATGATGACCTCCAGCGTTTCTCCCGCCGGAGCGGCGGCAAAGCCTCCCAGGGCCTCCGGATGGCTGTCGGCGTAAGGGATGTAGGGCTTGATGTCCAGGATCGGCGTGCCGTCCATCAGGTCCGCACCCCGGACCCGCAGCACCGTTCCCCGGTCCGCTGTCTGTTCGATGCCCGCTAGCTTCACACAGGAAAGGGCAATGGGGTTGGGCCGGAAGGGAGAGCGGGTGGCAAAGACGCCCATGCGCACGTTGCCTCCCAGCCGGGGCGGACGGACCGTGGGAGACCACTCCTTCCGCACTGCCTGGTCGAAAACCCACACCAGCCACAGGTGGGAAAAGCCCTCCAGTCCCCGCAGGGCGTCTGGGTTCCGGTATTCCGGTTCAAACACGATGGTGGCTTCCAGGGCGTCCACCAGCCCGCTCTGGCGGGGAACGCCGAACTTGGTGGCAAAATCGCTGTGGATGCGGGCAATCACGTTCATGGAAAATTCCTGTGGCATGGAGGAGCCTCCCTCTGTTGTTTTCTGCTTTTGATTATACAGGATTCCCGCAAAAAAACAACAGGACCTCAGCAATTGCCGAAGTCCTGTTGTTTGTTGGCGGGGCATCAATACATGCCGTTGCGGTTGGCGGTGCCGTTGTTGCCGGTCAGTGCCCGGCCGGTGTCCTGCAGAGCCTCTCCGGCACCGTTCCCGATGTCCTCCAGGACATCGCCGGTGTCGTTCAGCAGACCGTCATTGGTGTTGGCACCGTTGTTGGTCCCGTTATTCGTGGTCCCGTTGCTGTTATTGGCGGTGTCGTTGTTGGTAGCTCCGTTCCCGTTGTTGGGAGCGGTTGTGCCGTTGTTACCGGTGGTGTTTTCGCCGGCGGTAGTATTGCTGCCGTTCTGGTTGTTGCCGTTCCCGTTGTTCCGCCCGCAGGCGGTCAGGGAAGAGACCAGCAGCAGGGCCACCAGCAAAAGCGCAAAGCATCTTTTCAAAGTCTTTCCTCCTTTGCACGATGATCCGTGCGCGATACCCAAATGGTCCACTGAGGGTATTATCTCCGAAAGGATCAAAATCACGCAAAAAAACATTTGAAAAAACTTGAAAAAAGACTTGCATTTTCAAAAATCTCTGATATACTAATATTAGTAATCATTATTGTTAAGGAGCCGGCTATGAAAGAACAGCGGTATTCGCGGCAGCGGGAGCGCATCTATCAGGCGGTCCGGGACTCCCGGGAGCATCCCACGGCACAGATGGTCTATGACATACTCCGACCGGAGCTGCCCAAGTTGAGCCTGGGCACGGTGTACCGCAATCTCCAGCAGATGGCGGCAGAGGGACGGCTGGCACAGTTGGATGGTCCTGTGGCCCGGTTTGACGCTGTGCTGGTGCCCCACACCCACCTGTGCTGCGCCAACTGCGGCCAGGTGGCGGACGGGGGCCTGCCCTATGACGCGGCGCTGGACCGCGCGGCCATGGCCGGGGGCTGGACCATCACCGGTCACAGCCTGACATTTACAGGGATCTGTCCCGCCTGCGCGGGTAAATGATCAAATTTTGAAAGGGGAATTTTTATGGAACTGAAAGGAAGCAAGACCGAGGCCAATCTGTGGATCGCCTTTGCCGGCGAATCCCAGGCCCGCAACAAGTATGACTATTTTGCCAGCAAGGCCAAGAAGGAGGGCTACGAGCAGATCGCGGCCATCTTCCAGGAGACGGCGCTCAACGAGAAGGAGCACGCCAAGCTGTGGTTCAAGGCCCTGAACGGCATTGGCTCCACCATGGAGAACCTGGTAGCTGCCGCTGCCGGCGAGAACGAGGAGTGGACCAAAATGTACGCCGACATGGCCCGCACCGCCGAGGAGGAGGGCTTCCTGGCCCTGGCCGCCCAGTTTGAAGGCGTGGCCAAGATCGAAAAGACCCATGAGGAACGGTATCTGAAGCTGCTGGACAACCTGAAGAAGGGCGAGGTCTTCCAGAAGGGCGAGAAGGTCATGTGGTTCTGCCGCAACTGCGGCCATGTGGAGATCGCCGAGAGCGCTCCCGCCGTCTGCCCCGTCTGCGCTCATCCCCAGGCCTATTTCCAGGTGAAGGCCCAGAATTATTGAGAGAAAAGGCGCCTAAAAATGTCCTGCCGCTTTTGCGGCGGGACATTTTTATGAAAAAAGAGGCCTGTTTTTTTAGATAACAGGACAAAAGTGGTCTAAACCACCAAAAAGCCTTTTTTTCAAACGGTTGATTTCCGGAAACATTTGTGAAAATCACCGTTGACGCGGTGGCGAAAAGCGGGTATTATGATGGTATCAGAAAATGACTTGCTATGCGAAGCTGCTTCAAATCGACTTGGTATAGAAAAGGAGAGCTGTATCATGTATACTCAGGAAATTACTGTTAACAACGAAGTGGGCCTGCACGCCAGACCTGCCACCTTCTTCATCCAGAAGGCCAACGAGTTCAAGAGCGGCATCTGGGTCGAAAAGGAAGACCGCCGTGTCAATGCCAAGAGCCTGCTGGGCGTGCTGTCCCTGGGCATCGTGAAGGGCACCACCATCACCCTGATTGCCGACGGCACTGACGAAAAGGAAGCTGTCGCCGCTCTGGTGGAGCTGGTGAACGACAACTTCGGCGAATAACACAGGATACAGACCCTGGGAAGCGGCTCCATCGGAGCCGCTTCTTTGTTTCGGGACATGCTATGGGAAGGAGGGATACGTATGACCCGTGAGGAGCTGAAGGCCAAAGCCAACGACCTGCCCCTGCTGCCGGGCGTCTATCTGATGATGGACAAGAGCGGCAAGGTCATCTATGTGGGCAAGGCGAAAAAACTGAAAAACCGGGTCAGCCAGTATTTCCAGGACAGCGCCTCCCATACCGCCAAGACCCGGCAGATGGTGAGCCAGGTGGACCACTTTGATACCATCTTCGTCTCCAGCGAGTTTGAGGCCCTGGTGCTGGAAAACTCCCTGATCAAGCGCCATATGCCCCGGTACAACATCCTGCTGAAGGATGACAAGGGCTACCCCTTCGTCCGCCTGTCCCGGGAGACCTACCCCCGGTTCACCATGACGAACCGGGCTGCCAATGACAGTGCCCGGTACTTCGGCCCCTTCGGCGGCCGGTTCGAGACCCGTCAGGCTCTGGACGCAGTACTGACGGCCCTGCGGCTGCCTACCTGCAGCCGAAAATTCCCCCGGGACATCGGTGCGGAGCGGCCCTGCCTGAATTTCCACATGGGCCGGTGCGATGGCTTCTGCCGTCCTGACATGACGGCGGAGGAGTATAACCGCCGTATCCAGCAGGCCTGCCAGTTATTGGAGGGCAAGTCGAAGCAGCTCCTGCGGGAGATGACCGCCGAGATGGAGGCCGAGGCCGAGGCCCTGCGGTTCGAGCAGGCGGCCCAGCTCCGGGACCGTATCAACGCCATCGCCGCGCTTTCCAAAAAGCAGACGGTCATTGCCGGTCTCTGCGCCGACACGGATATCTGGGGATTGTACCGGGGGGCCGGCAAGTGCTGCTACGCCATTCTCCACATGGAAAACGGCAATCTGGCGGGCCGGGAGACGGAGCTGTTCGCCGCACCCATGGAGGAAACGGAGGAGGAGATGCTCTCCTCCCTGACGGCCCAGTATTACCTGCCCCGGGCCATTCTGCCCCATGAAATTCTGCTTCCCTTTGCAGCGGAGGGCTATTGTGAGGACCTGTCTCAGGTCCTGACCAAGCGGGCGGGCCGCAAGGTCTGGGTCCACGTTCCCCAGCGGGGGGAAAAGGCGGACCTGCAAACCATGGCCCAGCGCAACGCCGCCGAGGAGGCGGAGCGTGCCACCACCGCCCAGGAGCGTGTGGCCCACACCCTGGAGGTGCTGGGCAAGCTGCTGGACCTGCCGGCCCCGCCCGGGCGCATGGAGTCCTTCGACATCTCCAACACCGGTAAGAGCGACATCGTGGCGTCCATGGTGGTGTACAGCGGCACCCGGCCCCTGAAATCCGCCTATCGCCGCTTCCGCATCAAGGAACTGGCGGGCCACCCCGATGACTACGCCTCCATGCAGGAGGTCCTGCGCCGCAGGCTCCAGCGGGCGGCGGACGGGGACGAGAAATTCCTGCCCCTGCCGGATGTGTTTCTCATTGACGGCGGCGAGACCCACGCCCGGGCCGCCCTGGCGGTGGCAGAGGAATTCGGCGTGTCCGTCCCCATCTTCGGCATGGTGAAGGACGACCGCCACCGCACCCGTGCTCTGGTGACACCGGAGGGCCGGGAGATCGGCATCGTCAACAATCAGGCGGTGTTCTCCCTGATCGGCCAGATCCAGGAGGAGACCCACCGCTTCGCCATTACCTACCACCACGAGAGCCACACAAAAAGCACCATGAAGTCCGCTTTGGACGGTATCCCCAGCCTGGGGCCCAAGCGCCGGGAGGAGCTGCGGAAGCATTTCGGCACCATCAAGGCCATCAAGGAGGCGGATGTGGACACCCTGGCCGCCGTGGTGCCCCGGAATACGGCGGAGGCGGTCTGGAAGCATTTTCACGAAAATGAATAGAAAAATTCCTGTCTGGATTCCAGACAGGAATTTTTTGTTTCCATTTCCTCTTTGTTATGACTTTTTGACCTTGCTGCCAATGACAGCCAAAAGAAAACCTACACTCAAGGTCCAGCATACGCCAAACAAGCCGATATTGACAGAGTTCCATGGAGATGCATCTCCGTATGCGCGCGTGACATCAATACCCAGTCTGCTTCCAAAGATGCAGCGAATCAGAAACACCATTGCAATGGCCATGCTGGCAACGTGCCCAATCCAACATCTTCTGGCACCTTTTTCACCTTTTCACAGCGCGCACCCGATCACAAGCTCCAATAAGCTTACAATGCACACGCCTCCAATAAACAATGGGAGGACTTCAGACTCGAATGGCATAGGGATATACATCCTCATTCTGATTTGTCAAAGTCATCATATCATACTGCGAAGCTGTATGCAATAAAAGGGGGGTGCTAGCGAAAGAACCGTTTCCGCAGCTTTCGGTGCCACAGCACCTCCAGCCGCTCCAGCGCCCGGTCCGTCAGCAGGAAGATCACAACTCCCATCATCAGCAGCGTCAAATTGAACAGTTTTGACGCTCCCAGCAGGTCCGCCGTCATGCCCAGCAGCCGCAGCAGCACGCCATACAGCAGCAGGATGACCGCTGTACAAAGAGCCAGCTTTACCAGCACCCGCAGGGGCCGGGAGGGGAGCCATCTGTTCAGTCGGGGCCGCAGGATGGGATACCAGCCGAAGGCGGCGTATACCATGGCCAGCTCTGGCTCCGGCACCAGCAGCAGAGCCAGAATGGCCGCTGCGGCGTAGGTCAAGGCCGCCGCCTTGGGGCCATATTCCTCCAGTACCGGCAGCAGCGCTGCCATAGCCAGCACCGGCCCCGCAAAGGTGCCGATGCCCACTGCGCCCGCCAGGATCATCAGGACCACCGCCAGGGCGGTCAGCAGCCCGCACAGGGCCATCTGCTTGCTTTTCATCCTTCAAACTCCTGATATTTCAGCTTGTAATAGCTCCACTGGCGCCATTGCAGAAGGTCGTCCGCCAGCGATTGCTCCGGCGTCCCGGTGACGGTGCCGTCCGCCAGCAGATACGCCTCCTTCTGCACCACGGGAACCTCCCGCCGCAGGCTGTTCAGGAAGGCGGACCAGGCCGTCTCCCGGCCCGTCAGCTCCACCACGGCAGCGCCCAGGAAGCTGGCGGAGACCTTCTCCTGCAAGTCCAGACCGACCACTGTATTCTTCCAGTCCAGCGTCTCCGCCGCTGCGTCGTTGGCCCAGATCACATAGGGGGTCTCGTAGGAACTCAGCTCGGACCAGTTGGCTTCCTCCGTAAAGCCCAGCTCCCGGTAGCCCAGCTGGTTGTCCCCCAGATAGGGCAGATGGTCTCCGAAGAACACCAGCACCACCGGCTCACTGCGCTCTGCGAAGTAGTCCCGCAGACGGCCCAGCATGGCGTCGGCGTCCCGGGCGCCCTCCATATAGACCTCCAGCATGGTCCGCACCTGGTCCGACACGGAGACCTTCAGCGGCACCGCCGGGTAGGTATACCCCTCGCCGTACTTGTCCGCCGTATAGGACATGTGGTTCTGGATGGTAGTGGTGTAGTGGAACAGGTTTTTACCGGCGGCCATTGTTTCCTCAAATTCCTGCTCAATCAGGTCCGCCATATAGTCGTCGGTGACCCAGCGGCCCTTATACTCCCGGTCAGCCATCTGGTCGGCAAAGACGGTCTCCTCCGCCCCCAGCCAGCGGTAGACGTTCTCCCGGTTATAGAACCAGTCGTCCCCGGGATGGAAGAAGGAGGTGCGGTAGCCGTCGGCGCCGTAGATCCGGAATAGGCTGTCCAGGTCCCGGTTCACCACCCGCAAGGCGGAAGTGGTGGTGGCAGACAAGGCGTTGGTCTGGATGCCCGTCAGTACGTCAAATTCCGTGTTGGCGGTGCCTCCGGCGAATCCCGGGACCACCACATGGCCGGTAAGGGCGTGGGGGTCCGCCTGCATCGCATGGAGATTGGGCAGCGGATCATTGGCCTCATCATAGGCAAAGGCATCGTGGTCGGAGATGTCGGAGAAGGCCTCGTTCATCACCATGATGACGTTCACCGCCTTGCCCTGTCCCCCCGCAGCAGAGCCATTCTCCCAGGCTTCCGCCTGGGCCTTGCTGAAGCCATGGGGCTTGTCCACGGGATAGGTGGTAAAGTGGTGGGTAAAGCAGTAGGGGAACCCCAGCTCGTTGAACACGGCGGGGACGTAGTAGGCGTTGGACACCCGGAAGGAGTTGTACAGGTCGTTGGAGGCGTAGACCGTGAAGACCAGCCCCACCAGCACGGCAAGGCTGGCGGCGGCACCCAGAAGGCTGCCCAGCCACCCACGGAGTTTAGCAATGGGAAAGGGCTTGCAGCCCACAAATATGCCAAGGACCACCAGAAGCAGCGTGGTCACGACCACCATGGCAATGGCTGTCCAGGGGAAGTGGATGTCGTAGCTGTGCATGGCGCTGCCCACTTCCTTCAAAAGCCCCAGGTCCCGGGGAAATACCGGCTCGTCCCGCACCTCGATCTTGATGCGGTTGGCGATGGACAGGGCGCAGATCGTGAAGTTCACCAGGGCCCCGCCGAAAAACACATTGCGGAACAGGCAGGTGAACACCAGCAGCAGCAGGCCAACGGGCAGAGCGTTCAGCACGATCAGCACCGGCTGCGCCTTAAAATGGGCCAACACCACCCGCAGAGCGTTGGGCTGGCACCACAGGGCAAGCAGGGTGATGCAGCCCGCCAGCAGCACCGCCGCCAACAGCGTGGCCCACAGGGGCAGGCGAACTTTGTGAAGACGTTTGGAAGTATTCAAACCGACAGGTCCTTTCTTTCATAATCCATAATAGCAGCTTGTCGAAAACGTCTTTTCGACAAGCTGCTGCAAGTTTTTCTGAACTTTTCAAGTTCAGAAAAACTTATGATTGAAAACGAATGGCCCAGGCCACCCTCTATTGCCGCTGCGCGGCAATTCACCTTGAGACACCCTTCCTGGGTTATCTCCGCGCTAAGAGCCGGGCTTTGCCCGGTTGCGCTCCGAATCGCGCCTGCGGGCGCAGTCTTTCGTAACGATCTTCCTTCCCGTCGCGCAAGTTTTCCGGGTTTATCGACAGTCTGATATCTATTATATGATTTTTCGTAAAAAAAGCAAGATTTGACCGGAAAAAGGGACCACGCCCCGGCAATCCCCGGGAAGCGGTCATCGTCCTCTGTGGCGGGGACCTGCCGCCGGAGGCGGCGTATTACACATTCCAGAACAGCGGCATCACCTACACCTGCCCCATCGAAAACGGCCGGGTGCTGGACCTGTTTGTCCTGCCGGACATGGCGGATATTGTTTCCCACAAGCTGGAACTGCTGGATCAAGACGGCCAGCCCCTGCCCAAAGACCGCATAGAAGACTCGGCCATCGAAAAACCCTGAAAAAAACTCCCCTTCGTTTGACAACGAAGGGGAGTTTTTGACTACTTTTATACGAAACGTATCGAAAAAGAGGGCCTGTCCCCCTTTTATCAGAAGGTGACGACCTCCTGGGCGGGCTTCTCGCAGGGGCCGATGGAGATGACGTGCATCACCGGGCCCTTGCCCTGATAGGCCTCGTGGTTCTCCACGGCCATGCGGGCGGTGACCTCGATCCAGTCCCGGTTCTGGTACTGGTTCAGATCCCGGCCCTTGGCAATGAGCCCCAGGAACTGCACGTCGTTCTCGCAGCACACCATGGCGAAGCGGCCGGGGCAGTGGATGCCGGGGTACTTCTTGGAGTGGCACATGATGAGCTTCATGTGGACCGTCTTCCCGGCCCAGCGGTCCGGGTGGTCCATGACGTCCACATACCACACGCCGAAGTCGTCGTCGGGGATGTCGATGAGCTCCTGCTCCAGGTCAAAGGGACAGGTGTCGTCGTTGTTGTAGTCCTCGCTGGTGCCGTCTGTCATCTCCAGGAAGATGTCCGCCCGGCGGTTCACCATCCGCAGGTTCCGGCTCCGCAGGGTGGCTTTCAGCTCCTCCGTGCAGCGGTTGAACACCAGCAGGTCCGCGTTGGTGATCTTCTCCATCATCAGCTGGCCCATGTTCTTGGCGTACATCTCAAAGGTGGAGGCCTGGACGAAGGTCATGATCTGGTACAGCACCCAGTTGGCGGGCAGCACCTCCCGGTATAGCCGCTCCATCTGCCACATGCCGTTGTACTCAATGAGGACCTGCTTGGGCTTATACTGCTTCTCCCAGGCCTTGAGCTGGGAGCACTTCAGGTCCTCCTCGTCCTCCACCGTGACCACGGTGACGTTGTCCAGGGCCTTGGGGTTGTACTCCTCCTCGCCCTCCTCGCAGCAGATCAGCAGAGTCCGGTCCTGGCGGGCGAAGCCGTCCTCCAGGATGCCGTTGATGAAATTGGTCTTGCCGCCGTCCAGAAAGCCGGCGACCAGATAAACAGGAATATCAGCCATTGTAACGTTCGTTCCCTTCCTGGTATTAGAGACCAAAGAGCTCGGCCAGCTTGTCCTCTTTCAGCTCCGCGCCGATGACGCACAGGCGGCCGGTGTAGTCGGGATGGCCCGCCCGGACCTCGTGCTCCTCGGGGACGTAGTCGAATTCGATCCAGGCACCGTCCTGGCCGTTCACGATGCCCTTGGCCCGCAGGATCTTGCCGTATTCGCCGGAGTCCAAAGCAGTCAGGATGCGCGCAATGTCAGCCTGGGCAAAGACCTTGGGGGTCTCCTTTCCCCAGGAGGTGAACACTTCGTTGGCGTGGTGATGATGGTGATGGTGGCAGGAGCAGTTGGGATCGTCGCACTCGTCCTCATCATGGTCATGGTGATGATGCTCATGTTCATGTTCGTGGTCATGGTCGTGATGATGGTGATGCTCGTGATGGTGTTCATGCTCCTCGTGGTCATGGTCATGGTGATGGTGATGGCACTCGCAGTCGGAATCGTCGCACTCGTCCTCATCATGGTCATGATGATGGTGCTCATGCTCCTCGTGGTCGTGGTGATGATGGTGGTGGGCATGCTCGGCCTCCTCGGCCTCGTGCTCCTTCCGCATCTTCTCCAGCAGCTCGTCGGCCAGGGACACCTTCTCCATGGCGGAGAGGATCACCTTGCCGTCCAGTTCATCCCAGGGGGTAGTCAGAATGGCGGCGTCGGGGTTCTTCTCCCGCAGCAGGGCAACGGCAGCCTCCAGCTTCTCCTGGGTCAGCTTCTGGGTCCGGGAGAGGACGATGGTGCCGGCGGATTCAATCTGGTTGTTGTAGAACTCGCCGAAGTTCTTCATGTAGACCTTCACCTTGGTGGCGTCCGCCACGGTGACGAAGCTGTTGAGCTTCAGCTCGGGTACATCCGCCACGGTGTTCTCCACCGCCACGATGACATCGCTGAGCTTGCCCACGCCGGAGGGTTCGATCAGGATGCGGTCGGGGTGGAACTGGTCCGCCACTTCCTTCAGGGCCTTGTTGAAGTCGCCCACCAGGGAGCAGCAGATGCAGCCGGAGGACATCTCGCTGATCTGGACGCCGGATTCCTTCAGAAAGCCGCCGTCGATGCTGATCTCGCCGAACTCATTCTCAATGAGGACCAGTTTCTCGCCGGGGAAGGCCTCAGCCAGCAGCTTCTTGATGAGGGTGGTCTTACCGGCACCCAGGAAGCCGGAGATAATGTCGATTTTCGTCATGGTATCAAGTCCTTTTCACAAAAATTCATGAACAGCACTTATGATACCACGAAAATGGGAAAATGCAACCAAATCACAAAAAATTCACAGCTTTTTCCCGGGCTTTTCCCGGATAGCCCGGCAGGCCTCCCCGCTCATAGCCGCAAGGCACAGCAGATTGGGCCCGCACATGAGAGCGTTGCAGATGTCGGCAAAGGCGAATACGGTTCCCAGCTCCAGGCCCGCCCCCAGAAAGGCCGCCAGGGCATAGACCACCCGGTACAGCAGCCGCCCCCGGCCCCGGGAGAGATAAGTAAATGTCACTTCTCCCTGATATTCCCAGCCCACGATGGTGGCAAAGGCGAACAGCACGATGGACAGGGACACGAACCGGGCGCCCCAGGGGCCCAGCACCGTCTGAAAGGCCAGGATGGTCAGCGCCGCCCCGTCCACCGGCAGTCCGGCGCTGTCCACAGTCCCCAGTACCCCGGAGCAGCAGATGGCAAGGCCGGTGACGGTGCAGATGACGATGGTGTCAAAAAAAGCCCCGGTCATGCTGATGTACCCCTGCCGCACCGGGTCGGCGCGGTCCACCGCCGAGGCGGCGATGCCCGCGGAGCCTAGCCCCGCCTCGTTGGAGAACACGCCCCTCGCCACGCCCCACCGGGCGGCGGTCAGCCACCCGGCGGCGCCGCCTGCCGCCGCCCGGGGCGAAAAGGCACACCGGAAGATGTCCGCCACGCTGCCGGGGAGACTCTCCCAATTGCCGACGATCACCGCCAGCCCCGCTGCCAGATAGATGGCTCCCATCACCGGGACCAGGGCGGCGGCTACTTTGGAGATACTGCGGATACCGCCTAAGATAATTGCCAGCGCCAGCGCTGCTGTCACCGCGCCCACCGTCCACACGGGCAGGCCAAAGGCGCTGTTCAGCGCTCCCGCGATGGAGTTGGACTGGGTCATGCTGCCGATGCCCAGGGACGCCCCCACGGCGAACAGGGCAAACACCGTGCCCAGCGCCCCGCCGGCCCGCCGTCCGAAAGCGGCTTCCAGCACATACATGGGCCCGCCCACCCACTGGCCCTGGCGGTCCCGCCGCCGGTACCGCACCGCCAGCAGGCTCTCGGAAAAAATGGTCGCCATGCCGAACAGGGCCGACAGCTCCATCCACACCAGCGCCCCCGGTCCTCCCGCCACCAGCGCCGTGGCGACGCCCACGATGTTCCCGGTGCCGATGCTGGCGGCAAGAGCCGTCATCAGGGCGGAAAAGGGGGACACGCCGTCATGCCCCGCCTGTCGGGCCTCCCGGCCCAGGGCGGAGCGCAGGGCAAAGCCCAGCCGCCGCCAGGGCAGCAGCCCCATCCGCAGCGTCAAAAATACCCCGGTCCCCAGCAGCAGCGCCAGGGTCCCGGGGCCCCACAGCAATTCGTTGACGGCGTTCAGCATCCCTTGTCCCCTCCTCTTCTGATATAAATAAGGTATGCGGAACCGGGAACGGAAATGCAAAAGCCGGGGCCGCGTCAGCGGCCCCGGCTGGGGAAAATATATTACAGGTTGATCTCGGGCTTTTCCTCGCTGGCCTGGCTCAGCAAGGGCTTCACCTGGGCCAGGAAGGCGTCCACCTGGTCCGGGCAGCGGCCGATGTAGGCGCTGGGGGTCAGGACGGCCTCCATCTCCGCCTCGGTCATGCCGAAGGCGGGCTCGGCGGCCAGACGGCTCAGCAGGTCGCACTTCTCGCCCTCCTTCATCTTGGCCGTGGCGGCCATGGAGCAGGTGCGGATGATCTCGTGAAGCTCCTGGCGGTTGCCGCCCCGCTTCACGGCCTCCATCATCAGATTCTCGGTGGCAATGAAGGGCAGATACTCCCGCACGGTGGCATCCACGACCTTTTCATTCACGTGCAGGCCGTCGGTGACGTTCTGGGCCAGACGCAGGATGGCGTCGGCGCAGAGGAAGCCCTCCGGCATGGAGATACGGCGGTTGGCGGAGTCATCCAGAGTCCGCTCCAGCCACTGGACGGAAGCGGTCATGGGGGCGTTCATGGCGTCGGCCATCAGGTAGCGGCTCAGGGAGCAGATGCGCTCGGAGCGCATGGGGTTGCGCTTGTAGGCCATGGCGCTGGAGCCGATCTGGTTCTTTTCGAAGGGCTCCTCCACCTGCCGGTCATGCTGCAGCAGGCGGATGTCGTTTGCCATGCGGTAGCAGCTCTGGGCAATGGAGCTGAGGCAGTTCAGGATGCGGCTGTCCACCTTCCGGGGATAGGTCTGGCCGCAGACGGGGAAGCACTTGTCGAAGCCGAACTCGGCGGAGATCTGGCGGTTCATCTCGTCGATCTTGGCTCCGTCGCCCTCGAACAGGTCCATGAAGCTGGCCTCGGTGCCGGTGGTGCCGCGGCAGCCCAGGAACTTCATATTATCCAGCACGAAGTCCAGCTCCTCCAGGTCGGCCAGCAGGTCCTGCATCCACAGGGTGGCCCGCTTGCCCACGGTGACCAGCTGAGCAGGCTGATAGTGGGTGTAGCCCAGGGTGGGGGTGGCCTTGTACTGCTCGGCAAACTTGGCGAGGTTGGCCAGCACGGCAATCAGCTCGCCCCGCAGATACCGAAGGCCCTCCCGGTAGATGATGAGGTCGGCGTTGTCGGTGACGTAGCAGGACGTGGCGCCCAGATGGATGATACCGGCGGCAGAGGGGGCCACCTTGCCATAGGTGTACACATGGGCCATGACGTCGTGACGGACTTCCTTCTCTCTCGCAGCGGCCATGTCGTAATCAATGTCGGTCAGATGGGCTTCCAGCTCCGCCACCTGTTCGGCGGTAATGGGGAGTCCTAAGTTGTGCTCCGCCCGGGCCAGGGCCACCCACAGGCGGCGCCAGGTCTGGATGCGCATATCGGCGGAAAACAGGTGCAGCATGAACTGAGAGGCGTACCGGGACGCCAGAGGGGACTCGTAACGGTCTTTGGACATACAAGGTCAACCTTTCTTCGTTTTAAAAGTAAGAAGGCGCCTAAAGGCGCCTCCTTTGGTTTCACAGAATTTTCGCCGGAGGCGAAAAAAGATTGAAATCATTTTCGCCGCGGCGCGCCCCAGGGCGGCCTCTCTTGCCGCTTTGCGGCAATTCACCTTCTGTACGTGGCGAAAATACGTTGACTTAGCCGCCGGGGGCGGCGTTCACCAGTGACCGATGTCACTGGTGGTGGGGTGGTTAGGAGGGGAGCCTGCTCCCCTCCTAAGGGGTTATCTGATGATGATGGAATCGCGCTCAGGGCCGACGGACACGTAAGTAATCCGGCAGCCGATCTGCTGCTCCACATACTCCACATAGTTCCGGGCGGCCTCGGGCAGGTCCTCCCACTTGCGGACGCCGGAGATGTCGCACTTCCAGCCGGGCATGGCCATCATGACGGGCTTGGCGTCAGGCAGAACGGCAGGGAAGGGGAAATAGTCGATCTCTTCGCCGTTCAGCTCATAGCGGGCGCAGATGGGGATCTCATCCAGATAGCTCAGCACGTCCAGCTTGGTCAGGGCGATGTCGGTAGCGCCCTGGCACTGGATGCCGTAGCGGGTGGCCACAATGTCAATGGGGCCCACCCGACGGGGCCGTCCGGTCTTGGCGCCGTACTCACCGCCGGCCTCACGGAGCTTCTCAGCCTCCTCGCCGAACCACTCGCAGGTGAAGGGACCCTCGCCCACACAGGAGGAGTAGGCCTTCACCACGCCCACCACCTTGTCGATCTTGGCCTCAGGATAGCCGGAGCCGACGGGGGCATAGGCGGCGATGGGGTTGGAGGAGGTGGTCATGGGATAGATGCCGTAGTCCAGGTCCCGGAGAGAGCCCAACTGGGCCTCGAACAGGATGCTCTTGCCCTCCTTGTTGGCCTGGCGCAGGAAAGCGCCGGTGTCGCAGATGAAGGGCTTGATCTTCTCGCCGAAGTCGGCCACCCAGGCCTTCAGGTCATCCATGGTATAGGGCTTGGCGCCGTAGACCCGCTCCAGGGTCAGGTTCTTCCACTCCAGAATGCCCTCCAGATGATCCCACAGCTTCTCGGGGTACAGCAGCTCGCCGGCCATGACGGTCTTCTTCTGGTACTTGTCAGAATAGAAAGGCGCAATGCCCTGCTTGGTGGAGCCGTACTTCTTGTCCGCCAGACGGGCCTCCTCCAGGCCGTCCAGGTCCCGGTGCCAGGGCAGCAGCAGAGAAGCCCGGTCGCTGATCTTCAGATTCTCGGGAGTGATGGCCACGCCCTTGGAGATCACGTCCTGCATCTCAGTCCACAGGTTCTCGCAGTCCAGAGCCACGCCGTTGCCCAGAACGTTCACCACGCCGTCCCGGAAAATGCCGGAGGGCAGCAGGTGCAGGGCAAATTTGCCCTTTTCGTTGACGACGGTGTGACCGGCGTTGCCGCCGCCCTGATAGCGGACGACCACGTCATAATCGCTGGTGAGCAGGTCCACCATGCGGCCCTTGCCCTCGTCGCCCCAGTTGATGCCTACGATGGCGCAATTCGACATAATCAAAAAACCTCCCGGTTTTAGTTTACATTTGTCATGGGGCCATAAAACCCCAACCTAAAACATTATATCGGGAGAATTCTTATAAGTAAAGAACAAACTTGTAATATCCATGATAAATTTCTCTAATAGGTCGACCTTTTTCTTTGATCTTTCCGCTTTCCAAACAAGACAAGCTGTGGTATACTGCTTCCGAAAGAAAGAGAGAAGGGGAGCTTTTCTATGGCAGCCATTGGATTTGACAACCAAAAGTACCTCACCACCCAGTCGGAGCAGATCAAGCGCCGCATTGCCCAGTTCGGCGGCAAGCTGTATCTGGAGTTCGGCGGCAAGCTGTTTGACGACTTCCACGCCTCCCGGGTGCTGCCGGGCTTCGAGCCGGACAGCAAGATCCGGATGCTGCAGCAGCTGAAGGATGATGTGGAGATCGTCGTCGCCATCAACGCGGCGGACATTGAGAAAAACAAGGTCCGGGGTGACCTGGGCATCACCTATGACGAGGATGTCCTGCGGCTCATCGACATTTTCCGCTCACTGGACCTGTTTGTGGGCAGCGTGGTGCTGACCCGATACAACAGCCAGCCAGCGGCGGACGCCTTTTTGAAGCGGCTCACCGCCCTGGGCATCCGTTGCTACCGCCACTATCCCATCGCCGGCTATCCCTCCGACGTGAAGCACATCGTCAGCGACGAGGGTCTGGGCAAGAATGACTACATCGAGACCACCCATTCCCTGGTGGTGGTGACGGCCCCCGGCCCCGGCAGCGGCAAGATGGCCACCTGTCTGAGCCAGCTCTATCACGATTACAAGCGGGGCATCTCCTCCGGCTACGCCAAGTTCGAGACCTTCCCCATCTGGAACCTGCCTCTGAAGCACCCGGTGAACCTGGCCTATGAGGCCGCCACGGCGGACCTGGACGACGTGAACATGATCGACCCCTTCCACCTGGAGGCCTACGGCAAGACCGCCGTCAACTACAACCGGGACGTGGAGATCTTCCCGGTGCTCAACGCTATTTTCAAGAAAATTCAGGGAGAATCCCCCTATAAATCTCCCACGGACATGGGCGTTAACATGGCGGGAAACTGCATCGTGGACGACGATGTCTGCTGCGCCGCCTCCCGCATGGAGATTTTGCGGCGGTACTACACCGCCTGCGTGGAGAAGCTCCAGGGCAAGTGCGATGACGAGCCGGTGCGGAAGCTGGAGCTGGTGATGCAGCAGGCGGACGTGACCCCGGAGATCTGCCCCGCCGTGTCCGCCGCCCTGGTGAAGGCCGAGGCCACCGGCGGCCCCGCCGGCGCCATGGTGCTGCCCGACGGCCGGGTGGTCACGGGAAAGACCTCCGATACTCTGGGCGCCGCCTCGGCCCTGCTGCTGAACGCCCTGAAGGCCATGGGCGGCATCGCGGACCAGTTCGAGCTGATCTCTTCCCAGGTGCTGGAGCCGGTCTGCAACCTCAAGACCCGGTATCTGGGCCACCGGAACCCCCGCCTCCACACGGATGAGGTGCTGATGGCCCTGACCATCTCCGCCCTGACCAACCCCCTGGCGGAGCTGGCCCAGCAGCAGCTGCCCAAGCTCCGTGGCTGCGACGCCCACTTCACGGTGGTCCTCAGCGAGGTGGACGAGAAGCTGCTGAAGAAGCTGGGCATCCACGTCAGCTGCGAACCGAAATACGAGACCAAGAAGCTGTATCACAAGTAAAGAAAAAGCAGGGCAAGGGCATGGCCCCCGCCCTGTTTTTTCCTTGGGAAAGGAAGCATTTATGGACCCCATGATTGAACAACTGGCAAAGGAACTGGACAAGCAGCCGCAGCACGTAGAAAACGTGGTCCGGCTGTTGGACGAGGGCAACACCATCCCCTTCATCGCCCGCTACCGCAAGGAGCTCCACGGCGCCATGGACGACACCTCCCTCCGCACTCTGGAGGAGCGGCTGAACTACCTCCGGGGCCTGCAGGAGCGGCGGGAGACCGTGAAAAAATCCATCGAGGAGCAGGGCAAGCTGACGGAGGAGCTGGCGGCAGCCATCGACGCCGCCCAGACCCTGGCGGAGGTGGAGGACCTGTACCGCCCCTACAAGCAGAAGCGCCGCACCCGCGCCACCGTGGCCCGTGAAAAGGGCCTGGCCCCTCTGGCGGAGCTGCTGTTTGCCCAGACACCCGATTGTCCCGACCCGCTGACTGAGGCCGCCAAATATATCGACCCGGAGAAGGGCGTGGAGACGGCGGAGGACGCTCTGGCAGGCGCTTCCGACATCATCGCCGAGCAGATCTCCGACGACGCGGACCTACGGAAAAAGCTGCGGGAGCTGCTGATGAAAAACGGCGTGCTCCACAGCGCCGCCGCTGTGGAAGAGGACACCGTCTACCGCCTGTACTACGACTTCTCCCAGTCCCTCTCCCGGCTCCAGGGCCACCAGATCCTGGCCATCAACCGGGGCGAGAAGGAGGAAAAGCTGAAGGTCTCCATCGAGCTGGACCGGGAGCTGGCCCTGCGGACCGTCCGCCGCCATGTGGTCATCCCCGGAAGCCGAGCCATGGAGTTCGTCAAGGCCGCCGCCGAGGACGCCTATGACCGCCTGCTGTTCCCCTCCCTGGAGCGGGAGGCCCGCTCCGCCCTAACGGACGCCGCCTGCGAGGGCGCCATCGGCCAGTTCGCATTGAACCTGCGGCCTCTGCTGATGCAGCCTCCCGTCAAGGGCAAGGTCACCATGGGCCTGGACCCGGGCTACCGCATGGGCTGCAAGGTGGCGGTAGTGGACGGCACCGGAAAGGTGCTGGACACCGCCGTGGTGTATCCCACCTACGGCGAGCGGCAGAAGCGGGAAGCCATCGATTTGCTCAGTAAATTGATCAAAAAATACAAAATAGAGCACATTGCCATCGGCAACGGCACCGCCAGCCGGGAGACGGAGCAGATGGCGGTGGAGCTGATCCGCCAGGTGAATGAGACTGGCGCCCATGTCAGCTATATGATCGTCTCCGAGGCGGGCGCCTCTGTCTACTCTGCATCCAAGCTGGCGGCGGAGGAGTTCCCCCAGTATGACGTGAACCTCCGGTCAGCGGTCTCCATCGCCCGGCGGCTCCAGGACCCTCTGGCGGAGCTGGTGAAGATCGACCCCAAGGCCATCGGCGTGGGCCAGTACCAGCACGACATGCCCCCCAAGCGGCTGGACGAAGCCCTGAACGGCGTGGTGGAGGACTGCGTCAACGCCGTGGGTGTGGACGTGAACACGGCCTCCCCGTCCCTGCTGCAGCGGGTCTCAGGCCTCAACGGCACCACCGCCAAAAACGTGGTGGCCTACCGAGAGGAGAACGGCGCCTTTACCTCCCGCGCCCAGCTGAAAAAGGTGCCCAAGCTGGGGCCCAAGGCATTCCAGCAGTGCGCGGGCTTCCTGCGGGTGCCGGAGAGCAAGTCCGTGCTGGACAACACCGCCGTCCACCCGGAGAGCTATGACGCCGCCAAGCAGCTCCTGGAGCTGACGGGCCACACCCTGGCGGACGTGAAGGCCGGAAAGCTGGCGGACCTGCCCGTCCAGGTGAAAGCCTACGGCGAGGAAAAGGCTGCCGAAGCCATCGGCGTGGGCGTGCCCACCCTGCGGGACGTGGTGTCCGAGCTGCTGAAGCCGGGCCGGGACATCCGGGATGACCTGCCCCAGCCCATCCTCCGCACCGACGTGCTGGAGATGAAGGATCTGAAGCCCGGCATGACACTGACGGGCACCGTCCGCAACGTCATCGACTTCGGTGTGTTCGTGGACATCGGCGTCCACCAGGACGGCCTGGTCCACATTTCCCAGGTGGCCGACAAATTCATCAAGCACCCCTCGGAGGTGGTCTCCGTGGGCGACGTGGTGAAGGTGGTGGTCCTGGAAGTGGACGAGAAGAAAAAGCGCATCAGCCTGTCCATGCGGCAGGCGAAATAAAAAAGGTGGACTGCAAACCGCAGTCCGCCTTTTTTGTGATTCAGCCTTCCCCACACAGGGGGGAAGGTGACGCGAAGCGCCGGATGAGGGGGATCACAGGCCATATTCCCACCCATACATCATCCACCACGCCATACCGTACAGGCACAGTGCCGCGCACACCAGCACGAAGCACAGCACCATGCCCACCCAGTCGTATTTGACTTTCCCGCCGCCCTTTGCGGCCAGCAGCGTTTCCACACCTAGGCCAATGAGGATGAGAGGCGAGCACTTCAGCGCCCATGCCCAATCCAGCTGCGGCCAGAACATGGACACCAGCATCAGCCCGCGGAGATCACCAATACAAAGCCCAGGGTGAAGGTCCCCACCCGGCGCTGCCGCTCATTCGTCTCCATGGCCGTCCTCCTGCTCCGCCGCTGCGGTCTCCGCTTCCCCGGCATCTCCGCCAGCGGGTTCCGCCTGCGTCGCTTCCGCCGCAGGCGGCGTGAAAGCCGGAATATCCTCTGCCTTGGCCTTCTTCGGCCCACGGATGAACCAAATGCCCAGGGCGATGATGAAGATCGTCACGACCATCCGCGGCATATCCCGCATGACAACATCGTACAGCCACCATTGCCCCATCCATTCGCACAGCAGCTGCATCAGGCGGCCGACAAAGGTATCGAACAGAATGTAGACGCCCAGCAGCACCAGCACCCAGCCCACCAGGCTGTGGCGCTTGCGCAGCAGGTCGCTCATCCGCTGGCTGTCCATGTCGCTGAGACCGAACAGGTACGCATCGGGATTGGTCTCCGCCTGGGCGTCGGTCTGGCCCCGCAGGTTGTAGCTGTCAAAGAAGGAGAACAGCCACACCGGCAGCATCAGCACCGCCAGGGCGCCGATCTCCAGAAAGACCGCCAGGGCAAAAATGGCGCAGAAGGCCGTCAGGATGGAGATGCCCCGTTTCATATACCCCTGGTACATCTCTCCGCAGCCCGGGATGCAGGCTGCGATAAACAACAAAAGTCCGTGTTTGCGTTTCATGGTTCACTTACCTCCCTGGACAGGCGAAGCCATCCGGCCCAGCCCGTCAAAAAATTCGTTCACCCCGGAGATGGCGCTGTCTAGGGACTCGTTCCACTTCCGCAGCCCATCGGAGACCGTAGGCCGGTCCTCCGGCAGGAGGGGCCGCTCGGGCAGAGGGAGCCCCTCCGGCAGCGTTACACCGGCGCTGCCCCACAGCACGGTCAGGGCCAGAGCCACCGCGGCCGCCGCTGTGGCGTACCGGTTTAGGAACAGCCGTGCCGCCCGGGCCCGGATGCGCCGCCACAGGCTTTCCCGGCAGCTTTGCTCCGGTGTCAGCAGCTCCATGCCTGCCAAGGCGTCCGTGTACCGCTGGAGACACAGGTCGCAGAAGGCCAGATGCTCCGCGATTTCCAGGCGGGCGGTCTCGTCCAGCGGCTCCCCGGCTGCCAGTGCCGCCAGTGCCTGGTCCGTCAGGTGTCCGTCATGTCGAAAGATGTCCATGTGTCTCACTCCTTTCCAAGCGTTCCCGCAGCAGCCGTTTTCCTCTGGCCAGCTGCGTATGGATGGTCTTCACCGGCCTGCCCAGTGCCAGGGCGGCTTCCTCCGGGGACTTTTCCTCCAGCAGGCACAGTCGGCACACCGGCCGGTAGGGCTCCTTTAGTTCTCCGATAGCCGCCCGGATGGCGTCGGCCCCGGCCCGTTCCAGCACCAGCTCCTCGGTGGGCGGCGACAGGCTCGGGGGCATCCCCTCATCTCCCGGCAGGACGGTCCGCCGGTTCCAGGCGCTTTGCAAGTGGTCCTTGGCCTTGTTGGCGGCGATGCGGCCCAGCCACTGCCGCTCATAGCCTTTTGGGATGGACTCCCGGTGGAGGTAGGCGGAGAGGAAGGTCTCCTGAGTCAGGTCCTCCGCCGCGGCGGTATCCCGCACCAGCTGAAAGCAGATGGTATAGACCAGCCGCTCATACCGGACCACCAGGTCCGAAAACTGGTCCTTTGTCATGACACCCACGGCACACCGCCACCTCCTTTCACCGGCTGATATCCATGATACGATACGGCAGGGGCAGATTCTTCAAAAAACTGTGAAAATTTCCGAAGAAAGCAATATTTGTTGACCGGCAAGAATGTGAAAACCCACTTTCCACTGCCGGGATTCTGTGTTACAATATTACAATACCAAAAAGGAGGACTGCCCATGGGTGATTTGATCGAAAAGCTCCTGCGAAAGTTGGAGAACGGCACTGCCGCGGAACTGGTCAGCGTGGTGGAGGCCAGCGGCTCCACACCTCGCGGAGCCGGCGCAATGCTGGCGGTCTTCGCGGACGGTACCGCCACGGGCACCGTGGGCGGCGGCAACGTGGAATTTGAAGCCACCAATCTCGCCAAAGAACTAGCGGCCCGGGGAGAGAACGCCCTGCGGCATTTCCGCTTTGTGCAGGGAGACGTTGCCAGCCTGGGCATGGTCTGCGGCGGCGATGTGACCCTCCATTTCCAGTATCTGTCCCCGGCGGATGAAACGGTCCTGACCCTGCTGCGGGACCTGCTGGAAGCCTGCCGCCAGAATACGGACCGCTGGCTGGTGCGGCGGCTGGAGGGCGAGACAGTCACCTTCATGGCCCTGGCGGGCCGCGCCGGATTCCATGATGAGAGACCATTCCCGGAGGACCTGCTGCAGAACAAGGCGGTCTGGCGGGACGGCTGGTTCGCCCTGCCTGTGGTGAAAGCAGGCCGGGTGTATCTCTTCGGCGGCGGCCATGTGTCCCAGGCCCTGGTCCGGGCCCTGGTCCCCCTGGGCTTCCGCCCGGTGGTCTACGATGACCGGCCGGAGTTCACGGACCCGGCTCTGTTCCCCGGCGCGGAGGAGACCTTCTGCGGCCCCTTTGAGGAACTGGAGAATCATGTGACTGTGACGGCGGACGACTACGTGGTCATCATGACCCGGGGCCACCAGGCGGATTATGAGGTGCTGACCAAGACGCTCCGCAGCGGCGCCCGGTACATCGGCTGCATCGGCTCCCGGAAGAAGCTGTCCATCTGCCGGGACCGGCTGCTGGAGGCGGGCTTTACGGCGGAGGAATACAGCCGGGTCCACGCCCCCATCGGCCTTGCCATCGGGGCGGAGACTCCGGCGGAGATCGCGGTGTCCGTGGCGGCGGAGATGATCGCTGTCCGGGCGGGACTGCAGGTGTCCGGCGGCGCCCTGGTCCGGAATCCCTGGGCCTGATACAAACGTCATACAGAGAGAGGAATGTGTATGGAGCGCATCAGTAAGGAAAATTACTATCTGGATATCGCCGAGACCGTGCTGGAGCGGGCCACCTGCCTGCGCCGGGTCTACGGCGCCATCATCGTGAAGAACGACGAGATCATCTCCACCGGCTACAACGGCGCCCCCCGGGGCCGGGCCAACTGCGTGGATATGGGCTACTGCTCCCGGGAGGCCATGAAGGTCCCCAGAGGAGAGCGGTATGAGCTGTGCCGCAGCGTCCACGCCGAGGCCAACGCCATCATCTCCGCCTCCCGGCGGGACATGGTGGGCGGCACCATCTATCTGGTGGGCCGGGATGCTCGGACGGGAGAACTGCTGGCCGACGCCACTTCCTGTCTCATGTGCCGCCGCATGGTCATCAACGCGGGACTGGAAAAGGTGGTCATCCGCCGCACAGAGACGGAGTTTGAGACTGTCCCCGTGGCGGACTGGATCGCGGAGGACGACCTGCTGACCCCGGAAAACGTGGTCATGGACCTGAAATAAGATACCAGACAGGAAAGGAAGCCTTTTCTTGAAAACAGGACTTGTCACCTTTTATCATATCCACCATTACGGTGCCCTGCTGCAGGCGGCGGCGACCCAGCGGGCTGTGGAGTCCCTGGGGGCAGAGTGTGAGATCATAGACTATTATGTCAACCAGAAAAACGCCCTCTTCCGGAAGCCCACGGGCCTGGGCAGCCTGGCGGCGGATACCCACACGGCCCTGCATTACAAGGCTCTGGAGACCCGCTACCAGCGGTTTGAAAAATTCTCCAAAGATCATCTGCGCATCTCCGGCCACCGCTTTGAGAGCCTGGAGGAGCTGCGCCACGCAGAACTGCCCTACGATCTGATCCTCTCCGGCAGCGACCAGATCTGGAACCCGAAGATTTTCCCGGACGGGCATTTCGACCCGGTGTTTTTCGGGGCTTTTTCGGACCGGCGGAAGATCGCCTACGCCCCCTCCTTCGGCATTCCCGCCATTCCGGAGGAGATGGAGACGGAGCTGCGGGACTATCTGAAAGATTTCTCCCATGTGTCCGCACGGGAGACCCAGGGTCGGGAGATCCTGCGGGAGATCACCGGGAAGGACTTCCCCGTGGTGCTGGACCCCACCCTGCTGCTGAACGCGGACCAGTGGGCTGCTATGGCAAATACCCCTCGGGGGTATCCCGGTACAGAAACAAATACCCCTCAGGGGTATATTCTCTGCTACTGCATCAGCAAGCCCGGTGCTCTGGAACCCTACATCCGCCAGCTGGCGGAGCGGACGGGCCTGCCGGTGGTCCAGCTGTGCGGCATCCGCCGGAAGGTCCACCCCAAGGCCCGGTGCATCCTGGACGCTGGCCCGGCGGAGTTCCTGGCCCTGTTCCAGAACGCCAGCTACGTCTGCACCAATTCCTTCCACGGCACCGTGTTTTCCGTCCAGTTCCAGAAGCCCTTCTTTACGGCAGTGGCCCCCAGTGAGCTGGCGGCGCCGGAGCGGTCCCGGACCTTCAGCATCCTCAGCCGCCTGGGCCTGACGGACCGCATCATCGGCAAGGGCGACACGGCGGACCTGGAGACGGAGATCGACTGGGCCGGGGCGTCGGAGCGTCTGGCGGAGGCCCGGAAGTCCTCCTTGGCCTATCTGCGAGCCGCCCTGGAGAACGAGCAATACGCGACGGAAATCATTGCGCCCCAAAAGGTTCAGGGCGACTTTCCGGTCCTGGCGGAGCACGGCACCTGCACCGGCTGCACGGCCTGCGCCAGCGGCTGCCCCAAGGACGCCATCACCATGGAGCGGGACAAGGAGGGCTTTGCCTATCCCGTTATCGACCCGGACAAATGCGTTCGCTGCGGCCACTGCACGGCGGTGTGCCCCATGCTTCACGAGCGGAACGCAATGCATTTGCCGGCGGCCTTCGCCGCCTGGAACCGGGATGACCAGATTCGGAAGGATTCCACCTCCGGCGGCGTATTCACGGCCCTGGCGGAGTATGTGCTGGAGGGCGGCGGCGTGGTCTACGGCGCCGCTATGGACGGCAGGCAGCACCTGCGGCATATCGCCTGCTTCCGCAAGGAGGACCTGTGGCGGCTGCGGGGTGCCAAATACGTCCAGAGCGACCTGGGGGAGACCTTCCGGGAGATCCGGGAGGCGCTGAAAGTCCGGCCGGTGCTGTTTTCCGGCACCCCCTGCCAGGTGGACGGCCTGTACCGTTTCCTGGGCAGCCGCCCGGAGAATCTGACCACCTGTGACCTGGTATGCCACGGCGTGCCCTCTCCCGGCGTATGGGAGGACATGGCCCGGTCCATCGAGCAGCGGAAGGGCAAGGGCCTGCAGGCCGTGCGGTTCCGCAACAAGGTCACCGGCTGGAAGGACAGCCATTTCACCACGGTCTACGATGACGGCACCGTGGATACAGCGCCCCTCTTCGCCACGGAGTACGGCCGGGCATTCGGCCGGGCGCTGTTCCTGCGGCCCAGCTGCCACTGCTGCGCCTATACCAACCTGAACCGCCCCGGTGATTTTACCCTGGGCGACTTCTGGGGCCTGCGGCCCGACGAGCTGCCGGAGCAGCAGGAAAAGGGCGTCAATCTGCTGCTGGTGAACACGGCCCACGGCAGCCACATCTTCGACCAGTTGCCCCTGAGCCGCCAGGCCTTCCCCGTGGAGCGGGCCGTGGCCGGGAACCCCCGGCTGGCGTCGCCCATCCAGCAGCCCGCGGACCGGGCAGCCTTCTTCGCGGCCTATGCCCTGGAGCCCTTTGACCGGGTGCGGAAGCGCTTCTGCGGTCTTCCGCCACTGCCGGTGCGGGCGGCGGGGAAGCTGCTGTCTCCGGAACTGAAGGCAAAAATTCGAAGCAAGCTGAAGTGAGCGCGGGGGACCCGCGTTGGGAAAAATCATCTGGAAGGGAAGAGTCTGTTATGAGCGAATATTCCGGCAATATCCGGGACCTGCCGGTGGTCACCGGAGGCCACTTTATCGAAAACTCCACCAAGAAAATCGTCTTTGGCCCCGACGGCCGCTTCTGGGACGACTATGTGATGCGGCTGTTCACCCTGGAGCCGGGCGCCGAGAGCAGTATCCACGCCCATGAGTGGTGCCACTGGTTCGTCTGCATCAAGGGCGAGGGCTATTTCCGCATCGGCAAGGAGAAGGTGCCCCTGGAATTCGGCACTTGGGTCCACGTTCCCTCCGGCGTCCGCCACAACTTCGGCAACACCGGCGACGGGGAGCTGATGGGGCTGTGCATCGTCCCGCCCGAGGGGGACGTGAATCCCCTGACGGGCTGCTGAAATCAGCGGTAAACAGGTATCAAACAGGCCCCCGGAACTGTGGTTCCGGGGGCCTCAGACTGTCAAGAGACCCGGCTGACGCTTTATGCGCAGCCGGGTCTCCCGTCAGCTGTAAATACGGAAATTCGGGGGATGCTTACTTGCAGGCGATGACCTCAATTTCCACCAGAGCGTCCTTGGGCAGACGAGCAACCTCCACGGCGGAACGGGCGGGGTACTTGCCCTCGGTGAAGAACTCGGCGTACACGCCGTTCATGGCGCCGAAGTTGTTCATGTCGCTGAGGAACACGGTGGTCTTCACCACGTCGTCCATGGAGAGGCCGGCGGCCTCCACAATGGCCTTCACGTTGGTCAGGGACTGGCGGGTCTGGGCCTCAATGCCCTCGGGGAACGCGCCGGTGGCGGGGTCCAGGGGCAGTTGGCCGGAGGTGATCAGCAGATCACCCATCAGACGGGCCTGGGAATAGGGGCCGATGGCGCCGGGAGCGGCGGTGGTGGCGATGACTTTCTTTTCCATGATAAAAACCTCCAATGGTAATAAAATTTTGTCACACTTAAAGTATCACAGCTGCCTGGAAAAGTCAACCTTTTCGCCTTGCCCAAAAAAGAAAAATGTGATATACTCACCTATTATTTTCAGAAGGAGAGACCAGGGTGAAAGATTTCAGGCAGCAGCTGACAGAAAACAGCTATTTTCGACAGGAGGAACTGGTATTCTGGGACTGCGACCGGGAGAAGCGGATGCGGGTGGCGGCAATCCTCAGCAAAATGGCGGCCTTTGCAGGCTATGACTACGACGCCCGGGGGCTGACCCATGAGAAGCTGTACGCCATGCGGGAGGTATTCCTGCTGTCCCGCGCGGCAGTGAAGATCCACGCCTGCCCGCAGACCCGGGACCTGCTGGATATCACCACCTGGGAAAACGGCGCCAAGGGCGCCCATATGCAGCGTGTCTATGAGATGCGGGACCAGACGGGGCGGCTGTGCGTTTCCGCCAAAAGCGACTGGATCCTGGTGGACCCCATCACCCGGAAGATCCTGCGGCCCGGCTCCTTCACAGCCAAGCCCCTGACGGTCTGCCCTGTGGAGATCGACTGTCCCGAGCCGAAAAAGATCGTCCTGCCCAGGGAGGGCACGGAGGACCTGGGCCGCCGGGCCATCCGCTGGTCGGACCTGGACGGCAACGGCCACCTGTTCAGCGGCAACTACGGCGACATCGTCTGGGACGCCCTGCCGGCGGATCTGCAGCCCCGGGTGCCGCGGGAGTTCTATATCAACTACAGCAAGGAGGCCACCCTGGGAGAGGATCTGCGATTGGAGGGCTTCCGGGAGGCGGATACCTACCGGGTGGAGGGCCTTGGCCCCGAGGGGACCTGCTTCACCGCCCTGTGCGTTTTTCAATAAATTACAAAAACAAGGTAAAAATATTGTAAAATTTGACAGAACAATTTTGAAACAATTTTTAAAAATGTAACCGAATTTGTAACCGGCATGTGGTATAGTAACCTCAACAGCAAGAGAGAACGAGTGCTGGACCCGGCGCGGGGAGCCGCGTATTTGTAAAACTGTAAGGGCAAACCACCCGAAAGGATGGGACGCAAAGCAAGGGGGCTAAAGCGGGGACCACCGAAAGGACTCAGCCAAGTCAGCCCAGCTGCCAGAATTTCAATCTAAAAAGCGAAAGGAAGATTGAGAAAATGGCAAAAAAGAAACTGCAAAAACTGTTTGCGATCCTGCTGGCCGGCAGCATGACCATGGGGATCGCCAGCACCGCCGCCTTGGCGGTGGAGTATGATCTGGAACAGGGTAGCGTTTATGTGGACAATGACCAGGATGGCGAAGGCGATTATAGTTGGCAGAAAACCAGAGATGAGGTCACAAAGGACACGGCAGACCGCACCTATGTAAAAGAAGATACCTCAAATGATGGTAAGATTATCATCAATCAGGGTGTTGATTCAAAATCAGGCTCTGAAAAAGAAGCAACTACCAACACCGTGCAGGTGGGCGAAAATGTCAGCGATGTGACCATCACGTTGAAGGATGTCAATATCGAGGCGAAGCAAGATTCAGCTGTCTCAATTGGAGAGGGCTCCAGTGTGACCATCGAACTGGACGGCAAAAACATTCTGAAAGGCGATGACGGCCGCGCGGGTCTGGAAGTCAAGGGCGATTCCGATGCGGGGGACGGAAAAGACACCAACGCGACCGTGATCATCCAGGACGGCAACAACGATGGCGGTTCCCTGGATGCTGTCGGCGGAATCAATTCGAAGCTCCAGGCCGGCGGTGCCGGTATTGGCGGAAGTACGCTGGTAGGCGGCGGTTATGCTGACGGCAACAGCGGCAACATCACTATTGACAGCGGTAAAATAACCGCTACAGGCGGTTCCTATGCTGCCGGTATTGGCGGTGGCGGCACAGCGCGTGGCCTCGTGAATACGGGCGCCGGCAATATTACAATTAACGGCGGAACAGTAAACGCAACAGGCGGAAATGTCGCTGATATTACGCTTCCCAGTGGAATAGTAATCAGTGGGAGCAGCACAGTTGCAGGTGGTGCAGGTATCGGCGGCGGCAACAACGGTGATGCCTCAAATATCACGATTGCCGGCGGTAACGTAACTGCTGTCGGCAGCATCGGAGGCGCAGGTATCGGTTCAGGCAGTCATGGAGCCGGCAGCAACTCAAACGAAGGTAAGATCACCATCAGCGGTGGAACAGTCAAGGCTGAAGGCAATGGTGGTGCCGCTGGTATCGGCGGTGGCTACATGACCAATACGGGTACAGTAGTTATTGAAGGCGATGCTGATGTAAACGCTCATGCCAACAGACTGTTTGGCACCTGTGGCGCAGGTGTCGGCAGCGGCAACAAGGGTTACGACGTTGACGGGACAAATGCCAAGAACGATATTACGATCCAGGGTAACGCCAATGTGAATGCCTCCTCTGAATATGCAAGCGCCGGTATCGGCGGTGGTCAGAGTCAGTCCGCAGGCAATATTACCATCAATACCACCGGTAAGGTGACTGCCACCGGTTCTTCTTCCGGCTCTACCAACGGCGGCGCCGGTATCGGCGGCGGCGCAGGCGGCTACAGCGGCACCATCCATATTCAAAACGGAGATGTTACTGCCACTGGCGGGTCCGGAGCGGCCGCCATCGGCAGCGGAGGCAACTATCTCACGGTGAAGAATGAGACGGAATATGAGCGTTCTTCCGTCACCATCAGCGGCGGTAAGGTACAGGCGACTGCCACGGGCAAATACGGCAGCGGCATCGGCAGCGGTATTTCTGGTGTTGTCAAGAGCATTGAGATTTCCGAAAATGCGGACGTGACCGCAACAGGCAGCGCCTATGCTCCGGGTATTGGCGCGGGTTATCTGGGCACATTTGGTGATATCATCATTGATGGCAGCACTGTCTACGCAAAGTCCGGCCTTTATGCTTCTGCCATCGGCAACGGCTATAATGGTGATGGCGGCACCATCCGCATCGACAACAGCGATCTGGAAGCCTATGGTGATCTCTACTTTGCAATTGACACCCGCAGCACTCTGAGTTCCAAGGATAACCAGTTCATCAACGGCCGCTTCCTGGAGGAGCTGGGCAAGCTGGACAGCAATGGCCTGAACAAGAAGGAGTCTGTGGAGTTCGTCGTGGTGGATAAGGACGGCAAGGAAGTCAATCGCTTCACGCTGCCCCTGGACGGCGATAACCTGTACAATTCCTTTGCGGTGAATGTTCCCAAGGATGGAACCTACTTCATCTTTAACGCGGACGGCGTTTACGGCAATAAGGGCGCTGGTTATGTGGTTCCCAATAAGTCTGAGACCGAGGGCGGCAAGCAGGTGGCCTATGTTGTCAACGTGGACGCTATCCTGAGCGCTGACAAGATCCAGTTCCCCAAGTACGATGTGAACTACGGCTTTGAGAGCGGCACGGACGGCAAGGAACTGCCCCAGGAAGTGCTGGATAAGCTCCCCGGCGGCAGCATGGGCAATGATGTCACCAGCATCGACCCCACCATTACGCCGGATGCCCTGGAGCCTGTCAAGGTCCCCGGTGGTACCTGGACCTTCAGCGGCTGGCAGCCCTCCGGCCCCGTGGTGGATGAAAATGGCGTTGTCGGTGACGTGACCCTGGTGGGTACGTGGGTCTTTACTCCCGATGATGTTCCCGGCGGAAGCGATCCCGAGGGTCCCGGCGGCGACAAGCCCGGCGACAAGCCCGGCGAGGATATCGGAGACCCTGATGTTCCCAAGACCGACATCCCCGGCACGGAAGTCCTCGGTGAGGAACTCACCGATCCCGATGTCCCCATGGAGGACCTTCCCGACGAGGACATTCCCCAGTCTGATGTCCCCAAGACCGGTGACATGGCCTCCCTGTGGCTGGCGCTGACCGCCCTGTCCGGCACCGGACTGGCCGGCGTGTCCCTCCTGGGCCGCAAGAAGCGGGATGAGGAATAATCCTCCAGAAATAAGCAAAAAATCAGCTCCCCAACCGGGGAGCTGATTTTTTTATCGCTTATCAATAGCCGAAGATCATGGAGCGGTCAATATCGCTGAGGCTGTGGGCGCCGCACATGGCCATGGCGTCGGCCAGCTCGGCCTTCAGCTTTTCCACGTACACCTGCACGCCGTCAGCTCCGCCGCCGTAGACCATGGTGACGAAGGGCCGGGCGATCAGCACGCCGTCGGCGCCCAGGGCCAGGGCCTTGAACACGTCCATGCCGGTGCGGATACCGCCGTCCACCAGCACCGTCATCTTGCCGCCCACGGCGTCCACGATGGCGGGGAGCACCTCGGCGGTGGCGGGGCACTGGTCCAGCACGCGGCCACCGTGGTTGCTGACCACGATGCCGCTGGCCCCGGCCTCCAGGGCCTTTTTGGCACCGGCCACGGTCATAATGCCCTTGAGGATGAAGGGCTTGCCGGCGATCCGGGCGATCTCCTTCAGCTCCTCCACGGTCTTGCTGCCGGCGGGGGGCGTCAGGTTCTTCAGGAAGGGCAGGCCGGCGGCGTCGATGTCCATGGCGATGGCGAAGGGATCGGCGGCCTTCACCAGATCCATCTTCTCCCGGATGGTCTCGATGTTCCAGGGCTTGATGGTGGGCACACCCAGGCCGCCGGACTTCTTCAGGGCCTCAGCGGCGGCCTCCACCACGGCGGGGTTGGTGCCGTCGCCGGTGAAGGCGGCGATGCCGGCCTGGGCGCAGGCGGACACCAGGATGTCATTGTACTCCAGGTCGTTGTACTTGTCGCCGTAGTGCAGCTGCATGGCGCCTACGGGAGCGGCAAACACGGGCAGCACGAACTCCCGGCCGAAGAGGCGGGCGGTGGTGTCCACGGGCTTGTTCTCGCAGATGGTGTCCATGTTGACGCACAGCTCCTGCCACTTCTGGTAGTTGCGGATAGCGCCGGTGCCGATGCCCTTGGCACCGGGACCGGGCATGGTGTTCTTGCAGGCCAGGCCGTTGCAGACGGGGCAGGCCTTGCAGTGGGGGCCGGAGCAGGTCCGGGCGTTGGCCAGAATTTCCTGATAAGTCATATGTACAGTTCCTCCATTCCAAATGTTCAAGCAGGGTTATTTTACCCCACCGGGCAAAAAAAGGCAAGATACGGCGCAAAAAGGCGGAACATTTTGCCATGACTTTTCGTCTATTCAGGTAAAGCACCCCCGTGTTGGAAGAGCAGGGGTGGAAAAAGGAGGATGGACCATGAAAAGAAAGCTGTTTGCACTGGCGCTTGCGTTGTTGCTGGTACTGTCCCTGGCCGCCTGCGGCGGAAGCAAATCGGAGGAGTTCGCGGCGGAAGCCCCCAGTGCCGCGGCGGATATGGCGTATCCCGTGGAGACGGAAATGGCGGAGGAGTACCTGGGCTTCGATTCCGGCAGCACCGCATCCGGCGGAGGGGCGACCTATCCCGCCGGACAGAAGCTCATCCGCACCGCACAGATGAATCTGGAGACCACTACTTTTGAAGAGGCCGTTCAGGGCCTGACAGACCTGACGGAGCAGATGGGCGGCTACTTCCAGTCCAGCAGTGTGGGCAAGCGGAGCAATGGCCGCTGGGCGGAGTACACCGTCCGCATCCCGGCGGAAAAGTACCAGACTTTCCTGGACCAGGCAGGGGAGCTGTGCCACGAGACTTGGCGGGACGCCCAGCAGGAGGATATCAGCGAGCGGTATTACGACACCCAGGGCCGCCTGAAAACCCTACAGATCAAGCTGGAGCGGCTCCAGGCGCTGCTGGCCAAGGCGGAGAACATGGAGGACATCATTACCATCGAATCCGCCATCTCGGAGACGGAGCAGATGATCGACGAGCTCTCCGGTACCCTGCGGCACTACGACGGACAGGTGGATTACGCCACTGTGTCCATCTCCCTGCAGGAGGTATACAAGCTCTCCGATGTGGAGGAGGTGCCCGACAGCTTTATGAGCCGCCTGGGCAAGGCCTTCACCGGCGGCTGGTCGAATTTCACCGACGCCATCGAGAACTTTGCCGTGGCTCTGGCATACGGCTGGATGTGGGTGCTGGTGCTGGCGGTGCTCGCCGTGGCGGTCATCCGGGTCCTGCGCAAGCGCCGCAGAGCGAAAAAGGCGGAGGAGAAGCCGGAAAAGCCCTGCTGAGTCAAGCGACCCTGCAAAAGGATGACAGATGATAAAAGGCGTGCCCGTTTGGGCACGCCTTAGCTTGTCGAAAAAGTCTTTTCAACAAGCTGAACAAGTTTTCAGAACTTCAAAAAAGTTCTGAAAACTGTTGATTTGAGTGGCGCAGGGAACCCTTCCTGGGTTCCCCGCGCACACCCTTCCTTCCCGTTGCGTAAGATTTTCGGGTTTATCGACAGCCTGAGGCGTGCCCGTTTGGGCACGCCTTTTCATTACCAGAGGTCGGTCCAGCCGGTGCCGCCGGGGGCATCCAGGAAGGGCTCCGGGCTGGCATCGCTTTGCAGCATTTCTTCCCGGATGGCGGCGGAGAGGTCGGCCACGGTCTCCGGGCCGTAGTCCGCGAAAGCGGTGCTGTCCATGAGGATGGCGCCGGCCCGCTCCATGTCCTCCAGGTTCACCCGCTGGATCTCCTCCGTCTGGGAGGAGCAGCAGTCCGTCAGCACAACGGTGTTGTACTCCAGGGCGATGGCATCATAGCAGGTGGTGCGGACGCAGTTGGGCGTTGTGGTGCCCGCCAGGATCACGGTGCGCACATCCAGACGCCGCAGGATCAGGTCCAGCTCCGTCTGGAAAAAGGCGCTCCACCGGGGCTTGATGATGGTGTAATCCCCGGGCTGGGGCCGCAGGCCCTCCGGTGCCTGAGCACTGTTAAAGCCTGCGGAGGCGGGCATACAGGCCCGGCCTCCGGCCTTCCAGGCGGCATACCGGGTCAGCTCCACGTCGCTGCCGTCGGCCCGGTAAATGCGTTTGACGAAAAACACAGGGATGCCCTTGGACCGGGACAGGCCCAGCGCCCGGACACAGGCGGGGACGGTGGACTGGGCGAAGCGGATGCAGTGGCCGCCCCGGGGGTCCACAAAGCCGTTTTCCATGTCGATGAGAATGAGGGCGGAACGGGTGGGATTGGGTTTCATGTCAGCACCTCTGTTACAGTTTTCGGAAAATATGGACGCGGAAGGCGATGCGGCAGTCCAGCGTATCCAGGGCTGCCAGCCGCTCCGCCCCGGCCTTGGGAGTTTTCCAATAGTAGGGGGTCATCTGGAACAGGGCGTGGATGTCCGCCTGGCTTTCCAGATGGATGCGGGCGTCCACGGGGACGATGGCGTCATAGGCGAAGCCCTCGTAGGGAGTTTCTTTCTCCTCGTTGGGGTAGGGCTTCTCGTAGAGCACCTGCTTCAGCTCCCACAGGTGGTCCGCCGCCGGGACCACATAGAGGAACACGCCGCCGGGTTTCAGCACCCGGCGGAACTCCTCCAGGGCCAGGGGGGAGAAGCAGTTCAGAAGTATATCCATGCTCCCGTCCGCCACCGGCAGGTGATAGGAGGATGCCACGGCGAACTCCACATCTTTCTCACGTTTGGCGGCATAGCGGAGGATGAATTTGGAGATGTCGGTGCCCGCCATGCGGGGGTCTTTCCCGGCCTCCGCCAGAGCGCGGAAGATGCCGGCGGTGTAGTATCCCTCGCCGCAGCCGGTGTCCAGCAGAGCCGGGGAATTCCCTGTGCGGGCTGAAATTTCAGTACAGAGCGTATTCAGCAGCGGTACATAATACCCTTTGGAGAGGAAGTCCCGCCGGGCAACGGCCATGCCCTTGTCGTCGCCAGGGGCGGCGGAGTGCTTCTGATTGGGGGGCAGCAGGTAGGTGTAGCCCTCCTTGGCAATGTCGTAGCTGTGACCGACCGGACAGCGGTAAGCCCGCTCTTCCCGGGTCAGCGGGCCGCCGCAGATGGGGCAGCGAAACAGGCTGGTCATGGTGTGCTGTGCCTCCTTGTCAGGTCGTTGATCCATTTGCCGCTGTTGATGCGCCAGGTGCACAGGGGGACCTTGATGATGCACTCCGCCTGCATGGCGATGGCGATGGGCCAGCACCCGGTCTTCAGCACCAGAGCCGCCAGAGCGGTCAGGGGCAGGCAGGCCAGCCACTGAGGCGCCAGGTCCAGAAAGGTGGACCAGCCCACATCTCCGCCGGCACGCAGGACGCCGGTGATGGAGGAAATGGAATGGGCGTGGAGAGGCAGGCCCAGAAAGCTGGCGACCGCCAGAGCTGTGGCAATGGCGGCGGACTCGCCGTACAGCTTGAACAGGGGAAAGATGACCGGCACGAACAGCGTGGGCACCAGAATCAGGGCCGTCAGTCCCACGGCACCGCCCACCAGCACGGCAAATCCCATCAGAGCCTGACTGAGAGACATGACGGCCTCCCGGCTCTGTCCCTCGCCGATGGCCTTGCCAACCAGCACCGCCGTGGCGGCGCCCAGGCCGAAGCAAACCACCAGGAACAGACGGGTCAGGTTGCCCATGACGGCGTTGGCCGCCAGCATCTCCACGGAGTTATCCGTGTAGCCCAGAATGACTGTCAGCAGGGAGTTGCCCAGGCCCCAGGCGGCTTCATTCAGCACCACCGGGGAGGCATATTTCACGAAGCGGCGGGTCATGTCCCAGCCGGGCCGCAGGAAGCGGACAAAGTCCAGGGGGATGGTTTTACTGCGGAGGGCGCAGACCGTGCAGATCAGGAATTCCGACATTCGGGCCAGCAGGGTGGCCAGGGCCGCCCCGGCCACGCCCATGGCGGGAAAGCCCAGGTGGCCGAAGATCAGCAGATAGTTAAGGCCGGTATTCAGCAGAGTGGAGAAACCGAAGAGCTTCATGCCGAAGGTGGGATTTTCCACGCTGCGCTGGGCGCTGGCGTAGATGGAGGAGAGCATATTGAACACATAGGAGAAGCCGATGATCCGCAGGTACGGCGCGCCCAGCAGGGACAGGGCATGCTCGTTGGACAGCAGGTCCATGACGGGGACGGGGAAGAGGAAGAACAGCACCGCCAGCACCACGGTAATGCCGGTGCCGATAAAGGATGCCACACCCAACGCACGGTTGATGCTTTTCACATCCCCCCTGCCCCAATACTGGCTCACCAGGATCCCCAGACCGCTCTGGACGCCGAAGACGATGCTGATGAGCAGAAACACCGGCACATTGGCGGTGGTGACAGCGGCCATCTCCTCGTTACCCAGTTGGCTCACCATGAAGGTGTCAATCAACCCCAGGGAGAAGGTGATGAGGTTCTGCAGGATGATGGGCAGGGACAGCGTCCACAGCCGTTTGTAAAAGCCGGGTTCCCGGCGGAGATGGTTCAGCATGAAAAATACTCCTGATGTTTGATGCTCATAGCATGGGCATCCGGTTGTCGTGGTGGTTTTTCAGAGCATCGGCGCAGGCGTCGATGTCGGCTTTGGTGGTCTCCGGGCCGAAACTGATGCGGATGACGCCGCCCGCTGTCTTTTTGGGCAGCTTCAGGGCGGCCACCACATGGCTGGGCTTGCCCTGGTGGCAGGCGGAGCCGGCGGAGATGCAGAGGCCCTGGGCGGACAGGTCGTTGACGATGTTCTGGCTGGGCCAGCCTGCCAGAGAGACCGCCAGAATGTGGGGGGCAGTGCCGTCAGAGATCACCGTCAGATCGGGAATGGCAGTGAGACGCTCCACAGCGTAAGCCTTGAGCTCCGCCATGTGGGCCAGCTTGTCCGCAAGGTCCTCTGTCCGCAGTTCCACCGCCTTGGCAAAGCCGGCGATCTGGGCGGTGGCCTCTGTGCCGGACCGCAGGCCGCCCTCCTGGCCGCCGCCGGCCAGCAGAGGCCGGGGATTCCGCACCCGGGGGCCGATGTACAGGGCGCCCACGCCCTTGGGGCCGCCGATCTTGTGGCCGGAGATGGTGATGAAGTCCGCCCCCAGAGCTTTGGCGGAGAAGGGGACCTTCAAAAAACCCTGCACCGCGTCGGTGTGCAGTAATGTCTTGGGATTTTTGGCAGCCAGGCCCTTGGCGATGTCCGCGATGGGATAGACATTGCCCAGCTCGTTGTTGACCATCATCACACTGACCAGGGCCGTGTCGGACCGCACTGCGGAGAGCACCTGCTCCGCCGTGATGCTGCCCTTGCCATCGGGGGCGATGCGGGTCACCTCGTAACCCTGCTGCTCCATCCACTTGCAGCATTCCAGCACGGCGCTGTGCTCCACGGCGGTGGTGACGATGTGGCGCCCTACATGGCGGTTTTGCCAGCAGGCCGCCTGGATGGCCCAGTTGTCGCCTTCGGTGCCGCAGGCGGTGAAGTACAGCTGCTTCGGCTCGCAGCCCAGGGCATCGGCCACGGTCTTCCGCCAGCCCTCCACCTGCTTTTTCATGTCCAGACCCAGCTGGTACTGGGAGCTGGGGTTGCCGAACTGGTTCGTCAGAACCTCATACATGGCGTCCGCCACTTCCCGGGGGACGGGGGTGGTGGCGGCGTGATCCAGATAAATCATAGGGAGAACTCCTTTTCTTGGGACTTGCCCTGAAGAGAAATAAACGGTATACTAGTACGGTAACATGCAAAAACGAGTTCGGTTTTACCGTACTTGCACAATTTTATTATTATATAGAGCTTTTTCAGAAAAGGCAAGGAGATTCCCATGAAAGTTGCCATTTACACCCTTGGATGCAAGGTGAATCAATACGAGACCCAGGCCATGGAGCAGGAGCTGCGGCGGCGGGGCCATGAGGTGGTGGAGTTTTCCGCCCCGGCCGACGCCTACGTGGTCAACAGCTGCTCCGTGACCGCGGTCAGCGACCAGAAATCCCGGCAGATGCTCCACCGCGTCCGCCGGGAGCACCCGGCGGCGGTGGCGGCCCTGTGCGGCTGCTATCCCCAGACCCATGTGGAGGACGTGCGGAAGCTGGATGTGGACCTGATCGCCGGCACCGGCGACCGGGTGGGCTTCATCGACCTGCTGGAGCAGGCGGTGGAGGAGAAGCGGCCCATCGAGGCCATCGACAAGGCCTTCGACCGCCGGACCTTCGAGGTGCTGCCCGCCGGCGGCATGGCGGAGCGCACCCGGGCTATGCTGAAGGTGGAGGACGGCTGCGTCAACTTCTGCACCTACTGTATCATCCCCTACGCCCGGGGCCCCGTCCGGTCCCTGCCCCTGGACAAGGCCATGGAGCAGGCGGCACAGCTGAAGGCCGACGGCTACCGGGAGATCGTCCTGACGGGCATCGAGATCTCCTCCTGGGGCAAGGACCTGAAAAACGGCCAGACATTGATCGATCTGATGGAGGGCCTGTGCAAGGCTGCTCCCGGCGTCCGCATCCGGCTGGGCAGCCTGGAGCCCCGGACCATCACGGAGGACTTCTGCCGCCGGGCGGCGCAGCTTCCGGACCTGTGCCCCCAGTTCCACCTGTCCATGCAGAGCGGCTGTGACGCCACCTTGAAGCGCATGAACCGGAAGTACGATACCACCCGTTTTGCACAGTCTGTTGCACTTTTGAACCAATATTTTGAACATCCGGCCATCACCACCGACATGATCGTGGGCTTCCCGGAGGAGACGGAGGAGGAGTTCGCCCAGACGCTGGACTTCATCCGTACCTGCGGCTTCGCCCAGATGCATATCTTCCCCTACTCCATCCGGCCCGGTACTCCGGCGGCGGAGATGCGCCAGGTGCCGAAAGCCGTCAAGGAGGAGCGGGCTCGCCGTGGCGCCGCGGTGGCGGCGGAGATGCGGCGGGCATATCTGGCTGCCTGCGTGGGCAAGATGTATTCGGTCCTCTTTGAGCAGCCCAAGGACGGCCGTTTCTTCGGCCACGCCCCCAATTACATGGAGGTGCTGGTGGAGGGGGAAAACCTGCACAACACCGTGAAAAACGTTCGCATCACCGGCCTGGAAGGCGAGGCCCTTTTGGGCGAGATCGTGGAGGAATGAGCACATGAAAAGTCACTTTTTTGCATACATCTCCCGGATGCGGTTCATCCAGCGCTGGGCGCTCATGCGCAACACTGCCCAGGAGAACGTTCAGGAGCACAGCCATCAGGTGGCCGTCCTGGCCCACGCCTTGGCGGTCATCCGCAGCGAAAAATTCGGCGGCACCGTGGACCCCGGCCAGGTGGCGGTGGCGGCGTTGTACCACGACGCATCGGAGATTTTGACCGGCGACATGCCCACCCCCATCAAGTACGACAACCCCGCCATCCGCAAGGCCTATAAGGACGTGGAGGCGGTGGCGGAGGGCAAGCTGCTGGCCATGCTGCCGGAGGAGCTGCATGGGGTATACGCACCCATCCTCACCCCCACGGACCCGGAGGTCATCCGGCTGGTGAAGGCGGCGGACAAGCTGTCCGCCTACATCAAGTGCGTGGAGGAGCTGAAGGCCGGAAACAACGAGTTCCGGGAGGCCGCCGCCCAGACCCGCAAAGCACTGGAGGCCTATGAGCTGCCGGAGGTCGGGTACTTCCTGGAGACCTTCATGGACAGCTTCGCCCTGACGTTGGATGAACTGAAATGAGCGTGAAGCATGCGATGAAAACGGCGGCGGTCCTGACCGGAGCCGCCGCATTGACCACAGCCGTGGGAGCCTGGTGCGGCTACCGCACCGCCTTTCAGGCGGACCCCCGGCGACAGTCCCCCATTCAGGAAATTCCCGAGGGCGAAGGCTTTGACGAATACCGGGAGCAGATGCTGGAAAACATCCGCATCCTGCTGGAGACACCCTATGAGCGGGTCACCGTTCGCTCCCACGACGGGCTGAAGCTGGTGGGGAAGTTCTATGAGGGACAGTCCGGCGCGCCCCTGATCCTGTTTTTCCACGGCTACCGCTCCACGGCGGAGCGGGACGGCAGCGGCGGCTTTCAGCTCTGCCGGGAACGGGGCTGGCACATTCTGATGCCGGACCAGCGGGCCCACGGGGAGAGTCAGGGGGACACCATCACCTTCGGCGTCCGGGAGCGGCTGGACTGTCTGGCCTGGGCCCGGTATGCTGCCAGACGGATGGGACCTGACACGCCCATCTTCCTCTGGGGAATCTCCATGGGAGCCGCCACGGTGCTGATGGCATCCGACCTGCCCCTGCCGGAGACGGTGCGGGGCATTGTGGCCGACTGCGGCTACGACACCCCGGCGGGCATCGTGAAGGAAACCATCCACCATCGCCGCTGGCCCCTGTTTCCCCTGTATCCCTTCACGGCGCTGGGCGCCCGGTTGTTCGGCGGTTTCAGCATCACGGAGACCTCGGCCCTGGACTGCGTGAAGCGGGCCAGACTGCCCATCCTGCTGATCCACGGCGAGGCGGACCATGTGGTTCCCTGCGGCATGGCCCTGGCTCTGCGGGACGCCTGCGCGGCAGAGGTGCAACTGCTGACGGTCCCCGACGCAGGCCATGGCGTCAGCTGGTACGTGGACATGCCCGCCTATCAGGCGGCGCTGCTGCGGTTCATGGAAGCGCATATGGAATAAGAAAAACCGGCCGTTTTCACGGCCGGTTTTTTAATTCAGCGTATCCGACGCCTGGGCGAACAGCTCCGCCACCCGCTCCGCGGCGGCGGGGTGGTCCCGCAGGTCCGGGTCTCTTTCCAGAAGTTCCTCCGCCGCCTGCTGGGCCTCCTTCAAAAGTTGGGTGTCGCAGCCGATGTCCGCGATTTTCAACCCCGGCAGGCCGTGCTGCCGCTCTCCGAAGAAGTCGCCGGGGCCACGGAGCCGCAGGTCCTCCTCGGCGATCTTGAAGCCGTCGGCGGTCTTGGTCATGACCTTGAGGCGCTGCTTCGTCTCCTCGTTCTGGTTGTCGGAGATCAGGATGCAGTAGGATTGGTGCTTGCCCCGGCCTACCCGGCCACGGAGCTGATGGAGCTGGCTCAGGCCGAACCGTTCCGCGTTCTCAATGACCATGACGGCGGCGTTGGGTACATCCACGCCCACCTCGATGACCGTGGTGGACACCAGAATGTCCGTCTCGTGAGCGGCAAAAGCCGCCATGACGGCATCCTTCTCTTTTGCCTTCATCTTGCCATGGACGAAAGCCACCTTCAACTCCGGGAAGACCTCTGCCTGGAGCTTCTGGGCGTAGGCGGTGACGGCCTTCCGCTCGTCGGGCAGCTCGTCATTTTCCTCGACCATAGGGCAGACGATGTAGGCCTGCCGCCCCTCCCCCACCAACTTGCGGATGAAGTTATACACCCGGGGGTGGTAGCTGCCGGGGACGGCGTAGGTCTCAATGGGCTGGCGGCCCGGGGGCAGCTGGTCGATGACGGACACATCCAGGTCGCCGTACAGGATCAGCGCCAACGTCCGGGGAATGGGGGTGGCTGACATGACCAGGGTGTGTGGGTGCTGGCCCTTGGCGGCCAGAGCCGCCCGCTGGGCCACGCCGAAGCGGTGCTGCTCGTCCGTGACAACCAGCCCTAAGTCCGCATACTCTACCCCCTCCGTGATGAGGGCGTGGGTGCCGATGGCAAAGTCGATCTCGCCGCTGGCAAGTTGGGAAGCAATGGAGCGCTTGACGGCGGCTTTCGTGGAGCCCGTCAGCAGGGCGCAGCGGATGCCCAGATTTTCCAGCAGAGGGGCCAATCCGTTGTAATGCTGCTGGGCCAGAATTTCCGTGGGGGCCATCAATGCCGCTTGGCGGCCGTTCTTCACGCAAAAATACACGCAGGCGGCGGCCACCATGGTCTTGCCGGAGCCCACGTCGCCCTGGCACAGCCGGTTCATGGGCTGGCCGGAGCGCATGTCTGTCAGGGCTTCTTCCACGCAGCGGCGCTGGGCATCCGTCAGGGTGAAGGGCAGAGCGTGATAGAATTCTGCCATGTCCACAGCACCGCAGGGCTCCACCTGAACGGTTTCCCGGCGGTTTCGCAGCCGCTGCAGGCCGATGGTGAAGAAAAACAGCTCCTCAAAGGCCAGCCGCCGCCGGGCCAGGTCCAGGGCGGTCTCGTCCTCGGGGAAGTGGATGTTCTCGTAAGCGTAGCCAATGCGGCACAGATGGTGGTCCTGCCGCACTTCATCCGGCAGCACATCGGGTAAAATATCGGCGCAGGCGTCCAGTCCCTGCCGGATGGACCGGGACAGGATCAACTGGGAAACCCCCGCCGTCAGGGGATAGATGGGCACGATGCGGCCCGTGAACTCTCCCCTGCCCTCCCGCTCCACGATGGGACTGGCCATGGTTTTCCGCAGGAGGTTTCCCTCCGCCTTGCCGTAGAAGATGTAGGTCTCCCCCTGGATGAGCTGGTTTTTCAGCCATGTCTGGTTGAAAAAGGTGATATCCAGCACGCCGGACTCGTCCACCGCCCGGACCTTCACCAGGTCCATGCCCTTCCGGATATGGGAGACCTTGGGCTCCGCGGCGATCATAGCCGCCACGCAGGCGCTCTCCCCGGGGACCAGGTCCGCAATGCGCCGGGCCTGCCGCCGGTCATCGTACTTTCGGGGGAACCAGCTAATCAAATCCCGCAGCGTTGCGATACCCAGCTTGTTCAGGGCCTTGGCCCGCTGCTCGCCGATGCCTTTGATAGAGCGAATGTCAGTGTTCAGGTCCGCCATGGAGGTCCCCCCTTTCCTTCCGGTTTTCTTTTCATTATAATCAAAAAAACAGGATTTGAAAAGTCCCTGTAACGAAATGAAGTTCCCGCCGTCTTATGGGTGACGAGCAGAGAGGAGGTGGAGCGGTGCCTGATTTTGAGGAGGTCTACCGGCTGTATTTCGCCGACGTGTACAAGTACATTCTGACTATCTGCCGGGACGAGGCCACGGCGGAGGAGGTGACCCAGGAGACCTTCTTCAAGGCCCTGACGGCCATCGACAGCTTTCGGGGTGACTGCCAGCTGCGGGTGTGGCTGTGTCAGATCGCCCGGAATCAGTACCTGTCATTGTGCCGGGATCGGCAGAAGTTTGCGGATACGGCCCCGGAACAGGGCGGCGGCATTGAGGCCCGCTTCGACGACCGGGAGGACGCCCGGCGGCTCCATGTGCTGCTCCACGGCCTGCCGGAGCCGTATAAAGAGGTGTTCTCCCTGCGGACCTTCGGAGAGCTGCCCTTCTCCCAGATCGGAGAGCTGTTCGGTAAGACGGAGAGTTGGGCCCGGGTGACCTACTTCCGGGCCAGGCAGAAATTAAAGGAGGAATTCCATGGAACATGAGATCGTGATGGACCTGCTGCCCCTGTACCATGACGGGGTGTGCTCCGCCGCCAGCCGGGCGGCAGTGGAGGTACATTTGGAGACCTGTGACATTTGCCGGGAGGCGCTGGCGGAGATGGACGCCCCCCTGCCCACAGCTGAAACGCAGAAAAACGCCGCCGACGGGGCGGCGGTGAAGAAAATTTCCGAAGAATGGAAGAAGACCAGGTGGAAGGCACGGCTGAAGGGTGCCGCCATGGCGGCGGCGGTGTGCCTGGTGCTGGTGGGAGCGTGGCTGGCCGCCACACAGCTGCACCTCTTTCCCGTGCCGGCGGAAAAGATACAGCTTTCCAATGTGCGTCAGCTCTCCGACGGACGGGTTTTGTATCATTTTTATATTGACGACGATCTGAATTTGCGAAGGGTCAAGTTTGAATATGATGAGGCAGGAAACAAGTATTATGTGCCGCTCCGGGCCCTTATCACGGAAAAACGGTGGGACGGCGTGACCCTGGCGGACCGGGAGATGATTCTGGATGTGGCGGAGGAAAACACCTGGGCCGAGAGTCAGGGAATCGACCGGGAGGTCACCCGGGTCTGGTATGGCCGGGGAGAGGAAGCCGTCCTCCTCTGGGAGGAGGGCATGGACCTGCCCGCCGCCAGCGCCGCCGACGAAGCGGCGTGGGGCTACGAGCAAGGCAGCGCCGACTACTGGGCGGCGCGGGAGAACGAGCCGCTGAAAGCGGGCGGATAATATCCGCCCCTACGGGTATCCCATTAGCCCCGCCGCTGCAGAGCAGAAGCGGCAGCGGAAAGAGCAGCAGGTCCGTTCGTCAAGCACCCCGGAAAGAAGCACATACCGCCAAATGCGGAGAAGCACTTCCTGGTTCCCCAAGGCTAAAGCGCACCCGGTACAGGCCTGCAGGTTTACGCTGCACCGACCACGACGACTCCCGTATACGCAAAGACGGCACAGGGCCTTGCCCTGTGCCGTCTTTGCGATAAAAGCGTTTTCTTTTCCACCGCTCCGGCGGCGACTTTTCTTTGGCAAGACAAAGAAAAGTGGGGGGCGGAGTTCCCGCGCCGCAAAGCGGCGTCCCTTTTACAGCTTCGTATTGATGTAATCGATAAACCGGTACGTGACCCCGTTTTCTGCCACCGGGTCGCTGGTGGCTTCGATCTCCCATCCCGGCAGCTTATCCAGGTTGGGGAAGAAGGTGTCGGCGTTCTCCGCCGCGGCGTCCACCTTGGTCAGATACACCCGCTTGCACTTGTTCAGCAGGGCGGTATAGACGCTGCCGCCGCCGATGACCCACAGCTGGTCATCCGGGGTGTCCGCCGCCAGCTCCAGGGCGGCCTCCGGGCTGCCGGCGATCTCGCAGCCCTCCCGGTCAAAGTCCACATTGCGGGTAATGACGATATTCCGCCGCTTGGGCAGGGGCCTGCCGCCGGGGAAGGTATCCAGGGTCTTGCGGCCCAGGATCACGGTGCCGTTCAGGGTCAGAGAGCGGAAGCGCTTCATGTCCGTGGGCAGGGAGAACAGCAGTCTGCCCTCACAGCCGATGGCCCAGCGGCTGTCAACTACAACGATTGCATTCATACGGTCTCACCTCAGATGGCAACGGGAATTTTATCGTCAAAGGGGGCGGGATCATAGCCTTCCAGCGTGAAGCTGTTTTTGGTGAAGGCGTAGAAGTCCGTCACAGAGGGGTCCACCGTGAACTTGGGAGCCTCTCTGGGGGTCTGCTGCAGCATCTTTTCAATGATGGGCACGTGGCGGTCGTAGATGTGAGCGTCGGCGATGACATGGACCAACTCGCCCGGCACCAGGCCGCTGACCTGGGCGAACATGTGGACCAGCACGGCGTACTGCACCACGTTCCAGTTGTTGGCGGCCAGCATATCCTGGCTCCGCTGGTTCAGAATGGCGTTCAGCACGTTGCCGGAGACGTTGAAAGTCATGGAGTAGGCGCAGGGGTACAGGTGCATCTCCGAGAGGTCCGCGAAGTTGTAGATATTGGTCAGGATGCGGCGGGAGGCGGGGTTATGCTTCAGGTCGTACAGCACCCGGTCCACCTGGTCCATGTCCCCCTCGGGATAGTGGTGCTTCACCCCCAGCTGATAGCCGTAGGCCTTGCCGATGGAGCCGGTCTCGTCGGCCCACTGGTCCCAGATCTTGGCGTCCAGGTCGTGGATGTTGTTGGACTTCTTCTGCCAGATCCACAGCAGCTCACCCACGGCAGTCTTCCAGTAGGTGCGGCGCAGGGTCAGGATGGGGAACTCCTTCTGCAGGTCATAGCGGTTCACGATGCCGAACTTCTTCACCGTGTGGGCAGGGGTGCCGTCCTCCCAGTGGGGACGGACCTGCTGGTCGGTATCCCACACGCCGTTTTCCAGGATATCCCGGCAATTTTCAATGAAGCGGATGTCTGCGTAGCTCACGGCAGCTGCCTCCTTTTTTCTTTTCAATGGTAGTATAGCAGATATGAAGTACGAATTCCATGGCCTTTTACCCAAAGACCGCCAAATTTTTTTCATGGTTTTGTGCGGAATTCGGATTGTAAAATGGCAGGATGTGCGATATGATGGACCGACTGAAAAGGGGGTGACTGCCGTGCTGGACCGCAGCGAGGTTGGTAAACGGGGATATCTGAACGAGGGCTTCCGCCTGTTCCATCTGAAGGACAGCCGGGCGCAGCAGCTGGAGTACCATTACCACGAATTCGACAAGCTGATTTTGATGCTGGGGGGCAAGGTCACCTATGTGGTGGAGGGCGTCACCTACTTTCTGAAGCCCTGGGATGTGCTGTTGGTGCAGCATAACCTGATCCACCGACCCATCATTGATCCCTCGGAGCCCTATGAGCGCATGGTCCTCTGGCTGGGGCGGGACTGGGTCACGGCCCGCAGCGACCCCGGCGAGCGGCTGGACGCCTGCTTTGACACGGCCCGGGAGCGGGGCTTTCACCTGTTGCGGACCGACGGCGCCCGGCGGGGACAGTATATGGGGATCATCCAGAATCTGGAGGAGGCCCTGCGGTCCCGGGAGTTCGGCGCCGCCCGCCTGGCGGATACCCTCTGCCAGCAGTTGCTGATCGCCGTCAACCGGGACATCCTTTCCTCCCACACGGCCGCGGAGGCGCCGGACAGCTACCGCCTGGACCCCAAGATGGAGGAAGTGCTGCAATACATCGCTGCCCATCTGGAGGGTGAGCTGTCGGTGGACCTGCTGGCAAAGCAGTTTTATATGAGCCGGTATTATCTGATGCACCGGTTCAAGGAAGTCACCGGCTACACCCTGCACCAGTACATCAGCCAGAAGCGACTGCTGCTGGCGGGGGAGCTGATCCGATCCGGTGTGCCGGTGATGAAGGCGGCGGAGCAGGCCGGCTTTTCTGAATATTCCACCTTCCTGCGGGCGTTCCGGAAGACCTTTCAGGTCAGTCCCAGGGAGTTTCAATCGTAAAGAGGCGAGTGTTTTGAACGAAGTCCGTAAGATCAATATTGAATTCAGCGACCGGGACCTGCGGCGGCTGATCGTCCCCCTGGTCATTGAGCAGCTGCTGGCCATCACCGTGGGCCTGTTTGACTCCGTCATGGTGTCCCAGGTGGGGGAGGCGGCCATCTCCGCCGTCAGCCTGGTGGATACGGTAAACGTGCTGCTGGTGAACGCCTTCGCGGCGCTGGCCACCGGCGGCGCCGTCATCGCGGGCCAGTATCTGGGCCGCCGGGAGGCGGTCAAGGCGGGCCACTCCGGTGCCCAGTTGCTGCTGTTCATGGGGGAGGCGTCCCTCCTCATCATGGTGCTGTTTTACCTGGCCAAGGGCTTTGTGCTGGGGGTGGTGTTCGGCCAGGTGGAGCCGGACGTGGCCGCCTACGCCAACACCTATTACATCATCGTGGAGGCGTCCATCCCCTTCCTGGCTATTTACAGCGCCGGTGCCGCCCTGTTCCGGGTCATGGGCAACTCCAAAATTTCCATGTGGGTGTCCCTGCTGATGAACCTCATCAATGTGGCGGGCAACGCCCTTTTAATTTTCGGCTTCCACATGGGCGTGGAGGGCGTGGCCATCCCCACCTTGGTGTCCCGGGCGGTGGGAGCAGTGATGATGGTGGTGCTGCTGCGGCGGCCGGACCTGCCCCTGCGGGTGGAGAAATTTACCCTGCGCCACGACAGATATGTGGTGAAGAACATTCTGCGCTTCGGCGTGCCCAACGGACTGGAGAGCAGCATGTTCCAGTTGGGAAAGATTTTGCTGCTGTCCACGGTGGCGGTGCTGGGCACGGCCTCCGTGGCCGCCAACGCCATGGGCAACACGATCTGCACCTTCCAGTGCGTGCCCGGCAACGCCCTGGGCCTTGCCATGGTGACGGTGGTGTCCCGGTGCGTGGGCGCCGGAAACTATGAGAAGGCCCGGTTCTATACGAAAAAGCTGATGAAATCCACCTACTTCTTTATGTGGGGCGCCATCGCGCTGGTGTTGGCGCTGCTGCCCCTCATCATGCGGATGTACAACGTCTCCGATCAGGCGGCGTCCTATGCCCGCCAGATCATCTGGATGCACGGCATTGCTGCCGCGGTGCTGTGGCCGGCCTCCTTTACCCTGCCCCAGGCCCTCCGGGCCGCGGGGGATACCCGGTTTACCATGGTGGTCTCCACCGCATCCATGTGGACCCTGCGGGTGGGCCTGGGCGTACTGCTGGGCCGGTTCTGGGGCTTCGGCGTCCTGGGCATCTGGATGGCTATGTTCGCCGACTGGGCCCTGCGGGTGTCCTTCTTCCTGCCCCGGTTCCTGGGCCACAAGTGGGAGACCATGGGCGTCCGGGACTGAGCCGGATTTTCCGATACCTAAAAATTTCCCGGAGGCAACCTGCCTCCGGGAAATTTTTCATGGCGTCTCGCTTCCGTTTCCGGTCTCTCCGTGGAGGGACTGGCGGAATTTTCTGGGGGGCATCCCTACATGCTTGGAGAATTGCAGGTTGAAGTAATTCTGGGTCTCGTAGCCCACCAGCTCCGCGATGCGGGAGATGGGCAGATCCGTCTCCAGCAGCAGGTTCTGGGCCTCACCGATGCGGCGGCGGGTGAGGTACTGCATGGGGGAGTAGCCGCTGACCTCCTTGAACACGTGGGAGAGATAGTAGGGGCTGGCGTGGAGGGCGTCCCCCAGAGCCTGCAGGGTCAGGGGCTCGCTGTAATGGCGGTCGATATATTCCTGCACCTGATGGCCCAGGGAAGCGGGCTCCGTGTCCACCGGCAGCCGCAGGGTGGTGGAGCCGGTGATGGTCAGAACCCGGTCCAGCAGGGCCAGCATGAGGCGGTGGCAGAAGGCCTCGCAGTCCGGCCGGTCGGCGGAAATGTAGCGGTGCATGATGTCATACAGCGCCCGCAGGTCCGGCAGCTCGTCGCCCACCGGATAGACCGCCGGAGCGTCGTCAGGCACCAGCGCGTTCTCCCGCAGGCCGGGCAGCCGCAGTCCCGCCACGGCGATGCACCAGCTGCCGAAGGGACTGTCACTGAGCTCGTCGTGGACCACGCCGCTGTTGATCAGCAGCAGGTCACCCGGCTTTGTGTCATAGGCGGCCTCTCCGATCAGAAACCGTGGGGTTCCCTGATCGATCAGCAATACCTCCGCAAACTCCGGATGGGCGTGGAGCAGCCGGGGGCGGGCCTCCTGAACGGGAGGGCGGCGGCTGACGTACAGCAGCCGGGGCATGGTGTCCTGGGTGAAGGCGGGCTTGTACTTCCGCTTGATAAAGCATTGAACCTGGGGGTCCTGCATATAGGGCTCCTTTCCAATGAAACTGCGGGAAAACGCAAGAAGTTATAAAAACGGGCGGCAGGGGCACAGAGGGGAACGCATTGGGTTGGCAGTTGGAAAAAGCCTTGGAAATCAAGGGTTTTCCACAAAAATAGAGGCAAAAAACCGTCAGAACTAACAACGAAAAACAAGGGCAAACCCGGCAAGATATTGAATGTCTTTTGTAGAAAAACGTGGTATCCTGTATCCAACATCAAGAAAGAAGGAGGTGCCCCACATGCTGTACGCGGCTATTTCCATCATCGTGCTGGGCGGTGCCATGTGCCTGACTCGCTGATTTTCAGCGTTCCCAGAAGTTTCAAGCGGATTCCGAAAGGAGTCCGCTTTTTTGTTGGTTACGGAAACCACCGGCTTTGCCGGTGGAGGTGTCCCGTAAAAAAGCTTTAGCTTCAAGCATCGAGCGAAGCGAGCTGCTAACAGAAAGCTTTCAATAATAGAAAGCTTCCGTTAGAACAGGAATCGCCCGTTTACGGGCTGTGGGGCAAGTGATGCAAGCGAAATAAATTTCAGTGCGTCTTGAGATGCTTGCCGGCAATAGGCCCTTATAGGGCCAACTCAAGCCACCGGCTTAGCCGGTGGTTATGACTTTTTATTGGGCGGTCCGCCGCAGGATGGCCTGCATCTCCTCGGGGCCGATCTTCACGAAGCCGCCGAAGGGGAAGCCGTTTGGCTTCTCCGCCCGGTGGGCCGCCATAGCGGGGATGTCCTCCGCCTTGCCGCCCACATCCTCCAGGGTGGTGGGCATGCCGATGGAGCGGAAGAATTCCCGCAGGCGGGCGATACCCTCTCTGGCGGTGTGTTCGGGGTGGGCGAAGTCCATCTCGCAGCCGAACACGTTGACGGCGAAGCGGGCGAAGCGCAGCACGTCATGGTCACAGACATACTCCATCCAGGCGGGCATCACCACCGCCAGACCCGCGCCGTGGGCGCAGTCGTAGAAGGCGGACAGCTCGTGCTCCATCTGGTGACTGGCCCAGTCCTGGACCCGGCCCACGCCGCAGGAGTTGTTGTGGGCCAGCATCCCCGCCCACATCAGGTCGGCGTGGGAGGCGTAGTCCTCCGGCTGGGCGATGGCCTTGGGAGCGGCCTCCACGATGGTTTTCAGCAGGGCCTCGCACAGCCGGTCCGTGAGCCCCACGTCTGGAGTATTGGTGAAGTACCGCTCGCAGATGTGGGCCATCATGTCTACCGCGCCGCTGGCCAGCTGATAGGCGGGCAGGGAGCAGGTGTAGCGGGGGTTCAGCACGGCGAACTTGGGCCGGATGACGTCCGTCTTGGGGCAGCCCCATTTCAGGTTGCCCTCCTCCCGGGTGATGACGCAGCTGTCGCTGCCCTCGCTGCCCGCGGCGGCGATGGTCAGCACAACGCCCACGGGGAGGGTGGTCTCAATTTTCGCCTTTCCGGTGAAGAAATCCCAGAAGTCGCCGTCATAGCCCGCACCGAAGCCGATGGCCTTGGCGGTGTCGATGACGCTGCCGCCGCCCAGGGCCAGCAGGAAGTCGCAGCCTTCCCGGCGGACCAGGTCGATGCCCTCCCGGACCTTGCCGCTGCGGGGATTGGCCTGGATGCCGCTGAGTTCCGCCCAGGGGAGTCCGGCTTCTTTCAGAGACGCGGTGACGGCGTCGTAGGCGCCGTTGCGCTTCACGGAGCCGCCGCCGTAGACCAGCAGGACGTTGGTGCCGCCAAAGAGGCGCACCAGGGCACCGGTGTTTTGCTCTTCGCCGTCGCCGAAGGCGAAGAGGGTGGGGGCATAAAAGGTGAAATTGTTCATGGAAATACCTCCTTGATGTGGGATCCCCTTGACAGGGGGCGGGGGTGGCGCCGCTTTGCGGCGCGGGGAATGAACCCCCATTTTCTTTTCGACAGCGCCGAAAAGACTGCGCCCGCAGGCGCGTGTCGGAGCCAACCGCCGCAAAGCGGCGGCTCTTGGCCGGAGACAAACGGGCCGCTGGGCGGTCCAAAAGAGAAGAACCGGAGTTGCCGTGATCGTTGCGGTGCAGACTTGCAGGCCTGTACCGGGTGCGCTTGAGTCTTGGGGAACAGAGATGGTGTTGCCCCGCATTTGGAAGTGCGGAGCGGCTTTCGAAATCATATCGGGAGCGGCAGCGGAAACAGAAGAAAGTCCATGCGTCTACCACCCCGAAAGAAAGTCGGAAATATCAGATGCGGGGTGTTCTATCCGAGTTTTGCCGATGTCCGGCGCACTCGGTAGGAGACTGTCAGCTTACATGGGCGCCGGCCACGGCAACTTTCGTATTTGCGGGCAACTTGACACCTCTGTGTCAAGTTGAGCCGCCTGAGCGCCTTTCTTTTGGACCGTGAACGGCCCGTTTTCTTTGGGCGCAACCCAAAGAAAATGGGGGGTTCAAATTCCCGTCCCCTGGTTCAGGGGACATTGCTTAATATCCCTTTGTCCGGTCCACAAACCCATTCAGCGGCCGTCCGGCGGCATAATTTTTCAGGTCCTCGCAGAACATGGCCACGTTGGTGTCGCAGGTATAGCCCAGGGTCATGTTGCCGGAGACGTGGGGCGTCAGGATCAGATTCTTGGTGGCCCACAGGGGATGGTCGGCGGGCAGGGGCTCGGGGTCCATCACGTCCAGGGCGGCGCCGGCGATGCGGCCCGCGTTCAGAGCCTCCATCAGGGGCTCCTGCTCGATGGCGGTGCCACGGCCCACGTTGATGACGTAGGCGTCCTTGGGCAGCAGGGCGATGCGCTCCCGGTTCAGGATGTGGATGGTCTCCGCCGTGCCGGGCAGGGCCATGACCAGAATTTTTGTGTCCGGCAGGACACGGTCCAGGTCTGCGATGGGATGTACCTCGTCAAAGGCCGGGTGGGGCTTGCCGGAGCGGCTGAGGCCGATGATCTTGGCCGCGCCCATGCCCCGCATCCGGTCCGCCACGTTGATGCCGATGTTGCCGGTGCCCAGGATGGTGAACTCGTTGTCCCGGATGGAACGGATGGGCAGTTGGTTGGACCAGCTTTGGTTCCGCACCACTTCCTCATACTCCGGCATCCGCCGCAGGAGCATCAGGGTGACCATCACCACGTGTTCGGCAATGGTGACGCCGTAGACATTGGAGTTGGTCAGAATGCAGTCGGGATTTGCAAAGATGGCCGGGTCCTTGCAGTAGGGGTCCACCCCCGCAAAGGAGCAGCAGTACCACTTCAAGGAAGAGGGAGCCGTTCGCAGCAGGTCCGGAGAGTGGGCGTACAGCACCTCGCAGCCCTGCAGGCAGGCCCTGGCCTCCTCGAACTGGTCCAGGGTAAAGAAATGGGGTACGAAGCCCAGCTCCTCGCTGGCTTTCTGAATCTGCGCCTTGTGGGCGTCCGTCAGAAATTCCTGATAGATACAAATATTACGGTTCATAGCTTAACCCTCCTGAGAGATGGATCGACAGATATGTTCGGCGCAGCGCATGCCGTCGGCAGCAGCGGAGAGGATTCCGCCGGCATACCCGGCTCCTTCGCCGCAGGGATACAGGCCCCGGACAGCCGATTGATACGTTTCGTCTCTGGGAATGCGGACGGGGGAGGAACTGCGGCTCTCCACGGCGGTGAGCACCGCGTCGGGCTGGTCGTAGCCCTTCAGCTTTCGTCCCAGAACGGGCAATGCCTGGGCCATGGCCTCTGCCACGAAGGGGGGCAGGCAGTTCCACAGATTGGCCCATGTGACGCCGGGGCGGTAGCTGGGTTGTACCCGGCCCGGTCCCGTGGAGGGACGCTTCAGGAGAAAGTCCTCCACCCGCTGGGCAGGCGCCCGGTAGCCGCCGCCTCCCAGGGTGTAGGCAGCCTCCTCCAGCTTCCGCTGGAACTGAATGCCCGCCAAGGGGGAGCCGTCGCCGTCGAAGTCCTCCGGGGTGACGTTCACCAGCAACGCGCCGTTGATGTTCTCCTTGTCCCGGGCAAATTCGCTCATGCCGTTGGTGACCACCCGGCCCTCCTCCGAGGCGGCAGCCACCACCTCGCCGCCGGGGCAGACGCAGAAGGAGAAGGTGGAGCGGCCGTTTGGCAGGTGGCAGGACAGCTTGTAGGTGGAGGCGGGCAGGCCGGGGTGTCCGGCGTACTGCTTGTACTGGGCGGCATCGCAGTCCGATTGTCGCTGCTCAATGCGGACGCCCACGGCGAAGGGCTTGGCCTCCATGGGGACGCCCCGGCTGTACAGCATTTCAAAGGTGTCCCGGGCGGAGTGGCCGGGGCACAGCACCAGATGGCGGCAGGGGAGGGTGTAGGTTCCCTCAGGGCCCTCCACGGTGATGCCCGCCAGCCGTCCGTCCCGGACGTCCAGGTCCGTCAGGCGGCTTTCAAAGCGGATATCCGCCCCCAGGGCCAGCAGCTCTTTTCGCAGATTTTGCAGGACAATGTGCAGGTAATCGGTGCCCACATGGGGCTTGGCATCCATCAGGATATCCTCCGGTGCGCCGTGGGACACCAGGGTCTCCAGAATGAAGCGGTGACGGATATCCTTGGTGCCGGTGTTCAGCTTGCCGTCGGAAAAGGCCCCGGCGCCGCCCTCGCCGAACTGGACGTTGCTGGTGAGGTCCAATTCCCCCGTGGCCCAGAAGCGGTCCACGTCGGCCTTCCGCCGCTCCACCGGGCGGCCCCGCTCCAGCAGAATGGGCTTGAGACCCGCCCGGGCCAGCACCAGGGCGGCGAACAGGCCGCCGGGTCCGGCCCCCACCACCACCGGCGGGATGGCCGGAGGCTTCATAGGTGCAGGCAGCAGATAGCCGGGAGTCCGCTCCATGCGGGAGACCTTTTTATGGCACCGCTTCAAAACGTCGGTCTCGTTTTTCACACCGGCCTCTACGGTGTATACCATGGACACGCCCTCCCGGGCGTCCACGCTGCGGCGCAGCACCCGCAGGGACAGAATGTCCTTTTCCCGGACCTTCAGGATACGGGCCGTCTCGGCGGACAGGGAGCCCATATCCGCGCCGGGAGACAGTTTGATGTTTTCTACTTTCAGCACGGCAGTATCTCCTTTTTGCGATCACGGCGTTATTTTACCACAGATTTGGAACTGCGGAAATAGAAAGCGTTCACAATTGTTTAAAACTTCTTTCAGACTTTTTTAAGTTACGGCCTTTATACTGCAGACAAAGGTTCAGGAAGGAATCAGAATTCAAAGACCGTACAAATTCATTTCATAGTTTTGTCATAATAAATTGTTAGTATTTATACACTGAAGGAGGCACCCTGTATGTATCAGGACGAAAACAATCTGTACCATTACAGCTACAGCAGCGATGACCAGCCGGGTCAGAGCTTTGAACCCAGCGGATATCAGTCCGGGCCCCGGCAGCCCGTGCAGGAGATGAAGCCTGTGAAGAAAAACCGGATGGGCCTGAAGATCACGGCCCTGGCCCTGGTGTGCGCCCTGCTGGGCGGCACCGTGGGCGGCGGAGCCGTCTGGGCCCTGGGCGGCGGTCTCGGCAAAAATGAGACCTCCATCAACGTCAGCAACCGTCCCGCCACCCAGGTAGCCATCCAGCAGGTGGATGGCAAGACGGCCATGAGCGATGCGGAGGTCTACGCCGCAAACGTCAACAGTGTGGTGTCCATCAATACCACCGGCACCTCCGGCACCAACTTCTTCGGCCAGCCCGTGCAGACGGCCTCTGCCGGTTCCGGATTCGTGCTGACCAAGGACGGTTATATCGTCACCAACTACCATGTGGTGAAGGACGCGGACACCGTGAAGGTCACCATGTACAACGGCGACGAGTATGAGGCAAAGTACGTGGGCGGCGACGAGGACTACGATATCGCCGTCATCAAGGTGGAGGCCACCGAGCTGCAGCCCGTCACCCTGGGCGACAGCGAGAAGCTGAACGTGGGCGACCATGTGCTGGCAGTGGGCAACCCCCTGGGCGAGCTGACCTTCTCCATGAGCGGCGGCATGGTCTCCTGCGTGAACCGGGCCATCAATGTGGACGGCACCCCCTTCAACATGATCCAGACCGATGCTTCCATCAACCCCGGCAACTCCGGCGGCCCCATGTTTAACCAGTATGGCGAGGTGGTGGGCATCGTGTCCGCTAAATATTCCAGCACCGGAAATGAGTCCGTGGAAGGCTTGGGCTTCGCCATCCCCATCAACGATGTGATCGCCATGATCCAGGACATCATGACCAACGGCTATATTACCAACAAACCCTACCTGGGCATCACGCCCATGTCCATGACGGAGCAGATGGCGGCCCAGTACCGTTACAGCGTCACCAGCGGTGTGTTCGTCTGCTCCACGGAAGAGGGCAGCGCCGCCGAGAAGGCGGGATTGAAGCTGGGAGATGTTATCACCAAGGTGGACGACACCGAGATCAAGACAGTGGAGGATCTGAACGCGGCAAAGAAGAAGTATTCCGCCGGCGACACCTCAACGCTGACGGTCTACCGGGACGGCCAGACCATTACGGTGGAGATCACCTGGGGCGCTGTACCGGCCGACCAGCAGACCAGCCAGACGGAGCAGAGCCAGAACAATAACAGCCAGTCCGGCAACAACGGCAACTACTACACCAACCCCTTTGACATCTTCAACTACTTCTTCCGCTAAAGGGAACACCTTTCCGGACCCGATGACGGCCCCGCGGCAGCAGCTGCGGCAAGGCAGACGGCCGTCTTTGCGGCGGGACCGGGAGGTTTTAGATAGAGAGAAGCAGACACCAATGAGAAAAACACCCACCGCTGCAGTTCATTTCAACGGTGGGTGTTATTTTGCGCGGTCAGGACCGGCTCTTTTTCCCCAGGGGCAATTCGCTGAGGAGCGTAGACCCCAGCACCAGCAGAGCACCTATGGCACCGGGAAGAGTCAGATGCTCCTTCAGGAACAGAGCGGAGAGGAGAATGGCCGACACGGGATCGATGTAGCTGAACAGAGCTGCCGTCTGGGCGGAGAGCGCGGGGATGGCGCTGAAATACAGGGCATAGGCCACGCTGGTGTGGAGGATGCCCACCACCAGCAGCAGTACGATCCCCAGGGGCGTCCAGGTCAGCTCCTGGTTCCGCTCCGTTACCAGCACGTAGGGCAGCAGAGCCAGGGCGGCCACGCCCAACTGCAGGATGGTCTTGTCGAAGGCGGGGACATCGGGGAGCTTTTTATTCATCAGCACCGCGGCGGCGTAGAGCACGGCGGCCCCCAGGCCGCAGAGGATTCCCAGAGTCTGGCCGGAGCCGGAGAAGCCGCTCTCCAGCACGCCGAAGACCAGCACCATGCCGAAAAGGGCGCCCAGAATGCAGAGGGCCTTCCGTAAGGTAAGGGACTCCTTCAGCAGGAGCGGGGACAGCAGCATCACGAATACCGGCGCCAGATAGTAACAGAGGGTGGCGGTGGCCACGGTGGTGTAGCGGTAGGCCTCGAACAGCAGGATCCAGTTGAAGCCGATGGCCACGCCGGAAAGGCACAGCAGCGGCAGCCGCCGCCGGAGAGCGGAGCGGTCCAGGGGCGTTTTCCGTGTCCGGGTCAACAGCAGCAGGAACGCCGTGCCCACCACGCCCCGTACCAGGGCGATAACGCTGGAGGGCAGGGGAATGTGCCGGACGAAGATTCCGATGGTGCCGAAGATCAGCATGGAGGCCGTCAACCGCAGCCTGGCGGCGCCGGCAGGTGAGAGGTTCATGGGGGAGCTACCTCCATTTTCTCAAATTTTCCCTCATGTTACCATAAAATCCGCCCTGACGCAACGAATGCGGCGGGAAAAGAGGCCAACTGCAAGAGAAGTCCCACAAATACTTGCACTTTCCCGTGGAGGATGATACAATATCATGTCGAAAAAATCAGCAAGGAGAGTTGCTTTTTATGAAATTAGGTATCGTGGGCCTGCCCAACGTGGGCAAATCGACCCTGTTCAACGCCATCACCAACGCCGGCGCCGAGAGCGCCAACTATCCCTTCTGCACCATCGACCCCAACGTGGGCATGGTGGCCGTGCCCGACGAGCGGCTGGACAAGCTGGCCGAGATGTACGAGCCCGACAAAAAGACCCCCGCCGTCATCGAGTTCGTGGACATTGCGGGCCTGGTGAAGGGCGCCAGCCAGGGCGCGGGCCTGGGCAACAAGTTCCTGGCCAACATCCGGGAGACCGACGCCATCGTCCATGTGGTCCGCTGCTTTGACGACGAGAACATCATGCACGTCGTCGCCGACGCCGGCATCAACGTGCCCGTGGACCCCCTGGGCGACATCGAGACCATCGACCTGGAGCTGATCATGGCGGACCTGGAGATGGTGAACCGCCGCATCGAGAAGGCCCAGAAGGCCGCCAAGGGCGACAAGAAGTTCCTGCATGAGGTGGACGTGTTCAAGGGGCTGGCGGAGCACCTGAACGGCGGCAAGTCCGCCCGGACCTACGAGTGCTCTGAGGATGACATGGCTCTCATCGCCACATCTGACCTGCTGAGCCTGAAGCCCATCATCTACGCCGCCAACACCGACGAGGACGGCTTCACCAACCTGGACGGCAACCAGTACTACCAGCAGGTGAAGGCCCTGGCGGAGAAGGAGGGCGCCCAGGTGCTGCCCATCTGCGCCAAGCTGGAGCAGGACATCGCCGAGCTGGAGGGCGAGGAGAAGCAGATGTTCCTGGAGGAGTTGGGGGTGCAGGAGTCTGGTCTTGACCGGCTCATCAAGTGCTCCTACGCTCTGCTGGGCCTGATCTCCTTCCTGACCTACGGTAAGGACGAGTGCCGGGCCTGGACCATTAAGAAGGGCACCAAGGCTCCCAAGGCCGCCGGCAAGATCCACACCGACATCGAGCGTGGCTTCATCCGCGCTGAGGTCATCGCCTATGACGACATGATGAAGTGCGGCAGCGTCAACGCCGCCAAGGAAAAGGGCCTGCTGCGCAGCGAGGGCAAGGAGTACGTGGTCCAGGACGGCGACATGATCTACTTCCGCTTCAATGTCTGATATGACGGAGCAGGAACGCCTTGCGGCCTATGACCGCATGTACGCCGATTTGCTGAAGGAACGGGACAAGGTGCTTGCCGATATGGACAGGCTCCGTGCCGCCGGGAAAAACCGGGGCGCCACCTATCAGCAGCTGATGGCCCAGAAGCTGACGGTGCAGAACCTGATTGGTCGGTTTGAAATTTACGGCATCAAAGAAAAGTGAGAAAGTATCCCATCGGACTTCCGGTGGGATATTTTTTTCAAGCAGGGAACATTTTGCGGCCAACAGGCGTGTTCAGGGTGAAAGCGCTTTTGATTCTAGGAAAGGAGGCATTGCATGACGGAACAAGCCCTTTGCAATGCCATGCGGCTCCACGGCGACACGGTGTACCGTCTGGCCCTGTGCCGGATGCAGAACACCGCTGATGCGGAGGACGTGTATCAGGATGTATTCCTGCGGCTGCTTCAGCAGACGGCGGACTGGGATGATGAACATATGAAAGCCTGGCTGATCCGGGCTACCCTGAACCGCTGCGCGGACCTGCACCGCTTCCGTCTACGGCGTCCGGTGCTGGCCCTGGAGGACATTCCGGAGCTGGCCCGGCCCGCGGACGACAGTGCCGCCGGACTGTGGGACGCGGTGGCCCGCCTGCCGGAGAAGCTGCGGACAGCAGTGCACCTGCACTACGCCGAGGGGTACTCCACCGAGGAGATCGCCGCGCTGCTGGGGGTGCCGCCCGCCACCGTTCGGACCCGGCTCCACCGGGCACGGCGTCAACTGAAAGACCTGTTGGGAGGTATTGATGATGAATGACTATCGCAAGCTGATGGAGGAGATTTCTGTCCCCGAGGAGTTGGAGGACCGGGTATTGTGCGCGGCCCGGCGGCAGCGGGCGGAGCAGGCGGGACCTAAGCGGTTGGAGAAGCGGGGCTGGAAGCCCGTTCTGCGGGGGGCCGTGTGCGCCGCCTGCGCCCTGGCCCTGGTGCTGGGGACGGTCCATTTCCGGCCCGCCGAAAAGAGCGGAGAACAGCCGGGGACCGCGCCGGTGATGACCTATTCCTTCGGCCTGACGGCCTATGCCGCCGACACTGGGGAGACGGTACAGCCCAACGCCAACGGAGGACTGGCCTTTGATTCCGGTTCCGGCATGGCCGACCAGGAGACCGGACACTATACCGGATGCCTGTTCCGGGTGACGGGAGAGGAGATCAGGACGGTCTCCCTCACCGTGGATCGGGGCGGCCTGTACCGCAGCGAGACCCGGACGGGACTGACCACGGAAGAGGTGCGAAAGCTCTGGCAGGCAGAGGAAGCGGGCGGCTCTGTCTGCACCATCTACGGCAAAGACGAGAACGGCCCCATGAACGCCGAAGTGATGACCGCGCTGGGCACCAGCGTCACGGAGGACTACGACCCGGAGGCGCGCTACGGCTTCTGGGTGCCGGAGTACCGGGAGGACCCGGACACGGATCTGCGGCAGGCGGCCCGGGCCAGCATTGACACCTTTGACGGCGCACGGCTGACCGTGACCGTCACCTTTGCGGACGGCGGGGAGCAGAGCAAGACCTACACCCTGTCCACCGGCCGTCTGCGGGTGGAGTACGGGGAGGACGGGACGCGGACCATGCTGCCCCAGCTGGCGGGGGACGAGGAACCCTTTGTCTACGGCATTTACGCCGCCAGCGAGGCGGAGAGCCGCTGGCTCCAGTGGCCTGTCCAGGACAGCCGGACGGTGTGGAAGGGCAATCCCTATGGCATCATCAACGGCAAGCTGCACAGCGGCATCGACATTCCCGCCGACCAGGGGGCCGTCATCCTGGCGGCGGCGGACGGCACCGTGACGGAGACAGGCTTCGACGCGGCCAGGGGCAACTACCTGATTCTGGACCACGGGGGCGGCCTGACCACCCTGTACGCCCATTGCCGGAATGTGGACGTGAAAGAGGGCGACACGGTGCAGGCAAGAGCGATGATCGCCGCCGTAGGCTCCACCGGCATGTCCACCGGCCCCCACCTCCACTTCGAGGTCCGCCAGGACAGCGAACCCCAGAACCCGGTGGCCTACTTCGACAGCGCCATCCGGGAAACGTTGAAAGCGGAATAAGAATATGAAAAAGCCTCTCCCGCGGGAGAGGCTTTTTCATGTGCAGTGGTCGGCGTATTCCTGGGCTGTTTTCACGTACAGCTCGGCAGAATCTCCCTCGTCGTCCGCCGTCAGCTCCCCGGAATCCAGACGCATGCTCAGTGTGGTGCGCAGGCGCGCCTTTTGCAGGATATGAATAGCGTCTCCCAGGGCTTCATCCAGAATCTCGTAGGCTTTTTGATAATCAGGTTCTCTGGTCATTTTTATCACCTCACTAGATAGTATAGGTCCAAATCACCCTATTTTCAATAGGTCAATAGGGCATAATTTTGATGGGTGATGGATATGACACCGATGAAAGTGCTCCGAAAGGAGCGGGGCTATTCCCAGGTCAAGATGCAGATGCTGACCGGGATCGACCAAAGTGATTATTCCAAGATCGAGAGCGGAAAGCGAAACATGACTTTTGAACAGTGCCGGCGCATTGCGCTGGCGTTGGAGACCAGCATGGATTATCTGGCTGGCCTGACAGATGAACAGCAACCCTATCCGCCCAAAAAGTAAGGACCGCTGCAGATGCAGCGGTCCCGTTTTATTTGCCTGTATCACTCGTGGGCTTTTGGCAGGTTCCAGCGGTAGTGGGCCGACAGGACCCGAATCAGGATGACCAGCCCGCCGCCTGCCAGCATGGAGCCCATCTCCCCGGCGTAGTGCCACAGCAGCCCGCACACCAGCGCACCCGCCAGAGACGCGCTGGCGTAGACGTGCTTGACGAAGATATAGGGGGTGTCCCCGGCCATCATGTCTCGCAGCAGTCCGCCGCCCACGCCGGTGATGACGCCCACGAACACCAGCAGAAAGACCGTGGCCTGGGGCACGTGGGCATAGGCCGTGCGGATGCCCACCACGGTGAAGATGCCCAGGCCCGCCGTGTCCATCCAGAACATGGCCTTGTCAAAGAGGACCGTGTTGTGCATCAGGAGACGGCGCACTCTGGAGAAGAACAGCACCAGCGCCGCCGCCAGGGCCACCGTGGCGTAAATGGGGTCCCGGAAGGTGGCGGGGGGCGTGTTGCCCAGGATCAGGTCCCGGATGACGCCGCCGCCCACGGCGGTGGTCAGGGCCAGAATGCACACGCCGAAGATGTCCATGTTCTTTTTGATGCCGGTCATGGCTCCGGAGGCCGCGAAGGCCACAGTGCCCACCAGCTCGAAGATCAGAATAAAGGTATCCATCCTTTGACTTTATGCCTTTCCTTTCCGCACCATTTCCATGAAAGCGGCGGCTGCCGCCGTGGGAGTCACGTCCCGCAGGGTGCACATGTCCACGGACCGGGCGGGGATATCGAAGTCCGTCTGGAGCAGGCGGATGTCCCCGGCGTCCAGAGCCTTCTGCACGAACTCCAGGGTCACGCCCGCCACGCCCAGGCCGATGCGGGCCAGGGACACCAGCAGGCTGCGGGAGGAGAGCTCAATCTCCGGCGTCAGGGTGACGCCGCTTTTCAGAAATTCCTGCTCCAGGAACACCCGACTGCTGGCCTTCCGCTCCAGCAGGATCAGGGGGAACTCCGCGATCTCCTGGCGGGTGTAGCGGTGGTCGAAGTCGCAGTCATAGCCGCTGCCTGCCACAAAGACGGAGTGGGTGGCAAAGCAGGGCCAGCTCTCCACCGCCGGGTCGGCGGGGGAGGAGGCGAAGGCGATGTCCACCGCCCCGGATTTCAGCATGCTCAGCACCTTGGCGCTGCGGCCGCTGACGATCTTCAGCCGGATGCCGGGGTGAAGGCGGTGGAAGGCGTCCAGATAGTGAACCAGGAAAAAGCTGGTGACGGTGTCGCTGGCGCCGATGGTCAGGGTGCCCAGCAGCAGCTGCTGGGCCTGGGACAGCTTGTCCTCTCCGGTGGCCAGAAGCCCCAGGGCACTGCGGACGTACTGGTACAGCATCTGCCCCTCCCCGGTGAGGGTGACGCCCCGGGGACTGCGGGCGAAGAGCCGGGCCTGGAGGGCGGTCTCCAGCTGCTTGATGGACTGGCTCACCGCCGACTGGGAGATATAGAGGTTTTTCGCCGCCACGGAGATGTTGCCCGTCTCGGCCACCTCCTTGAATACGCGGTACAGCTCCAGCTTGACTGCCATAAGCGCTCCTCCTGCAATTAGTATTTCTTATTACCGATAAATCATTATAAGCAGGAAATGAGTAAAACGCAACAGAAAGCGCAAAAATTCAGGGAATTTCTTTTCAAACAGCGGCTTCTTTGGTATACTGATACGGAGTGAAAAAAGGAGCGGATGCTATGCGCTATGACAATATCATCTGGGATTTTGACGGCACCCTGTTCGACACCTATCCCGCCATGTGCCGGGACCTTGGAAAAGTGATGGACAGCCTGGGGGTGCCCGTTCCGCAGGAGGATTTGATGGCCCGGTTCACGGTCTCCCGAAAGGCGGTGCTGACCTGGTGCGGAGAGCAGGCAGGGCTGCCCCCAGAGGAGATCGACCGGGTATACCGGGCCTGGGTGGCGGAGCACGGCCAGCCGGAGGCCCATCCCTTCCCCCACATCCGGGAATTCCTGGCCCGGTTCCAGGCTGCTGGTGGGCGGAACTTCGTGTTCACCCACCGCAGCGGTTCCGTCCACGACTATCTGGCGGGGGCGGACCTGACGAAGTATTTCACCGACGTGGTCTCTGCCGGGACAACCTATGCAAGAAAGCCCGACCCGGCGGGGAATAACTATCTGATCGCGACCCACGGTCTGGACCGGGAACGGACCCTGGCGGTGGGAGACCGGGAGCTGGACATCCTGGCGGCCAAAAACGCGGGCATCCACGCCTGCCTGTTCAGTCCGGAGCCCCAGGAAACGGCGGCGGACCACCGCATCCGGGAGCTCACAGAGCTGGATGACCTGGTGAGCCTGGACGGATAAGGAGGAGCACCCATGCTGTATCATATCTTAGCCGTGGGCGACGTGGTGGGAGAGCCCGGATTGAAGCATCTGGAGCGCCACCTGCGCCCGCTGAAAAAGCTGAAGGCCATCGACTTCACCGTGGTCAACGGCGAGAACGCCTCCGGCGTGGGCCTGACGCCGGAGCAGGCCTGGCGCATCTATGACGCCGGGGCCGACGCCGTCACCCTGGGCAACCACACCTTCGGGAAAATGCAGATCCGGGACATGCTGGAGGAAACTCCCTGGCTGCTGCGGCCTGCCAACTATACGGGCCGGGCTCCGGGCCGCGGCTGCGAGATTTTTGACCTGGGGGCCGTCCGCGTCCGGGTGATGAACCTGATCGGCCGCTGTGACCTGGACTGGAAGGCCAATGACCCCTTCACCACGGCGGACCGGCTGCTGAAGCAGGGGGAGGCGGACTTCACCCTGGTGGACTTCCACGCCGAGGCCACCAGCGAAAAGCTGGCCCTGGGCTACTACCTGGACGGCCGGGTGTCCGCCATCTGGGGCACCCACACCCACGTCCCCACCGCCGACGAGCGGGTGTACCCCAAGGGCACCGGCTATCTCACCGACCTGGGCATGACCGGCCCCATTGAGTCGGTGCTGGGCATTGAGCCCTGGCAGTCGGTGGAGAGCTTCCTGGGCGGCCTGCCGGGCCGCTACAAGCCGGCCGTGGGCCCCTGCAAGCTGCAGGGCGCCGTCTTTACCCTGGACAGCGATACCGGTTTGTGCACCGCCGTGGAGCGGGTGGATATTCGATAAAACCAAGAGAAACAGAGAGGAAACGAATCATGTCTATTCAGAAAGTACGCGCTTATTTTGAAGGCTTCGGCATCGCCGACCGCATCCGGGAGTTTGAGGTGTCCTCCGCCACGGTGGAGCTGGCGGCGGTGGCCGTGGGCGTGGAGGGCGCCCGCATCGCCAAGAGCCTGAGCTTCAAGGTGGAGGACCAGCCCATCATCATCGTGGTGGCGGGCGACGCCAAGGTGGACAACAGCGCCTATAAAAAGCAGTTCCACACCAAGGCCAAGATGCTGACCCACGAGGAGGCCCACACCCTCATCGGTCACGACGTGGGCGGTGTGTGCCCCTTCGCCCTGCCGGAAAACGTGAAGGTGTATCTGGACGTGTCCCTGCAGCGGTTCGACACCGTGTTCCCCGCGGCAGGCAGCGACAACAGCGCCATTGAATTCACCTGCGAGGAGCTGGAGAAATATTCTTCGAATTTTGTCCAGTGGGTCGATGTTTGTAAGGCATGGAGAGAGTAAAGAGGGGATTTCATCCCCCCTTTAGATTCCCCCCACCAGTGACATCTGTCACTGGTGAACGCCGCCCAAGGCGGTTGAGTCAAAGTATTTTGCCACGTACATGCCGCGGCAAAAATGATTGAAATTTTGTGATGCAGCAGGGAGAATTACCATGCTCAAATTTATCCACGCCGCTGATTTTCATCTGGACAGTCCCTTCGGCGCCCTGACCGCCCAGCAGGCGGCGGCCCGCCGACGGGAGAGCCGGGAACTGGCCTTCCGACTGGCGAATTACGTCAACCAACAGAACATCGACCTGGTGCTGCTGGCGGGAGACCTGTTCGACAGCAGCAACGCCTTCCGGGAGACCGGGGAGCAGCTGGCCCAGGCCTTCGGGCAGATGCGGGCCAGGGTGTTCATCGCCCCCGGCAACCACGACTGGTACGGCCCCGGCAGCCCCTGGCTGACGGTGGACTGGCCGGAGAACGTGACCATCTTCCGGGAAAACCGCCTGATGGCGGTGGACCTTCCCGACTGGAACCTGACCATCCACGGTGCCGCCTTCACCGGCGACCAGCAGGCGGAGCACGTTCTTGCGGGCTTCACCGTTCCGGAGGACGGCAGGACCCACTTCGGCCTGCTGCACGGGGAGGTGGACCCGGCGGAGGACCGCTATGGCCCCATCCGCCGGGAGGAGATCGCCGCCAGCGGCCTGACCTATCTGGCCCTGGGCCACATCCACAAGCGGACAGAGCCCTTCCGCTGCGGCGGGACCCTCTGCGCCTGGCCGGGCTGTCCGGAGGGCCGGGGCTTTGACGAGCTGGGGGAGAAGGGCTTTTACCAGGGTATCCTGGAAAACGGGACCGTGTCCCTGCAATTTGTGCCATTTGCCCGCCACTGCTATGAGATTTTAGAGGTGGACGTGACGGGGAAGGACCCCCGCGCCGCCCTGGAGGCGGCCCTGCCGCCGGGCACGGCCCAGCATCTGTACCGCATTCTTCTCACCGGCGAGACCGGGGAGGGCGGCGTGAATGCTCAGGCGCTGCAGGAGGCCCTGGCGGACCGGTTCTATGCCCTGGATATCCGGGACCACACCTGTATGGCGGAGGACGTCTGGAAGCGGGAGGACGAGGACTCCCTTCGGGGATTGTTCCTGCGGGAGCTGCGGGCCAAATGGAAGGCCGCCGCCACGGAGGAGGAACGGGAGACCGTCACCCGGGCGGCCCGCTTCGGGCTGGCGGCCCTGGACCACAGAGATTTGGGGTAACGATATGAAAAAAGTCTTGCTGATCGGCACCGGCGGCACCATCGCGTCGGATGTGACCGCCAACGGCCTGGCCCCGGAGCTGACCACGGAGCAGCTGCTGGCCCACATCCCGGCCATTTCGGAGATCTGCGACGTGGACTGTGTCCAGCTTCTGAATCTGGACAGCACCAACATGGAGCCCAGGCACTGGCAGATGATCGCCCGGTGCATCCGGGAACACTTCGGGGCCTACCACGGCTTTGTGGTGACCCACGGCACGGACACCATGGCCTATACGGCGGCGGCTCTCAGCTATCTGGTGCAGGGCAGTCCCAAGCCTATCATCCTCACCGGCGCCCAGAAGCCCATCGGCTTTGACTCCACGGACTCCAAGATCAATCTGCTGGATGCCTTCCGGTGCGCGGCGGAGGACCTGCCGGGAGTCTCCATCGTCTTCAACAACCAGGTGATCCTGGGGACCCGGGCCAGAAAGACCCGCTCCAAGAGCTTCCAGGCCTTTTCCAGCATCAACTACCCCCACCTGGGCGTCCTGCGGGACGGGGTCCTGCTGCGCTATATCCGCCAGGACTGCGGCGCGTATCCGCTGTTCTATGACAAGCTGGACACCAAGGTGGCCCTCATGAAGCTGATTCCCGGCGCGGACCGGGCCCAGGCGGACTTCCTGCTGGAGCGGAACGATGCCCTCATCATCGAGAGCTTCGGCGTGGGCGGCCTGCCGGAGAGCGGTGGGTTTTACGACTGCGTCCGTCAGTGGATGGATGCGGGGCGGGTGATCGTGCTGACCACCCAGGTGGCCAACGAGGGCAGTGACGTGGGCGTATACCACGTGGGGCATGCCTTGAAAAACCAACTGAACGTACTGGAGGCCTACGACATGACCACCGAGGCGGTGGTGGCCAAGCTGATGTGGATTTTGGGGCAGACCCGTGACCGCAGCGAGGTGGAGCGGCTGTTCTATACGCCCATCGCCAAGGATATCCTCTGGCCGGCAGAATGAACCGGTGGCCGGAGAGCATGGACAGGAAAACGCTCTTGACACCCCCGGCGAATCCTGCTAATATACTAAGGTATCTTAAATAGCGTGATGATTGGGAAGAGTACCAGTTTACCCAAAGGACAGAGAGGGCGCGTCACCGGCTGCAAGCGTGCCTGCGGAGGGAACTGCGAAGTGCGCCCAGGAGCGCGGGGGATGTGGAAGCCCTCCGAGTGGCCTGCGTCAATGGCCTTCCTTGAGTGATAAAAGAGAGTGGAACCGCGATTCGTCGCCTCTCGTACTTTGGTACGGGAGGCGATTTCTTTTTCCTCCCGACCGACACAAGGAGCTTATTTTTATGGCAAAACGAGTGACCCGTCTGGGCGGCCTGCTGGCCGCCTACCAGCGCCGCGACCCCGCGGCCCGCAGCAAGCTGGAGATTTTTCTCCTCTATCCCGGCGTCCATGCTGTCCTCTACCATCGACTGGCACATTGGCTGTATGGGCACCACCGCTTTTTCCTGGCCCGGTGCGTCTCCCAGTGGAGCCGCTTCTGGACCGGCATTGAGATTCACCCCGGCGCCACCATCGGCCACCGGCTGGTCATTGACCACGGCATGGGCATCATCATCGGCGAGACCACGGAGATCGGCGACGACTGCCTGCTCTATCAGGGCGTGACCCTGGGCGGCACTGGTAAGGATAAAGGAAAGCGCCATCCTACCCTGGGCAACAACGTGTTGGTTGGCTCCGGCGCCAAGGTGCTGGGCCCCTTCACCGTGGGGGACAACGCCCGCATTGCGGCCGGCGCCGTGGTGCTGGGAGAGGTGCCCCCCGGCTGTACCGCTGTGGGTGTGCCTGCCCGCGTGGTGCGGGTGAACGGCAAGCCGGTCTACTACGCGGATGATGTGGATCAGATCCACGTGGCCGATCCTGTGGTGGATGAGCTGATGGCGATGGCCCAGCGTATCGAGGAACTGGAAAAGGAACTGAAGGAACTGAAAGAACCGAATAAACGGAAGGAGACTGCCTGAAATGTATCTGTACAATTCAGCGACCCATAAGAAGGAAGAATTCAAGACCCATACCCCCAACCATGTGGAGATGTACACCTGCGGACCCACCGTCTATCACTTCGCCCACATCGGCAACCTCCGCAGCTATATCATGGAGGACGTGCTGGAGAAGTACCTGCGCTACGCGGGCTATGACGTGAACCGCGTCATGAATATCACCGACGTGGGCCACCTGACCTCCGATGCCGACGAGGGCGAGGATAAGATGCTCAAGGGCGCCCGGCGGGAGCACAAGACCGTCATGGAGATCGCCCAGTATTACACGGACGCCTTCTTCGACGACTGCCGCAAGCTGAATATCAAGACCCCCGATGTGGTGCAGCCCGCCACCGGCCTGATCCCCGAGTTCGTCCAGATGGTCAGCGGCCTGTTGGAGAAGGGCTATGCCTATCTGGCCGGCGGAAACGTCTATTTCGATACTTCCAAGCTCCCCCGGTACTATGTGTTCAACGACCACGATGAGGAAGATTTGGCTGTGGGCGTCCGGGAGGGCGTGGAGGAGGACACCAACAAGCGCAACAAGAACGACTTCGTGCTGTGGTTCACCAAGTCCAAGTTTGAGGATCAGGCCCTGAAGTGGGATTCCCCCTGGGGCGTGGGCTATCCCGGCTGGCACATTGAGTGCTCCTGCATCTCCCTGAAGTACAACGGCGAGTATCTGGACCTCCACTGCGGCGGCGTGGACAACGCCTTCCCCCACCACACCAACGAGATCGCCCAGTCCGAGAGCTACCTGGGTCATCCCTGGTGCCCCCAGTGGTTCCATGTGGCCCACCTGAACACCAACGACGGCAAGATGTCCAAGTCCAAGGGTGAGTTCCTGACGGTCTCCCTGCTGCAGGAGAAGGGATACGATCCCCTGGCCTACCGTTATTTCTGCCTCCAGAGCCACTACCGCAAGGCCTTGGTGTTCACCTGGGAGAATCTGGACAATGCCGCAGGAGCTTATGTGAAGCTGCAAAAGAAGATCGCCGCGCTGGACCCCAATGACGGGACGGTGGACCAGGCGGTGTTCGACGCGTACAAGGCCAAGTTTGTCCAGACCATGGGCAACGACCTGAACACCTCCATGGGTGTGACGGCCATCTTCGACGTGCTGAAGGCCAAGACCAACGACGCCACCAAGCTGGCCCTGATCGGGGACTTCGACCAGGTGCTGAGCCTGAATCTGCTGGAAGCGGCGGCAGCATTTCGGAACGCCAAGCCAGCTCAGGTAATCGCACAGCATGACGGCGTATATATCGTCACCGGCGAGGGCAACCCTGCCATCGACGCCCTGGTGATGCAGCGGTACGAGGCCAAGAAGGCCAAGAACTTCGCGGAGGCGGACCGCATCCGCGACGAGCTGAAGGCCCAGGGCATCGAGATCGTCGATGTCAAGGGCGGCGCCACCTGGAAGCGGATCTGAAACAAATAGCAGACGCGGGAGCCATCAGGCTCCCGCGTTGTTTATTCCAATTCCTCCAGGCGGTCCAGCACATCGTCCACCAGGTCCTCCAGGTCCTCGTGGCGCTGGCCCCAGTCTTCATATTCTTCGCTTTCCATGTCCGCCGGTTCCGCCTCGTCCAGCTCTGCGATCTGACGGCGCAGAAGTTCCAGATAGGCCCGCAGCTCCGCCTTGTTCATGTCCGCCGGGTCCCGGTATGCGCCGAAGTCGATGATGTCCGCCATGTGCGTCCCTCCCGTATTTGAATGGCTCCATTGTATCAGCTTCCGGGGCGGAAAACAATCCCATGGCCTTGACAAATCCTGTCAGTTCCCTTACTATAAGAAAAGAATTTGTCAATATATTGGCTTTTTAGCAGGGGGATGGCTGGCATGGAACTGAACCGGGCCGTGGCGGAGAACATCAAGCGCATACGGAAGAGCAAGAAGCTCAGCATGGAGCGGCTGGCGGCGGAGGCCGGCGTGTCCCGCAGTATGCTGGGGCAGATCGAGCGGGGGGAGGCCAATCCCTCCGTGGCCATTCTGGGCAAGCTGGCGATGGCTCTGAAGGTGCCTGCCGAGGTCCTGCTGGAAAACGATGACTTTGTCACCCTGGCGGAGTATCCGGAGGTCAAGACCAAGCCCACCCGTCTGGACGGCGGTAAGGCGGTCCTGCGGGAGAATTTTCCCTATGACGAGGTCACCCGGCTGGAGAGCCGGTTCCTGGACCTGTACATCAGCGCCCGGTATGAACCGGAGCCCTCGGTGCCCGGCTGCGTGTGCTATGTGACCGCTATGTCCGGAACCGTGAGCCTGATGGCGGAGGGCCAGAGCTTCCGCCTGCTGGAGCGGGACGCCATCCGGTTTGCGGCGGACCAGCCCTACCGCTTTGAGAACATGACCAACGCCACGGCGCGACTGCTGCTGGTGTACCAATATCTGAAATAAGGAGCGCATTTTCCATGCACATTCGCACAGCTACCATGGCGGACCTGGCCGCCATTACCGCGGTGGAGGCCGCCTGCTTCCCGGCGGCGGAGGCCGCTACGGAGGCGGATTTTAGAGCCCGTCTGGCGGTCTACCCGAATCATTTCTGGCTCCTGGAGGATGAGAACGGCGCCATTGTGTCCTTTGTGGACGGGCTGGTGACCGACGAACCCACCCTCCGGGACGAAATGTACAGCGATGCCTCCTTCCATGATGAACACGGCGCCTGGCAGATGATCTTCGGCGTCAACACCCTGCCCTCTCACCGGCGGCAGGGGCTGGCGGAGCAGGTCCTGCGCCAGGTCATCGCCGACGCCAAAGCCCAGGGCCGCAAGGGCTGTGTCCTAACCTGCAAGGACAAGCTGATCCACTACTATGGCAAGCTGGGTTTTGTGAATGAGGGCGTGTCGGAATCCGTACATGGCGGCGTGGTCTGGTACGACATGCGGCTGACCTTTTGAAGGACTTGACAGCGAAAAACTCCCCGTCCGATCGGACGGGGAGTTTTGATTGCCTGTATTACCGCAGGAAGCCCTTGACCCGCTGGCTCAGCGTCACCGCCAGCACCAGCTTCAAAAGGTCCGGGACCACATAGGGGAACACGCACCAGCCCAGGGCGGTCATGACGCCAACAGGGCCGGTGGTCCGGGCGTAGACCACCATGAACCAGATCGTTCCGAACACGTAGCAGACCAGCAGGCCCAGCACACAGGCCACGGCTTTGACCGGGAGAGACTCTCCCAGCTTCGCGGTTATCAGCCAGTAGATCAGAGCGATGCAAAGGAAGCCCACGATATAACCGCCGGTGGTGCCCAGCAGCCAGCCTAGGCCGCCCTGGAAGCCGGCACCCACCGGCAGGCCCACGGCACCCAGCAGCAGATAGACTGCCACGGCGTAGGTGCCCCGGCGGCCTCCCAGGGTCGCCAGCGCCGCGAACACGGCAAAGATCTGCAGGGTAAAGGGCACTGTCATGGGAATGGTGATCCAGGCGCAGACCGCCATCAGCACCGCGAACAGGGCGATGTAGGTCAGGTCCCGGGTGCGCAGGCGGGAGGAAGCAGTGGCAGTGGTCATGGCAGAGACCTCCTTGTCAAATTCTGCGTTTGAGGATACAGCAGGAGGACCGGACTGTCAATGGTCAATTTCCATAAACATGAAAAGTCCAGCGGGGGCTTCGTGCCCGCTGGACTTTTGCGGTATTTTATTCACAAAGCTCCCGGAACTTGGCCTGGATGGCCTTCAGGTCCTCGAAGGTCTCAGGCCGCTTGCTCACATCCCGCAGCAGCGCTGCCGGGTGATAGATGGCGGTCATCTGCACGCCGCCCCGCTGGAACCACTGGCCGTGCTCACTGGTGATCTTGAAGTCCTCCTTGATGATGGCCTTGGCGGCGATGCGTCCGAGACACACGATGATCTTGGGCCGCAGCAGGGCCGTCTGGCGGCGGAGGAAGCCGATGCAGGCGTCCTGCTCCACGTTCAGGGGATCCCGGTTCTGGGGCGGGCGGCATTTGACAACATTGGCGATGTAGACCTTGGTGCGATCCAGGCCGATGATCTCCAGCATGTCGTCCAGCAGCTGGCCCGCTTTGCCCACAAAGGGTATGCCCTGCTCATCCTCATGCTGGCCGGGGCCTTCTCCGATGAACAACAGCTTGGCATCTTCCGCACCGTCTCCAAAAACCACGTTGGTCCGGGTCTCCGCCAGGGCGCAGCCCCGGCAGGCCATACATTCCTGTTTCAGCGCTTCCCAGCTGTCCGCCATGGCGCACCTCCCGCAATTTTGATAGGACCATGCTACCACGAAACACTTTCCCGCGCAACCGGGAATCAAAGGTTTTCTCCGGGGAACACTGTGACGGGAGGGATGGGGATGTGGCTCTGGTTTTTTTGGATCTACAGCTTTCTGGGTTATTTGCTGGAAAAGGCGTTCGCCAAGGTGACCCGTGCACAACAGCAGGGGCGCAAGTGCTTTTTGCTGCTGCCCCTGTGTCCGGTGTACGGCCTGGGGATGCTGGCAGTGCTGGCCCTGCCACCCATATGTAAAGAAGGGATTTGGCTGGTGGCGTGGGGCGGCCTAGCGGCAACGGCGGTGGAATACGCGGTCCACTGGGCCTATGAGACCTTCCTCCATGTGCGGTTCTGGGACTACTCCCGGGTGTGGGGCAATCTGCGCGGGCGGGTGTGCCTGCCCTTCACGGCGGCCTGGGGGGTGCTGACGGCTCTGGCGGTGCGGTGGGTCCAGCCGGGGGTGGAGGCCCTGGCGGCCCGGGTGCCGGGGGAGGTCACCTGGTTGTGCCTGCTGGTGTTCACAGCGGACGCCCTGGTGTCCGCCCGCCTGCTGTGGGTGACGGGGGACATAGAGCTGCTGCGGGCGGATATGGGGTGAAATTGGCCGCTGTCAACAGCCGGTTGACAAAATGACAGCTTGGGCCGCTTGTCAACCGGCGGTGTCTCGGGTATGATGGAGGAAAAGGAGGGACGCCGATGGAACTGAACGAGCGGATCGCCGTGGTCCGCAAGGCCATGGGCCTGACCCAGGAGCAGCTGGGAGAACTGGTGGGCGTCAGCCGCCAGGCGGTCAGCAAATGGGAATCCGGTCAGACTGTGCCGGACGCCGTCACCGTGGCAAAGCTCTGCCGGGCGCTGAACGTCTCGGCGGATTACATTATATTGGGCAAGGAGCCGGAGGAGGGCGAGCCTGCGGCGCCGGCGGAGCCGCCTTATGAGCCGCCGAAGGAGTGTCCGATCTGCAAGAGAGCGGTGGAGGGGAGCATTTGTCCCGGCTGCGGGTATCCCATGCCGACCCAGCCGCCCAGAGGTCCCGGCTATGCGTTGGTCACAGAGGGCGTTGTGGGGACGGTGGATAACGACCGGAGAGCCGCGGAATTGATGCAATACTGTGGTTTCAGTCAGGGATATGCCAATACCTGCTGCAAGCAGATGAGTGAATACGGCACCTATACGCTGCTGCGGCGGGGACTGAGTGATACGGCTGTGCAGTGGCTTGCCAGCCATCTGAATCAGGACCTGTTCCGCCTGAAGATCGTGGAGGACTGCGGAGAGTCAGACGACATGCTTGCGATCAAACGCAGGGCCATGGAGCTGCCGGCTGTAAAGCCGAATAAGGAGCCCATGGGCTTCGGCGGCACAGTGCTGGCGGTGGCAGTGGGGGTCATTCTTGCGCTGCTCCTGCTGTCGGTGTTCTGAAATGAGACGGTACATCCCGCCCGCGGCCATCATCGCCGCTTTGTATATCCTGAACCGTCTGTGCTTCATTCCGGCCACCACGGGGCCGCTGCACCGCCTGCTGGCTTGGCACGGTGCGGACTTTCTGGCGGGGGCGCTGATGCTGTGCGTGGTCAACGGTCTGTTGGCTCTGACAGGCCGCCCGCCCCTGCGGCGGTTTGCCGCCGTGGCGCTGTTCCTGCTGGGCTGCGGCCTGTTCTGGGAGATGGTCACACCCTTGTATCTGCCCCGCTCCGTGGGGGACCCATGGGACATGCTGGCCTGCTGGCTGGGCGGCGTGGCCCTGTGGCTTTGGGATCAATATGGAAAACCGCCTTCGGCCTGATGCCGAAGGCGGTTTTTGGTGGGTTTGGTGATGGGAAACGTATGCTGTATGGATCAGTCCCGGGTAATGGACAGGGCACCCAGAATCTGATAGCGCTCCATGGGGAAGGGCTTCACCATCTGCAGAGCCTCCTCCATGTCCATGTCTGTGATGCTGCCGTCCCGGGTGACTACCACCCGGTTGCCCCGGCCCTCCATCAGGGACATGACAGCGCGGTAGCCCATGCGGCTGGCAGTCTCCCGGTCCCGGGCCGAGGGGGAGCCGCCCCGCTGGATGTGGCCCAGCACGGTGACGCGGGGGTCGATGCCAACCTCTTCGTGGATGCGTTTGGCGATATCCACGGCGCTGCCGGCGCCCTCGGCCACCACGATCATGTAGTGGGTGCTGCCGGCCAGGCGGGCCCGGCGGATCTTTTCCACGATGTCCTGGTCAAAATCCAGAGGACGCTCCGGGATCAGAACAGCGGTGGCGCCTACAGAGATGCCCACGTACAGGGCCAGATAGCCGGCATGACGGCCCATGACTTCCACCACGGAGCAGCGCTCGTGGGACTGCATGGTGTCCCGCAGCTTGTCGATACACTCGATGGCGGTGTTGCAGGCGGTGTCAAAACCGATGGTGTAATGGGAACAGCCGATGTCGTTGTCGATGGTGGCGGGGATGCCCACCGTCTGTAGGGTGAGGCCCGCCTCGGCCGCCTGGCGGCTGAGAGCAAGGGCACCCCGGAAGGTGCCGTCGCCGCCGATGGCCACGATGCCGTCCAGACCCAGCAGCCGACAGGTGGCCAGAGCCTTGTCCCGGCCGGGACGATCCATGAATTCCAGGCTGCGGGCGGTATAGAGCATGGTGCCGCCCTTGTTGATGATGTGGCTGACGCTGGAGGCGTTCAGGGGGACGAAGTCGCTGTTGATGAGGCCGTTCCAGCCCCGGCGGATGCCCACACACTCAATACCCTGGCTGACGGCGGTGCGGACCACGGCACGGACTGCGGCATTCATGCCCGGGGCATCGCCGCCGCTGGTGAGAACGCCAATCCGTTTGACCTGCTTTTCCATAAGGAACAAGCTCCTTCCGTATTTTTATCAAGAGTTTTCCATAACGAACCATGGGGGCCTGCGGAGAAGCCCATCTGACACGATGATAGCAGAATACGCATTTTCTTGTCAATAAGAATCACAGAATATCAAAGAAAACGATTTAATCCCTTGAAAAAATATCAAGTTTCCTTGAAAAAGGGGACAGACGCACGTTGACTTTCCCGAAGCAATCAGGTAGGATAAACACAAAAGGGGCGATGTGTGTGCCCCTTGTGAACGCCGCTTTCGGGCGGATGTGAATTTTCTTAGGAGGTCATTATGAAAAAACTGTTTGGCAGCCTGCCCTTCCGCCTGCTTCTGGGCATCGCGGTGGGCATCCTCTGCGGTCTGGTGTTCCCTGAGAGCGTGATGAAAGTCATTGTCACCCTGCAGTACATCATGGGCCAGCTCATCACATTCTGCGTGCCCCTTATCATCATCGGCTTCATTGCGCCGTCCATCACCAAGCTGGGCGCCAATGCTTCCCGCCTGCTGGGCGTGGCGGTGGTCATCGCCTATGTCTCCTCAATCTGCGCCGCCTTTATGTCCACTGCTGCGGGCTATGCCCTGATCCCCCACCTGTCCATCGACACCAGCGTGGCGGGCCTGCGGGAGCTGCCCGGCGTGGTGTTCGAGCTGAACATCCCCCAGATCATGCCCGTTATGAGCGCCCTGGTGCTGTCTGTGCTGATCGGCCTGGCGGCCACCTGGACCAAGTCCGAGCGGTTCATCGGTTTGCTGGCGGAGTTCCAGAACATCGTGCTGGACATCGTCAAGAAGATCATCATCCCCGTGCTGCCCTTCTATATCGCCGCCACCTTCTGCAACCTGAGCTATGAGGGCATGATCACCCGCCAGCTTCCCGCCTTCCTGCAGATCATCATCATCGTCATGCTGGGCCATTACATCTGGCTGGCGGTGCTGTACCTGCTGGCCGGCGCCTACTCCGGCAAGAACCCCTGGGAGGTCCTGCGCCACTACGGCCCCGCCTACCTGACCGCCGTGGGCACCATGTCCTCCGCTGCCACCCTGGCTGTGGCGCTGGACTGCGCCCGGAAGAGTAAGGTGCTGCGCCATGACATGGTCAGCTTCGGCGTACCCCTGTTCGCCAACATCCACCTGTGCGGCTCCGTGCTGACGGAGGTGTTCTTCGTTATGACCATCTCCAAGATCCTGTACGGCTCCATCCCCTCTGTGGGCACCATGGTCCTGTTCTGCCTGCTGCTGGGCATCTTCGCCATCGGCGCCCCCGGCGTCCCCGGCGGTACCGTCATGGCTTCCCTGGGCCTCATCACCGGTATCCTGCTGTTTGACAACGCGGGCACTGCCCTGATGCTGGCCATCTTCGCCCTGCAGGACAGCTTCGGCACCGCCTGCAACGTCACCGGCGACGGCGCCCTGACCCTGATGCTCACCGGCTACGCCGAGAAGCACGGACTGAAGGACGAGGAGCGCCAGTCTCCCGTGCTGTAAACTGAACAGACACCGTTCTTTGCCGGGGCCGCTTTCGCGGCCCCGGCTTTTTCATGTTTACACATACTTTACAATAGCATGGTGATGGATTTTGCGGCAGGCTGTTTATACTAGAACTGCGGTACTAAGCAGCGGACATCTGAAAAGGAAAATGCCGCCATGAAAAAAGAGTTTGCCGTCTTACAGAACCCGGCCTATTTTTACATCCGAAATCAAAGACCTTGCGGCAGAACTGAAAAGCAAGTATACTATTATTGTAACGGCGCACCATGTGCAGCGGCGCCGGCTATGCCCCTGCAGGTGTGCATCCGTCGAATCATGAAAACAGGGAGGCGGCAGTGCCGCTCTTCCACTGAAAGGAGAGACCGGTATTGCTGACCTTTGAAGAGGTGAAAAACAATGAAGCCATCCGCACCTATATCCAGCGGGCGGATGAGTCCCTCATCGCCCTGGGCTTTACAGAGCACAGCTTTGCCCACGTGACGGTAGTGGCGGAGAATGCGGGGTATATCCTGCGGACCCTGGGCTACCCGGAGCGGACGGTGGAGCTGGCAAAGATCGCCGGATTCCTTCACGACATCGGAAATCTGGTGAACCGCATCGACCACTCCCAGTCCGGCGCCGTCATGGCCTTCCGCATTCTGGACAATCTGGACTGCGATCCGGCGGAGATCGCCACCATCGTCACCGCCATCGGCAACCACGACGAGGGCACCGGCCAGCCGGTGAACGCCGTGGCAGCGGCGCTGATTTTGGCGGACAAATCCGATGTCCGCCGCAGCCGGGTCCGGAATCAGGATCCCTCCACCTTTGACATTCACGACCGGGTGAACTATTCGGTGAAGGAATCCCAGCTGAAAATCAATGGAGAGCATACCCTGATCAAGCTGAAGCTGTCCGTGGACACCAAGTATGGTTCCGTCATGGACTACTTTGAGATCTTCATGGGGCGGATGCTTCTCTGCCGCAAGGCGGCGGAGAAGCTGGGGCTGCAGTTCAAGCTGATGATCAACGAACAGCAGCTGATTTGAGGGAACTGCGGTCCGGGACTGGTGCTCAGCGCCGTGAAAAGGCAGCATTTTTTACACGGACCTGTTCCAATCGCATATAAAAAGCAAGACGCAGAGGCTTTCTCTGCGTCTTGCTTTTTATATTAAAGATCATGCCTTGTGGTCCTGGAGCCAGCGGAGGGCGGCCCAGGCGTAGACGGCGCTGCCGCCGGGGAGGACGCTTTCATCGAATTTTGCCATGGGGTGGTGCTGGGGATAGCAGTAGCCCTTTTCCGGCTGTCCGGCGGCCAGGGCCAGCATAAGGGAGGGTACCTCCTGACTGACATAGGCGAAGTCCTCGGACCCGGCGGTCTTGGAGGAGCTGCCGCCGCCCATGGCATTGAGCTCCGCCACGGAAAAGGCCTTTCCCGGACCCAGCAGTTCTTTCATATACTGCCCGCAGCAGGCGGACAGGTCCTTGTCGTTGACCAGGGTGGGGCAGCCGCTGCCGAAGGTGACCTCTGCCTCCGCCCGGAAGGCCCTGGCGGTACACTGGGCGATCTCTGTCATCCGCTGCTTCAGGAAGGTCCGGGTCTCCTCGTCAAAGGTGCGGAGACTGCCGCCCATGGTGACGGTGTCCGGGATGACGTTGGCGGCGGTGCCGGCGTTCATGGTGCCGATGGTCAGCACTGCCCGGTCGTCCATAGCCAGTTCCCGGGCGTGGAGCTCCTGGAGAGCAATCAAAATGTGGGCGGCGGCGGTCAGGGGGTCCACGCCGGTGTTGGGCATGGAGCCGTGGCAACCCTTGCCCTGGACCCTGATGTCAAAGTAGTCTGCCGCCGGGGCGCTGACGCCGGGAGCGGAGACCACCACGGTGCCTGCCGGGAAGGGCATCCCTGCCATGACATGGATCATCAGGGCGGCGTCCACCTTCGGGTTTTCCAGCAGGCCCGCTTGGATCATGCTGTGGGAGCCCTCAAAGATCTCCTCGGCGGGTTGGAACATCAGCTTCACCGTGCCGTCGATCTCGTCCTCGTGGGCCTTCAGCAGCCGGGCGGCCCCCAGCAGCATGGCGGTGTGCAGGTCGTGGCCGCAGGCGTGCATCCTGCCATTTCGGGAGGCGAAGTCCACGTCCGCCTCCTCCCGGATAGGCAGGGCGTCCATGTCCGCCCGCAGCAGGAATACTTTTCCCGGGCGCTTCCCGCCCACCAGGGCTGTAAGTCCTGCCCGGCCGCAGTCTGTGGGCTGGAGACCCATTTCCGTCAGCTCCTGCCGGACGAAGGACAGGGTGTCGTCAATATCAAAGCCGGTGCCGGGCATCTGGTGCAGGGCCCGCCGTTCCCGCAGAACATGGTCCCGGATTTGCTCCGCTTCCTGAAGCAGCATGTCAGCATTCATATATATCCTCCCACAGCGTTGTTTTTACAGCGTTAGTATACCTCTTTTTTCGACAATTGACAGACAAAATCGGATTTGTATACAAAAAGTTTACACCCGGAGCGGCATTCATCGCTCCGGGTGTGAACTTTGGGGGTAAGTGTGTGGAGAAAAGAGTTAATCACCAATCAAGGTGTAATTGCGGGAACGGATCAGCCGTGCCATGCCAAAGGAGTCTCCAGGCAGCTCAGCAGACAGAATACCGGTGGTGGCGATGTCCTCGGTCCGGTGGCAGTCGGAGCCGGCCAGACCCAGCAGGCCATACTGCTGGGCGTACTCCACGGCACGCTCGTTGAAGTTGGCATGGCGGGGATTCTGGTTCCGGACCTCCACGCCGTCCAGGTAGCAGGCGATAGCGGGGGTGCACTTTTTGCGGTAGGGATGAGCCTGCACCAGCAGGGCGCCCTGACCGCGGGCGATGGGGGAGAAAGCGGCAATGCCCATACGGAACAGCGCCTCGGGGTCCTCCAGCAGTTCATCGGCGTAGCCGTAGAGCAGATAGTCGTTCTCGCTCTCGTCAAAGCGGAGCTCCGCACCCTTGAACACGCGGATGCCTTCCCGCTCGCCCAGCTCCGCCATGCGGCGGTAGCCATCCAGGAAAGCACCTACCTTGTCGCCGGGGGCCCGGGTATCGATTCCCAGATATTCAAAGGTGGTGCGGTTATAGTGATCCGTCACCACGATAGCGTCATACCCGGCGGCCTTGTAGCCGGCAATCAGTTCCTCGGGACTCAGCCAGCCGCACTTGCTGACGATCTTGGTGTGCAGATGCGTTTCGATCTTGTGCATCTCCATCGTCCTCCTTCTCAGAACGTCTCTGTCTTCATATAGTGAAAAACAGAGCGCAAATGTTTTCGAAAAAAATATATATCAAATAGGGGACCTTTGTCAACCTTTTTATATTTTTCTTGCATTTTTGGACGAATTAGATAAAAATGAACAGAAAAATTAGGGATTATTGCAATTGATCTGTAGAGCCAACGATACTGCACAACGGAAAACGTTTGCGCTCAAAAACAGAGGCGGCCGTAAAAAAAGAAAGCGCGCAGAGAGAGTGGAAGTGATGAAGGGCTTTTCGGATTTTTTGCATGCTTCTTACATGACACGGGTGGCAGGGAGACGGCTCAGTGTTGTATCATGGCAAAGAACGGAGAATGAGACTGCTTTGCGAAAAGTTTCGGAAAAAATTGCAATAAATACGAAAATTGCATTCGGAAAACTCCCGAAGGATACAGAAATACTTGTGAAATATGCTCATTTGTTCCCTGAGAACTATATATAAAACGTCAAATTAGTGACTTTTGCCGGCGAATGAATTGACTAGTTTTTACAACTTTGCTATAATCGGAACAAGATCAGATTGCGGAAACGTGTTCGTCGAAAGGCAGGGATGAGAAGTGGAAAAAATACCCGCGGCGGCCGAAGTATCCCACGGCGGCTGCGGTGACTTTTGCAAGACCCGCATTTAAGAAAGGAGCGCAGCTTTGAAAAGGAAGAAAGAACGCCGTCCATTTAGTAAGACGCGGCTCAAAAACCAAATTCTGAACGTGGTCAAGAACCCGTTCAACATGATCGTACTGGTCAGCCTGGTCGTGCTGTTTTGCCTGATCGTGATCCCTCTGCTGACCATGGTGAAGTCCACCTTTACACTGGCTCAGTCCGAGCTTCGGCGCAACCCCGGCGCACATGTGGGTGACTTTACCCTTTACTATTGGAAATACATGATCGCCAGCAACATGAGCAAGGCCGTGCTGTGGGAGCCCCTGCTGCACTCCCTGTTCTGCGGCGCCATGACCACCCTGATCTCCGTGCCTCTGGGTTCCCTGCTGGCCTGGCTGATGATCCGTACCGACATCCCCGGCAAGAAGGTGCTGGGCCTGCTGATCACCATTCCTTATATGATCCCCTCCTGGACCAAGGCGCTGGCCTGGCTGGCGGTGTTCCGCAACTCCACCAGCGGCGCCAACGGCTTCCTGGCCGGCATGGGCATCCCGATCCCCGACTGGCTGGCCTACGGGCCCATCGCCATCATCCTGTGCATGTCCATGCACTACTACGCGTTCTCCTATATCCAGGTGTCCGGCGCGCTCCGCTCCATCAACTCCGAGCTGGAGGAGATGGGTGAGATCCAGGGCGCCAACAAGGCCCAGATCCTGCGCCATATCACCCTGCCCCTGATCATGCCCTCCGTGCTGTCCGCACTGGTCATGACCGTTTCCAAGTCCATCGGTACATACGGCGTTGCCGCCAACCTGGGCAACCGCATCGGCTACTACACTCTGGCCACCAAGATGCGCGTGTTCATCGACCAGGGTCCCCGCGGCGTCGGCTACGCCATGAGTATCGTTCTGGTTGGCCTGGCGGCTCTGATCCTGATGAGCAACCAGCGCATCATCGGCGTCCGCAAGTCCTATGCCACCGTGGGCGGCAAGGGCGGCCGCAGCACCCTGATGCCTCTGGGCGCTGCCAAGAAGCCCATGATGGCCTTCCTGTTCGTGTTCCTGTTCCTGGCCATGGTGATGCCTTTCTTCGTGCTGATCATGGAGACCTTCCAGATCACCACCGGCGCCGGCTACGGTCCCGAGAACCTGACCCTGTATAACTGGATCGGCACGACGGACGCCGCCGTGAAGTACACCAACTATCCCGGCATCTTCCGCCATGACGAGTTCTGGCAGTCCCTGTGGAACACCGTCCGCCTGTCCCTGATCGCCTCCATCATCACCGCCTTCTGCGGCCAGTTCCTGGGCTACATCAGCTCCCGCGGCCGCGGCAAGTGGTACGGCAATCTCACCGAGCAGCTGGTGTTCGTGCCCTACCTGATGAGCGGTGTGGCGTTCTCCACCATGTACTTCTCCATGTTCTCCCGTCCTCACCTGGGCGGCCTGATCCCCTCCCTGTACGGCACCTTCACCCTCATCATTCTGACCTCCGTGGTCAAGCACTTCCCCTTCGCCAGCCGTTCCGGTACCGCCAACATGCTGTCCATCAGCGTGGAACTGGAAGAGGCCGCCGACATTGCCGGCGCCAGCTTCTGGAAGCGCATGACCTCCATTATCATCCCCCTGGCAAAGAACGGCTTTATCTCCGGCTTCATGCTGGTGTTCATCTCCATCGCCAAGGAGCTGGACCTGATCATCATCATGATGACCCCCACCACCCGGACCCTGTCCTATCTGGCCTTCACCTACTCTCAGGAGGGCTACAACCAGATGTCCGACGCGATCTCCGTGGTCGTGCTGTTCTACATCCTGCTCTGCTACATCGCGGCCAACAAGATCGGCGGCGCAGACATCAGCAAGAGCTGGTAATTTCCGGAGCTTTAGGTACTTGACTGAAAGGAAAGAATGATATGAGTCGTATTGAATTAAAGCATATTGATAAATTTTACGGCAGCAACCACGTGCTGCGGGACATCAACCTGACCATCGAGGATGGCGACTTCATGACCCTGCTGGGCCCCTCCGGCTGCGGCAAGACCACTACTCTGCGTGTGGTCTCCGGTCTGGAGAAGCCCCAGAACGGTATCATGACCATCGACGGCGTGGAGATGATCAACGCCGACCTGGCCTACTATGCCGAGCCCAGCAAGCGCGGACTGAACCTGGTGTTCCAGTCCTACGCTCTGTGGCCCCACATGACCGTGTATGAAAACATCGCCTTCGGCCTGAAGATCCAGAAGATGGACAAAGTCGAGATCGATCGCCGCGTCATGGACTCCCTGAAGATGATGCGCATCGACATGTACAAGGATCGCTATCCCACCGAGCTGTCCGGCGGCCAGCAGCAGCGCGTGGCCATCGCCCGTGCCGTGGCCTCCAGCCCCAAGCTGCTGCTGCTGGATGAGCCCCTGTCCAACCTGGACGCCAAGCTGCGTATCGACATGCGCGCCGAGCTGCAGCGTCTGCACAAGGAACTGGGCACCACCATCATTTACGTGACCCATGACCAGACCGAGGCTCTGACCATGTCCACCAAGATCGCTCTGTTCAAGGCTGGCGAGCTGAACCAGGTGGCCACCCCCATGGAGCTGTACAACAACCCCATCGACCTGGAGGCCGCCGACTTCATCGGCAATCCCCGCATCAACCTGATCCCCGGCAAGGCCGAGATGAAGAACGGCCAGCTGGTGGTCAAGAGTGAGCTGGGCAACCACACCTTCGGTCCCGAGACCCTGACTGACGAGGAGAAGCCCGCCAGCGGCGAGTTCGACTGCGTGCTGGCCTGCCGTCCCGAGCAGATTGCAATCTCCCGGGAGCCCGTGGAGGGCGCTCTGCCTGTCACCATCTACGCCAACCAGCCCGCCGGTTCCGAGACCATCGTGACCCTGAAGGCCGGCGATGAGGAGTTCCTGGTGAAGGAGATCGGCCAGGTCCACTACGATCTGGACCAGCAGGTCTGGGCCATCATTGACCAGAACAAGATCAACGTTTATAATAAGGAAACCACCCGTCTCATTAAACGCGCGATGTAATCGCGAGTTTATAAATGTCCCAGCGGAATTCCCTAAATGTTTTCAAAACGAAAGGAGAAGACCCGATGAAAAAGAAGCTGTTTGCACTGTTGCTGGCTGCTGTCATGGTTCTCAGCCTTGCGTCCTGCGGCAAGAAGGCCGAGACCCCCAGCACCACCCCCGATGCTCCTGCCACTGAGGAACCTGCGGCAGAGCCCACCACCGACCTGCCTCTGGGCTATGACCCTGAGACCGGCGCTGAGGCCTATGGTCCCTATTATGATGACTGGAGCGACATGACCGACGACGAGCTGTATGAGATGGCGCTGAAGGAGGACACGGTCCTGAACATCTACGCCACCTCTTCCAAGATGCTGAAGGCCGAGGAGCCCTTCGAAGAGATGTATCCCGGCCTGGATCTGGTTGTTTCCGACCTGGACTCCGACGAGGTCCTGAGCAAGGCTCAGATCGAGCATGAGACCGGCAACGTCACCGCCGACGTGCTGCAGACCAAGGACGTCAACGGCAGCGTGTTCTACGAGTGGTACAACCAGGGCATCCTGGAGCCCTTCTATCCCCGTGACATCTGCTCCCACATCGAAGAGGGCAACCTGAAGTACAGCTATCCTCTGTACGCTTCTCAGGCTTTCTGGTATTACAACACCGAGGCGTTCCCCGATGGTCAGCCTATCGACAGCTGGTGGCAGATCATTGAGAAGGACGAGAATGGCAATCAGCGTTTCCACCTGTACACCAAGGAGATCGGTCAGGAGTCCGCTTACCTGTCCCTGTTCGCCAGCTTCATCAACCATGCTGACGAGATGGAGGCCGATTACAAGCGCGTCTACGGCAAGGATCTGGAGTACACCTATGACGCTTCCAAGTTCAACTTCGAGGTGCCCGAGAACAACGCCGGCGTAGAGTACCTGTGGCGCTTCACTCAGGCTGAGATGACCTTCATCGGCGACGGCGACGAGCTGGTGCTGGCCGTTCACAACTCCACCAAGGACGAACCCGCTCTGTGCCTGGCTTCTGCCGGCAAGATCGAGAACCAGGAGGAGTCCGGTTACAACATTGATTGGTGCATCGACCTGAAGCCCTACAACGCTCTGCTGAACACCGAGTCCCTGTTCGTTGCTGCCGGTACCGACAGCCCTGCTGGTGCCCGTCTGTTCATCCGCTACATCACCGGCGGCGCTGATGGCCAGAGCGGTGGTCTGAAGCCCTTCACCAAGGTCGGCAACTGGCCCCTGCGTGACGACGTTGAGGACAAGAAGAACCCCGCCAAGCTGTCTGAGCTGGGCGCCCGTCCCAATGACATCGACGCCATCTATGCAATCTATCCCGACGTTCAGGATATGTGGACTTACTGGCTGAACCAGAAGAAGTGATCATACATATCTGACAGCTGATCAAACCACGCACCGGGCGGGCAGCCAGCCGGCTGCCCGCCCTTTTAAAAAGGAGGAACTCCATGCTGAGCAAAGGCACCAACCCCATTCAGGACAAGGAGTGGAACGAAAAAGTCACCAAGGCGGCGGACAGTTTCTGGTCTGCCTTCCGGATGACGGAGAACGGAAAGCCCAAAAGCGGATTGTTGGTATACACCTTCTGCCTCAGCTTTGTGATGCTGGCGGTATACGGAGCCGCCTTCTTTGTTGTGATCGAAGGACTCCATAATCTGACGGCGGGGCTTCCGGTCTTCTGGGGCAACCTGATCCAATCCCTGGCGGCTGCTATCGTAGGACTGCTGGTGAGTATACTGCTGCATTTTGTCCTGACGGACAAGCGGCTGATGTTCGGCACCTATCTGTGGCTGGCACTGTATGCCGCTGCCTGTCTGATCACGCTGCTGATTTACCTGCGGGGGACCGGCGCTGTCGGGGCTCTGCTGACCTTTTACGGTTGGTTCGTCGTGATCCCGTTGGCCCTGGGACTGGCGGTGACATACTACCTTTTCCGGCGGGACTATGTACCTCCCAAGCCGGATGATGAGCCGGACTGGAAAAAATCTCTTCAGCGGCGGTGATAACGGATGCTGAACATCCATTTTATCAATGTGGCGGACGGCGACTCCATTCTGATCGAGGATTGGGAGGGAGATCGGGTGTTCCGCATGATGGTGGACACCGGACGGCAGGAACTGGGAGATGTGCCCGATTCCCTGCGATGCCGGACCATCGACTATCTGCGTGAGAAGAAGATCACGCATCTGGACGTGCTGGTGGTCACCCACCTGCATACAGACCACTCCGGCGGTCTTGGAAACCTGTTGCCGGAGATCATGATTGACAACGTATATTCCGGTTTTTTCCCCGGCGGTCCGGGAGAGCGTGCTCCCCTGGAGCCTGACGGGCAAAAGACCGTTCGCGGATTGATTGAATGTCTCAACGAATGGGCTGAGAATGCGGACCGGCTGCGGGAGATGGGATGCAGGCTGCATACGGTATCCGAAACCCTTCGGGCGCTTCCTCTGACACCCCGGCTGTCCGTGGATATCATCTGTCCCAACCGGACGGAAAACGCTGCCCAGCGGCTGGTATGGGGGGACATGCTCCGGGGCCTTCCCGTGCCGGAGGACCTGAAGTACTGGGCTGCCAAATCCAGAAACCCCGGCTCTCTGCGGGTACGCCTGACTTACGCGGGGCGTGTCATGGAGCTGGCAGGGGACTGCTATGGCTGCGTGTGGGAGAACGAGGCGCTTACGCCCTGTGATATTTTCAAGGTGCCGCATCACGGAGATGCAAAGTCTATGACGGAAAAACTGGCGGAGAAGCTCCGTCCTACATGGGCGGTGATCTCCTGCAAATCGGAGTACATCCCCCACAAGGACCGCCCTTCTCAGGGGGCTGTGGAACTGCTGCGCCGGACCGGCGCCTGTGTGCTGTTCACCGATTCGTTTTCCGCCCCGTGGCACCAGGCGGATTATTGGAATTCTGTGGATTTTACGATCCATGAGGATGGGACCGTCATAGCTCCGGAAAGCTGTGACGGCGATAGGAGGTAACAATGATTACGACTGTTTTATTTGACATGGGAGGCACTCTGGAGGATATCTTCGTGGATGAGGCCTCCGAGCGGGAGGCTGTTGAAAAGCTGGCGGAGATCCTGAAGAGCTGCGGTCTGGACCCCCAGGTGGATCTGGAGGAGTTGAAGCGCCGGGTGGATGCAGGCTGGAAGCGCTACGGGGCCTATCGGGACTCCTGTGATGTGGAGCTGAAGCCTGTGGAGATTTGGTGCGACTATGTGCTGACGGATTTCGGCTTCCCCAGAGAGACGCTGGCACCCCACTGTGAGGAGATCGCCCACATGTGGGAAGTGACCCACTATCACCGCCGCCTCCGTCCCCGGGTGGTGCCCATGCTGGAAGGCCTGAAGGAGATGGGCATCAAGCTGGGTATCATCAGCAACACGGCAGCGCTCTATCAGGTGTTTGACATTCTGAAGGAATACGGCATCCGGGACTACTTCCAGGACGTGACACTCTCCTCTGTCACCGGCTTCCGGAAGCCCTGCACCGACATCTTCACGGTGGCCCTGCGGCAGGTGCAGTCCGAGCCGGAGGAGTGCGTTTATGTGGGAGACACGGTTTCCCGGGACGTGATCGGTTCCAAGCGGGCCGGTTTTGCCAAGGCCATCCAGATCTGCTCCAAGCTGACGGGCGAAAAGGACAGCGGTATCCGGCGGGAGTTTGAGCCGGACTACATGGTGGAGGATATCTATGAGGTCTATCCCATCGTGCAGCAGCTGCGGGAAGCAGAGACCGCCTGAACTCTCATACAGCGGTAAAACAACCGCCCCGCCGTTTGGAAAAACGGCGGGGCGGTACTGCTTTATCAGGTGTTTATTTCCCAGAATAGGGGGCACAAGAGTCACGCTCGATCAAGGTGGGGGTCAGGATACGGTGGGTGTAGCCGGCCAGCTCGTTCTGGATCTTGTCCAGCAGGCTGTCCACCGCCACAGAGGCCAGCATTTTCTTCTGCTGTTCGATGGTGGTCAGGTTGATGCGGGGCAGGCCGCTGTCCCGGATATTATCGAAGCCCAGCAGGGAGATATCCTCCGGGATGCGAATGCCGTTCTCTTCGGCGGCCTGCATGATACCCAGGGCATTGGTGTCGGTAGCGGCGAAGATGGCGGAGTAGTGCCGCTCTTGGGCGAAAAGCTGCTTGGCCAACTGGTAGCCGTATTTGATGGACGTGAAAGAGAAGGTATTGTTGCAGTATTGGGGCGTGAGGCCCAGATCCCGGCAGGCGGCGGCGTAGCCGTCGGCCCGGAGCTGGTGGGTGGTACTGCCCCGGCGGCGGCCGAAATAGAGAATATCCCGATGGCCCAGGTTATAGAGGTATTCCACGCCGATGTAGGCGCCCCGGGCATTGTCCACGGAGACATAGCTCTCAGGGACTTCCCGCAGGTTTTCACCCACGAATACGGTGGGCAGGCGGGACAGGTAAGGACGCAGGGACTCGTAGCTCTCGGGGCCGGAGGGACACAGGATGATGCCGTCCACCTGACGGCCGATCATCAGCTCGAACTGCTCCCGCTCCTGCTCGGCATCCCGGGAAGAATTGCACAGAATGATGTTGTAGCCACGGGCTCTGGCCTGACGGTCGATATGGTATGCCAGCTCTGACATGAATGGGTTGTTGACCCCGGTTAGAATCAGGCCCAGCAGTTTGGTGCTCTTCATGACCATGGCCCGTGCCACGGTGTTGGCGGTGTAGTTCATATCCTTGCAGACTTGGAGAATACGTTCCCGGGTGTCTGCACTGATCTCCGGACTGCCGGAGAGAGCACGGGAAACGGTAGAGTAGGAGACACCGGCGGCTTTCGCTACATCTTTGATCGTGACGTTTTTCATAAGTATGCCTCCGCGTCGAAAATTTACGATGCGATTTTCGTAACCATATTGTAATTTTTTCTCGCAAAGAAATCAAGAGGAAATCCCAAAAAAGTTTTCAATATGTAAAAGCTGCGGGGATCATAGCCTTTTTGGCAGAAGAGACGGTGCTGTTTTTTGGGGGGAGGACCCCACTTGAGGGGTATCGAAAATGCCTCTTGGCTCAAACGGAAAATTTCCGGAAATATCCGAATAAATTCCGAAAAATAATAGAAACAAAGAAAATTTAGATTATTTAACAGTGAAAAATTCAAAATTTGTGTTGACACCATACAAAAAATACAGTAAAATTCAAATTGTAGAAAGCGGAAACGTTTGAGCAAAGACGGGAGACCGGACCGGCGAAGAACACACGAACCGTTTCCAGGGAGAGGGATACCCCTGGCGGCGATCCGGCAGAAGTGTGTTCGCCGGATTCCGGCAGCCCGAAAGAAACGCGCAGACCTGGCGGAGCGCCTCCCATAGGTTGGCCTGAGGCTCCGGCCAAAACAGAAAAAAGCATGTACAAAGCGAGTAACCGCAAGAACGTGATCTGATTCAAAAAAACAAGGAGGTATCCCCATGAACCGGAATATCGATACTATTTTCTTTGATGTGGGAGCTACGCTGCGCTATGTGGTGGAGGACGCCGAATTCTCCGCCGCCGCAGACCGGGAACTGATGAAGATCGTCGGTGCCACCGAGTCCCACGAAGTGTTTTTTGAGAAGCTGAACAAGAATTGGAAGGCCTACCGCAAGCTGGCCAAGACGGTCCTGCTGGATGTGTCTGAAATGGAGCTGTGGCTCCAGTACCTGCTGCCGGATTATCCCGCGGAGGTCATCGCACCCAATGCCGCCCGTCTGACCCGCCTGTGGCGTGACCACGATGGCCGCCGGGTGCCTCACGATGACGTGAAGGACACGCTGCTGGAGCTGAAGCGCCGCGGCTACAAGCTGGGCATCATTGCCAACACCATTACCGAGACGGAGATCCCCGACTGGATGTGCCACGACCAGGTGGCCGACTGCTTCCAGACCGTGATCCTCTCCTCCAAGGTACGCCTGCGGAAGCCCGATCCCGCCATCTATCTGCTGGCCTCCCGCTGCATCGGCTCTGTCCCTGAGAACTGCGCTTACGTGGGCGACAACCCGGTCCGCGACGTGGAAGGTGCCGTGGACGCCGGTTACGGCAGCATGATCCTGTATGAGGATGCCGGAACGGCAGACCGGGAGGGCAAGGCCCCCACGGTGAAGCCTGATTACCGCATCAAGGCCATCCGGGAACTGCTGGATCTGTTCCCCGACCGGGCAAGCATGTAATTATGAGTGCTTCCAATATTCAAACCATTTTCTTTGACATTGGCAGCACCCTGCGGGTGACTGACAAGGACCCCGCGTTTATCGCGGAAGGCCGCCGGAAGCTGGCGGAGCTGGCCGGGAGCAAGGAAGATCCCCAGGCCTTTTACGACAAGCTGAAGGCCCGCTATGATGTGTACCGGGAGAGATCCAAGATCGATTTGCTGGACTATCCTGAGATCGAGTTCTGGCAGCAGATCATGCTGCCGGATGTGGAGCCCGAGTATGTGGCGGCTCATGCCCAGGAACTGACCACCCTTTGGCGGGATGGTACCAACGGCAAGCGCCTGACCCGGTTCGACACAGTGGAGACGGTCAGGGAGCTCTACCGCCGCGGCTACAAGCTGGGCGTCATCGCAAATACTATCACCGAGACGGAGATCACCAACTGGATGATCGAGGAGGGCATCTCCCACTGCTTCACCACCACGATCCTCTCCGCCAAGGTGCGTCTGCGGAAACCGGACCCGGCCATCTACCATCTGGCCTGCCGCTGCTGCGGCACCCCCGAGGCCGGCTGCGCCTATGTGGGCGACAACATCGACCGGGATGTAGAGGGGACCCGGGCCGCCGGCTTCGGCTGCATGATCCTGATCCACGATCCCAAGAAGGGCCGTGTGGAGGAGAAGCGGGAGGCCTGTGACTATCTGATTGAAAATCTGGGCGAATTGTTGGATATTTTTCCCGCCCGCACTTAAAAGAGAGGAGGCTTCATCCCATGGAACTGAATAAACGTTATAAGGCAGTCTTTTTTGATCTGGGCGGTACGCTGCGTATCGCGCTGAAGGATGAACCCTATATGAAGCACGCCCGCCGGAAAATGGCGGAGCTGGCCGGCACGGAGATGCCCTACGAGGAATTCTACCAGGTGATCGAGGAACGCTATGAGCCCTATCGTGTGTGGGCTCTGGGCGAATACAAGGAATCCGGTGACGAGGAGCTGTGGTGCAAGTGGCTGCTGCCTGACTATGACCAGGAGCGCATCAAGCAGGTCTGCCACGAGCTGAGCTTCCAGTACCGCCAGACCAAGGGCCGCCGCGTCGTCGTGGACGGCGGTGTGGAGGTCATCAAGGGTCTCCATGAGCGCGGCTACAAGCTGGGCATCATCTCCAACCTCATCGGTGAGAACGAGGTGCCCGACTGGCTGGAGGAGGACGGTCTGGACAAGTACTTCGATTCCGTCATTCTCTCCTCTGTGTGCCATCTGCGCAAGCCCGGTTTTGAGATCTATCAGCTCTGCGCCAAGGAAATGGGCGTGGACCTGGCGGACTGCGTGTCCGTGGCTGACAACATCAAGCGGGATATTCCCGGTGCCAAGAAAGCCGGCGTGGGCTGCAACATCATCTTCGAGTCTCCCGAGAAGAAGCACGCCGTGGAGTTCACCGAGGAGAACCGCCCTGATGCCATCATCAAGGATTTCCGGGAGATCCTGGACCTGCTGCCGCCCCTGAACTGAATCGATACGGGACGTCCGGGGTCACCCGGACGCGTCCCGCGTTATGGAGGTCATTACTATGAATACTGATATCCGTTACATCTTCATCGACCTGGGCGGTACCTTCCGCGTCATCGACGAGGACCCCGCCTATCTTTCCGCAGCCCGGGCCAAGATCGCCGAGCTGTGCGGTGTGGAGACCGATGATCCCAACAAGTGGTTTGACGACGTGATCGACAAGCGGTACGACAAGTACCGTGAGTGGGCGCTGAAGTATATGTGCGAGGCTCCCGAGGAGGTCCTTTGGACCCGCTGGCTGGCCTACGACATGGACCGGGAGCGCATCCTGAAGAACGCCGCCGAGCTGACCTACCAGTATCGCCAGACCAAGGGCCGCCGTACCGTGGTGGAAGGTGGCGCCGAGACCGTCAAGGAGCTGTGCAAGCGTGGCTACACCTTGGGCATCATCAGCGACCTGGTGGGCAAGCGCGAGGTGGACGAGTGGCTGGATGCCGACGGCCTGCGGCCCTACTTCAAGACCGTGCAGCAGTCCTCCATCACCTATGTTCGCAAGCCGGGTCCTGCCATTTACTACTATGCCATGGAGGAAGTCGGTGCCCAGCCGGAGAACTGCTGCTACGTCGGCGACAACCTCAACCGCGACATCGTCGGCGCCAAGGCCGTGGACTTCGGCATGACCGTGGCTGTCCAGTACAACAAAAACAAGCCCCTGAAGCTTACCGAGGAGAATATGCCCAGCGGCAAGATCTACACCTTCCCCCAGCTGCTGGACATCTTCCCCGCCTGCGGTCAGGTGGCTGTCGATAAGCTGATTGCCCCCGATGACGGGCAGTAACTTGTAATAGGAGGTATATTTCATGTCTGATAGTAAACGCGGCGGCGCCCAGCTGGCGGAAGCCGTCAAGAAAGCATACGAACTGGGTCAGGACGACTACCATCTGGAACCTATGCTCCTGGTGGAGGACGGAAAGCCCGTGGGCAAGATCAGCGACGGCGATTCCGTGGTGTTCTGCTGCCGCCGCGGCGAGCGTGAGATCGAGCTGACCGAGATGTTCACCGACGATCCCTTCGACAAGGTGGAGCGCCGGAAGCTGAACGACCTTGACTTTGTCATCATGACCATGTATCATGATAAATTCAAGGACCTGCCCATCGCCTTCGCTCCCGCCAAGGTGGTGAAGCCCCTGGCCCAGATCCTCAGCGAGGCCGGCAAGAGTCAGTTCCACTGCGCCGAGAGCGAGAAGTTCGCCCATGTGACCTTCTTCTTCAACGGCGGTGAAAACAACCCCTTCCCCGGTGAGGACGATGTCTGCATCCCCTCTCCCAAGGGGATCGATTTTGACCAGCAGCCTGAGCTGTCTCTGCCCAAGGTGGCGGATACGGTGATGGATGCTCTGGGCAAGTACGACTTCGTGGTCACCAACTTCGCCAACGGCGACGTCATCGGCCACACCCAGAACACCGCTGCCAAGATCGAGGCCTGCGGCCATGTCAGCCGCTACCTGGACAAGGTCGTCAACGACGCTCTGGCAAAGGGCTACGTGGTGGCCATCACCGCCGACCACGGCAACATTGAGAAGCTGTACACCGCTGCCGGCAAACCCGACGGCGCCCATACCACCAACCTGGTGCCCTTCATCATGATCGATCCCGCCGACAAGGCTCCCATCACCCTGCGGGACGGCTCCCTGGGCGATGTTGCCCCCACGGTTCTGGAGGTCATGGGCATTCCGCAGCCCGCCGAGATGGACGGCAAGTCCCTGGCTGTTGGCAAGGACTGGGGCAAGGACCGCAAAATGCTGCTCATCATCTGCGACGGCTGGGGCCTGGGCTCCGGCGACGAGAACGACGCCATCCATGTGGCAGACACCCCCTACTGGGATTCCCTGCTGGCTGAACAGTCCTGGAGCAAGCTCCACGCCTCCGGCGAGTTCGTGGGCCTGGGCGCCGGCAAGGCCGGCAACTCCGAGGCCGGCCACTCCAACCTGGGCGCGGGCCGCTGCGTCATGCAGGATGACGTCCGCCTGGACGCTGCTGTGAAGGACGGCAGCTTCAAGAAGAATCCCATCTTCCTGCAGGCCATTGAGCACGCCAAGAAGAACGGCACCGCCCTGCACCTGCTGGCCTACCTGACCTACAAGTCCTCTCACGGCTGCATCGACTATCCCATCTCCGTCTGCGAGATGGCCAAGGAGGCCGGACTGGAGCAGGTCTACTTCCACATCATCTTCGACGGCCGCTCCACCGAGCCGGGCTCCGCTCCCACTCTGCTGGCTGAGCTGGACGCCAGACTGGATCAGATCGGTCTGGGCCGTATCGTGGACGGCGTGGGCCGCGGTGTGGTCCTGGACCGTGACAAGAACTATGACAAGGTCAAGCGGGCCTATGATGCCATGGTGGACGGCGTAGGCACCCAGTATTGCTGAAAAACCGCAAATTTCCCGCACCCGGAAAGGGTGCGGGAAATTTGAGCGTTATGAAAAAGGGAGGATATTTCCATGAATTCCTACGATCTGATGATCATTGGCCCCGCTACCCGAGATGTGAACATCGACTACACCGGCGCGGAGGACCGCTGCGTGGGCGGCGCTGTCACCTTCTGCACCCCTGCCGCCAGAGCCACGGGCGCCAAGGTTTTTGCCGCCGTAAAGGCCAACCCGGCAGACCGGGATGTGCTGGAGCCCCTGGGCGGCGATCCCGCTGATGCGGCGCTGCTGCCTTCCGAAAAGACCACTCTGATGCGCAATGAGTATTTCACCGCCGACCGGGAGCGGCGCAATTCCTCCTGCCCGGCGCAGTCCGACCCTGTGCTGCCGGAGGAGATCCCCGATGTGCCCTGCCGCCTGTACCACTTGGCAGGCCTGCTGTACGGCGACTTCCCCGACGCACTGATCGAGAAGCTGCACCAGATGGGCCTGGTGTCCGCCGATGCTCAGGGCTTCCTGCGGCACAATGAGAACGGAACCCTGTGCTTCCACGACTGGGAGAAGAAGCTGAAGTACCTGCCCTACATGGATTTCCTCAAGACGGACGCCGCCGAGGCGGAGATCCTGACGGGTCTGACAGACCGGGCAGCTGCTGCCCGGCAGCTCCATGAGTGGGGCGCCAAGGAGGTCGTCATCTCTCACAACAGCGAGATCCTGGCCTATGACGGAGAGCGGTACTGCACCTGCCCCATCAAGGCCCGGAACCTGTCTGGCCGCACCGGCCGGGGCGACACCACCTTCGGCTCCTACCTGGCCATGCGGATGCTGGGCGCGGATATGGAGGAGGCCCTGCTGTATGCCACTGCCTGCGTCTCTCTGAAAATGGAGACCCCCGGCCCCTTCACCGGGACCCGGGAAGATGTTCAGGCTTACATCCGGGAATTCTATCAGGGATAATACGAAGTAAAGAGACCGGCCGGGCAGATGTCCGGCCGGCCATTTTTATGCCGGACGGGATATCCCAACAGCTTTGTTGCACGAAAAAGGGCAAAAACCGGTGTGTTTCCTCCCGCTATTAAGAGCGGTCCCGCTTATTAAGGCAGAGACCGCGACAACGATGCGGAAAGGATGATCCTATGGAGAAGAAAGTAATCAGCGAGATCATGGAGAAGTATGCTGCCGGTGAGCTCACGATGGAGGAGATCAACGAAAAGCTGAAGGAACTGGGGGCGGGGTATCACCTGGAGCCCATGACAGAAGAGGAGGCCAGAGCCAAAGGAGAGCGGGAGGACCGGGAGGGCCTCATCGACATCGGCCGCGGCAGTGAGAAGCCCTTGCGCAACACCCCGGATATGTGCCGCCGCAGGGACCTGGCCGGACAGGTAGTCATTCAGAGGGTCAGAAGCGGATACTTTGCCGTATTCTATGATGAAGACGGCTATGCCGCAAAGGCGCGCCGCGTGACCTTTGCGGACTGAGGGCGGAACTATGAGCAAGCCCATTGGCGCGGCCGGGCTGGCGCTGATCAAGAAGTTCGAGGGCTGCCGCCTGATGGCCTACAAGCCCGTGCCCACGGAGAAATACTGGACCATCGGCTGGGGCCACTACGGCCCGGACGTGCGGGAAGGGGACCGGATCACCCAGGCGGAGGCGGATGCCCTGCTGGCATCTGACTGCCAGCGGTTCGCGGATGCGGTGGACAACACGGCGTATTGCCCGCTGACGGCCTGGCTGAACGCCAACCAGCGGGATGCTCTGATCTCTTTTGCCTTTAACTGCGGCGTTGGTAATCTGAAAACCCTCTGCAAGGGTCGCAGCCTGCCCCAGATCTGCACGGCCATGGCGCTGTACGACAAGGCGGGCGGCAAGGTCCTCGTCGGCCTGACGCACCGCAGGAAGGCGGAGCAGGACCTGTTCAATACTCCGGTGATATCGAAGGAAGGGAAGGAGGGAGAGAACGTGACCTATCAGTATCTGGAGGACATTCCGGAGCAGTTCCGCCCCATGATTGAGGTGCTGATGACCGCCGGCATCATCCAGGGTGACGGCAGCGACCCCTCCGGCAACGGCGACGTCATCAACCTGACCCATGAGCAGGTGCGGACGCTGATGTTTGTCTACCGCGGCGGCGGATTTGACGCCAAGCTGAGGGTGGCCGGCCTGCCCACTGCGGTGCAGTAAATTTCAAAAGTGGGTACCTAAGTGGGTACTCGTAAAAATTAGAGCGCCCTTAGAGCATTGCAACTCTAAGGGCGCTTTTTGTCAGGTGGCTTCGATTCGGATATTTACGTTTCCCAACCCGAATCGAAGCCCAGCGCAGCGGGTTCGATTCGGAAAGGAGAAGCGACGAAATGAGTGAGAGATGACGTTTGCTTTGAAAAAGAAAACGTCGTCGCGAACGATATGCAGTCCGCGACGACGTGGTGCCGGTGGTGGGACTCGAACCCACACGGTATCGCTACCAACGGATTTTGAGTCCGTCACGTCTACCAATTCCATCACACCGGCTGATGGTACTTGCCCATTATACAAGACACCGGGGCAAAATTCAAGAGGAGATTTACCCGGTATCCATAAAAAATGAACATACCGTTAAAAGCACGGAAAATCCAAAGAAAAGCTACCCAAATACCGGGGGATGTGCTATGATAATATCTGTTAAACTATGCGCATTTGACTGGAAAGGAGGAGGGTAACGGTGAAACGGGGCTGGAAAACACTGGTGCTGTCCGGCGTACTGCTGGCGGCGCTGTATCTGCTGACCGGCTGTAGTGTGCCGAAGATGATCCTCAATCCCCAGGACCTGTATGCCCTCCCCACCCTGCCGGAAAAGTATACGGACCTCAATGCCCTCCTCAGCGACATTCTGGACGGCGGCGCGGAGTATGCCGCTCCCACCTCCGGCACCAATACCCAGCCGGTGCAGCTGGTGGACCTGGACGGGGACGGACGGGAGGAGGCTGTGGCCTTCTTCCGCAATCCCAATGACGAAAAACCCCTGAAGATCTATATTTTTACTGCAGGTGAGGACAGTTATCAGCAGTCCGGCCTGATCGAAGGCACTGGCACCGGTATTTACAGCATGGCCTATGAGGACCTGAACGGCGACGGGCGGATGGAACTGCTGGTGGGCTGGAAGATCGCCGTGGATCAGCAGGTGCTGGAGGTCTACACCAAGGGAATCAGTGGCATGGAGGCTCTGGTGCGGGCCAACTATGTGAAATACATTACCACGGACCTGGACCAGGACCGGCGGCGGGAGCTGGTGGTCATCCGGGCAGATGAAGAGGGCGACGGTGTGGCGGATTATTACAGCTGGCAGCCCGACGGAAGCTTCAACAGCCAGTCCTCCGCCCGTATCTCTGTCACTATGGCTGAGCTGAGCCAGCAGGGCCGCGTGACCGCGGGCAAGCTGGAAGGGGAGGTCCCGGCCCTGTTCGTCACCGGCGTCACAGAGATGCCCCGGGCCATCACGGATATTCTGGCGGTGCGGAACGGGGAACTGAGCAACATCGTCCTTTCAGAGCTCACCGGCGTTTCCTCCCAGATCGCGCCCTACTGCTCCCTGTATCCCACGGATATCAACGGCGACGGACTGACGGAGGTCCCCTGGCCCACCCAGCTTCTGTCTCTGGCCAACGAGGGCCTGTCCTACCAGCGGGTGGACTGGTACCGCTACGACAGCGGAGGCAATGGCACTGTGGTCCTGCGGACCTATCACAACATGGAGGACAAGTGGTATTTCCGCCTGCCGGAGGAGTGGGTGAACCGAATCTGGATCAGCCGGATGGCAGCGCCGGACGAGACCTCCGCCACTTTCTATATCCTGGGTGGTGATGGAGAAGAGGCGGAGCCCTTCCTGCGGATCACCGCCATCACCGGCAGCAGCCGGGAGTACCGCGCGGTGCGGGGCAACCGGTTCCTGCTGAGCCGGCAGCCGGAGATCATCTACACGGCGGAGCTGCTGGACGCCAACGAGAACTGGAAATACGGGATCACGGCAGACGGGGTGCGGGAGGCATTCAGCCTTATCACCACGGAATGGGCTGCCGGAGACAACTGAGTGTGAGAAAGGATACAAGCCGTGAAAAAAGTATTGGTTTTGGAAGATGAATCCAGTATCCGCAGTTTTATCGTCATCAACCTGCGGCGGGCCGGCTACGATGTCATCGAGGCCGAGACCGGCGAGGAGGCGCTGGAGCGCCTGAAGGAGCACCCGGACACCAAGGTGGCTCTGTTGGACATTATGCTGCCGGGTATTGACGGCTTTGAGGTCTGCCGCCGCATCCGGGCCACCAACACGAAAATCGGCATCATCATGCTGACCGCCCGTTCCCAGGAGATGGACAAGGTGACGGGGCTGATGACCGGCGCCGACGATTATGTGACCAAGCCCTTCTCCCCAGCGGAGCTGACCGCCCGGGTGGACGCCCTGTTCCGCCGGGCCGGCGGGGAGGACCCGGTCCAGACCGGGGAGATCCGACAGGACCCCTTCCTGCTGAACACCCGGAACCGGACCCTGGAGAAAAACGGTCAGCGCATCAAGCTGACCCAGGTGGAGTATTCTATCATGCGGGTGTTCATGGAGAACCCCGGCAAGGCGCTCTCCCGGGAGGAGATTTTGGACCGGGTCTGGGGCCGGGATTACTTCGGGGAGCTGAAGATCGTGGATGTGAACATCCGCCGTCTGCGGCTGAAAATCGAGGACAATGTGCAGAATCCGGTATACATTACCACAGTCTGGGGCTACGGCTACAAGTGGGGCTTCTGACAGACCTATGGCACGTTGTCCAGGGCCCCGCATAGCGGGGCGCGCCGGCAGGCGCGTACAAGCGTTTTGCCGGGAGGCAAAACCTTGGCGCAAGGTGGAATTCATTTCCGCCGCGCAAGTGCAATCAAAAGGGCTCCCGCAGAGCGAAGCTCTGTGGGAAAACAACGTGCAGAATCCGGTTTATATGACCACGGTTTGGGGTTATGGCTACAAGTGGGGATTCTGAGCAGCACTGTGAAATTCTGAGAAGGGAAGTGAGTCCGTGGCCAGGGGAGAAAAGGGAACATGGGGACCCCTGCGGCTGCGGGGTCTGCGGAAGCGCTGGGTATTCAACACCGTGATGCCGGTGTTTTTACTGCTGGCGCTGCTGGTGCTGGCGGTCTCCGCCGGTATCTCCAACTATTATTACGGCACCATGCGGGAGGGCCTGGAGACCCGGGCCCAGACCATGGCCAACTCCTTTAATGAGTATTTCATGAGCAACGGCTACAGCAGCTATATCCAGAAGGCCACCCAGGCTGCGGAGAACTTCGAGGACAAGGGCCACATCGAATTGCAGTTCATCAGCAGCAAGACCGGCCGCATCCAGGTGTCCACCTCCGGCCTGACGGCAGGCACCTCTCCCGGCACGGGCGACATCAGTCAGGCCATTTCCACCAACCAGATGACACCTTTCCGGGGCCAGGACCCGGAGACCGGGGAGGAGATCATGGCGGTGTCCCACCCATTGGTCTTCAACGGCCAGGTGGTGGGCGTCATGCGGTTCGTCACCTCTCTGCGGGAAGTGAACCGTCAGGTGCTGATGGTGGTACTGATGGTGGTGCTGGTGGCGCTGCTGTGCATGGCGCTGGTCATCATTTCCAACCTAGTGTTCATCAACAACGTGGTGGAGCCGGTGGCAGTGGTGACGGAGGCAGCTAAACGGATCGCATCCGGAAGCTACGGCTTCCGCATTGAAAAGCAGTACAGTGACGAGCTGGGTGAGCTGGTGGAGAGCATCAACGACATGTCCATGCAGATCGGCCAGAACGAAAAGATGAAGTCGGAATTCATCTCCTCCGTGTCCCATGAGCTGCGGACGCCCCTGACCGCCATCAACGGCTGGGGCGAGACCATTCTGGAGGACCCCACCGGGGACCCGGTGCAGCTGCGCCGGGGCATCCGCATCATCCTCAACGAGTCACGGCGCCTGTCCTCCATGGTGGAGGAACTGCTGGACTTTTCCAAAATGGAGGATGGCCGATTCACCCTGCATATCGAGGAGACAGACCTGCAGGCGGAGCTGGAGGATGCCATCTTCACCTACCGGGAGCTGTTTCGGCAGGATGGCATCCAGCTGGAATACGAGGCGGGAGACGAGCTGCTTCCCGCCATCATGGGCGACCCCGAGCGGCTGAAGCAGGTGTTCTGCAACGTGCTGGACAACGCGGCCAAGCACGGCGGCACCGGTAAACGCATCACGGTCTCCATGACCCGGGAGGGGAAGGAACAGGTGATCCGGGTCCGGGACTACGGCCCCGGTATCCCAGAGGCAGAGTTGCCCTACGTGAAGCAGAAATTTTATAAGGGCACCTCCAAGGCCCGGGGCAGCGGCATCGGCTTGGCGGTCTGCGACGAGATCGTGAAGCTCCACGGCGGCACCTTTGAGATCGGCAACGCCGAAGGCGGGGGTGCCGTAGTGGCTATCCGGCTGCCTATGGAAGAATAAAAGAAATTAGAACAAACGTTTGATTTCTATGGAACGTTGTGATATACTTGAAAAGCAAGAAAGGAAATCCCATGGCAGAAGAGAACAAATCCTGCACTTTCCGTACCAGTATCGGCGGGCAGGCGCTGATCGAAGGCGTGATGATGCGCGGGCCTGAGAAACAGGCCATCGTGGTCCGGGACCAGGAAGGGAACCTGGTAGAAAAAGTAGAGGGTCTGAAATTCATCAAGGACCGATATCCCATTCTGGGCATGCCCCTGGTGCGCGGCACCGTCAATTTCCTGGCGGCAATGGTCAATGGTGTGAAGGCCCTCATGTACTCCGCGGAATTCTATCCCGATGAGGAGGTCTCCCAGCCTTCCAAATTTGAACTGTGGCTGGAAAAGCACCTCTCCAGCAAAAAGCTGGAGCAGGCGGTCGTTGGTCTGGCGGTGGTGCTGGGCGTGGGCCTCAGTGTGTTTTTGTTCATGGTGCTGCCCACCTTCATCACCGGCGGCATCCTGCACTTTTTCCCCGGCTTTCCCATGTGGGGGCGGAACCTGGTGGAGGGCCTTCTGAAGATCGCCATCTTCCTGTTGTATCTGATCTTTTGCTCCAAACAGAAGGACATTTACAGGGTGTTTCAATACCACGGCGCGGAGCACAAGTCCATTTTCTGCTATGAGGCGGGCCTGCCTCTGACAGTGGAGAACGTCCGTGTCCAGCCCCGGCACCATCCCCGCTGCGGCACCAGCTTCCTGTTTGTGGTCATTTTTGTGTCCATTGTTTTCTCCAGCATTGTTTTCGGAATCTGGCCTATTACCAACGTCTGGCTGCGGTCTCTGATCCATTTGCTGCTGCTGCCCCTGATCGTGGGCGTCACCTATGAGTTCAACCGCTGGGTGGGACGTCATGTGCAGGACAGCGGTCTTGCAAAGGTCCTGACGGCGCCGGGCATGTGGCTGCAGAACTTCACCACCAACGAGCCAGACGACGGCATGATCGAAGTTGCCATCCGGTCCCTGGAGTTGGTCCTGCCTAGCGAGAAAGGCAAGGACGAGTGGTAATAACAATTACGGAGCACAGCTATGGCAATCACATATAACAATTTGTATTTGGATATTCGCCAACAACTGCGGAAGAGCGGCATCGACGCCGCCACCCTGGAGGCACGGGAGCTGGTGTGCTTCGGCACCGGAAAGAGCCGGGAGGAGCTTCAGCGGGATGGCCGACTGTATGCCTCTCCGGAGGTGGAACGGAGGGTCCGGAATCTGGTGGACCGCCATCTGGCGGGAGAGCCGGTGGCTTATTTGATCGGTGAGTGGGAGTTCTACGGCCTGCCCCTGGACATCTCCCGGGATGTGCTGATCCCACGACCGGACACGGAGGTCCTGGTGGAACAGGCCCTGGCGTACTGCGATATTCTTCCCGAGTGCCGTATCCTGGATCTGTGCGCCGGCAGCGGCTGCATCGGTCTTGCCATGGCGTCCCGGCTGCCCCACAGCCGGGTGGTGCTGGGCGAGTATTCCGATGCGGCCCTGAAGATCTGTCGCCAGAATATCCGCCGCAACAATCTCTCCGGACGGGTGGTCCCCGTGCAGGTGGATGCCCGGAATATGCCGGAGCGGGCTCTGGGAGAGTTTGACTGCATCATCTCTAACCCGCCCTACATCCCCCGGGCGGATATCGCCGGGCTGGATGTGTCCGTGAAGGACTATGAGCCCCATCTGGCCCTGGACGGCGGGGAGGACGGCCTGGATTTCTACCGCTCCATCTCCGAAAAGTGGAAGGATGCCCTTCGGCCTAGCGGCCGGCTGTACTTTGAAGTGGGTATCGGCCAGGCGGACAGTGTTCTGCGCATCATGCGGGCCCAGGGATTTGGAGATATCCAGATAGTGAAGGACTACCATGACATCCCGAGAGTGGTGTTCGGAACCCTTTGCACGGAGCTCTGATCGTTTTGTTTAACAAGAACGTTTATACAGCATTTACATAGAGATTTAGGAGGACGAAATTATGGCAAAAGAGAAAGCGCCCATGCCTGCGGCAGCACCTGCCAGCGACAAGAAGCGTGCCATCGACACCGCCATGGCCCAGATCGAGAAGATGTACGGCAAGGGCTCCATCATGCGCCTGGGCGATCAGAGCAATCTGGCCGTGGACTATATCCCCACCGGATCGCTGGCGTTGGATGTGGCGTTGGGCATCGGCGGCCTGCCCAAGGGCCGTATCATCGAGATCTACGGACCGGAGTCTTCCGGTAAGACGACCCTGGCCCTCCATGTGGTGGCCGAGGCCCAGAAGAAAGGCGGTGAGGTGGCCTTTGTGGACGCCGAGCACGCTCTGGACCCCACCTACGCCCGCGCGCTGGGCGTCAACGTGGAGGAGATGCTGATTGCCCAACCGGACACAGGTGAGCAAGCCCTGGAGATCACCGAGGCTCTCGTCCGCTCCGGCGCCATCGACGTCATCGTGGTGGACTCTGTGGCGGCTCTGGTGCCCCGGGCGGAGATCGAGGGCGAGATGGGCGACAGCTATGTGGGCCTCCACGCCCGGCTCATGAGCCAGGCCCTGCGGAAGCTCACCGGCGCCATCGGCAAGACCAACACCATCGTCATCTTCATCAACCAGCTCCGCGAGAAGGTAGGCGTCATGTACGGCAATCCGGAGGTCACCACTGGCGGCCGGGCATTAAAGTTCTACGCCTCCGTCCGCATCGACGTCCGTCGTATCGAGGCCCTGAAAAATGGCAGCGAGGTGGTGGGAAGCCGCACCCGGGCCAAGGTGGTCAAAAATAAGGTTGCACCCCCCTTCCGGGAGGCGGAATTCGACATCATGTACGGCGAGGGCATCGCCCACGAGGGTGAGCTGCTGGACCTGGGTGTGAAGCTGGACCTGGTCCAGAAGGCCGGTTCCTGGTTCTCCATCGGCGAGACCCGCATCGGCCAGGGCCGCGACGCCGCCAAGAAGTACCTTCAGGACAACCCGGAGGTGGCGGAGAAGCTGGAGGCCGATATCCGGGCCAACTTTGACAAGCTCATGAGCAACCAGTCCCGCATCGCCGCTGCCAAGGCCGCGGGCAGGACCGCCGGCAAGGCCGTGGACGTCAGTGCCGACGACTTTAAGGATGAGGATTGAGCGCATCGAGGCCTCCAGGCATAAGCGGGGCCGGGTGCTGGTGTTTCTGGAGGACGGCGCCTGCCTGAAAATCACGGAGCAGGAGCTGTTGGACTTCGGCCTGCGGGCCGGGGATGACCTGAATGAAGCGACTCTGGCAAGGCTGAAAGAGGCGGCGGGCGTCTCCAATGTGAAGGCCACGGCGGCAGATCTGATCGGCAAGCGGGCTATGAGCCGGGCTTCTCTGGAGAAAAAGCTGCAGGAAAAGGGGGCCTCCGAGACAGAGGCCCGTTACGCCGCCGAATGGCTGGAGGCCATTGGGGCCATCAACGATGCCGACTACGCTGCCCTGTTGGCGCGGCACTACGGCGAAATGGGCTATGGTCCCGCCTATGTTCGCCAGAAGCTGTATGAAAAAGGAATCCCCCGGGAACTGTGGGAGGACGCCCTGGACCAGCTTCCGGACACCGGCGAACAGATCGACCGCTTCCTGAGGAGCAAGCTGCGGGGCCAGGCACCGGATGAAAAGACAAAAAAGCGTCTGAGTGACGCCCTCCTGCGCCGGGGCTATTCATGGGGCAACGTGAAAGCGGCGTGGAGCCGGCTGGGGTCCGAAACCTGGGAGGATTGAGGACTCTGCGATTGAAATATCAATGTATCGGAGGATACAGACTTGAGTTATAACGTATCATTCATTTCCCTGGGGTGCGCCAAGAACCAGGTGAACTGCGAGCAGATGATGGCAACCTGCCAGGCTGCGGGCTACCACATCCAGGCCGCTCCCGAGGGCTGCGACGTGGTGGTGGTCAACACCTGCGGCTTCCTGGCCTCCGCCTGTGAGGAGGCCATCGACAACATCCTGGAGATGGCCGAGCTGAAAAAGGCCGGCCAGGTGAAGAAAATTCTCGTCACCGGCTGCATGGCACAGCGGTACAAGGAGGATGTGCTGAAGGAACTGCCGGAAGTGGACGGCATCCTGGGTACCGGCAGCTACGACGACATTGCCGGGGCCATTGTGGAGGTCATGGAACAGGGCCTGCGGCCCTGCCACATCGGCAACATCCACACCGCCAACCAGAGCGGTGAGCGCATCCTGTCCACGCCGCCCTGGTATGCCTATCTCCGCATCGCCGAGGGCTGCGACAACCACTGCGCCTACTGCGTGATCCCCGCCCTGCGGGGCAAGTACCGCAGCCGCCCCATGAATGAGCTGCTGGACGAGGCCGCCGAGCTGGCCTCTGCCGGGGTACAGGAGCTGCTGGTCATCGCCCAGGACATCACCCGCTACGGTACGGACCTGAACGGCGAGCACCAGCTGGCGAAGCTCCTGAAAGAACTGTGCAAGTTGGACTTCCACTGGATCCGACTCCACTACCTGTATCCCGATGAGATCACCGACGAGCTGATCGACACCATCGCGGCGGAACCCAAGATTTTGCCCTATCTGGACATTCCCATCCAGCACTGCAACGACACCATTTTGAAGGCCATGAACCGCCGGGATACCAAGGTATCTTTGACGACCATGCTGGCAAAGCTGCGCCAACGCATCCCCGGTCTGGTGCTGCGGACCAGCCTGATCACCGGCCTGCCCTATGAGGACGAGGCGGCTTTCGAAGAGCTGTGCGAATTCTTGCGGGAGGTCCGCATCGAGCGGGCCGGCGTGTTCCCCTTCTCCCCGGAGGAGGGTACCAAGGCGGCGCAGATGGACCATGTGGACACCGAGGAGGCCAAGCGCCGTGCGGAGCTGGCGGTGGACGTCCAGTCCGACATCATCGACGACTACAACGAGTCCGTGCTGGGCACCCAGCGGGAGGTCCTCTGCGAGGGCTTCGACAGTCAGGCCCAGATGTTCTTCGGCCGCAGCTACGCCGAGTCCCCGGATATCGACGGCCGCATTTACTTCACCGCCGAGGAAGAGATAGCCCCTGGTACCTTCGTGAACGTCCGGCTCACCGGCACCATGGACGGCGAGCTGACGGGTGAGATGGTCTGAGAAAGCAGGAGGAACTTATGAATCTGCCTAATAAACTGACGCTTTTGCGCATTATATTGATCCCTGTGTTCATGCTGGTGCTGTATTGGGGCTTCCCCGGCGCCACCTGGGTGGCCCTGGCCATCTTCATCATCGCCAGTCTGACGGACATGCTGGACGGCAAGATCGCCCGGAAGTACAACCTGGTGACGGACTTCGGCAAGTTCGCCGACCCCTTGGCGGACAAGATGCTGGTGACGGCGGCCATGCTGTGGTTCGTGGAGAACGGCCAGATGGCGGCCTGGATGCTGCTGATCGTCATCTGCCGGGAATTCGCTGTCAGCGGCCTGCGGATGATCGCCAGCGACAAGGGCCGGGTGATCGCCGCCGGTTGGTCCGGCAAGGTAAAGACCGCCTCCACCATGGTGTGCATCGTGGTGATGTTCCTGCCCATTCCCGCCGTTCTGAACACCATCTGTGGCTGGGTCATCACCCTGACGACCCTGTATTCCGGCGTGGAATATTTTGTGAAGAATAAGGATGTCATCCAATCCATCTGACGGACCGGATACTTGCGAAAATGTACCATTTTCGTGAGATTTGTCCTCTTGACAGGAACAAAAGCAAGTGTTATCATAAATTCCGATTTGAAAAAGGCCTTGAAAAGGACGCTGTCCGGGAAAGACATCAGAGAGGAGCCGCCGTTGGCTGCAAACGGCTCTTGTCGGAACCGAAACCAGTCACCGCCTTGGAGCCGCCCACCGATATGTAGGCTGGGACGGGACCTCCCGTTACAGAGGACACGAGCGACGGTCTGAGGACCGTAAGCAGGGTGGAACCGTGGAATACGTTTTTCGTATCTCACCCCTGATCTTTCAGGGGTGGGATTTTTTCATCTTGCCCCTTATGACAAGGAGGAATTTTTATGTCCGAAGAAAACAACCAGTATTCCTTTGAGAACGAGCAGTACCGCCGCACCTATTGGCACACCTGCTCTCACGTGCTGGCCCAGGCCATGAAGCGCCTGCACCCCGAGGTCAAGCTGGCCATCGGCCCCAGCATTGAGAACGGCTTCTATTATGACTTCGATACCCCCCGCCCCTTCACCCCCGAGGATCTGGAGGCCCTGGAGGCCGAGATGCGGAAGATCTGCAAGGAGAAGCTGAAGCTGGAGCGCTTCGAGCTGCCCCGGGAAGAGGCCGTCAAGTTCATGGAGGAGAAGAAAGAGCCCTACAAGGTGGAGCTGATCAACGACCTGCCCGAAGACGCCGTCATCTCCTTCTACAAGCAGGGTGACTTCACCGACCTGTGCGCCGGTCCCCACCTGGATTCCACCGGCCGCATCAAGGGCAACGGCATCAAGCTGACCTCCGCCACCGGCGCTTACTGGCGCGGCGACTCCAACCGCAAGATGCTGCAGCGCATCTACGGCGTGGCCTTCCCCAAGAAGGACGAGCTGGACGAGTACCTGAAGCAGCGGGAGGAGGCCCTGAAGCGGGACCACAACAAGCTGGGCCGTGAGCTGGAGTATTTCACCACCGTGGATACTCTGGGCCAGGGCCTGCCGGTGCTGCTGCCCAAGGGCGCCCGGGTGGTGCAGCTGCTGCAACGCTGGGTGGAGGATACCGAACAGAAGGCCGGCTACCTGCTGACCAAGACCCCGCTGATGGCCAAGCGTGAGTTCTTCAAGATCTCCGGTCACTGGGACCACTATCTGGACGGCATGTTCATCATCGGCGATCCTCATGACGAGAGCAAGGAGTGCTTCGCCATGCGTCCTATGACCTGCCCCTTCCAGTATCAGGTCTATCTGAACCGCCAGCGCTCCTACCGGGATCTGCCCATGCGGCTGGGTGAGACCTCCACCCTGTTCCGCAACGAGGACTCCGGCGAGATGCACGGCCTGATCCGCGTCCGCCAGTTCACCATCTCCGAGGGTCATAATATCGTCCGTCCCGACCAGCTGGAGGAGGAGTTCAAGAACTGCCTGGACCTGTGCAAGTACTTCCTGGGCACCGTGGGCATGCTGGACAAGTGCACCTTCCGGTTCTCCCAGTGGGACCCCGCCAACCCCAACAACAAGTATGAGGGTACCGCCGAGCAGTGGGAGGAGGCCCAGCGGGTCATGGGCCAGATCCTGGACGACCTGGGCCTGGAGTATACCATCGGCATCGACGAAGCCGCCTTCTACGGCCCCAAGCTGGACATTCAGTACAAGAACGTCTACGGCAAGGAGGACACTCTGGTCACCATCCAGATCGACATGCTGCTGGCGGAGCGCTTTGGCATGTACTATATCGACGAGAACGGTGAAAAGGCTCTGCCCTATATTCTGCACCGCACCTCTCTGGGCTGCTACGAGCGGACCCTGGCCTACCTGATCGAGGAGTATGCCGGCGCCCTGCCCACCTGGATGGCCCCCGAGCAGGTCCGTTTCCTGCCCGTCACCGACCGCGCCGCCGATTACTGCGCCGACCTGGCCCGCAAGCTGACGGAGCAGGGCTACCGCGTGGAGGTGGACTACCGCAACGAGAAGATCGGCAAGAAGATCCGCGAGGCTCAACTGGAGAAAGTCCCCTATATGCTGGTGGTGGGCGACCGGGATATGGAGAACGGCACCGTGTCTCCCCGTCACCGCGCCGACGGCGACCTGGGCGCCATGACCTTCGAGGCCTTCAACGCCCTGCTGAAGGACGTGGTGGACTCCAAAGCGAAGAAGTAAGATGCATAAAAGACACCGCACCCGATCTGGGTGCGGTGTCTTTTATAAAGAAGCGTGCGCACATAGCGGACAAATGTCTTGAATAATAGATAAAACTTTTTGACGGCAGAAGAAAGAATCTGGCGTCACCTCCGAAAATGAGAAGGGTCGGGGGAAAGTCGTTGCATGGGATGAATCGAAGAGCGTATACTCTATATCATATTTCTGCTGCATGGATCGTGAAGAGGAGGTGCTTTCGGACCATCGCGGCCTGTTTCTGTGAGGATACATACGGCATTTTCCGCACAGCGCTGACGCTATCCATCCCGTTTGCGGCTGTGTGACTTCGCCCGGGCTGCGGGGAGACCGGCATCTGAACATCAGCCCCGGCTCCAAAATTCCGGATATGATAGGAGGCAGACTGCTGACCATCCGCTGAAAGTCACCTGCCGTCGATTTGCCCAAACCGACGGCGGGGAGGACCGGAAGAGTTGTGTAAAGATACTACCTCTGAGGTGGCTTGAGACTTTAAAACCTTATCCGGTTAAAGAAAATGCAGGATAAAGCGAATGTACTTGCAGAAAATCTCTGGAAATGTGAAAAAAGACTTGAAAAATGACAGCGGTTGCGGTATGATGTGCAAGTAATGCATCGACCCCCGTATTAAAAAGGAAAAGAGGATGTTACTATGAAGAAGTTTTTTGCTCTGATGCTGGTTGTTTTGACCATGACTGCCACGCTGGCCGGCTGCGGCGGCAAGAAGACCGAGCTGACCTTCACCACCGGCGGTGACCAGGGTACTTACTATGGCTTTGGCAGTGTTCTGGCCGGTCAGATCAGCGACAACACCGACACCACTGTGACCGCCATCGTGGGCAAGGGCTCCAAGGCCAACATCGAGGCCATGGCTGCCGGCGACGCTCAGCTGGGCTTCGTCCAGTCCGACGTTATGGCGTATGCCTATAACGGTACCAACCTGTTTGCCGAGGCCGGCAAGATCGACAGCTTCTCCACTGTGGCTGCCCTGTACATGGAGCAGGTCCAGATCATCACCCTGGATCCCTCCATCAAGACCGTTGCCGATCTGAAGGGCAAGAACGTGTCCGTCGGTGACTCCGGCTCCGGCGTGTACTTCAACGCTCTGGACGTGCTGGGCGCCTATGATCTGACCCTGGATGACATTAAGCCCACCTACCAGTCCTTCGGCGACAGCGCCGAGGCCCTGCAGGACGGCAAGATCGACGCTGCCTTCATCGTGGCCGGCGCTCCCACCACCGCTGTTACCTCTCTGGCCGCTACCCGCGACGTGTACGTGGTGGAGCTGGACGACGCTCACATCGAGAAGCTGATCGCCGCTTCTCCCTATTACAGCAAAAACGTCATCCCCGCCGCCGCTTACGGTCTGGAGCATGACGCCACCACCGTGGCCGTGGGTGCCGTCATCATCGCCAACAACGATGTGAAGGACGACGACATCTACAATGTGGTCTCCGGTATCTTCGAGAGCATCGACACCCTGGCCCATGACAAGAAGAACGAGTTGAGCCTGGACTTCGCCTCCTCCGTCACCGCCGTTCCTTATCATCCCGGCGCTGCCAAGTATTTCAGCGAGAAGGGCATTACCGTCCCCACCAAGTAAGCAGCTGACTGCATGACCAACGGACTGCGGCGGATTTTCCGCCGCAGTCCCTTGTGCTATGAGAGAGTGTTAAATAATCGCTAAGAGGAGGCCAATATATGAGCTTTTTGAAGAAAAAGCCGGACACGGCGCCCCAGACCTCCACGGCGCCTGCCGATTCCGCCGACGTGGGGACTGCGGCGGACGTGGAAGAGGTCATGAAAAAGTATGACAGGGAATCCAACGTCCGTGTTTGGGAAGGTGTTCCCGGGATCGTTGTCAAGGCCCTGATGGCCGGCTTTTCCCTGTTCTGCCTGTACCTGACCCTGTTTGACACCAGCCTGCCGGAGTTCCGCCTTACCATTTTCCTGGCGCTGATCATTATCATCGGCTATCTGAACTATCCCGCCAAGCGGGGCCATGTCCGGGTCAATTACATGCCTTGGTATGACATCATCATTATGGTGGTGGGCTGCCTGCCCTTTTTCTATTTTGCCTTCAATGCTAACAAGATCGTCAACACCAGCTACACGGTCCTGTCCAAGGACGCCCTGATGCTGGCCATGGCGGTGATCGGTATCCTGACCCTGGTGGAGCTCTGCCGCCGCAGCGTGGGCCTGCCCATCCTGTGTGTGGTGGGCTGCCTGCTGGTCTACACCTTTGCTAACGTCCGTTTCGGCAAGGTACTCTATGACCTGTTCTTCACCACCAACGGCGTCATGGGTACCCCCATCAACGTCTGCCAGAAGTACATCGTGGTGTTCATTATCTTCGGCGCCTTCCTGGAACGCACCGGCATCTCCAACTTCTTTATCAATCTGGCCAACTGTGTGGCCGGCTCCGCCGCAGGCGGTCCCGCCAAGGTGGCCGTCATCTCCTCCGCCCTGTGCGGCATGGTGTCCGGCTCCTCCGTGGGCAACACCGTCACTACCGGCTCCGTCACCATCCCCATGATGAAGAAGACCGGTTACCGGGGCGAGTTCGCCGGCGCCGTGGAGGCTGCCGCCTCTACCGGCGGCCAGATCATGCCCCCCATCATGGGCGCCGCCGCCTTCCTGATGGCGGAGTACACCGGTATCCCCTATGCCAGGATCGCCCTTCTGGCGATCCTGCCCGCCGCACTGTATTTTACCGGTATTTTCATGGCGGTCCATCTGGAGGCCAAGAAGCTGGGTCTGAAGGGCATCCCCAAGGAGGAACTGCCCAAGTTCAGCGTTCTCATCAAGAAGATCTACCTGCTGGCGCCCCTGGTGATCCTGGTGGTGCTGGTTTCCAACGGCACCCGCACCATGCAGTCTTCCGCCGCCATCGCCATCATCGTCACCATTGCGGTGGGCCTGATCGGCAACATCATCAACGCCGTCACGGCCAGCCGGGCCGGTGAGAGCTTTGGCCGGCATCTGGTCATGTCCCTGGTTCGCCGGGACAGCGGGGCGGAGAGCATCTCCCTGCCCAAGATCGTCGACGCCCTGGAGGCCGGCGGCAAGGGCACCATCACCGTGGCGGCCGCCTGCGCCATGGCCGGTATCGTGGCGGGCTGCATCACCTCCACGGGCCTTGCCAACACCATCCTGCGGGGCATCGTGTCCCTGTCCGGCGGCATGGCGATCATCGCCCTGTTCCTGACCATGCTGTGCTGCATCGTGCTGGGCATGGGTGTCCCCACCACCGCCAACTACTGCATCATGGCCTCCACCTGCGCGCCCATCCTCATGAGCGACCAGATCGGCATCCCCATGCTGGCGGCCCACTTCTTCGTGTTCTACTTCGGCATTGTGGCCGATATCACGCCTCCCGTGGCCCTGGCGGCCTACGCCGGCAGCGCCATCGCCAAGGCACCGCCCATGAAGACGGCTTTGAATGCCACAAAGCTGGCCATCGCGGCCTTCATCGTGCCCTACATCTTCGCCCTGAATCCGGCCATGCTGTTCATCAACACCACGCCTGTCCAGGTGGTCCAGATCGTTCTCAGCTCCCTGGTGGGCCTGTTCGGCGTGGCCGCGGCTCTGAACGGCTTCCTGTACCGGAACATCAATCCTCTGTTCCGCGTGGTCCTGGCCGCCGGTGGCCTGTGCATGATGATCCCCGGCACCCTGACCGACGTGATCGGCCTGGCGGTGGTAGTCAGTATCATCCTGCTCCAGCGGGCTGCTGCGAAAAAGACCGAAAAGGCTTAAATATCTGTTTCGTTTTCACAAAAAATCGTCCCCATATTTGGGGACGATTTTTTGCAACCAAATGACTGATTCTTCCGTCTATGAAATAGGGAAATATATGTAAAACTGTAACCGTTTTGTTGTTGTTTTACGGAATGGACTGTACTAGCATGGTTGGTACAGATCGAAACAGTCAGTGAAGGAGAAGTGTCGACATGTCTGAATTGATGGAAAAGGAGCAGCAGGTCCAGAAGGAGCCGCTGGAAGCGGATGCCGGAACGCCTGTGAAAAAGAAACTATCCCGCAAGACCCGGCGCCGTATCATCCGCTGGTGTGTCATTTTGGTGGTGCTTGCGGTCATCGCCTTTGCGCTGTTCAAGCTGCTGGGCGGAAAGAAGGATGCGGAAAAGCAGGTGGTGACGGACTTCGTCCAGTACGGCGCCATCACCGCCAAGGTGGAGGGCAGCGGCCTGGTGAAGGCCAAGAGCAGCGAGAGCATCTCCATCAGCACCCCCGGTACGGTGCTGGAGGTGCTGGTGACGGAGGGGCAGGAGGTCACCGCAGGTACGCCCCTGTTCACCGTGGATTCTCCCGCTGCCCAGGCGGCAGTGCAGAAGGCCAGGAGCCAGGTGGAGGGCTTCGAGAAGCAGCTCTCCGCTACACAGAAGGACATCGCCGGACTGAATCTGGCGGCGACCTATCCCGGCAAACTGATGGAGGTCGCCACCCTGAACCCCGGCGACACCATTTCCAAGGGTCAGGTGGTGGCCCAGCTCAACGACGATACCCGCCTGCGGCTGGAGCAGTATTACAGCTACGCCTACGCCGGCGAGCTGAAGGCGGGGCAGACGGTGGACGTGTCCATCCCCGCCCTGATGACCACCGTCCCCGGTACGGTGGAGGCGGTCCACATGGTCAGCCGCATCACCCCGGAGGGGTCCAAGCTGTTCTCCGCGGAGATCATCGTGGAGAACGAGGGCGCTCTGACCGCGGAGATGGCGGCTACTGCCACCGCCGTGGTGAACGGCGAGACCGTCTATCCCTACGAGCCGGGCAAGCTGGCATATTACCGCACCGGCGAGCTGAAATCCACCGTCAACGGCACGGTCCTCTCCAGCGACCTGGTGAATTACCTCCAGGTGTCCGCCGGACAGGTGCTGGTGCGTATTGACGGCGAGGACAGCGAGAGCGAGATCTTCAGCATTGAGCAGAGTCTGGAAGAAGCTCGTGAGGAGCTGGAGAAGGCGGAGAAGAACCTGGCCAACTGCAACGCTGTGGCGCCTATCGACGGCAAGGTCATCGGCCTGACCATCCAGCCCGGCGACGAGATCAACACCCAGCAGCCCATTCTGACGATTTCCGATATCCGTTCCCTCATCGTCAACGCCAACGTGGACGAGCGGAACATCAGCTACATCAAGCCTGGCATGATGGTGGACCTGGACCAGTGGGGCAATGCGGCAATGGGCACAGTGGAGAGCGTCAGCCTGTCCAGCACCGTCAACAACGGCGTGGCTACCTATCCCATGGTGGTGTCCATGGACAACACCGAGGGTATGATCCAGGTCAACAGCAACATCCAGTACTCCCTGATCGCCAGCCAGAACGACAACTGTCTGGTCCTGCCCATCCAGGCGGTGCGGACGGTGTCCCTGGAGGACGGCTCCACCGCCACGGTGGTTTATGTCTCTGGTGACCGGCCCGATAACGCCCTGGACGGTGTCATGGCGGACGAGGAGATCCCCGACGGCTTCTGGGCCGTGCCGGTGGAGATCGGCATTTCCGACAACTACAACGTGGAGATCAAGTCCGGTGTGGAAGAGGGAACCGAGGTGTTCACTCAGCTCCAGACCATGGAAGCCTGGGGTTGACGCCATGGCACACTTGATACAACTGCGGGACGTGTATAAGATCTACGGCGAGGGCCTGGAGAGCGAGGTCCGCGCCCTGGACGGCGTGTCCCTTGAGATCGACAGGGGGGAGTTCGTGGCCGTGGTGGGCCAGTCCGGCTCCGGCAAGTCCACCATGATGAACGTGCTGGGCTGCCTGGATATTCCCACCCGGGGCGACTACTATCTGGATGGCACGGATGTCCGGGAACTGACGGACAAGGAGCTTTCCCGCATCCGCAACAAGCAGATCGGCTTCATTTTCCAGCAGTACAACCTGATTCAGTCCCTGACGGTGCTGGAAAATGTGGAGCTGCCCCTGATCTATCAGGGCATCAACGCCGATGACCGCTATGACATGGCCATGGAGGCCCTGGAACGGGTGGGGCTGGCGGGCCGGGTGAAGCACAAGCCCACGGAGATGTCCGGCGGCCAGCAGCAGCGGGTGGCCATTGCCCGGGCCATCGCCACCAAGCCCCCCATCATCATGGCCGACGAGCCCACCGGCGCCCTGGATTCCCGGACGGGCCAGGAGGTGCTGAAATTCCTCCAGCAGCTCAACAAGGAGGGCAGCACCGTCATCCTCATCACCCACGACAACGGCATCGCCGCCACCGCCCGCCGCTGTGTGCGGCTGGCGGACGGAAAGATCGTGGAGGACCGGGAACAGGAGGTGGATTGGCTGTGAATCTCCAACAGGCCGTGAAAATGGCATGGAAATCCATCTGGGGCAAGAAGGGCCGGTCCGCCCTGACCATCCTGGGCATCTTTATCGGCATTGCCGCCGTCATGACCATCGTCTCCGTCATGGAGGGCATGAAGCTCAAGACCATGGAGCAGTTCGAGGCCATGGGCAGCAACCGCATCACCGTCAGCATTTACAGCTGGATGTACGACGAGGAGGGCAATGACATCTCCAGGGACTACTTCCCGGACCTGTACGACTACTGCAACGGCTTGAAGGAATACGTGCTGGGCGTGACACCCACCGGACGGTGCGATGCCACGGTGTCCTACGGCACCAAATCCACCGCCAATATGCAGTACCAGTGGGACGAGATGGGCAACCTCACCGGCGATATGCCCCCCAGTCTGTACTACGGCAGCGACCAGTACGCCGCCTGCAACAACCTGACCATTGCCAGGGGCCGGGACCTGGCCCTTCTGGACATTGAGAAGTACAACCAGGTCTGTGTTCTGGGCGCCCAGGCGGCAAAGACCTTCTTCGGCTCCGCAGACCCGGTGGGAAAGGAGCTGTCCGTCGACGGCAACAAATTCCTGGTGGCGGGCGTCTACACCGCCCGTCTCAGCGATGAGAGCGCAGACCAGAGCTGGCTGGATAACTTTATTGTGTTTCCCTATACCGCCCGGCGGCTCCTGGGCGGCGACAAGCCCACGGAGTTCCTGGTGAAGGCCCGCAGCAGCGAGGCCATGACCGAGGCCATCTCCCGGCTCAGCGGCTTTTTGAAGGGCCTGGTGGACCAGAACACCGGCGGTTACAACGTTTATTCGGAGAGCCAGTGGCAGGAGCAGTCCAACGAGTACCTGAGCATGATCGGCCTGGTGCTGGGCGGCATCGCTGCCATCTCTCTGGCGGTAGGCGGCATCGGCATCATGAACATCATGCTGGTGACGGTGACGGAGCGGACCCGGGAAATCGGCATCCGCCGGGCCATCGGCGCCCAGCGCAGCAGCATCGTGGCCCAGTTCCTCATCGAGGCGGCCATGCTCTGCGGCATCGGCGGCATCATTGGCATCCTGTTCGGCACGGCAGGTAGCGTGATCCTCAGTAACCTGCTGCTGCAGATGACCATTTTCCCGCCGGTGAAGGTGACGGTGGGGGCCTTTGCCCTGTCCGTGGCACTGGGTATCATCTTCGGCAGCTACCCGGCGGCCAAAGCATCGAAGCTCCAGCCCGTGGAAGCCCTGCGGGCGGAATAAGGAGGAAGAAAACTATGAAAAAAAGAATCCTGACAGCCCTGTTGGCGGTTGTCATGGTGATGACCACACTGGTGCTCCCGGCGGGCGCCGCAGAGACCGTCCGGTTTTCCGACCTGTCGGACACCAACACCGCCGTGGCGGTGGAGAGCCTGCGGCTCATGGGGGTGCTGGACGGCTATGGGGACGGTACGTTCCGCCCCAACCGGCAGCTGACCCGGGCCCAGTTCTGCAAAATGGTGACTTATGCCGTGGACGGCGCCAGCGAGCTGGGCCGCTACCGGACGGTGACGATCTTTCCGGATGTGAAGCCCTCCCACTGGGCTGCCGGATACATCAACCTGGCCGCCAAGGGCCGGAGCATCATCGCAGGCTACCCCGACGGAAAGTTCTATCCGGAGCGGACCGTGACCCTGGGGCAGGCGGTGACCATCCTGCTGCGGCTGCTGGGCTATAAGGACGAGGACGTGGGCGGCGTGTGGCCGGACAGCTACATGGCCGTGGGCGCCACCGCTGGCCTGACCGATGGCGTGGGCACCGACGGAAATGCGCCCCTGACCCGCGTTCAGGCGGCAAAGCTGTTTGTGAACCTGCTGCAGGCCCAGCAGAAGGAGGGCGGCACCCTGTATGAGCTGGGGGAGGAGACAGAGCTTCTGTCCATTGACGGCGGCACCGGCACCCTCAAGACCTCCGACGGAAAGCAGTACCCCATGGCCCATCCTGTGGCGACCTCGTCTCTGCTGGGTACCCGTGGCCGGGTGGTGCTCAGCAAGGGCAAGGCCCTGACATTCCTGCCTCAGTCCACCAGCAGCACGGGCAATGCCGCTGCGGCGGTCATCATCTACGCCGACCGTTCCGCTGTGGGCCTGAATACCCTGGCTGGAAACGACAACTATCAGATCTATAAGAACGGCTCCCCCGCCACGGTGGGCGACCTGCGGAAGAATGACGTGGCCACCTATTACCCCGCCACCAACTCCATCCTGGTCTGCGACACCCGGGTGACGGTGTACTATGAATCCTGTGAGCCCAATCCCGATGCGCCCACCAAGATCGAGGTCCTGAACGGCACGGAGCTCTATGTGCTGCCTACGGCCAGAGACTCCTTGGCGGCCTTCAAGCCCGGCAAGCAGATGACTCTGCTGCTGACGGCGGACGGCCAGGTGGCTGGTGCCGTGGAGCCCAGCGGCACTTCTGCCCGGGGCAATGCGCTGGGCGTGGTGTCCGGGGACGGCACTGTGCAGCTGCTGTGCGGTACCGGGACCATCCAGCTGGCGGGCACGGCGGAGGAGAAGTACAGCGGCCAGGTGGTCCGCATCTCCGCTGACAAGAAAGATACGGTCACACTGACTGTCCAGTCCGGCAGCGTCCGGGGTGATCTGGATGTGAGCGCCCGCAAGTTGGGCAGCAAGTCTCTGGCGGAGAACGCCATGGTCTTTGACAACGGCCAGATGATCTCCCTGAGCCAGCTGAATACCGGCCTGGTCCGGGAAGCACAGATCAAGTACGCCCGCACCAACTGGGCCGGTCAGATAGACCTGATCGTGCTGAACCGCACCACCGACGAGATCTTCGGCCGGGTGTTCTGGGAAGTGAACCGACTCCCGGTTACTGAGGAAGGCCAGGAGCCGGAGTACGAGGAACTGCTGGGTATCCAGTACGGCAACGGCAAGGAGGACCGGGTTGGTCCCTTCAACATGCGCTACAACGTGCAGACCGGCGATTACGCGGCGGTGAAGCTGAACCGCAACGGTTCCGGCTTCTCCAGCCTCATCAAGCTGTCCAAGATGGCCAACGTGTCCAAGGACGCCTGGATCGGCAAAGATGTGGTGACCTTCGGCGGCCGGACCTATGAGGTCCCCCAGGATGTCCTGTGCTACAACCTGGACAGCAAGGAGTGGACTACTCTTGAAAAGGCCCTGGCCTATGCCGATACGGCCAACCTCTATGCCAAGGACGGCGTCATCCGTGTGGTGGAAGTGAAGCATTAAACCATGAAAAAGGAAGCGGTGCTTTTCAGCACCGCTTCCTTTTTGGTTAAACAGCAGCAGGAACTTTGGCTGCCAGCCATTGATAAATATCGTCATAGACCGTCTCCCGGCAGGTATCGTTGAGAATCTCATGCCGCAGCTCCGGATACAGCTTCAGGGACACGTCCCGGACGCCCGCCTTCCGGAAGCTCTCATAAGCCCGCTGCACGCCCTTGCCGCAGTCGCCCACCGGGTCCATCTCCCCGGAGATGAACAGCACCGGAATGTTCAGATTCATCCGTTTCAGGTTTTTGGGCTTTGCGATGAAGGACAGACCGCCCAGCATCTCCCGGAACAGACCAATGGTGGCGTTCCCGCCGCAGAGGGGGTCGGCAATGTAGCGGTCCACGTTGTCCTGATTGAGAGACAGCCAGTCAAAGTTGGTGCGGTTGGGGGCAAAGCGCTTGTTGTAGGCACCGAAGGACAGTTTGTCTACCAGCGGGCTGACCTGGTCCTCGCCCACGCGGCGAGCTTCCTCGGCGGCCACCGCCATGCCTCCGGCGATGACGGCGGGGGGCATCTGCCCGGTGCCCATAATGACCACCGCGTCCACGGCGCCGGGATAGCGGATCAGATAGGTGCGGGCCAGGAAAGAGCCCATGGAGTGGCCCAGCAGGAAATAGGGGACCTGGGGGAATTTCTCCTTTGCCAGGTTCCGCCGTTGGTCGATGTCGTCCACCACCCAGTTCCAGCTGCCTTTGGGGCCGAAGTACAGTCGGGCGCTGCCCTCTGCCACAGACTGGCCGTGACCCAGATGGTCGTGGCCTACCACGGCGAAGCCCCGGGCGGTGAGATATTCCGCGAAGGGCTCATAGCGCAGGATGTACTCAGACACGCCATGGGAGATCTGCAGAACAGCCCGGACCTGACTCTCCGGCAGCCATTCCACCGCGTGGATGGGGGTCTTTCCGTCGGCGGAGAGGAAGGTAAATTCGTTTCGGACCATAGCAAACGCCGCCTCCTTGTGATATAATCATAGCTATCATATCATACTCCGTCGAAAAATGCCAGAGGAGGTTGTTTATGGAAAATTATGTCGTGGCACTGGACCAGGGGACCACCAGCTCCCGGGCCATCCTGTTCAACCGGGCCGGGGCCATCGTGTCCCGCGCCCAGTATCCCTTCCGCCAGATCTACCCCCGGCCCGGCTGGGTGGAGCACGATCCCATGGAGATCTGGGCTACGGAGAAGCGGGCCCTGGCGGAGGCTGTGGACACCGCCCACATCGACCCCAAGCAGATCGCGGCTCTGGGCATCACCAACCAGCGGGAGACCACGGTCCTTTGGGAGCGAGCCACCGGGCGCCCGGTGTGCAACGCCATCGTATGGCAGTGCCGCCGGACTGCCGCCATCTGCGACGCTCTGAAAGCGGAGGGGCTGGACGAGACCGTGACGGAGAAGACGGGCCTGCTGATCGACGCCTACTTCTCCGGGACCAAGATCAAATGGATTCTGGACAACATCCCCGGCGCCCGGCAACGGGCGGAGCGGGGCGAGCTGTGCGCCGGCACGGTGGACTCCTGGCTCATCTGGAATCTGACCGGCGGAAAGGTCCATGTGACCGACGTCTCCAACGCCTCCCGCACCATGCTGTTCAACATCCACACCTTGCAATGGGACGCGGACTTGTGCAAGGCCCTGGACATCCCCATGTCCCTGCTGCCGGAGCCCCGGTCCAACAGCGAGGTGTACGGCATGGTCGCGGCGGGAATTCCCGGTCTGGAGGACCTGGCGGGCATCCCCATCTGCGGCAGCGCCGGAGACCAGCCGGCGGCACTGTTCGGACAGGGCTGCTTTACGCCGGGTCAGGCCAAGAACACCTACGGCACCGGCTGCTTCACCCTGATGAACGTGGGCGGCCAGGCGGTGCGGTCCCGGTCGGGTCTGGTGACCTCCGTGGGCTGGGTGCTGAACGGCGAAGTTTCCTACGCTCTGGAGGGCAGCGTGTTCAACGCCGGCAGCACCATCCAGTGGCTGCGGGATGAGCTGGGCCTCATCGAATCCGCGCCGGACTGCGACCGGCTGGCGGAGAGTGTGCCCTCCTCCGGCGGTGTGTACATCGTGCCTGCCTTCACGGGACTGGGCGCACCCTATTGGGATATGTACGCCCGGGGCACCATCGTTGGCCTGACCCGGGGCTCTACCAAGGCCCATATTGCCCGGGCGGTGCTGGACTCCATCGCCTTCCAGGTGACGGACCTGGTGCGGGCCATGAACGCGGACGCCTCCTGCCCCATCACTACCCTGCGGGTGGACGGCGGCGCTTCCGTCAGCGACATCCTGATGCAGACCCAGGCGGACTTGCTGCGGCTGCCGGTGGACCGGCCCGCCCAGGTGGAGACCACCGCCTTCGGTGCGGCGGCCCTGGCGGGACTGGCAGCGGGGGTCTGGAGCGGCCTGCCGGAGCTGGAGGGCCTGCGCCGCAGCCAGCATGTGTTCCAGCCCCAGCGGGCGGAGGCAGACTGTGCGGCGGATTACCGCCAGTGGCGGCGGGCAGTGGAGCGCGCCCGGAGCTGGATTGAAAACGATGTGTAAACAAATGGAAAAGCAGTTGCGTTTCCGAAAAAACTCGGATATACTGAGAGCATCAAAGAAACGGCCAAGGGCCGTATGATAGAAAGGGGATTTTCAAATGGCTTTTTTTGATGAACTGACCAAGAAGGCAAGGGACGTGGCCGCTGTTGCCGCGGACAAGGCAAAGGATGCGGCTGAACTGACCAAGCTCTCCGTCGCCATTGCCGGCGAGCAGCGGGAGATCGACAAGAACTACCGCATCATCGGCGAGTGGTTCGTCAACGAGTACGAGGGTGAGATCCCCGACGCCGTCCGCGACATGGTGGAGGCCGTCAACGCCTCCAAGGCCAAGATCGCGGAGATGGAAGCCGCCAAGGAAGCCACCAAGGACGAGCCTGTGGCGGAAGTGGTCACGGCGGAAAAGACCTGCCCCATCTGCGGCGCAAAGGCTGACAGCAAGTTCTGCCCCCAGTGCGGCGCTCCCATGGGTGAGTAAGGCATCAGCCATCAGAGAAACCGGCTGAATGGCCGGTTTCTTTTTGCGCACCGGTGGAGAAACTTACCGGAATGTTGCATTTGCGATAGACAATAGGGCAGAGAAACATCTATCATAAAGCGAAACTTAAAATCAAAGGAGGGTATGATATGGCAATTTTCAAAATGAAATCTCTGGCGCAGAGCCATGCGCTGGAGGATGCGGAACAGGACTATCGTACAGCGATCCGGGTGGAGCAGTTCCGGGTCAGTGACCGGGCTGTTTATTTTGCGGCGTTCCCCGGCACCCAGTATATTGCCTTTGATGCCCTCTCTGGGGTGAAGGTGCGCAATACGGCGATCACGGTCACCGGCACCTGCGGCAAGCAGCTTCCCATGATATGCGTCCGGGCCTCCTATGACGGAGAGTTCTACAAGGACTTCCTCTTTGAAAAGCGGACTGTGGCGGATAAAGTTCTGGACCGCATTCGTGCCGCCCGGCCGGACCTGCCCATGGATGTGTGCGGGCCCCGTCAGGGTTTCCTGGACAAAAAGACAGTATGACAGTAAAAGAGGACACCGCCTTTCGGCGGTGTCCTTTTTGCGTATGTGATCAGAATTTGTTGCGGATGACCTGCTGATATTCGCCGGTGGCCAGATCGGTGTACCGCACGAACAGGGAGACCTTATTGTCCGGGTTCAGGGCATTCCACATCTGCTCCGCGAGAGCCTCGGCACCGGGAGCGTCCAGGATGACCCGCTCCGGCTCACCCTCGAAGGAGGGAAGGGGAGAGCCGTCGCCCATGTAGGTGTGAATAAAGCGGCCCTCGCCGGCCAGAGGGTGGTCATAGGTGTAGAAGAACCGGTGGCAGCAGGAGGGATCACCGTCGGCGGACTTCAGGATGGACAGGCGGAAGCTGCCGTTTTCGCAGAGGATACCGGAGATGCGGGGGGTGTAGTTGGGACCGTCCGGTTCGAACTCCCGGGTGTGCAGTGCCTGACCGAAGCTCCGGCCGGACAGCAGGCCGTCCCGGATGGTGTCGGTCTGGTCGCCATTGGTGACGATCAGGTCGTTGCCCACTTGGCGGACGGGATGATAGATGATGAGGCTGGGATCGGTCATCTTGGAGGGATCGTGGGCCTCGGTGCGGATGCCGTCCTCGGTGACGGTGAACACCCGGTTCCGGGAGTTCTCGCTGCGGCCCATGATGAAATAGGCGGCCACGGCGTACTTGTTGTCGGCACTGCGGCCCAGGACGATGCCCCGGCCGGGGTAGGCGTTGCTTTTCAGCAGGTCGGTGAGATTCAGCTTGTTCATGTGTATTCTCCTTATTTTAAAAGTTTCTTTCGCTCTTTGTAATCGGGCAGGTACTGTTCCAGCAGGGCATAAAACCGGGGACCGTGGTTTTTCTCCCGGATGTGGCACAGCTCATGGACCACCACCAGGTCAATGGCCTCCTCCGGGCAGTTCATCAGAAAGCAGGAAAAGCACAGGCTGTTCTTGCCGCTGCAGCTGCCGTAGCGTTTTCGGGCGGTGGTGATTTTCAGCCCGGTGGGACGGACGCCCATTTTCTGACTCCAATATGCCGCCTTTTCCGGCAGAATGGCCCGGGCCCTGGCTTTCAGGGCCGTGATCTCCTCCGGAGTGAGGGGCGGTGGGGCGGAGGCCGCCCGCTGCCGCTGCTGCTCCAAATGGGTCTGTATCCAGGCCTCGTGGCTGGATACAAAGGCGTCGATCTTGGCCTTTGACAGCCGCAGGGGCGCCCGCACCAGAACGCGGCAGTCCTTTGTGATCTCCAGCGCCAGAGTCCTCCGGCGGGAGCGGATCAGTTCAAAATTTTCCATGGGGCAAACACCATCATCTGATATGGACGAACATGGGCGCCGGCGGCCGGTATCATTGCCGGAGTGCCGCAGCTGCCTTTCTCAACTGATGGTAGCATGGTTGGCGAAAAAACACAAGAAAAAGAAGAACAGAACTGAAAAAGAAAAGAATGGGGCTAAGAAAAACGTTAATGATTAAAAAAGCGAAATTGCTATCAAATCATTCAAAAACAGATTGCTTTTTTGGAAATAAGCGATATACTAAATGTGCAAAACGGGAACAGAAGGAGGAACTATTATGCCTGGAACCGCAAAAAAGACGGCGAATGGGAAGGCAAGTACCCGCCTTTCCAAAAAACCGCCCCTTTCCGCCGCACAGCTCAAACAGATTGACGCCTGGTGGCGTGCCGCAAACTACCTGACTGCATGCCAGCTGTACCTGCTGGACAATCCTCTGCTGGAGCGGCCCCTGGACGCTTCCGACCTGAAGCAGACCATCGTGGGACACTGGGGCACCTGCCCGGGACAGAATTTCATCTATACCCATCTGAACAGAGTCATCAAAAAGGATGACCTGGACATGATCTATCTCTCCGGCCCCGGCCACGGCGGAAACGCCATGGTGGCTCAGGACTGGCTGGACGGCAGCTATACCGAGGTCTATCCCAACATCACCCAGGACAAGGACGGCATGAAGAAGCTGTTCAAGCAGTTTTCCTTCCCCGGCGGTGTGCCCAGTCATGTGGCGCCGGAGACGCCCGGCTCCATCAACGAGGGCGGCGAACTGGGGTATTCCCTGGCCCACGCCTTTGGCGCTGTGGCGGACAATCCGGACCTGATCGCCGCCTGCGTGGTGGGTGACGGCGAGGCGGAGACCGGCCCGCTGGCCACCTCCTGGCACGGCAACAAGTTCGTCAATCCCATTACCGACGGCGCGGTGCTGCCGATCCTGCACCTGAACGGCTTTAAGATCGCAAATCCCACCATCTTCTCCCGCATGTCCCATGAGGAGGTGGAGAGCTTCTTCCGCGGCTGCGGCTGGGAGCCCCGCTTTGTGGAGGGTGATGAGCCTGCGGTAATGCATCAGAAGATGGCCGCCGCGCTGGACTGGGCCATCCGGGAGATCAAGCGCATCCAGGGCCACGCCCGTGCCAACGGCGATACCACCCGCCCCCGCTGGCCGATGATCGTGCTCCGCACACCCAAGGGCTGGACCGGCCCCAAGGAAGTGGACGGCCATCCGGTGGAGGGCGCGTACCGGGCGCACCAGGTGCCCATCTCCATGGGTGCGGACACGGAAAAGCACCTGCCTCTGCTGGAGGAGTGGCTCCGCAGCTACAAGCCGGAGGAGCTGTTCGATAAAAACGGCCGGCCGGTGGAGCTGCTGCGGGACTTCGCGCCCAAGGGCAACCGCCGCATGGGCGCCAACCCCCATGCCAACGGCGGCCTGCTGCTGCGGGACCTGCGGACCCCGGACTTCCGGGAGTACGGCGTGAACGTCACCGCACCCGGCGCCGTGGAGGCGCAGGACATGCTGGTGCTGGGCTACTACGTCCGTGATGTGATGAAGCTGAACCTGGAGTCCCGGAACTTCCGGTTCTTCGCACCGGACGAGACGGCCTCCAACCGCCTGCATCCTGTATTCGAGGTGACGGGCCGCCGCTTCCTGGATCCCCAGATGCCCCAGGACGAGCATCTGGACCCCGACGGCCGCGTGATGGACTCCATGCTGTCCGAGCACATGTGCGAGGGTATGCTGGAGGGCTATCTGCTCACCGGCCGCCACGGATTTTTCAACAGCTATGAGGCGTTCATCCGTATCGTGGACTCCATGTTCGCCCAGCACGCCAAGTGGCTCAAGACCTGCTCCGAGCTGCCCTGGCGACAGGATATCGCCTCCCTGAACTATATCCTCTCCTCCAATGTCTGGCAGCAGGACCACAACGGCTTTACCCATCAGGACCCCGGCTTCCTGGACCATGTGGCCAACAAGAAGGCGGATGTGGTGCGCATTTATCTGCCCCCCGATGCCAACTGCCTGCTGAGCTGCTTTGACCACTGCATCAAGAGCCGGAACTATGTGAACGTCATGGTGGCCTCCAAGCATCCCCGTCCCCAGTGGCTGACCATGGACCAGGCGGTGAAACACTGCACCCAAGGCATCGGCATCTGGGACTGGGCTTCCAACGACCAGGGCCAGGAGCCTGATGTGGTCATGGCCTGCTGCGGCGACACGCCTACCCTGGAGACCCTGGCGGCGGTCACAATCTTGCGGCGGGAACTGCCGGAACTGAAGATCCGCGTGGTGAACGTGGTGGATCTGATGAAGCTCCAGCCTCATACCGAGCATCCCCACGGCCTGACGGATATGGAGTACGACATGCTGTTCACGCAGGATAAGCCCATTATCTTCGCCTACCACGGCTATCCGACGCTGATCCATGAGCTGACCTACCGCCGGCACAACAAACACCTCCATGTCCGGGGCTACAAGGAGGAGGGTACCATCACCACGCCCTTCGATATGCGGGTCCTGAACGACATTGACCGGTTCCACTTGGTCATCGACGTGGTCCAGCGGATGCACTCCCTGGGCAACCGGGGCGCCTATCTGGTCCAACGCATGAACGACAAGTTGGTGGAGCACCGCCAGTATATCAAGGACCACGGCGTGGACCTGCCGGAGGTCCGGGAGTGGACCTGGAACGACGGAAAGGGCCTGGAGACCCGAGGACCGGACGCCAACATATGATCCTGATGAGGCGGCTGCCGTTTCCGGCGGCCGCCTCAAAAAGTGTTGGCAAAACGCGCTGTAACAGTGACAGTTGACATTTTCCACGGAAGTAGATACAATAAGAATTCAGTGAAAACCGCGAATGCGTACTACTATTATTATATAGATGTAAAGGAAGAAACGATATGGCACAGGATAAAAGACAAGTGGACGCCATCACTGCCCGTGATGTGGATTTCGCCCAGTGGTACACCGACGTCTGCAAGAAGGCCGAGCTGATCGACTACACCTCCGTCAAGGGTATGTTCATCTACCGTCCCTATGGCTACGCCATCTGGGAGAACATCCAGCAGGAGCTGGACAAGCGTTTCAAGGAGACCGGCCATGAGAACGTGTATCTGCCCGTTCTGATCCCCGAGTCCCTGCTACAGAAGGAGAAGGACCATGTGGAGGGCTTTGCCCCCGAGTGCGCCTGGGTCACCATGGGCGGCAGCGAGAAGCTGGAGGACCGGCTCTGCGTCCGGCCCACCTCCGAGACCCTGTTCTGCGAGCACTATGCCAACATCATCCACTCCTGGCGGGACCTGCCCAAGAAGTACAACCAGTGGTGCTCCGTCCTGCGGTGGGAGAAGACCTCCCGTCCCTTCCTGCGCCACCGGGAGTTCCTGTGGCAGGAGGGCCATACCATGCACGCCACCGAGGAAGAGGCCCGGGAAGAGACCATGCAGATGCTGAACATCTACGCGGACTTCATGGAGAACTACCTGGCCATGCCCGTCATCCGGGGCCGCAAGACCGATAAGGAGAAGTTCAACGGTGCCGAGGAGACCTACACCGTGGAATGCATGATGCACGACCATAAGGCCCTCCAGGCCGGCACCAGCCACTACTTCGGCGACGGCTTCGCCAAGGCCTTCGACATCACCTTCGCCGGCAAGGACAACCAGCCCCACCATCCCCACCAGACTTCCTGGGGCGTGTCCACTCGTATGATCGGCGGCATCATCATGACCCACGGCGACGACAACGGCCTGGTGCTGCCTCCCCGGGTGGCTCCCATTCAGGCCATCGTGATCCCCGTGGCCCAGCACAAGCCCGGCGTTCTGGACGCAGCGGCGGCCCTGCGGGACCGGCTGAACGCCGCCGGTGTCCGGGCCAAGCTGGACGACTCCGACAACTCTCCCGGCTGGAAGTTTGCCGAGTATGAGATGAAGGGCGTGCCCCTGCGGGTGGAGATCGGCCCCAAGGACATGGAGAAGGAGCAGTGCGTCATCGCCCGCCGGGACACCGGCGAAAAGGTGTTCGTCCCCCTGGCTGAGCTGGAGACCAAGGTGGCGGAGCTGCTGGACGCCGTCCACGACAACATGTACGCCATGGCCCTGAAGAACCGGGAGGACAACACCTTTGACATCAAGACTCCCGAGGAGGCCAAGGCCATCGCTGACGGCAAGGGCGGCTTCCTGCGGTCCAAGTGGTGCGGCGCACTGGAGTGCGAGATGGCCATGAAGGAGCGGGCCGGTGTCAGCTCCCGCTGCATGCCTTTGGCCCAGAGCGGCACCGAGGGCGTCTGCCCCGTGTGCGGCAAGAAGTGCACCACCGATATTTACTGGGGTGTCGCTTATTAAAGAGGGGACTTCGTCCCCCCTTTAGATTCCCCTCACCAGTGAAGCGTTCTTCACTGGTGTCGCCGCCCAGGGCGGCTGGGCCAAGGAATTTTTGTCAGGCACATGTCCTGACAAAAATGATTGGAATATAAAAGGAATTACCTCCAAAAATTTCTGAAAAATTTCATCAAAAACAGAGAAAATCCCCTTGACATCAAGGGGATTTTCTTTTATTATAAGTAAGTCCGCGCGGGAAGGGCATGTCCCGCCGTGTGGATACTGCGATGAACCGGGAGATTGCTCCGAGAGGAGGTAACTTCCGGGGAGTATGTCCGATAATCGGGCGGCTGAGATGATCTGTACGTCGCGTATATCGCCACGCCATGATCTGGTACCGGCCGGAGGAGCATTCCTTATGCCGGTATTTTTCATGAGCGGGAATGATACGCACGGATAAGCGTATAGAAAAACTCTCTCGCCGTAGGTCGTCGAGACTGCGTCAAACTACCTACGAAATCAGGAGGAAACAAACCATGGCACAGAAAGAAATGATCCGCATTCGTCTGAAGGCCTATGACCACCAGGTCATCGACCAGAGCGCAGAGAAGATCGTCGAGACCGCCAAGCGCACCGGCGCTGAGGTTTCCGGCCCCATCCCTCTGCCCACCAAGAAGGAAGTCGTCACCATCCTGCGGGCCGTGCACAAGTACAAGGACAGCCGTGAGCAGTTCGAGCGCCGCACCCACAAGAGACTGATCGACATCACCAAGTCCACCCCCAAGACCGTCGAGGCCCTGATGGCCCTCGAGCTGCCCGCCGGTGTGGAGATCGAGATCAAGCTGTAAGGCTGATTTCCCGCGCAATACCTTATTCAATCTGTTTGCTGTCCATGTCCGCCGACTTGCGAGGCGGACGGGTCATGTCGGCAGAGCAATGCGGCCCGGGACCCAACCCGGACGTATCTAAGCCGACCAATAACCTTTAAGGAGGAACATACATGAAAGCAATCATCGGCAAAAAAGTGGGCATGTCCCAGATTTTTGACGAGAACGGCCATGTGATCCCCGTCACCGTCATCGAGGCGGGTCCCTGCGTGGTCGTTCAGAAGAAGACTTCCGAAAAGGAAGGCTACGAGGCTGTTCAGCTGGGCTATGAGGATGTCCCCGAGCGCAAGCTGACCAAGCCTGAGATGGGTCACCTGAACAAGGCTGGCGTGTCTCCCAAGAAGCACCTGCGCGAGTTCGACCTGGAGAACGCCGCCGAGCTGAACATCGGCGACATCGTCAAGGCCGACACCTTCAAGGTCGGCGACTTCGTGGATGTCACCGGCATCAGCAAGGGCCACGGCTACGCTGGTGTTGTGAAGCGTCACGGCGCTGCCCGTCTGAAGGAGACCCACGGTACCGGCCCTGTCCATCGTCATGCCGGTTCTATGGGTTCCGGTACCGATCCCTCCCGTATCTTCAAGGGCAAGATCGGCGCCGGCCACATGGGCGTTGACCAGGTCACCGTCCAGAACCTGTCCGTCGTGAAGGTCGATCCCGAGCTGAACATGCTGGTTGTCTGCGGTGCCGTTCCCGGCCCCAAGGGCGGTCTGGTGACCATCAAGTCCACCGTCAAGGTCCACAAGGTCAAGCAGGCTGGCGCCGACATCAGCAAGAACCCGCAGAAGGCTTCCGGCCGCAACCCGCAGAAGGCTTCCGCCAGAACGAAGTAAGAAAGGGGTGCGTGAGTAATGTCTACGATCAAAGTTTTGAACATGGCCGGCGCAGAAGTCGGTACCGTGGAACTGAACGACGCGGTCTTTGGCATCGAGCCCAATACCGTTGTTGTGCATGAGGTTGTGAAGAACCACCTCGCCAATTGCAGACAGGGCACCCAGAGCGCCCTGACCCGCGCCGAGGTTTCCGGCGGCGGCAAAAAGCCCTGGCGTCAGAAGGGCACCGGCCACGCCCGTCAGGGCAGCACCCGTGCTCCCCAGTGGACTCACGGCGGCATCGTGTTCGCCCCCAAGCCCCGGGATTACAGCTATGTGCTGAACAAGAAGGTCAAGCGCCTGGCACTGAAGTCTGTCCTGTCCGCCAAGGCTGCCGAGGGCAAGCTGGTGGTCATCGACTCCATCAAGATGGACGCCATCAAGACCGCTGACTTCCGCAAGTTCCTGGACGCCGTCCAGGTGAACGGCAAGGCCGTGGTCGTGACCCCCGCTGTTGACACCGTCATCGTCAAGAGCGCCCGCAACATCCCCGGCGTGCTGACCACCGCTGCCAACATGCTGAACGTTTATGATATCATCAACGCTCAGTACCTGGTGGTGGATCAGGCTGCCCTCGCTACCATCGAGGAGGTGTACGCATAATGACTGCTTACGATATCATTATCCGTCCTATCATCACCGAGCGTGCTATGGCCGGCGCCGCCGACAAGAAGTACGTGTTCGAAGTTGCCAAGACTGCCGGCAAGGTCGAGATCAAGAAGGCTGTTGAGGAGATTTTCGGCGTGAAGGTCGCTTCCGTCAACACCCTGAACGTTCCCGGCAAGGCCAAGCGCATGGGCGCTGCCCGCCCCGGCATGACCCGGAGCTGGAAGAAGGCCTATGTCCAGCTGACTGCTGATTCCAAGACCATCGAATTCTTCGAAGGCATGGTCTGATAACGGAAGGAGAGTAAAGCGATATGTCTATCAAAACTTTTAAGCCGACGACTCCCTCCCGCCGTCAGATGACGGTCTCCGGTTTCGACGGCATCGACAAGAAGGCCAAGCCCGAGCCCAGCCTGACCGAGCCTCTGAAGAAGAGTTCCGGCCGCAACAGCTATGGCCGCATCACCGTTCGCCATCGCGGCGGCGGCAACAAGCGCAAGTACCGCATCATCGACTTCAAGCGCGACAAGGTCGGCTCTGCCACCGTGCTCCGCCTGGAGTATGACCCCAACCGCAGCGCCAACATCGCCCTGATCGAGTATGAGGACGGCGAGAAGCGCTACATCCTGGCTCCTGTCGGCCTGAAGGCCGGTCACAAGATCATGACCGGTCCCGACGCCGATATCCTGCCCGGCAACGCTCTGCCCATCGCCAACATCCCCGTTGGTACCATCATCCACAACATCGAGCTGCATCCCGGCAACGGCGCCCAGCTGGTCCGCGCTGCCGGTACCGCTGCTCAGCTGATGGCCAAGGAGGGCGGCGACGCTCAGATCCGTATGCCTTCCGGCGAGGTCCGCATCGTGCGTACCAACTGCTACGCCACCATCGGTCAGGTGGGCAACATCGAGCACGAGAACATCAACATCGGCAAGGCCGGCCGTAAGCGCCACATGGGTTGGCGTCCCACCGTCCGCGGCTCTGTCATGAACCCCAACGACCACCCCCACGGCGGTGGCGAGGGCCGTGCTCCCGTCGGCCGTTCCGGGCCCGTCACTCCTTGGGGCAAGCCCGCTCTGGGTTACAAGACCCGCAAGGGCAAGAACCCCACCAATAAGTTCATTGTGAAGCGTCGCAACGAGAAGTAAGGAGGCAAGGTAATATGAGCAGATCTATTAAAAAAGGCCCCTATGTTGCCCCTGAGCTTCTGAAGCGGGTCGAGGAAATGAACGCCAACAACGAGAAGAAGGTTCTGAAGACCTGGAGCCGCAGCTCCACCATCTTCCCTGCCTTCGTCGGTCACACCATTGCTGTTCACGATGGCCGCAAGCACGTGCCCGTCTATGTCCAGGAGGACATGGTCGGCCACAAGCTGGGTGAGTTTGCTCCCACCCGTACCTTCCGCGGCCATCGCAAAGACTGATAAAGGAGGATGCTGAACATGGAAAACAAGATCGCTAAGGCCCATCTGCGCTATGTCCGCATTTCTCCCCGCAAGATCCAGATCGTCTGCGATCTGATCCGCGGCAAGGATGCCGGCACCGCCATGGCCATCCTGATGCAGACCAACAAGGCCGCTTCCGAGCCTCTGATGAAGCTCCTGAAGTCCGCCTGCGCCAACGCCGAGAACAACTTCGGCATGGACCCTGCCAAGCTGGTGGTGTCCGAGGTGTTCGCCACTCCCGGCCCCATCCTGAAGCGGATGATGCCCCGGGCTCAGGGCCGCGCCTATCGTATCAATAAGCGCACTTCTCACGTCACCCTGGCTGTGGCGGAAAAGGCATAAGAGAGAGGAGAACAGTTTATGGGACAGAAAGTTAATCCCCACGGCCTGCGCGTGGGCGTCATCAAAGACTGGGATTCCCGTTGGTATGCCAGTGATGAGAAGGTCGGCGACCTGATCGTTGAGGATCAGAAGATCCGCAAGTACCTGAAGAAGACCCTGTACGGTGCCGGCGTGCCCAAGATCGAGATCGAGCGCAGCGCTGATACCGTGACCATCTACCTGCACTGCGCCCGTCCCGGTGTCGTCATCGGCAAGGGCGGCGAGCAGATCGAGCAGTATCGCCTGGCCGTCGAGAAGATGATCGGCAAGAAGGTGAAGCTGAACATCGTCGAGGTCCGCAACCCCGACATGAACGCTCAGCTGGTGGCTGAGAACATCGCTCAGCAGCTGGAGAAGCGTATCTCCCACCGCCGGGCCATGAAGAACGCCATGGCCCGCGCCATGCGCGCCGGCGCCAAGGGCATCAAGACCTGCTGCTCCGGCCGTCTGGGCGGCCGCGAGATCGCCGGTGTTGAGCACTATCACGAGGGCACCATCCCCCTGCAGACCATCCGTGCCGACATCGAGTACGGTTTCGCTGAGGCTGCCACCACCTTCGGCCGCATCGGCGTGAAGGTTTGGATCTACAAGGGCGAGGTTCTGAGCCAGACCCTGCGCACCACCCCCCGCACCATGGACACCTCCAAGCCCTATCAGGAGCGTCGTGAGCGTCGTCCCCGCCGTGATGGCGACCGTCGTCAGGGCGGCTTCAACCGCGGCGGCCAGGGCGGTTTCAACCGTGATCGTCAGAACGGCGGCTTCAACCGCAACGGTCAGGGCCGTCCCCAGGGCGGTTTCAACCGCGGCGGCCAGGGCCGTCCCGCAGCCCCCGCTAAGGAAGGAGGAGCCCAGTAATGTTAATGCCTAAGAGAGTCAAGTACCGCCGCATGCAGCGCGGTCGTATGACTGGTAAGGCCGCCCGCGGCAACACCATCGCTTACGGTGAGTATGGCCTGGTGGCTGAGGAGCCCGGCTGGATCAAGAGCAACCAGATCGAGGCTGCCCGTATTGCCATGACCCGTTACACCAAGCGTGGTGGTCAGGTCTGGATCAAGATCTTCCCCGATAAGTCCGTTACCATGAGAGCTGCCGACTCCCGTATGGGTTCCGGTAAGGGTAACCCCGAGTACTGGGTTGCCGTTGTGAAGCCCGGCCGTGTCATGTTTGAGATCGCCGGCGTTCCCGAAGAAGTTGCCCGCGAGGCGCTGCGTCTGGCCAGCCACAAGCTGCCCATCAAGACGAAGATCGTCGCCCGCACCGAGGAAGCAGGTGAGTAAGATGAAGGCAAGTGAAATCCGTAAGATGACCCCCGAGCAGCTGAATGAGAAGCTGGCCGGCCTGAAGAAAGACCTGTTCTATCTGCGCATGCAGCACGCTACCAATCAGCTGGATAACCCCGTGAAGATCCGCGAGACCAAGCACGACATTGCCCGAGTCAAGACCGTGCTGGCGGAGCTCGCCGCTTCCGACAAGCAGTAAGAAGGAGGTAAGCGAACATGAACGAAGAAATCAGAACTTCCTCCCGGAAGACCCGCGTTGGCAAGGTCGTTTCCGACAAGATGGACAAGACCGTGGTCGTCGCTATCGAGGACCGCGTCGCCCATCCTCTGTATAAGAAGATCGTCGGCCGTACCTACAAGCTGAAGGCTCATGACGAGCAGAACGCTTGCGGCATTGGCGATACCGTTAAGGTGATGGAGACCCGCCCCCTGTCCAAGGACAAGCGTTGGCGCGTGGTTGAGATCATTGAGAAAGCGAAGTAAGGAGGTGCCGAAGTATGATTCAGCAGGAGTCTTATCTGAAAGTCGCCGATAATACCGGCGCCAAGGAGATCAAGTGCATCCGCGTTCTGGGCGGTTCCGGCCGGAAGTTCGGCAACATCGGTGATGTGATCGTTGCTTCCGTCCGCAAGTCCACTCCCGGCGGCACCGTGAAGAAGGGCGAGGTCGTGAAGGCCGTCATCGTCCGCAGCGCCAAGGGCGTCCGTCGTAACGACGGCACCTATGTCCGCTTCGACGACAACGCCGCCGTCCTGATCAAGGACGACCACAACCCCAGAGGTACCCGTATCTTTGGGCCTGTGGCTCGCGAGCTGCGTGACAAGGATTACATGAAGATCCTGTCCCTCGCCCCCGAAGTCATTTAAGGAGGGCAACGAGTAATGGCTATGAACGTGAAGAAGGGCGATACCGTTGTCGTCCTGTCCGGTAAGGACAAGGGTAAGCAGGGCAAGGTGCTGGGCACCATTCCCGGTTCCCTGAAGGTCGTTGTGGAGGGCATCAACATGGTGACCTGCCACGTGAAGCCTCGCCGTCAGGGCGAGGAGGGCGGCATCGTCAAGCGCGAGGCTGCCATCGCCGCCTGCAAGGTGCAGGTGGTCTGCCCCAAGTGCAGCAAGGCTACCCGCATTGCGCACAAGGTTGAGGGCGGCAAGAAGACCCGCGTGTGCAAGCACTGCGGCGCTGAGCTGTAAGAAAGGAGCGTAAGGCAAAATGGCTAGAATGAAAGAACTGTACAATGCCGAAGTCGCACCCGCTCTGATGAAGCAGTTCGGCTACAAGAGCGTCATGCAGATCCCCAAGATCGACAAGGTTGTCGTGAACGTGGGCTGCGGCGAGGCTCGTGAAAACTCCAAGGTCCTGGAGAACGTGGTGGGCGACCTGAGCAAGATCACCGGTCAGAAGCCCGTTATCACCAAGGCCCGCAAGTCCATCGCTAACTTCAAGCTGCGTGAGGACATGCCCATCGGCGCCAAGGTCACTCTCCGCGGCGACAAGATGTGGGAGTTCCTGGACCGTCTGTTCAACGTGGCTCTGCCCCGTGTCCGTGACTTCCAGGGCATCAACCCCAACTCCTTCGACGGCCGCGGCAACTATGCCCTGGGCATCAAGGAGCAGCTGATCTTCCCCGAGATCGAGTACGACAAGATCGACAAGATCCGCGGCATGGACGTGGTCATCTGCACCACTGCTGAAACCGATGAAGAGGCCCGCGAGCTGCTCAAGCAGGTCGGCGCTCCCTTCGCCCGCTAAGGAGGAAGAGAAGAATGGCTAAGAAATCTATGATCCTGAAGCAGCAGGCCCCTGCGAAGTTCTCCACTCGCAAGTACAACCGCTGCAAGCTGTGCGGCCGTCCCCACGCTTACCTGCGTGACTACGGTGTCTGCCGTATCTGCTTCCGGGAGCTGGCCTACAAGGGCGAGATCCCCGGTGTCCGCAAGGCTTCTTTCTAAGAAAAAATTGAATCGGCGCAGCGAAAAACACTTGACGAACCTCGGTTCTTCTGGTACGCTAGAAAAGTGGGACATTTCTACGGAAATGTGCCCACTGCGCCATGTTCAGAAATGTTTTCTCACGAAACAGGAGCTGGCGACCTAACTTTTTGTAACCAAAAGCCTTTGATATGGGGCTTAGGTGATTCGGATGGCGAAAGGTCATGACCAATTGGGCACACATGCGCGAGCAGACTACCCCATTGGCCATGATACCTCGCTGCCGCAGCGGTCCATTGGGCCGCAACTCTAAAATAGGAGGATTTAACCATGCATATCACCGATCCTGTTGCGGATATGCTGACCCGCATCCGCAACGCCAACAGTGCCAAGCACGACACCGTTGATGTTCCCGCTTCCAACATGAAGAAGAGCATTGCTCAGATCCTGCTGGACGAGGGCTACATCAAGAGCTTCACCGTGGTGGACGACGGCCTCCAGGGCATGATCCACATCACGCTGAAGTACAACGCCGGCAAAGAGAAGGTCATCACCGGTCTGCGCCGCGTTTCCAAGCCCGGCCTGCGCGTCTATGTGGGCGCCGATGAGCTGCCCCGCGTTCTGCGTGGCCTGGGTATCGCCATCATTTCTACGTCCAAGGGCGTCATGACCGACAAGAAGGCTCGCGAGCTGCATGTCGGCGGCGAGGTCCTGGCATTCGTCTGGTAAGGAGGGTATTTAACAATGTCTAGAATTGGCAGAATGCCCATTACCGTTCCCGCCGGTGTTACCGTGAACGTGGCCGACGGCAACGTGGTCACCGTCAAGGGACCTAAGGGCGAACTGACCCGTGCTCTGCGCGCGGAAATGATCATTAAGCAGGAAGGCAACACGATCACCGTGGAGCGTCCTTCCGATGACAAGCTGCACCGCAGCCTGCACGGCCTGACCCGTACCCTGCTCCACAACATGGTCGTCGGCGTGACCGACGGTTTCAAGAAGGAGCTGGACGTCAACGGCGTCGGTTACCGTGTTGCCAAGGAGGGCAAGAACCTGGTCATGAACCTGGGCTTCTCTCATCAGGTGATCGTTCCCGAGATCGAGGGTATCACCATCGATGTCCCCGGTCCCAATAAAATCATTGTCAGCGGCTGCGACAAGCAGACTGTCGGTCAGTTTGCCGCTGAGATCCGCGAGAAGCGTCCCCCCGAGCCTTATAAGGGCAAGGGCATCAAGTATACTGACGAAGTTATCCGCCGTAAGGTGGGTAAGACCGGCGCTAAGAAGTAAGGAGGTGTGCCGATATGATTAAGAGACCCAATACCAACGCTCAGCGTCTGAAGCGCCACAAGCGCGTTCGCGCCAAGATCTCCGGCACCCCCGAGATGCCGCGTCTGAATGTGTTCCGCAGCGAAGCCAACATCTACGCCCAGGTCATCGATGATGTCAACGGCGTGACTCTGGCTTCCGCTTCTTCCCTGGACAAGGCCATCGAAGGTTACGGCGGCAACGTTGCCGCTGCCACCGCCGTTGGCAAGCTGGTTGCCGAGCGCGCCAAGGCCAAGGGTATCGAGAACGTGGTCTTCGACCGCGGCGGTTACCTGTACCACGGCCGTGTGAAGGCTCTGGCCGAGGGCGCCCGCGAAGGCGGCCTGAATTTCTAAGGAAGGAGGAACGATAACAATGCCTAGATTTGAAAGAGAGCAGAGCGAGTATATCGAGAAGGTCGTGTACCTGAACCGTGTTTCCAAGACGGTGAAGGGCGGCCGTGTTATGAAGTTCTCCGCCCTGGTCGTCGTTGGCGACGGTAAGGGCAAGGTCGGCTACGGCCTGGGCAAGGCCGCCGAAGTCCCCGAGGCTATCCGCAAGGGCATCGAGGCCGCCAAGAAGAACATGATCACCGTGACTCTGTCCGGAACTACCGTTCCTCATGAGACCATCGGTGAGGCTGGTGCCGGCCGCGTGCTGATGAAGCCCGCTGCCCCCGGTACCGGCGTGATCGCCGGCGGCGCTGTGCGTGCCGTCGTCGAGGCCGCGGGCATCAAGGACATCCGTACCAAGTGCCTGCGTTCCAACAACCCCAACAATGTCGTCGCCGCCGCTTTCCAGGGCCTGAAGAACATGCGTGGCCCCGAGGAGGTCGCCCGCATCCGCGGTAAGAGCGTCGAAGAGATCGTGGGTTAAGGAGGCGCTAAACATGGCAAACTTAAATATTAAGCTCGTCAAGAGCCTGAATGGCCGCCTGGAGAAGCAGGTCGCCACCGCACATTCCCTGGGCCTGCGCAAGATCGGTGATGTCACCGTGCAGCCCGACAACGACCAGACCCGCGGCAAGATCGCTAAGATCGGCTACATGCTGCAGGTTACTGAAGTGAAGTAAGGAGGCACGGAATTATGAAACTGAGCGAACTGTCTCCCGCCGAGGGCTCTGTCCGTCAGGCCTACCGTAAGGGCCGGGGCGCCGGCTCCGGCAACGGCAAGACCGGCGGCCGCGGCCACAAGGGCCAGAAGGCCCGTTCCGGCGGCAAGATCCGCGTGGGCTTCGAAGGCGGCCAGATGCCTCTGGCACGCCGTATCCCCAAGCGCGGCTTCAACAACATTTTCGCAAAGCCCCTGGAGATCATCAATCTGAACGCACTGAATGCGTTCGAGGATGGTGAGACTGTTACCGCCGAGGCTCTGCTGGCCAAGGGCATTCTCTCCAAGTGTGAGTATGGCTATAAGGTCCTGGGCAATGGCAAGGTCACCAAGAAGGTCAACGTGGAGGCTTCTGCTTTCTCCGCTTCTGCCAAGGAGGCTATCGAGGCAGCAGGCGGAAAGGCAGAGGTGAAGTAACGTGATCCAGACGATTCGCAAAGCGTGGGGCATTCCCGAGCTGCGGAAGAAGATCATCTTTACACTCCTCATTCTGCTGATCTTCCGGATCGGCAATGCCATCACCGTTCCCTATATCAACAAGGGTGCTCTGGCACTGCAGTTGGAGTCCATGGGCAGCACCTACTTCGGTCTGCTGAACACCATCAGCGGCGGCGCCTTCTCCATGGCGACGGTCTTTGCCCTGAGCATCCAGCCCTATATCAACAGCTCCATCATCATCCAGCTGCTGACCGTGGCCATCCCCGCTCTGGAGCGGCTGGCCCGTGACGGCGGCGAGGAGGGCAAGAAGAAGATCCAGTCCATTACCCGCTATACCACGGTGGGCATTGCCGTTCTGCAGGCTGTGGGCTACTACTTCATGATCAAGCGTTACAACCTGCTGGACACCGATGCCCCTGGCATCTGGGCCGCCCTGGTCATCATTGTGACCCTGATCGCAGGTTCCTCCTTCGTGATGTGGATGGGTGAGCAGGTCAACGAGTTCGGCGTGGGCAATGGTATCTCCATCATCCTGTTCGCCGGCATCCTGGCCCGCGTGCCCAGCATGATCAGCGGCATGATCAAGGGCATCCAGACCTGGTCCTCTATCCGGTCCGGAGCGCTGACTGCTGAAGGTCTGAAGGCCTCCTATCAGGCGGCTTACTCCTATTACAGCGAAGAGCAGATCCAGACCATGGTGGACTCCACCATGAGCGGTGCCATCTCCCCCCTGGGTCTCATTCTGCTGCTGGTGGGCATCCTGGCTCTGATCGTGTTCATCGTCTTCATCAATGACGCCGAGCGCCGCATCCCCGTGCAGTACGCCAAGCGTCAGGTGGGCCGCAAGATGTACGGCGGCCAGAGCAGCAATCTGCCCATGAAGGTGAGCATGGCTGGCGTTCTGCCCGTCATCTTCGCCCAGAGCATCGCTTCTCTGCCCATCACGGTGTGGAGCTTCATCGGTGTTCCCCAGAAGGGCACCGTGTCCTACTCCATCTATCAGGCCATTGACACCAAGTCCGTCGTCTACATGGTGGTGTACTTCGTGATGATCATTGGCTTCAGCTACTTCTACTCCAGCATCCAGTTCAACCCCGTTGAGATCGCCAACAACCTGAAGAAGCAGGGCGGCTTCATTCCCGGCTTCCGTCCGGGCAAGCCCACTGTGGACTTCATCAAGAAGGTCCTGAACAAGATCACCCTGTTCGGTGCCATCTATCTGGGTATCGTGGCCATCTGCCCCCTGATCGCGGGCAAGCTCATCGGCAACAACAGCGTGGCCATCGGCGGTACTTCCGTCATCATCGTGGTCGGCGTGGCGCTGGAGACCGTCAAGGCTCTGGAATCCCAGATGCTGATGCGTCAGTATAAGGGCTTCCTGGAATAAGAAAGAGGGCAGTTTTATGAAACTGATCCTGCTTGGCGCCCCCGGCGCCGGGAAGGGAACACAGGCCGACATCCTGTGTAAAGAGCTGGACATCCCTACCATCTCCACGGGCAACATCCTCCGTGCCGCCATCAAGGCCGGCACGGAGACCGGCAAGCAGGCTGAGGCCTATATGAAGGCCGGCAAGCTGGTGCCCGACGAGGTTATCATCGGCATCATCCATGACCGGGTGGCCGAGGACGACTGCAAGAACGGCTACATCCTGGACGGCGTACCCCGCACCATCGCCCAGGCTGAGTCCCTGGAGAAGGCCGGCATCGTGTTCGACGATGTCATCTCCATTGAGATCTCCGACGAGGTCATCATGGAGCGCATGAGCGGACGCCGCGTCTGTGAGCACTGCGGCGCCAGCTACCATTTGGTGGCTGTGCCTCCCAAGCAGGAGGGCATCTGCGACAAGTGCGGCGGCAAGCTGATCCAGCGTCATGACGATGAACCCGAGACGGTCAAGCACCGCCTCGAGGTCTATCACCAGGAGACCGAACCTCTGAAGGACTTCTACGCGAAGCGCGGCCTCCTGAAATCCGTAGAGAACCAGCCTACTGTGGCGGAGACCTCTGAGGCCATCCTCCGCGCGTTGGGGAGATGAAGCGATGATCACGCTGAAATCTGCCCATGAGATCGACTTGATGCGCCGGGCCGGAAAAATTACCGCGGCTGCCCGTGCCTTGGCAGGGGAAATGGTAAGACCCGGCGTAACAACCCAGGAGATCGACCACGCGGTGGAGCATTTCATCCGCAAACAGGGAGCGGTCCCGTCTTTCCTCCACTATCACGGCTATCCGGCCAGCGCCTGTATCAGCGTCAACGACGAGGTCATTCACGGCATCCCCGGCAAACGGGTGCTGCAAGAGGGCGACATCGTCAGCGTGGATGTGGGTGCATATATCGGAGGATTCCACGGTGACTGCGCGGCGACCTTCGCCTGCGGACAGATCTCCAAGGAAGCGCAGGATCTGATCGATGTGACCAGACAGAGCTTTTTTGAGGGCATCAAGTTCGCAAAGGAAGGATACCGTCTGCAGGATATCTCTGCGGCCATCCAGTCCTATGCGGAAAGCCACGGCTGCTCTATTGTCCGGGAATACGTCGGCCACGGTGTCGGCGCCGAGATGCATGAGTCGCCGGAGATCCCCAACTACGGCCATCCTGGCCGGGGACCGCGGCTTCTGCGGGGCATGACCCTTGCAATCGAACCCATGGTGAACGCCGGCAGCGCTGCCATCAAGCTGATGCCCGACGGCTGGACCGTCCGGACGCTGGACGGCAAGTGGGCGGCACACTATGAGAATACGGTCCTGATCACCGACGGCGAGCCCGAGATCCTGACGGCCCCCGCCATTTGAGAGGAAACGTATGGAAATTGCAAAATCACATATCGTCCGATCCGACGCCGGCAGGGACAAGGGCAAACTCTTTGTCGTTTTAGCCGCAGAGGGGGAGTACCTCCTGCTGGCGGACGGTAAATCCAGAAAGGTGGAGAACCCCAAGCGCAAAAAGCGCAGACATGTGCTGTTTGTGTCGGCAGAGGAGACCCGGCTTTCTGAAAAGATCAAAAGCAATGAGAAGATCACCAACAGTGAACTTCGACGGACCCTCGCGGGATATCGTGAGGAAGTCCAACCGGACCAGGAGGGATAACGTTTGGCAAAATCCGATATGATCGAAGTGGAAGGTGTTGTGGTGGAAGCCCTGCCCAACACGACGTTCCAGGTTGACATTGGAAATGGACACACGATTCTGGCGCATATTTCCGGAAAACTCAGAATGAATTTCATCAGGATTCTGCCCGGCGACAAGGTTACGGTGGAGCTCTCCCCGTACGACCTGACCCGCGGCCGGATCACCTGGCGCAGCAAGTAAGCTGACCAGGCGAAATCAATGACTTGAAACCGCTGAAAGGAATGGTTTAGAACTATGAAAGTAAGACCGTCCGTGAAGCCCATGTGCGAAAAGTGCAAGGTCATTCGCCGCAAAGGCCGTGTCATGGTCATTTGCGAGAACCCCAAGCATAAGCAGAGACAGGGCTAACATTTAATTGGAGGTGCTTTAAGAGTATGGCACGTATTGCCGGTATTGACCTGCCGAAGGATAAGCGTATCGAGATCGGCCTCACCTATATCTACGGCATTGGCAGAAAGAGCGCCAAGGATATCCTGGCGAAGACTGGCGTCGACCCCGACACCCGCGTGAAGGATCTGTCCGACGCTGACGAGCAGAAGCTCCGTGACGCCATCGACGAGTATGTTGTCGAGGGTGACCTGCGCCGCCAGACCGCACTGGACATCAAGCGTCTGAGCGAGATCGGCTGCTATCGCGGCCTGCGTCATCGCAAGGGCCTGCCCGTCCGCGGCCAGCGCAGCAAGACCAACGCAAGAACCCGCAAGGGTCCCAAGAAGACCATTGCTAACAAGAAGAAGTAAGGAAGGAGATCGAACATGGCAACTGCTAAAGCTTCCGGCGGCAAGAAAGTCATTCGCCGCCGCCGCGAGAAGAAGAACATCGAGCGTGGTCAGGTCCATATCCGTTCTTCTTTCAACAACACCATGGTGACTGTCACTGATACCCAGGGCAACGCCATTTCCTGGGCTTCCTCCGGCGGACTGGGTTTCCGCGGCAGCAAGAAGTCCACTCCCTTCGCTGCCCAGACCGCGGCTGAGACCGCTGCCCGCGCCGCGATGGAGCATGGCCTGAAGACCGTTGAGGTCTTCGTCAAGGGCCCCGGCCAGGGCCGCGAGGCTGCGATCCGCGCACTGCAGGCCGTGGGTCTGGAAGTGACCATGATCAAGGACGTCACTCCCATCCCCCACAACGGCTGCCGTCCCCCGAAGCGTCGCCGCGTGTAATAAAAGAGGAGGTAACAAGCAATATGGCAAGATATACCGGCGCAGTCTGCCGCCTTTGCCGCAGAGAAGGCCAGAAGCTCTTCCTGAAGGGCGACCGCTGCTACACGGATAAGTGCTCCATCGAGCGTCGTGGTTACGCTCCCGGCATGCACGGCAATGCAAGAAACAAGAAGCTCAGCGAGTATGGCCTGCAGCTGCGTGAGAAGCAGAAGGCCAAGCGCTACTACGGCGTCCTGGAGAGCCAGTTCCATGACTACTTCGAGATGGCCAACAAGAAGGCCGGCATGACCGGCGAGAACCTGCTGTCCATCCTGGAGACCCGTCTGGACAACGTGGTGTATCGTCTGGGCTTCGCCATGAGCCGCGCTGAGGCCCGTCAGCTGGTGCTGCACGGCCACTTCACCGTCAACGGCAAGAAGGTCAACATTCCTTCCTACCTGGTGAAGACCGGCGATGTGGTGGAGCTGAAGGAAGGCTCCCGCAGCCTGGATAAGTTCAAGGGCTCTCTGGAGGCCAACGCTTCCCGCGTGGTCCCCAAGTGGCTGGAAATGGACAAGAACAACGTGGCCAAGGTCATCGCAGAACCCGCCCGTGAGGACATCGATCTTCCCATCGAGGAGCATCTCATCGTCGAGTTGTACTCCAAGTAATTGGAGGATACCCTCGAAGATGATAGGAACTGCCTGCGGCCTGCTGCGCATGGCCGCAATGAGAAGATGAAGGAGGGTAACTGCATGATCGAAATTGAAAAGCCCCAGATCGAATGTATCGAGGCGCCCGGCGACGTGACGTACGGCAAGTACGTGGTGGAGCCCCTGGAGCGCGGATACGGCACGACTCTGGGCAATGCGCTCCGCCGCATTATGCTTTCCTCTCTGCCCGGCACCGCTCCGACCACCATCAAGATCGCCGGTGTCCAGCATGAGTTTTCCACCATCCCCGGTGTGAAGGAAGACGTGACGGAGATCGTCCTGAATGTAAAAGGCCTCCTGACCAAGCTGCACAGTGAAACGGTCAAGACCGTTTATATCGAGGCTGTGGGTCCCTGCGAAGTCACTGCCGGCGACATTAAGGCCGACGGTGAGGTGGAGGTCCTGAACCCCGATATGCACATTGCCACCCTGGACAACGGTGCCACTCTGAACATGGAGATCACCCTGTCCCACGGCCGCGGTTATGTGCCCGCTGACCGCAACAAGCCTCAGCAGAACGTGATCGGCACCATCGCCGTGGACTCCATCTACACCCCTGTGTACAAGGTGAACTACACCGTGGAGCCCACCCGCGTGGGAGCCTCCAGCGACTTCGACAAGCTGACCCTGGAAGTCTGGACCGACGGTACCATCTCCGCCCGTGACGCTGTGTCCCTGGGCGCCAAGATCCTGTGTGACCACTTCACCCTCTTTACCGATCTCTCTGAGAACGTGGGCAGCAAGCCCACCGTGGTGGAGAAGGCCGAAGCCCAGCGGGACAAGGTCCTGGAGATGACCATTGAGGAGCTGGACCTCTCCGTCCGCAGCTTCAACTGCCTGAAGCGCGCCAACATCAACACCGTTGAGGACTTGATCTCCAAGACCGAGGACGAGATGATGAAGGTCCGCAACCTGGGCCGTAAGTCCCTGGAAGAGGTCATCAACAAGCTGGCTATGATGGGCCTGCATCTGGCCGACGAAGAAAACAACTAATTGATTCTACGCCGGCGGACAGAACCCACCGGCTGACCAAAATCCTGATAAGGAGGAAACCGAAATGCCCGGAACTCGGAAACTTGGCAAGACCACTGACCAGCGCATGGCGATGCTGCGTCAGCAGGTCACGGATTTCCTGGACAACGGGAAGATGGAGACCACCGTCACCCGTGCCAAGGAGATCAAGCCCATGGCTGAGAAGATGATCACCCTCGGCAAGAAGAACGACCTGGCCGCTTATCGTCAGGCTATGAGCTTCATCACCCGTGAGGACGTCTGCAAGAAGCTGTTCAAGGAGATCGCTCCCAGCTATGCTGAGCGCAACGGCGGCTACACCCGCATCGTGCGCACCGGCGTCCGCCGCGGTGACGCCGCTGAGACTGCCATCATCGAACTGGTGAAATAAGTCTCATTTCCCCGGATTCAAAAGCCCTTTGCAATGTGTACCTAGGCACGTTGCAAAGGGCTTTTTGAGTTTTCCCGGGAAAGAAAGCACAGGGCTTTCCAAACAGAGTACACTGTGCTATAATGCTTTCCAGAGAAAAGGAGGCGGTCCTATGAGACGGGTTCGATGCCACGAATGCGGAAAGCGGTATAACTACGATGTGGATGATTTCTGCCCCCGCTGCGGTGCCTTTACGCAGCCTGCCAAGACATTGGATATCGGCGTGGACGGGACCGTGATCCGGGTGGAGGGCATCAACGAAGAGAACCATCGCAATTCCTTTGTCCATGCGGAACTGCATGCGGAGAACCGGAAGCGCCGTGGGACCAATCTGGAAGCAGAGGAGCTGCCCTGGCGAAGGGCGCAGGCGGCCACCCGCCAGCCTGCCCGGAAGTCCCAGCGCGCAGCGGGAAAAAAGAACCCCGTGGGCCTGGTATTCTGGATCATTTTCGCTGTGATCGCATTGAATATTTTGAGCCAGATCTTTTATATATTCCTGTAAAGTAACCGTCCCGGGCCATATTGGACCCGGGACGGTTCTGCGATTTTCAACAAATTTTTGACAGCGGTATTTTTTTCGCAACTGCATAACCTACCTTTGAAAAAACGGAGGGAATGAAAGCGGATGCGAAAACACTGGATATTTTTGGGCCTCTGCATAAGCCTGCTGCTCCTGCGGGTGGAAGAAGCGCCGGCGAACCTTGCCGCAGACGGTGCGGCCCAGATCCCCGCAGAGACGAACTACGTTGCCCTGACCTTTGATGACGGCCCCCGCCGGGGCACCACAGACCGCCTGCTGGAGGGGCTCAAAGAACGGGGCGCTAGCGCTACGTTCTTCCTGGTAGGCGAAGAAGCGGAGCGGTATCCCGAGCTGGTAAGGCGGATGCAGGCGGAGGGCCATCAGGTAGGAAACCACACCTGGAGCCACGTGCGGCTGGAGGGTGCTTCAACAGCCGTCATTCAGGAAGAGGTGGGGAAAACAGAAGAACTGCTGGAAACGCTTTTGGGAGGCAGCGGATACTGGCTGCGGCCGCCTTATGGGCTGATCACGCCGGGCACGGAAAAGCTGGTCCGGGTTCCCATGGTCAAGTGGTCCGTGGACCCGCGGGACTGGGAGAACAAGAATACGGACAAAGTGGTTCAGGCGATTCTGAAGCATGTGAAGCCCAACAGTATCATCCTGCTCCACGATATCTATGACACCTCCGTGGACGCCGCCCTGAAGGTGGTGGATACCCTGGAGGCGCAGGGCTACTGCTTTGTGACCGTGGAGGAGCTTTTGTGTCTGAATGGCGTGACGCCGGAGGCGGGAGAGCTGTACCGCACCGGCACTGGAACAACATAAAAAGGAACTCCCCGAATGTTCGGGGAGTTCCTTTTTGAACGTTGATGATTGCCGCAAAAGGGAATCAGCCCATGATCAGCAGGATCAGGGTCAGGATCAGGAAGACGGCGCCAACCCATTTGGTGGCACGGGCCAGCTTGGCATCCAGGGTCTTGGCCTTGTTCTTGGCCAGGAAAGAATCGGCAACACCACCAATGGCACCGGACAGGCCGGCGCTCTTGCCGGACTGGAACAGAACGGCGACAATGATGGCCAGGCCGCACAGCAGCTGCAGAATGGTGACAACGAGCTTCAAAGCAGACATAACAGATAACCTCCAAAATTCACGCTTACGCGATACATATTTAGTCGCTTCACAGATGTCCATGTTACCATAGTTTTTCTGTGTTTTCAAGGGCTTTTTTCAAAAAAGAAGTCCATTTTGCGGGAAGAGCGGTTTACAGCGTCATCATGCATAAATAAAAAGGGTGAACAGATCATGAAAGGAATTTCCCGCAGGACGGGTTTCTAAAAAATCTGCAAAATATGGAACAAATGTTTGCATTTAAGGAAATGGTGTGATAGAATACAGGTAAAGTATTTGCGAAGCTGCAAAGAGAACAGGAGGTCCATTATGGCGGAACTGACCAATATGCAGCAGAGGATCTATGAATACATCGCATCCTGCATCCGGGAACAGGGTTATCCACCCTCTGTGCGGGAGATCGGCGAGGCGGTTGGGCTGAAATCCCCGTCCACAGTACATTTCCATCTGAAGCATTTGGAGGAAGCGGGAGTCATCGAAAAAGGCGCGGGTAAGGGCCGGGCCATTACATTGACGGCGCCCGCTGTGCCGGAGGATAAGATTCCGATTGTGGGCAACGTGGCGGCAGGCAGCCCGATCCTGGCGGAGGAGTGCATTGAGGATTATCTCACTTTTGACACCGGTGGCCATGGGGACGAGTATTTTGCCCTTCGTGTCCGAGGTGAGTCCATGCTGAACGCTGGTATCCTGCCGGATGATCTGGTGGTAGTACGCCGCCAGCAGACCTGCAGCAACGGTGAGATCGTGGTCGCCATGATCGAAGACGAGGCTACAGTCAAGCGATTTTCCAAGCAGAACGGGCATATCTGGCTGTTGCCGGAGAACGAGGCGTATTCTCCCATTGATGGTACCTATGCTCAGATTTTGGGCAAAGTAGCCGCTGTTGTGCGCCGCTATTGAGAGATTGAGAGAAAGAAAAGGGACTGCGGGATGCCGCAGTCCCTTTATGTTTGGGGAAGATGACTTTGTGGCCGCTCCAGTTCTGCCCGCAGTTTTTCCAATGCCCGCTTTTCAATGCGGGATACATAGCTGCGGGAGATGCCGAAGGAAACTGCAACTTCACGCTGGGTCAGAGGGACGGTCCCGCCCAGACCGTAACGCAGGCGAATGATCTCGGATTCCCGCTGCGTGAGACACTCCTGTACTAGCTGACGCAGCTTCAGTGCACTGTCCCGGTCGTGGATGTCCTCCAGCATGGTGTCGTCCACCCCAACCACGTCCATCAGCTGCAGGGCGTTTCCCTCCTTATCGGATTCAATAGAGTCTGACAGGGATACTTCACCCTGGAGCTTTTTCTGGCCGCGAAAGTACATCAGAATTTCGTTTTCAATGCAGCGGGCGGCGTAGGTGGCCAAGCGGGCGCCTTTGGAAGGGTCAAAACTGGAGATACCCTTGATGAGCCCGATGGTTCCAATGGAGATCAGGTCCTCCTGGTCTCCGTTTTGGGTGTAGTACTTCTTGATGATATGGGCCACCAGGCGAAGATTCCGCTCAATCAGAACATTCCGCGCCTCGGGGTCTCCTTTGGCATAGCGGTCCAGCCATTCCCGCTCCTCGGCGGCAGACAGCGGCTTGGGGAAAGAACCGCTCCCTGACAGACGGAGGGAAAATAGCAGGGTATTGGCAAACAGCAGCAGTGCGGCAGACAGCATAGAACGCCTCCTCTCCCTTCTATCTATGCGGAAGGAGGAAGTCCCTATGTGTCTTTGCATTCTAAGGAAAACTGTGGTATACTGATGGCCAGATTGGGAAGGGGGTCTGGCTGTGAGCTGGTATGTCTATATGCTGCGCTGCGGGGACGGCTCCCTGTACACGGGCTATACAGACAACATTCCCAGACGTCTGGCGGTTCACCAGAGCGGGAAGGGTGCCAAATACACCCGCAGCCACTTGCCGGTAGGGTTGGCCTATTGGGAGGAACTGCCGGACAAGTCATCGGCCTTGCGACGGGAAGCAGCCATCAAGCAGTTGACCCGGCGCGAGAAGTTAGCGCTGATAGCGGAAAAGGAGAAGAAAACCATGACGGAGATGCGGAGAAAGGACCGGCAGATGTCGGAGGAGTTTGCATGGGAAGTGGTGGACAAGTGCGAATACGCCTTCCTGTCCATGACGGCGGAGGACGGCACACCCTACGGATTACCGATCACCATTGTCCGGAAAGGCAAGCAGGTGTATTTTCACAGTGCCATGGAGGGGCGGAAGGCCCGATGCCTGCGGGCGAACCCCAGGGTTTGCATCACTTGCGTGGGTGACACCGCCATCCAGCAGGACCGCTTCACTACGCTGTACGAGTCTGCTGTGGCCTTCGGCAGCGCCACTGAAGTAACGGAGGACGAGGAGAGGATCGAAGCGCTGCGGCTTCTCTGCCAGCGCCATACGCCGGACAACATGGCGGGCTTTGACGACGCCGTCCGGCGGAGTCTGGCACGGACTGGGATTTGGCGAATCACTGTAGAGGAGATCACTGGAAAAGCTAAACAATAAGCACCAAGCCGCTGTCGGCCGACAGCGGCTTGTTCATCTTCAGGATTCCCGGAGCTGGATGGTGCAGTCGGACAGATTGTAAAAGGGCTCCGCCATGGTGGGCGTCAGCCCGGTCAGCACATCTGTTTGCATCAGCACGGAGGTGGATTTGAAGCAGATGGGCAGAATGGGAGCCTGTTCCCGCAGACGAGTGCACAACTGCTTCATGGCGGCGGGGCGGTCGGCGGAGGAGACGAAGGCGGACAGCAGCTGATCCGTCTGGAAATCAGTCCAACCACCCATATTCAAAGTACCCTCTGTGGACAGCAGGGAGCGCAGGTCCCAGTCGGCGGTGAGCTTGACTTCACCGTAATAGAGGTCGAAATCTCCGGCGGCCAGAGTAGCCGTGTATTCCTCCCAGGGCAGGGCCTTGACTGTCATAGGCACACCGTCAGAGGAGAAGCTGTCGGCGATGGCCTCAGCCACGGAGACCTTGAAGCTGTTTTCCTCATTCACCAGCAGCGTCAAAGTGCGATCGGGAGTATAACCACTTTCCTTCAGAGCGGCGAAAAAGGTTTCGTGGTTTTCGGTTTCCTCCAGGTCCTCCGGATAGAGAGGAGAGACCGGGGAGACCGGGAACTGGGCGGCGGTGCCGTGGCCGGAGAGAAAAGCGCTGACCAGGGTCTGACGGGAGATCCCCAGGGAAAGGGCACGCCGGAAGGCGGGGGTGTCCAGCGGTTCCCGGGTCACGTTGCAGCCCAGATACTGCAGAATGGTGGTGTTTGCGTCACAGTAGCTGATGCTGCCGGTGGCGCTGATGGGGTCTGTTCCTGTCAGGTCGGCGGTTATCAGCTGGACATCGTGGGAGGTAAAGCGGTAGAGCATGGTGTCCTGATCGATGGCCTCCACCAGAGCAATGCGGTCAGTGGGCTGGCTGCCACGCCACCAGGACTGATTGGATACCAGATAGGTCCCGGTACTCTCTGTGGAGAGCAGGTACGGCCCGGTGCCGATAGGGGAGGACTCCGTGCCTGCTTTGACGACAGGCACGTCCAGCAGGGCGGGGAAGCCGGTGTTGGGAGCGGAAAGAACCACAGTCACGGTGGTGTCTCCGGCAATAACCTGGGAGATACCGGAAAGGCGGCTGCCGTAACGTTCGGATTTTCCGGCTCTGTCCAGGGTGGCCTTCACGTCATCAGAGGTCAGAGGCGTACCGTCGGAGAAGGTGACACCGCTTCGCAGAGTAAAGACATAAGTGTACGTAGTCTCGTCATAGGTGTAGTTCTGGCAGAGGCAGGGTTCCGGCTCCAGAGCGGTCCCCAGGCGGAACAGCCCCTCACAGATCAGGGAGGCCACCACCTGCTGCATTCCGTCGGGGCAGGTAACGGGGTCCAGGGTCAGCTCCGGTGCGTAAGGCAGGGAGAACAGCTCTGGCAGGATCACCCGGGAGCCGGAAGGCTCTGTCTCCTGTTGATCGGTCTGGAGCAGTTCGCCCTCTCCGAGGAGGGATGGCTCCTCCTGCCAGCAGCCGGTCAGCAGCAGGACTGGGAGAAGCAGGAAGCATATGGTTTTCAGCAGGCGTTGTTTCATAAAGAACCTTCCTTGGACAGGGCGATCATGGCCACCTGGGCGCCCCGGGCCTCGCCCATTTTCCGGTGGGACCAGAACAGGTCAGGATGGCAGGCGGTGCAGAGACCGCAGGTGTCGATGTGGCCCAGTGTCAGACCGGAGCGCAGCAGCCACTGGCGGTTGAGTCCCGCCAGATCCACGTGCCACTTGGGGCCACGGCGCTCCATATAGGGCGCGGCGTCATCGCCCAGAGCGGCCTCCATGGCGGCGGGCACGTCCCCGTCAGTCTCAAAGCAGCACTGACCGATACAGGGGCCGATGGCGGCTAATATATGGCTTGGATCAGAGGCGAATACTTCGGTCATAGTCCGGACGGTTTTTTCCACAATCCCAGCGGCGCAGCCCCGCCACCCGGCGTGGACGGCGCTAACGGCCTGCTGGATAGGATCGTACAGCAGGATAATGCCGCAGTCGGCGGAAAAGACCACCAGGGGCAGGTCCGGCTGGTTGGTGACAAGGGCGTCGGCGGTGTAGTCCCGGGAGGACCACAGGCCCTTCCCAGCGTCGGCGGCGGTGCAGACCCGGACGGTGGTCTCGTGGACCTGCTTGCTGAGGACTACCCGGTTTTCGTCCATACCGGCGGCGCCGCAGAACCGGCGGTAATTTTCCACCACAGCGGCGGGATCGTCCCCCCGGCCCACCCCCAGATTCAGGGAATCCCAGGGGGCGGCGGACACGCCGCCCTGCCGGGTAGAAAAACCGTGGCCGATGCCGCCCAGCAGGGGAGAGGTCAACCAGATCAGACCGGTTTGTTCATGGGTTTCAAAAGGCATAAGGACCTCCGTTCAATCTTGCTTTTCCACGACTTCGTGGTGGTTGTAGCCATGACGGGCATAAATCAGTCCGGCCAGCAGGAAAACGACGCCTGCGGCGGACAGCAAGATGCCCCATCCGCCCAGCAGGATGCCTGCCACGCACAACAGCCCGCCTGTCAGCAGCAGGGCGATGCCGTAAAGGATGTCTTTGATGTCCTGCAAAAGAGCCAGGACGCCGTCGTTGTCTTTCATGGCAGACTCCTTTCTGGTAGCAAAGCGCCCCCTGCCCTCCGGCAGGAGAACAGGGGGCGTGCTTGGATTTAGGAAGGGGACTAGGGGAAACCGGTGGGTTCCCCAGTTGATTTGCCAGCGGCAAATCAAGGACATTTCATCATTTTCGCTGCGACATGTGCGTGGCGAAAATGCCTTGACCAGTGCGCCCTTGGGGCGCACACACCAGTGACCGACGTCACTGGTGGAAACAGCCGAAGCGCCGCCAGTGGCGGATGAAGCGAGGCTGTTTCGAGGAAGCGGCACGATTGGCGGATACGAAGTATCCGGGAATCGTTATGCCGCGACTGTGTTGGGGGAGGTTGAGGGGGAGCCTGCTCCTCCTAGAAGACGTCAGTCGTGATATTCTTTGCAAGTGCACTTCTTCCACTTCAACCCGCTGCCGCAGGGGCAGGGATCGTTGCGGCCGATCTTTACGGTTTTCTTCATGGGCTGCTTTTTCGGCGTAGTACCGTCGCCGCCCACATTCTCCACCATGCCCTTGGCCACCCGCTCCCGCTTGACCTCCTCGTCCTTCTTCAGACGGACGGAGTACAGGCGGCGGACGGTCTCGTCCTGAATGGCGGAGATCATCTCTTCAAACATCTCCAGGGACTCCCGCTTATAGACATCCACGGGGTTGTTGTTGCCCCAGGACTGCAGGCGGACGCCCTGCTTCAGATCGTCCATGGCGCTGATATGGTCCATCCAGTACTCATCCACCACACGCAGCATGATGACCCGCTCCAGCTCCCGCATGATGGGGCTGGTAATTTCGGTCTCCTTGGCCTCGTAGGTCTTCTCGGCGGCCTGAATGAACAGGTCCGTGAATTCCTCCTGAGTCTTGCCGGGGATCTCGGAGGAGGGGATGCAGATGGCGCTGGGCAGGAAGTAGATGCCCTCCAGGCCACGCATCATATCCCGGTAGCCGGCGGCGTCCAGATGCTGGCTCTCGCCGAAGGCCAGAGCCACATGGTTGGAGATGGAGGTGTGCATCATGTTCAGCACAGTCTCCTTGATGTCCATGCCGTCCAGTACCTGACGGCGCTGGGCATAGATGATCTCTCGCTGCTTGTTCATGACGTCGTCGTATTCCAGCACGGATTTCCGGGACTGGAAGTTGCGGCTCTCCACGGTGGTCTGGGCGTTCTCAATGGCCTTGGTCAGCATCTTGTTCTCGATGGGGGTATCCTCGTCCAGGTCGAAGCGCTCCATCATGTTGTTGATGCGCTCGCCGCCGAAGAGGCGCATCAGGTCGTCCTCCAGGGAGATATAGAACCGGGTCTCGCCGGGGTCGCCCTGACGGCCGGCGCGGCCGCGCAGCTGATTGTCGATCCGGCGGGACTCATGGCGCTCGGTGCCGATGATGAACAGGCCGCCGGCGGCACGGACCTTTTCCGCCTCCTGGGAGATGATGGCCTTGTGATGGGCCATCCGCTCCGCAAACAGCTTGCGGGCGTCCAGAATTTCCTGATTGTCGGTGTCGGCGTAGCCGGTGGCGTCCACGATGACCTCTTCGGAATAACCGGCCTTCACCAGGTCGGCCTTGGCCAGATACTCGGCGTTGCCGCCCAGCATGATATCGGTACCACGGCCGGCCATGTTGGTGGCCACGGTGACGGCACCGAACTTACCGGCCTGGGCCACGATCTCGGCTTCCTTCTCGTGGTTCTTGGCGTTCAGCAGGTTGTGGCTGATGCCCTCCCGGGCCAGCAGCTTGCTGAGCAGCTCGTTCTTCTCAATGGACACGGTGCCCACCAGCACGGGCTGGCCCTTTTCATGGCACTCCTTCACCTGCTGGATGACGGCCCGGAACTTGCCGGCCTCGGTCTTGTACACCACGTCGTGGTGATCCTGCCGCTGGTTGGGACGGTTGGTGGGGATCTCCACGATGTCCAGGTTGTAGATGGTGCCGAATTCCTCCTGCTCCGTCATGGCGGTACCGGTCATACCGGACAGCTTGTCGTACAGGCGGAAGTAGTTCTGGAAGGTGATGGTGGCCAGGGTCTTGTTTTCGCTCTGGACGCTGACGTGCTCCTTGGCCTCGATGGCCTGATGCAGGCCGTTGGAATACCGGCGGCCGAACATGAGACGGCCGGTGAACTCATCCACGATGATGACCTCGCCGTCCTTCACCACGTAGTCGGTGTCCCGCTTCATGGTGCCGTGGGCCTTCAGGGCCTGGTTGATGTGGTGGTTCAGGGTGGCGTTGCTGGGGTCGGACAGGTTCTCCACATGGAAGAACTCCTCCGCCTTGGAAATGCCCCGGGCAGTGAGGGTGGCGGACTTGGCCTTCTCGTCCACGATGTAGTCAGCGTCGACAGTGGTGTCCTCTTCCTCCTTGTCGTCCACCTGGACCACAACGCGCTTTTTCAGGCGGGAGACGAACATCTCCGCCATGTCGTACATCTGGGTGGACTTTTCGCCCTGGCCGGAGATGATCAGGGGGGTACGGGCCTCGTCGATCAGGATGGAGTCCACCTCGTCCACGATGGCGAAGGCGTGGCCCCGCTGCACCAGCTCACTGGAGTAGATGCACATATTGTCACGGAGGTAGTCGAAGCCCATCTCGTTGTTGGTGCCGTAGGTCACGTCGGCAGCGTAGGCGGCCTGCCGCTGCTGGGAGGTCAGACCGTGGACGATCAGGCCTACCTTCAGCCCCAGGAAGCGGTGGACCTTACCCATCCACTCGGAGTCACGCTTGGCCAGATAGTCGTTGACGGTGACGATGTGGACGCCGCGGCCCGTCAGGGCGTTCAGATAGGCGGGCAGGGTGGCTACCAGGGTCTTGCCTTCACCGGTCTTCATCTCGGCGATGCGGCCCTGGTGCAGCACGATGCCGCCCACCAGCTGGACCCGGTAGGGACGCATGCCCAGCACGCGGTCAGCGGCCTCCCGCACGGTGGCGAAGGCCTCCGGCAGGATATCGTCCAGCGTCTCGCCGTTTGCCAGACGCTCCTTGAACTCTGGCGTCTTCGCCTGGAGCTGGGCATCGGTCATGGCCTTGTACTCGTCGGCCATGGCCTCGATTTTGTCCACAATGGGGTAGATGGACTTCAGCTCCCGGGAGCTGGAATCGCCAAACAGTGTTTTCAACAGACCCATGATATTTGAAACATCCTTTCTGATTTTGCCTGTATCAGGAATATCAGCATATTCATAATAAATCTATGCTAGCATACCACAAACCGATGTGAAATGCAAAGAAAATCAGGCGTCTGCGAAAAAAGTTTACGATTTGGACGATGAAAAGACGACCCTTGCGGGGCGGTCCCGGTGATGAAGGGGCTAACAGCGCCTTTTTTACAATTTTTCGTCCAGCAGCATCCGCACCCGGCTCTGGACTGAGCCCTCGCCGGTGCTGGCGTCGTAGTCCACACTGACCAGCCGAATATCCGGCAGCTTCCGCTGGAGGGCGGCGTACTGCCCCTTGCCGAAGATGTGTCCCGGCAGGCAAGCAAAAGGCTGGATGCAGAGGACTTTGCGGACGCCTTGTCCAGCCCAGCCCACGACCTCGGCGGCCACCAGCCAGCCGTCCGCCACCGTGACGTTCAGCGGGGCATAGCCTTCCGCCTGACGTTTCAGCTCCGGCAGGGGCGGCAGGGTCATGTATCCGGCTCCGCGGAGGATGCCCACCAACTCCCGCTGGACGGCGGCGGTATAGCTCCGCACCGCCTGGTAGAAAATCCGCTGAACAGCAGGGCCTTTCAGGGCGTGGGAGTCCATATAATACAGCGCCTGCCAGGTCAGCCCTCCGGCACACACCCGGACGTGCTCCGCCGCCAGATAGCGCTTCAAATCCCAGTTGCCCAGCCGGCAGTGCCGGGTATAGACCTCGCCCACGACGGCAACGGTCTGCACCTCCCGCTCCACGGTGTCCAGGCGGCAGAAGCTGTCCGCCATCTCCCGGCACCGGGCCAGGATGGCCCGCCGGGACAGAAATTTCCCGCTTTGCAGGTCTCGGCCTAAGTCCTCCATCCATTGATGCCACAGGGCCTCCGCGGAACCGGGAACGGCCTCAAAGGGCCGGGTCTGGTCCCGGAGAATGGCCAGGGCATCGCCCCACACGGCGGCGGCCAGGGCCTGCCAGACCATGGACGGGCGGATGGCGAGTCCGTTTTCCCGGTCAATGTCCCGGACGTTCAGGGACACCAGGGCCACCTGGGGATAGCCCGCCCGGTCCAGGACGCCCCGCATCAGGCGGATGAAGCAGGAGCCCCGGCATTCGTCTCCAGCCTGGCCGATGAGAACGCCGCAGCGGGCGGTGTCGTACTTCCCGGAGCCCAGGGCGGCCAGAACCTGTCCCGCCACCAGATGAGCGGGATAGCACATGTCGCTGTGGATGTACCGCAGGCCCAGGTGGGCCAGGTGGGGGCCGTCCTCTGTCAGCATCACCGGAGTCCAGCGGTCTGACGCGAAGGCGTATTGCAGCAGGGGGAACCAGTCGTCCAGCAAGGACGGGATCAGCAATGTGCGGGGCGCCATACCATCACCTCTTGTGCTCAGCATACCGAAAAGCTTCCCGAAAAACAAGAACAAAGCGGTTACAATGTGCTCCCCCGGGCAGACTGTGCTTTTCCGTTGTACTTTTTCAAAGAACGTGCTACAATATTTGTATCGAATATCTGAAGGAGGTCCCGCGTATGAAGCTCAGTTTTTACGGTGCCGATCAGTGCGTCACCGGCAGTTGTCACTGCCTGGAGGTAGGCGGCAAGCGCATTCTGGTGGACTGCGGCCTGCAGCAGGGGAGAGACGAGGTGGACAATGAAGCCTTGCCCTTCGCGGCTGGCCGCATTGATTTCGTTCTCATCACCCATGCCCATATCGACCATTCCGGCCGGGTACCCATGCTCATCAAGCAGGGCTTCCAGGGCCGTATTGTGACCACCCGCCTGACGGCGGACCTGCTGGACATCATGCTGATGGACTCCGCTCATATCCAGGAATCGGACGCCGAGTGGAAGAACCGCAAGGCGGAGCGCTCCGGCGCCCCCAAGGTGGAGCCGCTCTATACCATCGAGGACGCGCAGCGTGTCCGGGAGTTCGTCACTACCTGCGAGTACGGCCAGACCGTGCCCCTGTGCGAGGGCGTGACGGTGGAGTTTGTGGACGCCGGACACCTGCTGGGCAGCGCCAGCATCATCGTCCACGCCACGGAGGACGGCGTCACCAAGAATCTGGTGTTCTCCGGCGACCTGGGCAACATCAAGCAGCCTATCATCCGGGATCCGACCTATCTGGACGGTGCCGACTATGTGGTCATGGAGTCCACCTACGGTGACCGCAACCATACGGAGGTCTGGAGCTACACCGACGACCTGGCGAAGATCATCGACGAGACCATCGGCCGGGGCGGCAACGTGGTGATTCCCTCCTTTGCTGTGGGTCGAACCCAGGAGCTGCTGTACTTCATCCGGGAGATCAAGGACGCCGGTCTGGTAAAGTCCAACCCGGACTTCCCGGTCTATATCGATTCGCCTCTGGCCAAAAAGGCCACCACCATTTTTACCGGCGACCTCCACGGCTATCTGGACAAGGATGCACTGGAGCTGGTGCAGGACGGCACCCACATGTTCAACTTCACCAACCTGCGGATGACGGAGACCAGCGAGGAATCCAAGCTGCTGAACATGGACCCCACCCCGAAGGTCATTATCTCCGCCTCCGGTATGTGTGACGCGGGCCGTATCCGCCACCACCTGAAGCACAATTTGTGGCGGAAGGAGAGCTCCGTGGTATTCGTGGGCTACCAGGGCGAGGGTACCCTGGGCCGGACCCTGCTGGAGGGCGCCAAGAGCGTCAAGCTTTTCGGCGAGGAGATCGCCGTCAACGCCCAGATCGTGAATTTCAAGGGACTCAGCTCCCATGCCGACCGGGACCACCTGCTGGCCTGGATCCAGAATTTTAAGGCGCCCAAGCCCCAGCATGTCTTTGTGGTCCACGGTGACCGGGAGGTGGCGCCCTTCTTTGCCCAGAGCATCACCAACCTGGGCTTCACCGCCCATGCGCCCCAGTACACCGAGGTCTATGACCTGATTGCCGACAAGGTGCTGGAGCCCGGCTATCTGCCGGAGCGGAAGACCAAGTCCGCCGTCACCGGCGTCCGCACCTCCTCCGCCTACGAGCGGCTGGTGGCTGTGGGCAATATGCTCATGGAGAGCATCAAGCGCTCCAAGGGCCGGGACAACAAGAGTCTGGCCCGGTTCGCCGACCAGCTGCGGCAGCTGCTGGAGAAGTGGGAGGCGTGAGAAAAAATTTGTCCCACCGAGGTTATTATGGAAAAACTGCTTGAAAACCACATCTACACCGGCACTGTGGAGGGCTACTCCAGCGAGGGCCTGGGCATCGTGCGCCTGGAGGGCGCCGTGGTCTTTGTGCCCCAGGCCATCCGGGGGGAGACCGTCGACCTGAAGATCACCAAGGTCATGAAGACCTGTGCCGCGGGAAAGATCGTCAAAATCAAACATCCCTCTCCTGAGCGGGCCAAGCCGGAGTGCCCTTATTTCGGAAAGTGCGGCGGCTGCGATTTCCAGCACATGAGCTACACCGAGGAGTTGTGGGCCAAGCGCCAGCGGGTCCAGGATGCCCTGACCCGCCTGGGCGGGACAGACCTCCAGGTGGAGGAGATCCTGGGGGCCAAGGACCCTGCCCATTACCGCAACAAGAGCCAGTATCCCGTGGGGACTGACGGCGCCATCGGATTTTTCCAGGCCCGGACTCACAAGGTGGTGCCCATCGACCGCTGCCTGATCCAGTCGGAGGTCTCCGACAGGACGGCCAAGGCCGTGGGGGACTGGATGAAGCGGTACAAAGTGATGGCCTACGACGAGCGTACCGGCAAGGGGCTCATTCGGCACATCTACGTCCGGGTGAACAAAAAAGGTGAGAGCCTCTGCTGCGTCATCGCCAACGGCAAGCAGCTTCCCCGGGAGCCGGAGCTGGCGGCATTCATCCGGGCGGCGGCGCCCAGGACGGTGGGCGTGGTGCTGAACACCAACACCGCCAAAGGCAATGTGATCCTGGGGGACAGGTACCGCACCATTTGGGGCCAGGACTTCCTGATGGACACCCTCTGCGGCCTGACCTTCAAGCTGTCGGTCCCCTCTTTCTACCAGGTGAACCGGGACCAGGCGGAGGTGCTGTACGGAAAGGCCCTGGAATTCGCCGGACTGACGGGGGAGGAGACCGTTCTCGACCTGTACTGCGGCACCGGAACCATCACGCTCTGCCTTGCCAAGCAGGCCAAGCGGGCCATCGGCGCGGAGATCGTACCGCCTGCCATTGAGGACGCCAGGGAGAACGCCGCCCGGAACGGCATCGAAAACGCGGAGTTTTTCTGCGGCGACGCGGCGGATATCGCGGCGAAGCTGGAGGCGGAGGGCCTGCGGCCTGACGTCATCACCGTGGACCCGCCCCGGAAGGGCCTGGCGTCGGAGGTGATCGCCTCCGTGGCGGGCATGGGGCCCAAACGAGTGGTGTATGTCTCCTGTGATCCCGCCACCCTGGGCCGGGATGTGAAGATTTTTGAGAATCTTGGCTACAAGGCGGTCCGCGCCTGCGCCGTGGACATGTTCCCGGGAACAAGACATGTGGAGACGGTGGTATTGATGATGCGAGACCATGCTGAAAAGCATTGAGATCGGGGAAAAACTGTCAAGAAACCCGCCCTGTTGACACCGAATGATTGTAGATAAGGGGCCAGTGCTCAAATGGATTACTACTTTTTGGTTATCACAATTATAGATGTCTTTGTCCTGGGGATCATGTGTATTCTTACAAAATTCAGCGAAACGCTCAGCCAAGAGAAACGGCAATGGTTTATCAGGTCATTCGCTTTGATCATTGTTATTTCGATTTTAGAGGTCATCACAATTGTTGTAGATCATGGACCGGCATCATTCAGGTGGATCAATATTCTTGCAAATTACCTGGGATTTGGGCTGACACCGGCGGTTTCCATTTTTCTCGCGTTGGCTTTGGAAAAAAACCGAAGCATCGCATATGCCATTATCGCGGAGGGCGTATATCTGGTGCTTTTGGCGGTGACATTTCCCCTTAAGCCGATTTTTTACGTTGATCAGAACAATCAATATATGCGGGGAGAATTTTTCGGAATATTTCTTGCGGTTTATTTTGCCGGAACACTTTATCTCCTCGTTATGACTCTGCGGGTCGCTGCAAGGTACCAGAACAAAAGTAGGACCAGCATTTACCTGATTGCTGCATTTCTGCTGCTGGGTGCCATGGTGCAGGTGATCTTTCCGCAAGTTCATGTCACCTGGCTATGCGTATCCCTGCTGGCTATTCTTTATTTCACGTATTGCAACGGAATGTGGCAGCAATTGGATGAACTCACCGGGCTGCTGAATCAGAAAAGCTACCTGAATCAAACTGCCTCGTTGGCACAAGACGGCACGTTGGTTGTCTTTGATATCGACGATTTTAAGCATATCAATGATCATTACGGTCATTTATTGGGGGATAAGTGCCTGGAGGAAGTAGCGGCTTGTATCAAAAAAGCCTATTCGAAAGATGGATTTTGCTATCGGATTGGCGGTGATGAGTTCTGCGTTTTGTTAAATCCAAGTGCAGATCAAGAGAGTTGTTACAGAAGACTGATCGAGGGATTGAATTTCAGAAGAAAAGAACTGGATATCCTGCCCTATGTGTCTGTCGGTTCGGCATCCTTTGTGGCTGGTGACAATGTTCTGAGGGTCAAAGAAGCCGCCGATAATAATATGTATCAATTCAAGAAAGCACATAAAAAGCAGGCAAATTAAGGCGCAAAAGTTAAGGCGCAAAAGTGACTTGTGCCTGCGTGATAAAAACCATGATAGAAGGATGACCGTGAAAAGATTCGTGGATATGCTTCCGGGAACGGATATGAAACTTTTCCCGGGCCGGGACTTTTCTTCCACTCGCTTTTATGGTATAATCAACTATCTGATTATCAAAAGGAGGAGACTGCCATGAAGCGGCTGATGGACGCGGCGGACCGGTATTTGAGGGACTGCACCTGGAAGGACATTGCGGTTTTGAAATTCTGCCTGCTGGCCCTGGGCGTCATGCTGGGTATCGCGGTGCCTGCCCGGAAGAAAAGGGCCTCCGCCTGGCTGGCGTCACTGGTGTTCGTGGGCACCTATGTGCCGCTGATGACCAAATTCCTGCCATATTTGCTGAATGGTCGTGAGACGGCAGAGGAAAAATGGTTGTAAAAAACAGACCGCTGGTATATCATATTCTTTGAAACACATCTGAAACAGGAGGTTTTTTATGAGCAAGACCGCAAGCATGGTGATGAAGATCATCGGCGCCAGTCTGGCCTTCGCGGCATTCGTGTGCCTGCTGATCGGTGGCTGGCACGACCTGTCCGTGGGCTGCGCCGGCGTGAAAAAGCGCCTGACGCAGAAATTCGGCTCTGAATATGACGATTACGCCGACGAGGATTTATACGACTGACATGAAGCGCAAAAGGCGGCCCCATCCAACGGGATGGGGCCGCCTTTTATTTGCCGATAAAAAAGCCGGGCATCGCCCGGAAATGAGAAAATTCCCTTGACACCAAGGGAATCACATGATAAAATAAGTCGCTTATAAATTGTGGAGGATTGGAAGACCATTCCTGTGCCTGCACTTAAGATAGCATATTTCCCATGGCAATGCAAGAGTGTGTTAAAGTATTTTTAACAACGTATCCTAGCGTGTCATACCGATGAAACAAACTACCCGTCATCGCCGCCGGACAGGGCGGCGGGGGACGGAAGAAAGGTGAATGAGAAGATGGCCAAAGACAAGTATTACGGAAAGACCCTTCGTAAGAACTTCGCCCGGTATGAGGAGGTCGTCCCCATGCCCAATCTTCTGGAGATCCAGAAGACGTCTTACCAGGAGTTTTTGGACACCGGCCTGCGTGAGGTCTTTACCGACGTGGGCGCGATCACGGACTATCAGGGCAACCTGGAGCTGACCTTTATCGACTACAAGATGGACGAGGCACCCAAGTACGACGTGGAGGAGTGCAAGGCCCGTGACGCCACGTACGCCGCCCCTCTGAAGGTGAAGGTCCGCCTGCGCAACAAGGAGACCGAGGAGATCAAGGAGCAGGAGATCTTCATGGGCGACTTCCCCCTGATGACCCACTCCGGCACCTTCGTCATCAACGGCGCAGAGCGCGTGGTGGTCTCCCAGATCGTCCGTTCTCCCGGCGTGTACTACGGCAAGGAGATCGACCTGAAGACCGACCTGCCACTGCTGACCTCCACCGTCATCCCCTACCGGGGCGCCTGGCTGGAGTATGAGACCGACACCAACGAGGTGTTCTGGGTCCGCATTGACAAGAACCGCAAGCTGCCCATCACCTGCCTGATCCGCGCTCTGGGTCTCAAGACCGACGCGGAGATTCTGGACCGCTTCGGCGACGATCCCCGTATCGTGGCCACTCTGGAAAAGGACCCCTGCAAGAACTATGAGGACGCCATGCTGGAGATCTACCGCAAGCTGCGTCCCGGCGAGCCCCCCACGGTGGAGGCTGCCGAAACCCTGATGAACAACCTGTTCTTCGATCCCCGGCGCTACGATCTGTCCGTCGTGGGCCGCTACAAGTTCAACAAGAAGCTGTCCCTGTGGCAGCGTGTCACCGGCTACAAGCTGGTGTACCCCGTGGCTGATCCCGCCACCGGCGAGATCCTGTTCGACGAGGGCCACCTGCTGAGCAAGGAGGACGCCCGTTTGCTGGATACCGTGGGTGTGGCAGAGGTCACCATCGATGTGGACGGCACCCCCCTGCGGGTCATGTCTAACCGCATGTGCGACCTGAAGCACTATGTGGACTTCGATCCTCTGGCCGAGTGCGGCATCAAGGAGCGGGTCCGGTTCGAGGTGCTGCAGGAGCTGCTGGGTCAGTACTCCGGCGAGGAGCTGAAGGAGCAGATCAAGCTGCATAAGGATGATCTGGTGCCCAAGCACATCATCATCGACGATATTCTGACCTCCATCAACTATATGAACGGCCTGGCCATGGGCATCTCCGTGAAGGACGATATCGACCACCTGGGCAACCGCCGTCTGCGCTGCGTGGGCGAGCTGCTGCAGAACCAGTTCCGCATCGGCTTCAGCCGTATGGAGCGCGTCATCCGGGAGCGCATGACCATTCAGGACCTGGACATCGTCACCCCCCAGAGTCTGATCAACATCCGGCCCGTCACCGCTGCCATCAAGGAGTTCTTCGGCTCCAGCCCCCTGTCTCAGTTCATGGACCAGACCAACCCTCTGGCCGAGCTGACCCACAAGCGCCGTCTGTCCGCCCTGGGCCCCGGCGGCCTCTCCCGTGAGCGCGCCAACATGGAGGTCCGTGACGTTCACTACAGCCACTACGGCCGTATGTGCCCCATTGAGACTCCTGAAGGTCCCAACATCGGCCTGATCTCCTACCTGGCAACCTATGCCCGCATCAACGAGTACGGCTTCATCGAGGCTCCCTACCGCGCTGTGGACAAGGCCACCGGCAAGCTGGCCGATACCATCACCTACATGACCGCCGACGAGGAGGACAACTACATCGTCGGTCAGGCCGTGGAGCCCGTGGACGAGAACGACTGCCTGATCAACGCCCGTATCACCGCCCGTCACCGGGATGAGATCGTGGAAGTGGACCGGGAGAACGTGGATTATATCGACGTCAGCCCCCGTATGATGGTCTCCATCGCCACCGCCATGATCCCCTTCCTGCCCAACGACGACGCCAACCGTGCCCTGATGGGCGCCAACATGCAGCGTCAGGCCGTGCCTCTGCTCCGGCCCCACGCTCCCATCGTCGGCACCGGCATGGAGCACAAGATCTGCATCGACTCCGAGATCGTGGTTCTGGCCGAGGGCGACGGCGTGGTCACCTCCGTGGATGCCCGCCATGTCACTGTCAAGTACGACAACGGCGAGACCAAGGATTATAAGCTGACCAAATTCCTGCGGTCCAACCACACTACCTGCATCAACCAGAAGCCCATCGTCTCCGTGGGTGAGCGCGTCCACGGCGGCGATGATCCCACCGTCCTGGCGGACGGCCCCGCCACTGATCAGGGCGAGATCGCCCTGGGCCAGAACATCCTGGTGGGCTTCATGACCTGGGAAGGCTACAACTACGAGGACGCCGTTCTGCTGAACGAGCGTCTGGTGCGGGAGGACCTGTACACCTCCATCCATATCGAGGAATTTGAGATCGACGCCCGCGACACCAAACTGGGCCCCGAGGAGATCACCCGGGATATCCCCAACGTGGGCGAGGACGCCCTGAAGGACCTGGACGAGAACGGCATCATCCGCGTGGGTGCCGAGGTCAAGTCCGGCGACATCCTGGTGGGCAAGGTCACCCCCAAGGGTGAGACCGACCTCACCGCCGAGGAGCGCCTGCTGCGGGCCATCTTCGGTGAGAAGGCCCGCGAGGTCCGTGACACCTCCCTGAAGGTGCCTCACGGCGAGAGCGGCATCGTGCTGGATACCAAGGTCTTCACCCGTGAGAATGGCGACGAGCTGGGGCCCGGCGTGAACATGGTGGTTCGCGTCTATATCGCCCAGCGCCGCAAGATCCAGGTGGGCGACAAGATGGCAGGCCGTCACGGCAACAAGGGCGTTGTCTCCCGTGTTCTGCCCCAGGAGGATATGCCCTTCCTGCCCGACGGTACGCCGCTGGACATCGTGCTGAACCCCCTGGGCGTTCCCTCCCGTATGAACATCGGCCAGGTGCTAGAGGTCCATCTGGGCTATGCCGCCCAGGCCCTGGGCTGCAAGGTGGCCACCCCCATCTTCGACGGCGCCACCTACGGCGACATCCAGGATATGCTGAAGGAAGCCGGCCTGGACCCCGAGGGCAAGAGCGTCCTGTACGATGGCCGTACCGGCGAGCCTTTCGACAACAAGGTCACCGTTGGTTACGTCTACTTCCTCAAGCTGCACCACCTGGTCGACGATAAGATTCATGCCCGTTCCACCGGCCCCTACTCCCTGGTCACCCAGCAGCCTCTGGGCGGCAAGGCCCAGTTCGGCGGCCAGCGCTTCGGCGAGATGGAAGTCTGGGCCCTGGAGGCTTACGGTGCTGCTTATATCCTGCAGGAGATCCTGACCGTCAAGTCCGACGACGTGACGGGCCGTGTCCGCACCTACGAGGCTATCGTCAAGGGCCACAACGTGCCTCAGCCCGGCGTGCCCGAGTCCTTCAAGGTTCTGGTGAAGGAGCTGCAGTCCCTGTGCCTGGACATTCAGGTCCTGGACGCCGACGGCAACGTCATCGAGCTGAAGGAAGACGAGGACGCCATGGATACCTTCAACCTGGCCCGCATGGACGCCGACGATGACCGGCACCGTGCCTTCGCCGAGGAAGCGGACTTCCAGGAGTCCGGCTTCGACATTGAGGACGCCCCCGAGGATGCCGGCGCGGACATCGACGCCGACTTCGACGACGAATGATTCAGAAATTCGTCAGCCGCTGAAATTCTGAATCATTGAAGGAGGAAATCGAAAGATGATCGATAACAATACCGGCAACAACATTGCCTTTGACGCCATCAAGATCGGCATGGCCTCCCCGGAGCAGGTCCTCGCCTGGTCTTACGGCGAAGTCAAGAAGCCCGAGACCATCAACTACCGCACCCTGAAGCCCGAGCGGGACGGCCTGTTCTGCGAGCGTATCTTCGGACCCACCAAGGACTGGGAGTGCCACTGCGGCAAGTACAAGAAGATCCGCTACAAGGGCAAGATCTGCGACCGCTGCGGCGTGGAGGTCACCCGTGCCAAGGTCCGCCGTGAGCGCATGGGCCACATCGAGCTGGCCACCCCCGTCTCCCACATCTGGTACTTTAAGGGCATTCCCTCCCGGATGGGCCTGCTGCTGGACATCAGTCCCCGCATCCTGGAGAAGGTGCTGTACTTCGCCAACTATATCGTCACCGATCCCGGTGAGACGCCCCTGACCAAGAATCAGATCCTCTCCGAGAAGGAGTACCGGGACTACCGCGAGAAATATGAGGATGACTTCCAGGCCGGCATGGGCGCCGAGGCCGTGAAAAAGCTGCTGCAGGACGTGGACCTGGAGGCCCTGTCCGCCCAGCTCCACGCCGAGCTGAAGGACGCCAGCGGCCAGAAGAAGGCCCGCATCGTCAAGCGCCTGGAGGTTGTGGACGCCTTCCGCATCTCCGGCAACAAGCCCGAGTGGATGGTCATTGATGTGCTGCCCGTCATCCCCCCCGAGCTGCGCCCCATGGTGCAGTTGGACGGCGGCCGGTTCGCCACCTCTGACCTGAACGACCTGTACCGCCGGGTCATCAACCGCAACAACCGCCTGAAGCGCCTGATCCAGCTGAACGCCCCCGACATCATCGTCCGCAATGAGAAGCGGATGCTGCAGGAGGCCGTGGACGCCCTGATCGACAATGGCCGCCGCGGCCGCGCCGTCACCGGCGCCAACAACCGTGCGCTGAAGTCCCTGTCCGACCTGCTGAAGGGCAAGCAGGGCCGTTTCCGCCAGAACCTGCTGGGCAAGCGCGTGGACTACTCCGGCCGTTCCGTTATCGTGGTCGGCCCCGAGCTGAAGATCTATCAGTGCGGTGTGCCCAAGGAGATGGCTGTGGAGCTGTTCCGGCCCTTCATCATGAAGAAGCTGGTGGAGGACGGCACTGCCAACAACATCAAGTCCGCCAAGAAGATGGTGGATAAGGGTGTCACCGAGGTGTGGGACGCTCTGGACGTCATCATCAAGGACCACCCCGTCATGCTGAACCGCGCCCCGACCCTGCACCGCCTGGGCATCCAGGCCTTCGAGCCCGTGCTGGTGGACGGCCGCGCCCTGAAGCTGCATCCCCTGACCTGTACCGCCTTTAACGCCGACTTCGACGGCGACCAGATGGCCATTCACGTGCCTCTGTCCGCCGAGGCCCAGGCCGAGGCCCGCATCCTGATGCTCTCCGCCAACAACCTGCTGCGTCCCCAGGACGGCGGCCCCGTCACCGTGCCTACCCAGGATATGGTGCTGGGCTCCTACTACCTGACCATGGACCGCATGGGCAAGGCCGAGAAGGGCGCTGAGACCATCTGGTGCGAGGACGCCGGCGACACCGGTCTGACCGCCCAGTCTGTGGTGGACGCCGACGAGTTCCTGGCCGCCAACGCCGCCCTGTCCAAGGAGCAGAAGAAGGCCACCTACAAGCCCCTGCACTTCTATGCCAACGAGAACGAGGCCCTGATGGCCTACAACGAGGGCGCCATCGGTCCCCACTGTCCCGTTCTGGTGCGCCGGAGCCTGACGGTGGACGGCGTGGAGTACACCCGCGTGGTGGAAGCCACTCCCGGCCGCATCATCTTCAACCACAACATTCCCCAGGATCTGGGCTTTGTGGACCGCACCGATCCCGCTCATATCTGCGATTACGAGATCACCTTCACCTGCGGCAAGAAGCAGCTGGGCCAGATCGTGGACCGCGCCATCAACAAGCACGGCTTCACCGTGGCTGCCGAAGTGCTGGACGCCATCAAGGCCACCGGTTACCACCACTCCACCCTGGCCGCCATCACCGTTTCCATCGCGGATATGACCATCCCCCCCAAGAAATACGAGATGGTCGCCGCCTCCGAGCAGGCGGTGCTGGACATCGAAAACCAGTACAAGATGGGCTTCATGACCGACCACGAGCGTTACAAGCAGGTGGTGCAGGTCTGGGAGAAGACCACCAACGACGTCTCCGACGCCCTGCAGAAGAACCTGGATCGCTACAACCCCATCTTCATGATGGCGGACTCCGGCGCCCGTGGCTCCATGAAGCAGATCCGTCAGCTGGCCGGTATGCGCGGCCTGATCGCCAATACCGCCGGTAAGACCATCGAGATCCCCATCAAGGCAAACTACCGCGAGGGCCTGACCGCTCTGGAATACTTCATCTCCAGCCGTGGTGCCCGTAAGGGCCTGGCGGATACCGCTCTGCGTACCGCCGACTCCGGTTACCTGACCCGCCGAATGGTGGATGTTTCCCAGGATGTCATCATCCGGGAGGAGGACTGCCATGTCACCCACGGCATCAAGGTCTCTGAGATCAGCGAGAACGGCCAGGTCATTGAGAAGTTCTCCGACCGTGTCCGGGGCCGCTTCCTGGTGGCCGACGTGGTGGACGCCCAGACCGGCGAGGTCCTGGTGCCCGACACCAAGATGATGGACGCCAAGGACGCCAAGATTCTGGAGAGCCGTACCTGGGTCCAGAAGACTGCCCGGGAGGAAGACCGCTGCGCCTTCGATCCCGCTGTCGACGAGCATCCCACCGTTATGATCCGCACCGTTCTGACCTGTAAGGCCCACAGCGGTGTCTGCGCCAAGTGCTACGGCATGAACCTGGCCACCCAGCAGCCCGTCGGCCCCGGCGAGGCGGTCGGCATCATTGCCGCCCAGTCCATCGGCGAGCCTGGTACCCAGCTGACCATGCGTACGTTCCATACTGGCGGTCTGGCCGGCGGCGACATCACCCAGGGTCTTCCCCGAGTGGAGGAGCTGTTCGAGGCCCGGAAGCCCAAGCGTATGGCCACCCTGGCCGAGATCGGCGGTAAGGTCCGTTTCGAGGAGGCCAGCAAGGGCAGCCTTCTGAACATCATCGTCACCGCCGATGACGGCGACACCCGCACCTACGCGGTGCCTCATACCGGTCTGCAGGTGAAGGACGGCGATACCATCGAGGCCGGCACCCAGCTGACCTACGGCGCTCTGAACCCCCACGACGTGCTGCGCATCCGCGGCGCCGACGCTGTGTACAACTATCTGATCCAGGAAGTTCTGCGCGTGTACCGTCAGCAGGGCGTTGACATCAACGATAAGCACATCGAGGTCATCGTCCGTCAGATGATGCGCAAGGTCCGTCTGGAAGACGCCGGCGACACCAAGCTGCTGGACGGCTCCATGGTGGACGTCCTGGAGCTGGACGACGCCAACGAGGAAATCGAGCGCCGCAACGCCGCCGGTGAGACCAATGAGCTGGGCGAGCCTCTGCGGAAGGCTGTTGGCACCCAGTTGCTGATGGGTATCACCAAGGCCTCTCTGGCCACCGACTCCTTCCTGTCCGCCGCCTCCTTCCAGGAGACCACCAAGGTCCTGACCGAGGCTGCCATCAAGGGCAAGGCTGACCGCCTGGTGGGTCTGAAGGAGAACGTCATCATCGGTAAGCTGATCCCCGCCGGTACCGGCCTGCAGGCTTACCACACCTTCGCCAAGGAGCTTGTGCCTGACGAGGCCCCCGCCGAGACGGAAGAGGTCCCCGTGTTCGAGGGCTGAGCGTTTTTGCTTGACCATACCATATAAAAAGGAGGGCTGTGTATCATCACAGCCCTCCTTTTTATGGATAAATTGATAAAAAAATGAAAAAATGGCGTATATAATCCCCGGTATTTGTAAAAGAGGAAAAATAAAAATCCATTTTTCGGAAATGCTTGACGATTGCGTCTCCTCATGGTATAATTCCAAATTGCGCGGATATATTCTGCGAATTTTGCCATGCATACCAGGAGGAATTTCCCGTGATCACGGAGCTTGCTTCTCAGGAAAAGGTCATCGGCGTGAAGCAGTCCCGCAAGGCGATCCGGGATGGGCGCGCGAAGCGGGTCTATGTGGCCTGCGACGCTGATCCTGCCATCACCGACCCTGTGGCTGAGAGCTGCGCGGCGGCCGGCATCCCCCTGGAGGATGGACACACCATGGCCCAGCTGGGCCAGGCCTGCCGCATCACGGTGGGGGCCTCTGTGGTGGCTGTCCTGTAAAATCGTTTTTTTCGGAATAACCGCAAGGTTTTCCGCAAAAAATATTGGTTGTCCGCAAAAAGCGGCTGCCAAAAATATGTAAGAAAGGAGAACATCAATGCCTACTTTTAACCAGCTGGTCCGTAAAGGAAGAGAACAGGCTACCTACAAGTCCACTTCTCCCGCTCTGCAGTTCGGTCTGAACACCCTGAAGACCAAGACCACCGATCTGCCTTCTCCCCAGAAGAGAGGCGTCTGCACCGCCGTGAGAACTGCGACCCCCAAGAAGCCCAACTCCGCTCTGCGTAAGATCGCCCGTGTGCGTCTGACCAACGGCTACGAGGTCACCGCCTATATCCCCGGTGTCGGCCACTCCCTGCAGGAGCACTCTGTGGTCATGATCCGCGGCGGCCGTGTCAAGGACCTCCCCGGCGTCCGTTACCACATCATCCGTGGTACTCTGGATACCCAGGGTGTTCAGGGCCGTATGCAGAGCCGTTCCAAGTACGGCGCCAAGCGTCCCAAGCAGAAGTAAGATCTGCAAAACACTGAAAGCTTTGCCGAATAGGTTTATATATATGTGTGAACATGTTACCGCTTCGGCAGGCATTCTACGGAAGGCTGAAATATCGCCTTTTGAGTACCTATGAGATCATAGAATTATTATGAAGGAGGGAAGCATAGTGCCCAGAAGAGGTAATGTTCCCAAGAGAGAAGTTCTGCCCGATCCCGTATATGGCTCTGTTCTGGTGACCAAGCTGGTCAACAGCGTCATGCTGGACGGCAAGAAGGGCGTTGCCCAGAAGGTGGTCTACGCGGCTTTCGACCAGATCAAGGAGAAGACCGAGAAGGACCCCGTTGAAGTGTTCACCCAGGCTATGGAGAATATCATGCCCAGCCTGGAAGTCAAGGCCCGCCGCGTGGGCGGTGCCAACTATCAGGTGCCCATGGAAGTGCGCCCCGCCCGTCGTCAGACCCTGGGTCTGCGCTGGCTGACCGCTTACTCCCGGGCCCGCAGCGAGCGCACCATGGCCGAGCGTCTGGCCGGCGAGATCATGGACGCCGCCAACAACACCGGCGCTGCCGTGAAGAAGCGCGAGGAAGTGCACAAGGCTGCCGAGGCCAACAAGGCTTTCGCACACTTCCGCTGGTAAGTTAGGAGAAACAGTATGCCGAGAAAAACATCTCTTGAAAATACCAGAAATATCGGCATTATGGCTCACATCGATGCAGGTAAGACGACCACTACCGAGCGTATCCTGTTCTATACCGGTGTGAACTATAAGATCGGTGAGACCCATGACGGTACCGCCACCATGGACTGGATGGCTCAGGAGCAGGAGCGTGGTATCACTATCACCTCCGCCGCTACCACCTGTTTCTGGTCCGGTTCCGCTCATCAGTATCCCCAGACCCGTATCAACATCATCGACACCCCGGGCCACGTGGACTTCACTGTCGAGGTCCAGCGTTCCCTGCGCGTGCTGGACGGCTCTGTGACCGTGCTGTGCGCCAAGGGCGGCGTGGAGCCCCAGTCCGAGACTGTGTGGCGCCAGGCTGATAACTACAAGGTCCCCCGCATGATCTACGTCAACAAGATGGACATCATGGGCGCCGACTTCTACAACGTGCTGCGCATGATCGACGAGCGTCTGAAGTGCAATGCCGTGCCCATCCAGCTGCCCATCGGTTCCGAGGAGTCCTTCCGCGGCATCATCGACCTGCTGGAGATGAAGGCTGACATCTATTATGATGACCTGGGCAAGGACATGCGTGTCGAGGACATCCCCGAGGACATGGTGGACCTGGCCAACGAGTATCACGAGAAGCTGATGGACGCCGTTTCCATGTTCGACGATGAGATCATGGAGGCTTATCTGGGCGGTGAGGAGATCCCCCTGGACAAGATCCGTGCTGTCATCCGCAAGGCCACCATCGACAACGAGATGGTCCCCGTGGTCTGCGGCACCTCTTACAAGAACAAGGGCGTGCAGAAGATGCTGGATGCCATCGTGGATTATATGCCCTCTCCCCTGGATATCCCCCACATCAAGGGCGTCAATCCCAAGACTGACGAAGAGGAAGAGCGTCCCTCTGACGATAACGCTCCCTTCTCCGCTCTGGCTTTCAAGATCATGACCGACCCCTATGTGGGCCGTCTGAGCTTCTTCCGCGTGTATTCCGGCCATCTGACCACCGGTTCTTCCGTGCTGAATGCCACCAAGAACGTCAAGGAGCGTATTGGCCGTATTCTGCAGATGCACGCTAACCACCGCGAGGACCTGGAAGAGGTCTGGTCCGGTGATATCGCCGCTGCTGTGGGTCTGAAGAACACCACTACCGGTGATACCCTGTGCGACGAGAAGGCTCCTGTTATTCTGGAGTCCATGGAGTTCCCCGAGCCCGTTATCCGCGTGGCTATCGAGCCCAAGACCAAGGCCGGTCAGGAGAAGATGACCATCGGCCTGATCAAACTGGCTGAGGAGGACCCCACCTTCAAGACCTACACCGACGAGGAGACTGGTCAGACCATCATCGCCGGTATGGGCGAGCTGCACCTGGAGATCATCGTGGACCGCCTGTTGCGCGAGTTCAAGGTGGAAGCCAACGTTGGTGCTCCCCAGGTCGCCTACAAGGAGACCATCAAAAAGGCCGTGGATCAGGACACCAAGTACAAGCGCCAGAGCGGCGGCTCCGGCCAGTACGGTCATGTCAAGATCAAGGTCGAGCCCAACGAGTCCGGCAAGGGTTATGAGTTTATCAACGCCGTTGTGGGCGGCTCCATTCCCAAGGAGTATATCCCCGCTGTCGACGCCGGTATCAAGGGCGCTTTGCAGGCTGGCGTTTTGGCCGGTTTCCCCGTCGTGGATGTCAAGGTCACCCTGTATGACGGCTCCTATCACGAGGTCGACTCCTCTGAAATGGCGTTTAAGATCGCCGGTTCCATGGCTTTCAAGGAGGCTATGCGGAAGGCTGATCCTATCCTGCTGGAGCCCATCATGAAGGTCTCTGTCATTGCTCCCGATGACTATCTGGGCACCGTGATCGGCGACCTGACCGCCCGCCGCGGTCAGATCCTGGGCCAGGAGGCCCGTTCCGGCGCTCAGCAGGTGGACGCTCTGGTGCCTCTGGCCAATATGTTTGGCTATGCCACCGACCTGCGCTCTGCCACCCAGGGCCGCGGTCAGTATACCATGGAGCCCCACAGCTATTGTGAGCTGCCCAAGAGCATCCGGGACAAGATCATCGAGACCCGCACCAAGCCTCAGGACTGAGACGGTCTGAGGGCGAAAAGACATGAATAGCGGATTTTCAATATTCGCTGTTGATTTTTTCCCTGAGATACTGTAAAATAAGCAATGCTGATTACGTGCATTGCAACAAATGTATTTTGAAACTTTGACAGGAGGATTTTCAAATGGCTAAGCAGAAATTTGAAAGAACCAAGCCCCATGTTAACATCGGCACCATCGGTCACGTCGACCACGGCAAGACCACTCTGACCGCTGCCATCACCAAGTACCTGGCCATGCAGGGCAAGGCCGAGTTCGAGGATTATGCCAGCATCGATAAGGCTCCCGAGGAGCGCGAGCGTGGTATCACCATCAACACCGCTCACGTCGAGTATGAGACCGAGGCTCGTCACTATGCCCACGTTGACTGCCCGGGCCACGCCGACTATATCAAGAACATGATCACCGGTGCTGCTCAGATGGACGGCGCCATCCTGGTCATCGCTGCTACCGACGGCCCCATGGCTCAGACTCGTGAGCATATCCTGCTGGCCCGTCAGGTCGGCGTGCCCGCCATGGTCGTGTTCCTGAACAAGTGCGATCAGGTCGACGACGAGGAGCTGCTGGAGCTGGTCGAGATGGAAGTCCGCGAGCTGCTGAGCACCTATGAGTTCCCCGGCGATGATATCCCCATCATCAAGGGTTCCGCTCTGAACGCCCTGGTGTCCGAGTCCACCGATCCTGCCGCTCCCGAGTATGCCTGCATCAAGGAACTGATGGACGCTGTTGACTCCTATATCCCCACTCCTCCCCGCGACGATTCTCTGCCCTTCCTGATGCCCGTCGAGGACGTCTTCACCATCTCCGGCCGTGGTACCGTTGCTACCGGCCGTGTGGAGCGTGGCCAGCTGAAGCTGTCTGAGGAAGTCGAGATCGTTGGTCTGTCCGACGAGAAGAAGAAGACCGTCGTTACCGGTATCGAGATGTTCCACAAGCTGCTGGACTTCGCTGAGGCCGGCGACAACATCGGCGCTCTGCTGCGTGGTATCGACCGTCAGGGCATCGAGCGTGGTCAGGTTCTGGCCAAGCCCGGCTCCATTCATCCCCACACTAAGTTCGTTGGCCAGGTCTACGTCCTGTCCAAGGACGAGGGCGGCCGTCACACCCCCTTCTTCAACAACTATCGTCCTCAGTTCTACTTCCGTACCACCGACGTGACCGGCGTCATCACCCTGCCCGAGGGCACCGAGATGTGCATGCCCGGCGATAACGTCGACATGAAGGTCGAGCTGATCACCCCCATCGCCATCGAGAAGGGCCTGCGTTTCGCTATCCGCGAGGGCGGCCGTACCGTTGGTTCCGGTGTTGTCATCGACATCGAGGAATAATTCCTGATTGATAAAAAGGGCTGCCGCAATGCGGCAGTCCTTTTTGCTGTATGGGAGGCGGCCGCCCGGGGCCCCGCAGAGCGGGGCGGGCCGAAGGCCCGTACAAGCGTTTTGCGGAGCAAAACCTTGGCGCAAGGGCGAATTTATTTCGCCCGCGCAAGTGGAATCACAAGGGTTCCCGTTTGGCAAAGCCAAATGGGAAACGGCCGTACCGTTGGTTCCGGTGTCGTTATCGAGATCGAGGAGTAATTCCTGACTGATGAAAAGGACTGCCGCATTGCGGCAGTCCTTTTTCGCATATACAGCGGCCGCCCGGGCCCCGCAGGGCGGGGGGCATAGGAGATGCAGGGGCTGGCGGAAGAGCCGCAGGGCGGATGTCGTCCACCGTTGTCCTGGCAGAGAGAAATCCGCCGTCATGCGTTTTCCTCCGGAAAGGCCAGACCTGTTTGGAAGCCGCCTGCACCGGGACAGCAGATGTCTCCAGCCACCGGATAGTCCTCGCAGATGTAGAGATTGGCCTGCACCCCCTCCGGGCGCTCCGGATAGTTGGTGACTGTGTAGGTATAGCGCTCTACCTGTTTTCCCAGACAGGCGGTCAGGTCAAGGCCCTGGCTGAGCTGCAGTTCATTGTAAGAGAGATAAGGCTCCTCCAGCTTTTCGGGCAGCAGGAATTGCAGAGTTTCTACCGGTTCTGTGTCCACTTCCCACCCAAGGGACCGAAGGTATTCCACCCGCTGGCTGTTGTCCGCCAGTTCGGGCCGGGCAGAGGAGTTCCCGGACTCTGTGCGCCCGGTCAAAAGAATCAGTACCGCCATGACGATCCCCATGGCGATCACAGTCAAAACCGCTTTTTTTCGTGAAAACCGCGTGGTCCAGATCAGCATATCCATCCCTCCTGCTTGTTCCTATTCATTTTCGAGATAGTTTATGATAAAATATCTATAAAAGGAGCGTGGAGACATGGAGAAGCAGCGACTGGACAAGATCATTGCATCTACCGGAAAATTTTCCCGGCGGGAGGTGAAGCTGCTGGTGCGGCAGGGGAGAGTCCTGGTAGACGGTGTCCCCGCCAGGTCCGGCGAGGAGAAGTTTGACCCGCAGGCCGTGGAGATCACGGTGAATGGGGAGACCTTGTGCTATCGTAAATACACCTGGGTGATGCTGAACAAGCCTGCAGGCTATCTATCCGCCACGGAGGACGGATGGGGGCCCACGGTGCTGGACCTGCTGCCGCCGGAGTTGAAGAAGCAGGGATTGTTTCCTGTGGGGCGGCTGGACAAGGACACAGAGGGACTGCTGCTGCTGACCAACGAGGGCGGCCTGGCCCATGACCTGCTGTCTCCACGGCATCATGTGGACAAGGTGTACTATACCCGGGTGGCCGGGCGGCTGACAGAGGAGGACTGCCGGGCTTTTGCCGCCGGCATGACGCTGGGTGACGGACTGGTGTGTCAGCCGGCGGGATTGAAGATCCTGAAAGCCGGAGAGGAGAGCGAGGCGCACGTCACACTGCGGGAGGGAAAATTCCATCAGGTGAAGCGAATGCTGGCTTTCCTGGGAAAGCCGGTGCTGTATCTGGAGCGCATTCAGATGGGCAATTTGACCCTGGATCCGGCACTTGACCGGGGAAAATACCGGCTTTTGACGGAAAGCGAAGTGGAGATGCTTCGAAAGATTTGACATATCTTTGGAAAAGAGCAAATCTTCAACAAAAAGCCAATAAGTTTTTTGTTGAAAAAAGAAAAAACATCTTGCATTTTGCCGAAACTGCCGATATAATATTATCATTGACAAATTGCACAAAGATTTTCGTGTGACGAGTGGTGAGGAGGACAGCCATGTCTGGAAGAATTTTTCAAAATGTGGTCCTGCAACTGAAGGAAAACACCGACCGAACTGTTGGCGTGATCGACGGCGAGGGTATCGTCATCGCCTGCAGTGAACTTTCCATGATCGGCCAGCGCTGGGCGGAATATGTGCCTGTGGTGAACAACGCCGCCGGCAGTATGATCTCCTCCGACGGCAAGACCTTCAAGGCGCTGAACGGCTGGGGCAACCAGTTTGACTATGCCGCTTTCAGCTTTGGCGACAATGAGATCAGCAAAACGGTCTGCTCTATGGCCACGGTGGCCCTGAATGCCGCCAAGGCTTACTATGAGGAAAAGCATGACCGGGGCTCCTTCATCAAGGACATTATCTCCGACAATATCATGCTGGGTGACATCTACATGCGGGCCAAGGAGCTGCGGGTCACCGCCGACGTGCCCCGGGGGGTGTTTGTGGTCCGTTCCCTGAAAAAGGGCGATTCTGTCCCCACCGATGTGCTCCAGACCCTGTTCCCTGACCGCCAGAACGACTTTGTTCTCAGCGTGGGCGAGGGCGATGTGGTGCTGATCCGCCAGTTGTCCGAGGGCGCCGGGATCAAGGAGCTGAATAAGATCGCCGCTTCCATTGAGGAGACCCTCTGCTCCGGCGGAGAGAGCACCGTGGTGGTGGGCATTGGTACCGTGGCCATCCATCTGCGGGACCTGGCCAAGAGCTATAAGGAGGCTCAGATCGCCATTGAGGTCGGCAAGGTCTTTGATACCGAGAAGTATGTCATCAACTATGAAAACCTGGGTATCGGCCGTCTGATCTATCAGCTGCCCACTACTTTGTGCGAAATGTTCCTCCAGGAGGTCTTCAAGAAGAACCCCATTGACGCTCTGGACAAGGAGACCCTGTTTACCATCCACAAGTTCTTTGAAAACAACCTGAACGTGTCCGAGACGGCCCGGAAGCTGTTTGTCCACCGCAACACCCTGGTGTACCGGCTGGAAAAGATCAAGAAGCTCACCGGCCTGGACCTGCGGGAGTTTGACGATGCCATTACATTTAAGGTGGCCCTGATGGTCAAGAAGTACCTGACCTCCCGGGGGATCGATTCCTGAGAATCCATATCCGACAAAAAGAGACCGGCGGACGAAAGTCCGCCGGTTTTCTTCTAAAACTTTCCACCCTTCCTTTTTGCAAACAATTGCAAACTGCTGTTGCATTGCATCAAAAAATCGTATATAATGTAACTATCTTTGGAATTATGTCGACCTTGCTACAAAATAGGGAACATTTTGGTAAGGTCGGTCGTGTTTGATATAGAAACGTGTGAGGTGGCGGCATGATCCGTTTAAAAGATGTGGAGATGGAATATGAAAACGGGACCAGGGCGATCAAGGGCATCAGCCTGACCATTGAGGACGGCGAGTTCGTCTTTCTGGTGGGGCCCTCCGGTTCCGGCAAGTCTACCATCATCAAGCTGCTGACCGGCGAGGTGGAGCCCTGCCGGGGCCGTATCATGATCAACGGCTTCTCCGTCAGCAATATTTCCGAAAAGCAGATCCCGCTGATGCGGCGGACACTGGGCATCATTTTCCAGGATTTCCGCCTGATTGAGAAAAAGACGGTGTACGACAACCTGTCTTTCGTCATGCGGGCCGTGGGCGCCAGCCCCAAGGAGATCAAAAACCGCATTCCCTACGTGCTGCAGCTGGTGGGCCTGGAGAAGAAGGCCGACAGCTATCCCACGGAGCTCTCCGGCGGCGAGCAGCAGCGTGTGGCCATCGCCCGGGCGCTGGTGAACAATCCCAACACCATCATCGCGGACGAGCCCACCGGAAACCTGGACCCGGAGCGGTCCCTGGAGCTCATGAGCCTGCTGGTGAAGATCAACCAGCTGGGCACCACCGTGGTGGTGGTGACCCACGAAAAGGACCTGGTGGACCGCTTCGGCAAGCGGGTGGTCACCATCGATTCCGGCCATGTGGTCAACGACAGCGTGGGCGGCTATGTGGGAGGAAACATCCATGGCTAAGCATGATATCGGCTATTTTGCCCATGAGGGCCTTTCCAATATGTTCAGCCACGGCTTCATGTCCTTCGCTGCGGTGGGCATCACCGTGGCCTGCCTGCTGATCATGGGCACCTTCACCCTGGTGGCGGTGAACGCCAACGAGCTGCTGCGGGACCTGGAGCAGGAGAATGAGATCCTGGCCTACGTAGACGACAGCTGCACAGAGGCTGAGTCCAAAGCCCTGCAGAAAAAGCTGGAGACTGTCCCCAATGTGGCATCCGCCACTTACATCAGCAAGGAGCAGGCCATGGAGGACTTCGTGGCCCAGTATCCGGACGAGGATATGTTCCAGGACCTGGACCCGGAGATCCTGCGGGACCGGTATGCCATCAAGATCACGGACCTTGAACAGATCCGCCAGACCAAGGAGGCGGTGCAGAGCATTCCCGGCATTGCCAGGGTCAACGCCTACGAGGAGATCGCCGGCGGCTTTATCACCGTGCGGAACGTGGCCACCGTCATCTGTGTGGCGCTGATCGCCATTTTGTTCGTGGTGTCGGTGTTCATCATCTCCAACACCATCAAGCTGACCACCTTTGACCGCCGGGACGAGATCGCCATTATGCGGATGGTGGGCGCCACCAACGGCTTCATCCGCTGGCCCTTCGTGTACGAGGGCTTCATGATGGGTCTGCTGGGCGCTGTCATCGCCTTCTTCTCCCAGTGGGGACTGTATGAGGCGGTGACCAGGGGCGTGGACAACAACGACACCCTGCAGCTGATCCATGTGATCCCCTTCCAGGAACTGTGGGTGCCGGTGGCCGTGGTCTTCGCCATAGCGGGCATCCTGATCGGCGTAGGCGGCAGTCTGTCTGCCATTCGGAAGTTCCTGCAGGTTTAAGGAGGCGTCTATGAAGAAAAAGTACCCCTTGCGCCGGTTGGGCCGCTCTCTGCTGATGCTGGCCCTGGCCCTGTGTCTGGTGACAGCGGAGCTGGCACCGGCCCTGGCCGTCACCCAGGCGGAGATCGACAAGCTGAAAAACGAAGCGGCGGACCTGAAGACACAGAAGAAGGATCTGCAGAAGCAGCTGGACGGCCTGGCCAATGACAAGGCGGCGGTGCTGTCCCGGCAGAAGAAGCTGGACGAGCAGATCAATAACACCAGCGCTCAGATCCGGAATGTGGAGGCACAGATCAGCGCTTATGAGGAGCTGATCGTCCAGACAGAAGCGGAGCTGGTGGACGCGGAGCAGCGGGAGGCGGCACAGTATGAGTTGTTCTGCCACCGGGTCCGGTCCATGGAGGAGCGGGGCGAGATCAGCTACTGGTCCGTCCTCTTCGGCGCCACCAGTTTCTCTGACATGCTGACCCGTCTCAACGATATCAACGAGGTCATGGACGCCGACCAGAAGGTCATTGACGATCTGAAGGCACTGCAGGTGGAGATCACGGAGAAAAAGACCTCTCTGGAGACCAGCAAGGCGGAATCGGAGGCGGCCAAGGCCGATCTGGTCAGCAAGAAGAAGGAACTGGACCAGCAGCGCCAGCAGGCCATCGCTCTGGTGAAAGAGATCGAGGCCAACGAGAAGGAGTACAAGTCCACCATTGACCAGCTGGCTCAGGAAGAGGAGGACATCCTGGCGGAGGCCCTCCGCCTGTCCAAAAAGCTGGCGGAGGAGCAGGCGGCTCAAGGTAAGCCCCAGCAGTCTAATCCCGGCGGATACATCTGGCCGGTGGACAGCCGCTACATCACCTCCACAGTGGGCGGCCGGGCCTCTCCCGGCGGCGTGGGTTCCACCAACCACAAGGGTACAGATATCGGCCGGGTGGGCTACACCTCCAGGATTTACGCCGCCAAGGCCGGCACTGTCATCGTGTCCCAGTATTCCAGCTCCTACGGTAACTATGTGGTGGTCTCCCATGGCGCGGGCAACACCACGCTGTACGGCCATATGAGCAGCCGCAGCGTGTCCGTTGGACAGTATGTGAACCAGGGCGACGTGTTGGGCATCACCGGCTCCACGGGCCATTCCACCGGTCCCCATCTGCACTTTGAGGTGACGGAGAACGGCGTCCGCATTGACCCTCTGAAAAAGGGCTATCTGACGGGTTACACCCTGTCCGCTACTGCGTAATGCACATATTTCATCCTCCCGTTCCATACCATGGAGCGGGAGGATGATGTTTTATGATCGGAATGCTGAGTTGGAAGGAGCCGGGAAAGCGGGAAAAGACCGTGGCCGTGAAAGAGCGGAGCGTCCTTCGGATGCGCTTTTGGTGCGCGGAGGTGCTACGGGGGCCCAGAACGCCGGAGGCTGTTCTCCGGCGGCGGGTGGCGGCAGCGGGGAAGCGCCTGCGGAAGCAGGGCGTCACCCGGGTGGTGCTGCCGGAGGACTTTTCCTATGGTTCGCAGCTGGAAAAATGGGACCTGCGTCCGGTGTCCACGTTAGGCTTGCGGCGGGGCATCGCCGCGGATTGGGTCCGCTGGCTCCTGACAGAGCAGGGAGCCCCGGCAGCGGGGGCCAGAGTGGCTGTCTCCGCCGAGCAGCTGACGGGTGAGGTGGTGCGGACGGTGACGGAGCTGTCCCTGCGGCACCGGTATGTGCTGCTGGACCTGTCCCGGGGCGGAGAGGACCTGTGCCGCCAGCTGCGGCGGGAGTACGGCGTGTCCCTGCTGCTGGGGCCCTCCAAAGAACAGCTGGAGGAGGCAGAGGTCCTGGTGCTGTTTGACCCCAGGGAGGACTGCCACAGCCGCCGGACGCTGGCGCTGTACGACGAGACGGCGTCGCTGCCGCCTTTGCTGCTGCCGCCGGCTCTGGAGGAAAAGCTGCCCAAGGGCTGCGACCGGGGACAGCTGCTGGCGACGCTCCGGGAGCAGGGGGCTCTGCGGCCGGGTCAGATCACTGTGGGAGGTGGGATTTCCGCAAAATAAGGGCGTTTTTTGCCTTCCCCGCCCCCTTGACATTCTGAAAACCAACCTCTATAATACTAGACTGTCATAGTATAATAGAATAAGTATGCATAGGGAAAATCATATTTCCCTTCAAAAGATATGAAAGGATCGTTGACATGGAAAAAGAATACAAAATGAGTGCTGCCCGCGCCCAGGAGCTGCAGGAGGAACTGAATTACCTGAAGACTACCCGCTCCGACGAGGTGGCTGAGCAGATCAAGATCGCCCGCGGCTTCGGCGACCTCAGCGAGAACAGCGAGTACGATGAGGCCAAGAACGAGCAGGGCAAGCTGTATTCCCGCATCGCCGAACTGGAGGAGATCCTGCAGCATGTGGTGATCGTGGACGAGAACGCCGGTACCACCAATGAGGTGACCATCGGCTGCACCGTCACGGTGACTGACGCCAATGGCAAGGAAATGCCCGCTTACAAGATCGTGGGCTCCCAGGAGGCCGATCCCATGCACGGCATCATCTCCGAGGAATCCCCCTTCGGCAAGGCCCTGCTGGGCGCCAAGGAAGGCGACACCGTCACCGTGGAGGCTCCCCGGGGCGCCATCGTGTACACGGTGAAGAAGATCGAGAGATAAGGAGAACGACATGGCTGAACAGAAGAACAACCAGCAGGCCTCCCCCGAACAGGATCTGGGTCAGCAGACAAAGATTCGCCGGGAGAAGCTGGCCGCGCTCCAGGCTGAGGGCCAGGACCCTTTCCAGCAGACCCGCTTTGACTGGAATGCCACCAGCCAGCAGATCAAGGACAACTTCGACGCTATGGAGGGCCAGGCCGTGAAGGTGGCCGGCCGTCTCATGAGCAAGCGCGGCATGGGCAAGGTCAGCTTCTGCGACCTGCAGGACCGGGATGGCCGCATCCAGCTGTACGCCCGGCAGGACGAGATGGACGAGGCTGTCTATAAGAAGTTCAAGAAGTACGACATCGGCGATATCGTGGGCGTGGACGGCGAGGTCTTCCGCACCCAGCGGGGCGAGATGAGCGTCCGGGCCAAGGACATCACCCTGCTCTCCAAGTCCCTGCTGCCCCTGCCGGAGAAGTTCCACGGTCTGCAGGACAAGGAACTGCGGTTCCGGCAGCGGTATGTGGACCTGATGGTGAACCCCGATGTGAAGCGCAACTTCGTCATTCGCTCCCAGTTCATCAAGTTCATGCGGGACTACCTGGACAACATGGGCTATATTGAGGTGGAGACCCCTGTCCTGAACACCATCGCCGGCGGCGCCGCCGCCCGGCCCTTCATCACCCACCACAACACCCTGGACATCGATATGTACATGCGCATCGCCACGGAGCTGCCCCTGAAGCGGCTGATCGTGGGCGGCATGGACCGGGTGTATGAGATCGGCCGCATCTTCCGCAACGAGGGCATGGACCCCAAGCACAACCCCGAGTTCACCACGGTGGAGCTGTACCAGGCCTACACCGATTTCCACGGTATGATGGACATTGCCGAGGGCATCATCTCCGGTGCCGCCCAGAAGATCCTGGGCACCTATGAGGTGGAGTGGATGGGCGAGAAGATCGACCTGACCCCCGGCTGGCGCCGCCTGACCATGGTGGACGCCGTGAAGGAGTACCTGGGCATCGACTTCGGCGCCATCACCGACGACGCCGAGGCTGTGGCCGCCGCGAAGGCCAAGGGCGTGGAGCTGGCGGACGCCGCCGAGAAGACCTGGGGCAACGCCCTGTACGCATGCTTTGACCAGCGGGTGGAGGAGAAGCTGATCCAGCCCACCTTCATCACCATGTATCCCGTGGAGGTCAGCCCCCTGACTAAGCGCAGCCCTGCCGATCCCCGGCTCACCGAGCGGTTCGAGCTGTTCGTGTGCCACAGTGAGCTGGCCAACGCCTATTCCGAGCTGAACGACCCCATCGACCAGCGCCAGCGCTTCGAGAAGCAGGTGGAGCAGCGGGAGCGTGGCGATGACGAGACCGAGATGCTGGACGAGGATTTCCTGAACGCCCTGGAATACGGCATGCCTCCCACGGGCGGCATGGGCATGGGCATCGATCGCTGCGTCATGCTCCTGACCGGCGCCGACACCATTCGGGAAGTCATCCTCTTCCCCACCATGAAGCCTCTGGACTGATACACCCATCAAGCGGGCGGCGGAAGCCGCCCGCCGATGACTACTCACGGAAAGGAGCCAGCCTATGGAGATCATCACCAGCCGTACCAATCCCCTCTGCACCCATATCCGTAAGCTGGCGTCCTCCGCCTCCTACCGCCGTCAGAAGGGCGAGTTCCTCTGCGACAGCCCCAAGCTGCTGGAGGAGGCCCTGCTCCGCCAGGCGGACCTGCACACGGTGGTGTGCACCGCCGACGCAGCCCTGCCGCCCATTCCGGCGGGGGTGCGGCTGGTCCAGGTGCCCGCTGACGTGATGAAGACCCTGTCCCCGGCCCAGACGCCCCAGGGCGTCCTGTCTGTCTGCGGCATGCGGCCCCCGGCGCTGCCGGAGAAGCTGGAGGGCAAACGCTATGTGGTGCTGGACGGCGTCCAGGACCCCGGCAATGTGGGGACCATCCTCCGCACCGCTGACGCCTTTTCCGCCGACGGTCTGCTGCTGGTGAACGCCTGCGCGGACCTCTACAATCCCAAGACGGTACGGGCCACCATGGGCGCGGTGTTCCGCTGCCCGGTGTGGACCTGCGATGTGCCCGTCCTGCGGGCACTGCTGACGGCCTCCGGACTGCCCCTGTACGGCGCCGCCCTGCGGACCGACACCGTGGACGCCCGGAAGGTGGATTACACGCGCTGCGCCGTGGCCATCGGCAGCGAGGGAAAAGGCCTTTCCAGGGAACTGCTGGAGTGCTGCGACCGGACGGTCCTGATCCCCATGCGGGCCCACTGCGAATCCCTGAATGCGGCGGCTGCCGCCACGGTGCTGCTGTGGGAGATGGCCCGGAACGACTGAGTGAGGAGGCGGCGCCATGTCGGCATTGAAATACTGGCTGTGGCTGACAGAGCTGCGGGGCCTGAAAAATCAGACCCGGCTGGCGCTGCTGCGCCATTTTGGAACCCCGGAGGACGTGTTTTACGCCGACGCCGGGGAAATTTTGCTGACTGAGGGCATGACCCGGGAGCAGGCCGCCATCCTGGAGGACCACCGCCTGGACGCGGCGGACCGCATTCTGGCAGACTGCCAGCGGCTGGACCTGCGGCTCCTGACCATCCAGGACGCGGAGTATCCGGGGCGACTGAAAAACATTTATGACCCGCCCTGCCTGCTGTATGTGAAGGGCCGCCTGCCCGCCTTTGACGAGGAGGTAGCCGTGGCGGTGGTGGGAACCCGGGACGCCACGCCTTACGGCATTTCCAGCGCCGAGAAGCTGGGCTATGGCCTTGCCAGGGGCGGCGCTGTGGTGGTCAGCGGCCTTGCCAAGGGCATCGATGCCGCAGCCACCCGGGGAGCTCTCCGGGCCGGCGGTGTCACTGTGGGCGTGGCAGCCAACGGACTGGATGTCCGCTATCCCTGGGAAAACCGCTATCTCTACGAGGACGTGGCCGCCGCGGGCGTGCTGCTGTCCGAATATCCACCGGGCACGGAGCCCTTCAAGACCAATTTCCCTGTGCGCAACCGCATCATCTCCGGTCTTTCGCTTGCCACGCTGGTGGTGGAGGCCCCGGAGCGCAGCGGCGCCCTCATCACAGCAGACACCGCCGTGGAGCAGGGACGGGACGTGTTTGCCGTTCCCGGCCCCATCGACGCCCCCAACAGTGTGGGCTGCAACCGCCTGATCCGTGAAGGCGCGGTCCTGACGGCGGACGCCTGGGACCTGCTGCAGGAATACGAGGCCCGGTTTCCGGACAAGCTGCGCCGTGAGGAAGCCCGGAAGGAGCCGGAGAAGCTGGGCTATGAGGCCCGGCAGAAGGAGGAGCCCAGGCCGGTGCCGCCGTCCCTGCGGCTGTCGGACCCGGCGGTCAGCCTGACGGACGACCAGATCGCCCTGCTGCGGGCCCTCTCCGACGAAGAACCCATCCAGGTCGACGACCTGATCGAGCAGACCGGCATCCCCACCCGGCGGGTGCTGTCCGCCCTGACTTTACTTGAGATCGAACAATACGTCCAACAGCACAGTGGAAAGCATTACACCCGTGCCGTGACGCTGACAGAATAAATTTGCGCGCTTCTTCTGAGAGAAGCGCCTGGAGGTAACTATGGCAAATCACAGCCTGGTCATCGTGGAGTCTCCCGCGAAGGCAAAGACCATCGGCAAATACCTGGGCAAGGACTTCGAGGTGAAGGCCTGCATGGGCCACCTGCGGGACCTGCCCAAAAGCACCATCGGTGTGGATGTGGAGAAGGACTTTGAGCCGGTCTACAAGCCCATCAAGGGCAAAGAGGATATTATCAGCGATTTGAAAAAATCCGCCAAGGCGGCGGACACCGTGTATCTGGCAACCGACCCGGACCGCGAGGGCGAGGCCATTTCCTGGCATTTGAAGCAGCTTCTGAACCTGCCGGACGACAAGGCGAAGCGGGTCACCTTCAACGAGATCACCAAGAAGGTGGTGCAGGAGAGCATCCGGGAGCCCCGGGAGATCGACCAGAACCTGGTGGACGCCCAGCAGGCCCGCCGCATCCTGGACCGCCTGGTGGGTTATGAGTTGAGCCCCCTGCTGTGGAAGAAGATCCGCCGGGGCCTGTCCGCAGGCCGGGTCCAGTCCGTGGCCACCCGCATGGTGGACGACCGGGAGCGGGAGATCGAGGCCTTCCAGCCCGAGGAATACTGGACCCTGGACGCCAATCTTCTGGGCAGCGACGTGAAGAAAGTGCCCTTCGCCGCCCGGTATCACGGCAAGAACGGCAAAAAGGCGGAGCTGAAGTCCGCCGAAGAGGTGGAGGCTGTGGTGGAGGAGACGAAAAACGCCGTCTTCACCGTCAAGAGCGTCAAGCGCACCGACAAGCAGCGCAGCCCCTCTCCGCCTTTCACCACCTCCACCATGCAGCAGGAGGCCTCCCGCAAGCTCAGCATGACTCCCCGCCGCACCATGGCCATCGCCCAGCAACTGTACGAGGGCGTGGACATTGAGGGCGAGGGCACCGTGGGCCTGATCACCTATATGCGTACCGACTCCCTCCGCATCAGCGAGGAGGCCCTGGCGGACGCCAAGACTTTCATTCTGGGCCGCTACGGCGCGGCGTATTACCCCGCCCAGACCCACCGCTACAAGGCCAAGGCCAATGCCCAGGACGCCCATGAGGCCATTCGCCCCAGCAACGTGAACTGGACGCCGGAGATGCTCAAAAAAGACCTGACCGGCGAGCAGTACCGGCTGTACCGCCTGATCTGGAGCCGCTATGTGGCCTGTCAGATGGCCAACGCCGTCTATGACAGCGTGGCCGTGGAGATCGAGGCCAACAGCCACAGCTTCCGGGCCAGCTCCTCCAGTCTGAAATTCTCCGGCTACACCGCTGTGTACGAGGAGGGCAAGGACGAGGAAAAGGAGGAGAAGGAATCTCCCCTGCCCGCCCTGCAGGAGGGAGAGACCCTGACCCTGAAGGACTTCTCCAGGGACCAGCACTTCACCCAGCCCCCTGCCCACTATACCGACGCCACCCTCATCCGGGCCATGGAGGAGCAGGGCATCGGCCGTCCCTCCACCTATGCCCCCACTGTGTCCACCATCCTGGACCGGGAGTACGTCATCAAGGAGGGCAAGTACCTGCGCATCACCAACCTGGGCCGGGTGGTGACGGAGCTGATGAAGGACAAATTCACCGACATCGCCGACACGAAATTCACCGCCCACATGGAGCAGCGCCTGGACTCCGTGGAGGAGGGGACTACCCCCTGGAAGGGCGTCCTGCGGGACTTCTACGGCGATTTTGAGGAGCATCTGAAGCAGGCCGAGCAGGACCTGGAGGGCGTCCGCATCAAGGTGCCCGACGAGGTCAGCGAGGAGGTCTGCCCCGAGTGCGGACGGAACCTGGTGGTGAAGTCTGGTCGGTTTGGCCGCTTCCTGGCATGCCCCGGCTACCCCGAGTGCAGCTTCACCATGCCTCTGGTGGTGGAGATGCCGGGCCGCTGCCCCAAGTGCGGCGGGCGCATCATGAAGCGCACCGGCACCAGCAAAAAGACCAACAAGCAGTACACCTATTACTGCTGTGAGCATACCAACAGCAAGGACGAGGCCGAGAAGTGCGACTTCATGACCTGGGATGTGCCGGTGAAGGACGACTGCCCGGTCTGCGGCCACACCATGTTCAAGAAGGCCGGCAAGGGCTTCAAGAAGCCCTTCTGCATCAACGAGGCCTGCTCCAACTTCCTGCCCGAGGAGAAGCGGGGCTATCCCAGGAAGCCCGCGGAAAAGAAGGAGGGGGAAGAGCCGGTCCCTGAGACCCAGGCAGAGAAGAAACCCACCAAAAAGACAGCGGCCAAGAAAACCACTGCGGCCAAGAAGACTACCGCAGCCAAAAAGACCACCGCCGCCAAGAAAACTACCACGGGCAAAAAGACTGCGGCGAAGAAGCCCACCGCCAAGAAGGCGGCGGAAAAGGCTTAAAACAGCACCTGTCCCCTTGCCGGGGACATCCTAACAAAGGAGAATCCCCTATGGAAGTAACAGTCATCGGTGCGGGCCTGGCGGGCAGTGAATGCGCCTGGCAGTTGGCCCAGCGGGGCGTCCATGTGACTCTCCGGGAGATGAAGCCGGAGAAAAAGACCCCTGCCCACCTGACGGACAATTTTGCGGAGCTGTGCTGCTCCAACTCTCTGCGCAGCGATCAGCTGGAAAACGCGGTGGGCCTCCTGAAGGAGGAGATGCGCCGCCTGGACAGCCTGATCCTCTCCTGCGCCGACGCCACCCGTGTGGAGGCCGGCGGCGCCCTGGCGGTGGACCGCCACGGCTTTGCCGCCATGGTGACGGAGAAGGTCAAAAGCCACCCCAACATCACCGTGGTCCCCGGGGAGGTCACTGACATCCCCAACGGGGAAGTGGTGATCGCCTCCGGCCCCCTGACCTCCGACGCCCTGGCGGAGCGCCTGCAGAAATTGCTGGGAGAGGACAGCGACCTCCATTTCTACGACGCGGCGGCGCCCCTGGTGTCCGCCGAGAGCGTGGATATGGACAAGGCCTGGTTCGGCTCCCGGTATGACAAGGGCGGACTGGATTATGTCAACTGTCCAATGAATGAAGAAGAATATGACGCCTTCTGGCAGGCCCTGACCACCGCCCAGGAGGCGGAGGTCCACGGATTTGAGGACAGCCAGGTCTTCGAGGGCTGTATGCCCGTGGAGGTCATGGCCCGCCGGGGACACGATACCCTGCTGTACGGCCCCCTGAAATCCCGGGGACTGGACGACCCCCGCACGGGTCGGTGGCCCTATGCCGTGGTGCAGCTGCGGCGGGACAATGCCGACGGCACGGTCTATAACCTAGTGGGCTTCCAGACCCACCTGCGGTTCCCGGAGCAGAAGCGGGTGTTCTCCATGATCCCTGCCCTCCATGATGCGGAGTTTTTGCGCTACGGCGTCATGCACCGCAATACCTTCCTGAACTCTCCCAGACTGCTGGACCGCTATTACCGGCTGAAAGCGGAGCCCCGCATCTCCTTCGCCGGACAGATGACCGGCGTGGAGGGCTACGTGGAATCCGCCGCCAGCGGCTTCCTGGTGGGCGTGGAGATTGCCCGGCGGCTGCGGGGCATGAATCCGGTGGACTTCCCACGGGAGACCGCTATCGGCGCCCTGGGGCTGTATGTCAGCAATCAGTCCATCACCCAGTTCCAGCCCATGAACATCAACTTCGGCATTATCCCGCCCCTGGACCACCGGGTGAAGGGTAAGCGGAACAAGAACGCCGAGCTGTCCCAGCGGTCTCTGGCCATCATTGAGCAAATCAAGGAGGAGGTCCTGAAATGAAGATCATCGTAGACGCCATGGGCGGCGACAACGCCCCTCAGGCCATCGTGCAAGGCGCTTTGGATGCCCATCAGCAGCACGGCGTGGACATCCTCCTGGTAGGCCGCATGGCGGAGATTCTGAAGGCCCTGGAGACCTGCGGCCAAAAGACCCTGCCTGCGGGCGTGGAGATCCGGGATGCCAGCGAGGTGGTGGAGATCGAGGACGACCCCGCCACCGCTTTTAAGGTGAAAAAGGACTCCTCCCTGACGGTGGGCATGACCCTGCTGAAAAACGGCGAGGGCGACGCTTTTGTCTCCGCCGGTTCCACCGGTGCCCTTTTGGCGGGAGCCACCCTGCTGGTGAAGCGCATCCGGGGCATCCGCCGGGCCGCCATGGGGCCTGTGATCCCCACTGCCGTCGGCCGCGCCATCCTGTGCGACTGCGGTGCCAACGCCGACTGCACGCCGGAGTACTTGCTGCAGTTCGCGTATCTGGGCAGCTATTACGCCAAGCGGGTCTGCGGTGTGGAAAACCCCAGGGTGGGTCTGCTGAACATCGGCGCCGAGGAAGCCAAGGGCGACAGCCTGCGCCATGAGGCCTATCCGCTGCTGAAGGCCGCCGGGGACGCGGGCCGCATCAACTTTATCGGCAACGTGGAGGCCAACGACGCCATTCTGGGCGCCGCCGACGTCATCGTGGCGGACGGCTTCTCCGGAAACATCCTGCTGAAGGGCGTGGAGGGCACCGCCAAATTCCTGTTGAAGGAATTGAAGAAGATGTTCTACACCAGCACCAAGACCAAGCTGGCGGCGGCCATGGTGAAGGGAAACCTGGCAGACATGAAGAAGCTGCTGGACCCCAGCGAGGTGGGCGGCACGGCCTTCCTGGGCATCTCCAAGCCCGTCATCAAGGCCCATGGCTCCTCCGACGCCCGGGCCATCTGCAACGCCATCCTGCGGGCCAAGGAATACGCCGAGAGCGGCTTTATTGAGGACATCCAGCGGGACATCGAGCTGATGAAAGTCGAGCGCACCGCGGAAAAAGTAGGTTCTCCCTCTTGACAGCATAGCGGCACTTGCCGTATGATTGCCTCAAGCAATAACCAAATGATGGGACTTCCATCATACCGTAAGGGGTGAAAAGGCATGTCTATTGAGGAAATTTTTCAGACGATGAAGGAACTGGTGGCTGAGCAGTTTGCTATGGAGCCCGCGGAAGTGACTATGGAGACCTCCTTTGAGGAGGACCTGGGCGCTGACTCCGTGGATCTGGTGGAGCTGGTCATGGCCATGGAAGAGGAATTCGAGGTGGGCGAGACCCAGGAAGAGGATCTGAGTTCCCTGAAGACCGTGGGCGACGCCGTGAATTACATCGCCGGAAAGCTGAAATAATGCAGGAACCGCCCCGCCGACAGCGCGGGGCTTCCTTTTGGAGAGGTCGACATGAAGGAACTGGAGAAAAAACTGAATTACACCTTCCGTGATCCCGCCCTGCTGAGCGAGGCTCTGAGCCACAGCTCCTATGCCAATGAGCACCGGGCGGCTCATCTCAACAGCAACGAGCGGCTGGAGTTCCTGGGGGACTCCGTGCTGGGCTTTGTGACGGCGGAGTTTCTGTTTGTCCAGCACCCGGACCTTCCGGAGGGAGATCTGACCCGTATCCGGGCGGCCCTGGTCTGCGAGCAGAGTCTCTATGAGGTGGCCCGGAAGTTGGAGCTGGGCAAGTACCTGAAGCTGGGCCGGGGCGAAGAGGCCGGCGGCGGCCGGGAGCGCACCTCCATTCTGGCGGATGCCACGGAGGCCGTGTTCGCGGCGGTCTACCTGGATGGCGGCATCGGCGCCGCCTCCCAGCTGATCCACCGTGTCCTGCTGGATGCGGAAAAAGAGGAGGCGGTGGAAGAGCGCCGCCGGGACTACAAGACTGCTCTGCAGGAGCTGGTCCAGCGGACGCCGGGCCGTACCATCACCTACCAGCTGGTGGAGGAGACCGGTCCGGACCACTGCCGCGTGTTCGTCATGGAGGTCTCTGTGGACGGACAGGTGTCCGGCCGCGGCGAGGGCCGCAGCAAAAAGGAGGCCGAGCAGGCCGCAGCCAAAGCAGCCCTGAAGCTGCTGGGCGGAGAATAAGAAAAAGGTGTCCGGGGACAGTTGTCCCCGGACGTTTTGTTGGCTATTTGCTGTGTTCCTCTGCGTATTTCAGAAACGCAGGGGTTTTGGACCAGTACTGTATGCCCCAGTGTTCAAAATCCCACTCCGCCATGTAGTCGTTGCACTCGAAGTCAATGTAGTACAGCAGACCGTCCCGCACCACAAAATTGGTGGGGAAGTAGTCGATGTTGGTATGGGCGGGGTACAGCAGGGCGCACATGGCCGACACCTGCTCCAGATATTCCGGGCGCATTTCGTCCCGCAGCACCAGGTCATAAATGGTGTCGCCCGCAATATACTCCTTCAGGACCCGTTCCCGGGCCACGTCCACATCCAGCAGCTCCGGCATCCGGATGCCGATGGACCGGAGTCGCTGATAGTCCCGGAGCTCTGATTGGATTTTATCACCGAATTGATAGTAGGCGCAGGGCTCGTGGTGAATCTGTTTCAGCACATACTGTCGTCCTCCGCCGGTCACCAGATAGGAATAGCCGCCCTTTCCCTTACCCAGCAGCCGCTGCAGCGCAAAGGGCCTGTCGTTGACATACCGGGTATCCATGGCCTGCCTCCTCTGCGTTTTATTTTGATGATAGCACAGAGAGGGCGGTCTGTAAATATGACTGGAATTTACGGCTTGTCCGTGCTATACTGTCTTTGTATGAGATTTCAAGAGCAAGGAGCGTGAGCCTGTTGTCACTGCTGTCATCCATCATTCTGGGCCTGATCCAGGGCGTGGCGGAGTTTCTGCCCATTTCCAGCTCCGGCCATCTGGCCATCGCCGAGCATCTGCTGGGCATGACCGGCCTGGAGATTCCCGAGTTTTTTGACGTGCTGCTGCACCTGGGCACCCTGGTGGCGGTGTTCGCCGCCTACTGGGAGGATATCCGGGACATGGTGGTGGAGTTTTTCTGCGGCGTCCGGGACCTGGCCCACCGCACCACTCCCACGCCGGTGCCCCCTGCCCGGCGGCTGATCCTGCTGATCATTGTGGGCACCCTGCCGCTGCTTGTGGTGCTGCCCATTAAAGATTTGGTGGAGGGCCTGGCCGACAACATGTACTTCGTGGGCGGGGCCTTGATCGTCACCGGATTTTTGCTGTTTGCCAGCGACCGGGTGAAGAAGGGCCGCAAAACGGAGAAGAATGCCGCCTTGGTGGATGTGTTACTGGTGGGCGCGGCCCAGGCTATCGCCACCTGCCCCGGTATCTCCCGCTCCGGTACCACTATCACCGCCGGATGCTTTGTGGGCTTTGACCGGAAGTTCGCCGTCCGCTTTTCCTTCCTGCTGTCCATCCCCGCCATCCTGGGCGCCAACGTCCTCAGCATCAAGGACGCATTGGCTACCGTGGTGTGGAGCGAGGTGCCGGTGTATCTAGTAGGCGTGGCGGTGGCCGCTGCAGTGGGTTACGCCTGCATCCGCCTGCTGAAGATGATCGCCGACAAGGGCAAGTTCGGTTTCTTTGCCTATTACTGCTGGATCGTCGGCGCCATCACCCTGGTCCTGACAGTCATTCAGAATTAACCATTGGAGGTACATACCGTGGCTTCCACGACACAGAAGAAAACAACGACACAAAAGAGCGGCGCTTCCAAAAGCAGCGCTTCCAAAAGCGGCGCTAATCGCTCCAAAAAGCCCGCCCAGCCCCAAAAGCGGCCCATCCGCCGTGAGGTGGGCGGCGTGGTGCTGCTGGTGCTGGCGCTGTTTGCCGCCGTCAGCTATTTCGGCGTCAGCGCCATCTTTATCGACTGGTTCGCGGCCCTGCTGAAGGGCCTGTTCGGCTATGGCTACTGGCTGGCAGCTCCCGCCATGCTGCTGGCCAGCCTGATCCTGCTGTTCCACCATGGCCGCCCCGTCCAGCTGCGGGTGACCTGCGCCCTGCTGTTGCCGGTGCTGCTGGGTTCCCTGACGCATATGGTGCTGTGCAAAGAGAAGTTTGAGTCCGGCTTTGGCATTTTGAAAAACCTCTGGAAGTCCGGCCTCTCCGTTTCTTCCGGCGGCGCTGTTTCCGGTGCCTTGGCGGTAGGCTCCGCGGCGGTGTTCTCGCGCCTGGCTTCCATCATTATCTTCACGGTGCTGTTCGTGGTGCTGTTGATGGTGGCTCTGCGGCTGACGGTAGGCGCCCTTATCGAAAAGCACCGGGAGCGGCCCCGCTATGAGGAGGAGCCGGAGCAGCCCCATGTCCGCGTGGTGCCGCTGGAGACGCCCCGCCGCCGTACAGAGGAGCCCAAGCCCCAGATCGACATTCCTCTGGACGACGAGCCGGTAAACAAGACGGCTCTCCAGGCCACGGCCCAGAAGGAGGGCCGTTTTACCAGCTTCTTCCGCCATAAGTCCGATCAGCAGCAGACCCCCGACCAGGTCCTGCGTGAAAAAGCGGAGAAGAAGCCTGCGTTTACTCCCGCCATTCCCGCCGCGCCCGCTTCTGCGGCGGAGCCGGTAAAGCCCGTCCAGCCTGTGGCCCCGGCGGCCCCTGTGATGACGGCGGAGACCCCGAAGCAGGTCCAGGCTCCCGCACCCGTGCCCATTCAGGAGGAGCCTGCCTCTGCCCGGAAGGAGAAGGCCACCACCGCCAAGGAGGTGGCGGCCCAGACCGCCGCTGTGACGGCGGAGATCGAGCAGAAGCTGGCCACAGAGGAGGAAGCCTATCAGTTCCCGCCCATCACCCTGCTGAAGGCCAGCCAGGGCGAAAACCACGTGGAGGCCGGCGCGGAGCTGCGGAACAATTCCCGCCGTCTGGCGGACACCCTCACCAGCTTCGGCGTGGACGCCACCCCTGCCGACGTGGTCCACGGCCCCTCCGTCACCCGGTATGAGTTCGTGCTGGACCAGGGTGTGAAGCTCAGCAAGATCACCAACCTGGCGGACGATATTGCCCTGGCATTGGGTGCCACCGGCGTCCGCATTGCACCCATTCCGGACAAGAGCTCCGTGGTGGGCATTGAGGTGCCTAACAAGCGGGTGACGCCTGTCCTGATCCGGGATGTCATCGAGTCCCGGGATTTCACCCAGCACAAGTCCAAGACGGCTTTCGCTCTGGGACGGGACATCGGCGGCCGGAACGTCATCGGGGACATCGAAAAGCTGCCCCATGTGCTGATCGCCGGTACCACCGGCTCCGGTAAGTCCGTGTGCACCAACTCCCTCATTATCTCCCTGCTGTACAAGTCCACCCCCGACGAGGTACGCTTCATCATGGTGGACCCCAAGATGGTGGAGCTGGCGCCCTACAACGGCATTCCCCACCTGCTGATCCCGGTGGTGACGGACCCCAAGAAGGCCGCCGGTGCCCTCCAGTGGGCGGTGTTTGAGATGATGAAGCGGTACAAGACCTTCTCCGAGCACGGCGTCAAGAAGCTGGAGGAGTTCAACCGCCTGGCCCGGGCCAGCGAGGACCTGGAACCCCTGCCCAGTGTGGTGGTGGTCATCGACGAGCTGGCCGACCTGATGCTGGTGGCGGCGAAGGAAGTGGAGGAATCCATCTGCCGTGTGGCCCAGATGGGCCGTGCCGCGGGTGTCCACCTGGTCATCGCCACCCAGCGGCCCTCTGCCGACGTCATCACCGGCCTGATGAAGGCCAATATCCCCAGCCGCATCGCCTTCGCCGTGGCTTCCTCTCTGGAGTCCCGCATCATTCTGGACAATACCGGCGCGGAAAAGCTGGTGGGCAAGGGCGACATGCTGTACGCTCCCTTGGGCGGCGGCAAGCCCCAGCGGGTCCAGGGCTGCTTCATCTCTCCGGAGGAGATCGAGGAAGTGGTGACCTTTGTTAAGCAGTCCGGCGAGGCCCAGTATTCCGACGAGGTCATCGCCAAGATCGAGGAGACCATGCAGGAGAAGGAAAAAGGCGGCGCCAAGGGCGCTGCCGCCTCCGCCGAGCCCGCCGACGAGGAGGGCGACGAGCTGCTGCCCGCCGCCGTGGATGTGGTGCTGGAGACCGGACAGGCCTCCGTTTCCATGCTGCAGCGCCGGCTGAAGCTGGGGTACTCCCGGGCCGCCCGTCTGGTGGATCAGATGGAGGAGCGGGGCATCGTGGGTCCCTTCGAGGGCTCCAAGCCCCGTCAGCTGCTGATCACCCGTGCCCAGTGGCAGGAGATGCAGATGGGCAGTGCGCCTGCGACGGAAGGGACCAATGAAGAATGTCCGTTTCCGGAAGAAGAGGTATGAAACTTTTTAATACCCAGGTTGACAAAAACTTTGAAATGCGTATAATGTACAGAGAAATGCGGTGAAAAAGCCAGCTTCCTGAAACCGGCTCTCAGTGAGAGGGAACCAGTGCAAACCCTCAGCCCACGCCGGGAAGCAGCCACTTTGGAGCAGTCCGCGAGGAGCGGAACGATTCATCCCTGTTACCGGATGACATGAGATGTCCCTGCAAGGGGACAGATCAGGGTGGTACCGCGGAGTTTTTTCGCCCCTGACAGCAGTCAGGGGCGTTTTTTTATGTGCCGGAGCGCCATTGAATTTGTATGAATTGTGCCAAGGAGGCATTTGCCATGAAGTTTTCCAGCAGAATCGAGTCCTGTTCCTTATCTCCCATCCGCAAGTTCCGTCCCTACATGGTAGCGGCGGAGGCCAAGGGCCGGAAGGTCCTCCACCTGAACATCGGCCAGCCGGATGTGGAGACCCCCACCGCTTTTTTTGACGCCATCCATGATTTCCGGGAAAAGGTCCTGGAGTACGCCCCCTCTCCCGGCGTGGAGGTCTTTGTGGAGGCCGTCCGCAAGTATTACGGGAAGTTGGGCATCTCCCTGGCTGAAGAGGACATCCTGGCCACCTACGGCGGCAGCGAGGCTTTGCAGATCATTTTCTCCTGCATCCTGGAGGAGGGGGACGAGGTCCTGGTGCCGGAGCCCTACTATCCCAACTACGACACCTTTGTGAAGGTCACCGGCGCGGTCATCAGGCCCGTGCCCACGGACCCGGAGCACGGCTACCGCTTTGCCACCCGGGAGCAGATCGAGCCCTACATCACCGACCGCACCCGTGCCATCCTGATGACCAACCCCGGCAATCCCACCGGCGTGGTGCTGAGCCGGGAGGAGATGCGGACCATGGCGGATATCGCCAGGGAGCACGACCTGTTCCTCATCAGCGACGAGGTCTACCGGGAACTGGTCTATGACGGCCAGCGGCTCAGCTCCATGCTGGAATTTGAGGATGCCGCTGAAAATGTGGTGGTGGTGGACTCCGTGTCCAAGCGGTTCTCCGCCACCGGCTCCCGGGTGGGCGTCATCGTCTCCCGCAATCGGGAACTGATGGGCCACGCCATGAAGATCTGCCAGGGCCGCCTGTGTGCCGCTACCCTGGACCAGATCGGCGCCGCCGCCATGTACAACAGCCTGTCCGATGACTATTACGCTGCCATTCGGGCGGAGTACCGCCGCCGCCGGGACGCGGTGGTGGAGGGGCTGGGCAAGATCCCCGGCGTGCAGTTCCGTGTCCCCGAGGGCGCCTTCTACCTGATGGCGACCCTGCCGGTGGATGACGCAGAAAAACTGCAGTACTTCCTGCTGGAGGAGTTCGAGGACCAGGGCCAGACCGTCATGTACGCCCCCGGCGAGGGCTTCTACGCCACCCCCGGCAAGGGCCGCAATGAGATCCGCATTGCCTACGTCACCAACCCCGACGAGCTGCGCCGTTCCGTGGAGCTGCTGGGTCTGGGCATCGCGGCCTACAACGCCAAGCGGGAGGGTTGATATGATCCGCCATATCGTTATGTGGAAATTCCGCCCCGGTACGGAGGCGGAACAGGCACAGTTTCTGGAGGGTCTGCGGGGTCTGCAGGGCGTCATTCCCCAGCTGCTGAAGTCCGAGGTGGCTGTCAACGTGGGGGAGGGCAACTACGACGCCGTCCTGGTCAGCGAGTTTGAGAGCATGGAGGCGCTGGAGACCTACAAGAACGATCCCCGTCACAAGGCTGTCTCCGCCCTGTGCAAGTCCATCCGGGAAGACCGGGTGGCTGTGGATTACGAATTTTAAAAAACCGGACTGCACAGCAGTCCGATTTTTTCTTTTGCATATCCTACTTGACAACTGGGATATTATATGTTAGTATCATATCATAGTAAATAGATAGGAATAGGAGGAAATCCCATGAAAATATATGCCGACAACGCAGCCACCACCGCTGTCAGCGACACCGCTCTGGCGGCCATGCTGCCCTGTTTCCAGGAGGTCTACGGAAACCCCTCCAGCCTCCACAGTCCCGGACAGCGGGCGGCGGAAAAACTGGCTGCGGCCCGGGAGACCTTTGCCAGGTACCTGAACGCCGATCCCCGGGAGATCACCTTTACCTCCGGCGGCAGCGAGGCCGACAACCAGGCCCTCCGCTCCGCGGCGGCTCTGGGCGCCCGGAAGGGGAAGAAGCACATCATCTCCACCAAGTTTGAGCACCACGCCATTCTGCACACCCTGGAGGCCCTGGAGAAGGAGGGCTATGAGGTCACGCTGCTGGACATCCCCCCGGATGGCATCGTGACGGCGGAGCAGGTGAAGGCGGCCCTGCGGCCGGATACCTGCCTGGTGAGCGTTATGTTCGCCAACAACGAGATCGGCACCATCCAGCCCATCCCGGAGATCGGCGCGGTGTGCCATGAGGCGGGGGTCCTGTTCCACACGGACGCGGTCCAGGCGGCGGGCCATCTGCCCATCGACGTGCAGGCCATGCACATTGACCTGATGTCCCTCTCCGCCCACAAGTTCCACGGCCCCAAGGGCGTGGGTGTCCTGTACGCCCGCCGGGGCATTGCTCTGACCAACGTCATCTACGGCGGCGCCCAGGAGCGGGGCAAGCGAGCCGGTACGGAAAATATCCCCGGTATCTGCGGTGCCGCGGCGGCCTTTGAGGAGGCCTGCGCCAACATGGAGAAGAACGCGGCCTATGTGGCGGCCATGCGGGACAAGCTGATCGAGGGCCTGACCAAGATTCCTCACTCCATCCTCAACGGTGACGCCAAGCGCCGCCTGCCGGGCAACGTGAACCTGTGCTTTGAGGGCATCGAGGGCGAATCCCTCCTCCTGCTGCTGGACGCCAAGGGCATTGCGGCCTCCTCCGGCAGCGCCTGTACCTCCGGGTCTCTGGACCCCAGCCACGTGCTGCTGGCTCTGGGGCGGCCCCATGAGGTGGCCCACGGCTCCCTGCGGCTCAGCATCTGCGAGTACAACACCCCCGAGGAGATGGACTATATCCTGGCGGAGCTGCCGGGCATCATCCACTACCTGCGGGATATGTCCCCTGTATGGGACGAACTGGAGAAGGGCCAGCGGCCTCATCTCATTTAAGAAAGGAGCATTTTGATATGGCATTATATAGTGATAAGGTCATGGACCATTTCCAGAATCCCCGGAACGTGGGGAAGATGGAGGACGCCGACGGCATCGGTGAGGTGGGCAACGCCAAGTGCGGTGACATCATGCGCATGTATATCAAGGTGGACCCGGAGACCCAGGTCATCACCGACGTGAAGTTCAACACCTTCGGCTGCGGCAGCGCCATCGCCACCAGCTCCATGGCTACGGAAATGATCAAGGGCAAGCCCGTCTCCGAGGCCCTGCAGCTTTCCAACAAGGCGGTGGTGGAGGCTCTGGACGGTCTGCCCGCCCAGAAGATCCACTGTTCCGTGCTGGCGGAGGAAGCCGTGCGGGCGGCGGTGAAGGACTACTTCGACCGCAATGACATTCCCTACGGCGACGAGTTGAAGGCCTGTGACGGCCACTGTGAGAGCTGCGGACATCCCCACGAATGAAATCAAACACCCGGAACCTGTTGGTTCCGGGTGTTTCGTTTACTCCAACGGGACGATACGGCCGTCCAGACGGCCATTTTCCAGTGTCACCACGCCATAGGTGGGGCGGCGGGAGTCCCCGATGCTGCCGGGGTTCAGGAACAACGTTTTGCCCCGCATGTCCACCAGGGGCTTGTGGGTGTGGCCGAACAGGAACAGGTCCAGGTTCTGCTCCTCGGCGGTATAACCTGCCGTCAGCAGGGACTGCTTCACGCCGTAGGTGTGGCCGTGACACATCAGTATCCGCTTGTCCTTCAGGAACAGCAGCTGCTCTGCCGGTTCCGCGGGGCGGAAGTCGCAGTTGCCGGGCACCTGATGGAAAGGAATCTGGGGAAACAGCTCATGGAGCTTCTCGCCGTCCCGCCAGCAGTCCCCCAGGTGCAGGATCATGCGGGGGGACTCCGCTTCCACCGCCTGTTCCATATTGCCCACCTTGCCGTGGGAGTCCGAAAGGACCAGGATCTTCATAAAACGCACCTCTCTGCGGAAATATGCAACAGTATAGCGCGTTTTCCGCCGGTTGGCAACTCTTTACAAATCTTTCTGGGCAGGGCCGTCCAAAAGATGGCCGTACACATCAAAGCGGGAGCCGTGGCAGGGGCAATCCCAGCTTTTTTCATCGGGATTCCACTCCAACTGACAGCCCAGGTGGGGGCACTTCACCGATACCGCCAGCAAAGTTCCATCTTCGGTCCGATAGACACCCACTTTTTCCCCATTCAGCTTGACGATGCCGCCATGGCCGGCCGGAAGAGTCTCCACAGGGATGCGGCCCGGCGCCAGGACGCGGCGGCTGAGCCCCCGGACGGCCTGGATGGTATCTCCGGCCAACTGTTTGACAGAGGCTTTTCCGTGAAAACGCTGGGGAGAGAACACCGCGTAGTCCGGAGAGAACTTTCGCCCCAGCACCAGACTGCTGAGAATTTCCGCGGCGATCACAGAGGAGGTCATGCCCCATTTCTGGAAGCCGGTGGCCACCAGCCAGTCTGGGCGGCTTTTGGAAAAGGGACCGATATAGGGAATACCGTCCATGGGTATACAGTCTTGAGCGGACCAACGGGAGACCACCCGGCACCCGGGCCAGAACGCTTCGGCTGACCGGGCCAGCTCCTCGTATTTTCCGCCCTGCCGGTTTTCGCCGGTGCGGTGGCCGCTGCCTCCCAGCAGGAGCAGGTCTCCCCAGGGACGGAAGGACAGGCCCGCTCCATCCACGCCCAGATAGCAGTCACCCATGGTCCCCGTGCCTTCCAGTGCCAGCACATAGCTCCGCTCCTGATGCTGCCGGAGAAAGTACCAGCCGGGGAAGTTGACGAAGGGGTAGTGGCAGGCGAAGAGGATTGTCCCGGCGGTGACGGACCCCTGACTGGTCCGCAGGGTATGGCCGTTTACCTCCAGGACCCGGCTGTGCTCAAAGATGGTCAGCCCGTCAGCCAGACTTGCCAGCAGCTTCATGGGATGGAACATGGCCTGGTCCCGCAGACCCAGAGCCTGGACCGGAAAGGGAAGCGGGGTATCCTTGGTGAGAAAGACATCCATGCCAAGGCGACGGCAGGCGTTGTATTCTGCCACCAGAGCCGCCGGGGGACCTTGGGTGTACAGATAGGACGTACAGTCCTGAAAGTCACAGTCGATCTCCCACTCCCGCACCAGCCGCCGCAGCCGCTCCACGGCTTCCAGATTGGCTCGGGCGTATTGTCCGGCGGCCTTGATGCCGATGTTTTGAATCAGGGAGTGGTATTTCAGGCCATGCTGGGCGGTCAGCTTGGCGGTGGTTCCAAAGGTCTGGCCGCCGCCCAAGCGGTCCGCCTCCAGCAGGACCACGCTGACGCCCTCCCGGCGCAGCAGATGGGCGGTGAGAAGCCCGGTGATGCCGCCGCCGATGACGGCGGCGTCGGCCTGGATATGCCCCTCCAGCCTTGGATAAGAAGGAAGGGTAACGGTTTTGGTCCAGATCGATTCCATGGAAGCGCCTCCTTTTCCGGTAGTATGCCCCGTTTCCGCCATTTGACAGCAGGCGGCGGATTTGATATCCTGTACCCGAACAGAAAGTGAGGAACGAGCATGGAGCAGCATTTTGATTTTCTGAATATGAGCTTTTTCACCAAGGCATCTGTATATCCCGGCAGCCTGGGCACCTTCCGGTACCGCTTTCAGCGGAACGGCTGGCTGAACAAGGAGGGCTCCACCATCCAGGTCTGGGTCTATGAGAACACCAGCTTCGAGCTGGCGCAGGACGTGGAGACGGAGACTTTCCCCTGGACGGAGGAGGGCGTGGAGGCCATTAAGGCCTGGCTGGAGCAGAAACTGGCGGAGCGGGGGACCGAACCCTACCGCATCCCCTACACCCCCAAACAGCATGTACTGGAACAGCCTGAATGACCGGCTGCGGGAGCAGTACGGCACCAAGGTATACAAGCTGGCCCTGTCCTCCGGCTGCTCCTGCCCCAACCGGGACGGCACCCTGGGAGAGCGGGGGTGCCTGTTCTGCGATGGGGCAGGGGCTTTCGCGGCATCGGGGGATATCCCAGAGCAGTTGGCGGCGGCCAAAGCCCGGGTGGTGTCCAAGACCGGTCCGGACGCCCGGTATATTGCCTATTTCCAGTCCTTCACCAACACATACGGCCCCATTGACCGCTTGCGGTCGCTGTACCTGGCGGCCCTGGAGCCGGAGGAGGTGGTGGCTCTCTCCATCGCCACCCGTCCGGACTGCCTGGGCCCGGAGGTGCTGAATCTGTTGACGGAGCTGAACGCCGTGAAGCCGGTGTGGGTGGAGCTGGGGCTCCAGACCATCCATCCCGCTACGGTAGCGCGCATCCGCCGGGGCTATGACCTGCCGGTATTCGACCGGGCGGTGAAGGACCTGCGGGCCCGTGGATTGACCGTGGTGGTCCATCAGATTTTGGGCCTGCCGGGGGAGACTCCGGAGATGATGACGAAAACCGCACAATATATTGGCAATTCCGGCGCAAATGGTGTCAAATTTCACCTGCTGCACGTCCTGCGGAACACGGAGCTGGCCCGGGAGTGGGAGGCGGGCCGGGTGGAGACCATGACCCTGGAGGCTTATATCCGGGTGCTGGAGGAGTGTGTTCGCCACATCCCCCGGGAGTTGGTGATCCATCGCCTCACCGGGGACGGCGCCAAGCGGGACCTGCTGGCGCCCCTGTGGAGCGGCGATAAAAAACGGGTGCTGAACGCCATCCACCATGCTTTCCTCCGGGATGACGTGGAGCAGGGCAGCGCTCTGGAATCGAAAAAACCGTGATGCCATGCGGCATCACGGTTTTATTTCAGGGGAGTGGCTGGAACTCTGCGCCGGTCTCTAATTCATGCCAGGTGAACACGCCTTGCTCCAGAGTCATGTAGCTCCGGGGCGTATTCTCCTTGGGAAGTGCCAGGGAACCGGGGTTTACATAAGTGATTTGCCCGATGGGGCGGCGGACAGGCAGGTGAATATGCCCGCAAAGCAGGTAATCCCCGGGCCGCAGGGGCGGCGGGTTGTCCGGACCGTAAGTGTGGCCGTGGGTGGCACAGAGGTTGACGCCGTCCGTCGACAAAAAGGCATAGTCCGCCAGCATAGGGAAGGTCAGCACCATCTGGTCCACCTCGGAGTCGCAGTTGCCCCGGACGCACAGCAGCTTGTCCGCCATGCCGTTCAGCAGGGCAGTGACAGCTTTGGTGTCATATTCCTGAGGCAGGGGATTCCGGGGACCGTGGTACAGCAGGTCCCCCAGCAGCACCAGGCGGTCCGCCTGTTCCCGGGCAAAGGCCTCCAGCAGCAAGCGGCAGTTATAGGCGGACCCGTGGAGGTCCGACGCGATCAGCAGTTTCATGGCAGGGTCTCCTTTGTTGAAGTATCCCCATTGTACCGCGCCGGGGCCGCAAAAGCAACGAGGAATCTTGCAACGGCGTACATTCTGGTATATAATGCGGTACGATCATTTTATTGAGGAGCTGACAGCAATGGAATTGAAGGTAACTGAGCTGCTGGACCTGTCCCACACCCTGGCGGGAGAGTATCTGGCACGATTTGAATATCCCTGGCAGGCCCTGGACGGCATTAAGGACCTGATCCTGGAGCTGGGCGCCGGCCTTTCCCCGGAGGAGTATGACCAGCCGTCCCCCAATGTCTGGGTCCACAAGACGGCCAAGGTGTTCCCATCCGCCTACCTGGGTGCCCCCTGCATCATCGGACCGGAGACGGAGGTCCGTCACTGCGCCTTTATCCGGGGCAGCGCCCTGGTGGGGGCCAACTGCGTGGTGGGCAACTCCGTGGAGCTGAAGAACGTCATTCTCTTCGACAATGTCCAGACGCCCCACTACAATTATGTGGGCGATTCCATCCTGGGCTACAAGAGCCACATGGGCGCCGGTTCCATCACCTCCAATGTAAAGTCCGACAAGACCCTGGTGGTGGTAAAGAATGGCGACGAGCGCATCGAGACCGGCCGGAAGAAATTCGGCGCCATTCTGGGAGACCATGTGGAAGTCGGCTGTAACAGCGTGCTGAATCCGGGCACCATCCTGGGCCGGGGCACCAGCGTCTATCCCACCTCCTGCGTCCGGGGCGCCATTCCGGCGGGCAGCATTTTCAAAAAGACGGGAGATATCGTGATCCGGACATAAGAAACGGACCACAGCGGGCCCCTCTTTTCGGCAGGATGTTCGAAAAGAGGGGCCTGTTTGCGTGTGTACACCCTTATTTGGAAAGCAAAAGTCCGCACCGGGAAAAGTCCGGAAGCATATACTGGTGCAGTACCATGAGAGGAGAGATCATTTTGGCTGAAGAGACAAAATATGTCTCCCTGTCCCTGGAGCTGCACCTGTTTTTTGCCCGCATCATGAAGGAGCATGCACTGTTCCTGGAGGCGGGCTTTACGCCTGTGAATGGGGACTTTGCCAGGGAAGCGGAGCTTTATAAACGGGAATTTGAGGCGATTCTGCGCCGGGCTATCTGCCTGAGCAACGGTTTGCTGGACCGGTGCGTGCTGGATTCCGGCGAACTTTTCACGGAATTCACCGCCAATGCGGAGCGGCAGACCCAATGCTTCACCGGCATCCAGATCGACCAGGCCATTACCATAATGGAAGCAGGCCTGCGCTGCGGGACACCCTGCTGCGTCCCGCCGGCGCTGTGGCGGCAGGTCCGGCAGCTGAACCGGGCGGCTATCCGGCTGCTGGATGGCCTGATCGGCTTCAAGGAGCGCATTTTGAAAGGCGTACTCAGCTGCCGGATGTTCACTATGAACTATCCCCTGCTGATCGAGCATATCATCCGGGAGGCAAAGCTCTACCGGAGCTTTGTACGGGACCTGGAAAAGGGCGACCTAGACGGCCAGTCCATGCGGGAGACGGAGATCTTCTGGAACCGGATCATGATGGAGCATGCCCAGTTCATCCGGGGACTGCTGGATCCGGTGGAGGATACTCTCATCAGGACTTCGGATACTTTTGCCCAGGAGTATGCTACGCTGTTGGCCAGGACCAGAGAGGTGAACAACGCGGCGCTGATGCGGCAGGAGGCGCTGAAGGAGACTCTGCGTTTCCGGGAGTTCAAGACCGCCGGGGTCCAGGGAATCGCAGACTGCGAGATTCGGTCTGTCATCCTTCCCCTGTTGGCAGACCACGTTCTGCGGGAGGCCAACCACTATATCCGCCTGCTGCGTGCTTAGAAAAAGAGCGGGCGCAGAGCGTATGCTTCTGCAAAATAAAAGATCGCCGCAAGCGATAGGACGCTTGCGGCGATTTGGCGGAGATGGAGGGATTTGAACCCCCGCACGCCTTGCGGCGCCTACCGGATTTCGAATCCGGACCCTTCAGCCACTTGGGTACATCTCCATACAGCAACGGTTACGACAGCTATTATGCCATAGTTTTTCCTTGGTTGCAAGCGCAATCCGCGTTTGCGGTGCAGAAAATGCAGGGAGGCGGGAGAGATATGCGGGTATACATTTGGGGAGAGCCGGAGCGATACGGAAACTATCGGCGGGCGGTGGAGGCTGCCGGAGGAACCGTACAGTTTCATGGTGACCCCGCGGAGTGCGGTGCGCTGCTGCTTCCGGGCGGCGGAGATGTGGAACCCTGGAGGTACGGGCAGGCGAACATCGCCTCCCGGGGCCTGGAGCCTGACCGGGACGCAGCGGAACTGGAACTGCTGGACCGTTTCCTGGCCTGGAAAAGGCCGGTTCTGGGTATCTGTCGGGGAATCCAGACCATCAACGTTTATTTCGGCGGCACGTTGGTCCAGGATTGGCCGGGGCACAGCGCAGTTTCCAGGGCGGACCGCTGTCACAGCGTTTGCACCACCGCCTCTCCACTGCGGGATATCTGCGGAGACCGGTGCATAGTGAACAGCGCCCACCACCAGATTCTGGACCGCATCGGGGTGGGCCTGCGGGTCATCCAGTGGGCACCGGATGGGGTCCCGGAGGCGGTTTGCCATGAAACACTGCCGGTCTGGGGGGTTCAGTGGCATCCGGAGAGACTGGATAGCACCGTTGGCGAGACGCTACTGCGGGCGTTTTTATCTCAATAGGAGAAAATTGTGAAAAATTGAAATAAAACGCCTTGACAGATATGCGGTTTCATGCTATCATAACAAAGCTGACGATTTCCACGGAGGGCATACGCAGGTGTAGCACAATGGTCAGGGCACCAGCCTTCCAAGCTGGGGATGCGGGTTCGATTCCCGTCACCTGCTCCATTTTTATTCGCGCCAGTAGCTCAGCTGGATAGAGCAACTGCCTTCTAAGCAGTAGGCCAGGGGTTCGAGTCCCTTCTGGCGTACCAGCTCTCTTTTGGAGCGATAGTCAGCCTGTAATCCGCGTCATATGTGGTGGGTGTAGTTCAATTGGCAGAGCACCGGATTGTGGTTCCGGGCGTTGTGGGTTCGAGTCCCATCACCCACCCCAGACAATGGTAGGGGATCGGGGTTGCCCCGGTCCCCTGCTTCTTTCCACATTGGGGCGTCGCCAAGTGGTAAGGCAAGGGACTTTGACTCCCTCATCCGCTGGTTCGAGTCCAGCCGTCCCAGCCACGCCCTTTTTCGTCACGGACGTTACCATAAAATACCCGATCCGGTAGCTCAGTCGGCAGAGCAACTGCCTTTTAAGCAGTGGGTCCGGGGTTCGAATCCCCGCCGGGTCACCACGTCGGAGCAAGCTGCATATCGCTTGCTCCGACTTTTTTACAAAAGTCAGAGCGCGCACATTCCGCTGCTCCTCCTTTCCGAATCGAACCCGCTGCGCTAGGCTTCGATTCGGTTTTTTGTGCAGATTTGGAAGCCTCTGCCTGGAAAGCGTTCACGCTTTCCAGCTCGTCGCAAGCGCCATATCGCTTGCGACGCATTTTTTATGCTCCGCGTTAAAAACACATTCAGCGCACATCCTGCTGCTCCTCGCTTCCGAACAGGATTCACTTCTCCTGATTTCTGCGGCTGTTTTAGAGGTGAAGAACTGCGGCAGAATCAAAAAACTGTACCAGGCGGCGGAATTGTGGTATGATAAGGAAGAATTCAAACGCGAGAGGTGCTGTTCATGTACGACGAACTGACGGAAGTTGATATCAGGAAAATGCAGGAGGAGATCGACCACCGGATACGGGTCCTGCGGCCTCAGCTGATCGAGGAGGTGCAGACCGCCCGGGCCTTTGGCGATCTCAGCGAGAACTTTGAATATAAGTGTGCCAAGCAGGCCAAGAACCGCAACGAGAGCCGTATCCGCTACCTGGAGCGGATGATCCGCACCGCCAAGGTCATCGAGGTGAAGGAACAGGAAGATACGGTGGGCCTGTTTGACAAGGTGACTATTTTCAATGAGATGGTGAAGAAGGAGATGACCATCCAGATCGTCACCACTCTGCGGCAGGACGCTTTGAAGGGCCTGATCAGCAAGGAATCCCCGGTGGGCAAGGCACTGATAGGTCATCAGGTGGGTGACCGGGTCCAGGTGGAGGTGAACCCCGCTCTGAAGTATTTTGTGGAGATCCGGGCCATCGAGAAGGGCCAGGACGACGAATCCCTGGAGATCAGCGCATATTAAGTACCACCGCCGGACCGAAGTCCGGCGGTTTTTCTTGACGTTGCGATAAAGGCCCGCTATGATGAAAGAGCGGAGATAAAAACACGGCCCGGTTGGTAGTCCGGGCGTCCCCGGAAGGGGATCAGTAACCTGCCTCCTTGGTTGTCCGTTCTCCGGATGCTTTTTTAAGGAGGACACGCACATGGAACAGGGATACGCAGAGTTGACCGTCTTGTTTGAGGACCCCTTTTGGGTGGGGATCTACGAACGGAGGGAGGGTCGGACCTACCAGGTCTGCAAGATCACCTTCGGCGCTGAGCCGAAGGACTATGAGGTCTATGCCCTTCTACTGGAACATTGGCGGCATTTGCCATTCAGCCCATCCATGGAGGCGGCAGCGCCGGAGGAGCGGCGGATCAATCCCAAGCGGATGCAGCGGCAGATCCAAAAGTCGCTGCAGAACACTGGGATCGGAACCAAGGCCCAGCAGGCGCTGCAGCTTCAGCGGGAGCAGGGGAAGGAGGCCCGCAAAAAGACCTCCCGGGAGGAACGGGAGGCGGAAGCGGATCGCCAGTTTGCCCTGCGCCGGGAAAAACGGCGGGAGAAGCATAAGGGCCATTGAGCCGAGCCCCGGAGCGTCACGCTCCGGGGATTTTCCTGTTTCCAGGCTTGTCCGATGCCCTGATTTTTGTTATACTGGCGGTACGTTGGGAGAGGGGGCGGTGCGCATGCATTTCATCCAGGCCAAGAGTATTCTCTCTGCCCAGAACGGCATGAATCTCTACCGGGGCTGTACCCACGGCTGCATCTACTGCGACTCCCGCAGCACCTGCTACCAGATGGACCACCCCTTTGAGGATGTGGCGGTGAAGAACAACGCCCCGGAGCTGCTGGAGGAAGCCCTGCGGCGAAAGCGGCGGCGGTGTATGATCGGCACCGGCTCCATGTGCGACCCCTATCTGCCGCTGGAAAAGGACCTGCGGCTGACACGGCAGTGTCTGGAGATCATCGACCGGTATGACTTTGGCGTGTCCATTCTCACCAAGTCGGACCTGATCCTACGGGACCTGGATGTGCTGAAACGCATCAATGAGAAAACAAAGACGGTGATTTGCACCACCCTGACCACCTTTGACGAGGACCTGTGCCGCATTCTGGAGCCTAACGTCTGCACCACCCGAAAGCGCTTTGAGATGCTGCGGACCATGCGGGAAAACGGCATCCACACCGGCATGTGGCTGTGTCCCATCTTGCCATTCATCAACGACACGGAGGAAAACCTTCGGGGGCTATTGGACTATTGCTTCGCAGCAGGGGTGGAGGTCATTGTGAACTTCGGCTTTGGCGTCACCCTGCGGGACGGGGACCGGCAGTACTTTTATCAGCAGCTGGATAAACACTTTCTCGGCCTAAAAGACCAATATATACGACAATTTGGGGACAGCTATCAGTGCTCCAGTCCCAACCATGCGGCTCTATGGAAGATTTTCCGGGCAGAGTGTGAAGACAGGGGTGTGATCTGGGAGCCAGAGAAGGCCATGGCCTGGCTGATGAAATTTGAGGACCGACAGGCCGGACAACAGCTGAACTTGTTTACATAAAATGATTAAGGAGGAACGGATATGTTATTTCTCTGTTATCCCAAGTGCACCACCTGCCAGAAGGCCAAGGCCTATCTGGACGCCAACAGCATTGCCTATGAATTCCGGGACATCAAATTGGAGAACCCCACGCTGGAGGAGCTGACGACCTGGTGGAAGGCCAGCGGCCTGCCCCTGAAGAAATTTTTCAACACCAGCGGATTGCAGTATAAAGCGCTGAATCTGAAGGACAAGCTGCCCGCCATGAGTGAGGAGGAGCAGCTGGCGCTGCTGGCCACCGACGGAATGTTGGTGAAGCGGCCCATCCTGGTGGGGGACGGCTTCGTGCTGACCGGCTTCCGTCAGGCGGAGTGGGATGAGAAGCTGAAATGATCCAACGATACGACCTTGCGCCTTTGGACGGCATCACCAAGGTGGTGTTCCGCCGGGTGTGGAACCGGCACTTCGGCGGCGCGGACCGTTGCTTCATCCCCTTTTTCTCACCTACGGACCACCATGTGATGACGGCCCGGGACTTCCGGGAGTTGGACCCTGCCCAGAACCGGGACCTGCCCTCGGTGCCCCAGGTCATGAGCTGCAAGGCGCCGGATTTTGTATGGGCAACGGAGGTGCTGGGGGACCTGGGCTACACTGAGGTGAATCTGAACCTGGGCTGCCCTTCCGGCACCGTTACCGCCAAGGGAAAGGGGGCCGGATTCCTGGCAAAGCCCGAAGAACTGGACCGCTTTTTTGACGAGGTGTTCTCCCAGGTGAAGCTGCCGGTGTCCGTCAAGACCCGGCTGGGCATCTCGGACCCGGCGGAATTTGAGCGGCTGCTGGAAATTTATAACCGCTATCCCATTGCCTGCCTCACCATCCACGCCAGGGTGCAGAAGGAGAAGTACCGGGGGCCGGTCCATCTGGAGGAGTTCGGCCGGGCGCTGGAGAACAGCCGTAACCCGGTCTGCTATAACGGCGACCTACGGACCGTGGCGGAGGTGCGGACTCTTGAGGAGCGGTTTCCCGGTGTGGAGTCCGTGATGATTGGCCGGGGCGCCGTGGCGGACCCGGCGCTGCTGCGGAAGCTCCGGGGCGGTCCCGCCGCCACCCGGGAGGAGCTGCAGGCTTTTATGCAGGACCTGTACCGGGAGTACCAGGCCTTTTACGGTCAGGTGGGCACCGCCGCCCAGCGGATGCGGGAGGTCTGGTTCTATCTGATCCATCTCTTTGACGACGCGGAGCGGCTAAATAAAAAGCTGCGGCGCTTCAAAAATCCTGGCGAGTACGAGGCCATTGAGGCCGCCATCTTCGCGGAGCTGCCCCTGCGGGACCATTCCGAGGGAGATTTGATATGAGAGAAATTACCCATGTCCAATGGACATGGGTAATTTTATTTAAAATAAAATTCAACTTAACTTTCATAAAATTAAAATTTATATTTATTTTATGAAAGGAGGCGCGACGCTATGACCAATATCCCTCCCTGGGTGGCGGAGCTGGAGGACGAGGACCTGGCTTTCGTGAAAAAGTTTATCCTGGCCTCCGGATCCCTGAAAGAAATGGCGTCGGTATACGGCGTCAGCTACCCCACGGTGCGGCTGCGGCTGGATCGGCTCATCCAGAAGATACACCTCAGTGCGACGGTGGAAGCGGACCCCTATGTGTCTCTGGTGAAGCGGCTGGCGGTGGATGACAAGCTGGACTTTGACACGGCCAAGCGTTTGATCACGGAATACCGGAAAACGAAGGAGGCGGAGTGAGATGGAAATTACAGCTAATATCACCATCATGTTATTTATCTTTTTAATCGTTTTTGTAGCAGGCGGCATTCTTTTGCAGATTTTCCTCTCCAAACGGGAGAGCAAGTGGCCGGGGCTCATTCTGCCGCTGTTGCCCTTTTTGTACTCCCTGCTGATGGCGTGCAGCGCGGTAGCCTACAGCGAGAAAACCATCTGGGGGCCTATTCTGGCGTCCCTGATTCTTGGCAATATCCCCACGGTGATCCTGCTGGCTATCTATGCAGCATGCCGGGAAAAGCGCCGCAAGCGGGGCGAACTGGATAAAATGCAGATCAAAGACCTGTGAAAAAAGACATCCACCGGGTCGGTGGATGTCTTTTCTTTAGAACTTCAGTAGATTCAGGCCGATCTCCGGGCTGTATGCCCGGTCCACGGTGCTGGGGATGACCGTTACTACCAGCTCGGCGGTGGCGCTGATGACGGCCTTGTTCAGATGACCGCCCACCACATGGCCGGTCGCGTCCCCGGCGCTCAGGTGCAGGTGGCAGTAGAATTCGCCGTCCATGGTGCTGACGGTGCCGGTGAGGGAGACGATCTCATAATAGCCTTGGAAGCTATTGGCGTAGTATTTCTTCTCGTCGGGCTTAAAGATGCCCAGGGTCAGGTCGTTGACCGCACCCAGCCCTTGCACGGTAGCCAGCTGGATGCCCTCCTTGAGGGACAGGACCTTCACCTGCTCCAATATTTCTTCGCCCGGGTCCAGCCGGACGATGTAGGTATTGTCAAACTTGCGGTATTCCATAGTCTTCTCCTTTTTGAGGGCAGATTTTCCATTAAGATACCACAACTCCAGAGAAAACTCAAGACAGAGTCAGGTCTCCGTCTTTCACCCAGCCCAGCTTGCGGCACACCTGGTTGATGGCAGGGGCCAGGATGGCAGGGAGAATGAAGGAGATCAGAATCAGGCCCACCCAGTCAAAGGCTGTGGGGGACAGAGCAGCAGCGCCGTTGGAAATGGCCTGTTCGCTGGGGGCCACCCAGCCGGTCCACACGCCCAACTGGCCGCACAGACCGCAGGTGCCCATGCCGGAGTTGATGGCGGCTCCGTTCATTTCCAGCTTGAACAAGCAGGTGGCGATGGGGCCGGTGATGGCAGAGACCAGCGTGGGAGCGATCCAGATCCGGGGATTTTTCACGATGTTGGGCATCTGCAGCATGGAGGTGCCCAGGCCCTGGCTCACCAGGCCGCCCCAGCCGTTCTCCTTGAAGCTCATGACGGCGAAGCCCACCATCTGGGCACAGCAGCCCGCCACAGCGGCACCGCCCGCCAGACCCGTCAAGCCCAGCACGGAGCAGATGGCGGCGGAGGAGATGGGCAGCGTCAGAGCCACGCCTACCAGTACGGATACCAGAATCCCCATCAGGAAGGGCTGCAGCTCCGTGGCGTGCATGATGAGCTGGCCGAAGGCGCTGGCCACCTTGCCGATGGGAGGTGCGATGATATAGGCGGCGCCAACGCCGATGAGGGTGGTGACGATGGGTGTCACCAGAATGTCAATTTTGGTCTCTTTGCTGATGGCCTTGCCGCACTCGGAGGCGATAATGGCTACGAACAGCACTGCCAGGGGACCGCCCGCACCGCCCAGCAGGTTGCAGGCATAGCCCACGGCGGCCAGGGAGAACAGCACCAGCGGCGGAGCCTGGAGGGCGTAGCCGATGGCGATAGCCATGGCGGGACCGCTCATGAAGGAAGCCAGACCGCCTACGGTGTAGGGGACCTTTTCAGCAATCTGGGCAGTGAGGAAGCCAATGTGGAACTGAGCGCCGATGGTGTTCAGGATCGTGCCGATCAGCAGAGAGCAGAACAGGCCCTGGGCCATGGCGCCCAGAGCGTCGATGCCGTACCGCTTGGCAGAGAAAATGATGTTTTTGCGTTTCAGAAAAGTTTTGACATTTTCCATGGAGAGCACCTGTTTCCTTTGTTAAATAAAAGTGGTAGACAGGTGTCTTGACACCTGTCTACCACACTATACATGGAAATATTGGGATTGTCAACAGGGATTTTCAGCCTTCTACCAGAACCCCCATATCCCGGAGGGCCGTCCGGACCCGCTGGAAAGCGTCTTCACTGGGGCAGGATAGGGTGTGGAGGTGGATGCCCTCCGTCAAGTCCGACAGGGGCCGGGCATCTGCCTGGGTGCAGCGGACGATGAACTGGGTCACATCGTACCGGCTGGAAAGCTGGAGAGGGCCGGTAAGCTGGCCGTAGATGGGATGCTCTACGATCACGTCCAACACGGTGCAGCCCTGGTCCACCATGGCGTTCAGCTCCGTCTCCATGCCAAGGGCGTCGTGGCGGCAGGCCACCTGCCGCACCAGACCTGCCGGGGAGGGCTGGTGCGCCACATAGCCCCTGGGCGTGGCAGAGATGTCCGCTCCTGCGGCCCGCAGGAGGGCAATGTCCCCCACAATGATCTGCCGGCTGACGGAGAACTGCCGGGCCAGGGATGCGGCGCTGACCGGAAGGCCGGATTGATTCAGAATGTCCAGAATGGCTTGGCGGCGTTCCTCGGCGCGCATGGGCAGATCCCTCCTTTGTGTCATGTCAGCAGTATACCACATTGCGGGGAAATTGCAAACAAAAAGGAGAGCGTACTGCGCTCTCCTTTTCGCAGGGCTTTAGCCGCCCAGATATGCTTTTTTGATGGCAGGGGAGGCCAGAAGCTCCTTGCCGGAGCCAGAGGTGACGATTTTGCCGGTCTCCAGCACGTAGCCACGGTCAGCTACGCTCAGGGCCGCGGCAGCATTCTGCTCCACCAGCAGGATGGTGGTGCCCTCCTTGTGGAGGTTCTGGATGATCTCGAAGATCTGCTCCACCAGGATAGGGGCCAGGCCCATGGAGGGCTCGTCCAGCATCAGCAGCTTGGGGTGGCTCATGAGGGCGCGGCCCATGGCCAGCATCTGCTGCTCACCGCCGGAGAGGGTACCGGCCACCTGCTTCATACGCTCCTTCAGCCGGGGGAACAGCTCATAGACATGCGCCAGGTCCTGGTCGATGGCCTTGCCGCTCTGGGTGTAGGCACCCATTTCCAGATTCTCCTGGACGGTCATCTGCAAGAACACCCGGCGTCCCTCGGGGACCAGGGCCAGACCCTTGGAGACGATTTTGTGGCAGGGGATCTTACCCAGGTTCTCGTCCATGAAGGTGACGGAGCCAGTGCGGCTGTGCAGCAGGCCGGAGATGGTGTTCAGGGTGGTGGACTTGCCGGCGCCGTTGGCGCCGATCAGAGTGACGATCTCACCCTCGTTCACCTCGAAGGAGATGCCCTTGATGGCATGGATGCTGCCGTAATAGACGTTGATGTCGTCAACTTTCAGAATAGATGCCATGGATCACGCCTCCTTTTGTTTGCCCAGATACGCCTCGATGACCGCCGGGTTGGACTGAATGTCCTCGGGGGTGCCCTTGGCGATGATACGGCCGAAGTTCAGCACGGCGATGCCCTCGCAGATGTTCATGACCAGGTTCATGTCGTGCTCGATCAGCAGAATGGCGATCTGGAAGGTATCCCGGATCTTGCGGATGTTTTCCATCAGCTCGGCGGTCTCGGAGGGGTTCATGCCGGCGGCGGGCTCGTCCAGCAGCAGCAGGCTGGGATTGGTGGCCAGGGCACGGACGATCTCCAGACGGCGCTGGGCGCCGTAGGGGAGGGAGCCGGCCTTGGTGTCCGCCAGGTCCGCCATGTTGAAGATGGACAGCAGCTCCAGAGCGCGCTCGTGGGCCACCCGTTCCTCCTTCCAGAAGGCGGGGAGGCGGAAGATGCCGGTCCACATGTTGTAGCGCATGTGGGCGTTCATGGCAACGGTGACGTTCTCCTCCACCGTCAGGTCGTTGAACAGGCGGATGTTCTGGAAGGTACGGGCGATACCGGCCCGGTTCACCTGGGCGGTGGTCATGTTGTGGGTGTCGTTGCCGTCCAGCAGGATGGTGCCCTTGGTGGGCTGGTAGACCTTGGTCAGCAGGTTGAAGACGGTGGTCTTGCCGGCGCCGTTGGGGCCGATGAGGCCGGTGATCTCCGTGCGGCCGATGGCCATGTTGAAGTTTTCCACGGCGGCCAGACCGCCGAAGTTGATGCCCAGGTTGATGCACTCCAGGATGGGCGTCTTGTCAGCGTCCCGCTCCGTCAGCAGGTTGGGAGAGGGCATGGGAACCAGTTTCGGGAACATGTCAGACGGCCTCCTTTCCGGTGGGCTTGTGCAGCTTGAAGCGGCTGAAGAATGTCTTGAGGGTGGGGTTGTTGGTGGCCAGCATCACCAGGATCAGCACGATGGCGTACACCAGCATCCGGTAGTCGGAGAAGGCACGCAGCAGCTCCGGCAGGACCGTCAGGGCGGCGGCCGCGATCAGGGAGCCCCACAGGTTGCCCAGGCCGCCCAGCACCACGAACACCAGGATCAGGATGGAGGTGTTGAAGTTGAACTTGGTGGCCTGCAGGGAGGAGAAGTTCAGGCCGTACAGGGCACCGGCGGCACCGGCCAGGGCGGCGGAGGTGACGAAGGCCATCATCTTGTACTTGGTGATGTTGATGCCCACGCTCTCGGCGGCGATGGCGTTGTCCCGAAGGGCCATGATGGCCCGGCCGGCACGGCTGTGCTTCAGGTTCAGCACCACGAACAGGGTCACCATCACCAGGATGAAGCCGGCGGTGAAGCTGGCGATGGTGGTGGTGCCGGTAGCGCCCTGGGCGCCCTTGATGATGGCGATGCCGCCTTCCTTCATGCCCAGGTCGTCGATGGTCTTGCTGCCGGTGAGGTTGAAGGCCATGTGGAGGCCCTTGGCATCATAGCCCACCAGCAGGCAGTTCACCAGGTCCTTGATGATCTCGCCGAAGGCCAGGGTCACGATGGCCAGATAGTCGCCCCGCAGACGCAGCACAGGGGTGCCCACGATGGCACCGGCGATGGCAGCGGCGGCGGCACCGATGACCATGGCTACCGCCAGACGCAGCGGCGCGGCGGGAATGATGTTCTGCAGGCTCATGGCGGCCACGATGCCGGAGAAGGCGCCCACGCTCATAAAGCCCGCGTGGCCCAGGCTCAGCTCGCCCAGGATGCCCACCGTCAGGTTCAGGGACACGGCCATGGACATATAGCAGCAGATGGGGACCAGCTGGCCGGTGAGAGAGCGGCTCAGGCTGCCGTTGGACTTGAGGACGTTCATCACCACAAAGAGGATGATGACCCCCAGATATGTCAGGAAATCCGTGCGGGTGTGCTGTTTGATACGCAGTTTTTTCATGTCCCTCACCTTACACTTTCTCCGGGACATACTTGCCCAGCAGGCCTGCGGGTTTCACCAGCAGGACGATGATCAACACGGCGAACACGATGGTGTTGGCCAGGTTGGTGGAGATGTAGGCCTTGGCCATGGCCTCGATGACGCCCAGCAGCAAACCGCCCAGGAAAGCGCCGGGGATGGAGCCGATGCCGCCGAACACGGCGGCAGTGAAGGCCTTGATGCCGGGCATGGAGCCGGTGGTGGGCTGCAGCGTGGGATAGGAGGAGCACAGCAGCACGCCGGCGATGGCCGCCAGAGCGGAGCCGATGGCGAAGGTGGTGGAGATGGTGGCGTTGACGTTGATGCCCATGAGCTGGGCAGCGCCCTTATCCTCGGAGCAGGCCCGCATGGCCTTGCCCATCTTGGTCTTGCTGGTGAAGAGGGTCAGGGCGATCATGATGACGATGCAGGAGGCCATGGTCAGCAGAGAGATGTAGGAGATGGAGAGCTGACCGCCAAACAGCTGCAGGGCGTTGGACTCGCCCTGGGCGTTGGTGGTGGGGATCAGGGAGGGATAGACCTTGGGGGCCGCCTTCCAGATCAGCAGGGCAGTGTTCTGCAGGAAATAGCTGACGCCGATGGCGGTGATCAGCACGGCCAGGGAGGGGGCGCTGCGGAGGGGCTTGTAGGCAAGGCCCTCAATGACGATGCCCAGCACCGTGCAGACCACCATGGCCAGAATGAGAGCCAGCCAGCCGGGCAGGCCCAGATAGCTGATGGCGCAGAAGGAGATATAGCCACCCACCATGATGACATCGCCGTGGGCGAAGTTCAGCATTTTGGCAATGCCGTACACCATGGTGTAGCCCAGGGCGATGATGGCGTATACGCTCCCCAGGCTGATGCCGCTGATCAGATAGGAGAGAAATTCCATAGGGACACACCTCTTTTTCTTTCATTCGATCTTCTGAATTTCTATGGCAGAAAAACGGACAGAAAGCGTCCTTCTGCCCCTGTTTCCGCCATAGAACGCGGAACGCGGGGGACCGCCGGAAGGGGGCTGCCCCCCTCCGGCGGATCGCTGTTGTCTGGAACAGAAAACTCAGGGCAGAACGTAGGTGCCGTTCTCGATGACAACGGCCATGGGGGCCTTGGAGACCTCGCCATTGGCGGACCAGGTCATGCCCTGGCCGGTCAGGCCATCCACGGAGATGGAGGACATGACGCCCACCAGAGCCTCGCAGATGTCGGCGGAGGACATGTCGCCGGTGCAGCCGGCGGCTTCCAGAGCGGCCTTGACGATGTACACGCCGTCATAGGCGTCGGCGGCAAACTGGTTGGGGATCTCGCCGTAAGCGGCCTGATAGGCCTTCACGAAGTTCTGGGTGCGCTCGTCAGTGGCGTCGGCGGAGAAGGGGGTCAGCAGCATAACGCCCTCAGCCAGAGCGGTGTCGAAGCCCTCCATGGTCAGGATGCCGTCCATGCCGTCCACGCCGAAGAAGGTGGGAGCATAGTTCATGGCGGCGGCCTGGGTCAGGATGACGGAGGCGGGCTGATAGTAGATGGGCAGGAACACGGTGTCGGCGCCGGCGGCCTGGGCAGCGGTCAGCTGCACGGAGAAGTCGGTGGCGGTGTCAGCGGTGAAGGTGCCCTCATAGACGAGCTCCAGGCTGTTGGCCTTGGCCTGAGAGACGAAGGTGTCGCGGATACCCTGGGAATAGGCGTCGTCGTTGCGGTAGATCACAGCGATCTTGGCACCGGCCATGTTGGCAGCCATGTAGTCGGCGGAGGCGATGCCCTGGTTGGGGTCGGTGAAGCAGACCTGGAAGACGTTGTCGCCGGGGGCGATGACGTCGGTGGAGGAGGCGGAGGGAGTCAGCATGAAGGTGCGCTCCTCAGCGGCCTTGGCGGCAACGGCGATGGAGGCGCCGGTGGTGGTGGGGCCGACCATGACCTGCATGCCCCAGTCCATCAGGGTGTTGTAGGCGTTGACGGAGGTCTCGCCGTCAGCCACGTCGTCCTCGGACTGGAACTCGAACTTGATGGCGCTGTCGCTGGCGTTGATCTCGTCCACGGCGATCTTGGCGCCGTTGGCCACGGCCTGGCCGTAGATGGCGGCGTCACCGGTCAGGGGGCCGATGGTACCCAGCTTGAAGGTGCTGCCGCCTTCGGCGGTCTCACCGCTCTGGGCGGGGGCGTCGTTGTTGGCGGGGGCAGAGGTTTCGGACTTGCCGCCGCAGGCAGCCAGGCTGAGGACCATGACCATGGCCATCATGAGTGCGAAAAACTTCTTTTTCATCTTGATTTCTCCTTTTTGAAATAGGGTATATCATACAAAAAAGCGGCTCCGCCATGAAGCGGAGCCGCTTTGCTGTATCAAACAGTCAGGCGGACTTTCGCATCCTTGGCGCGTTCATGTTTTCGCATACCAGCAGGACTACCAGCAGTACCAGTACCAGCAGGGAGCCGGCCAGAATGGACAGGCGCACGTTCAGGCCGCAAATAATAATGGACGCCATGATAATGGCGTCCAGAATCAGAGCAATATTGGCAGACCGCATGGAAGCGGCCTGGGCGCAGGAAGAAGCGGCGTTCGCGCAGGGAGCGGACGCACCGTGAGACATCTGAGTGGTATACATGGACTTCATCATGGTGTTCAGCTCCTTTCCGCGGGTTGCCCGCCTTTGATTGTTTTTAATTCTAGCGGTTTAGTGTCGAAAAGTCAACCGTCACATTGACGGTAAAATCAACAGAAATGACTTGTTAAAACGTAAGCAACTGTCGGATACATACAAAAGTGCCCAAAATACGGGAGAATAATGGGCCTGCGTTGTCTGAAAAAAAGACCAGACCACGTAAAGGCTCCCCGGCAGCAAGCCGGGGAGCAGCGGTTCAGGAGCAGTGTTTTGAGCAGTTGGCGCAGTCGCCGCAGCAGCCACTCTTGCGACGGCGGCAGAAGCGCAGAGCCAATACCAGCCAGCTGCCCACCAGCAGCAGAATCAGCAGTTCCAGCATGGCGGCACCTCCTTACGCCAGCAGCAGGGCGATCTGGTGGACCAATAGAGCTGCCACCCAGGCAATGGCGCACTGGCTGAGTGCCACACCGGCGGCCTTCCAGCCGGAGCCCAATTCCCGCTTGACGGCGGAGATGGCAGCCACACAGGGGGTGTACAGCAGCGTGAATACCAGAAAGCTGGCGGCGGTGACAGGAGTGAACAGGGTGCCCAGAGCTGCTGCGGATACATCGGCCCCGGCGCCGGTGAGGATACCCAGGGTGGAAATGACGGATTCCTTGGCAATGAAGCCGGTGATGAGGGCGGTGGATACCCGCCAGTCTCCGAAGCCCAGAGGGGCAAACAGGGGCGCGATCCAGGCACCCACGGTGGCCAGCAGGCTGTTGGCACTGTCCGTCACCAGATTCAGCCGGGTATCAAAGGTCTGGAGGAACCAGACGATGATGGTAGCCACGAAAATGACGGTAAAGGCCCGGGTCAGGAAGTCCTTGGCCTTGTCCCAGCACAGCTGCCCCACGCTGCGGGCGGAGGGGAAGCGATAGTTGGGCAGCTCCATGACGAAGGGGACCGGGTTGCCCTTATAAGCCGTGGCGCCCAGGACCTTGGCGGCGATGATGCCCACCAGGATACCGCCCAGATACAGGGTGATCATCACCAGGGCCGCATGCTCCGGGAAGAAGGCGGCGGTGAACACGCCGTAAATGGGGATCTTGGCGGAGCAGCTCATAAAGGGCGTCAGCAGAATGGTCATGCGGCGGTCCCGCTCCGAGGCCAGGGTCCGGGTGGCCATGATGGCGGGCACGGAACAGCCGAAACCGATCAGCAGGGGCACGATACTGCGGCCGGACAGGCCCATTTTCCGCAGCAGCTGGTCCATGAAGAAGGCCACCCGGGCCATGTATCCGGTATCCTCCAGAATGGACAGGAAGAAGAACAGCACCACGATGATGGGCAGGAAGCTCAACACGCTGCCCACACCGGCGAAGATACCGTCGATGACCAGACTGTGGACCACCGGGTTCAGGCCGTAGGCTGTCAGGCCCGCGTCCACAGTGGCAGTGAGGGCGTCGATGCCCGCCGCCAGGAGGTCGGACAGAAAGGCGCCGATCACGTTGAAGGTCAGATAGAAGATGCCTAGCATGATGCCGAAGAACAGAGGGAGAGCCAGATACTTGTTGGTGACCACCCGGTCAATGGCCTCGCTGCGGGCACGTTCTTTGGATTCCCGGCATTTCACCACCGTGTCCCGGCAGACACCCTCGATAAAGTCGTACCGCATGTCCGCCAGGGCAGCGTTGCGGTCCATGCCGTGCTCGGTCTCCATCTCCTGAACGCTGTGCTCGATCAGCTCCAGCTCGTTCTGGTCCAGCTCCAACCGCTCCCGGATATCCTGGTCGTCCTCAATGAGCTTGGTGGCGGCGAAGCGTACCGGCAGACCGGCGGCCTCTGCGTGGTCTTCAATCTGGTGGACTACCGCGTGGATGCAGCGGTGAACGGGACCGGGGGAGCAGAAGTCGTAGACCGTGGGATAGGTCCGGCTTCTGGCGGTGGTCACGGCAATGCGGATCAGCTCGTCCACACCCTGGTTCTTCACAGCGGAGATGGGCACCACCGGGATGCCCAGCGCTTTGCTCATGCCCTTGATGTCGATGGTTCCGCCGTTGGCGCTCACCTCATCCATCATGTTCAGGGCCAGCACCATGGGGACGCGCATTTCCAGGAGCTGCAGGGTCAGGTACAGGTTCCGCTCGATGTTGGTGGCGTCCACGATGTTGATGATGCCGTCGGGCTTCTGATTGATGATGAAGTCCCGCGTGACGATCTCCTCCGGCGTGTAGGGCCGGATGGAGTAGATGCCCGGCAGGTCCACCACTGTACAGTCCTTCTGGCCCCGGACGGCACCGGACTTCTGATCCACGGTCACGCCGGGAAAGTTGCCCACATGCTGGTTGGAGCCGGTGAGCTGGTTGAACAGCGTGGTCTTGCCGCAGTTCTGATTGCCGACCAGTGCAAAGATCATAGGTCCTTCACCTCCACAGAGATATTGCGGGCGTCCTCTTTTCGCAGGGACAGGGCGTAGCCCCGTACCCGCAGCTCAATGGGGTCCCCCAGTGGCGCGATCTTCTCCACCCGGACGGTGGTCTTGGGGATCAGCCCCATATCCAGAAGACGGCAGCGGAGGGCACCCTCGCCCCCCACGGCGGTGATAACGGCCTGCTGGCCGATGGGTAAAGTGTCTAGTGTCATATCAGTTACCTCCAAGAGTTAGCCTCTTCTAACTATCGAGAGTTTAACACAACTAACTCCTGGCGTCAAATGCAAAACTGACAAAAATCTGCAGAAAAAAACAGGGTGCGGATTGTATAAGTCGCAGAGAGCAGCGGGCAGACTTCTCGGCTTGCTCCGGCAAGCCGGACATGGTATACTGAGTCCGAGGTGATTTTTTATGCTGACATTCAACCATTTCAATTTTAATGTATCCGATCTGGACAAATCCCTGGCCTTTTATAAGGAGGCCCTGGGCTTGGAGCCGGTGCGCCGGAAGGACGCCGAGGACGACAGCTTCATCATCATGTTCCTGGGGGACGGTAAGACGGATTTCCGTCTGGAGCTGACCTGGCTGCGGGACCATCCCCAGAAGTACGACCTGGGCGAATGTGAGTTCCACCTGGCCATGCAGGCGGAGGATTATGAGGCCGCTCACAAAAAGCATGAGGAGATGGGCTGCATCTGCTTCGAAAATCCCAAAATGGGCATCTACTTCATCAGTGACCCCGACGGCTACTGGATCGAGGTCATCCCCACCCGGTAAATCTGGAAACCTCCCGGAGTTTGTCCGGGAGGTTTTTCCTGTTTTTGGTCTTGACAGGAGCAGGACAGGAGATTATTCTCTAATTAGTTGATGATACAACTATTTGGAGGTGCAACATGGATGTGACGAATCGGCGGATTACCAAGATCGCCCGGGAGGTAAACAAGCTGGTCATCCGGACCATGAAGGAGACCGGCATCGGCTCCGGGGAACTGGATCTGCTTCACGCAGTCCGACACAGTCCCGGGGCGTCCCAGCGGGAGATCGGGGAGCAGCTGAACATGGACAAGGGGGCGGTGGCCCGCCGGGTGGCCAGCCTGGAGAGCAAGGGGTATCTGATTCGCCGTTCCAGCCCCGAGGATGGCCGGGTCCAGATGCTGTATGCCACGGAGAAGGCAGAGAGCCTGAAGTGCTCCAAGGCCGCCGTGGAGACCGCTTTTTACGAGTGGCTGCTGGAGGAACTGACGGAGGAAGAGCGGGAGACTTGCGCCGATTTGCTGGACCGGCTGTACCGCCGGACCAAGACGGAGAGCCGCAGCGGCTTTCCCAGCATGTCTTCCCGGCTGGAGGGACTTCTGTGAGGCCCGGCGGAGACCGGCCGGACCAGGTGACCTTCTACTTCCGCCGGGAGTGGAGGCCGCTGGTCCTGGTAACGGTGACAGGTGTCTTATTTAATGTGGGCCTGGTGACCGGACCGCTATTCGAGGGCAGATTGGCCCAGTGCCTGCTGGAGGTCCTGCGGGGAGAGACTGTCTGGCCCGTCATGGCGAAGCTGGCGGCGCTGTACGCGGTGGTGACGGCAGTGGTCCAGGCGCTCCGGTATGGAAAACGATTTTTCATTCGCCGCTTCGCCAACAACGTGAACCGCCGGATGAAGGCGGTGCTTTACGCCGGCCTGCTGCGGCGGCAGCGGCCGGAGCTTCAGGAAGAAAGCGTGGGCAGCCTGCTGACCCGGGCCATCTCCGATGTGGACGCCTGTGCCGAGGGTATGCGGAAATTCACCACTGAGATCTTTGATACCGGTGTGGCCATGGTGGCATATGTGGGGCTGCTGGCGTCCTATGACTGGCGGCTGACCATTCTGGCCTGCCTGTTTCCGCCTGCGGCCTTTTTCCTGGCAAGCCGGATGAAAAAGCCTGTTGCCCGGTGCGCGGCAGCCTGGAAGGAGAGTGCGGGGCGGCTGAACGAGGCCACGCTGGACCGGGTCTCCGGCGCCGTGACCTACCGGGTCTTCGGTTTGGAGGAGAAGCGGAACGAGGCCTACGAGGAGCGGCTGGCAGACTATGAGCACCGGGCCGTGGCGGCCCACCTGTGGGAGGGCATCATGCAGCCGCTGTACCGCGCCTTGAGCATGGCCGGTGCGCTGATGATCGTCTGGCTGGGCAGCCGCAACGTCATGGGCACCGGCTGGGTGTCCTGGGATATCGCGGCGTTCACCACCTTCCTGGCCTGCTTTACAAAATTGTCGGTGAAGGTGTCCAAGGCGGCAAAGCTGTTCAACGCCGTTCAGAAGGCCCAGGTCTCCTGGGTGCGGGTCAAACCCCTGCTGAAGAGCGGCAGCCTGCCGGAGGAGACGGCCCCCGCCGCCCCGGCTGCATTGGAGGTGGAGGGACTGACCTTCGCCTATCCCCAGGGGGAGACGGTGCTGCGGGATGTGAATTTTACTGCCGCTCCCGGCCAGATCGTGGGCGTCACGGGGCCGGTGGCCTGCGGGAAGTCCACTCTGGGCAAGGCATTTCTCTGTGAATATCCCTACCAGGGCAGCATTCGCTTCGGCGGAAAAGAACTGCGGGACATGACGGCGGCGGAGCGCACCGGAGTGGTGGGCTATCTGGGCCACCAGCCGGAGCTGTTGGGAGACAGTGTCCGGGAAAATGTGCTGCTGGGCAGCTCCGGCAGTCCGGACCCCTGGCTCAGGGCAGTTTGCCTGGAGGAGGAAGTGGCTGCGATGCCCGATGGGGCGGACACCCAGGTGGGCAGCGGCGGCATCCGACTCTCCGGCGGACAGCAGGCCCGACTGGCTCTGGCCCGGACCCTGTGCCACCGGCGGCCGGTGCTGATCCTGGACGATCCCTTCTCCGCCGTGGACAAGGCCACAGAAGCACAGATCATGGACCATCTGGAAACTCTGGCGGGGGACGGTATCATCCTTCTGCTGTCCCACCGGCTGGACCTGTTTGACCGGTGCGACCAGGTGATCTGGATGGAGGAGGGGCGGTGCCGGGTGGGCACCCACAGGGAACTGCTGAAGACCTGTGATGCATACGCCCAGGCGTTCCGGGCGCAGAAGGGAGGCAGCCATGAAGCGGAATGAGACCTTGCTGGGTATTCTGGGCCGGGTACTGTGGCATCAGCGGCTGCTGACCGCCGGCCTGCTGCTGGCGGTGGCCGGTTCCGTGGTCCTGGCTCTGGTGCCGCCTCTGGTGCTGGAGCGGGTGGTGGACCGGCTCACCAACGGGGAGATGGTGTCCTTTGCATTGGCCCTGCTCTATTTCCTGACTCTGGCCTTGTCCGGCATTGTGGACGCGGGAAAGGAGACTCTCATCACGGTTCTGGGCCAGAAGCTGACCCGTGGACTGCGCCATGCCATGTGCGCCAAGCTGTCCCGGATGCCGGCGGCCTGGTTCTCCAGACAGGACCCCGGTGCCATCGCCTCCCGCTTCGTGGGCGATGTGGACACGGTGGAGGCTCTGTTTGCCTCCGGCGTGGTCAGCATGGCGGCGGATATCTGCAAGATCGTGGGCATCCTGGCGGTGATCTGGGTAAAGAGCCGGGGCCTGGGGATCCTGATGCTGCTGGTAACACCCTTGCTGTTCATCATGACCCGGGTGTTCCAGAAGCGGATGCTGCGGGCTCAGCTGGAGCACCGGGCGGCAGTGGCCAAGGCCAGCCAGCAGGTGCCGGAGACCATCCGCAGCATCCGCACGGTCCATACTCTGCGAAAGGAGCGGTACATGGCCCGGCGCTATGATGATGCCATCCAGGCAGGCTACTGGGCCATGGAGCGCACCAACTTTTATCAGGCCCTGTATTCTCCCATCATCGTGACGGTCAGCGCCGTCATGGTGGCGCTGGTGATGACCCTGTCCGCCATGGGCGGCGGCCTGCGGGAGTTCTTCGGCATGTCTGTGGGCACTGCTGTGGCTATCATTGCGTACATATCCAAGGTCTTCGAGCCGCTGGAGAGCATCGGCATGGAGATCCAGAGTATCCAGTCCGCCGTGGCCGGTGTGCGCCGCATCCAGGCCTTCCTGGCGGAGCCGGAGCAGCCGCCCGCTGACGAGCGGGTGACGCTGGAGGCGCTGTTGTCCAGCGGCCAGCCGGCAGTGGAGCTGAAGGATGTGTCCTTCAGCTATGACGGCCAGCATCCGGTGGTGTCCGGCTGTGACCTGACGGTGGAACCGGGGGAGACCGTGACCGTTACCGGCCGTACCGGTGCGGGCAAGACAACCCTGTTCCGGCTGGTGCTGGGACTGTACCCGCCGGGAGACGGCAGCGTCCGGATCTTCGGCACAAAGGCGGCAGATCTACCACCTGCTGTCCGGCGACGGCTGTTCGGCTATGTGGAGCAGTCCTTCCGTCTGGTGCCCGGCACGGTGGCGGACCAGATCACCCTTTGGGATGCGGCCATCAGCCGGGAGCAGATGGAGAACGCCGCCAGAATGGTGGGCCTGCACGACACCATTTTGGCCCTGGACCGGGGATACGACACCCCCTGCGCCGAGGGACTGTTCTCTCAAGGGCAGCTTCAGCTGCTGGCTATCGCCCGGGCGGTGGCTGCCGACCCCGCCATTTTGCTGCTGGACGAGATCACCGCCAGCCTGGATACGGCCACGGAGGCCCGGGTGCTGGAGGCTCTGCGGCGGGCCGCTGCCCACCGGACGGTGCTCTCTATTTCCCATCGGCTGTACCGGGAGACCGGCGGCCGCCAGTTCAGCCTGACATAATGGAGCGCAGAAAAAACGAGGAGATGTATCTGTAATATCATCTCTCTGAAATGGATCACGGAAAGTGCAGCAAAAATGCCAGGCACAGTCGTGCCTGGCATTTTTGCATTTTTGAAATTGGGGGACGCCGCAGGGCTCAATCGAGGTCAATATGGTTCTGGATGCGCTGCATGATCATCTCCAGGGCCACCAGATTGTGACCGCCCTCCAGCACCACGATATCCGCGTATTTCCGGGAGGGCTCCACATACTGCTCATGCATGGGCTTGACCGTGGTGAGATACTGAGTCACCACGGACTGCAGAGTCCGGCCCCGCTCTTCCACGTCCCGCAGTGCCCGGCGGAGGATGCGAACGTCCGCGTCAGTCTCCACGAAGATCTTGATGTCGAACATATCCCGTAAGGTGGGATTCTGGAAGATCAGGATGCCCTCCACGATGATGACCTTGTTGGGCCAGACCGTCATGGTTTCGTCGGTGCGGTTATGATCGGAGTAGGAGTATACCGGGCACTGGATGGAGCGGCCTTCCTTCAGCTCCTGCAGATGATGGATCAGCAGCTCCGTATCGAAAGCATTGGGGTGGTCGTAATTCACCTTGGCCCGCTCTTCGTAGGTCTTGCCCTCCTGGCGCTTGTAATAGCTGTCATGGCCGATGACGGTGACGCTGTCCCCGAAGTGTTCTTTCAAGTGCCGGGTCAGAGTGGTTTTGCCGGAACCGGTGCCGCCGGCGATGCCGATCAGAATCGTGCCCATAGGTCGCTTTCCTCCCATGCTTCTGCCCGGATGTGAAGATACGGGCCTCTTTTTGACCTCATTATAAAAGCGGAAAAGAGCAAAAGCAAGAGACAGGGTAGGCAAAGTGTGAATTTCCCGAAAATTCGACGGTGCGGTCTTGACGGCATGGGAAAAAACCGATATTATGTAAAGTATAGAATAAACACGGGAGGATATGTCATGGCCATGATCCACTGCCCCAAGTGCGGGGAGAAATACTCCGATACATATAGAGAATGTCCCTTCTGTGAAGAGGAGGAGGCCCTGCTGGACGGAGAGGAGATCCGCCGCAGCCCCAGACGGGGCAGACGGGCGGCCCACAGCCGGCAATTCAATCTGATCACCCCCACCCTGATCGTCCTGATCCTTCTGATGGCGGGCCTTTTGATCTACCTGCTGTATGGAGACAAGCTGTCGGAGAAATTCGGCGGGGAAAAGACCCCGGAAACCCCTGTGGAGGACGTGACACCCGGGACCATGCCCGAGGAACCGGACACCCAGGAGCCGGATGACAGCCAGAGCGGCGTCATGCCCGAGACTCCGGACGAACCGGATGCCCCGGTCCAGGAGCCGGAACAGCCGGCGGAGCAGGAGTCCAGCGACTATGAGACGGCGGCCAAGCTGCCTGACGGCCTGAGCCTGAGCACCAAGGACTTTACGCTGAAATCCCTGGGCGAGAGCCACACCATCCGGGTCTCCGGCGGCAGCAGCACCTATCAATGGATCAGCCAGGACGATGGCATCGCCTCCGTGGACCAGAGCGGCAAGGTGGTGGCTGTCTCCAACGGCACCGTCAACGTGCTGGTGACGGACGGCAGCAAGAAGGCCGTCTGCATCGTCCGGGTGAATGCTCCCGGCGGTACCACGGCCACCACGCCGACTGCTCCTGCGGAGAGCGGCTCCCTGAAAGCGGGACCCGCGGTGGTCGTCAACGGCGGCAACGGTGTCCGCGTGCGCTCCGGTCCCAGCACGGACCATGAGATCCTGGCTACGGTGCCCAACGGCGCGGATATCCAAATTGTGGAAAGCGCCGGAAACGGCTGGTACAAGATCACCTTCTCCGGCGTGGGCGGTAAAGCGACCACCGGTTACATGAAGGGCGACTTCCTGAAAAACAGCTGACGATGATCCCATATCCCCGGATGCACGGCATCCGGGGATATTTCGTTGCGCGGCGGCGGAAAACGTGGTATCATATACCCTGGATCGTTATGAAGATAAAGGAGAGCCCTTATGACCACCAGAGAATTTCAGGAAAAATCGGCTCTGCAGATTTTCCTGTCCTATTTCAGGCCCCACAAAAAACTCTTTCTCATGGACCTGTGCTGCGCCCTGATGATCTCGGTCATCGATCTGGCGTTCCCGGCGGTATCCCGCTGGTGCATGTATGAGCTGCTTCCCCAAAGCGCCTACAAGACCTTCTTCGCCGTCATGGCGGTGGTGCTGGCAGCCTTTGCGCTGCGGGCGCTGCTGACCTATATCATCTGCTACTGGGGCCATACCTTCGGTATCCTGGTGGAGGCGGATATCCGCCGGGACCTGTTCCGCCACATGCAGGAGTTGTCCTTTGACTACTTTGACCGCAACCGCACCGGCCAGCTCATGAGCCGCCTGACAGCGGACCTCTTTGACATTACAGAGCTGGCCCACCACGGCCCGGAGGACATCTTCATCTCCGGCGTTACCATTGTAGGTGCGCTGGTTGTGATGTTCACCATCCAGTGGCGGCTGGCACTGGTGATCGCCTGCATCCTGCCCATCTTCTTCCTGGTGGTGTGGAAGTGCCGCGCCTCCATGCAGGAGGCCTCCCGGCGGGTGAAACAGAAAACCGCCACCATCAATGCCGACATCGAGTCCGGCCTCTCCGGCATCCGGACTGCCAAGGCTTTCGCCAACGAGCGGGCGGAACTGAAGAAGTTCGAGTCCTCCAATGACAGCTTCAAAACCTCCAAGCGCCAGTTTCACAAGGCCATGGGCCGCTTCAATGCCACCATGGAGTTCTTTTTGTGCGCCCTGTCCGCGGTGGTGATCGCGGTGGGCGGATTCCTGATCATGAAGAACAGGATGACCACCGTGGACCTGATCACCTTCAGCCTGTATATCACCGCTTTCGTCAACCCGGTCCGCAAGCTGTCCAACTTTGCGGAGATGTTCGCCAACGGCACGGCAGGCCTGGGCCGGTTCATTGAACTGATGCGGACGGAGCCTGCCATGCAGGACGCCCCTGACGCCAGAATGCTCTCCAAGGTGGAGGGCCGCATCGACGTGGACCACGTCAGCTTTGCCTACCAGGATGACCTGGCGGTGCTCCACGACGTGGACCTGCATATTCAGCCCGGTGAGACCGTGGCGGTGGTGGGCCCTTCCGGCGGCGGCAAGTCCACCCTCTGTCAGCTGATCCCCCGTTTTTACGATGTGTCGAAGGGCGCTATTCGCATTGATGGGAACGATGTGCGGGACGTGACGCAGGAGTCCCTGCGGCAGAATGTGGGTGTGGTGCAGCAGGATGTGTTCCTGTTTGCCGCCAGCATTCTGGAGAATATCCGCTACGGCCGTCCCGGGGCCACTGAGGAAGAGGTGGCGGAGGCCGCGAAGCTGGCTGAAATTTATGATGATATCGTCGCCATGCCCGACGGTTTCAACACCTATGTGGGTGAGCGGGGCACCCTGCTCTCCGGCGGCCAGAAGCAGCGCATCTCCATCGCCCGTATCTTCCTGAAAAATCCCCCGGTGCTGATCCTGGACGAGGCTACCTCTGCCCTGGACAGCGTGACGGAGGCCAAGCTCCAGGAGACCTTTGAAAAGCTGTCCCAGGGGCGTACCACCATCATCATCGCCCACCGGCTTTCCACCGTCCGCAATGCTGATCGCATCGCTGTGGTGGAGGATGGCCGCATTGCGGAGCTGGGCAGCCACGAGGAGCTGATGGCAAAGGACGGCGCCTACGCCGCACTGGTCCGGACACAGGAGCTGCGCCATGGATAAAACAACGCTGCTGGACCGGCTAGGGGCCGTGGGAGAGGACCGGCTGCTGCTGGCCAAGGTCCTGGATCGGGCCCGGCAGGCCAGTGACCGCAATATCCCGGCGGCCACGGATTTCCTGAGCCCTCAGCAGCAGATGCAGACCTTTGATCTGCTGCGGCTGGCGGGCATCCCGGAGACGGGATATGTTCGCCTGGGGGGCTATGAGGGAGCGGAACGAAACCTGTTTCTGTTTCTCCCGGACTGGCTGGAGCCGGAGGATGCCGCCTCCCAGAGCCCCATCCGCTGCCTGCGGGCAGCCTTCCGGGCGGAGGAAAAGCTGACGCACCGGGACTTCCTGGGCAGCCTCATGGGCATGGGAATCGTCCGGGAGAAGCTGGGAGATATCCTGGTGGGCCCTGACAGCGCGGACCTGGTGGTGCTGGACAGCGTGGCTGATTTCCTGTTACAGAGCTGGACCTCCGCCGGACGGGCGAAGCTGACCGTCAAGGAGATCGACCCTGCCCACATCCACATCCCCCAGGTCCAATGTCAGGAGGTGCGGGACACCGTCTCCTCCCTGCGGCTGGACGCGGTGGTGTCTTCGGGCTTCAAAATGGCCCGGGGCAAGGCGGCGGACCTGATCACCTCCGGCCGGGTCCAGGTGAATTGGCGGGAGTGTACCAAGCCGGACAAGCTGCTCTCGGCGGGGGACGCGGTCTCCGCCCGGGGCTTTGGCAAATTTGAACTGACCGAGGTGGGCGGCGTCACCAAAAAGGGCCGTACCGCCATTGTGCTGAAACGATACGTTTGAGGAGTGATACCAATGGATCAGAAGCAGATCGACCGCATCAACGAGCTGGCCCGGAAGGCCAAGAGCCCGGAGGGCCTGACAGAGTGGGAGGAGGCCGAACGGGCCGCCCTGCGCCGGGAATATGTGGATTCCGTACTGGGCAGCCTGCGGGGACAGCTGGACAACACCTATCTTGTGGACGAAAAGGGCAACAAGCGGAAGCTGGGCAAAAAGGGGGAGTGAGCCATGGCGGAAAGACCCAAAAAGGACAACGACTGGGTCGCCTGGGCGCTCATCGTCTTCCTGTTTGCGGTGGGGCTTTCCCCGCTGGCGCTGTTGCTGCTGTTTTTGAAGCTCTTCAAGGGCGACGATAAAAAGAAGGAACTGCCGGAGAAAAAGTCCCGTGAGCCGGAGCGGGTGGACTCGGGACAGGCCAGTCGGGCACGACAGGCGGTCAGCAAGGTGACCCGCTCCCCGGCGGTGAAGAAATCCAACGCCAGAAAGCTGGAGATCGCCGGTGCCGTGATCTTCGCCCTGGGTCTTATGAGCGCCATGTCCCCGCTGGACATGATCCTGTCGGGCTACGTGGCCGGCTGGATCGGGGACCTGGTGCAGGCTCTGTGCGTCGCTGCTGCCGGCGGGGCGCTGTTTGGTGCCGGTACCTCCATGGATAAGGCTGTGAAGCGCTACGGCAAATATCTGACGGTGATGGGCGACCGGGACGCCGTTCCGGTGGAGGAACTGGCCCGGACTCTGGGCTATCCCAGACGCCGGGTGGAGAAGGACCTGCAGAAGATGATCGACAAGGGATATTTCGGCGGGAAGGCGTACCTTCACGCGGAACTGGGATATCTGCTGCGGGGCAAGGATGGCGCCGAGGCCCTGCTGCGGCAGCGGCAGGCGGCACAGACTCCAATAGAGCCGCCCAAGGAGACGGAGGAGGGCTATTCCGGCATCTTGCGGAATATCCGGCGGGCCAATGACCGCATTGCGGACCCGGTGCTGTCCGCCAAGATTGACCGCATCGAGGAGATCACCGCCAGAATTTTTCAGGTGGTGGAGGCGGACCCCAAAAAGCGAACCCGCATCGATACCTTCCTGAATTATTATCTGCCCACCACCCAGAAGCTGCTAGACTCCTACGCCCAGTTTGAGCAGGCCGGGGTGGAGGGAGAGAACCTGCGGCAGGCCAAGCAGCGGATCGAGACCACCATGGACACCATCGTCAAGGGCTTTGAGCATCAGCTGGACGAACTGTACAAGCCCGACGCCCTGGACGTGGACAGTGACATCCGGGTGCTGGAGACCATGCTGCGATGGGACACCGCCAGCACTGCGGAGGACTTCCATCTGAACGAAAAAATGCCGGAAAAGTGAAAAAAGAACGACTCCCATTACCGTAGAGTAACGAGAGTCGTTTTCTTTTAGAATATTTACTGCTCCGAAGCGTCCCGGAAGTCCACATCCACAGCGTCCTGCTGGACATCGGCGGCCTTTTCAGCCTGCCTGATGGCCTGGGTGACCTGGGTGGAGATCCAGATGTCGCTGACGCCGTCGTAGATCAGCACGGCGCCGATGATGCGGACCACGGTGGTGAAGGCCTGGAAGGGTGCCAGCACCAGCAGCAGGCCCAACGCCAGGGTGACGGCGCCCAGGATGGCAGCGGCTCCCCAACGGGCGGACTGGTTTTTCCGCAGGGTCAGGGCACCGCCCAGATTGCTGATGCCGTGGAAGCAGATCAGCACGCCGATGATCCGGGGAATGATGACGGCGATCAAAGTGGGGCGGGCCATGAGCCAGACGCCAACAGCGGCCAGAATGACGCCGGTCAGAAGATGGGCAGCGGAGTAGAGGGTGCCGTCCCGGTTGCGGAGGAACTTGAAGATATCCGACAGACCGCACAGCACCAGCACTGCCCCAAGCAGCAGACACAGGGCGCTGGTGGAGCGCTCCGGCCACAGCAGCAGTACCAGGCCCAGCAGGATATACAGGATGGCGGAGAAGAGAGCGTTTGCCTTGATGCGTTTCAGCAGATTTGTCATGGTCACCGCTCCTAACTGTTATAAGTATCATTAGTATACGCCTGTTTTTGTGGTTTTGAAAGGGTTTCCCGCCAAAAACTGCGGAATTTTCAAAGGTTGCATTTTGCACCGCCCCGTGGTATCATGTACATCTGAAAATCATTCTCAAATTGAAAGAGGACCATTCTGTGAAAAAGCTTTTGCTGTGTATTTGCTGTATGTTGTTGCTGGCGGGCTGCGCCCCGACGGAGCCCGCCCCGGAGAGGGACGACGGGCGGCTCCGGATTGTGGCCACGGTATTTCCGGCCTATGATTTTGCCCGTGCCGCCGCCGGAGACCGGGCGGATGTGACGCTGCTGCTGCCCCCGGGCGTGGAGAGCCACTCCTACGAGCCCACTCCGGCGGATATCCTGGCGGTGCAGAACTGCGACCTGTTCATTTACCTCGGCGGCGAGAGCGACGCCTGGGTGGACACCATCCTGACGGCGGTCCAGCCCAGGGGAGAGACCCTGCGGATGGTGGACTGCGTGGACCTGCTGGAGGAGGAGCATGTGGAGGGCATGCAGGAGGAGCGGGGACACGATCATGACCACCACGAGGACGAACACGAACCCCATGAGGAACTGGAGGACGGCCACGGTCTGGGAGAGGTGACGGGTATGGACGAACATGTCTGGACCTCCCCTGCCAATGCGGCGGCAATCACTTTGTCCATCGGCGAAAAATTAGCGGAACTGGACGGCACCCACGGGGAGACATACCGGAAGAATGCCGAAGGATATGCGGCGGAGCTGATGGACCTGGACCGGCAGTTTGAGGTGTTTTTCGATGCTCAGCCCAGCCGGACCATCGTCTTCGGCGACCGTTTCCCCCTGCGGTACTTCGCGGAGCGGTATGACCTGGACTATTACGCGGCTTTCCCCGGCTGTGGGACCCAGACGGAGCCTTCTGCGGCCACCATTGCCTACCTGACGGAGAAGGTGCGGACGGAACAGCTCCCTACCGTCTGGTATATCGAGTTTTCCAACCATCTGGTGGCGGACTGCATCGCGGAGGCCACCGAAACCCGGACCGCCATGTTCCACACCTGCCACAACGTATCCAAGGCGGAGATCGAAAGCGGCGCCACCTATCTCTCCCTGATGGAGGGAAATCTGGAGACGCTTCAACAATACTTTACCTGATATACAAACTCCCCACAGCCCTTTGGCTGTGGGGAGTTTTGGCTTATTTCATGCGCTTCAGGGTCTCCAGCACCATGGTCCACAGGCGCTGCACGGAGGCGATGTGCAGCCGTTCCCGGCAGGTGTGGATCTCCGTCAGGTCTGGGCCCATGGAGACGCAGTCCAGGCCGGGGAGTTTCCCGGCGAAGATGCCGCACTCCACACCGGCGTGGATGGCCTCGATCTTGGGCTCGTGGCCGTACTGCTGGGTGAAGACCTCCACCAGCAGTTCACGCAGGGGAGAGTCGGGGCGGTACTCCCAGCCGGAGTAATCACCGAAGACCTCCACGGTGCCGCCCAGGGTCTCTGTCAGACAAACCAGTCGTTCCACCAGCATCTGCTTCTGACTGTCCACGCTGCTGCGGACACAGAAGGAGGCGTACACAGTGCTCTCCTCCGTGGTCAGGATGCCCAGATTCAGAGAGGTCTGCACAAGACCGGAAATGTCGGCGCTCATGGCCTGGATGCCGTTGGGGGCGCAGGTGAGGAAGGCCAGCATACGGCGGGAGGAATCTTCGTCCATGGGCAAACCGGCACCGCCGTCAGTAACGGAGACGAACACCGCCGGGTCCGTGGTCCGGTACTCGTTTTTCAGCTCGGCGTCCAACCGGGCGCAGACGGCCTTTGCCTCCTGGGCGTCCGCGGCGGACACCACGGCAGAGGCCTCCCGGGGGATGGCGTTGTCCTTCAGGCCGCCGTCAGCGGAGATCAGGCGCAGCTCGCTCTCCAGACCGCAGGCATTCAGCACACGGCCCAGCAGCATGCAGGCGTTGCCCAGCCCCTTGTCGATCTCCACACCGGAATGGCCGCCCCGCAGGCCACCTACGGTAATGGTGAGGTTTTCGCCGCCGAAATCTTCCCGGCGGACGGGAAGGGTGCAGCGGGTCACATTGCCGCCGGCACAGCTGACGGTAAAGACCCCCTCCACCTCGGAGTCCAGATTCAGCATCCGCCGGCCATGGAGCATGGAAACGTCCTCCATACCCACGGCACCCAGCATGCCGATCTCCTCGTCCACGGTAAAGACCGCCTCCAGCCGGGGATGGGGGATATCGTTCGCGTCCAGGATCGCCAGGGCCATGGCGACCGCAATGCCGTCATCGCCGCCCAGAGTGGTGCCCCTGGCATAGACGGTGTCGCCCTCTACGGCCAGGTCCAGCCCTTCCATATCCATATCCTTGGCACAGTCGGGGGCCTTTTCGCAGACCATGTCCATGTGGCCCTGGAGGATGACCGGCTCCGCGTCCTCGTAGCCGGGCGTGGCTTTCTTGATGATGATGACGTTATTCAGCTGGTCCTGATAGGCCTCCAGCTTCCGTTCCCGGGCGAAGGCCATCAGCCAGTCGCTAGCGGCCTTGGTATTGCCGGAGCCGTGGGGGATAGCACACATCTCTTCGAAGAAGCGGAATACGCCCTTGGGCTCCAGGTTTTCCAAAATCGACATGGTAATTGCTCCTTTACAGGTTGATGATTTATTTCTTCAGGCGGTAGCTTCCGCCGTTAATAGGCTCCATATACTGCTGATCCAGCAGAAAGTCGATGACCTGACCGGCCACTTTGTTGCCGTCCTGCACCCGGACCTTGTGGCGGGACCAAAAGGGGCCCACCGTTATGCCATCCACCAGCGCCGCGATCTCGGCTTTCGTGACGGTGCCGTGCTTTTTCAGATGCTTTACCACCCGGCTGCCGCAGGCACTCATGAGGCTCCGCTGCAGGTCTTCCCGCTGGTCCATGGATTTTTTCAGGCCCCAGGCGTAGAGGATGGCAGCGGCCACGGCAAACAGGAGGATGCCAAGAATGATTTGTCCCGTGGTCATTTCGGCATCCTGTCCTTTCCGGCATAATAGATGAACCCGTTGTTCCGCAGGATCTGCATATACTTCGCCAGCCGTTCGTACAGGGGCTCGGCGTCCTTGCCGAACTCCGCCTTCACCAGCTCCGCGATGTCGCCCACCGTCCGCCTGCCGTCGATCAGGGGGAAGATGAAGCTGCCCATGGTGTCCAGGTCGATGTGGCTGACCCGGGGGCGGTGGAAGAACTTCTGGGCGATCCAGGCGTAAAAGCCCCGGTGGACCATGTGGATGGTGACTTTGCCGGTTTCATCCCTGTCCCAGCTGTTTTTCTCAGAGATGGCCGGGATGAAGTCCAAATAGTTTTCCTGTTTTTTCGCCATAACGGCCCTCCTGTAAAAACTGGGCTATATACCATAGTATATAGCCCAGTTCTTCATTTTACAATGAATATTCCATCAATTTTTGGCGGCTTTCTTGCCCTTGTTGCAGAAGAAGATGATGGATGCCAGCAGCACGGCGAAGAACGCCAGACCACCGATGTTGCCCAGGCTGATGATGCCGGAGATATCGGTGTTGATGTTCAGCACGGCGAAGACAGCCAGCAGGATGCCCACCACGCCCTCACCGGCGATCATGCCGGAGGTGTACAGGATGCCGGACTGGATGCTGTCGTTCTTCTCCTTCTCAGAGGCGTACTTTCGCTTCTCCACAAACAGCCGCACCAGGCCGCCCAGCATGATGCCGGCGTTCAGGTGGATGGGCAGGTAGATGCCGATGGCCACGGGCAGAACAGGCAGGCCCAGGATCTCGATGGCCACAGCGATGAATACGCCGGTGAACACCAGAGCCCAGGGCATCTCGCCGCCCATGACGCCCTCGATGACCATCTTCATCATCATGGCCTGGGGAGCGCCCAGTTCCTCGGAGCCAAAGCCCCAGGCGGCGTTCAGCAGGTACAGGATGGCACCGATGGCGACGGCGGAGACGCAGACACCGATCAGCTCACCGTACTGCTGCTTCTTGGGGGTGGCGCCCAGCAGGAAGCCGGTCTTCAGGTCCTGAGAGGTATCGCCCGCAATAGCGGCGATGATGCAGATCACGGAGCCGATGGCGATGGCGCCCACCATGCCGGAAGCACCGGTGGAGCCGGTGGCCTTCAGGATGATGGTGGCGATCAGCAGGGTGGCGATGGCCATGCCGGAGACGGGGTTGTTGGAGGAGCCGATCAGGCCCACCATGCGGGAGGAAACGGTTGCGAAGAAGAAGCCGAAGATCAGGACGATCAGGGCACCGATGAAGCTGACGGGGATGCTGGGGAACAGCCACATGAACACGGCGATGGCCAGGCACACCACCAGGACCACCTTCATGGAGATGTCCTGCTCCGTGCGCAGCACACCGGCGCTGCCCTTGCCGTAATCTTTGAAGGCCGCCACGAAGGTACGGACGATCATAGGCAGGGACTTGATCAGGCTGATGATGCCGCCGGCCGCCAGAGCGCCGGCGCCGATGTAGCGGATGAACTTGCTCCACAGGTTCCAGGTGCCGCCGTCGGCCCACAGCTCGGCCACGCTCATGGTGGCGGGATAGATGACCAGGTCACTGCCGAACAGGGCGATCATGGGCATCAGCACGAACCAGGCAATGGTGCTGCCCGCGAACATGTAGGAGGAAATGCGGGGGCCGCAGATGTAGCCCACGCCGGCCAGGGCGGGCAGTACATCCACGCCAAAGCCGGAGCCCTTATAGGCGTCGATGGTGTAGTCCACCTCGCTGGGGAACAGCTTCAGGCCGTCGGCCACGAACTTGTAGATGGCGGCAATGCCCAGGCCCCAGAACACGGTGGAGGCCTTGGCGCCGCCCTCTTCGCCGGCCATCAGGACCTCGGCGCAGGCCTTGCCCTCGGGATAGCCCAGGGTGCCGTGCTCCTTGACGATCAGAGCAGAGCGCAGGGGGATCATCATCATGATGCCCAGCACGCCGCCGCACAGGGCGATCAGGCCGATCTCCACCATGGAGGGCACGTCGCACAGGCCCTCGGCAGCCCACATGAACAGGGCGGGCATGGTGAAAATGGCACCGGCTGCCAGGGACTCACCGGCGGAGCCGATGGTCTGGACCATGTTGTTCTCCAGAATGGAGTCCCGCTTGAAAATGAAACGGATGACGCCCATGGAGATGACCGCCGCGGGGATGGATGCGGAAACGGTCATGCCAACGCGCAGACCCAGATAGGCGTTGGCGCCGCCGAACAGGACAGCCAGCAATGCACCGAGGATCACAGAGAACACGGTGAATTCAGGCACGACCTTGTCCGCCGGAATGTAGGGTTGGAATTTCTTCTCTTCCACGTTTTTTCTCCTCTTTCTTTTTCTTTCCTGCGGCAGCGCTTTACCGTGATACTGCCGCATATGTGTCCACCATAGACGCACACAAAGGGCATTATACGGGAAAAGCACACCGAAGTCAAGGAAAAACGACATGATTTTCAGATATTTTCCCGGGTGTTTTTGTGTTATTTGCGAAAAAAAGGAACGTCCGCAAGGAACGTTCCTTTTTCTGTCAGCGTTTGCCCCGGCGGGAGGGGGTGGAGGGTTTCCGGGGAGAGGAATGCCCTCCGGAGGCGGACCCACGTCCCTTTTGACCGGAGGTGGGGCGGCGTTCTTTGGAGACAGGGGTTTTCCCGGTTTTACCGCCTGCGGGCTTGCGGTCCTTTCCCCGGACATTCTTCTGCCCTGAGGAGACCTTTTTGCCTGGCTTTCCGCCGCCGGAAACGGACTTCTGTCCGGCGTAGGGACGGTTCCCACCCGGGGGCCGGATCAGGCACTCTTTTCCGAAGCCGATCAGGTCCTCCCGTCCGGCCTTTTCCAGGGCCTCCCGCACCAGATAGTAGTTCTTGGGGTTTCGGTATTGAATCAGGGCCCGCTGCATGGCCTTCTCGTGGGGGTCTGTGGCCACATACACGGGCTTCATGGTCCGGGGGTCCAGACCGGTGTAGTACATGACGGTGGAGATGGTGGAGGGGGTGGGATAGAAGTCCTGCACCTGCTCCGGCATGTAGCCCAGGTCCCGCAGGTACTCCGCCAGGGCCACGGCTTCCTTCAGCGTGGAGCCGGGGTGGCTGCTCATGAGGTAGGGCACCACGAACTGCTTTTTGCCCAGCCGCTCATTGAGCCGCTGGTACTTGGTGAGAAATTTTTCGTAGACGGCGTTGGGGGGTTTGCCCATCATCTTCAGCACCGGGTCCGCGATGTGCTCCGGGGCCACCTTCAGCTGACCGGAGATGTGGTGCTCCACCATCTCACGCAGGAAGGTCTCGTTTTTGTCGCACAGCAGATAGTCGAAACGGATGCCGCTGCGGATGAACACTTTTTTCACCCCCGGCAGCGCCCGGAGCTTCCGAAGCAGCTCCAGATAGTCCATGTGATCCACCTGGAGGTTTTTGCAGGGGGTGGGGAACAGGCACTGGCGGTTGGGACAAACGCCTTTCGTCAGCTGCTTCTGGCAGCTGGGATGGCGGAAGTTGGCGGTGGGACCACCCACGTCGTGGATGTAGCCCTTGAAGTCCGGCTCCGCGATGACCTGCTTGGCCTCGTCCATGATGGCCTCGTGGCTGCGGACCTGGATGATGCGGCCCTGGTGGAAGGTCAGGGCGCAGAAGGAGCAGCCGCCGAAGCAGCCCCGGTTGGAGGTCAGACTGAACTTGACCTCCTCAATGGCGGGGACGCCCCCGGCCTTTTCATAGGAGGGGTGGTAGGTCCGCATGTAGGGCAGGGCGTAGACATGGTCCATCTCTCCGGTGGAGAGGGGCTCCTGGGGTGGGTTCTGCACCACATAGCAGTGCGCCTGTTCGTAGGGTTCCACCAGTCGCTTGGCTACGAAGGGGTCCGTGTTGCAGTATTGCTTGTAGAAGCTCTCGGCATAGGTGCGGCGGCTGGCGTTCAGGGCCTCCCAGGAGGGGAGGGTCAGGGCGTCGTACACGCTTTCCAGGCTGTCGGTCTTGTAGACAGAACCCCGGATGTAGGTGATGTCAGACACCGCCAGACCGCTGTCCAGGGCCTCCGCCACCTCCAGAATACTGCGCTCGCCCATACCGTAGAGCAGCAGGTCCGCCTGGGCGTCCAGCAGCAGGGAGCGCTTCATGGCGTCGGACCAGTAGTCGTAGTGGGCCAGGCGGCGGAGGCTGGCCTCAATGCCGCCCACCACAATGGGCTTGTGGGGATACCGCTGGCGGATCAGGTTGCAGTAGACAGTGGCGGCGTGGTCCGGCCGCTTGCCAGTGACGCCGCCGGGGGTAAAGGCGTCGGTTTTGCGGCGCTTCTTGGACACAGAGTAGTGGTTCACCATGGAGTCCATGTTGCCGCCCATCACCAAAAAGGCAAGACGGGGCTCCCCCAGGGCCTGGATGCTGGCGGGGTTCTTCCAGTCTGGCTGGGAGATGATGCCCACCTTATAGCCCGCGTCCTCCAGCACCCGGGAGATGATGGCGTGGCCGAAGGTGGGGTGGTCCACATAGGCGTCTCCGATCACATATACAAAATCACATTGGTCCCAGCCCCGGCGCTTCATGTCCGACCGGGAAATGGGAAGAAAATCTCGTTCCATAGCACTACCTCTTCGGGTTGATGGAAACAGTATAACAGATGACGCGAAAAATGTCGATATCCAAGAAAAGGGCGCTCCGGCAAATGCCGGAGCGGCCTTATGGAAATGCGGTAACCGTCAGTCTGCCATGATGGCCCGGACTGCGGAGGCGGTGTCCGTCTTGGGGAACAGCTCGTAGCCCAGCAGGCCGGTGTAGCCGGTCTCCTCCAGGCAGGTGTACACGGTCCGGTAGTTGATCTCGCCGGTGCCCGGCTCGTGGCGGCCCGGGGCATCGGCGATGTGGACATGGCCGATCTGGTCGCCGTAGGCCTGGATATTGCCGCAGAGATCACCTTCGTTCAGCTGCATGTGATAGGCGTCGTACAGAATTTTCAGCATGGGGGAGCCGATAAGGCGGGTCAGTTCGGCGGCCATTTGAGTGGTTTGGAGGAAATTGCCCGGGTGGTCCGTGACGATGTTCAGAGCCTCCAGGTTCATGCGGATGCCGCTTTCCTCCGCCAGCCTGGCGCAGTTCCGCAGGGTATCGAACATGGCGCAGAGCTTGACCGTGTGACTCAGCTCCGAATAGGCGTTCAGCACCACGCCGCCCTCACCCAGACCGTTGGAGTGGATGGTGAGGGACCGGGCGCCCACCCGCTTGGCGGCATCCACGGAACGGCGCAGAAAGGCCAGATAGTCCTTTTTCTGAGCGGGGTCCACCAGGGAGAGTGCGGCGTCGCCGTTGAAGCCGGCAATGCCGATGCCCGCCTGCCGGGCGGCGGCCCGGAGGGCGTCCAGGTCCTTGTCCTCCCAGCTCCAGAATTCCACAAAGGCAAAGCCGTCCGCCTTGGCGGCTCCGAAGCGCTCCAGGAAGGGCAGCTCGGTATACAGGGTTTCAATGCAGGCACATTTTTGCAAAGACATGATAGTTCCTCCCGAATCAGCCCGCGAAGCGGCAGGCGTTGTAGATGCAGATGGCGATGATAAGGCACAGCAGGCCGGCAAACAGCTTGTCCGTGGTGGCGGCGGAGATCTTTCTGTTGACCTTGGAGCCGATGATGCCGCCCAGCACCCCCGCCGGGACCATCAGCAGCAAGTAGGCCCAGGGGAACTCCGGGATGGTGCCCTTGACGCAGGAGGTCAGGAAGCTGGCGAGCTGGGAGAACATAATGATGTACAGGGAGTTGGCAGCGGCCTTCTTGGTGTCCATGGAAAATGCGAAGTACAGCACTGCCAGGTTGATGGGCCCGCCGCCGATTCCCAGGAAGGAGGAGAGGATGCCCATGACGCCGCCGATGGCGGCGCAGGCCACGGGATTCTTCACCTGATAGGAGGGGATGCGCTGGCGGAGGAAGGCGCTGTATACCAGAGTCAGCAGGGTCACAATGGCCAGCACGATGGCCTGCACCATGCCCACCAGATCGTCCTGGCCCGCGGCGGCCTTCACCGCCTGGAACAGGGCGTTGCCCACGATGCCGCCCACCACGGCGCCTATGGCCAGCAGGCTGCCGGTCCGCAGCTCCACCAGATGGGCCTTCCGCTGACGGAAGACGGAGATGACGGACATGGACAGCACTGTCAGGCCGGACAGGAAGCTGATGGCGCTGACGCTCATGATGTTCATGGCGTCCAGCACCGGCTTGATGATGACGCCGCCGCCGATGCCGCAGATGCCGCCGATGACGGAGGCGGCCAGACAGATGATAAAAATGAGAACGCCCATGGGAAGGACCTCTTTTCAGATAGAATGACAGTTCATAACGCTTGCATTATCATAGCAGAGTTTGGGGATGGGGTCAATCGCCGACGGGAACAGGGGAGACGGCGCCGACAGCTCTGATTCAGTAGTTGAACTTGTCGATGCTGACGGAGTCGCAGTACCGGGCCTTCAAAGCCTGCAGTTGGGCAAAGATCTCCGTGCTGCAATGGGCGTCCTGTAAACGCTGCTCCGTCCAGGTCTCCACCAGCAGCAGGTCATCCGGCGCCTCGGCGGCAAAGAAGTAATCGTATTTCAGATTGCCCTCCTCGTGGATGGAGTTTTCCCGGACGCCCAGATCGCACAGAGCGTGGTAGAAGTCTTCCCGCTGACCGGGCTTGCAGTGATAGGTGACATTCCAAGTTAACATAACAAAACTCCTTTTTGTAGTTTAGGGTTCCGGTACCAGTTGAGCCATGTCCTCCGGGAGGGGGGCCGTCAGGCGCAGTACCTCCCCGGTGACGGGGTGGGTCAGGGTCAGGGCATAGGAATGAAGAGCGGGACGGGGAATCAGGGCCGGGTCCTCGGTGCCGTAGAGCCAGTCCCCCGCCAGGGGGTGGCCGATGGAGGCCATATGGACCCGCAGCTGGTGGGTGCGTCCCGTCTCCGGGAGCAGCTTCACCAGGGACAAGCCTCCTCGTTTGGACAGCACCTCGTAGTGGGACACGGCGGGCAGGCCGTCGGGCCGCACCATCCGGGCCACGGTGGAGGTCTCGTCCCGGCCGATGGGGGCATCGATGGTGCCGATCTCCGGCTCCGGACAGCCCAAGCAGACGGCCCGGTACTCCCGGCGGAAGCGGTCCGTATGAAGGCTGCGGCGCAGCAGGTCGTGGACGTAGCCGCTTTTGGCTACCACCATCAATCCGGTGGTGCCCTTGTCCAGCCGGTTCACCGAATGGAAGATGAAGTCCGTGCCCCGGCTCCAGGCCAGGGCCCCTGCCACGGTGGGGGTATCCGGCAGGAAGTTGGAGGCGTGGGCCGTCATGCCGGCGGGCTTGTTTACCACCAGCAGGTAGCCGTCCTCCCACACGATGGGCAGAGGCCAGTCACCGGGCGTGGGCAGGACCTTGGGCGGCCGGTGGTCCCCGGCTTCCGCCGTTACCACGTCCCCGGTGTGGAGAACGAAGGTGGTCCGGGTGTGCTGCCCGTTCACCAGAATGCCGTTTTCCGCCCGGGTCAGACGGGAGATGGCGTGGGAAGAGAAATGCAGCTTGGCTTTCAGAATATGGCGGACGGTGGCGCCGTCCTCCTGGGGGGAGACGGTGTAAGAAACGGTTTCCAGAGGCTTGGCCCCCTTTCGGTTTTCAGCATAGCACAAAAATCGGCGTTTGCATAGATGGACCGTGGGAATAGCGGAACGCTTGTGCAGGACTGCGGTTCGTGGTAAACTGGGTCCAGGATTTTATGATCGTGGAAATACAAGGAGGGCGTGATGGCTAACATTGTGGAGATCACGGACCTGGCGGCGCCGGAACTGGATGTATTCGCCCGCCTGACGGAGGCCCAGTTGCGAAACCGGGCGGAGACTGAGAAGGGCATCTTCATCGCGGAGAGCCCCAAGGTCATTGAGCGGGCCCTGGATGCGGGGTATGAGCCCCTTTCCCTGCTGATGGAGCGGAAGCACCTGGAGGGCCAGGGCCGGGACATCATCGTCCGGTGCGAAGGGCTCCCGGTTTATACAGCGGACCGGGAGCTGCTGGCGGATCTCACCGGGTATACCCTGACCCGGGGCGTGCTGTGCGCCATGCGGCGTCCCCGGCTGCCGTCGGTGGAGGACCTGTGCGCCAATGCCCGGCGGGTAGCCGTGCTGGAGGGCATCGTGGACTCCACCAACATAGGGGCCATTTTCCGTTCCGCTGCGGCCCTGGGCATTGACGCCGTGCTGGTTACGCCTACCTGTGGTGATCCTCTGTACCGACGGGCGGTGCGGGTCAGCATGGGTACGGTTTTTCAGGTACCCTGGACCCGCATCGGCGATACACCGGAGGCGTGGCCCCAGCCGGGATTGGAGCGGCTGCGGGAACTGGGCTTCAAAACCGCTGCCATGGCCCTCCGGGATGATTCTGTCAGCATTGACGATCCCCAACTCCGGGTGGAGGAGAAGCTGGCCATCGTCCTGGGCACCGAGGGGGACGGCCTGGCGTCCGCCACCATCGCGGACTGCGACTATACCGTCCGCATCCCCATGACCCACGGGGTGGACTCCCTGAATGTGGCGGCTGCCAGCGCGGTGGCCTTCTGGGAATTGAGAGCAAGATAAAAGAATGCCGTCCCCTGTGTGCGGGGACGGCATTCGATTATCCGTTCTGCGCGTCGATCTTCTCTTTCAGTTCCGTGAGATACATCCAGCGCTCGGTTTTTTCCTCCAGCTTTGCCTCCAGCTCCGCCTGCTGGGCCTGCAGCTCCTGGAGCTTCACGTAGTCACTGCCGCACTGGGCCTGGGCTGCCTCGCAAGCCGCGATCTGCTCTTCCAGGGCGGCCAGCTCACTGTCGATGGTCTCGAACTCCAACTGCTCCTTGTAGGAGAATTTCAGCTTCCGCTCCCGGGGCCGCTCTGTCGCCGTTTTGGGCTTTTCCGCCCTGGCGGGGGCTTCCTCCTCCTGCCGCTTCCGCTGCCAGTCCGTCCAGTTGCCGGTGTAGCGCAGGATCTCGCCATTGCCCCGGACCTCGAAGATGGACTCCGCCAGCTTGTCCAGGAAGAAACGGTCGTGGGACACCGTCAGGATGGGGCCGGGGAAGCTCTGGAGGTAGTCCTCCAGAATAGACAGGGTCATGACATCCAGGTCATTGGTGGGTTCGTCCAGCAGCAGCACATTGGGGGCCTCCATCAGCACCGACAGCAGGTACAGCCGCCGCCGCTCTCCGCCGGACAGCCGCCCGATGGGCACGGACTGCAAGTCGCCGGGGAACAGGAACCGCTCCATCATCTGGTTGGCGGTGAAGGTGCCCTCGTCGGTCCGCACCTCGTCGGCGATGTCGTGGATGAAGTCGTAGACCCGCTGGTTCAGGTCCAGCTCCCGGCCTTCCTGGGAGAAGTGACCAATCTTCACCGTGGCGCCAATCTCCACAGTGCCGGAATCCGGAGTCAGCTCCCCGGCGATGGTATGCAGCAGGGTGGATTTGCCCGCGCCGTTGCGGCCTACGATGCCGATGCGGTCGTTCCGCAGCAGGTTGTAGGAAAAGTGACTAATGATAGCATGGCCGTCAAAGGACTTGGATACGTCCTGCAGCTCGATGATCTTCTTGCCCAGTCGGCTGGAGGCTGCCGCCAGCTGCACCGTGTCGTCGGTCTCCGGGGCGTCCTGGCTTTTCAGAGCTTCATAGCGCTCAATGCGGTCTTTGGACTTGGTGGTCCGGGCCCGGCAGCCCCGCATGATCCACTCCCGTTCCACCCGCAGAATGGACTGACGCTTGCGCTCACTGGCCTCCGCCATCTCCGCCCGCTGGGATTTCAGCTCCAGATACTTGGAGTAGTTGGCCTCGTAGTGGTACAGCTTACCACGGCTCAGCTCCGTGATGTGATTCACCACCCGCTCCAGGAAGTAGCGGTCGTGGGTCACCATCACCAGGCCGCCCTTGAACCGGCGGAGCCAGTCCTCCAGCCAGGCGGTCATCTCAGCGTCCAGGTGGTTGGTGGGCTCGTCCAGCACCAGCACGTCCGCCGGGTGGATCAGGGCCGCCGCCAGGGCCACCCGCTTTCGCTGGCCGCCGGAGAGGGTGCCCACCTTCTGGCTGTGGTCCGTGATGCCCAGCTTATTCAGCATGGACTTGGCCTCGTAGTCATTCAATTCCCGGAACTCTGCGGGGAAGTGGAGGAACACCTGCTCCAGCACCGTGGCGTCATCGTCCATGGCCGGGTTCTGGGACAGGAGGCTCACCTGCACATTGGGGTTCCGGGAGATGACTCCGGCATCCGGCTCAATGACCCCGGCCAGGACCTTCAGAAAGGTGGATTTGCCGGTGCCGTTGATGCCGATGATGCCGGTCTTGTCCCCTTCGTTCAGATAGAAATTGACATCGTCCAGCAGCTGGCGGCTGCCGAAGTTGATGGAAAGATGTTCCGCGGATAACAGCATAAAAGCCTCCTGATGACAGACGGTATAACAAATATAATATACCACGGTTCCTTTCCATATACAAGCCATATCACATGGGACAATATGAGGGGAAAAGCAGGGGAAAGTCATTGACATACCGCAAAAAAAGGCATATTTTATTTATATTATATCAAATCTTGTATCGGCGTGAGTCCCCTCGAGGGGATAAAGGGAATTCGGTGCAAGTCCGAAGCGAACCCGTCACTGTAACAGGGAGTAAGGCGCGGTATGCCATTGGGATGATGATCCTGAGAAGGCGCGCCAAGCTGTGATCTGGAGCCAGGAAACCTGCTCATGTCGCTTTTTGAATCAAGGCTGCGGTGTTCAGTCCATGGATGATCGGACAGAAATGTCCTATTGTCGGGCAGCCAGAAGGCTGCTCATTTTTTATTTCAGGAGGTTTTTATGAAAACCGAATTTACCCAACTGGAGCGCAGGATATTGGCTGTGTCCTGCACTGTGCCGCTGACGGCGGCACTATGTATTCCCGCCGGGGCCATGCACATTATGGAGGGTTTCCTTCCCCAGGGCCATGCCATCGTCTGGGGTGCGGTCTGTGTTCCCTTTGTAGTCTGGGGTCTGCTCTCTATGAAGAAAATCGTTTCTCAGCACCGTAAGGCCGTGCTGCTGCTGGCCATGATGGGGGCCTATGCCTTCGTTCTGTCCGCCCTGAAGATGCCCAGCGTCACCGGTTCCTCCAGCCATCCCACCGGCACCGGCCTGGGGGCCGTGCTGTTCGGACCTGCCCCCATGGCGGTTCTGGGCATGATCGTTTTGCTGTTCCAGGCCATCCTGCTGGCCCACGGCGGCCTGACCACCCTGGGCGCCAATACCTTCTCCATGGCTATCGCCGGACCCTTTGTCAGCTTTGGCGTGTATCAGCTCTGCCAGAAGCTGAAAGTGAACCGCATGGTGTCCGTGGGCGTGGCCTGCGCCCTGGGCGACCTGTTCACCTATTGCGTCACCTCCGTCCAGCTGGCCCTGGCCCATCCGGGACAGGAGGGAGTCCTTTCCTCCATGGCGCAGTTCATGGGCGTCTTTGCCCTGACCCAGGTGCCTCTGGCGATCGTGGAGGGCATTTTGTCTGCCATCGTCATCATGATGCTGGAATCCTTTGCCAAGCCCGAGCTGCGGGAGATCGGCTTTTTGAATAAGGAGGCTGCCAAGGTATGAGCAAGAAACAGGTAACGACCATTTTGGTTCTGGTATTGGTTTGCGCTGCGATCCTGATCTTCCCGCTGATGACCATCCGTGACAGCGAATTCGGCGGTGCCGACGGCGCGGCGGAGGAGCTCATCGCCCAGGTGGACCCGGATTACGAGCCTTGGGCGGAGAGCATCGTGGAGTTGCCCGGCGGCGAGACGGAGTCTCTGCTGTTCTGCCTGCAGACGGCGCTGGGCGCCGTGGTGATCGGCTTCGGCTTCGGGTATCTGGTAGCCAGGAAGAAGTTCCGCGGCGAGGAAGCGGCATAATGGCCCACGGACATCACCATCATACGCATACCGGAGGGATATTGACGCTGGACGCCCTGGCGGCCTGCTCGGGGCTCCGGGGCGTCAGCCCCGGATTGAAGATGGTTTTCAGCGCGGGAAGTTTAGTGCTGTGTGTGGGCGCCGCCGACGCCGTTGTGGGCGCGGCGGCAGCCTGCTCTATGGCGGTCATCATCTGGCTGCTGGGCAAAGTCCCGCTGGACCATCTGCTGCGGCTGCTTCGTCTTCCCCTTCTGTTTCTGGCAGTCAGCTGTCTGGTGATCCTGCTGGAATGCACCAGAGTCCCCATGGGCCTGTGGCAGCTGCGCCTGGGCAGCCTATGGCTGTGCGTGACGGCACAGAGCCTGAACCGGGCGGCCACGCTGTTTTTCCAGGCCATGGGCGCCGTGTGCTGCTTGTTTTTCCTCAGCACCTCCACCCCCATGCCCCAGCTGATCGAGGTGCTGCGGAAATGCCGTCTGCCGGAGCTGATGATCGAGCTGATGTATCTCATTTACCGGTATTTGTTCGTGCTGCTGGAGGTCCAGCGGCAGATGACCGTGGCGGCTTCGGCCCGGCTGGGTTATGACGGCTGGCGGCGGTCCCTGACCACGGCGGGGAAGATCAGCGGAGGACTGCTGGCCTCCTCTTTCCGCCGCAGCAGCGCCTGCTACGACGCCATGGAGGCCAGGGGCTACGAGGGCAGGCTGGCCTTTCTGTGCCGCACGCCCAAGCTGCGCCTTTGCCATGTGCTGGCTGCGACGGCCTATCTTCTGCTGCTGGGATTGCTGATTTTGATTCGAAAAAGGGGGATCGCCCTGTGACAGAACCGATCCTGCAACTGGAGCATATCTCTTATACGTACCCCGATGGTCCCCTGGCTGTGGAGGACTTGAGCGTCTCCATCGAAAAGGGAGAGCGGGTGACGGTGCTGGGCCGCAACGGCGCCGGAAAATCCACCTTCTTCCTGCTGTGCAATGGCATTCTGGAGCCCTCGGAGGGCACCATCCGCTGCGGCGGCAAACCGCTGACCCGGAAAAAGAAGGACCTGACGGAGCTGCGCCGCCGGGTGGGCATCGTGTTCCAGGAGGCGGAGAACCAGATTTTGGCTGTCACCGTGGAGGGCGAGGTGTCCTTCGGCCCCATGAACCTGGGACTGCCTATGGAAGAGGTGGAGCGCAGAACGGTTGAGGCCCTGGACCGCATGGGCCTGGGGGAGTACGGCGACCGTTCTCCCCAATATCTCTCCGGCGGAGAGAAGAAGCGGGTGACCATTGCGGACATCCTGGCCATGGAGCCGGATGTGATCTTGCTGGATGAACCCACGGCGTCTCTGGACCCGGAAAATGTGGCTCGGTTGGAGGAGACGCTGGACCAGCTGACCCGGGCGGGTATCGCCCTGGTGGTCAGCACCCACGATGTGGATTTCGCGGCCCGGTTTGCCCGGCGGGGACTGGTGTTCTCCCGGGGCAAATTGGTGGCCGACGGTTCTCTGGAGTCCATCTTCTCCCGGCAGGAGTTGCTGGAGGAGGCGGGGCTGCGGAAGCCCTGGCTCTGGCAGGCGGCGGAGACGCTGCGGCCCGGAGAAGCATCGTATCCCATGACCATGGAGCAGTTTTCCCACTGGCGGGAGACCGTCGGCTGAGCTGCGTCAGGAAAGGAGCCGTCCATGCTGGAACACTATATTTCTGTGGGGCAGCAGCGGCTGCGCTGCGGCTATACCACGGGCACCTGCGCCGCAGGTGCGGCCCGGGCGGCGGCGGAAGCCCTGCTGCGGGGCGACTTCCCGGCCCAGGTCCGGGTGGAGACCCCGGCGGGCATTCCGGTACTGCTGGAGCCGGAGGACATGCGGCGGGGGCCGGACTGGGCCTCCTGCGGTATCCGGAAGGACGGCGGTGACGACTGCGACGTGACCAACGGCGCGTTGGTGGTAGCCACGGTCCGCAGGACCGAAACAGACATCCGCATTGACGGCGGGCAGGGCGTGGGCCGGGTGACCCGACCGGGCCTGAACCAGCCGGTAGGGGCTGCTGCCATCAATTCTGGCCCGCGGCAGATGATCAGGGACCAACTGCGGCAGGCGTTGGACGAGACGGGGGAACAGGGGGGCCTGGAGGCGGTGATCTCCGTGCCGGAGGGGTCCCTGCTGGCCGCAAAGACCTTCAACCCCCGGCTGGGTATCGAAGGCGGCATCTCCATCCTGGGTTCCACCGGCATCGTGCGGCCCATGAGCCGTCAGGCCCTGGTGGACACCACCCGGGTGGAGATGGAGGTCCACCGGGCCGAGGGCATTACCGATCTGCTGATGACCCCCGGCAACTACGGGGCGGATTTTGCAGCCCACCAGCTGGGACTGGACATGGGCCGGGCGGTCCAGTGCTCCAACTTCATCGGGGAAGCCCTGGACCATGCGGTGAACCTGGGCTTTTCCTCAGTGCTGCTGGTGGGCCATATCGGCAAGCTGTGCAAGCTGGCCGCCGGAGTCATGGACACCCATTCCCGCACCGCCGACGGCCGCCGGGAGGTCTTTGTGACCCACGCCGCCCTGTGCGGCGGGTCTGGGCCCCTGCTGAAAAAACTTTATGAAGCTGTCACCACCGACGCCGCCCTGGAGCTGCTGACCCAGGCGGGTCTGGCTGAGACGGTACTGGACTCCATCGCCCGGGCCGTGGGAGAGAACCTGCGGCACCGGACGGGGGCCATGAACACCCAGGCCATCCTCTTTTCCCAGGCCGTCGGCCTCAGCGCCATGACGGACGGCGCGGCGGAGCTGTTGGAAAAGCACAGGATAGAATATCTTTGACTTTGAAAGTTCAACCTGATTCAGGAGGTTTCTATGATCCATTTTGTTGGCGCCGGTTCCGGTGCGGAGGACCTGATCACCCTGCGGGGCGCAAGATATCTGGCGGAGGCGGACGTGGTGATCTACGCTGGTTCCCTGGTGAATCCCGCCCTGCTGAAAAACTGTCGGGCGGACTGCAAGATCCACGATTCCGCTTCCATGACCCTGGAGGAAGTTCTGGCGGTCATGGACCGGGCGGAGGCGGCGGGCAAGACTACCGTCCGCCTGCACACCGGTGACCCCTCCATCTACGGCGCCATCCGGGAGCAGATGGACGCTCTGGAAGCCCGGGGCTATGCCTATGACGTGACACCCGGTGTCTCCTCCTTCTGCGGCGCCGCGGCGGCGTTGAAGGCGGAGTACACCCTGCCCAATGTGAGCCAGACGGTCATCATCACCCGGGCGGAGGGCCGCACGCCGGTCCCCGAGCGGGAGCAGTTGAAAAAGCTGGCCGCCCACGGCAGCACCATGGTGCTGTTCCTGTCCTCCAGTTTGCTGGAAAAGGCCCAGCAGGACCTGATGGAGGGCGGTTACAGCCCGGATACCCCGGCGGCCATCGTCTACAAGGCCACTTGGCCCGACGAGAAGGTGTTCCGCTGTACGGTGTCCACCCTGGCCCAGACCGCCCGGGAGAACCACATCACCAAGACGGCCCTCGTCACCGTGGGCGGCTTCCTGGGGGACCGGTATGACCGCTCCCTGCTGTATGATCCGGGCTTCTCTCATGGCTGCCGGGAGGCTTCCAAGTGATCGCCCTGATCGCCTTTACCCGCCGGGGCTGCCTGCTGGGGGAGCGTCTGGCGGAAGAGTTGGGTGGACGGCTGTGGACCACGGACCGGCTGGCGCCGGAGACAGGGTTGCCTGCCTGCGGGAAACTGCAGGACTGGGCGGAAGGTCGGTTTGCTGACAGCGAGGCCCTGGTGTTCGTCTCGGCGGCGGGCATTGCCGTTCGGGCCATCGCCCCCTTTGTGAAGGACAAGTTTTACGACCCCGCCGTGGTGTCCGTGGACGAGGCGGGACGGTTTGCGGTGCCGCTCCTCTCTGGCCATGTGGGCGGCGCCAACGACCTGGCCCGCCGTGTGGCAGTGATAACTGGCGGACAGGCAGCGGTCTCCACCGCCACGGATGTCAACGGCCTGTTCGCTGTGGACCAGTGGGCCAGAGAACAGGACCTGGTGCTGTGCGGCCGGGCGGCGGCCAAGGCGGTATCGGCGGCCCTGCTGGAGGGCAAGCCGGTGGGCGTTCGATCCGTCTGGCCTATTTCCGGGACCATGCCCCAGGGGCTGGGAGCGGAGATGGCGGAGACCGGCATCTGCATCGGTCCCACCACGGCGGAGCGGCCCTTTGCCCAAACCCTGCATCTGGTGCCCGGAGCCGTGACTCTGGGCATCGGCTGCCGCCGGGGCACGACGCAGGCGGTGCTGGAAGCAGCGCTGGAGGAATTCCTGGATCGGGCGGCCATTCCGGCAGAAGCGGTCCGGGGACTTGCCACCATTGATCTGAAGCGGGACGAGCCGGGACTGCTGGCATTGGCCCAGGCCCACGACTGGCCCATCACCTTTTTTACAGCCCAAGAGCTGGCCGCCGAGATGGGGGACTTTCCCCCCTCCGCCTTTGTGGAAAAGACCACCGGCGTGGACAATGTGTGCCAGCGGGCCGCCCAGCGGGCGGGCGGGCACATCGTGATTCCCAAAACCGTCTGCCAGGGCGTGACCTTTGCCGCGGCTATGGGCCCGGTCCATCTGTCCTGGGAGAAATAGGAGGAACCCATGAAGAGATTATATATCATCGGCCTGGGCCCCGGCGGCGGCCGGGACCTGACGGTCCGGGCGGCGGAGGCCCTGGAGGCCTCCGATGTGATCGTGGGCTACACGGTCTATATCGACCTGATCCGGGAGGCCTATTCCCATAAAGAACTGCGCTCCACCCCCATGCGGAAGGAGACGGAGCGGTGCAAGATGGCCCTGGAACTGGCGGACACCGGCAAGACCGTGGCCATGGTCTGCTCCGGGGACCCCGGCGTCTACGGCATGGCGGGCCTTTGCTATGAGCTGTCCCCCCAGTGGCCCCAGGTGGAGCTGGAGGTGATCCCCGGTATCACGGCGGCCTGCGGCGGAGCGGCTGTCCTGGGCGCACCGCTGATGCACGACTTCTGCCTGGTCTCCCTGTCGGACCTGATGACCCCCTGGGAGAAGATCGAGGCCCGCCTCCGGGCGGCGGCCCAGGCGGACTTCGTCCTGTGCCTGTATAACCCCTCCAGCCACAAGCGGAGAGATTACCTGCAGAAGGCCTGCGACATCCTGCTGGAGGCCAAGGCCCCCGAGACCCCCTGCGGCTATGTGAGCCAGATCGGACGGGAGGGCCAAGCTTGCACCATTCTCACCCTGGCGGAGCTGCGGGAGGCCCAGGTGGACATGTTCACCACTGTCTTTGTGGGCAACAGCCAGACCCAGGTCATCGGCGGACGGCTGGTGACGCCCCGGGGGTATTTGCAGCGATGAAAATTCTGTTGTTTGGCGGCACGGCGGAGGGCCACACCCTGGCCCGGCGGCTGGCGGATGCGGGCCATCTGGTGACCTGCTGCGTGGCTACGGATTACGGCCGGGACGTGCTGGAGCCCCAGCCCAATCTGACGGTACGGATGGGCCGTATGAGCCAGGACGCCATGGCGGCGGAGATGGCGGACGGTTACGACTGGGTGGTGGACGCCACCCATCCCTATGCCGCCCAGGTCAGCGTCAGCATCCGGACGGCGGCCCAGAGGGCGGGTGTGCCCTGTGAGCGGCTGGTGCGGCCCCGGGAGGAAGCGGAGGATGTTCTCTGGGCTGACAGCCCCGTCCATGCGGCGGAACTGCTGGCGGACCTGCCGGGCAATGTGCTGCTGACCACCGGCAGCAAGGACCTGGCTACCTTTGCCCAGGTGCCCGGTTTTGCGGAGCGCATCTGGGTCCGGGTGCTGCCCAGCCTGGACAGCCTGCGGGCCGCTCTGGACCTGGGGTATCCCGCGGCTCACATCATCTGCATGCAGGGCCCCTTTTCCCAGGAGATGAACGCCGCCACCCTGCGGGTCATGGATGGCAAGGTCCTGGTGACCAAGGATACGGGCCGTCCCGGCGGCTTTGGAGAAAAGGCTGCAGCGGCCCGGGAGGCTGGGGCGAAGCTGCTGGTGATCCGGCGGCCTGTTCAGGAGACGGGCCTGGAGCTGGAAGAACTACTGAAGAAATTTACCGGAGGGACGCTATGACCTGTTATCTCATCGGCATCGGTATGGGAAACCCGGAGACCCTGACCCTGGGCGCGGCCCGGCGGATCGAGGCCTGCGGCCAGCTGATCGGCGCCCGGCGGATGCTGGAGGCTTTCCCGGACCATCCGGGAAAGAAGCTGGCCCTGATCCGGGCAGAGGAGATCGCGGCGGCGGTGCGTGCCTTTGACGGCGACAGCGCCGTGCTGCTGTCCGGCGACCCGGGCTTTTACAGCGGCGCCGCCAGGCTCTACGGACTGCTGGAGGACGTGACTGTGGAGACCATCCCCGGAATCTCTTCTTTGAACTACTTCTGCGCGAAACTGCACATCTCTTGGCAGGACGCCCGGCTGGTGTCAGTCCATGGCCGGGAGGCCAACGCCGTGGGGGAGATCCAGTCCCACGCCAAAACCTTCCTGCTGACCGGCAGGACCTGTACGGCGGCGGACCTGTGCACCCAGCTGACGGAGGCGGGCCTTGGACAGGTGCGGGTCCATGTGGGCCAGCGACTGTCTTATCCGCAGGAGCGCATCGTCTCCGGCACGGCGGAAGAACTGACGGGAGAACAATTTGACGATCTGACGGTGGTGCTGGCGGAGAATCCCGCCCCCATCGGCTGGCAGGCGGGGGTCCCCTGCCTGTGGGATGACCAATTGATCCGGGGCAAGACCCCCATGACCAAGGAGAACATCCGCCTGCTGGCGGTGGCCCGCATGGCGGTCCGGCCGGACAGCGTGGTGTGGGACGTGGGAGCCGGTACCGGCTCCGTGTCCGCCGCCTGTGCCATGGCGGCCTGGCAGGGCCAGGTCTGGGCTGTGGAAAAGGAAGTGGAAGCCCTGGACCTGATCCGGCAGAACCGGGAGGCTCTGGGCCTGTGGAACCTGCGGGTGGTGGAGGGCGAGGCCCCTGCCGCCCTGGCGGACCTGCCCAAGCCGGAGTGCGTGTTCATCGGCGGCTCCTCGGGCTCCATGGCGAACATCTTCCGGGTGGCCCTGGAAAAGAATCCGGCTGCCCGCATCTGCCTGACGGCGGTCAGCCTGGAAAGTCTCACCGACGGACTGGACTGCATGAAGCGGTTCGGCCTGACGAATGTAGACGTGACACAGATCTCAGCGGCGCAGGCCAGAAATCAGGGCTGGTATCATATGATGATGGGCCAGAACCCTGTCTGGATCCTCTCCGGGGAGGGGCGGCCATGACGCCCCGGCTGATGTTCTGTGCCCCGGCCTCCGGCGGCGGCAAGACCACGGTCATCTGCGCCGTGCTGCGGGCATTGCTCCGGCGGGGACTGCGGCCCATGGCCTGCAAGTCCGGCCCGGACTACATCGACCCCATGTTCCACAGCCGGGTCCTGGGGGCCCAGAGCTGTAACCTGGACCTGTTTTTCTTCTCCCACGCCACGGCCCGGAGCCTGCTGGCCCGGTGTGCCGCCCAGGCGGACGTGACGGTGTTGGAAGGGGCCATGGGGTATTACGACGGCATTTCCATGGGGACAGACGCCTCTGCCTACGACCTGGCCTCTGCCACGGAGACCCCGGCGGTGCTGGTGGTGGACGGCAGGGGACGGGCCCTTTCCGCCGCGGCGGAGGTCCGGGGCTTTCAGAGCTTCCGGCAGCCCAGCCGAATCGCAGGTGTGATCTTGAACCGGGTGTCCCCTATGCTGTATCCCCGTCTGGCGGAGACCATCTCCCGGGAGACAAGATTGCCGGTGCTGGGATATCTGCCGGTGATGGATGATTGCGCCATTGAGAGCCGCCACCTGGGACTGGTGACGGCGGCGGAGATCGACGACCTGCAGCAGAAGCTGGACCGGATGGCGGACCAGGCGGAACAGTCTGTGGACCTGGACGGCCTGCTGGAACTGGCCCGCAAAGCGCCGCCGCTGAAGGCGGAACCCCTGTCCCTGGTGCCGGTGGCGGGACGGCCCCGGATTGCCGTGGCCCGGGACAAGGCCTTTTGCTTTTACTATGAGGCTTCCCTCCAGGTCCTGCGGGACCTGGGTGCGGAGCTGGTGGAGTTTTCTCCCCTGGAGGATGGGGAACTGCCGGCGCATATCCAGGGCCTCTATCTGGGAGGCGGCTATCCGGAGCTTTACGCAGAGCAGCTTTCGGAAAACGCAGAGATGCGGCAGTCTGTACTGGATGCCGTGACGGGCGGCCTTCCCACCATCGCGGAGTGCGGCGGCTTCCTGTATCTGCACAAGACCCTGCAGGATGCGTCGGGTATGCCCTGGCCCATGGCCGGGGTGCTGGATGCGGAAGCCTACCCCACGGGGAAGCTGAGCCGGTTTGGCTATGTGACGCTGACGGCAGAGAAGGACAGCCTGCTCTTCCGGCAGGGAGAGACCATGCCCGCCCACGAGTTCCACTACTGGGACAGCACGGCCCCCGGTACGGATTTCACGGCCAGGAAGCCCCAGTCGGCCCGCCAGTGGCAGGCCGGTGTGGGGACGGACAGCCTGTACGCCGGATTCCCCCATTTTCATCTTGCCTCAAAGCCGGAGACGGCGCGGCGCTTTTTGGAAGCGGCGCTGGCCTTCGGTGCGGAAACATAAAGGAGTATCGATATGGACCTGCAGCAAGTGATTTCAGAGATCGCCCCCGCCAGCCGGGAGGCCATGGTGGCATCTCAGAAGAAGTGGAATGGTGTGGGAAAGCCCCTGGGTTCCCTGGGAACGCTGGAGGATATGGTAGTTCGCATGGCCGGTATGTTCGGCACGGCGGATTTTGACATTGCCCGGAAGGCCGTGGTGATCATGTGCGCCGACAACGGCGTGGTAGCCGAGGGCGTCACCCAGACCGGCCAGGAGGTGACGGCCATCGTGGCCGCCAACATGGCCCGCCGCCAGTCCAGCGTGTGCAAGATGGCCCGGGTGGCGGGAGCGGAGATTTATCCCGTGGATATCGGTATGGCCAACGCTGTGGACCTGCCCGGCATCGCTCAGAAGTGCATCCGCCGGGGCGGCACCCGGAATTTTGTGAAAGAACCCGCCATGACCCGGGAGGAAGCAGAGCAGGCCATCCTGGTGGGCGTGGAAACGGTCCAGACCCTCTATGACAAGGGTGTCCGGCTCTTTGCCACCGGCGAAATGGGCATCGGCAACACCACCACCTCCGCGGCGGTCCTATCTGTGCTGCTGAACCGCAGCCCGGCAGAGATGACAGGCCGGGGAGCGGGACTCTCCGACGCCGGACTGGAGCGGAAGGTCCGGGCCATCGAGACGGCCATCCAGCGCCACCGGCCCGACTCGGCGGACGGTCTGGATGTGCTGAGCAAGGTGGGCGGCTATGACCTGGCGGGCCTGTGCGGCGTGTTCCTGGGCGGTGCCCTGTATCATGTGCCGGTGCTGATCGACGGACTGATCTCCGCGGCGGCGGCCATGTGCGCGGCCTCCCTGTGCCCGGCGGCCAGGGACTATATGCTGGCGAGCCACCTGTCCGGTGAGCCTGCCGCCCAGCCGGTGTTGAATGCCCTGGGAGTGAAGCCCATCCTCCATGCGGGGATGCGTCTGGGAGAGGGGACCGGCGCTGTGGCCGTCATGCCCATTCTGGACATGGCCATGGCAGTGTATAACGGCGACACCTTTGATGACCTGCAGATCGAGGCCTATACGCCCCAGAGTTGAACCTGACCTTTGATTGGAGTGAGACCATGAACCACTTTCTTGCCTTGCTGCTGGGCTTTTGTGTGGACCTGGTGGTGGGAGACCCCCGCTGTCTGCCCCACCCCGTCCAGGGAATGGGCTGGCTGATCGGAAAGCTGGAGCCGCCCCTGCGGGCCGTATTTCCCAAAACCGAGCGGGGCGAACTTCATGCAGGCGTCTGCCTGGTGCTCCTGGTGGTGGGCCTGACGGGCCTTGCCACGGGGCTGGTGCTGTGGGCGGCAGGCCTGGTCCATCCGGCGCTGCGAGCCGTGCTGGAGGTGGTGATCTGCTGGCAGATCCTGGCCGCCAAGTCCCTGCGGACGGAGACCATGAAGGTGGTCCGCGCCCTGGAGCGGGGTTCTCTGGAGGATGGCCGCAGAGCAGTTTCCATGGTGGTGGGCCGGGACACGGACCAGCTGACGGAGGAAGAGGTGCTGGCCGCCGATGTGGAGACCGTGGCGGAAAACGCCGCCGACGGCATTCTGGCGCCGCTGCTTTGGGCGGCCCTGCTGGGCCCGGTGGGCGGCATGTGCTACAAAGCGGTGAACACCATGGACTCCATGGTGGGCTATCAAAATGACAAATATCGGTACTTTGGCCGGGCGGCGGCGCTGCTGGACGATGTCTGTAACTTTCTGCCCGCCCGTATCGCAGGACTGCTCATGTGCCTGGCGGCATATCTGGGCTTTGACGGAAAGAACGCATTCCGTATCTTTTTCCGGGACCGGAAGAACCACAAGTCTCCCAATTCCGCCCACACCGAGGCCGCCTGTGCCGGGGCATTGGGGCTGCAGCTGGGCGGAACGCACCTGTATTTCGGCAAGCCGGTGGAAAAGCCCACCATTGGTGACCCGGTGCGGCCCATCTGCCGGGAGGATGTGAAGCGGGCCAACGATCTGGCGCTGATGACCTCGGTGCTGGCACTGGTGCTGTTTGATATCATACCGCTGCTGCTTTTCTGACTGTTTGGAGGATGCTATGACTTTGGAGCATGGCGGAGATCTGGTCTCCGCCCGGAATATCTGTTCGGGAGAGATCCTGGACCTGTCGGTCAATCTCCATCCCATGGGACCGCCGCCCCAGGTGATGGAAGCGGCCCGGGACGCTTTGGAGCATGTCAAGGCGTATCCGGACCCCCTGTGCCGGGATCTGCGGCAGGCCATTGCCAAAAAGGACGGGGTTTCTCCGGAGCAGATCTTCTGCGGCAACGGAGCGGCGGAGGTGATCTTCCGCCTGGCCATGGCCCTGCGGCCTAAGGCCGCCCTGCTGACGGCCCCCACTTTCTCGGAGTACGAGGGGGCTTTGGTACAGGTGGGCTGTGACTGCCGGTTCCATGTGCTCCGGCAGGAGGAGAACTTTGATGTGACGGAGGCCATCCTGGCGGATATCCAGCCGCCGGTAGAGCTGGTGGTCCTCTGCAGCCCCAACAATCCCACGGGACGGCTGGTATCGGAGGACCTGCTGCTGCGGGTCCTGGACCGCTGCCGGGAGATCGGAGCGGTGCTGATGGTGGACGAGTGCTTCCTGCCCCTGGCCCGGGAGGGACGTGGCATGGCGCCGTATCTGGCGGACTATCCGGAACTCTTTTTGCTGCGGGCCTTCACCAAGACCTACGCCATCCCCGGCCTGCGGCTGGGCTACGGTCTCGGCGCCCCGGAGCTGGTGGAGCGGCTGATGGCCTGGGGCCCCTGCTGGAACGTCTCCGGCCCTGCTCAGGCGGCGGGCCTTGCCTGCTGTGAACTGCCGGAGTGGCCGACGGAGGGGCGGAAGCTGCTGGACGCCCAGCGGCCCCTGCTGACAGAGGGCTTGACCCGGCTGGGCTGCCAGGTAATCCCCGGTGCTGCCAACTATCTGCTGTTCCGCCTGACGGGTGTAGCAGACTTAAAGGAACGGCTGCTGCGGCGGGGCGTACTGCTACGCAGCTGCGCCAACTATCGCGGCCTGGGACCGGACTGGTACCGGGTGGCTGTGGGACAGGCGGAGAACAATGATCGATTCCTGCGCATTCTGGGCGCGGAACTGGAGGGATGACCATGGCGAAGTCCATCATGGTGCAGGGCACCACGTCCAATGCGGGAAAGAGCTTTCTGGCGGCGGCCCTGTGCCGTATTTTCCAGCAGGACGGCCATTCGGTGGCCCCCTTCAAATCCCAGAATATGGCCCTGAACTCCTTCATCACGGCGGACGGCCTGGAGATGGGCCGGGCCCAGGTGATGCAGGCTGAGGCGGCGGGCATCGCTCCCACGGTGGAGATGAACCCCATTTTGCTGAAGCCTACCAACGACACCGGTTCCCAGGTCATCGTCAACGGCGAGGTGCGGGGCGTCATGAGCGCCCGGGACTATTTCGCCTTCAAAAAAAATCTGGTGCCGGATGTGATGCGGGCCTACAACGCTCTGGCGGACAGCCATGACATCATCGTGCTGGAGGGCGCCGGCAGCCCCGCTGAGATCAACCTGAAGCAGGAGGACATCGTCAACATGGGCATGGCCCGTATGGCGAATGCTCCGGTACTGCTGTGTGCCGACATTGACAAGGGCGGCGTATTTGCCTCCCTGTACGGCACGGTGGCCCTGCTGGAGCCGGAGGAGCGGGCCAGGGTGAAGGGCCTGATCATCAACAACTTCCGGGGGGACAAGACCATCCTGGACCCTGGCGTGGAGATGCTGGAACAACTGACGGGCATCCCCGTGGTGGGGGTGGTCCCCCATTTGCAGGTGGACCTGGACGACGAGGATTCCCTGACGGAGCGGTTCGACCGGACCGGCGGCAGGGGACTGGTGGACATCGCCGTGGTGCGGCTGCCCCGCATTTCCAACTTTACGGATTTCAACGCCCTGTCCCGGCTGCCGGAGGTCTCTCTGCGGTATGTGAAGTCCGCACCCCAGCTGGGCAGCCCCGACGTGGTGATCCTGCCGGGGACGAAAAACACCATGGAGGACCTGCGCTGGCTGCGCCAGAGCGGTATGGAGGTGGCCATCCTGAAGCACGCCGCCGCCGGCGGCGCCGTGGTGGGCATCTGCGGCGGCTACCAGATGCTGTGCAGCTCCATTTCCGACCCCACCGGCGTGGAAGCCGGCGGGCAGATGCGGGGCATGGGCCTCCTGGAAGCGGACACCGTGTTCCTGGGGGAAAAGGAGCGGACCCGTGTCAGCGGCCGCATGGAGAACGCCCGGGGCATCTTCCGGGAACTGAACGGAGCCTGCTTTGCCGGATACGAGATCCACATGGGCCGGACCTCCGGACAGACGGACCTGGCCCGGCTGGAGGAAACGGACCGGACCAAGGCCGACGGCATGGCGAAGGACAATGTCTGGGGCAGCTATGTCCACGGCATTTTCGACCAGGGCCAGTTTGCCCAGACCTTTGTGTCCTGCCTGCTGCGGGCCAAGGGTCTGGACCCGGCCCAGGGCGTGGAGGACTGGGAGGACTACAAGCAGCGGCAGTACGATCTGCTGGCTGACGGCGTCCGGCAGTCCCTGGATATGGAAAAGATTTACGCGATCATGGAGGAAGGCATATGCACATAGAGCTGCAGCGGGTGGCCCCGGCGGAGATCGAGGCCAGAAGCATGGAGATCATCCGGTCGGAGCTGAAACAACCCCTGCCGCCGGAAAACGAGGCGGTCATCCTGCGGGCCATTCACACCACGGCGGATTTTGACTACGCGGAGAACCTCTGTTTTTCCCCGGAAGCGGTGGCCCGGGGCGTGGAGGCCCTGCGCGGCGGCGCCCACATCGTCACCGACACCACCATGGCCATGTCCGGCATCAACAAGCGGGTGCTGGCCAAATTCGGCGGGGAGGTCCACAATTTCATCGCGGACCCCGAGGTGGCGGCCCAGGCCAAGGAGCGGGGCGTGACACGGGCCACCGTCAGCATGGAGCGGGCGGCGGCCATGGGCAAGTCCCTGGTCTACGCCATCGGCAACGCCCCCACGGCCCTGGTGCGGCTCTATGAGCTGTGGCAGGAGGGGACCCTGCCGGCCCCGGCGCTGATCATCGGTGTGCCGGTGGGCTTTGTCAACGTGGTGGAGGCCAAGGAACTGATCATGGAGATGGACTGCCCCTGGATTGTGGCCCGGGGCCGCAAGGGCGGCAGCAATGTGGCCGCCGCCATCTGCAATGCCCTGCTGTACATCGCATCCCGGAACGAAAGAGAGTGAAGCAATGAAAAAAGCAATTTTGGCGGTGTCCTTCGGCACCTCTTATCCGGATACTCTGGAACAGGCCATTGCCGCCACAGAGCGAGCCCTGGCAGAGACTTTCCCCAACTGGGAGGTTCGCCGTGCCTTCACCAGCGGCATGATCATCAACAAGCTCCGGCAGCGGGACGGCGTGGAGATCGACAACGTGGCCCAGGCCATGGACCGCCTGGAGACGGAGGGCTTCACCCATGTGGCGGTGCAGTCCACCCATGTGATGCACGGCGAGGAATACGAAAAGATGCTGGCTCAGCTGGAGCCCTACCGCCTGCGGATGCAGGTGTCCGTGGGCATGCCCCTGCTCCATGCCGAGGCGGACTACACCGCCGTGGCGGAGGCCCTGCTGAACTGGCTGCCCAGACCCGTAGAGGACGAGGCACTGGTGCTCATGGGCCACGGCACGCCCCACTTCGCCAACTCCGCCTACGCCCAGATGGAGCATGTGCTCCAGGCCCGGTGCGAACGGGTGTATGTGGCCACGGTGGAGGGATATCCCACCCTGGACAGTGTGAAGCAGCAGCTGACCAAGCATCCGGAGATCAGAGAGGTGACCCTGGCGCCCTTCATGCTGGTGGCGGGAGACCATGCCCGCAACGACATGGCCGGGGGGGAGGACTCCTGGAAGGCAGAACTGGAGGCGGAGGGCTATGAGGTCCGCTGTGTGCTCCGGGGCCTGGGCCAATGCCCGGATATCCGGACGCTGTTCACGGAACACTGCCGGGAGGCGGTGGAGACCCTGTCCCGGGGCGGCAAGCTGTGGGGTGTGGGTGTTGGCCCCGGCGACCCGGAACTGCTGACTATGAAGGCGGTCCGGGTGCTGCGGGAGGCCGACGTGGTCATGGTGCCGGATACCAGCAAGACTGAAAAGACGGCCTTGAACATCGCAAAGGACTATCTGGACGGCAAAGAGTTGGTCTTTGTGAAGACCCCCATGGTGCGGGACAAGGCTGTGGTGGACGCGGCCTATGAGGAGGCCGCCGGGAAGATCGCCGCCCTGCTGGACCAGGGCAAACAGGTGGTGTTCCTGACCCTGGGCGATCCTACGGTCTACTCTACCTACATGTATATCCATGAAAAAGTGCTGCGGCAGGGCTATGAGGTGGAGGTGGTCCCCGGTGTGACCTCCTTCTGCGCGGCGGCTGCCCGGCTGAACATCTCCCTGTGTCAGGGCTCTGAGCCCCTGCTGGTGATCCCTGCTTCCCACGATCAGGAGGCATTGCTGGACGTGCCTGCCAATAAAGTGTTTATGAAGGCCGGACGGTCCATTCTGGAGCTGCGGCAGACCCTGGCAGACCGGGGGATGCTGGAAGGTGCCTCTATGGTGGAGAACTGCGGCATGGCCAATGAGCGGGTCTATCCCAACTTCGCGGAGCTGAAGGAGCCCTCCGGCTACTTCTCCCTGGTGATCGCCAAAGGAGGCAAGTCATGAGCCTGGTCATGTCGGGCCTGGACTGCCACCGGGCATCCATTGCCCTGCGGGAGCGGCTGGCCTTTTCCCAACAGGAGGTGCGGGACCTGCTGCTGTGGCTCCGGCACCAGCCGGGGGTGGAGGGCTGCGTGCTGCTGTCCACCTGCAACCGGACCGAGCTGTATCTCAGCGGTGAGACAGACACCCCCTGGCGGCTGCTGTGCCGGGGCGCCGGGGTGCCGGAGGAGGAGTTGGAGTCTTACTTCACCACCCGCACCGGCACCGATGCGGCGAAGCATCTGATGGAGGTGGCCTGCGGGCTCCATTCCCAAATTTTAGGGGAGGATCAGATCATCACCCAGGTCCGCACTGCCATGGAGCTGGCCCAGGAGGAAAAGACCGCCGACCCAATTTTGGCGGCACTGTTCCGTCGGGCGGTGACTGCCGGCAAGCGGGCCAGGACCGAGGTCCATGTGGCCCGGGGCGTGCCCTCCATGGGCACCCGCTGCCGGGAAATTTTGCAGCAGGAACTGGGAAACTTGGCGGGAAAGAAGGTCCTGGTCATCGGCAACGGGCAGATGGGCCGTCTGGCGGCGGAGCTGCTCCACGAGGACGGGGCCCGGGTGCAGGTGACCCTGCGGAGCTACCGCCACGGCGAGACTGTGGTGCCCGCTGGCTGCGGCACGGTGCCCTATGAGGAGCGCCTTGCGGCCATGGAAGGGATCGACGCGCTGGTGTCTGCCACGGCAAGCCCTCACTATACGCTGACACTGCGCCAGTTGGAAACCGTGGCCCGGCCGCCCCGGGTGGCGGTGGACCTGGCGGTGCCCCGGGACATCGATCCAGCCTGTGCCGCCCGGATGCGCTGCTTTGACACGGACTCCCTGGGTGCCTGCGGCCCCGGCAACCGGGAGGAACTGGCGGCCATGGAGGCCATCGCCGGGGAGGAGCTGGAGAAGTTCTGTCAGTGGCAGCGGCGCCAGACGGCGCCGGAGCGTCCTCTGCGGTTCCCGCTGTTCCTGGACCTGACGGGAAAAAAAGTGGCGCTGGTGGGCGGCGGGACCATTGCCGCCCGGCGTATCGGCACGCTGCGGCTGTTTGGCTGCGAGATCGTGGTGATCGCCCCGGAGCTGAAGGCCAAGGCCGATGGCATTACCTGGATCCAGAGGCCCTATGAACCCGGCGACCTGAAGGGCGCCGTTCTGGCCATCGCCGCAACAGATAACCGGGAGGTCAACCGCCAGGTGGGCCAGGAGGCCCGCCGTCTGGGCATCCCCGTGTCCGTGGCGGACTGCGAAGCGGAGTGCAGCTTCTATTTCCCCGCCATCTGTACCGGCGAGGGCCTGGTGGCAGGGGTGGTGTCCTCCGGAAAGGACCACCACAAGACTGCCCGGGCGGCACGGGAGATCCGCAAGGTATTGGAGGAACTGGAATGAAGATCAAGATCGGCAGCCGGGAAAGCAAACTGGCGGTGATCCAGAGCCGGATGGTCATGGACGCCATTGCCCGGACCGTTCCCGAGGCGGAGCTGGAGCTGGTGACCATGAAGACCACCGGCGACCGGATTTTGGATAAGACCCTGGACCAGATCGGCGGCAAGGGCCTCTTTGTGAAGGAACTGGATCAGGCGCTGCGGGACGGACGGGCCGATTTCACCGTCCACTCCCTGAAGGATATGCCCATGGAGGTGCCGGAGGACCTGCCGCTGGCGGCTTTCTCCAAGCGGGCGGACCCCCGGGATGCGCTGGCGCTTCCGGAGGGCGTCACGGAGCTGGACCCGTCCAAGCCCATCGGCTGCTCCTCCCGGCGTCGGCAGCTGCAATTGAAAGCGCTGTTTCCCCAGATGGACGTGAAGCCCGTCCGGGGCAACGTGCAGACCCGACTGAAAAAGCTCCAGGACGGGGAATTCTCCGCTCTGGTGCTGGCGGCGGCGGGGTTGAAGCGCCTGGGTCTGGAGGACCGCATCAGCCGGTATTTCTCCCCGGAGGAGATGCTTCCTGCGGCGGGTCAGGGCATCCTGGCGGTGCAGACCCGGCAGGGTGTGGACACTGCCTGTCTGGCTGGGGTCCATGACCCGGACGCCGCCTGCTGCGCCCTGGCGGAACGGGCTTTTGTTCGGGCGCTGGATGGCGGATGCAGCTCTCCCGTGGCGGCCTACGCTGTGGTGGAAGGGGAGACCCTGACTCTGACGGGCCTGTATGTGAGTCCCGACGAGACAGTGGTGCGCAAGGACTCTCTAAGCGGCCCCAGGACGGCAGCGGAGACGCTGGGGGAGACCCTGGCCGACAAGCTGAAGAAAGGAACGTGAAGCCCATGAAAGGCAATGTGATATTGGTGGGCGCGGGTCCCGGTGACCCCGGCCTGCTGACACAGAAGGGTCGTCAGGCTCTGGAGCAGGCCCAGGTGGTGGTGTTTGACCGGCTGGTGAGCCCTGCCATTCTGGCCCTGATCCCGCCCCGGGCGGAAGCCATTGACGTGGGCAAGGAGTCCAGTCACCACCTGGTGCCCCAGGACCAGATCAACCGCATCCTGCTGGAAAAGGCCCTGGAGGGCAAGCGGGTGGTGCGGCTGAAGGGCGGCGATCCCTTCCTGTTTGGCCGGGGCGGCGAGGAACTGGAGCTGCTGGAGGAGCACGGCGTGCCCTTCCAGGTGGTCCCCGGTGTCACGTCGGCCCTGTCGGTGCCGGCTTACGCGGGCATCCCTGTGACCCACCGGGATTTCTGCTCCTCACTCCACATCATCACCGGCCACGCCAAGGCCGGGTCGGAGCTGCACATCGATTTTGACGCCCTGCGCCGCACAGGGGGGACCCTGGTGTTCCTCATGGGCGTTTCCTCTCTGCCCAACATCTGCAAGGGACTGCTGGACGCCGGGATGGAGCCGTCCATGCCGGCGGCTGTGGTGGAGCGTGGCACCCTGCCCGGACAGCGGAAGGTGGTCGCCACCCTGGCGGAGCTGCCTGAGAAGGCCCAGGAGGCCCGGATCAAGAGCCCGGCCATCATCGTAGTGGGCAAGGTCTGCGGCCTGTCTGACCGGTTCGACTGGTTCGACAGCCTGCCTCTGAAGGGCAGGGAAGTGGTGGTCACCCGTCCGACGGACCGCAGCGGCACCCTTTCGGAGCGTTTGCGGCAGCTGGGGGCCAGCGTGACGGACTATCCCTGCATCCGCACGGTAGCCAGAGACCCCAGCCCGGAGCTGGACCAGGCCATCCGGGAGCTGGACCGCTACCGCTGGCTGGTGTTCACCAGCCCCGTAGGCCCCGGCATCTTCTTTGACCGCCTGCGGGCAGCGGGGAAGGACGCCAGAGCCCTGGCGGGGGTGAAACTGGCGGCCATCGGACCCAAGACGGCGGCTGCGCTGGAGGTCCATGGCCTGGCGGCGGACCTGGTGCCGGAAGTTTACGATTCCGACAATCTGGCCCGGGCCATGGCCGGGGTGGAAGGCCCCGTGCTGCTGTGCCGGGCCAGTCAGGGAAGCCGCGCTCTGCCTGAAATTTTCGAAAAAAACCGCATTCCCTTTGTGGATGTACCGTGTTATGATACGGTGTATGAAAACCCGGACCCGGCGCCTGTGCGGGCGCTGCTGGAGCGGCCTGTGCTGGTGACCTTTACCAGCGCCTCCACCGTGCGGGGCTTTGTGGAAAGCCTTCCCGGCGCGGACCTCTCCAGGGTGCTGGGCTGCTGCATCGGCCCCCAGACGGCGGCGGAAGCAAAGAAATACGGCATGACCGTGGTGACGGCCAAGGAGGCCACCATGGAATCTCTCATGGAATGTATCAAGGAAGTGTGAATCAAATGGATCTTACCATTCGTCCCCGCAGGCTTCGGACCTGCGACAGCCTGCGCCGTATGGTGCGGGAAACCAGAGTGTCTCCGGACAGCCTGATCTACCCCCTGTTTCTGGTGGAGGGGGAGAACATCAAGGAGCCCATTCCCTCTCTGGATGGACAGTACCGGTATTCTCCTGACCGGATCTGTGAGGAGATCGCCGCCTGTATGGATGCTGGTGTCAGCCGGGTGCTGCTCTTCGGCATCCCCGCCCACAAGGACGCCTGCGGTTCCTCCGCATGGGATCCCAACGGCGTGGTGCAGCAGGGCATCCGGGCCATCAAGGCCGCCTACCCCGACTGCTATGTCATCACCGATGTGTGCATGTGCGAGTACACCGACCACGGCCACTGCGGTATCCTCCACGACCATGAGGTGGACAACGACAAGACCCTGGAGGTCCTGGCAAAGACCGCCCTGTCCCATGTGCAGGCGGGTGCTGATATGGTGGCGCCCTCTGACATGATGGACGGACGGGTGGCTGCCATCCGGACCATCCTGGATGAAAACGGCTTTGAGACCACCCCCATCATGTCCTATTCCGCCAAGTACGCCTCTGCTTTCTACGGCCCCTTCCGGGATGCCGCCGGTTCTGCGCCGTCCTTCGGCGACCGCCGGGGTTATCAGATGGACCCCCACAACCGGAAAGAGGCCCTGAAGGAGTGCGCTCTGGACGTGCAGGAGGGGGCGGACATCCTGATGGTGAAGCCCGCCCTCAGCTACCTGGATATCATCCGGGAGTGCGCCGACAACTTTGACCTGCCCATGGCCGCTTATTCCGTCAGCGGCGAGTATGCTATGATCAAGGCTGCCGGGAAAGAGGGCCTCATCGACGAGCACCGGGTTATGTGTGAGAGCGCCCTGTCCATTTACCGGGCCGGCGCGGATATCCTGATCACCTATTTCGCCAAGGAACTGGCCCAGGCCATGCAGAGAGGGGAGCTGGGATAATGACCCGTTCGGAACAGCTGTTTGAAGCCGCCCAGAAGGTCCTGCCCGGTGGCGTCAACTCCCCGGTGCGGGCCTGCCGCGCGGTGGGGACGTATCCCCGTTTTCTGGAAAAGGGCAGGGGCAGCCGGGTCTGGGACGCGGACGGAAAGGAGTATATCGACCTGATCTGCTCCTGGGGGCCCCTGCTCCTGGGCCACTGCAACGAGACTGTGGAGACGGCGGTGCAGGAGGCCGTGAAGAAGGGCCTCAGCTTCGGCGCGCCCACAGCCATTGAGGTGGAAATGGCGGAGCTGGTTTGTGAAATGACCGGCGTGGAAATGGTCCGCATGGTCAACTCCGGCACCGAGGCGGTCATGTCGGCCCTGCGGCTGGCCAGAGGTGCTACGGACCGCAGCAAGATCATCAAATTTGCCGGGTGCTATCACGGTCATTCCGACTCTATGCTGGTGAAGGCCGGCTCCGGCGCTCTGACCGGCGGCGCTCCGGATTCCGCAGGTGTCCCGGCGGAGATGGCAGGGGATACCCTGACCGCTGATTATAACGACCTGGACAGCGTGCGCCGCCTGTTTGAGGCCAATCCCGGTCAGGTGGCGGCGGCCATCGTGGAGCCGGTGGCGGCCAACATGGGCGTGGTGCCGCCTCAGCCCGGTTTTTTGCAGGGCCTGCGGGACCTGTGCGACGAATTCGGCGGTCTGCTGATCTTTGACGAGGTCATCACCGGCTTCCGCCTGGCCCCCGGCGGCGCCCAGGAATACTACGGTGTCCGGGCCGATCTGGTGACCTACGGCAAGATCATCGGCGGCGGTATGCCGGTGGGCGCTTACGGCGGAAGCCGGAAGCTGATGGAACTGGTGGCGCCCCTGGGACCGGTGTATCAGGCCGGTACCCTCTCCGGCAACCCCGTGGCTATGGCCGCGGGTCTGGCCCAGCTGAAGACGCTGCAAAGCAACCCCTCCATTTATGCGGAACTGGAGCGGCGGGGCGCCATGCTGCAGGAGGGCCTGCGGGACGCCCTGAAGGGCATCCCCGCCCAGGTGAACCGGGTGGGCTCTATTCTGACAGTGTTCTTCACCGAGCAGCCTGTCACCACCTATGAACAGGCTAAGTCCTCCGACCTGGAGCGCTTCAAGCACTGGTATTTGGGCCTGCTGCAGCGGGGCATTTACGCGGCCCCCAGCCAGTTTGAGGCCATGTTTCTCTCCGCGGTCCACACCGATGAGGAAATCGAGCAGATCATCCGGGCCGCCCGGGAGATTTTCTGACCGGAAAGGTCAACTGTCAGACAAAAAGTCACCGCAGGTGCTTGGCATCTGCGGTGACTTTTTTTGCTTGCTTCGGGAAACAAATGCTCTATGGAAGAATCCTCCGGGACCGAATTGGAAAACAGCCGGGAGATGCGGTTTTGGTGACGGTGAAGTCGCAGGAGACAGCCAAAGAATAACAAACGGGGAGCATGTTCAGAACCGATGCTTCCCATTTGCTTTTTTGAAGATGAAAATTATCGCCTGGAGATATATCCCCGGAACAGGCGGACCATTTCATCCACACACCGGTCCGCCTCGTCCGGGTCGCCCTTGATAACGGCCCGCAGAATGGCGGAGTGAGATTCGAAGATCTCCCGGTTGATGCGTTGATGTTCCTCCAGGGAGCAGTGCTGGATGGACTGCAGGAACGCGTCTGTGTTCAGTCCCACGATCACATCGTTGATCAGCAGGGCCAGAGCATTGTGGCTGGCTTTTGCCAGGGCGGTGTGGAAGGCGATATCGTATTTCTCAAAGCTGTTGGGGGTGCAGATGCTGGCCTCCGCCGCGTCCAGGGTTGCCTGGATGGCACGGATGTCCTCTTCCGTCCGCCGGAGAGCGGCCAGACGGGCGCAGGTATGGTCATTGATGTTGCGGTATTCCACTAAATCATCCAGCTTGATGGCACCTGCGGCCAACAGCTTTTTCAGCGGTTCCTCCACCGTGTGCAGAGAGAGACTCTGCACCACAGCACCGCCGGCACTGCCTACGTTGATTTTCAAAAAGCCGTCCTGCTGCAGCATCCGCAGAGCCTCCCGCACACTGGGCCGGCTGCGGTGGAATTGCTCCGCCAGCTCCCGCTCCGAGGGCAGAGAGTCACCGGGACGCAGTTCGCCGGAGGCAATTTTTTGATAGATCTGATCGTAGATCACCTCAGAAGCGCGCTTGGTAGTAGCGGGCTGAAAGAGGGGATTGGAATTCTGAACATCGCCCATGATGGCTTTCTCCTGACTTTGTTGCACATTTAACATGAATTTTATCATGTTCTTCATTTTGCGTCAAGAAATTGCGCAGAAAGCGATGGTGTGTCCACATGAAAACAGTTTCCGACTGTATGGGGAATATAAATCAAAGAGGGTATATTGACATTTGGCTTCCAATCATGTATATAAATGGTAAGACCATTCATATATTTTATATAGAAAAAGGAGTTATGCTGACATGAAAAAAATCGGTTTTCTGGGACTGGGTGTCATGGGCCTGCCTATGGCGAAGAATCTGCTGAAAAAGTCCGGCTGTGAGATTCTGGGCTACGACGTGGTGGAAAAGCAGCGGGAGAACTTCATCGCCGCCGGCGGCACCGTGGCCGGGCCGGAGGAGATCTACAAGATCTGCGATGTCATCATGCAGATCCTGCCCACCCACGCCATCATCCGGGACAGCGTGGAAAAGGCTGTCCAATACGGTAAGCCCGGCCGCATCATCGTGGACCTGAGTTCTACCGCCCCCGACATTATCCAAGAGCTGTACAAGCTGGCCAAAGACGCCGGTATGTACCTGCTGGACTCTCCCATCAGCGGCGGCAACCCCATGGCCATCGCCGGTACTCTGGCCATCATGACCGGCGGTGACAGGGAGGCCTTTGAGGAAGTGAAGCCCCTGCTGGAGTGCATGGGTACCCCCGTGTATGTGGGCGGTCCCGCCAGCGGCAGCGTCACCAAGCTGGTGAACAACATGGTGGCCGGTGCCTATCTGGTGGCCATGGCCGAGGGCTATGCCTTTGCCGCCAAGGCGGGCATCGACCTGCAGACCACCTTTGAGGCCACCCGCGGCGGCTTTGCCGGCGGTCCCCTCTATGATAACAAGATCCCCAAGCTGATCCACCGGGACTACGAGCCTGGAGCCCGTGTGGCCGTTCACCGCAAAGACATTCTGAACGCCAAGCACTATGCCCACCATATGGGCGTGGATACGCCCATGACCGACGTGGTGCTGCAGGTGATGGACTGGATGAACGACAACGGCCACATTGACGAGGACCAGATCGCCATGGTAAAATACTACGAAGATAAGATGGGCGTGACGGTGGGAAGCGCCGACTGATTGTATCCCACGGAGGTGGATGCCAATATGGAAGCGGTCCGATACGCACTGCAGGCAGTCCTGCCGGTGGCCTTGCTGCTGGTGCTGGGCTGGCTGCTGCGGAAAAGAAACATGGTCTCAGAGCACTTTGCGGCGGAGGGGGACCACCTGTGTATGCGCCTGCTGTTCCCGGTGCTGCTGTTCCGCAGCATCTCTCAGGCAGAGCTGGCATTGGACAGCTGCCTGCGGAGTATCGCCTTTGCCTATGGGTTTATCGCCGTGTGCCTGCTGGCGGGGGTCCTGGTGATCCCGCACCTGATCCATGACCGAAGGCAGATCGCCGTGGTGATCCAGTGTCTCTACCGGGGGAATTTCACCCTTTACGGCATCCCCTTCTCCCAGCTTCTGGGGGGAGCGGGCGCCGCCGCTGCCGCCTCCGCCATGGCGGCGGCTACCCTGCCGGTGCTGAATATTGCGGCGGTGGTCATGTACGCCTGGTACGCCGGGCAGGAACACAAAAGCTGGGGACAGCTCCTGAAAGGCATCCTGAAAAACCCCATTCTGTGGGGCGTGTTTCTGGGACTGGCCTTCCGGCCCTTCCACATGGCTTTGCCGGGACCGCTGGAGAGCCTGACCACGAGTCTTGCCTCCATGGCGTCGCCGCTGGCGTTTCTGACCCTGGGTGCCAAGCTGTACAACGGGAAGCGGCCCGCCGGACAGAGAAATCTGACGGCTGCCGTGGTGGCCTGGAAGCTGCTGGTCATGCCGCTGTTGGGGATGCCCATTGCCATCTGGGGCTTCGGCTTCCGGGGAACAGAACTGATCCCCGTGTTTCTATTTACGGCGGCGCCCTCGGCCATCACCACCTACCAACTGGCGGGGGAGTATGGTGCGGACGACCTGCTGGCGGGCAGCATCGTGACCACCTCCACACTGGTGTCCTCCGTGACGCTCTGCGTATTCGTGGCCCTGATGAAGCAGACGGGTCTGATTTGAAAAAACCTCCAAGCGCGATATTTTCGCGCTTGGAGGTTTTTTGCAGTCCCGCAGGCCGGTCGATGCCTGCGGGACCGCGTATTATTTCGTTTTGCAGACCAGCTCTCCGTTCTCCGTATCCAGCACCAGGGTGCTGCCTGCGGACAGGTCGCCCCGGAGAATGGCCTTGGCGATCAATGTCTCGGCGCTGCTCTGGAGATACCGCTTCAGGGGGCGGGCGCCGTATACCGGGTCGAAGCCCCGGTCGATCAGCAGCGTCTTGGCGCTGTCCGTGACTTCCAGCTTCAGTGTCTTGTCCGCCAGCCGCCGCTTCAGGCCCTGCATCAGGATGTCGATGATGCCCTTCAGGTTCTCCTTGGTCAGGGGCTTGAACAGGATGATCTCGTCCAGACGGTTCAGGAACTCCGGCCGGAAGGAGGCGCGCAGCTCCGCCATGACGGCGTTCCGGGCGTCTTCGGAGATGTTGCCGTCGGGCTGGATGCCGCCCAGCAGTTCCTGAGAGCCCAGGTTGGAGGTCAGGATGATGATGGTGTTCTTGAAGTCCACCGTGCGGCCTTGGGAATCGGTGATGCGGCCGTCGTCCAGGATCTGCAGCAGAATATTGAACACATCCGGGTGGGCCTTTTCCACCTCGTCGAACAGCACCACGCTGTACGGCTTGCGGCGGACGGCCTCTGTCAGCTGGCCGCCCTCGTCATAGCCCACATATCCCGGAGGCGCGCCGATGAGCCGGGATACGGAGAATTTCTCCATGTACTCCGTCATGTCGATGCGCACCAGGTTGTGCTCGTCGTCGAACAGGCAGTCCGCCAGGGACTTGGCCAGCTCCGTCTTGCCCACGCCGGTGGGACCCAGGAACAGGAAGCTGCCGATGGGCCGGTTGGGGTCCGCGATACCGGCACGGGAGCGCTGGATGGCCTCCGTCACCAGCCGCACGGCCTCGTCCTGGCCCACCACTCGCTTGTGGATAACGTCATCCAGGTGCAGCAGCTTCTCCCGCTCACCCTCCACCAGGCGGCTGACGGGGATACCCGTCCACTTGGCCACGATATCCGCGATCTCGTTCTCCGTCACCGTGTCGTGGACCAGGGTGTTGTCCCCGGTGTGCTGCTCGGCGATGGCCTCGGCCTCTTTCAGTTCTTTTTCCAGGGCGGGCAGGTCGGAGTATTTCAGCTTGGCGGCCTTCTCGTATTCCAAACGGGTCTGGGCCTGTTCAATTTGGCCCTGGAGCTGCTCCAGCCTGCCTTTCAGTTCCTTGACCTTGTCCACGCCGTGCTTTTCCGCCTCCCAGCGGGATTTCAGGGCGTTGAACTGCTCCTTTCCGTCGGCCAACTCACGTTTCAGCTCCTCCAGACGGTCCCGGGACAGCTGGTCGTCCTCCTTTTTCAGGGCCATCTCCTCAATTTCCTGCTGCATGATCTTCCGGCGTAGGTCATCCAGTTCGGCGGGCATGGAGTCGATCTCCGTACGGATCATGGCGCAGGCCTCGTCCACCAGGTCGATGGCCTTGTCGGGGAGGAAGCGGTCGGTGATATAGCGGTTGGACAGGGTGGCGGCGGCCACCAGAGCGTTGTCGTGGATGCGGACGCCATGGAAAATCTCATAGCGGTCTTTCAGGCCCCGGAGGATAGAGATAGTGTCCTCCACCGTGGGCTCATCCACCTGCACCGGCTGGAACCGGCGCTCCAGAGCGGCGTCCTTTTCGATATACTGGCGGTACTCATCCAGGGTGGTGGCGCCGATGCAGTGCAGCTCGCCGCGGGCCAGCATGGGTTTCAGCAGATTGCCGGCGTCCATGCTGCCCTCGGTCTTGCCTGCGCCCACGATGGTGTGCAGCTCATCGATAAAGAGGATGATTTTTCCCTCGGACTTGCGGACCTGTTCCAGGACCGCTTTCAGCCGCTCCTCGAACTCGCCCCGGTACTTGGCGCCCGCGATCAGGGCGCCCATATCCAGGGAAAAGATGGTGCGGTCTTTCAGACCGTCGGGCACGTCGCCCCGGACGATCCGCTGGGCCAGCCCCTCGGCGATGGCGGTCTTGCCCACGCCGGGTTCGCCGATGAGGACGGGGTTGTTCTTGGTCTTCCGGGACAGGATGCGGATGACGTTCCGGATCTCGCTGTCCCGGCCGATGACCGGGTCCAGTTCCTTTTTCCGGGCCCGTTCCACCAGGTCGGTGCCGTACTTTTTCAGGGCGTCGTAGGTGTCCTCCGGATTGTCGGAGGTGACAGGATTGGACTTCACCTTGGACAGCTCCTCGCTGAACCGGCTGCGGGTGATGCCGTGGTCCTGCAAAAGCTGCCTGAGCGCTCCGGAACTCTCGGCGAAGATGCCCAGCATCAGGTGCTCCACGGAGATATATTCGTCGTGAAGCTTTTCCGCCGTCTTTTCCGCCACGGTCAGGACCTTGCTGGTCTCAGGGGAGGCGTAGACCTGTCCGCTGCCGCCGGAGACCTTGGGGAACTCGTTGATCTTGGCATCCAGCTCCGTCAGCAGACTGCTGCAGTCCACTCCCATCCGGCTGAACATGGAGCCGATGAGGCCGCCGTCCTGCTTCAGCAGGGCATACAGCAGGTGCTCCGGCGTCAGATATTGGTTGTTTTTCTCCTGCGCCAGGGCCTGGGCGTCCCGGATGGCCTCCAGCGTTTTCTGCGTATAGTTTTCCGTACTCATAGGATCTCCCTCGATTCAAAAGACCGGCGCCGTGCTCCGGCGTCCGGCTGGAGTGTTTTCCGCCTTGGGCTGCCGCTTCCTCAGATCAGAAAGAAAGCCCTAGCTGCTCCTCTCAATTTGGCTTTATTATACCTCTGCTTTTAGCACTGTCAACAGGAGAGTGCTAAAATTCATAAAGCAGGCAAAGAATGTTCACAGCTTTTTCAAAAATGGCACGATAACAGGGGACGCCTTAGATTTTGGAGAACGGCGGAACATATCAGAGCTTTGTATTCTGGAATGAATGATGCTCTGAAGCGGCGCCGGCGGTCGTATCAGCCTGTATGTGGACACGTATCAGGGCCGGTCCGTCAGAGCGTACACCATGCGCTCTCCGGAGACATAGTATGAAATGGCCGGCACCCTGCTGACCAAAACTGACAAAGAGGAGCGTGTATTGGACCATGTCCTGCTCTTGCAATCAGGCAAGGACCTCCGCATGCAATCTGGAAATCGATTACTCGACTGTTCCGGGTGAGCGGGTCCTGCCTTTTCAGATATCTCTCAATTTGACCGACTCCGTCCTCGACCCATCTGCCGGTGAGAATCAGCGGTTCTGTTATGACGTTGTGGCCGTCGGCGAAGATAGTTCGCTGTACGCCGATCTGAGCCATCTGGTGCTTGGAATCTGCAATGAGATCCCGGCGGAGGAGATCGTGAATATCACCGTCGCCATCAATGGTGTGGCCCAGGAAGTGGTGTTTGGAGAGGGCGGCAATGTAGAGCTGCGCATCGCTGACAGCCCTGATCCTCCCACCGGATGCCCTGGCCTGAAATTTGATTTCCCACTGGATAAGGTATACGGGATGATGCGCATCTGCTTTGAATTGACGGTGGCCCGCGAGGTGGCGGGGATTGATATCTGTCTGTTCGGCGGCAATACGACTACCGAGGGTCTGAAGATCTGCGGTCCCATCTGTGAAAAGCAGGGCGGCGGGAGCTGCCCGGTGGTGGGGTATCAGCGCTCCACTGTCTGCGTGCCGGTGACAGTGACCCCCTTTGCACACGTGGGCACGCCGATCACGAACTGCTGCGGCGAGCCCATCGTAACGGAGGGAGATGTCTGCCCCCGGAACGGCGGTGTCTGCCGCTTTACCATCAGCCAGGAGATCTGCGTCGCCGTCCCTGTGGAATTCGGCGCCCGGGCCGTGGCGGGAACGCCCAGCGTCCAGTGCGGCGAAGCCAGCAATCAGAATATCTGCGCGGACTGCACCTCGGCCGATGCGGCTGTGAGCGATTAAAAAGCGGACCTGGAAGCACACCTAAGATCTTCTGGGCAGGGCCTGAGCTGAAAACGGTGCAATAGAGGTGTAATAGAGTAAATTTTGCACCCATTTTGCACAACTTTTTCAACAACAAGAAAGCATAGAACCGTTGCGGTTCTATGCTTTCTTGGCTTGAGTGGAGAGACTTGAATTCAAGATGTCAGAGGGTTCGGAAAACCAAAAGATCCATCAACAATACAATATCAAATTATGCGGATTTCCTATGTATTTGACACTTTTTTGCTGCATTACGACGGAAAAAGTGCAATTTATTTCCGATGGTTATAAATATTTGACTCTCCAAATATCTGATTCATCGGACTGTGAAGGCTGGACATTGCAGATGTGCATACTTGCCCGCAACAAGCCTGCATGCAAATCACCCAGTCGGTTTTCGGCTGGGTGATTTACGTTGAGAAAAGAAGAATATATGAGATAAAGCGCAGCGCTTTATGAGCAGAATATACTTCCGAAATGATCAGCAGTAGGTCTCCACATGGGCGCGGGTGACCTGGGTGGCCTTCCTGATGTTCTCCTCATTAGAGAGCTTGTAGTAGTCGGGGCGGAATACCTCGATGGTGCAGACGCCGCCGGCGAAGCCGATCTTCTTCAGGGTGTCCGCATACCGCTTGTGGTCCAGGCAGTCGCCGGGCTCGCCGGGCCACAGGCGTTTTTCGTCCGTGTTGTAGGCGGCGCCGCAGGGCATGTTCTCCATGCCGTTCAGGTGCCAGATGAAAATCTTTTTGCCGTCGGCCTTCTCCAGGGCGTCCCAGCCGGAGGCCATGGCGTGGAAGTGATACTGGTCCAGGGTCACGCCCATCAGAGGATGATCGACCTCCTCCACGATGGCGTAGGCGTCCTCAAAGCGGTTGATGGTCATGGTGGGGCAGCCGCAGAACTCCAGTGACAGCTTGATGCCGTAAGGCTCCGCTTTCTTCACCATCTCCCGCAGGACGGCCACGGCGTCGGCCCGGATGTCGTCCAGGGTGGCGTGGACGGTCAGGTCCATGGAGGGCACCACCACGACCATCCTGCAGTCCAGAATCCGGCAGCGGCGGATGATCTCGTCCAGCTGGGCCATGACAGCGTCCTTTTCCGCCTGGGTCTGCTTCATATTAAAACCGACAAGGGCGTTGTAGGACAGCATCTTCAGCTTGTGGGTGCGGAAGAACTCGCCCAGCTCCTCCAGCGTGTACTTGCCCGCCGCCAGATCTCGGTCCAGGCACTCGGACTGAACATCGATGTAATCAAAGCCATACTTTTCGCACAGGGCCAGATCTTCCAGAACGGAGTGGTTCTCGCAGAAACGGTTGCAGCCTTCGTTAAAACCAATCTTCATGTTGCTCCTCCTTATATATTCGGCATTCAGGGCTGTTTTCCGGCCGTTGTTATCGGGATAGGAATAGACTTTCTGAAATCTATCTGCTATGATATGGACACATCCACAAAAGAGTGCTTCTCACGATCTTCCATACGCCTAATATCCATGGCACAGTTGATTAATTTCGTGCAGCGTGCCGGGGACGATTGGGTATCCTGCCGCGGGCGTCAGTCGGGAAATCTCCGCCTGAGAACTTCAGACAGAGAAGATCTTACAGAAAGGGGTCAAAACGGTGCAATATTTGTTTAATAAGGCCATCAGCGCCATACCTCCGTCTGCATCTATGGCAATCAACGAAAGGGCAAAAGCCATGCGGGCTGCCGGGAAGCATGTCATCACGCTGGCCGCCGGAGAGCCTGACTTCGATACGCCGGACCGTGCGCGAAACGCCGGTATCCGTGCGATCTCCGAGGGACATACCCATTATACAGAATCCCGCGGTATCCGTCCGCTGCGGGAAAGCGTTGCACAGATGTTGTGGGAGGACCGGGGCATCGCCTGCTCCGCAGAGAATATCCTGATGGCCCCCGGCGGCAAATATGCCATCTATGAGACCGTCCGCACCCTCATCAATCCCGGCGAAGGACAGGAGGTCATGATCCTGAATCCCGGCTGGGTTTCCTATGCACCTATCGTGTCGGCGGCAGGCGGCGTGCCTGTAGGCGTGGAACTGGATTTTGAGGAGAACTATCATATTACCCGGGAAGCACTGGAAAAGGCGGTTTCGCCCCGTACCCGGCTGCTCATCATCAATTATCCCAACAACCCCACCGGCTGTGTCCTCTCTCTGGAGGAGGCCGGGTACATAGCGGATTTTGCTGTGGAGCACGATCTGCTCATCCTGTCCGACGAGGTGTACAGCACCATTGTCTATGACGGAGCCGAGAGCATCAGCCCGTGTCCATTACCCGTGCGGCGGATCGTGTGATCACCGTCAATGGCTTTTCCAAGTCTGCCGCCATGACAGGCTGGCGGCTGGGCTATATTTGTGGGCCGAAGGAAGTTGTGGATACGATCCAGAAGCTGAATCAGCATACCATAAGCTGCCTCAGTGACTTTTCTATGGAGGCCGCGCTGGAGGCGCTTCAATGCAAGGATGCGATGGCCGCTATGGTGGAAAGCTACCGCCGGCGCCGGGACTTCTTTGTCGCTGGGCTGAATGCCATTCCTGGTGTCACCTGCCATTTGCCGAAGGGCACCTTCTATGCCTGGACGAAGGTAGAGCTGGCGGGGAAGAACAGCCGTGAAATTGCGGAGTATCTGTTGGAGGAGGCCGGAGTAGCCACAGTTCCCGGAGATGCCTATGGTCTCGGCGGCGCTTGCTGTATCCGCATGTCCTTCGCCTCGGCGGAGGATGATCTGCGGGAGGCGCTGCGGCGGATGGACGCCGCGATCCGAAAAATCAATGATTGAGATCGAAATAGAGCAAGACAGCCGCAGTTGCGGCTGTCTTGCTGCTTTCAGTGTTTTGCCTTCCAACGCTTATAAGGAGAACTGGAGGTGATGGCCATGCAGATCACGAATACAGCCAGTACCAGAGAGACGGGATGGCTGACAATATCCGTCAGCAGCGCGGGCAGGCTATTGCCTACCGTGGTGGCGGCCCGCCGGAAGTTCAGCTCCAGCAGGTCGGAGAGAATGATGCCCAGCACGGTGGGGCCGACAGGGAAATGATAGAGCTTCATCACATAGCCCAGGATGCCGAAGGCGATCATCCAGTAGACGTCCATGATGGAGTTATTGATGGAAAAGGCACCCACCACGGACAGCAGGATAATGATGGGCATTAAGATCTCCTTGGGGATTTCCACGATCTTGGAGAAGGCCTTGATGCCGGTGAAGCCGAAGATCAGGAGGAAGATGTTACCCACGAACATGGCGCCGATGATGTAATAGAACACGTCGGGGCTGTTGGTCATCAGCAGGGGGCCGGGATTCAGGCCGTGGATGTACATGGCGCCCAGCATGATGGCAGTGACGGCGTCACCGGGGATGCCCAGAGACAGCATGGGGATGCAGGCGCCGCCCACGGCGGCGTTGTTGGCGCTTTCCGGTGCCACCAGACCCTCCATGGCGCCTTCACCAAAGGGCGTCTCCGGGTTTTTCGTGGTGCGCTTTGCCTGATCATAGGCCAACAGGGCGGCAATGTCGCCGCCGGTGCCGGGCAGCGCACCCACCACCGCACCGATGAGGGAGCTTTTCAGGGTCAGGGGAATAAAGCGGACGGTGTTTTTCCAGCTGGGGATAATTTTATCGACTTTTTGCTTGACCGGCGTTGTAGTCAGGTCCCGGAGCTGAATGAGAGCCTCGGACATGCCAAACAGGCCGATCATCACCACCACATAGCTGACGCCCAGCATCATATAAGTGCGGAACATGGAGCCGCTGGCGCCAAGCACGAAGCGGTTGTGGCCGGTTTGGTTGTCCAGGCCGATGAAACCGATGAACAGGCCGAGGGCCGCGGAGAGGATACCCCGGGCGGGGCGGTTATTGCCCAGACTGCTGACCAGAAACAGTCCGATGACTGCTAGCAGGAAGTAATCCCGGGGCGCAAAGCGCATGGCGAATTTGGAGAGATAGGGCGCGCCGAGGCACAAAATCATGGTGCCGATGAAGCCACCCAGCACGGACTGGATGACCGTCACGCCGATGGCTTGTCCGGCCAGGCCTTTCCGGGCCAGGGGATAGCCCTCCAGTGCGGTAGCCACAGCGGCGGGGGCACCGGGGATGTTCAGCAGAATGGCCGAGCGGGAACCACCGTACACGCCGCCAATATAGACGCCCACCATAGCCGCCAGGGCGGGAAGGGTGGCCCAGGAGTAGGTGAAGGAGATCAGCAGGGAGGTAGCCATAGTCACCGAAAGCCCGGGAATAGCGCCCACATAAATTCCGAGAAAGACGCCTACCGCCAGGCAGAACAGCAGCTTGGGGTCTGTCAGCGCCTGCAGGGCGTATCCGAATGCTTGTGAAATTTCCATATCTGAGGCCCCTCCTTTCAGGGAAGCTGAACCTGGAAGATGTATTGGAATACCACCAGGACACAGATCGTCGTAATGCCTGAAATTACCAGCATACGGAGCTTTTTTTCGTGGTTGAGCGTGAGCATGGAGAGGGCGAGAAACAAAACGGTGGATACTGCGAAGCCGATGAAATTGAGTGCCACCGCATACAGAATGCAGAAAAGAATAATGGCGCCCACCTTGCCGGGAAAGAGAAACGCGAAGGTCTCCTTGGCCTTTTTGACGAGAGGGAGCTTGTCCTCAAAGGGCTGGGGACAGCCCCGCAACTCCGCGAAGCTGAGAATCGTGGTGACCATCATGACCAGAGAGCAGAGCGCGGGCACCGTTCCCTCTCCGGAGAGCTTGGGGGCGGTGAGAAACAGCTTCATCGACGCGATGAAACAGATCAGAGAGAACAGACTAAGGACGGCGAGGAAGCCTTTTTCGCCCTTTTGCTGCGTGTGTTTTTCCATAAGAGGTGCGTTCCTTTCGTTGGAATCAGCGGGAAGAAGCAGGCCATGAGGCATGGCCTGCTTCTTAGAAAACGACAGGTTCTCTGGGGGATTTACCGCTCGATCCCCACGGAGGCGGGGTCGATGGTGGCAACGCCGGAATCATACAGCATATAGCTGGTGGTGGAACGGTACTTCCGCAGGTACTCCACCGCTTCGTCGCCGGTCATGTTCATTACGAAGCAGCCCTTGGAGGCCACCAGTTCCTGGAAGTCCGGAGCCTCGCAGGCCTTGGAGAAGGCAGCGGTCAGGGTGTCGATGATGGCCTGGTCCGTCCCCTGCTTCACGAAAACGCCATAGAAGGGGCCCCAGGGGAGGACTTCATTATATTCGGGATAAATTTCGGTGATGGCGGGAACATCATCAAAGCCTTCCAGGCGTTCGTTGTGGAACATGGCCAGGATGCGGATGTCGCCGGACTGGTAGAAGCTGGCGATGGAGCCCAGGGTGGAGACTGCGAAATCGGCGTTGCCGCCCATAACGGCGATGGCGCACTCATTCTCACCGTCGAAGGGGACCATGTTGGGCTCCGTGCCGCTGATGCTGCGGATGATGGTGGCGGCAGTTTCAGGCAGACCGCCGGCACCGGTGGTGGCGGCGATGACCTGGCCGGGATTTGCCAGCATATCATTGAACAGGTCCTCCACAGTCTGATACTTGGAGTCCTTGGCCACGTAAATGCCGCCGTAGCTGTTGCTCAGCAGGCAGATGGGATAGAAATCATCGTAATCCAATTCACTGGTGCCCATGACCTTGGCAATCTGGGGATTCTCCGCACCGAACAGCAACTCGTAGCCGTCTGCTGCCTGAGCGTTGACATAGGCAGTAGAAACGCCGCCGCCGGAGCCAGGACGGTTGGTAAAGACGATGGACTGACCCAGTTCCTCCTGGGCTACCAGACCGGCAGCACGGGAGACCGTGTCACAAATACCGCCAGCGCTCCACATGATAGAGCCCTGGATGCTCTTGGTGGGGTAAGCGGCGGTCTCAGCCGGCTTTGCCGCGGATGAGCCGGAATTGGTGGGGGCGGAAGAAGTGCCGGAGCCACAGGCTGCCAGTGAGCATACCATAACAGCGGCCATAAGGATTGCAATGATCTTTTTCATGGGGGTCTCTCCTTTTTGTTGGGGACTTCAAACAGCTTGATAATTTAGCACTTAAAAGTGTTACTAATTTAATGCTTTTAAGCGATGAAGTCTTTTAGTATATTACTTCAAAACCCGAGAATAGTCAAGAGAATTTTCTTGATCTCAAGCATCGGGCAGCGGGAGTTCATCAGAACTCCCGGTCAGGAGGACCACCGTGACCATTACCATGCCAAAGGGAGGGAGGGATAACACAACAGGCGGGAACATCTCAATGATGCTCCCGCCTTAACCCAACTCATATATCTGCCAGAGAAAAGGAATCCATGGAAATTTTCAAGAGATTATATATTTCTTCTTTACTTAAATCCTCCAGGTGTTGACATTCTATCCATAGGATACTTGATTACTTCTTATGCAAGGCTGCATAATACTGCTCCGCAAGTTTACCATAGGTATCTTCAGTAATATAATTTCCATACATACGAAAAAGGTAATAGGAGAGTTTGAATTCTGTGTGTAAATATTTTATGGATTCCGAACAAATTCCGAACAACAACCCATATCTCAATTCCGAACAAAACAGAAAGTCCTGAAACCATTACGGTTTCAGGACTTTTACTGGTCCGAGTGGCGAGACTTGAACTCACGACCCCTTGACCCCCAGTTAAGATTTGATGCGTTGCATCAAATCTTTTATTCATCGAAATCACGCTTTCAAAAAACGCTGAAAGCCTTGATACATCTATGTTTTTTACACTTTTATTATACCATACCTCCGCCGCCGATACAATCTTTTTTTGCACAATTCCAGAAGAAAAAGCGCACAGTTTTTGAGGCTTGTGCGCTTTTTGTGCGCTCAATTTGAATGATAATTTTCGCTGTATTCCCTACTCCTCCATCATGCCGACCAACTTGTAGAAGCTGGTTCGCTTTGTGTTCGTCTGCTCCATGGCAGTCTTTGCGGTTATTTCTCCTGCTTTCCAAGAGGCATAAACCTCATTCCAGTTTGCGGGGAAAGTGAGCGCGGGGCGTCCCAGTTTCTTGCCGTTCTGCTTCGCCGCTTCAATGCCCTCTGCCTGACGCTTACGAATGGTCTCCCGCTCCTGCTCGGCAATCGTTCCCAAGACTTCAATCAGAATGTTGTTGACCATCTCAAAAACCCACTCCTGCCCCTCTGGCAGCTCCATCATGGTTGTGGGGAGGTCAATGACTTTCAGCCGAATGCCGTTGTCCTTGAAGTATTGCAGTTCATTTTTTATGTCGCACTTGTTGCGGCTCAAACGGTCAAGGGATTTCACAACAAGGGTGTCACCCCGCCGCAGCATGGCGTTTTTAAGAGCCTGATAACCCGCCCGCTCCAAATCCTTGCCGCTTTCCTTGTCGGTGATAATCTCCCGCTCGGTAGCTCCAAGAGCCTTAAAAGCGGCAATCTGGCGGTCAAGGTTTTGTTCCTTGCTTGATACTCTGGCGTAGTAGTAAGTGCGGCTGTCCATGTCGTGTCCCCCTTTGTTCTATCTGTTCGTATTGTACCACGATTATTCGTAAATGTCAATATGTTTACGAATATATTTGTAAAATAAAAATCATACTATACGAACAAGAAAAACAGGGAGATTTTCCGTGTTTGTAAAGGTGTACTCTTGCGAACAGATAGGAAAGGAGCGGGAATGCTCCCGCTCCAAGCTATTACCATTCTTTATCGTTGTAGGGCGTGTTTTCTACGCCATTACTATTTAGTTTATCAACCATACGGTCAAGGGTCGGTTTCCAAATGTTCTTAAACCATTCAGTATGTCCAAACCATTTTACAAGGGTCGGACTAATTGCATAATATGTGCGGATAAATGCACGACCGTGCCAAGTTTCAGCAAGTGTATAGTCGCGGAATCGACGCAAAGTCCACACCTCAGGACAATCGTAAGACCCATACACAGCAGTAGCGACGTAACAGCCGCCAGATTTCTGTGTGGAAGATACGGGGGCAGAAGTTGCCGGCGCGGAGGATGCAGGGACATCGTTTTCTGCATTTTTTCCTTTAAGAGATTCCAAATGTTCCTTCACCTCGGCAAAAGGAATCATCTCGTTAGAGGGAAGCGCAGACGGGATGAACTCCGAATCCAATTCTGTAATCACATCATAAGACTCCTGAATCCAATCCAACAAAATTTGTCTCTTATTCTGATACAGCGACATTTTTTGTCCTTCAGGGAAAACATACGTCTCAAATAAGTACCTGCAGATTTCTACGCGCAGCTTGTGGCCTTTGCATTGGGTCTCCACGGAACAACCATCAACATAAAGAGTGCTGAGATCGCTGGCGGTAACCAAAGCCTTGACTGTATAGTTCACTAGATCAATTACATCATCCAGATTGCCCTTTGCCTCTTTGGACACCCGGTTTTTTGTTTTAGAAAATATCGTTTCTGCGGCATCAATCTGCAACAGTGCACGGGCGTCCTTTGTGATGCGCTGAGAGCCGTTGTGCGCATATCGTTCGGCATACTCATCCTCCGAAAGAGCATTGGACTCCATAAATCTTTCTTCAAGAGGATGCGTTCCGCAAAGAAACTGCAAGCGCAGCCTTTGTCCGGCATACTTGACCGGCAAATGTATATACTCATCTAGATTGTCGGTCGTTGGATTATCAGAGATGAAATCCAGCATTTTCCTGTATCCGTTCGCTTCCCATACATTGAATGCTGTCCAAAGGCAATCATTTATTTCCCAAACATCTTCAACGCAAAGGGCTGTACTAAACGCCGTTTTGAATGTCTCCGCATAAGTTTCGTCTAATTTTTCATCTTCGGGTGGGTCAAGTCGATTGAGATAGGAATTTGCCAGCAGACACCAAAGCGTTATTCTTTCTTCATCATCATCAGAAGATTTCAGTGCCTCCATCGCCAAGTTAAATGCTTCACGATACTGCTCATTATCGTATAAGGATTGGATGGATCGTGTTGCCTCTGTAATTTTCATATAGCACACTCCTTTAAGATACGATTTGGCGGATTTTTTCAAAAATCGGAATCAATTGTTTGTCAATAGCTTCTTCGTATTCCCTGATTTTTTTCTCGTTTCCTTTCAGCCTTTGATGGGTATCCAATGCACTATACAGCATTGCATCAGCGGCGCTGTTTGTAATCAATCCAAATCCCAAGCCGTCTGTATCCGCAAGCTTCATCAGCGCCTGATTTGCTGCGGGAATGTATGTATTTACGACCCAATCGAGATTTTCGTCCAATATGCGGCTAATTTGCCGATGTTGTTCTCTTGTAACAGCACCGAATGATTCGTTTTTTACAACGGTTCCTGCGGCCAACGCCATTTTTGTAAGTTCTACTGGATAAGAGTCTGGCACAACACGGTTTATTCTCTTGCAAGCTTGTTTTAGAAAATCAAACAGTTTGTTCACTAAATCAGAGGGAAGTTTACGTATAATCGCTTCATACTTCTCCTCTTCCGCGTTCCACTCGTTTCTTGCTTGTTCTTCTGCCTTTTCTTTCTTGTTGGCTCCAAGCACGGCAATAATTCCGCCTAAAAGAAAAACCAGAGGGAATAATAACCATTCCATTTCTTTTCCTCCTTTGTTGTATTCTTTTGAATTATGCCTTTTCAACAAGATTTATTGAACAAATACAATTGTAATATCATTTTTGATTGAGAATATAACCCGCCGCGCTGACTGCGGCTTCGTATTCATGCACATAGCGGGAAACGGTGTCGGGACTTCTGCGTAGCTTCTTTCCAATCTTGACAAAGCTGTTTCCGTCTTGGAAAAGTTGCCACATCTTTTCCTTTTCCTTCTGCGTGACCCGCGTTCCTTTTGCTGCCATTACTTTATGACCTTATCTTCGGCGCGAAGCATGGTTTCTTTCATGGCTTTATCGAACTGGTCTTTCACATAGGTTTCAGCAGTCCACTTCTTGTTAGAACCGCCGTCGGCAAGGATTTTATTCATCTTGTCCAGTTCGGTGAAAAAGGACTTGGGAAGAATAATTCTGCCTTTGTTCGTGTCCAGAATAATACGCATTGTGTTTTCCTCCTAAATAACAAAAATGTACGAAAACTGTCATATTGCACAGGCTTTCGCACATTCTATGTTATAGGTATATGTATGTATTGTCAAGGTTTTTGCCGAAATTTACCGAATTTTGTATGTTTCAAGGAAAACTCTCATTGGAACGACTGCGTTCTTGCAAAATTACATCGATTTTCAATGTTTTATCGTCGTATTCAATTATTTTTGCAAGCGTTCGCGCATATTCTGTGAAATCCGGCCAATTTCCGCCTAATTCCAGAAGAAATCAGAGAAATACCACTGCAACGATGACGGCAAAAACAAAAAATCACTTCGTCGGGGCGCTGCCCACACATTTCCGCCGCCGCGCCTCGCATTTTTTTATCTCCCGAATATACCCCCGCCGCCTCTCGGACTGCTTTTCGTAAGTGTTCCCTTGGCGCCCTTTTTTGATTTTATATTAAATTTTTGTTATAATATTTATATAAAACAAAGGAAATAGTAATGTTTTATATAAATTCTAATACATTTTGGAGGATATCCCATGAGTAAGAGTATCACGATTGATACCGGTTGGTATGAAATCATTTCTGACTACGCAACAAGCCATTGTATGACAAAGAAAGATACATTGACCATGTTGCTTGATATTTCCATAGGTCGAAAAAACACTTTTGAAGATTGGTATTATGATTATTGTACAGGAGGACAGAAAAATGAAAACTAACAAAAACGATGACTTTTTTAATTACTTTATTCGTGGATTGGACAGCAAAATGCAAGCCCAACTAAACTTGATGTATACCCATTACCGCATGAAGGAAGAAATCAACCACCGCCGCGAAATGGAAGAAATGGAGTAGCGCATTACTGAAAATGTAATGAAAAGCATCAGCATCCGAATTGAGGATGAAGCAATCAAGCAACTGCGCGATATGCTGAACAATCTCGGAAACTAATTTTATTCAGCGGGGGACGCAAGTCCCCCATTCCAAAAGAAAGGATTATCGGTTATGCCGAACACAGTACCAAATCAACGGATTATTGCCATTCACAGAGAACGCGCCGCGTCTGACTTCCTCGGAATAAAAAACGACAACTGGCAAGCTGCTGCGCGTGACCTCGGCGCACACGCACTCATGCTCTATTTATACTTTGCATCCAACGCCAACGGCTTCACATTGGCTCTATCCCCCGCCGCCATTCGTTAGGCTGTTGGTATGCCGCCCTCTACTTATCGTGACCAGTTTGTAAAGCTGATTGATAAAGGCTATCTTGTGCAGCGTAAAAACAGCAACACCTATGATTTCTATGAAACCCCACAACGCGACACGCACACAAAAAATAATGATACGCCGGACGGCCTTGACTTTACGGCAGACGTTCAGGATGCACCGCAAACCGCAAATGATGAAGCGGCGGAGGATATAGAAATAAATATAAATAATACAGATAAAATAAATAATAATGGGCTGTTGGAGAAACAAGTTTCTCCAACGCCACAATTCAAATTTTAAGGAGGACAAGCATTTGACCGTAGATGAAATGATTGACGCATTGGAAAGCGTTCTGGGGGCGTTATATCAGCAATAGGACTATACACGCTTTCCAGAAGTGTTAGTAGCAGCGGAGAATGTTGCCGGAGCATTAAGGTATGATTTCGGGGCAGTCATGCCGGACTATCCAGATATTCCTTTTGGAGAGTTTGAGTTTTGAGAAAAACAAGCTATGAAGAAAATGTCTATCAATGGCTCAAAAGAAAAGGACTTGCAGCCAAATACGACCATGCGGGAATTTACTGCATCAAGATCGACGATACCATTGTTTACATCGGCAAGAGTATGAATATGCTGAAACGCGTGGCGCAGCACTACGCAGCCATGAAAGGCCAAAAAGAGCGGAAATACCGCATCTTGGCGGAAGTGTAGCGCAAAGGCCATTCCATCAATTTTGATGTACTTTATGATGCAAAGGCGCGTAATTATCCTGCCGTCCAAGAGGAAATCGGCCAAAAAGAGGGCGAGTACATTCGGCAGTACCGCCCCGTTTTGAATACGCAGATTCCAAGAGAGGACGATTGGCGCAAATTCGATGTGTGCGCCGTGGACGCAAGAGAAGTCTTGAAAGACCTGCTATAAAGAGCAACAGACGGGAGCGAAAATCTCCCGTCTGTTTTCTGATACTTTCGGCAACCTCCGCCGCCTATCGTGTTTTTCCGCTTTTGGAAATCAGAGGTTAAACGCGGCGGCATACTTTTCTGTTGCGGCCTGCATCTGCTGCAAATCGGCTTTCACATAGAAGTTGAGCGTTGTGCTTGCGTCTGCGTGTCCTAAAATCTCCTGTACGCTCTTTATATCTGCACCTTGGGAAAGAAGCAGGGTCGCGCAAGAGTGGCGCAAATCGTGCGGAGAGAGGTCAGGAAAGCCATTCAATTTCATAAAGCGTTTAACGCGCCTCGTGACCGCGCTGGGGTCGTGGGGAGCGAAAATATCTTCTTTGCGGGGGAAGATGAACGCGTTTTTCAGAATCGTGCTTGGGTGTTCCGCTTGCATCTGCTTTCTGTACTCTTGGAGCAGCCGCAGCGTGTTTTCCATAATAGGTACTGTGCGAATACTCTTGGCTGTCTTGGGAGTGCTGACGATAACACCGCCGCGCGGATTGTAAACAACATTTCGGGAAACGGAGATTGTACGATTCTTTTCGTCAATGTCACTCCATTTTAGACCGATGCACTCGCCGCGTCTGATTCCAGAAGTGACAAGCAGATTCATCATACAATGGAAGTCAAGCGGCAAGGTCGGGAGCAAAGCAAAGAGCCGCGCGGCCTGTTCCTTTGTCAATGCGTCAACGGGGTTCTTGTCTTTCTTGGGGGCGGTGACTTTCTCCATCGGGTTCTTGACGAGCATTTCTTGTTCCGCCGCGTAGCCAAAAATCACATTGAGGGTCACATACTGGTGACGCAAGGACTTGGGAGAAAGCGGTTTGCCGGAGCGCGTCTTGTATTCTGTGCGGAGATAGGTCAAGTATTTCTGAATCTCTACTGGACTGATTTCCTGCAAGACCGCGCCGTTGAAATAGTCTGTGATAGGCTTTGCCATAAATTCATAGAAAGCAACGGTTGACGGCTTGGCATCTCCGCCGCGAATCTGCAACGGCAACCACATCTCATTGACAAAGGCAACAAAATCATCGTGACGCTTTTCGGGCGGAAGACGATACGCATCTCCCAATTCCTTTTCCTTTTGGTACTCTGCTCTGACTTCCTGTTCCCAAGCGTCCGCCGCGCGTTCTGCTGCTTTCTTTGCCTTTGCGGGGGTCAATCCCTCTGGCGGTGTCCAAGTCGTGTACTTGCGGACTTGCTTTCCACGCACATCACGCTCCATACAAGCGGTGAAGCGATAGGAAACTACCTTGCCATTCTTCGTGTTTTCTCTGATATTTGCCATTGATACGCACCCTTTCTTTCTCGATGCATCAACGGCTTTTTCGCACACTTTTTCAAAGTTGTGCGCTTTTTTGTGCGCTTTTTTTGATTTTTCGCAATTTCATCCGACTTCCGGAAAAAGCAAAAAGCCTTGAATCCATTGGGATTCAAGGCTTTTCGACTGGTCCGAGTGGCGAGACTTGAACTCACGACCCCTTGACCCCCAGTCAAGTGCGCTACCAACTGCGCTACACCCGGATATTTTTTTGATGCTGTCTCGTGGAAGTCAGCTTGTATATATTAGCATGCCGATTAAAAAAATGCAAGCCCTTTTTCAAAAAAATTTAAAAAAATTTTTGAATTGAGCATTTCAAAATTATGTTGACAAGAATAGGGGGGTATGGTATCATAAACAAGTGCCTGAATGACGGACACTCCCGCCGTTTCATGGAGAGATGTCCGAGCGGTTGAAGGAACCGGTCTTGAAAACCGGCGACGTGAAAGCGTCCGTGGGTTCGAATCCCACTCTCTCCGCCACAATTATATGATGACCTGCGGAAGTACCCAAGAGGCCGAAGGGGCTCCCCTGCTAAGGGAGTAGGCTGGATAAAACCGGCGCGAGGGTTCAAATCCCTCCTTCCGCGCCAAGTTACCGAGAATGCTTGAATCGAGCGTTTTCGGTAACTTTTTTGTTTCATGGAGTTCTGAAATGCCACTTTATTGAAAACTGAAAAAGACCTGTTCGGACTGCTTCAGACATAAAAAACCGTGTTGGTAGTGTACATCGTAGTATACACGTATTTCTATCCCTCGCGGCCCTTCTCTATCGTGACGATAGCCGCGTGGGCTGTCGTCATGTCCAGGTAGATATAGCGCTGGGGGGTGCTGAACTTCGTGTGCCGTATGATCTCCTGGATACCAGGCGGCGATGTTCCCGTGGGCAAGAGCTGCTGCCATGGTGCGCCTGCAGGAATAGGGTTTCGGGTAAGGATACCCCCAAGGCCTTGACTTTTTTTGGAAAGTTGGGGCCCAGGGCTTTCTCAATGATCGGGAGCGTGATATGATAAAACCACGGTTGGAGGGATGTTCGTGATGAAAAAACCTGAGCATTATGAATCTGATATATTGTTTTTCTTCGACGGCAAGCCGCTGGAATTATCTCAGTATGAAACGCTGTTCCGGCGCATGGAGACGGAGTTTCCAGACGCTACTGTCAAAGTGCAGAAAAGTCAGATCAGCTTTTACGGAAGGCACCTATTTGGGGCCGCGTCCCTGCCGGTTCGGAGGAAGAAGAGCTGGCCGGAGCACTGTATCGTGGTGACTATCGGCCTTTCTCATCAACTGGACTCTCCCCGGGTAGCGGTGGCCGTGGAGCCGTATCCGGGCCGCTGGACCCACCATGTGCTGATCTCCGCGGAGGAACAGATCGACGATGAGTTGGTGAACTGGCTGCGGGAGGCATACGAGTTTGCGGAGAGCAAGCGGTGAGGGCCGTCATATGAACATATACACCACCGAAGAACTGCTGGAGGCCAGACGTTCCATTACCTCCACGCTGAACAAATGCGAAAAGGTGATTTTGAAGCTGCAGCCCGGCAAGTCTCAGCACACGCTGATGGCCCGGCGCATCGCGGCCTTCAGGATTGCGTTGGATTTGATCGAGAGGGAGTTGAACAGTATGACCATCCGGCTGGAAGAACCGGGAGATTACCGGGAGGTGGAGAACCTCACCCGGGAGGCCTTCTGGAACAAGTACCGTCCCGGCTGCTTTGAGCACTATGTGCTGCACCGCTACCGGGACCGCCCGGAGTTTGTAAAGGAACTGGACTATGTGGTGGAGGAAGACGGAAAAATCGTCGCCCATATCATGTACAGCCGGGCACAGATCACTGCGGATGACGGGTCGACGATTCCTATTATGATTTTTGGCCCGGTCAGTGTCCTGCCGGAAAAACAAGGCAAGGGATACGGCAGCAAACTGATCCGGCACACGCTGGACCTGGCGGAGAAACTGGGCTGCGGCGCCGTGGCCATTACCGGAGATCCAGGGTACTATCACCGCTTTGGTTTTGTCAGCGGCAGCGGGTTGGGCATCTATTACAACGGCCTCCCTCGAAGCGAGGAAGCACCCTTTTTCATGGTAAAAGAGCTGAAAGAGGGCTTCCTGGAGGGTATTACTGGCGTATACAGGGACCCGGAGGGGTACTTTGTGGAGTATGACGATGTGGAGGCCTTTGACGCGAAGTTCCCGCCCAAGGAAAAGAAAAAGCTGTCCGGACAGCTTGTGTGAGGAGAAGAATGATGAAAACTGCGATTTGTTATTACTCCCGCCACCACGGGAACACCCGGAAAGTCCTGGACGCCATGGCCCAGAGAAACGATATTGACCTGATCGATGTGACCAGCCGTGTGGCCGTGCACCTGGAGGACTACGACTGCATTGGGTTTGCATCCGGCATCTACTATTCCAAGTTTCAGGAGACGGTGCTGGACTTTGTCCGGCAGTACCTGCCTCAGGGCAAGGACATGTTCTTCGTCTACACCTGTGGCTCCATGCGGAAGGGATATACCAAGGCCATTTCCGAAATTGTAGCTGACAAGGATGCAAATATCCTGGGCGAATACGGCTGCCGGGGCTTTGACACCTTCGGGCCGTTCAAGCTCATCGGCGGCATCGCCAAAGGCCACCCCAGCGCGGAGGAACTGCAGAGGGCCAGGGAGTTTTATCAGTCCATCTGCCGGGAAAATGAAGGGACGACATGAACTGGAAAGAACGGGCCGCACAATTGAAAACAGACATCCCGGTACTGTGGCTCTGTCTGAAAGCAGAAGAAACGCTGGCCCTCGCCAAAGTGCTGGCAGTAGTAACAGTTGGCTATGCGCTGTCGCCCATTGACCTGATTCCGGACTTTATTCCGGTGCTGGGATATCTGGATGACTTTATCATCCTGCCCGCCCTGGCAGCGTTGACGGTGAAATGTATCCCCAGAGAGGTTTTTGAATATTACCGCAGCGAGGCCGCCGGTATGTGGGCGGACGGAAAGCCGAAGAAGTGGTATTATGCGCTGCCCATCATTGCGATTTGGGTGTTGCTGGGCTGCTGGCTGTTCAGATTACTGATACGGCTGCTGTGAAATGGAAAGAAAACGAAACGGGGGAACACCATGACAGAGTATCCATTGCTGAATCAACAGCTTGCGGCACTGATCCACGGCGTGCCACACAGAATCGCAAACCTCTCCAACGCCGCGGCGCTGCTTTACAACACGCTGCCGGACCTGAACTGGGCGGGCTTCTATCTGATGGAAGACGGTATGTTGGTGCTGGGGCCGTTTCAGGGCAAGCCGGCCTGCATCGAGATCCAGGTGGGACGGGGCGTCTGCGGCACGGCGGTGGCAGAGGACCGGACGCAGCTGGTGTACGACGTCCACCAGTTCCCCGGCCACATCGCCTGCGACGGCGCGTCCAATTCTGAGATCGTGGTCCCCATCCATGCAGGGGACCGGATCGTCGGCGTTCTGGACATCGACAGCCCCCTGACGGGCCGCTTTACGGAAGAGGACCGGGTGGGCCTGGAAGAATTCGTACATGTTCTGGAGACGGAGCTCTGGTAAGGTATCTTGTAAGATCAAAACAGCGGCACTGACGGAAAAAGTCAGTGCTGCTGTTTTTTTATAGCTCGGGACTGCGAGAAGCGGATTTTTCAGGGCTGCGTGCTATCAGGGCTCCGGTGATGTGTTCCTGGATAATCCGGTCCGCGGCGGCCACCAGGGTTTCCGGTGTGTAGGGGAGCTCGCCCAGCAGCCAGCTTTCCACTGTGCCGGCCAGGGCGGAGACGTAGAAGTGAGTCAGGATATCCTTTTCCGCCTCGTTGGTGCGAAGATCCTCCGTCAGCTGGTCGATCACCCGATGGATGATGTCATAGATGTCAGCCTGGAAGAAACGGCGCAGATGCTCGTGGCTCACGGAGTGCATGGCGCAGAGACAGATATCCCGGTTTTCTTCCAGATACCGGAAGAGCTGCAGAAGCCCATCCTGCCAGACCAGGATGCCCTCCTGCCGATCCAGCAGTTTGACGGCCTCCTGATGAAACATCCAGCGGACCTGGTCGTAGATATCCTCAAAATGATAATAGAAGGTCTGCCGGTTGACGCCGCAGCCCTCCGTGATCTCCCGGATGGAGATCTTGTTCAGCGGCTTCTGTGCCATCAGCCGTTTCAACGATTCGGTCAGCAGCCGCTTTGTGGTATCGGTATGCAGCATTTCTTCCATGGAACCACTCCTTTTTCCGGTCCAGTATACCATGACCGGGGGAAAAGACGATGTAAACTTTTTGTGAAGCCCGGATCAATACGACAAATCGCCTCAATTGTCTATGGAAATCGGGGGATGGCTTTGCGTATACTGGGACTAATTTGCAAGGGGGTATTGGACATGGAACGGTATCAGATCACCCTGCATAGTCCCATGGGGCCGCGGCGGGGAAGCCTGGAGATCGTGAATGACCGGGAGGCGGTGGTGGAGCTGCTGGGCTTCCGCAGCGGAGTGGCTGTCCGCCGAATGGATGGCGGGCGGTTCTGCCTGACGGGCGATCTGGATTCCATTATGGGCAAGATCAGATTTGAGGCGAAGCTGACCATCCGGGACGGCGCCTTTGACAGCCTGGCCCGCACCGGAAAGGGCGACATGCGGCTGACCGGACGACTTGTGGAGAATATGGAGTAACGATACATGGATACGAAGAAACCGACATTTTGGGAGAGGGTCGCCACATTTATTGTGGATAAGCGCAACATCTTCTTTCTGTTTTTCATTGCTGCCGGAATTTTCTGCGCCATTGCCTCCGGCTGGGTGCAGACCAACAGCGACCTGACGGACTACCTTCCCGCCGACACGGAGACCCGCCAGGGCCTGACGCTGATGGAGGAGGAGTTCACCACCTATGCCACAGCCCAGGTGATGGTGGATAACATCACCCTGGACCGGGCACTGGCGCTGCAGAAGGAGCTGGAGGCCGTGGAAGGCGTTACCTCCGTGGACTTCTATGACCCGGACCGGGAGGACGCCTGCCTGGAGGACTACTACCGGGGCGCTGCGGCGCTGTTCTCCGTGACCTTTGACGGAGAGACCGGGGATGACATCTGCAATGCCGCCATGGAGGAGATCCGGGAGCGGCTCAGCAGCTATGACACCTACATCAGCAGTGAGGTGGGCAGCGGGATCAACGACACCATTGGCGGAGAAATGCAGATCGTCATGCTGGTGGCGGTGGTCATCATCCTGCTGGTGCTGCTGTTCACCTCCAAGACCTACATGGAGATCCCGGTGCTGATGCTGACCTTCGGCATGGCGGCCCTGCTGAACATGGGTACCAACTATCTGCTGGGGGAAATTTCGTTCATCACCAAGTCCATTGCGGTGGTGCTGCAGCTGGCTTTGGCCATTGACTACGCCATCATCCTGTGCCACCGCTTCACCGAGGAGCGGGAGCACCAGGAAGCCCGGGAGGCCTGCATTGCCGCCCTGAGCAAGTCCATCCCTGAGATCGCGGGGTCCAGCCTGACCACCATCTCCGGCCTGGTAGCCATGACCTTTATGCAGTTCCGCATCGGCTATGACATGGGCATCGTTCTCATCAAGGCTATTTTCTTCAGCCTGCTGTCGGTGTTCACCCTGATGCCCGGGCTGCTGATGCTGTTCTCACGGGGTATGGACAGGACCCAGCACAAGAGCTTTGTGCCCAGGATCACCGGCTGGGGCAAGCTGGTGGTGAAGAGCCGGTATATCATACCGCCGGTGTTTTTGGTGCTGCTGGCGGTGTCTTTCCTGCTGTCCAACAAATGCCCCTATGTCTACGGCTATTCTACCCTGACCACCTTCAAACAGAGCGACAACCAGATCGCGGAGCAGAAGATCAAGGACACCTTCGGCAGCACCAACCTCATGGCCATGCTGGTGCCCGCCGGGGACTATGAAAAGGAGCAGGCCCTGCTGGCAGACCTGGAGCGGGAGCCCCAGGTGGAGCGCGTCATGGGGCTTGGCAACATCGAGGCCGTGGACGGTTACATGCTGACTGACGCACTGACGCCCCGGCAGCTGGCCGAGACTTTGGACATGGACTATGAGGTGGTAAAGCTGCTGTATGGCGCCTATGCCGCCGACCAGGAGGACTACGGCCGCATCATCAACGACCTGGACCAGTACAGCATCCCCCTCATCGACATGGTGTTTTTCCTGTACGACCAGAAGGAGGCGGGCTATATCTCGCTGGATGAGGACATGGCGGAACAGCTGGATGACATGCACAGCCAGCTGACCGACGCCAGGGCCCAGCTGGCGGGTCCCCATTACAGCCGCCTGCTGGTCTACCTGGACCTGCCGGAGGAGAGCCAGGAGACCTTTGCCTATCTGGATACGCTGCACCGGATCGGTGGACGGTACTATGACCACGTGTACCTGGTGGGCGACTCCACCAGCGATCACGATCTGGCTTCCTCCTTCGAGGGGGACAATGTGCTCATCAGCATCCTGTCGGCCCTGTTCGTCATCATGGTGCTGATTTTCACCTTCCGCTCGGCGGGGCTTCCGGTGCTGCTGATCCTGGTGATCCAGGGCAGTATCTGGATCAACTTCTCCTTCCCGTACCTGCTGCACAAGAACCTGTTCTTTATGAGTTACCTGATCGTCAGCTCCATCCAGATGGGCGCCAACATCGACTACGCCATCGTGATCTCCAGCCGATACATGGAGCTGAAGCAGCGCATGAGCTGCCGGGAGGCCATCGTGGAGGCCCTGAATCTGGCCTTCCCCACTATCGTGACCTCCGGCACCATTCTGGCGTCAGCCGGTACGCTGATCTGCTTTTTGACCTCCGAGGCCGCCATCACGGCCATCGGCGAGTGCCTGGGCCGGGGCACCTTGATCTCCATGCTGCTGGTCATGGGGGTGCTGCCCCAGATCCTGCTGTTGGGCGATACCATCATTGAAAAGACGGCCTTCGCCCTGAAGGTGCCCCTGCCCCCGCGGACGGAGCGGCAGGGCAGCATGGTGGTCAAGGGCCGCGTCCGGGGTTATGTCAACGGTATGGTGGACGCGGAGATGAACGGCGTCATTCACGGGACCCTGTCCGCCGTGGTGGATGTGGGCGCCCTGCAGGAAAACACGGAGGAGGTGGTCCCTGATGAGAAAAACCAATAAACCTCTGCGCCGCCTGACAGCGGGTCTGGTCTGCCTGTGTTTGCTGCTGGGCATCCTGGTGCCGGCTGCCCTGGCGCTGGACGGAGACATTCACATCAGCTCCGCCGCCGACTGGCGCCGACTGGCGCAGAACTGCCGCCTGGATACCTGGTCCCAAGGAAAGACCGTGGTGCTGGATTGTGATCTGGACCTGACGGGGGAGGCGAGTATCCCTACCTTCGGCGGGACCTTTGACGGCCAGGGCCACACCATCCGGGGCTGGAAGCTGGAAGGGGAGGGCTCCCACCGGGGACTGTTCCGGTATGTCCAGGAGGGAGCCGTAGTCAAAAACCTGAACGTGTCCGGCACAGTCAGCGTGTCCGGAGAGTGGAGCGGCTTCGGCGGCATCGCCGGAGTTAACCGGGGGACCATCGCCCAGTGTGCCTACACCGGCGTCATGGATGCCCCGGACCGGGTGGGCGGCATCGCCGGTATCAACGAGGCTGCCGGTGCGCTCATCAACTGCACGTCATCCGGCGTCATTTCCGGTGAGCATTTCACCGGGGGCATCGCCGGGGAAAATTACGGAAGCATCATTCAATGCACCAACAAGGCACGGATCAACACCCGCGGCGAGGAGGTGTCCCCGGACCTGGACGGCATCGACTGGGGGAACCTGAACAGCACGGAGAACATCCCGGCCTGCACCGACACCGGCGGCATCGTGGGATATTCCAAGGGCGTTTTGCAGGGCTGCGTGAACTTCGGCGACGTTGGCTATCCCCACACCGGCTACAACGTCGGCGGCATCGCGGGTCGGCAGGCAGGTTATGTAAACAACTGCGTCAACCACGGCAATATCCGGGGCCGGAAGGAAGTGGGCGGTATCATCGGGCAGATGGAGCCCTATACCCAGCTGCGCTTTCAGGAGGATATCCTACAGCGGATGGCGGAGGAGTTGTCTACGCTGCAAAGCCTGATGGGGACCGCTCTGGACAACACGGACCGTTCCCGGCAGCAGCTGTCCGCCCATCTGACCGCCGTAGGCGACCTGACGGACAGCGCCCGGGGCGACGTGGGCGGCCTGCTGGAGGACCTGGAGATGTGGGGCGACGGCACCGTGGACACGGTGAATGATCTCAGCGCCAGAATTTCCCGGGTGCTGGACCGGGCAGTCCCGGTAATGGAGGACCTGGAGGAGGGTACCGGGCAGATCGGCGGCGCCGTCGGTCAGCTGGAAGAGGCCCTGAGGACCCTGGAGAATGCCGGGGACTCTGCTTCTCAGGGAGCGAAGGTGCTCCGGGAGGCGCTGAAGGAACTGAGAGGGGCCTTTGACCGGGTAGAACAGGCCATGGCCGCCGTGGGTGAAGCCCTGGAGCATTTGAAAGAAGCGGTGGGCCTGGATAAAGAGACTGGAGAGGCGGAAAAGGAGTTGGATCAGGCGCTGGGAGAGCTATCGGATGCCCTGAAGGAGACCGCGGACACCGTGGGTAACGTGACGGACGCGGCGGAGGACCTGGAGGACCAGCCCGGCTGGCAGGAGACGGCGGACGCAGCGACTTCCCTGGAAACGGTGGGGAAGGCACTGAGGGAGAGCGCATCGGCGGTGGACACGGCCCGCGGCGTCGGCGAGAGCCTGCTGCCGGGGGCTACGGGGGACCCGGAGGCCCTCCAGGCGCTGATGGAGCATCTGGAGGAAGCACTGGAGCATATGACGGCGGCCTCCGGGAAGATCCGGGAGGCCCTGGACCGGCTCCAGGACGCGGCTCCTCACTGGGAAGATATGGGAGACAAGGCGCAGGAGGCTTCCCAGCGGTTCCGCAAGGCTCTGCGCACCATGAAGGATGCCGGGGACGCCATGGATTCCGCCCTGAGCGGATTGAAGGAACTTTTGAAAGAGCAGACGGAGCAGCCCGCACTGGAGTTCCCCAAGCTGGACAGTGCCTTCCATGAGAAGGAGGATAGCCTCAGCACCACGCTGGACCGGCTGTCTCAGGAACTGCGGTCCATGCAGTCCACGGCGGACGGCGTGGGAGATACCCTGGGCGGCGACCTGCGGCGTATCAATGACCAGTTCGATGTCATCACAAATTTGCTGCGGGACAGCGGAGAAGAAGAGGAGGACCGGGTGGTGGATACCTCGGAGGAGGATCACTCCATCACCATGGGCACGGCGGCGGACTGCGTCAACCGGGGGGGTGTTGAGGGAGACGTCAACACCGGCGGCGTGGCCGGCTCCATGGCTGTGGAGTTGGATTTCGATCCGGAGGACGACATCAGCCGCCAGGGGGATGCCTCCCTCAACTTCCAGTACCTCACCCATGCGGTGTTGCGGGCGTGCGTCAACCACGCCGCGGTAACGGGCAGGAAGGATTGCGTGGGCAGCGTGGTAGGCCGTGCCGAGGTGGGCGTGATCACCGGTTGTCAGGGCTACGGCAGCGTGGAGAGCAGCAGCGGCGCCTATGTGGGCGGCATTGCCGGGCGGTCCGCGGTGCCTATCCGGGACTGCTGGGCCAAATGTGACCTGAGCGGCGGCAGCCATGTGGGCGGCATCGCCGGACTGGCGGAGGATCAGCTGAGCGGCTGCCGGACCCTGGTGCGTATGGAAGAAACGGCTTACAGCGGCGCTATCGCCGGAGAGACCCAGGGGACTCTGGCGGATAACTACTTTGTCAGTGACGACCTGGGCGGCGTGGACGGCATCAGCTATGCCGGTCAGGCGGAGCCCGTGGCTTACGGAGACCTGTTGGACCTGGGGGCCCCGGAGGAATTTTCGACCTTTGCCCTGACCTTCACGGCGGATGATGTGGCGGTGAAACAGGTCTCCTTTTCTTACGGCAAGGGCATCCGGGAGGATGACATCCCTGTTGTACCGGAGAAAGAGGGGTTCTACGGCGCCTGGGAGGAATTTGACCGGACGGCCCTGACCTTCGATGATACCATCAAGGCGGTCTACACCCCCTGGGTCACCACCCTGTCCGACGAGGACGGCAGCATTTTGGCAGAGGGGACCTTCGCACCGGGGACAGAGCTGCGTACATCTGAGGAGCAGGGGGAAACCCCGGCGACTAAGGGTGAAGTGCTGCTGCACCAGTCCGTCAGCGTGGACGGCGGTGCGCCCTTCACTGCCTTGCGGGTCCTGAAACCGGAGAATGTGCGAAAAGCGGAGCTCTGGTGCCGGACGGAGCAGGGACCGTGGCGCCAGCTCGCCTGTACCAAAGAGGGAAGCTACCTGCGTGCGGAGCTGGAGACAAACGCGGCGGAGCTGTGCCTCGTCAAAACGGAGAGCGGAACGACCATTTGGATCGGCGGGGCCGTGGCCCTTGCTGCCGTTGGTATCCTGCTGCTGGCTGTCGGGCACAAACCCCAAAAGCCAAAGGGCTCCTGCGAAAAGAAGGCGCGCATTCCGGAAAAGGTTTGATAAAGGCTTGACAATCAGACGTTCCGGGCATATACTGTGCCTTGCAAGGGAGTTCTCGGAAGAGGGCTGAGAGGAGGGTGTATTCCCTCGACCTCACCTGATTTGGGTAATGCCAACGTAGGGATGCGAAGAAAAACGGATATTTTTTCGCGGTTTCGCGGCTGATGGCCGTGAGGCGGCGGATCAATGGAAATTTGAGCAGAGTCCCCTTGTGAGGGGGGACTCTGCTTTTTTCTTCCAATGACCACAGATGCTCCTGAAGCGAATCAAAAGGAGGAATGTGAAGCCATGAAACAACAAACGAATATCCAGAAGGATCGACCTGTCTTGGGGAGCGCCGGACGACTGTCTACCCGGAAGCTGGTCCTGACTGCCATGTTCACCTGCCTGGCCTTTGTGCTGAATACCTTTGTGTATTTTCCGGCCATGGCGCCCTTTCAGCATTTTGTGAACGTGCTGGCCGCCGTGCTGGTGGGACCCTGGTACGGCAGCGCCGCCGGAGCGCTGTGCGGCGTGCTGCGGATGCTGTGCGGGCGGGATATCGGCTCCGTCACCGGCGCCATGTTCGGCCCTATTTTGGGCGGATTGCTGTACCGGAAGTTCGGGACCTGGTGGTCCGTTTGGATCGGAGAGATCATCGGCACCGGCGTTATCGGCGCCATGGCGTCCTACCCGCTGTTTAAGATGTTCTATGCCCTGGATGCCCAGTCCCCCTTCTACTTCATCCCCTTCTACATCCCCTCTGCTGCCGTGGGCGCCTCCATGGGCGCGGCGGTGCTGGTGCTGCTGAAGCGCACTGGTGTGCTGAACCGGATGAAGCAGGAGCTGGAGCGCTGAAAGGAGAAAACCATGGATTTTGGAAAGCAGCTGAGCCTGGTCCGGGAGCGGACGCCCCTGGTCCAGTGCATCACGAATTTTGTCACGGTCAACGACTGCGCCAACATCATTCTGGCCGCCGGAGGTTCCCCCTCCATGGCAGACGACCTCCGGGAGGCTGCGGAGGCCGTCCAGGGCGCTGCCGCACTGGTGTGCAACCTGGGGGCCATCGCTGCGGTGGACGCCATGCTGTCCGCGGGCAAGGCGGCCAATGAGCTGGGCAGGCCGGTGGTGCTGGACCCTGTGGCGGCGGGCAACACGGCCCTGCGGCGTGCGGAGTCCGACCGGCTGCTGGCGGGGGTCCGATTCGCCGTTATTCGGGGCAACGCCTCGGAGATCCGGGCGCTGGCCCGGCGGGAGCGGGCCGGCAGCGGCGTGGATGTCAGCGGCGAGGATGCCGTGACAGAGGAGAACCTGCCCCGTACCGTGGAGACCGCCCGCCTGCTGGCAAAACAGACCGGGGCTGTGGCGGCGGTGTCCGGCCCCATTGACGTGGTGACGGACGGTGAACGGACGATCCTTTTGCGGAACGGCTGTGCCACCATGGCCCGCATCACCGGCAGCGGCTGTATGCTGACGGCCATGCTGGGCGCCTTCTGCGGCGCGGACCCGGACCATCCCTTTGAGGCCGCCTGCGGAGCTATCGCCGCCATGGGTGTGACGGGGGACCTGGCGGAGGCGCGGCGGCTGCAAAACGGCACCGGAAACGCCACCTTCCGCACCGACCTGATCGACGCGGTATTCAATCTGACGGAAGAACAACTGAACGGAGGAGTTCGATATGAAATTTACGAAGGATGAAATTCGCTCGTCCATGCTGCTGTACGCGGTGACGGACCGGATGTGGCTGAAGGAGGGCGAGAGTCTGGTGGATGTTGCGGAGAAGGTGCTGCAGAACGGCGCCACCTTCCTGCAGATCCGGGAAAAGGACCTGGACGAGGCCAGCTTTGAGGAGGAGTCCGAGAAGCTGAAGGCTCTGTGCAGCGCCTACCGTGTGCCCTTTGTGGTGAACGACAGCGTGGAGATCGCCCTGCAGTGCGGTGCCGACGGCGTCCATGTGGGCCAGAGCGACATCAAGGGCCGGGACATCCGGGCCATCATCGGGCCGGACAAGATTCTGGGCATCTCCGCCGGAACGGTGGAGCAGGCGATCGCCGCCGAACAGGCAGGCGCCGATTATATCGGCGTGGGCGCAGTGTTCCCCACCAGCACCAAGAAGGACGCCAAGCCCATGGAGACGGAGCTTTTGCGGCGCATCAGCAATGCCGTCTCCATTCCCGTGGTGGCCATCGGCGGCATCAGCGCGGGCAATATCTTAAAACTCTCCGGTAGCGGCGTGGACGGTGTGGCGGTGGTGTCCGCCATTTTCGGGGCCCAGGACCCCGGTCGGGCCACGGCGGAGCTGCGGAAGCTGTCGGCACAGATGGTGGCTGCCCATGAATAAGCCTTACGCTGTTTTCGACATGGATGGCACCCTGGTGGATTCCATGGTCTACTGGCAGCGGCTGGGGCGGGAGTACCTGACGGCCCAGGGTGTCACAGAGGGCATGGACGAGGTGCTGGAGCGCATCAAGGCCATGACCATGGCGGAGTCCTCTGCCCTGTTTATCGAGACCTTCGGACTGCCGGGGACACCGGAATCCGTGGCGGCGGAGATGAACGCCGTCATGGATGAGCACTACCGCTCCGACATCCCCCTGAAACCCGGTGCGGCGGACTATCTGGCCGCGCTGAAAGAGCGGGGAACAAGGATGTGTGTGGCCACCGCCACGCCGGAGCCTCTGGCCCGGGCCTGCCTGAAGCGGCTGGGCGTGCTGGAGGATTTGGAGTTCCTCCTCAGCTGCGACGCGGTGGGCGCCGGCAAGGACCGGCCCGATGTTTTTTTGGAGGCGGCCCGGCGTCTGGGTTCTGCCCCGGCCGAGACAGCAGTCTTTGAGGATGCCATGTTCGCCCTGCGGACGGCAAAGGACGCGGGTTTTTACACCGTGGGCGTCTGGGACGCCAGCGGCGAGGGACACTGGAGCGAGCTGACCGCCCTGGCGGACGAGACCGTCCGGGACTGGAGAGCAGCGGCGGAAGAGATCAAACGTTGAACAGGAGAAATGAGATATGAAAGCAAGCATTGCCATTCAGATTTTGCCCCAGGTGAGCGATAAAGAGGAGCTGGTCCGCATTGTGGACGAGGTCATCGACTATATCAGGAGCACCGGCCTGCGGTATGAGGTGGGCCCCTTTGAGACGGCCATCGAGGGCGACGACATGGACCAGCTGATGGACATTGCCAAGGAATGTCAGAAGGTGGCGGTCCGGGCGGGCGCGCCGGAGGTCTGCACCAACATCAAGGTGGACTATGAGCCGGAGGGCGAAGTCCTGACCATCGACCAGAAGATCACCAAGCACCGCCATTGAGCGGCTGAAATCACGGAACTGTGGAAAAATCCGGCATCTGCCGGTTTTTCAGCGGCGGATTGGGGGCACCACCTTCCGTCGCTCTATAAAACGAATGCTGTATAAACAGAAAGGAGAATCTCTATGAGAACAGCATTGACGATCGCTGGAAGCGATTCCAGCGGAGGCGCCGGTATCCAGGCAGACATCAAGACCATGTCCGCCCATGGCATTTTTGCCATGAGCGCCATCACGGCCCTGACTGCCCAGAACACCACCGGCGTCACAGACATTTTGGAATCCACCCCCGCATTCCTCGCCAATCAGCTGGACGCCGTATTCACCGATATCTTCCCCGACGCGGTCAAGATCGGCATGGTGTCCTCCGCGGACCTGATCACTGTGATCGCGGACAAGCTGACCAAGTACGGCGCCCGCCACATCGTGGTGGACCCGGTGATGGTGGCCACCTCCGGCTCCAAGCTGCTGAGGGATGACGCCATCGGCGCCCTGACGGAGAAGCTGCTGCCCCTGGCGGAGGTCCTGACCCCCAACATCCCGGAGGCGGAGATCCTGGCGGACATGAAGATCGAAAGTCCTGCCGCCATGGAGACTGCCGCCCGGGCCATCAGTGAACGGTACGGCTGTGCCGTCCTCTGCAAGGGCGGACACGACCTGAACGACGCCAACGACCTTTTATGGAAGGACGGCCATGCCCGCTGGTTCAAAGGCCGCCGCATCGACAATCCCAATACCCACGGCACCGGCTGCACCCTCTCCAGCGCCATCGCCTCCAATCTGGCCAAGGGTATGGACCTGGAAGCGGCTGTGGAGGGCGCCAAGGCCTACATCTCCGGGGCACTGGCAGCCATGCTGGATCTGGGCAAGGGCCGGGGACCCATGAACCACCTCTTTGACCTGAAGAGCAACTACATAGAGGAGGAGAACGCATGAGCGGCCTGTCTGTTTCCGCCCGTCTGCGGCAGGCGGCGGACCCGGTGTGGGAAACATGCCTGCACCACCCTTTCGTCACCGGTATCGGCGACGGCACGCTGGATGTGGAAAAGTTCCGGCACTTTATGCTGCAGGACTATCTCTACCTCTTTGATTACGCCCGGGTATTCGCTCTGGGCGTGGTGAAGGCGAGAGACCCCGAGCTGATGCGGACCTTCTCCAAGAATGTGGATGCCATCCTGAACGGGGAAATGAACATCCACCGGGCCTATATGAAGCGGCTGGGCATTACCGAGGAGCAGGTCTTTGCCGTGAAGCCTGCTCTGGACAATTTGTCCTATACCAACTACATGCTCTCCGTGGCCCACACCGGCGGTCCTATGGAGATCGTGGCCTCTATCCTGGCCTGCTCCTGGAGCTACGCGGAGATCGGTCAGGCTTTGGCAGCCATCCCTGGCGCAGCGGACCATCCCTTCTACGGGGAGTGGATCCAGGGCTACGCCTCTGAGGATTATGCCGCCACCAATCAGGCCCTGATCGAGCTGATGGACGAACTGGCCACCGACGCAACCGAGGACCAGATCGCCCACCTGACGGATATTTTCGTCAACTGCAGCCGCTATGAGCTGGGCTTCTGGGACATGGCATGGGAACTGCGCCAATGAGCATTCTGGAATTTGAGCGGGTCTCCTACCAGTACCCCAGTGAGGATTTCGACATCATCGACCAGTTGTCCTTCTCTGTGGAGCCAGGGTCTTTCCACTGCATCATCGGTGTCAGCGGCTGCGGCAAGAGCACCATCTTCCGCATGACCAACGGCCTGCTGCAGCCCAAGGGCGGCACCATCCGGGTGGGGGGCGTCCCCATCACGGAGCAGAAGCACTACTGCGGCTACATGCCCCAGAAGGACCTGCTGTTCCCCTGGCGCACCATCGGTGAAAACCTGGCCCTGCCCCTGGAGATTCAGGGAGGAACCACCAAGCAGGAGCGGCGGGAGCTGATCGACGCGGCGCTGGCGGATGTGGGTCTGGAGGGCTGCCGGGACAAAATGCCCCAGGAGCTCTCCGGCGGTATGCGCCAGCGGGCGGCCTTTGCCCGCACCATGCTGACCGGCAGCGACCTGCTGCTGCTGGACGAGCCCTTCTCCGCCCTGGATTTCCTGACCCGTATCTCTATGCAGGAGTGGCTGCTGGATCAGTGGCAGCGGCACAAAAAGACCATCCTCTTCATCACCCATGACGTGGAGGAGGCTGTTTTCCTCTCCTCCAGTGTGTTGGTGGTGGAGTCCACCCCCATCCGCTCCCTGCGGGAGATCCCCGTCCCCATGGACTATCCCCGCACCCGGCAGGACCTGTCGCAGCCGGAGATCGTGGGGCTGCGGGAGCAGCTGGTGGACATGCTGAGAAAGCAGGTGACGCCATGAAGAAGGCTTGTAAAGGCAATCTTCCGGCCCTGCTGTTCCTGTTTGCCCTGCTGATGCTGTGGCAGCTGGGGGCCATGAAGATCGACGCGTCTTACATCCTGCCCACGCCCATGCAAATCCTGCGGAAGTTGTGGGAGCTGCGTGTCATCCTGTTCACCGTCCACCTGCCGGCCACCATGGAGGTTACCCTCATCGGCCTGGCCATCTCCCTGGTACTAGGCCTGGGACTGGCGGTGCTGATGGACGTGAGCCCCTTCTGGCAGAAGGCGCTCTACCCGGTGGTGGTGGCCTCCCAGACCATCCCCACCACTACCATCGCGCCGCTGTTTGTCCTGTGGTTCGGCTACGGCATCTGGAGCAAGGTGCTGGTGACCATTCTGATCACCTTTTTCCCCATCACCATCACGGTGTACGATGGCCTGCGCTCCGCCAAGGTGGAGATGGCAGAGCTGCTGCTGACCTACGGAGCCACCAAGCGGGATATCTATTGGAAGGTAAAGGTGCCCTGCGCCCTGCCGTACTTTTTCTCCGCCGTGAAAATGGCTGTGCCCATGAGCATCATCGGCGCCGCCATCGGCGAATGGCTGGGGGCGCAGAGCGGCCTGGGGTATTTCTCCCGCCGGATGATGACCCAGCTGGACGGTGCCGGCGTCTTTTCGCCCATCGTGCTGCTGTCGGTGACAGCTATGGTGACAGTGGGAATCGTGTCCCTGCTGGAGAAGCGGCTGGTCCGCTGGCGGGGCGAATCCTGAGTGATATAAAGGAGATATCGTATGAAACGAATCGTTGCATTGCTGCTGGTCTGCCTGCTGCTGGCGGGCTGCAGCGCCGCTCCGGAAAAGAGCGGCAAGGAGGAAAAACCGGAGACCGTGGATGTGGTGCTGGACTGGTATCCCAACGCCGTCCATGCCTTTATCTATGAGGCCATTGACAAGGGCTACTTTGCCGATGAGGGTCTGCAGGTGAACGTCCTCTTTCCCTCCAACACCACCGATCCTCTGACCATGACGGCGGCGGGAAAGGCGGACATTGGCTTTTACTACCAAGAGGACACCATCATCGCCAAGGCCAATGAGGGCGTTCCCGTCAAGGTGCTGGGCGCTGTGGTCCAGGAGCCCATCAGCATCATGGCCTCTCTGAAGGAGAAGAACATCACCCAGCCTGCTGACCTGGTGGGCAAGACCATCGGCTACTCCGGCACCCGTTTCGCTGAAGTGGCCGTGAATCAGCTGCTTCAGTCCGTGGGTGCCACGCTGGATGACGTGGAGATGATCGACGTGGGCTTTGACCTGATGAGCTCCATGACCACCGGCAACGTGGACGCCACCTACGGCTGCTTCATCAACCATGAGATCCCCGCCCTGGAGGAAGAGGGCTTCCCCATGGACTACATGAAGCTGACGGACTACGGTGTTCCCAATTACTACGCCCTAATGCTGGTCACCGGCGAGGGCCAGCTGGAGAAGAACCGGGATAAGTACACCCGCTTCCTGCGGGCCTGTGAAAAAGGCTTTGACGACATGCAGGCCGATCCCGACGGTGCCCTGCAGCTGATGATGAATAATCAGAACACGGAGAATTTCCCCCTGACGGAATCCGTGGAGAAGAAGAGCTTTGACGTGCTGCTGCCCATTATGGAGAAAGAGGGGACTCCCTTCCTGTCCCAGGACGCGGCGGTGTGGCAGGAGAACATCGATTGGCTCTATAGCACCGGTATGATTGAATCCACTTTTGATCCCGCGGAGGTCATGGTGGACCTGCTGGGGGAGTGAGCCATGGACAAGGAATTGAAAACAATTGCTCTGGAGGGCGCGGAACGGGCACTGCCCCGGATTCTGGGGCTTCTGGAGCAGCTCTGTGCCCTGGACAGCTGCAGCGGCCATGAGCAGGGGAATCGGCAGGTGATCGAACTGCTGCGCCCTGTTCTGGAGGAACTGGGCGCCCAGGTGGAGGAGGTCTATGAGCCGGGGCTCGGCACCCATCTGGCGGCCAGAGTGCAGCCCCAGGGGAAACCTGCCGGAAAGCTGCTGCTGATGGCCCATCTGGATACGGTATTCCCCGTGGGCTCCGCTGCCCAGCACCCCTTCCACATTGACGGCGACTGGGCCTGGGGCCTGGGCGTGGGCGACTGCAAGAGCGGTGTCCTGATCTCTCTGTTCGGCGCATTGATCCTGAAGGAAGCGGGCCTGCTGCCGCCCTGGGAACTGACCTACCTCTTCAACTGCGACGAGGAGATCGGCTCCGGCTCCGGACAGAAGCTCTTTGCCCGGGAGGCGGAGACCGCCGACTGCGCCCTGGTCTTCGAGGGCGGACGGGAGCAGGACGGACACTCCGCATTCGTGACGGCCCGCCGGGGCGTCATCCTGGGCGACATCCATGTGACCGGTAAGGAGGCCCATGCCGGCAACGCCTATCTGGAGGGATACAGCGCGGTCCATGAGCTGGCCCAGCAGATCGTCCGGCTGTACTCCTTCAACGACATGGAGAAGAAGATCTACTACAATGTGGCCCCCATTTCCGGCGGCCGGCCCAACGGCGTGGTGGCCGGAGAGGCCCATGGACAGTTCTGCGTGGCGGGTATGCCCACCAATGCCGACTTCGGACTTGTGGAGGAAAACCTCCGCTCCATGCCGGAGCAGGTGACGGTGGAGGGCTGCACGGTGGATGTGACCTGGCACACCCTGTTCCCCGCCATGGAGCGCACGGAGGACAGCGGCCGACTGTACGGCTGCGTAGCCGCGGCGGCAGAGCAGCTGGGGCTCTCTCCTGTGGAGATTTCCGACCCCTGTGCCACGGACGCAGCCTGGATCTCCTCCTTTGGTGTTCCCGCTGTGGATGCCCTGTCGGCCATGGAAGTGGGCATCCACACCATGGAGGAGCATGTGTCCATCTCCTCCATCCGGCAGCGGACTGCCCTGGCTGCACTGACCATCCATACTGTCTGCCGGGACTTCAAAAAGTAATACAGTGAGACAAAAACCAGCGTGTGCCGTGGCGGCACACGCTGGTTTTTGTCTATCCTGCTTTATTCGACGGTCTCCATACGCTCGGCCTTGGTGCTGGCGAACCACATGTTCCAGATCTGGCGATAAACGTTGGCGGCTTCGGGGGTGTGACAGACCATGCGGACCTGCTCCGGCAGGTCATGCTGCCGCAGAAAGTCCATGATGGCCCACAGGGCCACAGAGGCAGCCTGGGAGAGGGGGTAGCGGTAGACCCCGGTGGAGATGGAGGGGAAGTCCACGGTCCGCAGACCCTTTTCAGCGGCCAACTCCAGACAGGAGCGGTAGCAGGAGGCCAGCAGGGCGGCCTCGTTCTCCTTGCCGCCCCGCCAGATGGGGCCGGGGGTGTGGATGACGTATTTGGCGGGCAGGCGGTAGCCCGCTGTAATCTTGGCTTTTCCGGTCTCGCAGCCGCCCAGGGTCCGGCATTCCGCCAGCAGATCCGGGCCAGCGGCCCGGTGGATGGCGCCGTCCACGCCGGTGCCGCCCAGCAGAGTGGTGTTGGCGGCGTTGACGATGGCGTCAACCTTTGATTCTGTGATATCGCCCACAATGATGGAAAATCGTTGCATGGGGAACCTCCCTCGTTTTTTGTTTCAGTATACGGTGCCGTGACGAAAAATGCAAGCTCTTCATGCAGATGGATACCAGGGCTACCACAAACTGCCTGAAAATATCCGTGTTGTGGGTTGTTGGGCACATG